>JAAFJN010000001.1 GCA_013298845.1 Chitinophagales bacterium
ATATTCCCCGGCACGAAGCGGCCGTTATGCCCGAACACGTTTTGGCCCACGAACCCGAATTGGCGCTTTTTGTGGACGACGACGATGCGTTGTTGTTTTATCGAAAAATTGCGACTTTTGCCCAACAACACCTCGCCCCCGACGGGATGCTTTGCTTTGAATGCAACGAGTTTAACGCCCCGGAAGTGTTGGCGCTGTTGAACGCGGCGGGGTTTCGGCGCACCCAACTCCTAAAAGACCTGAACGGTGCCGACCGGATTGCGACGGGTATTTGCCCCGATTAATTTTGCGATACCGATCCCCGACGTATTTTTGCCGTTAGAAGACCTTACACCGATGTTGTTTCGGGGTACGGTTGACCATAAAACGTTTTACGGTATGCTTCACTCCGCACTGATCCGCTATAAAACCATTGATGCCTGCCTATCCGACCGCTCCCGCAAATGGACCCTCGCGGATTTGATGGAGGCTTGTGGTCAGGCCCTGCACGCGGCGGGCGACCGCGACAACAAACCCATCAGTCGGCGGGCCTTGCAAATGGATCTGGAACTGATGCGTTCGGCGGAACAGGGCTACAACGCGCCGATTGTGGTGGTGGATAAAAAATATTACACCTACGCCAATCCCGAATTTAGCCTTGTAAAAAATCCGCTCACGGCGCACGATTGCCGCGAAATTGAACAAATTGCCGATATTTTGGCCCAGTTTGAAGCCTACGCGCATTTTGAAGAAGCCCAACAATGGGTGCAGCAATTGCGCAACAAAGCCCGTGGAATCGCCTCAACTTCGCCCTCGCCTTCGGTTCCCGCCCCAAGTGTTGCATTGACCGAAAACGGCCCCAAAACGGTCGTGGAATTTTACGTGGACGCGCCTTTGGTGGAACATTACCAACAAAATCCGTTGCACCCCAGCCAACAATTAGTCAGCGTTCGGATTGACCAACGCCACCTCTTCTCCATTGAAGTTGTTCTAGATGCTGAATTGGAAAAACTGCTGCTGGCGCAGGGCGAACACCTCGAAATTGTATCGCCCAAACCCCTTCGGCTTAAAATAGGCACCCGAATCTGGAAAGCCGGCCGACATTATTAACATCCAAACCCATTTTATACATGACCAATAAGCAAATTGCCAATGCTTTTGATGAATTAGCCAACCTGCTCGAATTGCACGAGGAGAACGAGTTTAAAATAAAATCGTACCGAAACGCCTATATTACGTTGCGCAAACTGGATAGTCCGCTCAGCGAATTACCCGACAGCGAGATCAAAACCATCAAAGGAATTGGCCCGGCGATCAGCGGCCGCATCCGGGAATTGCTCGACAGCGGCACCATGCAAGCCTTGGAAGAAGCCCGCGCCAAAACCCCGCCCGGTGTGGTCGAAATGCTCGATATTAATGGCTTTGGCCCCAAAAAAGTGCGCGCCGTATGGCAGGAAATGGGCATCGAAAGTATTGGGGAATTGTGGTACGCCTGCAACGAAAACCGCCTCGTGGAGTACAAGGGTTTTGGCCTAAAAACCCAGCAAGACCTGCGCAACCGCCTCGAATATTACCAGCGCAGCAAGGGTAAACTCCATTGCGATGCCGCTGCCGCCATTGCCGAAGAAGTGTGTCAAATCATTGCGCAGGCCCTGCCCGGTGCTTTTGTGGCCCCCGTGGGCGAACTGCGCCGCAAAAATCCCGTGGTGGCCGCCGTGGAAATTTTGGTGGGTTACAACGGCGAACTTTCCGCCGCTTTTTCCACCGAAAACCTGCGTTTAGATGTCGAAAATACACCCGTTTATCAGGCTTTGACCAAAGACAATACGCCCATTACCCTGTACAAATGTCTGGCCGAAGAGTTTGGCTCCAAATTGTTCCAATATGCCGGCCCCGCGCCGTTTATCGAGGCATTTGTGGCGGCGCAACCCGGCGTTTCGTTCAAATCGTTGCGCACGGAGCAGGAGGTATTTGAAAAAGCGCGGTTGCCCTACGTGGTGCCCGAATTGCGCGACCATCCGCAAGCGTTGGCATGGGCGCAAAAAGACCAGTTGCCTTCCCTCGTTACCGCCGAAGATTTGGTGGGTGTTTTGCACGTACACACGACCTGGAGCGACGGCCTCCACTCCCTCGAACAGATGTGCGAACGGGCACGCGACCTCGGTTACCGGTACATTGGCATTACCGACCACAGTAAATCGGCTTTTTACGCCAACGGGCTGCAACCCGACCGCCTTTTGGCCCAATGGGACGCCATTGACCAACTCAACGAAAAAATGGGGTCGTTCAAAATTCTCAAAGGGATCGAAAGTGATATTTTGAACGATGGCAACCTCGACTACGACGATGCCCTGCTTGCCCGCTTCGATTTTGTGATTGCCTCGGTGCACTCGAACCTCAAAATGAGCATCGAAAAAGCCACCGAACGCGTGGTGCGGGCCATCGAAAACCCGTACACCACCATTTTGGGCCACCCGACGGGCCGGTTATTGCTCAGCCGCGAAGGGTATCCGCTCGACTGGGACGCGGTGTTCGACGCCTGCCAACGTTGCAACGTCGCCATTGAACTCAACGCGCACCCTTACCGCCTGGACATTGATTACACCCTGATTCCGCGCGCGATGGACCTCGGTATTCCCATCAGCATCAACCCCGATGCGCACAGTCTGGATGGTTTGGAACACGTGCAATACGGTCTTCAAATTGCCCGCAAAGGTGGACTTACCGCTGCCGCTTGTTTTAACGCGCATTTGCCGGAGCAATGGACGAAAAAATAATTTTTTTGGTGGGGTTTATGGGATCGGGCAAATCGTACACGGGTCGCCGTTTGGCCGAAGTCCGGGGCCGTCGGTTCGTTGATTTGGATGCGGTCATCGAGGCCCACGCGGGCATGGATATTCCCGCCATTTTTGCGCAACACGGCGAAATCGGTTTTCGCGAAATGGAACGCACCTGTCTGCACCAAATGGCCGATCTATCCGAACCGGCAATTGTAGCCACGGGCGGCGGTGCCCCCTGTTTTTTTGACAATATGGCCTGGATGAACGCCCACGGGCACACCATTTGGCTCAATCCGCCGATAGAAGTACTGGTGGAACGGCTCTTGCCCGAACGCGCCCACCGGCCCCTGCTGGCGGCCATTCCCGAAAGTGAATTGGCGGGTTTTATCCGCGAACGCCTGGATGCGCGGCGGATGTGGTACGCGCAGGCGAAGGAGATTTGGGGGTGAAGTAACTTATAACATCAAACCTAAAATATCAGAAAAAAGCGCTACTTTTGCAACAAAATAGGGATATCATGACACAGCAAGAACTTGAGGAACTTATTAGCAAAACGGAGTCGGATAGGATTGAAAAAACCATTTCGACGCGAGACTACAAAAAATTTGCGGAAGCCATTTGTGCGTTTGCCAACGATATGCCTCGTCATAATCTACCCGGTTATTTGCTGATAGGAGTGAAAGACGATAATACATTAAATGGCTCAACTATCACCGATCAGGATTTACAATACCTCGCCTCCGTGCGTTCAGATGGGCAGATATTGCCACAACCGGCAATGACGGTAGAAAAGATTTCGTTACCGGGTGGTGATGTGGCTGTTGTTACCGTTCAGCCATCGGTATTACCTCCAGTGCGTTACAATGGTAATGTGTTTATTCGAGTAGGTCCACGAAGGGCAATAGCAAACGAACACGAAGAACGTATATTAACCGAGCGCCGGTCAGTATTGGCAAAAACATTTGATAACATGCCCTGTACAGAGGCTCATTTAAAGGATTTATCACTTATTGCGTTTGATGCCTATCGGCAGCAAGCAATTGCTCCGGAGATTATTGAGGAAAATCACCGAGAAACCGAGTTGCAACTGGCTTCTTTGCGTTTCTACAATATAATGACACACTGCCCCACTTATGCGGGTTTGATACTGTTTGGCAACAACAGTCGGTATTTTTTACCAGGAAACTACATTCAATTTCTTCAATTTCCCGGTAACAGCATTACAGACATACCAGTGGATCAGGCGGAAATTTCCGGTGATTTGGTCACGATGATTAAGGCCGTAGAATTGCGTATAAAATCAATAAACACCACTAAACTCATCCATTATTCGGGGTTTCAGGAAAAATTGGTGCCGGATTATTCGGAATGGGCAGTGCGAGAATTGCTAATGAATGCAATGATGCACCGGGACTATGCATCTAATTCGCCTATTCGCTTTTATGTTTTTAGCGACCGCATTGAAATTCACAACCCCGGCGGATTATTTGGGGAAAGTAATACGGGTAATTTTCCGAATGTAAATGCTTATCGCAATCCTACGATTGCCGAGGCTCTTAAAGTATTGGGATTTGTGAATCGTTTTGGTTACGGCGTTCGACGTGCGAAAGCCCTCTTATCCGAGAATGGCAACCCGGAGCCGGTGTTTCATTTAGCGGAAACTGGCGTTTTTACGGTAATTATTTACAAAAAGACAAGTTCTTGAAAATAGTGGGCGACTGAAATACGTAGTCTAATATAGGCGGTATTATCGTCCGTGAGCAATTGATTTTTATCCGCGAACGCCTGGAGGCGTGTGGTACGCATAGGCGTTTTTGGCGCCTCACAAAAACATGAAAAACTAAGAAAATGCAGATACATACAGATACTCCCAGTCAGGAAGATTTACTAAATCGTAAACCATTTGCAAGCCAAATTGCCAAGCGAATTGTGACGGGATTTTCTAACAATCATGAAAGTGTTGTATTAGGACTAAATGGAGCATGGGGAAGCGGAAAGACCACTTTATTATCCTTTTTACAGAGTGCTATCGCAGAACATTCCGAGCACAATAAAATAGAGTATCTGACGCATACTTTCAACCCTTGGATGTTTTCTGGTCAGGAAGAACTTCAACGGTCATTTTTAGAAGGATTACTTATCTTACTCAGTAATCACTTTAAATCTGAAACCGCCTTTCAGAAGTGGGCAAAAGACAAGTTAAAGTACATTCAATTTCTTAAGTATATACCTAAGCACGGAGAGGAAATCAAGGATTTTATTGAAAAAGTGATAAAAGAAGATGTTGAGTCCTTGAAAGATCTCAAAATTAAGATTGATACTCTTTTAACCAAATCAGAGCATCGTTTATTCATATTTATTGATGATTTAGATCGCCTTACCCCAACCGAAACAATCGAAATGTTTCGCCTAATAAAACTCAATACTAATTTTAAAAATACTGTGTTTGTAGTTGCGTATGATAGAGTTATTGTTGAACACGCTTTGCAACACCAGTATGGTTCTAATAGTAGCCGTTACTTAGAAAAAATAGTTCAGATTGATTTTAAAATACCTGAAATATTAGTCGAAAAAACACAAGAAATATTCGTTACGGAAGTATCAAAAGTACTTAAAGAAAACCAAATACCTATTGATGTAAATGAATTGAATAGCATTTGGAAACGAGCGGAACTGCGCACGTTTTTCAGAGGATTGAGAGATATTTACCGATTTACTAACGCTTTTTCCTTCACTGCACCTGCAATCCATCATGAAGTGAACATCATTGATTTTCTCTTAGTTGAAACTATTAGAATATTTGATAATCATGGATACGACCGACTTCTTCAGCAGATGCTTGCTAGGCGTACATCATATCAGACTAGCTGGGGAGAGCAGCCGCAAATTGATGGATTTGGTAAAACGCAACCAATAATTAATATACTGTTGCCCTCAAAAAATGGCATATCTAATTCATCCGTACCGAAACGGTTTGCAGACTTTGCTTATGTTGAAAGATATTTTGCACTTCAAATCAGTAGTTTTGATATTTCAGAAATAGAATTCACAGAATATCTTACATCAAAAAATAAAATCGGCATTCTAAGAAATATCGCTGACGGAGAGCGTCTGAAAGATTTTTTTGTGAAAATGGCTAACTTGTCGGACTACATTGAATTGGATAAAACCGACTACCACAGTGTATTTAATTCCATTTTTGAAATTTTAGATGATGATTTTTTACTTCGAAACTGTGGTGTACACGCATTTCAAGCAGTCAGCAAGGCTGTTGATTTGTCCAAAGATCTATTCAATCTGGGCAGTGCCTATATTGAATCTTTATGCAGCCCACCATCAAAAATGAGCCTTTCTCGCTATGTATTCACTTATTGGCTCCTGGAGGATATTCATGAAAAAAGACTAGTCCTTAGCAAGGATTTTAGCAAGTTTATTTCGGAAAATAGATTAAAATTAGAACAACGCCAACAAAAATTTCATGATGATTGGTTTTCTCACCTTACGAGTACTAATGTATGGGAGAAACCTTACTACGGAATTGATATTGCGATGAATTACTTTGTTGAACACAAACCTGATTTGTACGTCCAGAGCATTGGACGAATACTAGAGAATGGTAAATGTGTTATATCATTAGCTAAACAGTTTGCTATGTTTATTGATGAGGATGGTACTCCTAATCGCTACGACTTAAACCTTTATAACAAATGGCTTCCATCACCATTAAATTCGACTTTTCTAAGTAAATTAAAAGAAATTCAGCCTATGCTTCCAGATGGACGAGATAAAAAACTAGTTGAATTCATGTTGAGTGCTTTGGTTTCATAGTTATAAACATGTTTAAGAGTGTACATCCCCCTCCCCACAACTTTGCAACTTCATTACGCGTTTATGGTCAAATAAAACGACCTTTGCACAGCATTAATTTTTTGAAGCAACATGCGATACATTCAACAAATCATAACGGCTTTCTTTCTTACCCTCTCCGTAGCCGCCGGGGCACAGGACCTCAACCTGGCCAACCAGTATTATATGAACGGCGAATACGAAAAAGCCGCCAGTCTTTTTGGCCAAATTGTCGAGGCCAATTACACCAATGAATTTGCTTTTAACCGCTATATCGAATCGCTCATTAACCTGGAGCAATACGACGAATGCGAAAAAGTCCTCAAAAAATACATCAAAAAAAGCCCCAACACCGGTAATTTTTACGTGCAATACGGTTCATTGCTCGACCGGCAGGGCAAACAGGACGAGGCGAAGACCCAATACGAAAAAGCCATTCAGATCATGTCGCCCGATTATAATTCCATTAATCGCCTCGCCATGCAGTTTACCAATACCAACAAATACGACCTCGCCATCCGCACCTACGAACGCGGCGGCGATATGTTGAAGGATAAAAATATTTTCTCCTTTAACCTCGGCGAATTGTACCGCCGCAAGGGCGAACCGGCCAAAATGATTGAGCAATACCTCAATAGTTTGTCGTCGGATAATTTTAACAGCGTACAAACCATTACCATTTACCTGTCCCGCTACTTAGGTCCCGACGATTTCCCGGAGTTGCAATCGCAATTGTACACCCGGATTCAGGCCGACGAACGCCCCGAATACATCGAAGTGCTGGCTTGGTCGTTTATGCAGCGCAAAGATTTTAAAAACGCGCTCCGCCAACTAAAAGCCCTCGATGCCCGCCTCAACGAAAGCGGACAACGCATTTACCAAATGGCCCAAGACGCTTCGGAAGCGGGCGATTACGACGCCGCCATTAGCGCATACGAGTACATTACCCAGGAAAAAGGCCAGCAAAACCCGTATTTTTTCCCGTCCAAACAGGGCGCAATGATCAACCGCCGCAACAAAATCACCAAGGGCTTGTCGTACACCACCGAGGAGTTGCGCACCCTCGAAAACGATTACAAAGGGTTTATCAATTCGTACGGTATGAACCGCCAAACGGCGTCGCTGGTGCTGGAACTGGCCGAACTGGAAGCCCTGTACATCAACGATTTGCCGGTGGCCATCAAATGGCTCGACAGCCTGACCAAAGCACCCGGAATCCAACGGGATGAACAGGCCCGCGCCAAACTCAATTTGGCCGATTATTACCTCATTAGCGGTGAACGCTGGGAAAGCACCCTGTTGTATTCGCAGGTGGACAAGGGTTTTAAAGAAGAAATTTTGGGCCAGGAAGCGCGTTTTAAAAACGCCAAACTCGCGTATTACCACGGCGATTTCCAATGGGCGCAGGCGCAATTTGACGTTCTGAAATCGTCTACGTCCAAACTTATTTCCAATGATGCGCTCGATTTGTCCGTGTTTATCATGGACAACCTCAACCTTGATACCACCGCCGACGCTATCACCCTGTACGCCAGTGCTGAATTATTGGTGTTCCAAAACCGCTTCGACGAAGCCATTGCGCGCCTCGATACCCTGCGCCGGAATTTCCCGGAACACTCTTTGCAAGACGATATTTATTATTTGCAGGCGCAAATTGCCGAAAAACGCGGCGATTTTGTGCGCGCCGCCGCTTTGTACCAAAAAGTGGCCGACGATTTTAAAGAAGATATCCGGGCGGATAATTCGTTGTACGCCCTGGCCCGTTTGTACGAAACCCGCCTGAATGCCCCCGACAAAGCGCAAAATTTGTACGAGCGCATTTTTATGGATTATTCGGGCAGTGTATTTGCCGTGGATGCCCGAAAACGGTTCCGGGCCTTACGCGGCGACAAAATGCAGTAGGGGCGCCGCCCTTGTGGCTGCCCCGTGACGTAGGGACCGCCCTCGTGGCTGCCCCGCTCACCGGCGCATCCGGCGGCTGATGACCTCGTTCAGGTGCTGGCCAGACACTTTACTTTCGAGCCAGCCAATCACATCCAGGTACATAAACGAACGGCCCTCGTAGGGGCTTTTCTCATAGCGGCGCAAGCGTTCCAACAGGGCACTGAGCGCCGCTTTGATTTGGGTATTGTTGGTGAGTCCAAACGACTTTCGGATGAACCGGAAAATTTCTTCTTCCACCACACTCAGGTGCTCCATTTTGGCCATAAAGCGGTATACCGATTTAATCAAGTGCTCCAAAATGGAATAATTGCCCAGTTCGTAGTGCGAAATCAGGTGCAACAGCCGGGCGTAGCATTGGAGGTCGTTGCGCAGGTCCACTTTCCAATGGATAATGCGGTGGAGGTAATCAATGGTATTTTTAAAATCGCCGTTGCCAAAGTAGAGGCAGGCAATTTTGTAATAAAACACCAATTCGCGGTGGCGGTCGGTTTGCAGCGAATAGGTATCGAGCATTTTTTCCAATTCGGGCACAATGGCGATGCCCCCGGCAAAGTCACCGGCCAAAAAATAACCGTTGAGTTTGGCGATATACACGTAAATGACCGTTTGGGCGCGAATGTTTTCGTTAAATTTCCCGTCTTCCGAGGCCGCAAAGGTTTCAAACTTGGCCAAATCGCTTACAAAACCCTTGTGGTTGCGCAACATAAAATGCGCCAGCAACAAATTGTGCATGGCTTTTACGTAATACGGCGCTTCGATGCGCAGCATTTGCGGGTACGTTTCGAACAGGTCGGCCCATTTGCGGGCGTACCGGTAATGCATCAGAAAATCCTGGGAGATAAAAGCGTACCAGCAATAGGATTGATACAGGTATAATTTTTCAAAAAAACCTTCCGATTGGCGCGCCGCCACGGGCAATTGCGCGGTAAAAAACTCCCGAATGGCTTCGGCTTCTTTTTCGTCGCGGGCGTGTCCGTAGTGGATATACCAACTGTAGAGTTGCAGGGCGAGGTTCGAGAGGCGGCCCACCATGGCGAGGCGCTCGTTGAGGAGGCGCACTTCGAGGGCAATTTCTTCGGCGCGGTGGCGCATACTGCGGGTAATGTGCAGCGATTCGATCTTTTTTTCAAACACCAAGGCTTGCAGCCAAAACGAATTTTGGTGGTAGTGTTTGGCCAATTCGCGGGTGCGCTCCAACATGCGCAAACTTTGTTGGTACAGGCCCTTGTCGTACAGGATGCGGGCGTATTCCAGTTGTTCGTGGAGTTGGTTTTCGACGTTCACCTCTTCGCGCATAACCCGGAGGCTGGCCAAAATTTGTTTGTACAAATTCGCCTTGAGGTTGGGCAATTGTTCTTTTTTGAGCGAACTGCCTTTTTTTAACAAATTAGCCTCGTCGTAATCGGGCATTTTGTCCAAAAGGTCAAATAATTGCGCAATTTTTAGGTCCCCGGAAGCCGAGTTGCGGCCCACGAAGAGTTTAAAATTGCGTTTTTCGGCCTTGCCCAAGGACTTAACGAGTTGGAACAGCGCATCGCTGGAACGATTGGAAGGCATAGTTATCGGTGTTTTTCAACCCGCAAAAATAGCCTTTTATTTTTCGTAAAAACTTAACCGCAGGCTATTTCTTTTTCTTTTGAGCGGCGTTTTCTTCGTTCTGAATAACCCGAAACTGGACCATTTCCGATACCAAATCGAGGGGCAATGGTTCGCCGATGGGGAATTGAATGGAGCCTTTGCCCACTTTGTAGCGGGTGAGTACATCAGCAAAGGCTTCGTTGCCGGTGGGCGTGGCGTAAAACCCGATGTGGTTTTTGAAGGCGGCAAAATGCACCAAAACGCCGTGCTGCACGAAAGTGGGCATTCCGTACGAAATGGTTTCGGTAGCCAGTGGCGCGGCGTTTTGGATGGTGGTGCGCATTTGCGTTAATAAAGCCTGGGTCTCGGGCGGGAAACCGGCGATATAGGCGTCAATGGTGGTAATGGAGGTATCCATGCGTTATTCGGTTGGATTGATACGCGTTATCAAGGCCAAAATGACCTTTTTTAATTCGTCTTGTTTTTGTTCCAAATCGCTTAAGTCTTTAATCGTGACCATGCGTCGCCCGTCGGTGTAGGCACCTTCCAAAATGGGCGAAATATCCTTTACGCGTTCGCCGGTAGGCAGCACCAACAGCACGTAACCTTTGCGCAAGTGCATGACCACCAAATCCCGTTGGTAGGTTTTGGGGTCAAATGCCTCCATAGCACCGGTGTAAAAAATGCTGGGCGAATTCCATTTAATCTGCTCGCCCAGATCTGGATGCAGGGGCAAAAGATATTGCCGCACCGCCTCCACCAAAGGGCGGAGTTCGGTGGGCAATTGTTCGATATAAGCCGTTACCGAAGCCGGATCGTGGAGGTCTTTGGTTTTAGCCACGTTAAACCGTTTTGGTGTGTTTTTTATAATTATCCAAAATGGCCTGCCAACCTTCTTTTTGCATTTCAGGCGGATTTTCGTTCTCCGGGTCAAATGTTTCGGTGATGTGCACGGCATCGCCATCGGCTTCAAACAGCACTTCAATGCGGCGGTCGTCGGCCAGTACGTAGGCAATTCTTTGGTGGTCAACCACTTCGGTGTATTGGCCTTCAAAATCGAAAGACACACTGCCGTCGCGGGCGGCCATGGTGTACTTGAACGAACCGCCGGTGCGCAGGTCGTTGGTTGCCGCCGGGCAATGCCAGTCATCCGAAGCGGCGTTCCATTGGGTAACGTGTTCGGGGGCCGTAAAGCATTCCCAGGCTTTTTCGAGGCTGGCGTGAACGGTGGTTTTTACCGTAATTTTTGTGTGATTGGCTGTCATGTTTTGTTTTTTTGTGTGATCAAATATATCTTATTGCGACGCGCAATCTACCATCCATTGTACCCCGAACTGGTCGCGGACCATCCCAAAATAAGAGTTCCAGAACGTATCTTCTAAAGGCATAATTATTTCGCCGTCTGCGCTCAATGCGTGAAAAAGCCGACTAGCCTCTTCGCGGTCGTGTATGGAAATACTTACGTTAAACAAGTTGCCCGCAATGCCTTTAAAATCGGGCGGACAATCGCTGCCCATGAGCACGCAATGTTCCCCCACGGGCAAAGATACGTGCAAAATACGTTCGCTAAACTCCGGTGGAAACGGGGCTTCTCCCGGCATATCACTGAAGCGCGAAAAGGCGGAAAATTCGCCGCCAAAAATAGATTTGTAAAAAGTAAAGGCTTTCTCCGCGGTGCCTTCAAAATTTAGATAAACATTTAAAAATGGCATTGTAATGTGTTGTATTTATGTCGTTTTTGAATAAAATTCATATTTTTAGGGTACATTATTCCGCCGTTTCATAGGCGTTTTGTAAAACAGAGATGTCAATTTTGCGCATTTTCAGCATAGCCAGCATCACGTTGCCGACTTTGGATGCGTCGGGGTCGCTGAGGTACTGCAACAACGCTTTGGGCACTACCTGCCACGACACCCCGAACGGGTCTTTGAGCCACGCGCATTGGCTTTCTGCGCCGCCGTCGCGGGTCAATTCATCCCAATAATAATCGGTTTCCGCTTGGGTATCGGTGGAAATAACCAATGAAAACGCCTCGGTAAAGGTGTAGTTATGCCCGGTTCCGCCGTCCATAATCATCATTTTTTGACCGGCCAAAGCAAATTGCGCGTGTTGCACAAAACCCTCGGTGTTGGGTTGTCCGGGACCGTAGTAGAGGATACCATCCACGGTATTGCTGTTGAAGACGGATAAATAACGTTGCATAGCGGCTTCGGCTTGGCCATTGAGCGCGTCTGCAAACAAAAGGGACAGGGTTATTTTTTGCCCAACGTCGGACAATTTGCCCAACGAAATTTGCCACGACACCCCAAAACGATCTTCGAGCCAGCCGTATTTTTCACTCCAGGGCCAGGCTTGCAACGACATCAGGGTTTTGCCGCCTTCCGATAAATTTGCCCAAAGATGATCCACTTCCGCTTCGGTTTCGCATTGTACAAACAACGAAATAGCGGGCGTAAATTGGAAAGATGGCCCGCCGTTAATGGCCGAAAACTTCTGGCCACCCAACGAAAAACTGGCGGTAAAAGCCTTATCGCCCTGTCGGTTCACCTGCAAAATGGCCGAATTGGCAAAAGCCGTGGTGTACTGCTGTAAAGCGGCTTCCATTTGATCATCGAACCACAGAAACGGGGTAATTAATTGTTTTTCGGCCAATTCTTTCACCAATTTGAGCGCATGGGGAAAGGTTTTTTCAAAATAATCCGCGTGGATATTCTTGGTTTCCATTTCGGCCACTAAAAGGATTCCGCCGTCTTTTTCGGTGAGCGTGTAGGTTTCCAATGCATCGGCCCAGCCTTCTTTTTGGGCAATTTCCCGGTCTTCAACGCCATTTTTGTAAAAACCAAGGTGGCGGAAACTGACCCGGTGGTGGGTAATAAGCGTGGCAATTTCGCTGGACATGCCGTCGTTGCTTTGGTCAACAAACAACACTTTGCCGCCCTCTTGCCAATCGGCTTTCATTTGTGATCCTTCGCTGAAAACCTTTGTCCATGCCGGATACGTTTCCGGGTTCCAAAGGATATCCCACACCCGCTCTTTGGGGGCGATGATGTGGGTGGAGAACTGTAATTTTACCATGTGTTCGGTTTTAGAACTTTTTGTTTAGACTGCAAAGGTAATGGTGCGCCAAGTTACGGCAACTGTGGCAAAAACGACAAACCCAATGGGCGATTGTGACAAACTTTTTGTTTTGTAAATTTGCCCGCTTCATTCCGGTGATTTATCTTTGCCCAATGAAAAAGATTAGCATCCTTGTTCCCGAAAACGCGGTATTGGCCGCCATCACCGATCCGCAGTACATGTTTACGGCGGTGAATCAGTTTTTACAGGCATCGGGCCGGATGCCGCTGTTCGAGGTACAACTGGTGGGCATGACCCGCGATGTGCAACTGAACGAAGGCGCATTTTCGGTGCACACCCGGTTTTTGTTGGACGAAGTGGCGCAAACCGATTTGGTGATTGTACCGGCCCTGAGCGGCGATTTTTCGGAAGGAATTGCTAAAAACGAACCCATGCGCCAATGGATTATCGGGCAACGCGCCCAAGGTGCCGAGGTGGCTTCTTTGTGCGTGGGCGCTTTTTTGCTGGCCGCCACGGGGTTGCTCGACGGCAAACGCTGTTCTACGCATTGGCTGTTTGCGGCGCAGTTTCGCGCCATGTTCCCGGCGGTGGAACTCGTGGACGGTGCCATTATCACCGAAGACCAGGGAATGTACAGCAGCGGCGGCGCAACGTCGTATTGGAATTTGTTGCTGTATTTGGTGGAAAAATACACCGACCGCGACACGGCCATTCTCGCCGCCAAATTTTTTGCCATTGACATTGACCGCGACAGCCAATCGGCTTTTATGATGTTTAAAGGTCAAAAAGAACACGATGACGCGGCCATTCGCGCCGCCCAGGAATTTATTGAAACGCATTTTACCGAAAAAATAACCATCGAAACATTAGCCGACCGCTTTGCCGTGGGCCGCCGCAGTTTTGAACGCCGTTTCAAAAAAGCCACCAACAATACCGTAATCGAATACATTCAACGGGTAAAAATGGAAGCCGCTAAACGCAGTTTGGAATCTTCGCGCAAAAACATCAACGAAGTGATGTTCGACGTGGGTTACACCGACGCCAAAGCCTTCCGCGATGTGTTTAAACGTTGGACCGGCCTTACCCCCGTGGAATACCGAAATAAATACAATAAAGCGGCGGCGTAGGGCATAAAAAAGGCCCCGTTGAGTTGCTCAACAGGGCGCGTGTAACAAAAACTACTAATACTGTATTGCTGTGTAATCGGTTTCTTTTATCGTTGAATGCTGATTGGTTCGGTGGCAATCAGGTGATTCGCGGTGTCGTGTACGTTCAGGATATAGGTTCCGGCGGGTAATTCCGAAGCCACTTGGAACGAAAGTGTATTGCCCGAAAGCGGTTGCGCGTGGCCCGATTGCACCGTTTTGCCGCTAAAATCGGTGAGCGTGTACGACGCCTCCGCCACTGTTTTACCCTGAATTAATAAATTGATGCCTTGGCCATTGGACGGATTGGGGAACAAAATGGTGCTGTAAGCGGCAACGTCGAGATCACCCGTGGACGACGGCGGAACGGACAAGTTATCGGTGTTGACAAACACATATTGTGGCGTCGTAAACGTGTTGTCGCTCCGGTAATCGAAGCGCAATAAAAAACTTAAATTCCCCTCGCGAAAAAAATTATACTGGTGGAGAACGTCGGATTGTTGCCCTTGTGACACGCTAAAGGCATTCAATAACGCGGGCGGTGCCGGTGCGCCACCGAGGAAAAAACTATCCACGCTGTACTGGATCATCCGATCCATCAACACATCGTAAGGGATGCTTGGACCATCGGGGGTGTACACCCGTAATTTTCCCCAACCCACCACGCTGTCTTTCCGGATAAAAGTGCTGACCAATTGGCCCGGTGTATTATTGAGGCCAAAAGCCGTCACTTTTAAGGTAAAGTTGTAGACTCTCCGGCTTGCGCTTTCCCACGCTGATCCGGCGGTCATCGGGAATTGCATGACCTGACGGGGCGCATTGAGAATAGCCCCCTGCAACGGAAACGAAATATTATCGCTGTTATTCCCGGTTAAAGCCCCCAGCGGATAACTTTGCTCTTCGACGTAAATGCCTTTTTCGGAAAGACCTTCTTCGTTGATATCCAATTCGGAAAAAGTGTTAAAACCCAAAGCCAGCGTGGGGCTTAATGTTTTAAAAAAGGATTGGTAAATATCTATCCCTACCGATGTGTAAAACGGGTCAACTTCCGGCCAATACGTTGTTATTTCGATGTCGCTGCTGGTAAAGGTGGCGTAATCCCAATTCTGGTTAGCCCCAAAAGTTGGTGCGGGTGGATTGCTGCCGGAAATTTCACTGTAGGTAAAAGTGCCCGACGTAACGGGAAAATCCGAAAAATTCAGGGTGATGGGGGTCTGGCTCCAAAGCAGATTGGAAGTAAGTAACAGAACAGATATACTGTGTACGAGTTTCATAAGTCAGTGCGTTTTTAGAAAATAATGTTGTTGATAAAAATGGATGTAAAACACCATCGTTTACAATACCTTCCGGCTCGCCCGTTGCGGTGGCAAACCCTCGATATGTACGATGTGCAAAGGTGTTGTCCGCTTGGCCCCCGCACCAAAAAACGGGCGTGGACAAAGTGTGGACAGGCTTATAACCAATTGATTATCAACAGAAAAATTTCTAAATCTGCACTGTATTCATTTTTTTATTCAGGCGCATTTTGGCTTTTCGTACACTGGCCGGATCAATATTGAGCAGCGCGGCAATTTCTTTGGTGGACAAATTGAGGTGGAAATAGGCGCAAAGCCGCACTTCGTTTTGGGTTAACGACGGGTGCTCGGCCAATAGTTGTTTAAAAAAATTGGGGTGCACCCTTTCAAAATGCACCCGAAACCGCTCCCAGTCGGCATCGAGGTACAGGTTGTTCCGAATCACCGATTCCAGGTCTTGAATCACGTTTTTAACGCTCGTTGGGGCTGTATTGCGCAGCGTATGCACGTGGCTTTTCAGGCCCGACAACAATTCGTTCTTTTGGTACATGTACAAAGTTGTGGAGGCCAATTCCCGTTGGTTGGAATCCAGTTTTTCCTGAAGCAGGTCATTTTGGATTTTGTGCAACAGGTTTTCGGAAGCAATTTTTTCGTTTTGGTGGTGCAATTCCTGCGCTTCTAATTGTTTCCGTTTGAGTTCGTCGCGCAACAACATAAACCGTTCCACCAGGGCCAGGGCCAAACAAAATGCCTGCGCAATGAGGGCGATATTGGCCGTTTGGAAAATAGAGCCGCCCGCCTTGGTCGGAAACCGGATAAAAAACACCCCCAACGCCAGTATCATGGCCAACGAAACAAGATTGGCCAATAAAAAATAACGCGCCGCCGGGTATTTTCGCCGGTAACTGACCAATGCCGTGTACAAAATAGCGAGCACAATAGCCACCACCAAAACATTAAACCAGGGCGTAACGAGGTGATCAATGTACGCAATGCGACTAATCATCACAACGAAGACAATCCCCTGAAACCAAATAAAAACGACCAGTAGATATTTCAGCAGTTTATCTTGCCGGGGCAATAAAGCCTTGGTATCGAGGTACACCCGCGCCAGTTGTATCATGCCACCCAAAATGAGCACGATAGCAAAGCGATTGACGATTATATTCAAGTCGTACGTCCATTGTAACCCATCGGCCGTGTATAACAGCACGTTGAATTTGGGCTTAATCAAAACATTGATGTACTTGTTAAAGGAAATAATGTACAACATGCCGCCAATTTGCATGATCAGGTAATACAGGTAGGTTTTGTCCCGAAAAACGTAATACACGTAGGCATTGTAGCCAAAAAACATCAATACGATCAGGGTGGTAACGAGGGTTGATACCCACAGCGTCTGTTCGGTGGCTTCAAATATTTGGGCATTGTACAGCAACACGGAAGGGACAATGGGGTGGCCAAATTCGCGCAAAGTCGCAATTTTAGTGTAAAAATACAGAACATTGGTGGTTTTCCCCTGCAAAACACACGGCAATCGGCGGTTGTGCCGTTGCCTGCTGGGCACCAGATAACCGTTCTGGTTGCTAACCCATTCCTGCCGGTCGTAATCGTAATAGTACAGGGTATTATCCAGCAGCGGAAATATACCAGCCATGTATTTGGCAGCGTAAGCGTGGGGGTTGTACACGTGTACCCGCACCCAATACGCATCCGCCCGATCGGACCACATGGTATCGGTTGGCCGGAATGGCAACGTGGAATCGGATACAATGCGCTCCAAAGGATAGTTTTGGTCTTCGAGAATGTGGAAATCTGTTACCTCCATCCACGCCTCATCGGTGAGGGTAAACGGACGCTGGGCCAACACCGGGCCGACGCATTGAAGAAATAAAAGCAACAACCCTATTCGATTCATGGCGAAGTGTTTTTATAATGGCATAAAAAAGCAAAATTAAGGTATATTTTTTGAACGGTTGTTTGCACAGAGGTAAATGCTGGCAGCGGCGAGCGGGTGCGTTAGGGCATCGGCAGCGACATTTGCGAAAATAGCGATCACCAGAAACGTATCTACACAAAACACCGTACTTTTGCCCGTTCCCCAACAACCCCCTATTCGCAGAAAATGCCTAAATTCAAATCTCTTTCCGATATTCAAACGGCGTTGCGCACGGGTGTGACCACCTGCCGCGCCCTCGTTGAGCATTACCTCGAACAAATTGCCGCCACCCAAACCCTCAACGCTTACGTGGAAGTGTGGGCCGACGAAGCCCGCCAACGCGCCGATGATACCGACCGGCAATTGCGCGACAACCCCGGTCAATTGGGCCGCCTCTTTGGCTGCGTGGTGAGCCTCAAAGACAATATTTGTTACGAAGGCCACACCGTTACCGCCGGGGCCAAAGTCCTCGAAGGGTTCCGGTCGCCGTACTCTTCCACGGTCGTGGAGCGCATGATCGCCGAAGGAGCCATTATGATCGGGCGCACCAACTGCGACCAATTTGGCATGGGTTCCTCCAACGAAAACTCGGCGTATGGCCCGGTTCGGCACCCGCTGGACCCGGAGCGGGTATCGGGCGGTTCGTCGGGCGGAGCGGCCGTGTCCGTTTTAGCCGATACTTGTTTAATGGCCCTGGGCAGCGATACCGGTGGCTCCATTCGGCAACCCGCCGGTTTTTGTGGTTTGTGGGGTTTTAAGCCGTCGTATGGTCGCGTTTCGCGCCACGGTTTGATCGCTTACGGCTCGTCGTTTGACCAAATCGGCTGCATTACCCACAATCCCGACGATGTGGCGTTGTTCCTCGAAGTGTGCGCCGGGGCGGACCAATTTGACAGCACCGCCACCGACCGGCCCGTTCCTACCGTGGACCTGACGCTTCAGCCAACCCAACAATACCGCATTGCTTATTTGGCCAACACCATTGATAACCCGGGTATTGATCCCGTGGTAAAAACCGTTACCCAACACTACCTCGCGCAGTTGCAGGAACAAGGTCACACGTTGGAAGAAGTGGCTTTTGACCTCATTGACTACGTTATTCCCGCTTATTACGTGCTCACTACGGCCGAGGCATCGTCCAATTTGAGCCGTTTCGACGGGATGCGCTACGGGTACCGCGCCCCGCAGGCCACCGATATTGAGTCGGTGTATTTGCAGTCGCGTTCCGAGGGTTTTACGCCGGAGGTTAAAAAGCGCATTTTGTTGGGGGCGTTTGTGTTGAGCAGCGGTTATTACGACGCTTATTACACCAAAGCCCAGCAGGTGCGCCGCATGTTGCGCGACCGTATTGCGGCCATTTTGGGCGAATACGACGCCATTATTTTGCCCGTTGCGCCCGGCGTGGCGTGGCGTTTTGGCGAAAAATCGGCCGACCCCACGGCCATGTATTTATCCGATATTTACACGGTATCGGCCAATCTGTGCGGTATTCCGGCCGTTACGTACCCCATTGGGCAGCACTCCGACAACAATATGCCCATCGGGATTCAACTCATGGGCCGCATGTACGACGAAGCGGCCCTTCTTTCTTTAGCCAACAACATCAGTCATGCGATATAAACTTACTGTGGAATACGACGGCAGCCGCTACGCCGGCTGGCAATTACAAACCAAAGACCGTTCTGTTCAGGGCGAATTAATTGCGGCCGCTACGACGGTATTTGGCGTAAAACCCGCCGAACTCTACGGTTCCGGTCGCACCGACGCGGGGGTACACGCCCGCCGACAGGTGGCGCACCTCGACATCACGGTGGAGCACCGCCTCAACCTCGACCAGATGCGGATGCGCATGAACGACGAACTTTCGCACGATATTAATATTTTGCAGGTAGAAAAAGCGCACCCCAAGTTTCACGCCCGCTACGATGCCAAAGAGCGCGTGTACGTGTACCATATTTCCAAACGCCGCGACGCTTTTGCCAAAAAATACGTGTGGTGGGTCCGCGATACCCTCGATACCAAAGCCATGCGCACCGCCGCTTCGGTGCTGGTGGGTTTCCACGATTTTAAGTCGTTCGGCAGCCAATCGGAGCCGGGGCAATCCACGATGGTTGAACTCAAACGGTTGGAAATTAAAGAAGACCAGGACCGGATTTATATCACCGTGGCGGGTTCGCATTTTTTGTGGAAAATGGTGCGCCGCATCGTGGGTGTATTGGTGGAAACGGGTCGTGGCCGCCTCAACTCCGACGACGTGGAGCGTTTTCTCAACCAGCCTTCGCAGGAGCCTGCGCGTTTGACCGCGCCGCCATCGGGGTTGTTTTTGGAGCAGGTCATTTATTGAAGACCGAAGACAAAAGACGTTAGACTTTAGACTTTGGATGTGCCCGTTGTAGAGCGTTCCGCGACGATATGTGCATCCCGGAGGTACGGAGTGGATGACATCTCAGAGCGACTCGGATTTAGGATAAAAGATAGAATGGAAGACCGACGGACGTAGCACTTGACTCATGCGCACCGGGGTTGCGGTGCCGGTGGCGCATATTTTCGGATAAAATCTACCAAATCTTACAGATTTTGCAGATTAGTCCACCTGAACCTTGTGCGTTTATTCACTCGATTTTTTAAAAAAACTTCTGATATCTGCTATCATACATCATCAATCATATATCAAAAAGCATACGGCCCGGCCTACGAAACAACCATCAAAACCGCTCAGTGGCTTTGTCATCCAGAAGGGATCTATTGTCGTAAGATTTTGCATAAAATATCACAGACATCGTGCGTACTTCAAACGCATGACGGTTGTTTTATCATACTTTTCTTTCCGCACTTTTTGTCCGATATTGTGATCCCACAGATCCCTTCTGGATGACAAAGCCACTTGTGTTGAGCGGTAGTCGAAACACAGCGTTTTTTTAGGTTCTTGAGTGGTTTGGGGCGCTTTTGGGAAAATGTCTTTTGACCTAAACCCGCACCGCTCTGAGATGTCATCCACTCCGTACCTCCGGGATGCACTCCTCTCGTCGCGGAACGCTCTACAACGACAAAAACTTCAAAAATCAATAATCTTATCTCGGAATTCTTAAATAAAAAAATATCTATCAAAAAAATATGAACGCAATAATAATAGGTGCCTCTTCCGGGATTGGGATGGAACTTGCCCGCTTGTTGGTCAAGGAAGGTTACACCACGTACATCACCGGCCGCCGCGCCGACCGCCTCGAAGCACTCCGCGCCGAAGCGCCCGAACAGTACCGCATCAAGGTGTTTGATATTACGGATTTGCCCGCTTCCGACCGGGCATTTGACGAAATGGTGGCCGATTTGGGCACCGTGGATCTGGTCGTGGTGAACTCCGGATGGGGCGATATCAACAAAAAACTGGACTGGGCGATTGAACACACCGTGATCCAAACCAATGTGGTGGGCGCGACCAACCTGTGCGTACGCGCCATGCACGTATTTTACGCGCAAAACAAAGGCCATTTGGTGGGCATTTCATCCATTGCGTCGCTCATTGGCGGGCGGCTTAACCCCGCTTACAACGCCTCCAAAGCGTTTTTGTCCAATTACCTGCACGGGCTGCAATTGGCCGTAAAATCGCGCAAACAGCCCATTACCGTTACTGATATTCGCCCCGGTTTTGTCCGCACCGATTTGGTCAAAGGCGACCGCGTGTTTTGGATGCAGCCGGTGGAAAAAGCCGCGCGCCAAATTCTGGATGCCATTAAGGCCAAAAAGAAAAAAGCCTACATCACCAAACGCTGGGCTTTGTTTGGTTGGTTGATGAAACATATTTCGGGTTGGGCGTAGTACTGTAACATTTTAGAAAAAGTTGTTTGTTGTTTTTAAAACATTTTATGTAATTTTGCGGTTTTAGATGCCCCATTGGGCCTCAAACGGCCTTTTGCCGCTTTAACGTAAAAAAAGGAATGTCCAATAAAAAGAGCAATACAGATACGATTCTCCTGACGGAAGAAACCAACCCCAATGACTTTATTTCGGTCACGGGTGCGCGGGTACACAACCTCAAAAACGTCAACGTGGATATTCCGCGTAACCAATTGGTGGTGATTACCGGCGTGAGCGGTTCTGGCAAAAGTTCGTTGGCGTTTGATACCATTTACGCCGAAGGACAACGCCGTTTTATGGAAACCCTGTCGAGTTACGCCCGGCAGTTTATTGGCGAAATGGAACGCCCCGACGTGGAGCAAATTACCGGTCTTTCGCCCGTTATCAGTATTGAACAAAAAACAACGGGCCGCAACCCGCGCTCTACCGTGGGCACCGTTACCGAGGTGTACGACTTTTTGCGGCTGCTGTTTGCCCGCGCCGGTGACGCGTATTCGTACGTAACGGGAAAAAAAATGGTGAAATTCACCGAAGAACAAATTCTCGAAAGCATTTCCGAACGGTTCGAAGGCCAAAAAATAATGATGCTTGCCCCCGTGGTCCGCTCCCGCAAAGGCCATTACCGCGAACTGTTCGAACAAATCCGCAAGCAAGGGTACACCAAAGTCCGCATTGACGGCGAAGTACACGAAGTAGTTCCCGAAATGCAGGTGGACCGTTATAAAATTCACGATATCGAAATTGTGGTGGATCGCCTCCGCGTGGGCGACGACCGGGGCGAACGCCTGGCCGAAAGTGTCAAAACCGCCATGCGCATCGGCGACGGCATGATGATGGTGGTGGCCCTGGATACCGAAGACAGCGCGCAGGCCGTATTTTCCAAACGCCTCATGTGCCCCGATTCCGGTATTTCGTACGAAGAACCTTCCCCCAACTCTTTTTCTTTCAACTCGCCCTACGGCATGTGTCCGCATTGCAAAGGCGTGGGCGAAGTGCACGAAGCCGATCTCAAACGCATTATCCCCGACGACAGTAAAAGTATCAACGACATCGGGATTGTGCCCTTTGGCGAAGTGCGCGACAACCTGACGTTTAAACAATTGCGGGCTTTGGCCAAAAAATTCAAATTTTCGTTCAGCACGCCCATCCGCGAAATCCCGGAAGAAGCCCTGAAAGTGATTTTGCACGGCGGCGGCGAAGCCCTCGAAGTGAGCGTCAACTGGGGCGGCGACGAATGGAGTTATAACCTCGCGGCCGAAGGGGTGACGAATATGCTCAAACGCTATTACACCGAAAGTTCGAGCGAAAAAATCCGGCAGTGGGCCGAAGACTTTATGTCGGTCACGACCTGCCCCGAATGCCACGGCACCCGCCTCCGCCAGGAAAGCCTTTGGTTCAAAATTGCCGACCGCAACATCGCTGAATTGGGTGAAATGGGCCTGAATGAATTGGCCGACACCCTCAATAACATCGAAAATGACATGTCGGAGCGCCAACGCGCCATCGCCAAAGAAGTGCTGAAAGAAATCCGGTTTCGCCTGCACTTTTTGTTGCAGGTGGGCCTCGATTACCTGGCCCTCAACCGTCCGGCGCGGACTTTATCGGGCGGCGAAAGCCAACGCATCCGGTTGGCCACCCAAATCGGGTCCCAACTCACGGGTATCACTTATATCCTCGACGAACCGAGCATCGGGTTGCACCAACGCGATAACCAGCGCCTCATCGAAGCGTTGAAAAACCTGCGCGACATTGGCAATACCGTTTTGGTGGTAGAGCACGACCGCGATATTATGCTCGAATCCGATTACCTCATTGACCTGGGGCCGGGCGCGGGCAAACACGGTGGCGTAATTGTGGACATTGGCAAACCCGTTGATTTTTTAAAACAATCCACCAAAACCTCCGATTATCTCGCCGGGCGCGCCAAATTGGACATTCCCAAAGTGCGCCGCGCGGGCAATGGCAAAGCGCTGGCCCTGTACGGCTGCACCGGCCACAACCTCAAAAATGTGGATATGTCCATTCCGCTCGGTACGTTTATCTGCGTTACCGGGGTAAGTGGTTCGGGTAAATCGTCGCTGATTAACGAGACCTTGTACCCCATTTTACAACAGCATTTTTACAATAGCCTCAAACGCCCGTTGCCCTACGAAAAAGTGGAAGGACTGGAGCATTTGGACAAAGTCATTGAAATTGACCAAAGCCCCATTGGCCGCACCCCGCGCAGTAATCCGGCTACTTACACCAACGTTTTTGGCGATATCCGCAAATTATTTTCCGATACCCCGGAGGCCAAAATTCGCGGCTACCAACCGGGCCGGTTTTCGTTTAACGTAAAAGGAGGCCGCTGCGAAGTGTGCGAAGGCGGCGGCATGAAGGTAATTGAGATGAATTTCCTGCCCGATGTATCCGTGCCTTGCGACCGCTGCATGGGCCGCCGTTACAACCGCGAAACCCTGGAAGTTTTGTACAAAGGCAAATCCATTTCCGACGTTTTGGAAATGACCATTGACGAAGCGGTGGTGTTTTTTGAACCCATTCCTTCCATTTTCCGCAAAATAAAAACCCTGCAAGACGTGGGGTTGGGCTATATCACGTTGGGCCAGCAAGCCACTACCTTGTCGGGTGGTGAAGCGCAGCGCGTCAAACTGGCCGAAGAATTATCCAAAAAAGATACGGGCCGCACCATTTATATCCTCGATGAACCCACCACGGGTTTGCACTTCGACGATATCCGCCAATTACTTACAGTATTGAACAAACTGGTGGAAAAAGGTAATACTGTCGTGGTCATTGAACACAACCTCGACGTGGTAAAAATGGCCGATTTTATCCTCGATATTGGGCCGGAAGGGGGCAAAGGCGGCGGCAAAGTAGTATGCGCCGGTACCCCCGAACAAGTAGCAGCGGTGAAAGAAAGTTGGACCGGGCAATTTTTGGTGCAGGAGTTGAAATAGGGAAATTTGTCAAAATTGTACAAATTGATCCGGTTGACCTACCCAACGTTAAGGTGTTTTTGGCAGTAAAGAGTATTTGTAGTTATCTAAACACACTTCTACTCATTCAGTAAAAACACACAAACATGCAAAAACTACTTCAACTTCTGCTGGTCATTGCGATGGCCACCCCACTTACCGCCCAATGGAACGACGTTACGCCCACGTCCGGTTTTATCAACAATGCCTCGGTGATTAACAAAGATCGGGTCGTGGTGATGACCGGCGATTCGACCGGGTTTCAATTGCAAGCCACCAGCGACCGGGGCCAAAACTGGAATCAAATTCCCCTGCCCGTTTGGACCAGCACCGACCCAATGTACTGGCGTGGTGTTCAGTTCACCGATGCCCAACACGGCTTTGTGTACGGCGACTGGTTGGTGAACGGCGGCGTTTTTGCGCCCAATGGCACCGAGAGTTTTGCCTTGTTTGCCACCAGCAATGGCGGCCAAACCTGGGAACTGCGCCTGCCCACGGTACCCCAACAAGCCCTCCAATCGCTCAATACCATCCACTTTTTCAACCCCGAACAGGGTATTATTACCCTCACGTCCGGCCTGGGTTATACCCTCATTCAAACCACCAACGACGGCGGCCTCACCTGGACTTCGCGCGACACGATTTTTGATTACCTGTACCCCGAGTCCGAGCGCCTGAACGCCACCGGAAACGGATACTCTGTCCGTTCGCAGTACGTGAACGGAGTGCTTCAGCGGGCGTTGTACGGTATTCAGGACTTTGGCCAAACCTGGGAAAATATCGGTACGCCCGGCACGGGCACCAATTGGCCCCAGCAAAGGGTGGGGCTTTGGTTCGACGGCACATACTACCTCAACAACGACCAGGTGATTCGTTTAGAGCCATTTTCGACCGGTGGTTTTCCGGTCATTTACAAGTATGGTTTCTCCAACGATGGCGGAGCGCAGTGGACCACGGACTTTTTCACCGTAGAAGACTATTCGGTATCGGGCATCGAACTATTCGACAATGTATTGTGGTTTCAAACCCGCAAGGGACTGTACTGGCGCAGTTTGGAACCCAGCAGCAGCAACGAAAAAGTGATGGTGTATCCAAGTCTTGGGTTATTCCCTAACCCGGTGGCAGCGGGCGCAACGTTGACCCTGCGCGTACCGGAGGCTACCAGCGGCGGTACCATCCGATTGTACCAGATGGATGGTTGTTTGGTACAGGAGCAAATAGCCGATAACAGCCGAGAAACAGCCACATTACAGATACCGGCGACTTTGTCACCGGGTATTTATCAGGTGCAATGGACCTTCGATACTGGCGTGGTGGCGCGGCAATCGGTGGTTATTAAGTAGCCTTTTTCTTTTTGGAAGCAATTGCGCGGGGATTAAAATCCAGCGCTTTTTGAATCCAGAAGTCCAGATCATCATCGGCATCAATGCCTTCGGGGTTAATAAACACGTAACTGATCATGGAGCGTCTGCCGTGGATCATGGTTCGGCAACCATTCAGGGTAATGGCTTCTTCGTGCCAGGTGCGGTCAATGCGGGCCATGAGTTCGTCATTGACCACACCTACACACATTTTATCGTTCACCATAATACCATTTCGCCGTATCGTGTTATATTTGTTCGGTATTCATATCCTTCACTTCTTAAAACAACTTTTTTATGAAACAACTAACGCTACTTTTTTTTCTGCTTTTTTCCATCGCTACTTTTGCCCAATCCATCGAATTTGCACCGCCGGGTGCCACCTGGAAATACGTGCGCAGCCAATTCACTTTTGGGGGCATAGATGAGGAATTTCGAACTTTGGCGTACATCGAAGATGTGGAAATCGACGGTGTGACGTACAAAACCCTGGCGGGCGACGGCCTGTATTACGTTCGCCAGGACGGCGACAAGGTGTATTATCGGCACTTGGGTGATACGACTTCGTTTCTGCTCTGGGATTTTGGAATCATGCCCGGCGAAAGTTATGAGGTATTTTTTCACCACCCCATGTCGTTCGAAGGGCTGGGGCTTTTCACCTGCACGGGGCGCGATACCATCTTTGTTAATGGCACCGAACTGCCCGTTATCTTTATGGATATGTCCTGCAACAGTGGTCAGGACGTCTACTATTCCGTGGCGGTAAACCCCCGTTTTGGGCCTATGCGCTGGACCCAACAATGGGACATACCTTTTATAATAGCCGATAATCCGGGGTGTATTATTGATGGCTGGTCGTACCGGTTGTGCGCGTACCGGGATAACGAATTGGGGGTGTACCACACGGGTGATCCCAATTTTTGCACCATTGTCTCGGAGAAGGAAGCGGTCGTACGCACCGATATTTCCATGTCGCCCAACCCGGCCAGCGACCAGGTAACCATTCAATTGCCCAACGACCTGAGTGGCCAGGTTTTCACAGCACAACTCACCGATATAACCGGCCGAGTGGTTGCGGAGCAAAACATCAGTGCGCCGACAGGCACATTGGCCATACCGGCGCACCGTTGCGCAAAAGGAATGTATTTATTGCAAATTAAAGGGGAAAACTACCGCTTTAAAACCCAAAAACTACACCTGAACGGCGAGTGATGGGGCTATTAATTGAAGCGTCAGTTCCAACACCTCACGTTGGGTACTTACCGTTTTGTCGTGCGCGTACCAGGTATGCACCACGGTTTTGGCCTCCTCAAACAACGATTTGCGGAGATCGGCATCGTCGGTGGCTTTGATGCGGGCGGCCCATTCGGTCATAATGGTCTGCACGGCGGCGGGGCGCGGCCCCCAATGGCCCAATATTTTACCCGTTTCCGTTTCCACAAAAATCAATTTTGGGATAGAGCGGCCGCCATTGGTCAAAAAGGCATCCATAATGTCGAGGTGCTGGTCGCGCAACAACAACCGGAGTTGAATCTGGTCGTTCTGGCGCGCCAATTGTTCGAGGGTGGGAATAATTTGAGCGGCATCGCCACACCAGCCCTCGGTGAGTACGAGCCAGGTAATGGGCGTGGTGATTTGTTGTAATAAAAGGCCCGCCTCAGGGTCCAGCCTGAACGTTTTTTCAATGCGGTTCATGCGCTGTTCGTTGAGGCGGGTATATTCCAGCATTTCGGGGTCATTGGCGGGAACGCCGGGGCCGGTTTGTTCACCTTTGGCCAATAAAGTAGTCACCAAATGCCGGTAATCAGCGTACGTAAACGCGTCGGCGATTATATTGTGATGAATGTGTTCCATAGACTTGTAGAAACAAATTTTTGCCCAAAAAGTTAAGAAACGATTCGTCTTCTCCACCGTTTACCGTAAACTCTCCAGCACCTCCGCTACCCTTTCCACCGGCAGGCGGCGGATCAAAATCTTTTTATTTTCGTCCAGCAACAACACGTTCGGCAACGCGTGGGTGCTGTATATTTTTTCCACCGGCGACGGGTCGTTGCGGTCGGCTACACACGTCCATTGGGGCAAATTGGTGGCCACGTAATCTTTCCAATAGTCAACTCTGCCGTCGGTTGTAACGGCAAATACCCGTACGCCCTTGTTGGCAAAGGCTTTGCTGGCCTCGTAAATTCCAGGCGTGGCTTCTTTGCAATGCGCGCAAAGGGGGCTAAAAAAGTATAATAACGTGTATTTGGCTTTAAAATCGTAGAGCGACACGTCCACGTTGGCGGTATCGGGCAAACGGATTTCGGGGGCAATACGGCCCGGCAACGTGGCCCGGTAACTATTGGCTTTGTACTCCACCCGCATCCAGGTGGCAGTGTCCATCCCGACGTAAGTAGCCGATGGCATGTGCTGATCGAACAAATGCACCAGCATGGATTCGTTGCCGCCAAACGACGGAATATCGAACCGTTCGAGCATGAGTTGGAGGAGTTTTTGGCGCGCCAGGGGATTTACATTTGCTTTTTTAACGGCCAGGGCCAGGCTGACTTTCACCGAATCGAGCGATGATTGCTGAATTTGCATCCAATCGTCGGTTTTGCGGGCCAAAGCGGGGCTGCGCAAGAGGCGGTTGTCTTTAAAGTCGTACGTATCCCAAAAATGCTCGCGGAAATAAACCATGTACCCCGGATTGGGTTTCCCTTCGGCGTCGAACGGCTCGACGGTGGGCGGTACCTCGGCGGGTAATTCGCAAATAATGAGTTTAGGGAACAACAAATCGGGGTATTTAATGACCTGTTTGCGGGTGTTGTTGTCAATTTCCTCGCGCAATGCCCGAATGTTTTTGGCGTGTTCTTCCAGCACCTTGCGGTCGCGGGTGGCCCGGGACAACAAATCGAGGGTCGAGCGCATACCGGCGATGCGGGTTTCGCGGCTTTGGCGGTAGGTGCGCCAATAAAAAAACGGTTCATTTTCTTTGGACGCGCTCAGGAGGTCAAAACTATCCGGCAGCGCCGTCATTCGGGTGTAAAAAGCAATTTGGGATTCGTTGTTAATGACAAATTCCAGCGGGGTTTCTTTGCCTTTTACGTTAAAAAAGTACAAACCCGGTTCGAGGGTTTTGGCCCCTTTGAAGGTGGCTGTGGGCTGGGTAGAATCTACCGTGACCGAATCGAGGAGGTAAGGAATGCCCGTGTACCAGTACCCAAACTGAACCGTTTCTTTTTGTTGAAGATCTTTGAGTTGAAGGGAATATTGCCAGTTTTGGGCGGAACAAACGCCGGAGAGCAGCAGTGCCAGGGCGAACAACGGTAACAGTTTTTGCATAGGTAATGATTTTTGAACATCGAACAATTGAACATCGAACATCGAACACCGAATGCCGAACATCGAAATAAGGCTTAATGGAATATGACTAAAATATTCCGCAGAGGACAATGCAGATACTTCAGTGTTAATACTTCGGTGTTCAATATTCGGTGTTCGATGTTCGATGTTCAAATGTTCGATGTTCAAAAATTTATTTTTTAGCCGCTTCTTTAATTTTTTCTTCCAATTCAATTTCGTTACCCGAAGTGTAACCAAGGTGTTCAAAAATGATTTCACCTTTTTCGTTGACCAAAATGGTAAGCGGCGGGTTGCTCACATTCATGGCCGTTTGAAATTCTTTGGAAGCATCGGTAACGATGGTGTATTCCCAGGCTTTGTTGGTGGCAAATGTTTTTACGCGGGCGAGGGTACGGGCATCATCAACGCTAACGGCGACAAATTCCACGCCGTATTTTTCTTTCCATTCGGGGTATAAATCCTTGATGGCGTCTAATTCGGCGATGCAGGGTTTGCACCAGGTAGCCCAAAAACTGAACACCGTGAGTTGTCCTTCGGGGGCCAAATCTTTTACAGCAATGGTTTGTCCTTCGGGCGTTTTTACGTTAGCGGCGGGAAGGGTTTTGTTTTGTGCAGCCAGCGAAAATACTGCAAACAAACATGACAAAACGACAATATTTTTTTTCATTGTGCGAGAATGTAAAGGTAAATGATGTGAAAAACGTTGCAAAAATAGAGGGAGTTTGGTAGCCCCGGGCAATATTGACGAAGAATTAACAAAAACGGCACGAATTTTGATAAGTTTAGACAAATGGCCATTTTGCCATAAAATATTTGGTGCGATTTGTCGTTTACGAACCTAATCCAAATAATATTATTTTTAATCAAAAAAATTATTTCCCATGCAACAGATTTCTAATCAAAACACGCGCAGTGTTTCGCGCCCCCTTATTTGGCTTACGTTAGCCGTTCATTTAGCACTTGGTGCTTACCTCTACGTAAAAACCACCGCTCCGGTTGCTCCTGCTACGGAGTCGATTACCACCGAGGATACACGCCCTTAACCCGTCTGAAAAAATTATTCTTCGGCGTTGTTAAAGGGCGAATTACCCACCTTTACGATATTTTCATTGACGGTATCTGACTCAATCAGGCCATCGCGCATGCGCACAATGCGGTGTGCGTGCATGGCAATGTCATTTTCGTGCGTTACCACAATAATGGTATTGCCCAAAGCGTGTATTTGTTCAAACAAGCCCATAATTTCGTACGAGGTTTTACTGTCGAGGTTACCCGTTGGTTCATCGGCCAAAATAATGGCCGGGTTATTGACCAGTGCGCGAGCCACGGCCACCCTTTGGCGTTGTCCACCCGATAATTCATTGGGTTTGTGCAGCATTCGGCTGCCCAGGCCCACCGATTCGAGCACCAGCCGCGCTTTTTCGAGGCGGTCGGCCTTGCTGTATCCGGCATAAACCAAGGGCAGGGCCACGTTTTCGAGGGCCGAAAGCCGGGGCATGAGATTAAAGGTTTGGAAAACAAACCCGATTTGTTTGTTGCGCACCTCGGCCAGTTCACTATCATCCATCGTACTTACTTCGATATTGTTCAGCGAGTACTCGCCCCGGGTAGGAGAATCGAGGCAACCCAGGAGGTTCATCAGCGTGGATTTTCCACTGCCCGAAGGCCCCATGAGCGCAACGTATTCGTTGGCGGCGATATTAAGGGAAACATCTTTGAGTGCTTCTACGCGCTCAGCGCCCATGATATACGTTTTATTCAGATTTTGTATCGAAATAAGCATAGTATTTCTATTTTTTTGACACTTTAGGTACCAGGAAATAAGTGCCGTCCTGTTGTGGGGCGTTGGCTAAAGCAGCGGCAACGGGTAATTGATGATGGGCAATGTCTTCGCGCAGCACTGCACCGCGGTCGCTCAGATAAACAAGCGGCTCCACACCGTCGGTATTTACTTCTTGTAATTGATTAACCATATCCACAATTTTGCCCAAATCGCCGGAAAGTCTTTCGCGTTCCGGCGCGGATAATTGAAGGTTAGCCAATTTTTCGAGCCTCAAGATGAGCTCAGAATTGATATCCATGTATATTGCTTCGATGTTTGATGAAATATAATCGTTTAATCCGCTTCAATGCTCTATGTAGGGTTATTTACCAAAGCCCTTAATGATCTCTTCCGGGGCTTTACCCAACATTTGAAGCGCCACTTTTACATCGTCGGCGTAGTCGGCATCATCGGGGTATTTTTGCAAAAAAGCCTCGTACGTTTCTTTTGCTTTAGCCAGGTCATTCAGGTCATTTTCATAAATAAACCCTTGCATAAACAGCGCCGTCCGCGCCTTCGGGTGCCCCGGTAATCGTTCGCTGAGGCGGTGGTATAACACAATGGCTTTGTTGTATTCTTCAATGGTTTTGGCCAAACCACCGGCTTTAATCAACAATTCGGCGTATTGATCTTCCGAACTGGTGATGGCCGTGTAACCTTCGGCAATTTCGATAAATTGCCGGGCCAGTGCTTTGTCGTTCACAATGCCGCCCACGTTCATTTTTTGGTCAATGCGCACCATCGCGCTGTCGATCCAGCGGGTATTATTGCGCAAATGATCCTGCATCGCCGTTACATCTTTGTTACCAAGGTGATACGTTGAAGCCGATTTATACTGGGTCATGTTGTACAGGCGGGCGTACAGCCCAACTGTTCGGGCGAGGTCTTGTCCTTTGGAGTGGTTAATCATGGCATCGTTGAGCCAGCGGGCAGCGGGTGCCGCATTGTCTTTGCGCATCATTTGGATCTCGGCCGCGCGGGTGAGATATTCGAGGTTGTTGACGTGATCATCGGGATTTTTTTTGACCAATTCCCGGTACAGTGTTACGAGCGAATCGCTGCGTTCGTTGGTAAATTCCAAAGCCAGCCGCTGCTCAAGGCCTTGCATCAATTCCTTCTCTTTTGACGTTGAATTACAGGCAGTTGTAAAAATGGCGACAGCGGCCAGTACGCAATAATGAATCTTCATAGTATAGAAACGGCTCTGATTTGAGCACAAAATTAGTTGTAATCTTTAAAAAGCACGGATAAACCACAATTTCACCCGAATTATTGCCCGATTTGGGCGGCAAATCGTACTTTTGCCCATATAGTGGCCCGTCAAGTGGTATTTGATCGGCCATTCGGTTAACCCATTTCACAGTTATGCGACACGTTTTTACACTTGTTTTTTTGGCGTTGGGGATATTGGCACCCTCTTTTATTCACGGTCAAAACACCTACCAACGTTTAATTACTGTACCCGACAGTTCCTGCTCGGCAACGCGGGTTTCGGCCGCACCTTCCGGTGATATTTTTGTAGCCGGTAACTTTTTGGACAACAACGCCGTCACTACCGCTTCTTTATTAACAAAATTAAGCAGCGATGGATCATTGCAATGGTCAAAAAAATGGGAAGCACCCGGCCAAATTGTGGATATCCGGGATATTGCCGCTACCACCAGCGGGGGCGTTATTGTCACCATCGCCTATTACCTCAACAATGGCTTTCGCAACGAAATTGTGGCCCTCGATGCTGACGGGGCAACCAAATGGACAAAACAGTTGGACAACAACGCCAACTGGGGTATTTCCGACATTAACGCATTGAAAAGCGGGTACTTGTTGTCGGGTTATTTTGCCGGTACCAACAGCCGTTCGGCGTTGATCAAAATTGACGAAAATGGCAACACATTGTGGTCCAAACAATTCAACAACGTCGAAATAGCCCCGCGCGCCCTGTTTGAAGATACCAACGGCGACTTGTTCCTGCCCGGCCGTTCGGGCGTTAAAGGGACGCTGGTGCGCCTGTCGGCCAACGGCGATTTGCTCAAAGCCACCGACATTACCGTGGATGGCTCCGCTGCCCTTGGAGTATTGTTTAGTTGCGTTAAAACCACCAACGACAGCCTCGTATTGAGTGGTTACGACCTCGATTTTCAGGCGTTGCTGGTAAAAGTGGATAAAAACGGCAACCCGGGCACAACGGTATACCTGGCCACGCCCAACAGTATCATTTTCGGGGTAGGCTCTACCTCCGATGCCAGCGGAAACATCTATCTCAACCTGCTGGAGGACGCCACCAGTACCCGCGCTATGGTGGCCAAACTCAATTCAAAACTGGAACTCGTGTGGGCCAACCGCTTTGGCAACGATAGTGCCATCCGGACGTACAGTTATGACCTCACCAACTCGCCTTCCGACGGTGCCCTGCTGCTGTGCGGGAACCAATTTTTCGGAACCGCCTCTTCGGTATCTTTTTTGGTCAAAACCAACACCGACGGCGAAGTAAAAGGCGCTTGTTGCCCCAAATCAGTCCCGCTCACCCGTGGCACTTATAAAACCGTGGCCGAGCCTTCGCCCGTAGCGCTGGCCACCGGGCTTACCTTATCGAACCTGACCATTCCGGTGGCGGAATTGGAGGTAGACGTGAACGATTGGTGCCCGAGCGAAGAAAAAATTATCCCGGATTCGTCTATTCTCGTGTGCCCGGGCAACTGCATTATCTTTTCGATGAGTAACCCGCGCGCCGGTGCCGCCTACCAATGGGAATTTGCGGGGGCTACGCCCGACAGCAGTTCGTTGGTAAATCCCGGTAGCATTTGTTACAACTCGAAGGGCGATTACACGGTATTGCTCAAAGAAGACGGCTGCGTGTTGGATACGACAATGGTGAAAGTGGATAATCCGCAGGATGGTTTCCCCAACGCATTTATGCCAAAAAGCGGGGCGAAAAACCAAACTTTTAAACCATTAATCTATTGCGATATTGAAGACTACCACCTTGAAATATTCAACCGTTGGGGTGACATGATTTTTGAATCCTTTGACCGCAACGAAGCCTGGGACGGCACGGTCAACGGCAAACCCGCTCCCATGGACGTGTACGTGTACCGCGTGCAATTTTTTGCCACCCGCGACGGGGAGCGCAAATTGGTGTACGAGGCCAAAAAAGAACTGACGCTTATCCGATAATCCATGTTTGGACGACCGAAATTTAAACCACAGAAATACGCCGCTCAAATCACCGTGGCCGGACAAGAACTTCCGGTAGAAATTATCATTGAGCCTCGGCGCGGAACCCGGTTCAGCATCGGCAAAAAAAAAGTACTGATGCGCCTCATGAGTGGTATCTCCAACGAAGATATCCGCAAGGAACTGGCGCGACTACAAGCCTGGGTCACCGAAGTGCACGCCAAAAAACCGGCGGCGCTCCACCAGTTTGCCGAAAAAAACTACCACACCGGTCAGCACATTACCGTGGGCAAAAGGCAGTATATTTTGGAAATTGAAGCCGAAGAACGCGGTTCGCACACGGCCCGGCTGGTGGGCAACACCATCGCCTTGCGCGTGAGCGCAAGGGCCGCGCCCGCGCAGCGGCACAAGGCCATTCAAACCCTGTTGTCGCGGGTGGTCGCCGGTGACCAGTACAACGAAGTCGTGGCGCGGGTGCACGATATCAACCAAAAGACATTTAACCGCCCCATCAAAAATATTTACCTCAAACACAACCATTCCAACTGGGGAAGTTGCTCCAGCGGCGGCAACGTTAACCTGTCCACCCGGCTGTTATTTGCGCCCGAAGACGTACAGAACTACGTGATTTTGCACGAATTGGCCCATTTGGTAGAAATGAACCACTCCGACCGCTTTTGGGCTTTGGTAGAGCGTTATATGCCCGACTACGCCCAAAAGGAGCAGTGGTTGAAGGTCCACGGCGGGGAATGCCATTTTTAACCCATGAAAAAAGACTCCAATTGGCGTATGTATCGCTCGTTGGTGCTGTTGTTGGTACCGGCGGTCTTGTTTGTATCGCTGTTGTGGACCCATCGGTACGCTCCTGCCCTGCGCGTGTCCGCTGATTTCCCCTTTTTCCCGTGGCAATTTTGGGTAATGGGCATAGCCGGTACCATAGCCACCATTGGCGGGGTTCTCGACTGGCGTTTTCACCGCGACCCGCTGCGCCTGCAATTATCGGCCAAAGAGCGCGAAGCCGAAGCGGCGGCGTTGGGTTTGGGCGGGGTGCCCATGTTTGTATTGATGTGGCTGGCCATGAACAGCCAGCGGCCCCACTTATATTTGGTTCCCATTGTGGTGGTGTTGATCTACACGGTCGTGCTCATTTGTTACGATGAATTTGTGTTTCACCAGCGCCGTTGCGGCCCCCAGGAAACCCGTTATCACCGCATGTTGGTATTCGGCAACGGCGTAGCCTGGTTGGCGTGGTTTCATTTTATTTTTTCAGCCGGATAATGTTTTTTGAAAAAAATTTGGCGAATTGCGGTTAAACACCGTTTCTTAGCCGCCGAAAAAATTGTTTCACCCAACATACATGAATGCATTTTTGGCCTTAGGCCGCTGGTTTTTTGCACTGCCGTTTGCCCTTTTTGGCCTAATGCATTTTATGAATGCCGCCAAAATGGCCGAGTATTCTGTACCGTCGTACATGCCCATGAAAGAATTTTGGGTGTATTTTACCGGAACCGGATTGATCGCGGCGGCGGTAAGTATGTTACTGGAGAAATTAGACAAATTAGCGACCACCCTATTAGCATTTTTTTTGTTGGCGATGGTGTTTTTGTTACACCTCCCCAACGCCATGAACAATGACGCCAATGCGCCTTTGGCGTTGTCCGCATTGCTCAAAGATATAAGTTTAGCCGGTGGTGCCATGATGTACGCTCGTCATTACGCCAAGGACAACAAATATTTTTAACCACGGGCCTGCGCGGCCCGGATTTCGTTCGACACCTAAAATAGATATACCTTTTTATTGTAGAAGCAGGCCGCACCGGTAATTCACCGTGCGGCCATTTTATTTATATCCGCGAAGTTTTAATTTTGGGCTTGGCGGGTTTGGCGGGTGGAGCCGGAGCGGCAGGTTTATCGCCGGTGCCCGGCATGGCTTGTTCTTCTTTCAGTCGAATGCGCTCTTCGGGCAAAAGGCCATCGTCTTCCGCCGGTGTTTCGGGGGTTGTTGGAGAAGGTGGAATGCCAAAAAACTGGCGTTGCATTTCTTCCATTTGACGAAAAATATCGTTAAAATTACCAAAACCACCGCCGCCAAACGGGTCAGTACCGCCGAACGGGTCGCCAAATGAATCGCCAAACCGGAAAAACTGCTGCATAGAGGTACCGTTGAGCGTGGTATCCATTTTGAAATAAAAATAAGAAGACGAATCGGGACCCATCTGGAAATATTGTTTCTGCCCCGGTTTCAGGCGGATGGTATCCGTGCGTTGCTGCGGAATACCGCGCTGCATGTTCCGCTCCATTTCTTCAAAAAGATCATTAAACGATTTGGGCTGTTGCGCCAACGCTGTTACCGACAGGAACAGCAAAGTAGTACAAAGTAAAATAGTGCTTTTCATTTTCCTGATATTTGTGTGTGTTGGATCAATTAGCGAACAAGATGCCCGGGCAACGGTATCTCCCGGCTCAAATCATCGGGGATGGGCGCGAGACGGGCGTTGGACAAAGGAATTAACCCCGACCAAATGGGTAGTGCCTGATCTTCTTCGTCATCAATAGGCATACCAGAGCGCATTTTGGCAGATGATTCGTGGATATCAAACGCCAAAAGCGTGGTTTTTTGTACTTCTTTGGGCAACATCGGGCGGAGATAATCCCACGAGCCGGGCACTATTTTATCGGTTAATTCTTTGAAAAACAAGGCTTTTTGTTCGTAGTCCTCTATTTTTTCGGCTTTTGAAAAAATGATCACCGAGCGGTAATTGACCGAATGGTGAAAAGCCGATTTGGCCACCACCAAAGCATCGGTGAGCATGACAGAAATGCAGACCGGGATTCCTTTTTCAATTTCACGCAGAAAATGACTGCCCACCGAACCGTGAATGTACAACGTGTGCCCCTTGCGCACAAAAGCCGTCGGGATGGAAAATGGCACGTTATCCACGGCGTAACTTACGGTGCAAAACAATGCTTCGTCCAAAATAGCGTGGACCGTGGCTTCGTCGTAGTGCATCCGTTGTTTGGCGTAGCGGCTGGGGGTAGTGCGATCAGTGGGCGTGTAATTCATAGCAAAATATTTTTTTATAAAAGTACTTACATTTTAGCGCCCCTTTCGAGGGCAAAACGCAGGGCAAGTTCCAGTTGTTCTTCTTCCGAGAGCAGCGTATTGTCAATTACAACGGCATCTTCGGCCTGGCGCAGCGGGCTGTCGAAACGGGTGGAGTCAATCCGGTCGCGTTCCAGCAAGTTGTGTTTAATATCGTTCCAGTCGGCGTCAATTCCTTTGGCGGCCAGTTCGAGGTGTCGGCGGCTGGTGCGCACATCGGGGTCGGCGGTGAGGTAAATTTTAAGTTCGGCATCGGGGAAAACGACGGTACCAATATCCCGGCCATCCATCACAATGCCGCGTTTTTGACCCATAATCTGTTGTTGTTTGACCATTGCCCTACGCACCACGGGAATGGTAGATACGGGGCTGACGTGTTCGCTGACGCGCATGGTTCGGATTTCGCGTTCCACGTTTTCGTCGTTCAGGAAAGTGGTATTTTGGCCTTCAATCCGTTTAAATCGGATTTTGATTTTTTCCAAAGCCTGCGTAACGGCGTCCAAATCGTGGTAATTGACCATGTTATTCAGGAAATACAGGGTAACTGCCCGGTACATGGCACCGGAGTCGCCATAGAGATAATGTAGTTGTTTGGCTAAACCTTTGGCCAGGGTACTTTTCCCGCAAGACGAATGCCCGTCCACCGCAATAATAATGCTCATAATAGTAATTTGACGCAAAAGTACGGTTGAATGTTGCTTCAAGAATACATTCGGGCAAATAAATCGCGGCATTGTTCTTTTTCGTTACCTTCGCCACAAAATAACAGACTATGACATCCACAGTTACTTATTTAGGCGATTTACGCACCGAAGCCGTGCACCTGCAATCCGGAACCGTCGTGATTACCGATGCACCTACCGATAACCAGGGCAAAGGAGAGGCTTTTTCGCCCACCGATCTCTGCGCTACCTCATTGGCTTCGTGTATGATAACGATCATGGGAATTAGTGCCCGCAACCACGATATCAATATTGACGGCACGCGCGCCGAAGTAACTAAAATCATGGAAGCCAATCCTCGCCGTATTGGTGCAGTGGAAATTAAACTGATCATGCCCGCGCAGACCTACAGCGAGCGCGAGCAAAAGTTACTGGAAACTGCCGGCCGTTCCTGCCCCGTTGCCCTTAGCCTTGGTGAAGGCGTGGAGCAGCGGATTCACTTCGTTTGGCAATAATAATTTTATGAAAAAAGCAAAAATTACCGGTATCGGTACCTTCGTTCCCGAAAAACTTATTGATAACCACTATTTTGAAAACATCGTTGAAACGAACGATGAATGGATCCAAAGCCGTACGGGCATTAAAACCCGCCACTTCGCTGCCGATAATGAGTACACCTCGCACCTTTGTATAAACGCGGCGCGGAACCTCGAAGAAAATACGGGCTGCTCGTTCAATGACGTGGATTTTATCGTCGTGGCTACCGTTACACCCGATCAGGTAATGCCCAGCGTGGCTTCGCAGGTGCAGAACAAATTGGGTATCCCGGCCGCCGGCGCTATTGATATTTCGGCGGCCTGCGCCGGTTTTGCTTACGGTATTATTTTGGCCAATGGCCTGATTTCCGCCGGTACCCACAAAAAAATATTGGTGTTTGGGGCCGAAACCCTTACCAAAGTCACCAACTACGAAGATCGTACTTCGTGTATCCTTTTCGGCGACGGCGCCGGAGTTGTACTGGTAGAAGCCGCCGAAAATACCAATATTTTGGCTACCACCACGGGTAGCCAGGGCGACGGAGGAAAGGACCTGTACCTCTCTACCCGCCGCAAACAAGTGAATGGCCAAGACATTATCACCGACGGTAAAATTCACCAAAACGGCCGCGCCGTGTTCAAATGGGCGGTGAATACCATTGCCGGACAAATGAACACCCTGCCCGCGCAATGTGGCCTCACCATGAGCGATATTAACTGGTTTGTGCCGCACAGCGCCAACTTGCGCATCATTGAAGCCTTGTGCAACAACTCCGGTTATCCGCTGGAGCAAACCCTCGAAAGTATCACCATTTACGGCAATACCTCCTCGGCGTCTATTCCGCTGGCGTTGCACCGGGGAATCAGAGACGGGAAAGTAAAAAAAGGCGACAAAATTATGATGTTCGGCTTCGGCGGTGGTTTGGTGTACGCGGGGTTGATTATGGAGTGGGGGTAGGGCTTATTGCTGCCCCAAATACTCCCGCACCGCGCTAAAACTCACCGTTTTATCGGCAAAATACTGCTGCGCCGCTGCGGCCTGTTCGTCCGTGGCACCCAAGTGATTCAGGATATTGGTCAGGTGCATTTTCATGTGCCCACTTTGGATACCGGTGGTCACCAGCGAACGTACGGCGGCGAAGTTTTGCGCTAAACCCACGGCGGCCACAATCATCATCAATTCGCGGGCACTGGGGTTACCCAATATTTCGAGCGAACGTTTGGCCAGGGGGTGCAGCGCCGTAAGGCCGCCAACGGTACCTAAGGCCAGGGGCAGTTCCAGTTCAAACCGGAAAATACCGTTTTCCACCCACGCTTTACTGAGACTGCGGTACTGGCCATCGCGGCAGGCATACGTGTGTCCACTGGCTTCTACCGCCCGGAAATCGTTGCCGGTGGCCAAAATCACCGCGTCAATACCGTTAAAAATGCCTTTGTTGTGCGTCGTGGCGCGGTACGGATCGAGGCGGGCAATGCGCACGGCCGTACAGATGCGGTCCACGGCTTCGGGGCCGGGCAAACCGGCGTGCCGGGCGAGGTCTTCCAATTCACCCACGGGGCATTCTACCCAAGCGCGTACCACGCAATCGGGGGTGTAATTCGACAAAATACACATAATTACCTCCACGTCGCGTTCATGGTCGGAGAGGTCGGTACGGGTATCGAAGAAAAACTCCAGGGTATCGCCAAAACGCTCCAGCACCGAGTTGATAAAATTGGCCCCCATGCTGTCGCAAGTTTCAAAAGAAGCGCGAATTTGGTAATAACCCGGTTCTTCGGCGGTAAAATCCAACAGTTCCACGTCGGTAATCCCACCGCCGCGGTTGCGCATATTGGCGGTAATATCATCGGCGGAAGCGAGGAGTGCGGCTTTTATTTCGGGAAATAAATACTGCATGGTTTCGGGTTGCCCCAACCAGCGAAAATGCACCTGCCCTAATTTTACAGTACCCAAAATGTCGGCGTGAAAACCGCCTTTATTGAGCCAAAATTTAGCGGCACTGGAGGCGGCGGCCACCACACTACTCTCTTCAATTACCATCGGGACGGCGTACACTTTGCCATTCACCATAACGTTGGGGGCAATGCTGTACGGAAGCGGGTAATTAGTGAGGGCATTTTCGGTAAAGCCATCCAATACTTTTTGTTGTGCGGCGTCGGCATGTTGCCACGAACTGATGTGTTCGGCCATTTCGGTGGGATTTTGGCCAAATGTTTCGGCGACCCACTGAATTTTTTGCTGTTTGGAAAGTTTGGAAAAACCGTTGATGATACCCTTCATTGCTGCGTTAATTCATTAAAAAACGCGCAAAGGTAATCACCTTCCCTGCTCTAACACCCAGTCTTTCTTAAAATCTTCCATTTCGGCCTGGGTAAACTGGTATTTTACCTGAATATTCTGCTCTACCTGAAAGATATTTGGGAAGGCATTGTACGGGTCAATGATAAAAAGATACGATTGCGCCGACATGCCCGGGGCTACCCGCAGCCGGGAAAGTAGTACGTCAATCTCTGGATCCGACATCATTTTATAGTCCTTGGCGATGGTACGCCAGCCGTAAATCATGCCCACGGCTTCGGCGTAATGGTGCAGGGCCTGGGCGCGTTCCGTTTCCTCAATGTTGTTTTTGCTCATAATCGCCCGGAAACGTTCGCAAAAATAAATGGTGGAGGCAAAACTGATTTTTTCCCACAAAACAAGAATATCCGCCACGGCTTTGTCTTGTTCAGGTTGGTATTTGTCGCCCGCCTGTACGGCGGCCTGAAGGCGGATGAAGGCTTCTTTAATCGCGCTGTACAAACCGGCAGCATCGTTTTTGTCGCGTTGGGCGGCGTACCGGGCCATCAGCAGGTCGGGCGTAGATGTTTTGGCGGCGTTGGACGTGTTGGGAAACGTGGGGTTGGCACCAAAAAGGGCCACCATTTGGTCGACTTCTTCCAGCGTAACGCCGTCCTGAATCAGTTGGGTTACCTGGTAATAGAATGCCGCGTTGAGCAAGCCTTTTTCAATTAACTGCTCAAGTTCGAGGCCTTTTTCGTTAAAAAGATAACCGTGGTACACGCCGCCCTGTGTGGAACTGAGGCCGGGGATATAGGTTTGGCCACTACTTTGGGCCAAATCGGCCAACCAGCCCGCTGTTGTGTCCATTTGGGTGGCAAAATAAGGGGTACTGCACATTTTGAGCGAAGGCTCGCCCGTGTTCAACAACGTACTCAGTTGGTTGTATTGCACCACCTGGCCACTTATCCGGCCTTTGCGGGCTTCGGCCAGCAAAGTGTTATACTGGAGTCGTAATACCTCCTGGTTGGCAACGTTGTTGATAAACGTTGTGCTGTCGTATTCACCGGGAACAATCAACGGTGATTTGGCTTTTGAACAGGCGCTCAAAAGTAAAAGTGTAATCGGAAATAAAAAAAACCTCATAATGAAGTGAGATAAAGTAAAGAAACCAAAATAACGGGATTAAAATACACTATTCAAGTGTATGTAAACGGTCAGGAAAAATATCACATGGGGCAAAAGTACTCATTAAAGAGTATATATTTAACGGAATTGGTTTGTTTTTTTGCGCAAAACGAAAATTCATCCGGTATTAACCAGATGACGACATATTTAATGGGAAGGATATCTACAACGTTCTTTGAATCAAATCATTCAGCGGTAGTTGAATGGGCTACCCGTGTGTTACACCAGTTGTTCGCTAATTTTGCCAAAACGCCGTTCGCGGTTTTGGTAACTCGCAATGGCCGCCAAAAGTTCTTCTTTTCCAAAATCGGGCCAAAAAACCGGGGTAAAATACAATTCGGCGTAGGCAATTTGCCATAGCAGGAAGTTGGAAATGCGGGTTTCGCCGCTGGTGCGAATCAGGAGTTCCGGGTCGGGGATACCACGGGTACTGAGGGCATTTTCAAAAAGTTCTTCGTTAATATCGGCCGGATTAAGGGTTCCGGCGGCGGCTTGTTCTGCCAGCAATTTGGTGGCGTGCAAAATTTCCCATTTGGCCGAATAGTTCAACGCCAGCACTAAATTGATACGGGTATTGTTTTTGGTTTTTTCAATCCCATCCATTAATGCTTTATAGGTGGACGCGGGTAAAGCTTCAATATCGCCAATGGCCAACAGGCGCACCCCATTTTTATTCAGGTCGCGAATTTCTCCTTTAATCGTTTCCACCAGCAGGCTCATGAGTGCGGTTACTTCGGCCGGTGGTCGGTTCCAGTTTTCGGTACTAAATGCGTAAAGCGTAAGGTACTCTACGCCCACCTGGGCAGCCGCTTCGGTTACCTCCCGTACACTTTTTACGCCGCTGCGGTGCCCCAATACACGAGGCATACCTTTTTGCTTGGCCCAGCGGCCATTACCATCCATAATGATTGCAATATGACGAGGAACTTTGTCGGGGATAATCTGCATAAAGCCTGGAAAGTTTAAAAATTGGGAGGCAAAGGTATAAAATTGTGGTTAAAACAAATAAAAAAGCCTTTCCGATATATACCGGAAAGGCTTCGTTATACAATCGTATTGCAACAAGACCTAACTGACGTTGTTTTTGCCAGATCGGCTTAGGGCAATACTGATCTTACAATTTATTTATTGTAAGTGAAAGTGCAACTTTCTGTAGTGTTATCTGGGTAAGTTACTACGTAAGAACCTTGGATTCTTGTACCGCTGATAGTACCGCTACCTTTAAATTTACGACCTTTATCGTCAACTACGTCGTTGAGAATTAATTCCAATGCAGAAACATCAGAACTATTGGTACGACCTACTTTCGTAGTCAAGTTTCCAATATTAGCGAAACCACCAAAGTTGATGATTTTGATTTCATCGGCAGTAGCACCAGCCGAGATAACAACCGGTGAAGTAAGCGGGAATCCGCAGTCATCGCCAGTGTAAGAACCCAAGAACTTGGTATTCCACTGCACGTTACAAACACCAGCAGCATCTGCTTCATAACCTTCGTCGCATACGCAGGTACCTTCAAAGCAAGTACCAGTACCGCACTTACCGTCAAGATCTTTACAGGGATCAGCTTCGCAAGATGCGAACATAGTCATAGCACCAACGAGTGCAGGGAAAAGGAGTTTCTTGATCATGTTGTTGAGAATGTGTTTAGTTAACAAAAATGATATAATTTTGGAAAGTGCCGTAAAGGTACGCATTTCTTTCCTTGATGAGGCGTTATTAACGCTTGTTCTTCAAAAAAATTTTGTTTGTGTATAAAAATTTGTTTGTCTTAATTAATGCAATGTAAACGCCTTCGGGTAGGTTATCGGGTAAGACCAGGCTGGTTTCGCTGCCGGTCAGCACCCGCTGATCACAAATTTTACCTTGTGCATTGACTAACTCCCACACCCCATTTTGATCCATCGGACGGATAAATATCGTTGAACCCACAGTCGCCGGGTTGGGATTAATACTAAGACCCTCTCCCCTGAAAAAAGGTTGGGTGGTACCGCTGCTAAATTCTACCTCCACGCAGGCCGTGCGGGTGCAACCGCCACTTTCGGTGACGGTAACGCAATAGGTGCCCGGTAACAGATTACTAATTGCGGGCGTAGTTGCGCCATTGTCCCAAAGGTAGGATACGGGTAGCGCCGCCGCTCCGTTAACGTCCACTTTTGCGCTGCCGTTGGCATTGGTCGCTCCGGTGGCCGGTGTGCTTTCGGTGGCAATGGCAAACTCTTCCACAATCACAAATACACTGGCGGTACAGCCCGCCGCGTCGGTTACCTCCACGTTGTTAAAACCGGGTGCCAGGGTCGCCGGGTTGCCCGTGGTACCCGATGACCAGTTGATCGTTAGGGGCGATAACCCGCCCAATACATTTAGCGCAACATCAATGGTGCCGTCGCAATTTGTTTGTTGGGTAGCCCCAAAAATCACCGGTGGCGGTATGGGTTGGGGCAACGAAACGGTAATATTATTGACGATACCCACGCAGCCGTAAATATCGGTGACCTGTACGCTCAAAATGCCCGTGGCCGTTGGAGGTACCGTTAACACACAAGAATCAAGGGCCGACACCGCGCTGCCGTTGTACACCCAGGCGTAGGCCGATACGGATTCGGTAGCGGTGGCACGGACCACCACCTTTACATCGCCGGTGTAACAGGGCAACACATAGGCACTGCTGCCATCGGTGGTGATGCCCGGCGGATTCAGGTGCGCCGTTACTTCCGTCGTTTTGCTAAAAGTGCAGGTTTTGCCGTTTTCGACCGTTTGAATAGACACCTGATATACGCCGTCATCCTGAACACTCAGGCAATTGCCGGTGGTACTCAGGGGCTGCCCGTTGCGGGTCCAGGTATAAGCAGCGGCCCCAGTTGCCGCGCACAGGTCAATGGATTGTTGAGCGCAAGTAACCGTTCCAACGGCTGGAATGGTATTGAGCAGGGTGCTGCCCGAATTACCCACCACCGTGAGGTAAAATTGAACAATGGTATCGCAACCGTTGGGTGCGGGAACATTTACCGAATATAAACCTGTTTCGCTAAAACTTTGCCCGCCCCGAATATGCGCTTCGCCCTGGCAAATAACGGGCAACTCAAAAATGGTGACCGACCCCGCCCCGCTAATATTTATCATTCCTTTTTGGGTGCAGGCATTGGCATCGGTGATGGTAATGGCGTAAATGCCGCCGTTGGGAAAAAACGCCGTTTGGGTCGTGTCGCCCGTGCCCCATTCCCACGTTAAAGTACCCGTTCCTCCGCTGGGTTGAATGGTCGCCGAACCGGGAGTAGTACATGTGGCGGGAGTAACATTGGTAAAATTGACCGAAATGGGAAACTGCGGCTGGGTCACCTGCACCGAACGGGTAGCGGTATTGCCACTGGGCGATTCCGTAACCGTAACCGTGTACGTGCCCGCCGGTAAACTGTCAATTTGTTGGAAATTTTCGGAAAAAGCCGACCATTGGTAAAACAAAGAGCCGCCGGGCTGGGTACCAAAGACCGAAACACCCAAAAAGCCCGTGTTTTTTCCCCAACACAATACGTTATCCTGGCGGGTAAAAACGGTTGCCAATGCCGGAGCGTTCATTCCGCCGTAGGTGAATTGGAGTTTATAATTGGCGTTGTTGTTGTTCTTCAGGATAAATGTTTCGGGAATAAAATCATCCCCGAGGGTATCTATTTCGGCCCGAACGTAAATCTCCAGGGTGTAATTCCCACCAACCGTTAGGCCATTTCCCAAATTAATATTCGATGTAGCGTTGCGGTAACGCGTGGTGTATGGCCCTTCCAGGGTATTGTACTCTTCCGGGATATTCACCGACGACCAGTTGCCGCCGCTTTGGGCCGCCGGATACACGCGGTAATAAATAGCCGCCGCCGTTACGTTGTTAATGCAACTCTCCCAGGTAATCACCGAACCGCCCGATAGCGCCAACGAGCGGATATTGCCCAGTTGCAACCCCTGAAAAGCCGTTTCGCTGTTGCAGGGATCAATGGCAAATACGCCTTCGGTACCGTTGATTTTTAAACGAATATGACTGGAGCAGCCACCCACAAAACTATAACCACAGGCCAATACATTAGCGTGGAGCAATACCGTCCAGCAGAGCACGTGTAATAGGTTTTTCATGCATCAAGTGTTTTAAAAGTAATCGTGTTTATGCAAAACAAAGGTAATAAAAAAGGTGGGCAGTTGAACACTCCCCACCTTTCCCAAACAAAGGTTGACTAACAAAAATCAGGCCATTGGTACCGTTGTTTGTTATCTTAGGAATTTATCCGCAAAATCCAAAGGCTCCAGGCCATCCATCCGAATGCTCCAAGTGATCCGGCGGAGGTAATTACCGCCGCTGATCTCCTTGTACGTTCGGTTGATATTATCGGAATTCACCGCCGGGAAATAGATACTGAACAATCCTCTCAGCAAAGATAGTTCAAATCCGCCACTCCAAAAAATATTGGAAGGTTCCGTGCCACCCGCCGGTAAATAACCCAGATCGGCGTAACCCAAATCAAAATAGGGTTTTATGGGCAAACCAAAGGGCAGGCGTTTGGGCAAATCGGCCTCAAGGTTGAGCGCAACCAGGAAATTGTTGCTGTGTCCCACCTGTCCGGTTTGGGCATAAGGTGTTCCAAAGGCGTATTTAAAGCCGCCTTCCCCCAATTGTACCTGCCGACTGGCCAAACCGCTGCTGCCGTTTCGGTTCAAGTACAGAAATTCGCGTTTGTAGTCGGTGTAGCCATTTTGCGCCAGCGAAAGTGTTCCGCGGGCGATAAAATCATTGCCGTCAAAACCAATGGATTTCCGGTCGCGGTTCGTGTTGGCAATAAAATACCCGCCGTACACCCGCGCCGAAATTTTGCGTTTGGGCGTGTAATAAAACTGTTGTTTCCATTCCAACCCAAGGCGCAGGTAATTTTGAGTTGCATCGTTATCGTCCCAGTTTTGGCCTTCCAGTTGGAGCGAAATATCCACGGGATTGGGCAAACCCAAGTTCGAAAACTTGTATTCCGTTTCCCAAATGGGCGTTACCACATCTGCCTCTTTCACACCGGCGTTATTATAACCGTTTTCCAAACCAATGTAATGGTAATTGACACCAATGGAGTGGCGGTGGGCGGTATTAGACGACCGGAACTCCAATTTTGCGTTGGGGCTAACCCGGTAATAACGGCTCAGGTAACGGCGTTCGGCAGTGCCCAGTTCATCGTCGTTGAACGTACGACCGTTCACCCCCAGCGTAATCCGTTTGATGGGGCCGTCGGTGGGGTGAATGCGCCAGCGAACATCGCCGCCACCAACAAATTCTTTGCTGCCCGCCGCAAACCCCGGTGCCAGGTAGTATTGGATTTTTTGACCGGGTAAAAGGGGGTTGTACAACAATAGCCCCAACATTGTTTTGTCGTCATTATTCCAGCCGGCCCAAGGCATTACGCCCAAACTTCTTTTGTTTTTGTTTTCTACAAGTTGCAGCAGTTTTACACTCACGCCGCCATTTTTTTTCAAAAGGCCGCTGGTTTTCAGGTCGTTATTGGCCGTATTCATATCCAATGCGACATCGTGGTAATTAATCACAAAAGCATCAGCGGCGTTGGCTGCCCCAAAATTGTACTGCGTTTGACCCGGCGTGGGCAAAAACCATTTGGTGGTTTGTTCCTGCCCGTCTTTGAGCGCGGTCACGCTGAACGGGGCTTTGTTTTTACCCTTTTGCCGAACGGTCAGGACGGTATTGCCATCTTTGTCGGTGCGGGCTTTTTTCAATGCTGCATCGTGGTGTTTACGAGTTTTCATTTGTTCCATAAACCATTGTATATCAATGCCGCTTTGGGTCATGGACTGTTTAAAATCTTCCGGTTGCGGGTGTTTAAAATGCCATTTTTGGTAATAACTTTTCATGGCCGCGTCAAACTTTTCGGTGCCGATGGCCAATTCCAGCCAACGCAAACTATACGCCGTTTTCATGTACGCCTGCAAACCATAAGCGCTGTTGGTCATGTGGTCCGAGTTGGTATTGCCGGGCGTATCTTCCCCGATGCGGGCGAACAAAATAACGCTGGCAGCCAGCGCATCGCCGTGTTTTTCCGGGTTAAATATCATCTTGGGCACGCCGTCGGTGATGCTGTTGTTGCCGTAATACGTGCGCATGTACCGAAACTCGTAGTAGGTGTTCATGCCCTCGTCCATCCACGGAAAATCGCGTTCGTTGGAGGCCAACAACCCGTAAAACCAGTTGTGCCCCACCTCGTGCGTAATCACCTCATCGAGCGATTTGCCCGATTCGGCGTCGCCAATTACCGTAATCATGGGGTACTCCATACCACCGCCCGCGCTCAATGCCGAGTGTACCGCCGTGGCTTGGGGCCAGGGGTATTCGCCCACGTTATTGGAATAAAATTCGATGGCGCGTTTGACGTAAAAAGCGCCTTTTTGCCAAATTTTAAAATCACTTTTGTTAAACATCCCCCAGCAATCCACCGTTCGGCCCGATGCCAGACGGGCGGTATCGCGCACCACAAAAAAACGTTTATCGGCAAACCAGGCGAAATCGTGGACTTTTTCGGCTTTGTAGCGCAGGGTTTTCATCGTGCCCGATGAAGCGGGATACGGATCCTCCTCGGCTTCCTCACTTTTGCCCTTTTTCTTTTTGTCGGTTTTTACCGGTTCCGTATAATTGGCCAATGCTTCGCGGGTTTCGGCTTCTTTTTTGGCCCAAAAACCCCATTCGGATGTCGTTTGCAAAGTACCCGTTGCGCCCACCACGTAGTTGTCGGGCAGGGTAATTTCCACGTCGAACGAACCAAATTCCGAATAAAACTCCCCTTGGTTGAGGTACGGCATGGCGTGCCAGCCATTTTGGTCGTACACCGCCGGTTTGGGGTACCATTGGGTAATTTGGTAAGAGGTTTCCACGTGTCCCAAGCGCGAAAACGAGGCTGGAATTCTGACGGTAAACGGCGACGCAATGGTCACTTTTCCACCCGGTGCGAGCGGAGTGCTGAGTTCAATCCGCGCAATGTCGGGGTTTTTAGGGTCAAATTTCCACTTGGCTTTTGCGCCATTGGCCGAAAAATCCAAATCTTTAATACTGCCCAAATCCGTCTCTTTAGCGAAATAAAATGCCCCATCGCCTTGTCTTAATTGTTGGTGACAAAAAGCCGAGCGGCGATTTTTATAGGCATTTGGCCAAAGATGCACCCAAATTTCGCCGAGTTGGTCGGGCGAATTATTGACGTACTCAAAACTGATGTTGCCCGTCAAGGTGTGTTTGGTATCGTCCAGCGCAACCTTAATGGTATAGTTGACTTCTTGTTGGAAATATGGTTTTTGTGCCATGACCACCCACGGCAAAGCGCACAAAAGCAGCAATGTGTGTTTGAATTTATTCATAGTAGTTGATTAAATTAATTGGGCCGACCATTGGCCGGCCCAATCGCCTTTTTATTGTAAATCTGTTAAATGATATTATTTAAATCCTGGATCAGGTCGTCCACGTCTTCAACCCCTACGCTGAGGCGAATCAAAGAATCGGTGAGACCCACTTTGAGGCGCTCTTCGCGGGGAATAGAAGCGTGGGTCATGCTGGCCGGGTGGCCAATGAGCGATTCCACGCCGCCCAGCGATTCGGCCAACGAAAACAAATGCGTGCCGCTCAATACGCGGTACGCGTTTTCGATGGTGTTGTCTTTGAGGTCGAAAGAAACCATCGCCCCGAACATACGCATTTGTTTTTTGGCAATGTCGTGATTGGGGTGATGCTCAAAACCGGGCCAATAAACCTTAGAAACTTTGGGGTGATTGGCCAAAAAATGCGCAATTTTTTCGGCGTTTTCGCAGGCGCGCTGCACGCGCAAGTGCAGGGTTTTGATACCGCGCAGTACCAAAAAACAATCTTGCGGTCCCGGTACCGCACCGGAGGCATTTTGCAAAAAGCGCAGTCGGGCGCCCAGTTCACTGTCTTTTACGATGAGGCAGCCGTGTACCACGTCGGAGTGGCCACCGATGTATTTTGTGGCGGAATGGAGCACGATATCGGCCCCCAAATCCAGCGGATTTTGCAAATAAGGCGACGCAAACGTATTGTCCACGCACGTGAGAATACCGCGTTCGCGGGCAATGGCGCACACGGCGGCAATGTCCACGATATTAAGCATGGGGTTAGTGGGGGTTTCGATCCAGATCAATTTGGTATCCGGCCCAATGGCATCGGCGACGTTATTGGCATTATACATGTCAATATAGCGGCTTTTGAGGCCCCATTGGCCGTACACGCGCACCATTTGGCGGTAAGAACCACCGTAAAGATCGTTGACCGAAAGAATTTCGTCGCCGGATTTGAGCAGTTTAATAACGGCATCCTGAGCAGCCAAACCGGAACCGAAACAAATGGCGTCGGTGCCGTTTTCGAGGGCGGCGAGGTTTTTCTCCAACGCCGAACGGGTGGGGTTTTGGGTGCGGGCATATTCATATCCTTTGTGGTCGCCGGGCGCAGCCTGCACATAGGTAGAAGTCTGGAAAATGGGGGTCATTACCGCCCCGGTACTTGGATCAGGTTCAATACCTGCGTGAATAACTTTGGTTGCAAATTTCATATCATATAAATAAAAAGTACGCAAAGGTACGGTTGAAAATCATAAAATCTGCAAAAAAATGGGGCACCTCGTTTGCCCGCGAGATACCCCATTTTTTAATAAATTTTACGAGGATTTTATTTTTTAACCACTTTTAAAGCGGGTGTGCTGCCATATCCGGTGCGCAACACCACGTAATAAATGCCGCTGCTGAGGGTTTCGCCCAAGGTTACCCACGGGGTATTAGCCGCCACCGCACGGGTTTCTACCGTTTGGCCCAGCGCATTCACCACCGAAAGGCTGCCTTCGCCCACGCCTTCGGGGAGTGTCACCATTACGGACTCGGTAAATGGATTGGGTTGCGCCACCAAAGCCATACCCGACAATACATCATCAACGCCAGAAATACCGTTGATGACCTCAAAGCCGTCAAAAGCGGCTTCGGTGACAACCGGTTCATTCGAGAACATTTCACCCACTTCTACCCGAATCGTCATGGTATTGGTGAGGGCAATGGTCGTGGGTAAAATAGTGATCGTGTTTGTTTTCCAATCGCTGTCGAAACTGGAGGAACGGGTAAATATTTGTTTGGTAAGCGTACCGTTGCTAATCAGGATTTTTAATTTTTCGGAAGTGGTCTGCCCGGTTTGTGAGGCGCTGATAAAGGCCGTGGAAAATTTGATTTTGGGGGCCACATAACCCGTTAAATCCATTACCGGTGACGTTAAAACAGTTGTTCCGTTCGACACTTCATCTTCGCCAATGTTGAAACTTTGGTTGCCGGTAACGTAACAGGCATCGCCCAAATCATCCTGAATATCTTGTTCGGGTGTTACAATAACACCTTGCACCCCCAGCCCCAGCGGTTCGGCCCGTTCAAAAATGCCGTCCTGCGTGGTGCTGCTGACGGTCCAGCCCAAATCCAGTGCAAAATCGTCTTTGTAGCCTTTTTCCAAAATAATGTCGTAAGAGGCATTGGCACTAATATCCGCTTCTGAAATGGCGGCGGTTTTGTACCCCCAAAGCCCGGCGTAAATATTGTAAATGCCCTGTGAAACGCCTTGTATAAAGTATTCGCCGTTCGAGTTGGTGGCCGAATTAAACGTTCCACCGCTAATTTGAACCGAAACCTGGGCTTCGGGCAAAGGGGTGCCATTAGCGTCTTTTACCACACCCGAAATGGTGTAAGTGGGCGATTTTTCCAACTCAAAATTATAGGTCACAACTTCTCCCTCCTGCAAGTCGACAACAATGGTTTCCGATATATATCCCAGTTTGCTGCAATGGATGGTGACTTGCCCCGGCACGTGGTAACCGAGTTTAAAAATACCGTTGGTGCCGGTTTTGTAGCGGTCCAGTTCCGTAGTGATGGACATGGTCACTTCGGCGTTGTTGATGGGGAATCCGGTCGCGGCGTCGGTGACGGTGCCTTCAAAGTAACAGGCACGGGTGTACGTAGGGCTAAGGATATAAATTTTACCCGGATCAATGTTCGACACCAGCATATTGCCCGATGGAAAATAAGGGTATACGCCCCAGGCACCTTCAAAACCCGAACCCACGCCGGGATAAGTATCGTACCAGCCGGTTTGCACCAGATTGCCGGGACGCGAACAATCCACAATACTCACGCCGTCGGTGTACCAGGCCGTAATGGCATGTTCGTCCAACACGTACGTATTGTGGCCAATGGAACCGCTGCCGGGGGTACATTGGAAACGGTCGAGTTCTTTGATGTCCGTTACATCACTAATATCGTACATGGTCAGGAACGAATTACTGGTTTCGTCGGTGGTGAGCATGTGTTTGCGGTCTTTGGTAATCCAGGTATTGTGGGTAAATACATTGGGGGTAATTTGGGTATTCAGCACTACGGGATTGGCTTTGTCGCTGACATCTATCACCGAAAAATAACCGTCGGAAATATGGGCACCGTACAAAGTATCGTTGTCGGCGTAACCATCGTGGATATAGTTCAGGTTGTATTGACCCGCGTAAACGGGCTGGTAAGGATTGGTCAAATCACAAATAATCGCGCCGCCATTGGCCAAATTAGAGCCGTAGAGGTACAAAAAACCTTTGGTAGTATCCACTTGCAGGGCGTGTACGGTTTGTAATTGACCGTTAATAACTCCGTCGCCGTAGTAGCGGTAATTGGGCAAATCGGTGCTGCCGGGCAAGGGCGACAAATCAATAATTTGCACCCCGGAGCCACCGCCTTCGGTGGTGATGTAGGCAACGTTTTTATACACCCGGATTTCTTTCCAAAGGCTGTTGGAAAACGGAATGGAGGTCACCAAAACGGGGTTTACGGGATCGGTTACTTCCACGATATGGGTATTTTTGGAAGCCCCTACCAAGGCGTATTCGCGACCATCGGGGGTGGTGTAGCCGTAGATATTGGCCACGGTTTCGCCGGGAAAACTCATTTCCGAGCGCAGGGTAATGTTGTAGTTTTGAGCGGACAGGGAAAAGCCCAACGCAATGAACAATGCGGTGATAATTTGTTTCATGTTTAATTATAGTTGTAATAGAACTTATACTGAATCAGTATCGTAATGCGTCCAAAGATCAAGCGGATTGTCTCTGCTCAAGTTAGGTTTCCGATGAAGGGCGTAAAAAAAGGGATAAGCGGTGAAGTTTTTAACAAAACCCGTCGGTGTTTGTTATTTAGACTTGTTGCGCACGGGGAACAAAACGGCGGAAAAAGGCCATTGCATTCGCCCCTTCAAATATTCAATCCAACAAAATACTATCTTTGCGCCAATGGAAGATTGGGAACTCGATTTTGAATGGCTGCACGTGCAGCATAAAGTAAAGGAGGCAATGCGCAAAGATGCGTTGCCCGACTTAAATATGGTGTTATTTTTAATCGGCATCCAGGAATTGGGGCGTTGGCAAAAAAAATTCACCAAAGAAGAAAAACAGGATTTAATGCATATTGCGGTCTGCCGCTTATTGGCTTATGAAGAATTTTATGAGTTTAAAGGGCGCGATGCGGACGGCTGGCCACACTGGCAGCAAATCCGGGAATTAAACAAACAAAACCTCGGCCAGCAGGAGCGCTTGCTCAAAGTGCTGGCAGTGCGCTATTTTAAAGAGTACGATCAGGAATCATGAGAATTGGTATAGTATGTTACCCCACCTACGGCGGATCGGGTGTATTGGCCACAGAACTGGGCCTCGGCCTCGCCCGAAAGGGCCACGAAGTGCACTTTATTACGTACCGCCGCCCCGTTCGTTTATCGGCTTTTTCGCCCAATGTATTTTACCACGAGGTGGACGGTGAAGACTATCCTTTGTTTGAATACCCGCCCTACGATACGGCTTTGGCCAGTAAAATTGTGGACGTGGTGCAATACCAAAACCTCGACATTTTACACGTACACTACGCCATTCCCCACGCAACGGTGGCTTATATGGCCAAAAAAATCCTGCTGACCAAGGGCCGCTACATTCCCGTGGTCACCACCCTGCACGGCACCGATATTACCTTAGTGGGCAACAACCGTGCATTCGCGCCCGTCGTGGAGTTTAGCATTAATAAAAGCGACGGCGTTACGGCGGTTTCTCAAAGCCTTAAAGAAGAAACCGAGCGCGTGTTTCACATCGAACGGGATATTCGCGTCATTTACAACTTTATTGATTTTCACCGTTTTAAAAAAACCAATAAAGAGCATTTTAAAAAAATTATCGCCCCCGATGGCGAGCGCATTTTGGTGCACACCTCCAATTTCCGCAAGGTAAAACGCGTGGAAGATGCCATTCTGATTTTTAAACAGGTACACGAACAAATTCCCTCGCGCCTGCTCATGATTGGTGATGGTCCCGAACGTCAAAACGCCGAACAACTCTGCCGCGAAATCGGGTTGTGCGACGAAATTCGGTTCCTCGGCAAACAAGACGCCATCGAAGAATTACTCGCCATTTGTGACCTCTTCCTGATGCCTTCCGAAAGTGAAAGTTTTGGCCTGGCCGCCCTCGAAGCCATGGCCTGCGAAGTGCCCGTGGTGTCGTCCAACGGCGGCGGCCTGCCGGAGGTAAATATTCACGGAGTTACCGGTTTTCTCAGCGACCCCGGCAACGTGGACGAAATGGCCCAATACGCCATTCAACTGCTCAAAAACGACGAAATGTTGCAAACATTCCGCGCCAATGCCCTTCAGCAGGCCAAACGGTTTGACCTGGATACCATTTTGCCCGATTACGAAAATTATTACGAAGAGGTGATTCAGCGGAGCGTGCATAAGGTGGTGTGAGGTCACCTTTAGCGGAAGATTAACTTACCCAGATAACGCACCGGTCCGTTGCCATTTATTTCCACCCAATACACGCCACTGGCCAGGCCATTGCGCGGCAAAGCGACTTGTTGTCCGTTCACGGGTGCGGTGCGCACGACCTGACCCAATGCGTTGCGCACCACAAGTACCTGCTCCGGTGCGGCCTCGGGCCAACGGATAAGGGCTATTTGATCGGCCGGATTGGGTTGAATGATGAGCGGTGTAGTTGCAGGGGTCGGCACTTGCCACACCCCCGATGTTTGTGGAATACCTACCGTGTGAAATACCAGATTGGTGTTTTGCGGGGCCGTTAGATCCGCTGATAAAGCCGCCGAATTATACACGATGGTACCCGTGTCCAACCCCGGTTTTAATACCGCACTAAACTGCACAAATCCCGCGCTGATGGTCGCCGAATCGGCCACGGTTTTCAGGTACAAAACGCCATTGGTCCCCATGTGCCACGTAAAAGGCAAATTGGATGGCCCCACGGACAAAGTAGCATAATCGAGGTTAGGGTCCAACGTATCGGCAATGAGCACTTCGGTGGCGGGGGCTGCCAAATCAAACGAAACCATGTAATCAATTTTGCTCTGTTGGGCCACCAGATTCAGCGGCGGCACTCCCGTAGGGTTGGCACTGAGCAACACATTGGGCAGAATCACTACTTCGTTTACAACCCGACATTCCATATCCGAAAACGGACTGCCCGTGGTATTGTATAATTGGTTGGCCAAACCCAGGCTCCAACTAACGGCCTGATCGGGGCAGCCTTCCACCGGTACCGATGGTGCGCGCAGTTCGGGCGCAAACGGCTCCTGTTCCAAACCAAACCGCCACGAATGACCATTGGCCGCAACCGGGAAGATCAATTGTTGCCCCGCCGGAATGGACGGAATACCGCCGTTGAACATAATCACGTGGTCATCGGCGATAATGTACTCCAAATTGGGGGTGCTGGGCGCAGTTCCCACGTTGTTGACTTCAAAATAAACCGTATCCATTTGGCAATACCCGCGCACTTCGAGCAGGGCACCCGACCAGTCGCCGGTGAGGGCCGTGGGGCACAGCACATCGGGGGTAACGGAAACGGTGGAACACAGGCTAAGTCCGGTAATGGCATCGTCGTTGGGGACTTGCACCAGCAACTCAATTTGGCCACAATCGCCGGGCGCGAGGTTGCCCAATGCAAATACCGCCACGCCATCGGTCAGGGTAAACGGCAACGACGCACTGATGAGCGTTAAGCGACTATCCAGCGCGAGGTGCGCGGTGGCCGGTTCCGCCAAAGCGGTTCCTTTGTTGCAATATTGGAGAAATCCCGTTGCGTTTTGGCCTTTTTGCAAACCCGGAATATTGAGTTCTACCTGCATAAACGGGCATTCGGTGGCGGCCTGCACCGCAAAATCTACCGAGGTAACGGTCGTCGCGGTATCGCTGGCAAACGACACCGTCACCGGATTATCACACACCTCCCAAAGGTAATTGGGCGGCAATAATTCCAGCGTCACCACCCCGGAATCGGCAATGGTGTGGTAGGTGCCGTTGTTATCCGTCGGGCTAAACCATTGAAATTGGTCGTCACGCACCTGAATCAGCCATTGCGCCACGCCGGTTTCGAGCGTATCGGTTATACAATTGTCGTTGGTATCGTGGGCCACGCGCCCCACTATTTGGTGTTGGTACAACGTGCCGTCGGCGGCAATTTTGATAAAACACGCCTCGCCGGAATTATTGGCACCACCCAACAAACCAATACTGCCATTTTCCAATTCTTCCACGTCAACAATGCCGTAACCCGACTGGTTTTGAGGAATCGGGACGGCCCAAAGTAACTGTCCCTGCGGCGTAATTTTGGCAACGGCATTCCGGTAAAACACCAAATTGATACTGGTACTCACCACCAAAACGTAGTTGCCATCGGAAGTGCGGATCAGTTGATAAATATTCAGGTCGGGCGTGTTGAGCAACGGAGCCAGCACGGGCGTTAAAGGTGCCTCGTGTACGGTTTGCCCGGCGTTATCCAGCGTTACCAGTCGAATATTACTCTCCTGGTTGTTGATAATGGTACTGGTGATGTAAAAAAGATAACCGCTGTTGCCGTACCCAAAAGCATGCGTCGGGGGAATGGGAAATGAAGTAATCGTATTCCCTTCGGCATCCACCAAAGTCATTTTGGCCGTATCGTCGCTGTTGTTAAAAAAATTACCGCCAAAATAATATTCCAAAATGGCACATTGACCATTGGGTCCAAATTTCAGGTGTTGAAAAAAGCCATCTTCGAGGTAAAACAAGTTTCGGTCAATGATGCGTTGCCATATTTTGTCGCCGTTGGGCGCAATTTTGATGATGTACGCGTCCATCGTCAGGTCGGTTTCGTTTTCAAAAAAACCACTGAGGTACACGCTGCCATCCACGTCCTGAATGACGTAATTGGTAATGCCGTAGCCCAAATTGATAAATTTATTCATCTGGTTACTTTCGCCCAAGGGATATGATTTCTGCCAAACGAGTGCGCCATCCAATCGCAAACGCCGCACCTGCAACACCGAATCATCTTCCACGGCTTGCAGGGCTAAAAAATCGCCATTATCCAAGGCGTACCAAATATCGTTGTTCCCCGGACTGCTGTGGGTAGGCCCCAAACGCACAATTTCGCCGTCGGTATTGGTTTGCACTGATACGTTGGTACTGGCCAACAAATACCCTTCCGGATTGGGCCAAATGGATTTGCCCAGCGAGCCAATGTTAAAAGTTGTGTCGTAAAACTGGGCAAAACCCTGCGCGGTGGCGGCAGAGGTTCCCATATACAACAGGCAAATAGCCCATAAAAAGATACGTTCCGGGATACTGTGGTGTTGATTATAAAACATAAGCAAAATTTTTGACAAAAGTAGGTAGGAGCGGCTGTTCAAAAAGAGGACAATTTTTCCCAATTCTTGAAAAATTTTTTGCGCCTTTTTAATATAATTTAGCCATTTTAAAACGATATGGGCGTTGGCGCTGGCAAATTCTTTACCCATATTGGAGCATTTAGTCAAATATTTATGCTAACTATCAAGGCCCTTTGCACAGTGAAAACGTACGAAATCCGGGCTTTCCCGCCATCTATGACCAAATATTGGTAGAATCCGCAGTTATGCCGTTTTTTTGACCTCGGAGAGTAGGCTGGATAGTTACAAAAAAATTCATTTTTACAAAATTCTTGAAAAATATTTAAACCTCAATATCTTTACCCAATGGAAAATACTTTTCTGGTGCAGGTTTTTGAAGGTTTGGCCGAAGCCGAATACGGTCGCGTTCGTAAATTTTTGCAATCGCCCTATTTTAACCGCCGCACCGATGTGTTGGCCTTGTTCGATTGGCTGGTGCGCCGGGCCAATAACCCTGTCACCGACGATTCCCTCGCGGCTGCGCACGCGGCGGTGTACCCCAACCGCCCCTTTTCCGCCGCCGATATTCATTTGGTATCGCGTTATTTATTGGCATTGCTGGAGCAATATATGGCCTGTGAGCAATGGCAAAGCGACGATTTGCAGCCGCGTTTGCACCTGTTGGCGGCGTTGCGGCAACGAAAACTGGGGCCGCATTTTGAACGGCACGCCCAGCGGTTGGAGCAGTCGCAACGGCAACGCACCGAACGCCACGCCGATTTTTACCGCGTGGAATACGCCCGCCAACGCGAAGTATTTGAATACCGAATACTGTTGCAGCGCAATTGGCAGCACAATTTATCGGGTATTGTGGAGGCTTTGGGGCATTTTTTTGCGCTCGAAAATTTGCGGTGGTCGGGCATGATTGCCAGCCTGAAAATGCGTTCGGGTGCCCAAATTCCCGATCCGCCCTTAGCCGATGCCGTTCGGGAATGGGCCGCCTCCGCCGATACGCCGGTGTCGGTAGCGGTACAACTCAACAGCACCCAAATCATGCGCGAACCCGAAAACGAAGCGGCATTTGAGGCATTGTGCGCTTTGCTGCCGGGTAGTTTTGCCCTGTTTCCGCCCTCCCAATGCCGCGATTTGTACATGACCGCCATTAATTTTTGCATCAAAAGGCAAAATAAAGGCGAGCGGCATTACACCCAAAAAGCACTTGACCTGTACCGGCAGGCGTTGGAAAAAGGGATTTTGCTGGACAATGGTATTTTGCCCAAATACACCTATCACAACATCAATGCATTGGCCCATTTGGCCGGTGAAGGAGCCTGGGCCGAGGTTTTCCTCACCGAATACAAAGGTTTGTTGTCGCCCGATACCCGCGAGAACGTTTTTCAGTATAACTTAGCTGTTTGTTATTTCCGGCAGGGACAATACGACCGGGCACTTGAACTGTTGCGTACGGTAGAAACCAACGAAATGTTTGAGCAATTGGACATTCGGCGGATGCTGCTGCGTGCGTATTTTGCCTTGGGCGAATGGGCGGCTCTGGATTCGTTACTCGATAGTTTTAACGCCCTCTTGCAACGTCGGAAAGATTTGGGGTACCACGCGGAAACTTATCGGAACCTGGTGCGGTTTACCCAAAAAATACTCAAAATACGCTGGAATAAACCCGCTAAAAAGGCCGCTTTGGCCGAAAAAATTCGCCAAACGCAGTACGTCGCGGAAAAAGAATGGCTGCTGGAACAACTGCGCTGAAACAAATTGACATTATGCTAAACATCATACATCCCCACCAAATGCCCGATGAACTGCCCAAAGGTTTTGTGCTACTGGTGGACAAACCTTTAGGCTGGACTTCCTTCGACGTGGTGAACAAAATTCGGTATTTCCTTAGTCGGCGCGTGGGCGTAAAAAGAATCAAACTGGGCCACGCCGGCACGCTTGACCCCTTAGCCACGGGCCTGCTCATTTTGTGCGCCGGAGAATACACCCGCCGCATCGAGGAGTTTCAGGGCCAGGAAAAAGCCTACACGGGCACCATGACTTTTGGGGCCGTAACGGCCTGTTATGACCTGGAAAAACCGGTGGAACCCGAACAAAACCCCGTTGTACTCTCCCCGGAACAACTCGAAGCCGCGCGGTTGCAGCAAATTGGCGATATTGACCAATACCCGCCCGTTTTTTCGGCGGTTAAAGTGGACGGCAAACGCCTGTACACCAACGCCCGTAAAGGCACCGACATCGAATTACAGCCCCGAAAAGTGCAAATTACGCAATTTGAACTCTCCTCCCTCCGGCCCGTGGACCCGGAAACTATTCGCCCCGAACCCGTGAACCTGGCGGGCAAAGGGCACCCCATCTGGTGTTATCCCGATTACCCGGAAGGGCTTCAGGCGGACTTCGAGATTGTGTGCGGCAAAGGGACGTATATCCGTTCAATGGCCTTTGATATGGGCCAACTGACGGGTTGTGGGGCCTACCTCAGCCGTTTGCGGCGTACCCGTATCGGGGCTTTTAGCGCCGATGATGCCTGGTCGGTGGAGGCACTTACCGAAGCCATTAAAGCCGGTATTGTTTCGTAAACTGCCACTTTAGACATGCTCTTATGATACCAACTTATCACCAATTAGTGTACGCCGTTACCCGCCAGGTACCCAAAGGACGGGTCACTACCTACGGAGCCATTGCCGATTTTTTGGGATTGGGCGCTTCCCGGATGGTGGGTTGGGCACTCAACAACCGCGTAGATGATGTGCCCGCGCACCGGGTTGTCAACCGAAAAGGGGAACTGAGTGGCCGACATAAGTTTGCCACCCCTACCCTCATGGCAGAATTGCTGGAATACGAGGGTGTAAAAATCGAAAACGATCAGGTGGTAGAGTTTGAGCGGTTATTTTGGTCGCCCGCCGCCGAATTAGGCGACGATTGGGAATTTCCGGGTTAGTGCACGAGTGGGCTTGCAAGTGATGTTTACAAGTTACAGCCCAACTACGGCTTTACCACCAAAACCTTACCACTTTGCACTTGGCTGGCCGCCCAAATCCGCAGATTGTAATAACCGTCGGCGAGGGTATGGACCGGAATAGTGTGTTGGCCCGCTGCCAAATTGGCCACCGAATACACCGCTTTCCCCTCTGCATCGTACATGGTCACTTTCACGGCTTCGGTGGGAAGCACCAACTGAAGTACATCGCTGGCCGGGTTGGGGAAAAACCGCGCGGTTAATACTTCCGAGGGGTTATTTTCGGACTGCTGCTGCGGGTTCAACTGGTTTTCAAACGTCACCAAAGATTGTCCGTTGCAGGTGGCCACGCTGGCGTATTGGTTAATTAACCGCACCAATAAATCGTTAAAGGCTTCCACTTTGTATTCGTCGGTGGTAGGTTCCAAGTGTTTGTTACCCACGCCGGAGTGGTCGGTGAGAAACACGTAAGAACCATTGGTCGCCAGGCCAAAAAATTTCATCAAAAACTCCGTGTCTTTTTGGATACCACTGGCGCTCACCGGCACGATCCGAATGCCCCTGCGAGCGGCTTCCTGAATACTGCGCTGCATATTGGCGTTTATTTCGGGGGTTTGGTGCGGACTGGCGTCGAGGATGAGAAAACAAATACGCGCCACCGCTTCATCGCTCCATTTTTGGCGAAATACCACTTCTTCCAGCGCGCTGTGCACGGCCTCGGGGGTATCGCCACCGCCGTCGGCGTATTGGTCCTGAATGTAGGCCACTGTACTCTGAATATCGGGAGAGAGGCCGCTGCTTTTCACCAAATACGCATCGGTGTTATCGCGGTAAAATGTCGCACCCATGCGAATGGTGAGGTCTTTGTTGGTGCGCTGAACGCGGACAATAACATCCAGCAATTCCGTTTTGAGGTAACTGATTTCGTCGCCCATGGAGCCGGTAGCGTCCACGGCCCACATGATATCGAGGAGTTTGGGGGCCTGGCAATCGCGTTGAACGGTAAAGCGGTTAATGCCAGCGCCGTGCGATTTCACGGTGCCTAATTGTTGTTGGCGGCCGTTCAGTGTCGCGTAAGCCGAAAGCGCGCCCGGTGCGGCAGACGGATCGGTGAAACCGTACCACAATTCGGCCTTTCCGGTGTTGTCGGTGCGGGCTTGCCAACACGTTGCACCGGCGGCGTTGGTGAGCGTCACGGGTACATCAATCGCCGGAAAACCCGCTTCATTGAGCAATAAAACTGTGTAGCGGTGTTTTGGAAAAAAGCCGTAGGTGCGTTGGTGGTCGTCAATTTCACCGTCTTTGAGCATATCGCTCCAATGGCGGTTCCAGTTGTCGAGGTCGTTCCACTCACCGGCGGTGAGTACACCGGCGGCGGGTTGAGGGGTATTGACAACGACGGCGGGTTTAACAAGATCAACTTTAAAGGAAACAGCATCATGGACATCTCCGCGCATTTCCGGCGCAGAGGGGGCAAGACCTTCTTCATCCAGTAAATCAGTTTCAAATTTGTTTCCACGGTAAGGATTTAAGTCTTCTTTAGGGGTTTCAACGGTAGTTTTGGGGACTTCACGGGGCGCATCTTTGGTTTCACCGCTGATCCGCGAAACTTTTATGCTTTCCTTACCATCATCTATCGGCGCGGTCGCGGGCGGTGTAACGGCCGCCGGTGCGGATTTTTTGGGGGCCTCAGATTTTTTTTCCCGCTCACTGGCGCGGCGTTCTTTGGCTTTGGTACTTTTTTTATTAGTATAACCAATGGTCACTACTTCATCTAACTTCATAGAAGATTCTCGCATCGTACATTTTTTTTCAAAAACCTCCGACAATGTCACCTTCTTAAATTCAATGGTTTCGTAACCATAGTAAGAAATGATAACATCGTAAACACCCGGTTCTACCGGAATTTGAAAATTACCATTTATATCGGTAACAACGCCCGTTTCCTTTCCTTTTGCCGGTTTTACCAAAACAGTGGCACCAATAATTCCATCTTTAGTCTCTTCGTCCACCAAGTGCCCTTTTAACGTATTATCGCGGTACCAAATGCCGTTTTTTGTTTCACCCGATGGGAATGTTAAAGTTGGCATCGGAACCGGAGCGGGGGGCGGAGTCGGAGTGGGCGGCGGAGTGCTTACCAAAAACGCATCGGACCAAAAGGAAGTAGTGACCTGGCGTTGGGTAAGTGCCGGTTCGAGGATAATGTTGGCGCGGCGGTTCGCCGGATTTTGCGCGGGCGCACGGAGCAAGCGGAGGGTTTCGTAATTATTTTTGGCAAATTCGAGGGTGTATTTGCCCTCCGGTAGCGCCAGTTGGAAAGCGCCCTGTGCATCGGTGGTGGTAGTAGCAATGGTTTTTTCGTCTTGCGAAGCGGTCACTGTTACCCCGGCGAGGGGTTTATTTTGGCTAACGACCCGGCCTTCCAGTTGCGGCGCAGCGGCAGGTTTCCAAAATGTAAAAGCCATTAAAACGAAGGCCAATACCCCGAATGAAAGTTGTTTCGTAATTGCTGAATTGAAGTGCATCATTGTGTTGAGTGGCCGGGGTTATTTGTCCGTTACCCAAACCGGAGCGATAGATGCAGGAAACGAAAAAATTACACAAGGCACGGGCACAAAAAAAACAGCCCCGCCTGATGACATGACCAGGTGGGGCTGTTATTATTCAACAATAAAACCGTTGAATTTAGTTTTTATTCAAGGCTACCTCAATTTGCTCGCGGAGTTTACCTTCGGTTACTGCGCCTACCACGCGGTGCACCTCTTTACCATCTTTAAACATCACAATCGTTGGAATACCACGAATGGAAAAGTTAGTGGGTGTCTCCGGGTTAACGTCAATATCCATTTTTGTAATGGACACTTTGCCCTCGTACTCAGTGGCGAGTTTTTCAATCACCGGGTTCATCATCTTACATGGTCCGCACCACTCTGCCCAAAAATCCACCAATGTAAGTTTATCGCTCTGTAAAACATCTTGTTCAAAAGATGCGTCTGTTATTTGCACTGCCATTTTTATAAAAAATTTAATATTTTGAAAAGTAAGTAATAAACAACCTTGTGACGAATTTGGTTGCAAAAATAACGTTTCCACAACATTTTCTTCGTCTAATAAAATTGAATTGTCGCGCAGGGGACGTTAGAACACTGTTCTCAAAACGGACTTTAGAGAATTTGGTGTTACGCTGCTTTCAACTTAGAAATGCGCGATTTGCTCAATTTTTCTTCCGAATAAGCCCGATCAACGATAAATTTGTTGTCTTTTGCGCCTTCCGCACGAACATCAAACATGGCGTCGGTGAGAATGGCTTCGCAGAGTGAACGCAAACCACGCGCACCTAATTTGTATTCCAACGCCTTCTCCGCGATAAATTCTACCGCGTCTTCGGTTAATTCGAGTTGAATACCTTCCATGGTGAACAATTGCTGGTACTGCTTGAGCAACGCGTTTTGGGGTTTGGTCAAAATTTCGCGCAACGTTTCGGTATCCAGCGGATCAAGGTGCACAATCACCGGCAAACGACCGACCAATTCCGGGATCAACCCAAACGATTTTACGTCCTGGTGACTAACGTATTGGAGCAGGTTTTCCTTGTCAATTTTTTCCGTTTGTTGTTTATTGTAGCCAATCACCTGCGTATTGACGCGGCGGGCGATATTTTTTTCAATGCCGTCAAATGCGCCACCGCAGATGAAAAGGATATTTTGGGTATTCACCTTCAGCATTTTTTGCTCCGGGTGTTTCCGTCCGCCCTGGGGTGGCACCAATACTTCGGCCCCTTCGAGCATTTTGAGCATACCTTGTTGTACGCCTTCGCCGGATACATCGCGGGTAATGCTGGGGTTATCCTGTTTGCGGGCAATTTTGTCAATTTCGTCAATGTACACAATGCCGCGTTCGGCTGCTTCTACATCGTAATCGCACACCTGCAACAGGCGCGCGAGAATACTTTCTACGTCTTCGCCCACGTAACCGGCTTCGGTGAATACCGTCGCGTCCACGATGGTAAACGGCACGTTGAGTTGTTTGGCGATGGTTTTGGCCATCAGGGTTTTGCCCGTTCCGGTTTGTCCCACGAACAACACGTTTGATTTTTCAATCTCTACTTCGTTTTGAACCCCACTTTCGATGTATTGCAGGCGTTTGTAGTGGTTATACACGGCTACCGACAAAATGCGTTTGGCGTCATCCTGGCCAATGACGTATTTATCCAAAAACGCCTTCATTTCGGCGGGTTGTACGGGTTTTACTTTACTGCGGTATTTGGTTGAATATCCGCCGTCGCCTTCGTAGTTGCCCGTTTCTGCCGTACCGCCACCCACGGGCGTACCGAGGTGATGGTGCACCATTTCGGCGGCTTTTTCGGTGCAGGATTCGCAGATTTGAGCATCCATGCCCGAAATCAGGATCATGACATCGTCTTTACCGCGCCCACAGAAAGAGCAGTTATTTTGTGACGTTTTTCCTTTTTTAATCATTTCTTTTTTAAGACATTAGACGTTAGACGCAAGACTTTAGACAAAAGACCTTAGACATAAGATTTTAGACACAAGACCTCAGATGTTAGACCTTTGGGAATACTTTTCCCAAAAAACATTAAAATACAAAGGGCTATCTTAGACAAAAAGACATAAGACGCACCAGCGTCTTATGTCTCCACATCCAAAATCTTATGTCTAAGGTCTTGTGTCTAAAGTCTAAAAAAATCTTACTTGCGTGGATTCTCGCGGCTCAATACTTCGTCAATGAGGCCGTATGCTTTTGCGTCTTCGGCGCTCATCCAGTTATCGCGGTCGCAATCTTCCATAATTTTCTCGTAAGATTGACCAGTGTGGTTTGCAAGAATATCGTAGAGTGATTTTTGCATTTTTTTGATCAACTTGTACGTGATTTCGATGTCGGAAACCTGGCCTTGTGCACCACCCAAAGGTTGGTGAATCATGATATGGCTGTGGAACAGACACGAGCGTTTGCCTTTGGCACCGGCGGCGAGCAACACGGCACCCATAGAAGCAGCCAAACCGGTACAGATGGTGGCTACATCGGGGCGAACGTACTGCATGGTATCGTAAATACCAAGGCCGTCAATCACCGAACCACCAGGGCTATTGATGAACATTTGTACATCGCGGCTGGAGTCAATGGATTCGAGGAACAGTAACTGCGCCTGAATAACGTTGGCCACGTATTCGTTTACGGGTACACCCATAAAGATAATACGGTCCATCATCAGGCGGCTAAATACGTCCATCTGAACGGCATTCAACTGGCGCTCTTCGATAACAGCGGGTGTGAAGGCTTTAATATTGGGCGCAACACCGGCAGTGCTTTTCTGCATGTATTGCTCCAAGTGCATACTGTTCATGCCTAAGTGGCCGACAGCATATTTTTTAAACTCATTTTGGTCGAACATGACTAAACTTAATTTTATTTTTATTGAGGCAATAGTAACAAGAATTTGGGCGATTTGCTCATTTTCTCATTTTGCGGGAACTGTGATTACCGATGAAACGGCTCGAATTTCCCACCAACGACCAAGTTTGAAGGACGAAGATTTTAGCGGAAAAGGGCGGTATAGAAAATGCTCTTTTAAGCGCCTTCTTCTACTTTTTTGCGGGCACTGTCAAATATCTCGTGGAATTCCTCCGAAGTAATGGCCTTTGGCTGAATGGTTACGTCGGCGATGGCCGCAGTAAACATTTTTTCGTATTCGATATTTGACTGTACGCGTTCTACTTCTTTTTTATCCTGCATCATGCGATCAACGCCGCCTTTGAGCATATCAAATGGCAATTGGGCGCGGAAATAACTCATCAAATTGCGGTAGAACTCCTCGCGGATTTCGTCCTCGCTCACCGTGATTTCGTATTTGGCCAGCATTTTGTCGCGCAACATGCTCCAACGGAGGCTGGTGGCAAAATTTTCGTAGTCTTTTTCTACTTCTGCTTCTGACAAAACACCTTCGTTGGACAGTTTTAACCAACGTTTCAAAAACGCTTCCGGCAATTCGATGTTATTCAACTGCAACAAACGGTCTTGCATTTCGCGGAATACCAACGCATTAGCGCGGTTTTCGTAAAACTGCTCAACTCCTTTTTTCAGTTCTTCAATGGCTTCACCTTCGCTGCTAACGCTACCGCCAAAATTCGCCTGGAAAAACTCTTCGTCCAAGTCGGCAGCGGCCATACGCGTTACTTCGATGATTTCACCTTCAAACATATTGCCTACTGCACGGGAATCATCTTCCGGCAGGTTGAGCAAGTATTTGCGAACAAATGTTTCGTCGCGTTCTTCTTCCAATTGCGTAATGTCGAAGCGAATAGTCGCGCCTTTTTTAAGGCCAAGAATTTGCTGTTTCAGGTCGGCGTTGCTGATGCTTTTTACAAACACCGTAACGGTTGTTGCCCAACCACCCTCTTTGGGTTGGTCGCCGTCCAATTCTTTGGAATCTACGCGAATAATATCGTCTTCGAGAATATCATCTTCGGGGGTAATGCGTTTACCGCCGCGTTTGCGCGCTTCTTCCAGGTCATTCGTAGCGAGGGCTTCGATGTTGCTGATGGCGTAGCGTTCGTACGTTTGTTCTTTATCCAAACCAACGAGTTCGAATTTGGGCACGTGGCCAATTTCGTATGTTAAGGCATACTCGGGTTCGGGGTTGTCGAATTTAAAAGTGTACTTGCGGTCTTCCTCCACGGGCAACGGTTGCCCGAGTACATCAAGGTTGTTATCGCGCATGTAACCATACAGTTCTTCCGACATCATTTTATTGAACACATCGTAAAACAGGGATGAACCGTACAGCGATTTAACGTACTGCGCAGGGGCTTGTCCGGGGCGGAAACCCTTGATCGTAGCGCGCTGTTTGAGTTTTTTAAATTCGGAATCTAATTTTGGTCTAAGGTCTTCGCGTGTAACAGTAATGGTAAGATGTAAATGCGAAGGACTGAGGTCCTGACGTGAAATGGTGGGCATCTTTATGCTATTTCAGAATTGAAGTGCGGGCGGAGGGACTCGAACCCCCATGCCTCTCGGCGCCAGATCCTAAGTCTGGTACGTCTACCAATTTCGCCACGCCCGCAACTATTTTTTCAAAAAGGAGCGCAAAGGTAAGATTTTTTTTGAAATAGCGTCAAAATTTGGAAAAATATTTATTGACTGGTTCAAAATGCCAAGGCGTCCTCCTTGGCGTTCTCCTTTATCTCCGTCCAATCCATGGACTCTAACGTTTCATCCTCCGCTTCATCGTCGCGTTTTTTGGGCCAAATGTGAAATTCACCCGAAAAATCGCCCCGAATATTCCACGTACCCCAAATTCCGGTTTCATCGGCGTGGCCCGTATACGCCACCTGATGTTTACTCAGGTATCGTTTGGTCATGTCGCAGGTTTGCGCTTTGGTATCGTACACGCCCTGCCAAATGAATACGCCAACCGGGTCGCTGCCCCTGCCGGAGACCACGCCACCGGCAAATTCCAGGGCAAAGTGCATACTTTCTCGCCTTTTACCCCAAACTGCGGGGTAGATATAAAAACCTTCCCATTCTCCGCTGGGAAATAACGGATGTGTTTCACTCATGACTCAAACTTCAATTTGAATATTGCTGCACTTAAAATGTCCCTTTGGGCAAGCCTTGTACCCGTGTAAACCGCAGGGCCGACAATCCAACGATTCGCTGGTTTGCCAGATCGTGGTATTGTCCGACAACGGCGTAAACCCAAATTCCGGCACCGTGGAACAAAAAACGGCCGTTACCGGAGCATTCATCGCCGAGGCCAAATGCAACGGCGCCGAATCATTAACGTAATTCATGACGGCCCCTTGCATTAAAGCCGCCGAAGCCGGGAGTGCTATTTTTCCCGCCAAATTGACCACCTTATCCCGTTGACTCACCGCCATAATATAGTCGCAAACCTCGGCATCGCCCGGCGCACCTAATATGTATATGGTGTGATCGGCGGGTATTTTCAGAATCAATTCTATCCATGCTCCCGCTGGCCACTGTTTGGTAAACCACACCGACGTGGGTGCCATACAAACGTAAGGTTTAACCGCCGCCAAGGGGGCAATAGTTCCCCAATCTTGTTCGGTGGGGTATAATTTGGGTTTTTCGGGGGAAGTATCCGTCAAATGATCGAGGAGCGACAGGTTACGGTCTACCTCGTGGATCCACGGCAACCCAAACCGCGAGGCACCTTTGCCCATTTGGTGCGGTACGCGGCGGGAGAACCAACGCGACAACGGATTTTTGTCAAAACCCACCGTGTGCCGCGCCCCGGAGAATACAGTTAATAGGCCCGAAGCGCCAAAACGTTGGCAATTGAGCAGGTAATCGTACCGTTCGCGGCGAATTTGCCACAATATATCCCACAGTTTTTTGTACTTGTGCTGTTTTTTGTCCCAAATCAAGGTTTTGGTTACCAGAGGATGGTCTTTTAACAGCGACTCGTTGCCTTTTCGCAACAAAAAATGAATATCCGCTTCGGGGAAAAAGCGGTGAATTTTTTCGATCAGTGCCGTTGCCAACACCACATCGCCGATAAAAGCCGTTTGGATCACCAAAAATTTCATGGGGCAAAGTTCGCCGCTAAGGGGTTTGTGGCGTATATTTTTTTTGAAAAATCTGAAAAAAGGTATTGCCGATGCCAAAAATCGCCATAACTTTGCACCCGCTTTTACAAGCGCTACCCGCGGGAGTGGCGGAACTGGTAGACGCACACGTTTCAGAGGCGTGCGCCTTCACGGGCATACGAGTTCGATTCTCGTCTCCCGCACATTGGCTTTCTCATGCAAGTGGGAAAGCCTTTTTTGTTTTATTTCGGCACTTTTTACAACTTTTTTGCCATGACAAAACCCATTATTGTCATCAAATTCGGCACCGGTTCCATTACCCTGCCCGATGGCACACCCGACGAAACCGTGATTGCGGAAATTGCCCGCCAGGTCACGGCCCTCCGCCACCATTACCGCATTATTCTTGTGTCTTCCGGGGCCGTTGGGGCCGGTAAAAAATTCTTTACGCCGTACAAAGGCACCCTCACCGAGCGCAAAGCCGCCGCCGCCGTGGGCAACCCCTTATTGCTCCAAATGTACGCCCGACACTTCGAACCATTGGGCGTGACCATTGCCCAAAGTTTGTGCGAGCGCCAGCATTTTGCCCAACGCAAACAATTTTTGCAACTCAAAGAAACCTACGAAACCCTTTGGGAACACGGAATTATTCCCATTGCCAACGAAAATGACGTAGTCAGCAACCTCGAACTCAAGTTTTCGGACAATGACGAACTGGCCACCCTGATGGCCACCGGATTTGGGGCACGGGATTTGCTGATTAGTACTTCCGTGGGCGGTTTTTTGGATAAAAACAAACGAATTATCCCGGAAATACCGGTCGTGGACGAACACGTTTTCGCAATGGTGACCAACGACAAATCGGCGCTGGGACTGGGCGGCATGTTTTCCAAACTAACGTACACCCGACTCGCCACCCGAATGGGCATTCGGACGGTCTTTTTTGACGCCCGCACCCCCGATGGCATCGTGAAAGCGATTGACGGACACACCGGAACGGTTTTTCACGCGCAGGTGGCGACCGGACTTACCGCCCGCCGCAAATGGTTGGTCAGTGGCAGCCTGATTGCCGGTAAACTTATTCTGGATGCCGGTGCCGTGAAGGCCATTCAACAACGAAAAAGCCTGCTCGCCGTGGGCATTAAAAAAGTAAAGGGCGATTTTGATAAAGGGGATGTGATTGAATTGTGCGACCACCAATCGAATACCATTGCCCTGGCGCGCACCAAATACACCGCCGGTATCATTCAGGAAAACCTGAGTACCCAAAACATGGAAGTGGCGCACGCCGACGAAATAGTTGTTATTTGATGATGGAAGAACTACTCAAACAAACCCATATCGCGGCCGCCGCCTTGCGCCAATGCACCGACCAGCAACGCCGCGATCTTTTGTATCTGTTGGCCGATTTGGTACTGGAAAATACCGCGACAATTTTGGCCGCCAATCGGCTGGATTTGGACAAAATACCCGATACCGATCCGAAAAAGGACCGGTTGATGCTCAATGAACAGCGGCTGGAAAATATCGCCAAAAGTATCCGGGAAGTAGGGGATTTACCCATTCCCGATGGTCATATCATAAGCCAACGCACATTGCCCAATGGCATTGAGTTAAAAAAAATGACGGTTCCACTGGGCGTGGTCGGCGTTATTTACGAATCGCGTCCCAACGTAACACTCGATATCAGCGCCATTGGTTTGCGCTCCGGCAACGCGGTGGCTTTGCGGGGCGGTTCGGAGGCCTGGAACAGCAATGTCGCATTGGTAAATGTGGTACACCAGGCCATTCGGAAAATGGGACTACCCACCAAAATCGTGACGTTGCTACCCACCGATCGCGCCCTGATGCACGATTTGTTCAACGCAACCCGCTACGTGGACGTTATTATTCCCCGTGGTTCGGACGCGTTGATCCAGTTTGTGCGTCAACATTCGCGGGTGCCCACGATTGAAACGGGCGCGGGGGTTTGCCACACTTACGTACACGCAGCGGCCGATTTGGACAAAGCGCAACGCATTGTGGTCAACGCCAAGGTTTCGCGGCCGTCGGTGTGTAACGCATTGGATACAATTTTGGTGGATCGGGCCATTGCCGGGGCGTTTTTGCCCAAATTAGTGGCCGATTTTGAACAATGGAACGTAGAGGTATTTGCCGACGAAGATGCGTACGGCATTCTGGAAAAAACACCGCTAAGTCGTTTACAAATGGCCACGGCAGATGATTTTGGCCGGGAATTTTTGGATTATAAATGTTCGATCAAAACCGTTGATCATTTAACGGAGGCTTTGGAGCACATCAGGGAACATTCGTCGCGGCATTCGGAGGCCATTGTATCGGAAGACGAAACAGCCTGCCAGCAATTTATTCAGGAGGTGGATGCAGCGGCAGTGTACGCCAATGCTTCTACCCGGTTTACGGACGGTGGTGAATTTGGTTTAGGGGCGGAAATTGGAATTTCGACGCAAAAACTACACGCAAGGGGGCCGTTTGCATTGGAAAAATTAGTGACGGAAAAGTGGATCGCCCGGGGCAATGGCCAGGTGCGCTAAAACATCGGGACGGCGGTGAAGACTGTTTGAAGAAAGAAAATCTTGATTATACAAATTATGCAACTTCACTTAAAACGACAATGGGCCACCATCCTGTTGTCCATACTCTTCACCTGCTTTCACTACGGTGTACAGGCGCAAACGCTCACTGATCTCGAAAACAACGCCCGCGCGGTGGGGGGCAAAGATCGGGTCATCCGGTTATTGGAAGTTACCGAAACGGCGCTTCAGCAAACAGAATACGACAAAGCCTACGATTTGGCCAACGAAACGGCCGAATACGCTAATAAAATTGACGAGCCGCTCCTGCGCGCCCACGCCCTGAACCTTTCGGGGCGGGCCTTGATGAATAAAGCGCAACGCAAGGGCCTTTTTGGCAAAGAACGCCCCGCGCAACATTTCCGAAAAAGTATCGAAATCATGCAACGCAACGGCGTACCCGGCGACCCGCTGGTATTGGCTAATTTGGAAGAATTGCGCAAACTGGCCGAAAAAGGCAATCGCTCCGGCGAATTGGAGCAAATTGACCAAGAAATTACCCAACTCAAAGAAAATTATAAACTCAATAGCCGCGCCGGGCTGCGCAAAGAAGTAGTCCTGCTGAACCAAACGCTGGTGAAGGAAAAAATGTCGGGCGATTCCAGCAAAATGATGGCCGCCAAACGCCTCGAGGAAAGCCAAAGTTTGCAGGCATTACTGGCCGAAAAAGAAGCCCTGCTCAACCAAATGACCGAAGGACAAATGAAGGTAGAATACATGCTGTTGCAACAACGGCAAGTGCTCGACTCCTTGTTGTATCGTTCGCAAGTGGACGCCCTGATGTTGTCGAACCAAAACCTGGCCCTCAGTCAGGCCGAAGCCAGCCGCAACCTTTCTTACGCCATTGTGGCGGTATTGTTGCTGCTTTCGGGTGTTATTGCTTACAGTTTGTTAAAAGCCCGGCAAAACAGCCGCGTACTCTCCGAAAAAAACCGCATCATCGAAACGGAGCGCGAACGTTCGGACAAACTCCTGCTCAACGTATTGCCTTCCGACGTAGCCGAAGAACTCAAACAAAAAGGTGGCACCAGCGCCCGTTTTTACGAAGATGTCTCGGTGTTATTCGCCGATTTTGTCAATTTTACCAAAATCGCCGAGCGCATTACCCCGCAACAATTGGTGAGTGACCTCGACACCTGCTTCCGGGCCTTCGACGATATTATGGGCAAATACGGTTTGGAAAAAATCAAAACCATCGGGGATGCTTATTTGAGCGCGGGCGGGTTACAATCGCCCTACCCGCAAACCGTCCAAATGGTGAACGCCGCCCGCGATATGCAGTCCTGGTTAAATGCCTGGAACAAAGATCGCAGCCAACAAAACCTGCCCGAATACCACGCCCGAATTGGCATTCACCAAGGCCCGGTGGTGGCCGGGGTGGTAGGTGCCCGCAAATTTGCCTTTGATATTTGGGGCGATACGGTCAATATCGCGGCGCGTATTGAACAAGCCAGTGAACCCGGTAAAATCAACCTATCGGGACGCGCTTACGAAGCATTGGCCGGACAAGTTGCCTGTACCTACCGCGGGAAATTGCCCGCCAAAAACAAAGGCGAGATTGATATGTTCTTTGTGGACGAAAAATAACTTAATCTATGCGTATTCAAACTACTTTATTGCTTTTGGCGGCCCTGTTTGTCGGCTGCCAACCCACTACCCCACCCAAATCTGACAACACCAACGACTACCTGAAAGACCCTTCCACCGGAGCCGTAAAAACCGGCGGGGTACAAATGATTCCGATCAAAACCCCACACGGCGAATTTAAAGTATGGACCAAAAGAGTGGGCAATAACCCCAAAGTAAAAGTACTGCTCCTGCACGGAGGTCCCGCCTGCACCCACGAGTACTTTGAGTGTTTTGATTCGTTTTTGCCGCAAGAAGGCATCGAATACATTTATTACGACCAATTGGGTTCGTTTTATGCCGACCAACCCAAAAACGATTCGTTGTGGACGACCGAACGTTTTGTGGAAGAAGTTGAACAGGTGCGGCAGGCGTTGGGCCTGAACAAGGATAATTTTTACTTGTTGGGCCATTCGTGGGGTGGTATTTTGGCGATGGAATACGCGCTCAAGTACCAGCAAAACATGAAAGGGCTGATCATTAGCAATATGATGGCCGATTGCCACGCTTACGACAAATACGCCGACGAGGTATTGGCCAAACAAATGCCCAAAACCGTGCTGGACTCCATTAAAATGTTCGAGGCCCGCAAAGACTACAAAAACCCCAAGTATTTTGAACTGTTAATGCCGCATTTTTACAACCAGCACGTTTGCCGCCTTCCGCTGGACCAATGGCCTGATCCCATGCAACGCGGGCTTAACCACGTGAACAGCGATATTTACGTGTTGATGCAAGGCCCCAGCGAATTTGGCATTGCCGGTCGCCTCGAAGATTGGGACCGCTCCAAAGATTTGCCCAAAATTGGGGTGCCCACCCTCGTGATCGGGGCCACGCACGATACCATGGACCCCGAGTACATGAAATGGATGTCCACCCAGGTGCAAAAAGGCAGTTTCCTGTTGTGCCCCAACGGCAGCCACATGAGCATGTGGGACGATCAGGCGACGTATTTTGCGGGTTTGTTGGATTTTTTGAAAAAAACAGCGGGATAACTGCCCATAATCCGATAAATTTGCCGAACGAATTGGGGTTGATCCCCCCAGCGTTAGAACATCTATGAGTACAATTTTGCAAAAGACGGTCCCGCAGTTTACTACTGTCGAAGAGTACATACTTTTCGAGGAACAGAGTCCCGTGCGCCATGAACTCATCAATTTTCAACTTATTGAAATGCCCGGAACTACCGACGATCATAATTACATTTGCCAAAACCTTGTTGTATTGCTGCGACAGTTATTCAAAGGTACCGGAGTGAAAGTGTACAATGAAAATGTAAAAGTTCAGATAACCTCCGAAAAAGACTACACTTACCCCGATATTATGGTCGTGCCGGATCCGCGCGATGCAGAAAATAAGTACATTAAAAAGTACCCGAGCATCATCATTGAGGTATTATCCAAGTCATCAAAACTAGACGATAGTACGGACAAATTTTTGCGATACCGACAAATCGAATCTTTAGAAAATTATGTTTTGATAGACTCGGAGCGCGTATTGGTTGAAGTGCGTACAAAAGACAAAGAAGGCAACTGGTCTTCGGAGACCTACCTGGCCGCCGACCAAACCGTTTCCATCCCGGCAATCGGGGCGGTATTTGCGCTGGCAGATATGTACGAAGGAGTAGAATGGTATGTAAAAGGAACAATGTAAAAAGCAGTGCATATCCAATTCATTGTTTTTCATTCAAATGGCTCCAATCGAATCATCGGTTGGAGCCATATTTTGTTAGGTGTGGGTTAAATTTAAGTAAAAACAGCAAAATTTAATTTGGCACAACTGTTAAATACACCCAAAATAACACCGCGTTAACATTTTTTTAAGGTTTATCATTCTTTTCGTTTGGAAATCAAAAAAGTGTATTCTACCTTTGCCCCGGCTTCAGTCCAGAATTAACTGGTTTTTAATCCTATCCCACAACGGTTTTTTTTATTTATTCCATGAGCATTTTATAAGCGAGGCCACCTTATTAAACCGTTACCATGTATGTTGCACCGCACAAGAGCGTTGCTTATTTGTTCACCAAACTAAGTATTTATGTCGAACGCTGACTCGTGTAGTACGAGCCTTATGTCCAGGCTTTACCCAACCAAACCATTTATAGCTCTTTCTCTAATTGCCTGCATGTCCTTTACCCCCCTTTCGAAGCCCGAGGCTAAAAAAGTGGAAGATGCAGCCATGTACACTTACGAAAGCCGCACTGCTGATGTACAATTAATTCAGTTGCGCGAATGGATTACCGGATACGCTCAAAATTTCACCGGAATTCATTATCATTACGCTGGCCGTAGCCCAAGAACAGGTTTCGATTGTTCGGGTTTTACGAGCTACATCATGAAGGAATATGACATCAAAGTATCGTCAAGTTCCTCTACCCAATCTACGCAAGGTGCCAAAATTTCGCTCGACGAAGTACTTCCCGGCGATCTTGTTTTCTTTGGCAGCAAAAAAAGTGGACGAATCCAACACGTTGCTATGGTAGTTGAATGCTCCGCAGAAGGAATTATCTGCGTACACAGCACTTGCAGCCGAGGCGTTGTTGTCGAAAATATAAGTACTTCCAAATACTGGAAGCCAAAAATTCTTTTTGCCCGTGACGTTATCACTGGTCAAAAGAAAGTAAGCCGTGAACTGGCTGCCGCCACCGTTGAAACGGAGTGCGAAACAGCCGGTACCACAACTGCTAAATAGCAATCTCGGCAAAACAAAACGAACTATGTGAATTAACCGTCTATGGCTGAAAAGTCATAGACGGTTTTATATTTTGGTCCTAAAAACGACAATTTTCGGCAAAGCCCAACATTAAAATGCAATTTAATGCACTACTCTTTTTACCTTAGCGCGGCATTACCAGCACCTTACCCGGTGTCTGGCTTTTTTAAAACGATAAAATTATCCATGCGCTCCACCTTTATTACTCTGTTTTTCACCATTTGCCTTACCCCCCTTTTTGCTCAAAATAACGCCTCCAAAATCACGGGTAACCTGATGAGTAACGGCAACTTTTTTATCACCGATGAAAAAATTGGTGCCACCGGAACCCCCCAATACGATTACCAAAAATTCGGCGCCGAAAGTTGGCTTAACCTCAATTATTCCAACTGGGGTTTCGACATGGGTGTTCGTTTTGATTTGTTCAATAACTCCAACCTGCTTAACCCAACCGGCTCGTTCAGCGACCAAGGCATTGGCCGTTGGTTTATCCACAAAAAAGTAAACAAATTTGACATTTCCGGCGGTTATCTTTACGACCAGATTGGCTCCGGTATGATTTTTCGCGCCTACGAAGAGCGTTCACTTATGATTGATAACGCACTGTACGGCGTAAAAGTGGGTTATGAAATTAACGATAACTGGCGCGTTCGGGCTTTTACCGGCAAACAAAAACAGCAATTCGGCACTTACGAACCGGTTTTGCGCGGTGCCGCCGTGGAAGGGTTTATCCAATTCGACACCACATCTACTTTTACGATGGCTCCGGGAGCGGGTGTTGTTGCCCGCACCTGGGGTAACGATGCCGTTGGGCGGATTGTAAGCGAAATTGCCACTTACCAGCCCGTCGACAGCACGGGAGCGCAGTACAATACTTACACCGCTACGGTATACAACACCCTTTCGTACGGTAACTTTACCTGGTACATCGAGGGGGCGTATAAATCCAAAGACGTGCTCAACAACGAGTTTTTGACGCAAGCCACCGGACTCAAAGGCAAATTGGTGAATACAACGGGTTATAACCTGTACAGCAGTGTTTCCTGGGCCAAAGGCAAATTCGGCGGTACACTGGAAGCCAAACGCACCAAAGACTTCCGTTTTCGCGCTGATCCGTTCCTCATTGGTGTGCAGGGGCAAATCAATTACCTGACCCCAATGGCCCGCCAAAATACCTACCGCCTCACGGCGCGTTTCAGCCCCAATACGCAAGAACTGGGCGAACAGGCCGTTCAACTGGATTTGAAATACGCCCTGAAAAAAAATATCACGCTGGGGCTTAACTTTTCCGACATCCAAAACCTCGACGGGCGGGAACTTTACCGCGAAATTGCGCCCGAAGTGCTATACAAATACAAACGCAAATGGCAGGCATTGGTCGGTTTGCAAATACTCAAATACGATATTTTCACCTATCAGGGCAAGGGCGATTACGTAAATGCCATCACGCCCTACACCGAGGTGTTGTACAAATTTACCCCCAAACGTTCCCTGCGCGTAGAGGCATCGTACCTGGCCACCGAAGAAGAATTTGGTTCGTGGGCATTTGCCCTCGCCGAAGTTGGTTTGGCACCGCACTGGCTGTTTTATGTATCCGATATGTACAAGGTAAAACACCAAAACGCCAGTTCTTTACCCCAGGAAAAAGTAAAATTCGACGGCCTGCACTACCCCAGCGTGGGCGTGGTGTATTCGTATAAAAGCAACCGCGTTAGTTTAGCGTACGTCAAACAGGTAGAGGGCATCAACTGCGCCGGTGGTATCTGCCGTTACGAACCAACCTTCCACGGCGTTCGGATGCAGGTGAACTCTAGTTTTTAAAATTTCTCAACAAATTCAACTACACATACACAATGAAGAAATTATCACTATTATTTGCCGTGGCAGCAGGGGCCACTTTGTTATATTCCTGCGAAGAAAAACCCATTGTTATCCCCAAATTGGACGTGGGTGACCGTAAAATACTGGTCGAAGAACTTACCGGCGTCCGGTGCCAGAACTGCCCGGCGGGCACAGCCGAATTAAATGATGTAGGAAGCACATTGGGCGACAATCTGATTGTGGTGGCGTTGCATACGGCGGCTGGTTATGATGTACCTTTTAGCGATAGCCGATATGATTTCCGGACCCCGGAATGCAAAGCCATTGCCGATTATCTTTTCATCAACGGAGATCCAGGCGCACCGGTGGCCAGCGTGGATCGCCAGTTTCTGGATGATTTTTCGGGAATGTTTATTTATCGCCCCTGGAAAGGAACCATCAATACACGCGCTTCGGTAGAGCCGGAATTGGGTATTTTTATCAATCCTACTTTTAACGCTGCCACCCGCACGGCCGATATTACGGTCAACGTATCGCCGGACAAATTGGTCAGTGGAGAAATCCGTCTTTCGGTATATATCACGGAAGACAGCATTGTGGATATTCAGCAAAAAGGATCCGAACGCGTGATGGACTATGTGCACCGCCACGTATTCCGCGATGCCGTATCGGCACCAACGGGTGATAATATTACTGCTTTGCTCGAAACAGGCAATGCGTTTTCCAAAACTTACACCGTAACTTTGCCCCCTGAATGGAAGGCTCAACACTGCTCGGTAGTCGCCTTTGTTCACCGCCACAACGAAGATCCTAAAAAACGTCAGATCTTGCAGGCGGATGAAAAGCACTTGTACTGATTTTTATGAGAAACAACTTAGGTAAAATATTATTGGGATTAGCCGTGCTCGCAATGGTGGTGCGCGGCTTATCCACTTGCTCCGGCAACCCTTTTGGCGGTGGTAAAGAAGTAACTCCCGCAACCACTAAAGTCCAACCACCCGCTTTCCCCGACGGGCCGGTTCCGGAATTTAACGCCGACAGCGCTTTTGCTTTTGTCAAAAAACAAACCGATTTTGGGCCTCGCGTGCCCAATTCGGCTGCACACAAAAAATGCGCAGCCATGTTGGCCTCCGAATTTCGCCGGTTTGGCATGCAAGTTATTGAACAAAAATTTACGGCAACCCATTACAAAGGAACGGAGTTTAACTGCGTAAACATCATCGCACAATACAAACCCGAAGCCCCCAAACGCATTTTATTGGCGGCCCACTGGGACAGCCGTTTTATGGCCGATAAAGACACCCGCGATACCCTCAAACCAATTGATGGTGCCGACGACGGCGGCAGCGGCGTAGCGGTCATGCTCGAAATTGCCCGCCAACTGAAATCCATGCCTCCTGATATTGGCGTTGACCTGATTTGTTTCGACGCCGAAGACCAGGGCGACGACGACGGCGACACCCCCGATACCTGGTGCCTCGGTTCACAATACTGGGGTAAAAACGTGCACCGGGGCGGTTACCAGCCTTATTATGCCATTTTGCTCGACATGGTAGGCGCCAAAGGTGCCCGTTTCCAAAAAGAAGGCGTTTCCATGCAGGTAGCGCCCTCGGTGGTGGATAAAGTGTGGGCTTTGGCGGCTTCTTTGGGGTATAGTTCCTATTTCGTGAACAGCCTCGGCGGTGGCATCACCGATGACCACGTGTACGTGGCGCGTTATGCCCGCATCCCGATGATTGACATTATTAGTACCCCCAACGATGGCGACCACGTTTTTGGCGATTACCACCATAAACACGCCGATAACCTGAGCGTTATTGATAAAAATACCTTGAAAGCCGTGGGACAAACCATGTCGGCGGTTATTTGGCGCAGTGCCATTACGGCTCCCGTACAATAAGACGTTATTTCGTGCCGTTTGGGGCGGCGAATCAAACAGTGGATATTCCGCCCCGAGCGCAACGTCCCTAACAATAATATGAAAAAGACTTTTTTTTCGGTGTTCATCAGCACCGTTTTGTTTACTGCCTGCGACGATAGCGTGGCCGTGCCCAAGCCGCACGCTTATCCTAAAGTAAATTATCCGGCCAAAGCATACCAACCCTTCGACGCTAATTATTGTCAGTTTGGGTTTGAACAACCCGTTTACGCCAAATTGGAGCGCGACACCACTTTTTTTGACGAAAAAGCGGGCAGCGATTGTTGGTTTAACCTCACCGTTCCACAATTAAACGCCACCATTCACTGTAGTTATTACCCCATCAGCAACCCCAAACGTTTTGATGAACTCGTGGCCGACGCGGCCGAACTGGTGAACAAGCACAACATCAAGGCCAGTTTCATCGAAGAAATTCAGTTCCAACACCCGACCAGTAAGGTGTACGGCATGATCTATAATATCGAAGGACCGGCTGCATCGCCGTACCAGTTTTATGCCACCGATTCGGTGCGGCATTTTTTGCGCGGCGCCTTGTATTTTAATACCCAGGCCCGCCCCGATTCATTGGCTCCGGTGGTGGCATTTATGAAAAAAGACGTGAATAAATTAATTGAAACCTTGCAATGGAAATAGCATGGCCAAACAAAAATATTACGTAGTTTGGGAAGGGCATACCCCCGGCGTATACGACAACTGGACCGACGCCAGTGCGCAAGTGCAGGGTTACACTGCTGCCAAGTACAAATCATTTGCCAGTAAAGCCGATGCCCAAAAAGCATTCAAAGGGTCGTATTGGGCTTACGCCGGAAAAGACACCAAAACGGTCAAAAAATCGCTGCCCGACCTCGAAAAATTAGGCGTGCGCCTCGATAGTCTCGCCGTGGATGCGGCTTGCAGCGGCAACCCCGGCGATATGGAATACCAGGGCGTACACGTGCGCACAGGAGAACGCATTTTTCACATGGGCCCACTGGCCGAGGGCACCAACAACATCGGGGAGTTTTTGGCGCTGGTACACGGATTGGCCTGGCTCAAACAACGCAATAGCCCCAAAACGCCCATCTATACCGATTCAAGAAACGCCATGTTGTGGATAAAAGCCAAAGCCTGCCGCACCAAACTGGAGCCTACCGCCCAAAATAAACCCATTTTTGAACTCATTGACCGGGCCGAAAAATGGCTCGCCGCCAATAAAGTCACTAACCCGATTCTGAAATGGGAAACCGAAGATTGGGGAGAAATACCGGCCGATTTTGGCCGCAAATAAACGCTGCTGATGATTTCTTATAACCCCAAACACTGGTTCGAACTCCCGTTTCACTTTCACCGCTCCGATACCCTCCGGCGGCTTTTCCCCTGGATTATCGGGGTGTGCCTGTACGCGTGGCTCATTGCGTGGCTTGAACTGGATTATTGGAACCTGAGCGCCGACAGTATGGTGCGTAATATTTCCATGATGCACACGCTGCTGGGTTTTGTGATTTCGTTTTCGCTGGTTTTCAGAACCAATACCGCTTACGAGCGCTGGTGGGAAGGCCGCAAATTGTGGGGTGCATTGGTCAACAACAGCCGCAACCTGGCCATGAAACTGGCCGCTATTTTGCCCGAAAACCACGCCGATCGCGCCTTTTTCCGGGGAATTATTCCTTCTTATGCTTTTGCTTTAAAAAATCATTTGCGCAGCGAAAGCACCCGCATCGAACTGTTTGACAACCTGAATCCGGCTTTGCAAGCCCAATTGGACATTCAAAAACACGTGCCCAATCAAATCGCGGCCCTCATGTACAAACGCGCCCAAGCCCTGTACCAAGCGGGGACCATTACGGGCGAACAACTGCTGTTTATCAACGCCGAATTACAATCCTTCACCGATGTCTGCGGGGCCTGCGAGCGGATAAAAAACACGCCCATTCCGTATTCGTACAGCGTTTTTATCAAAAAATTTGTCGCCATTTACATCGCTACCTTGCCGTTCGGGTACGTATTTAACCTCGGTTATTACGTGGTGCCGATGGTGGGTTTTATCTTTTTTGTACTGACCAGTCTGGAACTGATTGCCGAAGAAATTGAAGAACCATTCGGCGGCGATGAAAATGATTTACCGCTGGAGCGCATTGCCCAAAATATTCAGGCGCACATTGATGAGTTGATTTAAATCGCGTTGATTTCCAACAAATACTCCTCTTCTTTTTGGCGCATTTGGGCCTCTTGTTCGGGCGATTTATCGCCGTAACCGGCCAAATGCAACGCCCCGTGGGCCATTACCCGCAACAACTCTTGCCGGTATGGCACGCCCAAGTGCGCGGCATTATCCCGAACGCGATCCACGCTGATGTACATATCACCGTGAATCGCGTTTTCCGTCGTTTGAAACGTAATAATATCGGTATAATAATCGTGTTGCAGGTATTCGATATTCACCTTCAACAGGTATTCATCGGAGCAAAAGATGTAACTTAATTCTACCAATGGTTTGCCCTCTCGCTCGGCCATTTTGGTGAACCAATCGAGTAATTGTTCTTCCGAGGGCAGTTCTTCGGGCAACTCCACGTCTTCGGCAAAGAGGTTGAGGGGCTGTACATCCTCTTCATCTTCGAGGAAAAAATCGGGAAATTTCATAAAAATGGGCGCTTATAACCAGGATTTAAAGTATTTACCGTCGTCAATGCGCAGGGCATTTTCGGTAATTTGCAAAGGCCGGAACGTATCAATCATCACCGCCAGTTCTACCGTTTCTTTTACCCCAATGCTCCGCTCGTACGCGCCCGGGTGCGGGCCGTGCGGGATACCCGCCGGGTGCAGCGTAATGTGCCCTTGCTCAATATTGTTGCGGCTCATAAAATCGCCGTCCACGTAATACAGCATTTCGTCGGAATCAATATTGGAGTGGTTATACGGTGCCGGAATGGCTTTGGGGTGATAATCGAACAGGCGCGGGCAAAACGAACACACCACAAAGGCTTTAGTTTCAAAATTCTGGTGCACCGGTGGTGGCTGGTGAACGCGGCCCGTAATGGGTTCAAAATTATGGATCGAAAAGCCGTAGGGATAGTTGTAACCATCCCAGCCCACGACATCGAACGGGTGATGCCCGTACACGATGTGGTGCAACATACCCTGTTTTTTGACCTTCATCACAAATTCGCCCGTTTCGTCGTGGGTTTCCAAATCGGTGGGCAATTTGTAATCGCGTTCGCAAAATGGCGAATGTTCAAGCAATTGGCCAAACCAGTTGCGGTAGCGTTTGGGCGTGTAAATGGGGTGAAACGATTCGGCGTACAGAATGCGGTTATCCGTGGTATCAAAATCAATTTGGTAAATCATACCGCGCGGAATCACCAAGTAATCGCCGTATTCGAAGCGGATATTGCCCAAAAACGTGCGCAACGTTCCCGTTCCCCGGTGAATAAACAACAATTCGTCGGCGTCGGCATTTTTGTAAAAATAACTGCGCAACGATTGGCGCGGCGCGGCCAAACCAATAATAATATCGCCGTTGACGAGCAGCGGTTCGCGGCTATCGAGATAATCGTCTTGGGGTGGCACCTCAAACCCTTTGAGGAGGCGGGCCGTCATGTTTTTATCCACGGCAATTTTGGGCGTTACATCAATGCTGGGACCGAGGTCTTTCACCATCGTGGGACGGTGAATTTCGTATAGCAACGACGACATACCGTCGAAACCAATGGTGCCAAACAGTTGCTCGTAGTACAAGCCACCGCCGGGTTTTTCAAAAATGGTGTGGCGCTTTTGGGGTATTTGTCCGAGTTTATGGTAGATAGGCATGGGCTAAAAAAATTTTCGCGACAAAAGTAGTGAATTTGTTGAATTGGTTGGGAAGGGTTGACCACAAACCCTTCATCGTGTTTTTTTCAGGTTTAAACGAACTTTCCTCTTGGAGTGTCGAGGGGCGCAACCGCCGAATGTATTTTGCCCCGAGTATTGCGGCAACAAAAGAAAAACAAATGATTCACATCGTTGACACATGGCAAAATTTGACGTTCGCAGAGCAGGTATTTAGTGGTATCGGATTGGTTTCCAACGTTTTATTCGCTATTTACTATTTGATTTCCCATTTTTTAGATACCGATGGTCACGGCGATTTTGATGCCGATGGCGCGTTACCCATACTTAGTGTACGCGGCATTTTGGCCTTCGGGATGTTCACCGGCTGGACGGCCTTTACGTTGGCCCGAAGCGGATACAATATTTGGGTGGCAGCCCTGGGTGGTATAGCGGCGGGTTGGCTGGCGGCCTGGCTCGTTTGGCGGATGCTCCGCTGGATGCTCACGTGGCAGTCGTCGGGCACATTAAACCTGCACAATGCCATTGGTAAAAACGGCGTCGTGCACCTGGCCATTCCATCGCCACTGAACGGAACGGGAAAAGTGCACATTGAACTACAAGGTGCCCTGCGCGAACTGGATGCCGTAGCCTCGTCGCGCAATATTCCCACCGGGGCGGCCATTGTGGTGGTAGATTACGATGCCACCGCCGGGGTATTGGTAGTGAGCGAAGTGCCACCCGCTGATTAAGATTTTTTTCGTTTTTCGATTTATACTGAGCGTCGCTTGGTTTTGTGCATCACAATATCAGGACGTTCCAAGGTTTTTAAGCACAAAACCTGCGGAGTCGAAGTATTTCGTTACCCATTAAACCACTCCAAAATAGCAAATTACCATTTTAAATTGGCGTACCCGTTCCGCAACTGCCGTCCCCACGGCAGCGCGGGCGGGCCAGGTGACCGGGGTGACCCGGCACAGAGGGCTATTTTGTTTTTTCAAACCCGTCAACACTCAAAAATTCATATATTATGTTACTCATCTTAGCACTTTTGCTTGCTTTTTTATTCATCACCGGCAGTATTTTTATTTCGCGGTACAAGCGTTGTCCGTCCGATAAAATATTGGTGATTTACGGTAAAACCGGTGCCGGTGAATCGGCCCGATGCATTCACGGCGGCGCCGCATTCGTGTGGCCCGTTATTCAGGATTTTGCGTTTCTCGAACTGGTGCCCATTTCCATTGATGTGGACTTGCGCAACGCCCTCAGCAAACAAAATATCCGGGTGGACGTGCCTTCGCGGTTTACCGTGGGTATTTCGACCGAACCAGCCGTCATGACCAACGCCGCCGAACGATTGTTGGGGCTGGACATTGCCAATATCCGCACCATTGCCCACGATATTATTGTGGGTCAAATGCGCCTCGTGATCGCCACGATGGATATTGAAGAAATAAACGCCGACCGCGACAAATTTTACAGCAACGTATCGCACCACGTGGAAAGTGAATTGAAAAAAATCGGTTTGCGCCTCATCAACGTGAACGTGACCGATATCCACGACGAGTCCGGGTACATCCAGGCGTTGGGTAAAGAAGCCGCCGCAAAAGCGATCAACGACGCTCGTATTTCGGTGGCGCAAAAATTGCGCGACGGTTCGATTGGTGAAGCCGATGCCCAACGCGAAATGCGCATTAAAGTATCCGAAACGCAGGCCCTCTCGGTAGTAGGTGAAGCAGAAGCCCAACAAATGCAACGCGCCAAACTCGCCACCGCCGAAGCCATTGCTGCGGCTGCCGAATCGGAAGCCCAACAAATACAACGGGTCAAAATTGCCGAGTACAACGCCGTGGCCGTAGAAGGGGAAAACCAGTCGCGGATTTCGGTGGCCCGCTCCGAAGCCGAACGCCGCCAGGCCGAAGCCGAAGCATTGCGTATCGCTACCACCGCCGAAAAAGTACAATCGGCAAAAGCCCTCGAAGATGCTTACCGCGCCGAAGAAGCCGCCGAAAAAGCCCGTGCGTCGCGCGAAATGGCTACCCGACAAGCCGACGAAGTGATTTTGGCCGAAATTCAAAAACAAAAAGCCGAAATCGCCGCCGAAGCCCAAGCCGAACAAATTCGCCGCGTTGCCCGCGGTGAAGCCGACGCGATTTTCCTCAAACAAGAAGCCGAAGCGCGGGGTATGTACGAGATCCTGAGCAAACAGGCCGAAGGTTTTGAAAAAATTATCCAGTCGGCCGGTGGTAATCCCCGCGATGCGGTATTGTTGTTGATCGCCGATCAGTTGCCCGAATTGGTAAAAACCCAGGTGGACGCCATTAAAAATATCAAAATTGACAAAGTAACCGTGTGGGACGGCGGTAACAACGGCGACGGCGGTAATTCCACCTCCAACTTTATTTCGGGTATGTACAAGTCGGTGCCGCCGCTCAGCGATTTGTTGAACATGGCCGGTATGGATCTGCCCAATTACCTCGGTAGTAAACAAACCGAAACCGCCGAAGAAGTAAAATAGTAGCGCGAATGACGATGGATTGATGTGAAAGAGGTCGTCTTGTAAGTAAGATAATCAGGTTAGGTGTCAATGTTTTTTAATGTCGAATTTCGAACACCGAATTTTGAACATCGAACAGCGAAGTATCAAATTATGAGACGGCCTCACCACACTTCATCATCAGCCCTAAAAAACATAAATATCTTAACCAATCGTCGCTCTTAACTGCGGGATAATGCGCTACAGAGTATTTAACCTTATTCAATTAAATATTCCTTCGGTGTTCAAAATTCGATGTTCGGTGTTCGGCGTTCAAATTTCGGTGTTCGATGTTCGGTGTTCGATGTTTCACACCCCCCACCAATACGTTGCTTTCAGGATAATGGCGCGGTTTTTTAGGGCAAAACTATTGGGCAAATAATTGTCGGTATAGACCAAAAACACGTCGGAAGCGGGTTTGAACCGCCACTGGATTCGGGTATTGAGGTTAACATTGTCCTGCTGCTCGTTGTATTGCAGGTAGGTGGTCCAAAACAGTTTATTCGTGAAGGTTATGTCCAGTTTGGAGTTCATGAGTACGAAACGGTTGTTCTTTTTTTCGACCAATTCCGTAGCGCTGTTGGTCGCCGTAACACCTCGAATATCGTTAAAATCGCCGCCCACCGTGATCGCCACGTAGGGTTGGAAACGGTAACCGACCTCCAAGTTGAGGTTAAGCCGTCGGCCATTGGTATAATAACCGCCGTACCGCGACCGGAAGCCGTACGTGAAGCGGGTTTTGGGCGTAGAAGTGTAGTTAAAGCCACCCGCCTGCCATTGGTGAATGGTGCCACTTTGCACGTAATAATCGCTTGAAAACGGGTTGAGCGGGTTAAACGGGTTGGCCAGCCGCACCCAATCCTGGGCCGTCCAGATATTCAACGACGATTGGTCTTTAAAAAAAACCTGGTACGTGATATAGTACAAATGATCGGTTTTGGTCCCCGCTTCGTTGGTGTAAAAATTGGCAAAAGAACTGGGTCCGTGGTAAAAAATCGGGCTGTTGTTGCTTTTGGGGTACATGCGGTAATTCACCGAAGGACTGGCAAAAAAATAGCCTTTGCGCGGTACAAATCCCGTTTCGGCGGAAAAATCATCGTCCACGTGCGAAGTCACAATACCCATTACCCAGTTTCTGGAGGTGTAATTGAGGCTGGCCGTTTGGGCCATATCGTTGCCCTTGCTGTTGGGCGAAAACGACTTGAGCGCCATCAGTTTTCCCGTCCAAAAATTGCTTTTAGAAGCCAAATTATACTCTAAAGCCAGATTTCGGTTGAACCGGGTAAAATTATAGTGTTCGCTGCTGTCAAAATTCAAGGATTCTTTATTCAGCAACAACAAACCGATATTGGACCGGGAGAACAATTTTTGCTGCAAGGCCAGCACGCTGAAATTTTGCGTGGGTCGCCCTTCGTTGCCCACACTTCCGGTTTGCATATTCATCAGACCAATGCGCAGGTCTTTGTTCAATTTTCCGCTGAGGCGCGCACCATACTGAATGGGCACGCCCAAACCAATGCGCCGCGAAAAAAACGGGCGAATGGAATTGGTGCCAAAACTGCTGAACAAATCGGAATTTTCGAGAAAAAACTGCCTTCTTTCGGGAAAAAACAACTCAAAACGGTCCAAATTGGTCACCTGCTGATCCACGTCCACCTGCGAAAAATCGGGGTTTACCGTCAGGTCGAGGTTCAGCGACGAATTGAGGGCGATTTTGGCATCCATGCCCACGTCGGCGGTAGGATTAGGGCTTGTATTGGGTTGATACGTTTTGTTAACGCCGGAAAGCACGTACGGAATCAGGGAAATATTGTTGCCCGGTGTGGGCGGCGGTTGGTCCCACACGAGCACACCCGTGTAGGCGAGGGTGATACTTTTGAACTGGCGCGGAATTTTGGCCCACACCGATTTTTCGTTGCTGTGAATATCGAGGCGGCTGAGATTAATACCCCAACGGGTTTCCCCTGCTTTGTAGCGCAGGGTTTTGAACGGGACGGCGGCTTCAAAAATCCATTTATCGCCGAGGTATTGGGTGGCCGAAAACCACTTGTTATCCCAGTTTGCGTTGAGTTCGGAGCCATCGTAAATTAAAGCGTCCATTTGGGCACCCGCCGGATTGGCACCAAACACAAAACCATTGGTCAGGTCGTTAAACGGCTCCAAAATCACCCATAAATTATCGTTCCGGCTAAAATTAAAATCACGTTTCAGCGATTCCACTACGTAGGGGCGTTCGGGGTAGGCTTCGTGGCAAATGACGGCCATGTACAGGTTTTTATCGTCGTAACTCAACCGAAATTCGGTTTGGGCGCGGGTGAGACTGGTGTCCATTGGAGTCATCATCCAAAAATCGGTGGCCAACTCGGTATTCTGCCAACCGGCATCGTCGAGTATGCCGTCAATTTTGATGGAACCTTCGGCGCGTTTAATGTGGTATTGGAGAGATTCGTTTAGTTTTTGGGCTACAACAACGGGGGTAAACCAACCGAGCAAAACGGCCAGCCAAAGGTGTTTTAGATGCATTATTATGTGTCAAATTCGTGTATTCACCATTTTTCCAACCAAATTTCCACCGGTTGGCCTTTGCACCAGATTTTGGTCTCTTCCCAAGTGGGCGCGCGAAATTTGGGGCGGGCACCTTGCGAAAAACCGTAGGGTTCGGTGGGTACCCCAAACATGTTTTTATCCAAAACCCCGTTGCCGTTAACGTCGTGAAAACACGAAACCGCGTAAAAACCTTCTTTTAACGTTGGTATCTGTACCGCAAATTCACCCTTGTTTTTCAGCGCGTAATTTTTTTTAAACACGGCTTTATCGGTACTCAAAAAACCGTCGCCGGAGGCATAAATGGCCACCATCAACTGGCCTTTTGCCGATTGAATATTTTTGATGTTAACGGGCGTTTCTGCGGCAGAAAACCAACTGGAAACCAGCCAAAAATATAGGTATGGCATTTTTTTGGATATTTGGATGTGTTAGGCTTTAGACGTAAGACCTAACGCCTAACGCCGTGAATAGTTCGGCGATTCGCGGGTAATGATAATATTGTGCGGGTGGCTTTCGGTCATACCGGCGTTGGTAATTTGAACGAACTGCGCTTTTTCCTGCAATTCTTCCACCGTTGCCGCGCCGCAATAACCCATACCGGCGCGCAAACCACCGATGTATTGCACCATTACTTCCTGTAACGTGCCTTTGTACGGAACCCGCCCTTCGATACCTTCGGGAACCAGTTTTTTTACGTCGTCTTCTACGTCTTGGAAATAGCGGTCTTTGGAACCTTTTTCCATGGCCGCCAAACTACCCATACCGCGGTATGATTTGAACTTACGACCATCAAAAATAATCGTTTCGCCCGGTGCTTCTTCCACCCCAGCGAACAAAGAACCCGCCATAATGGTATTGGCACCCGCCGCGAGCGCTTTTACAATATCACCCGTGTAACGAATACCGCCATCGCCAATGATGGGAACTCCCGTGCCCTTGAGGGCTTCGTAAGCGTCGTGGATGGCCGATAATTGCGCCACCCCAACCCCGGCAACGATCCGGGTTGTGCAAATACTGCCGGGACCAACGCCCACTTTTACACCGTCGGCACCGGCCTTGGCGAGGGCGTACGCACCCGCGCCCGTGGCAACGTTACCACCAATGACCTGCAAATCGGGGAAATGGTTTTTTACCGCCGTTACCGCATCGAGTACGCCTTTGGAGTGACCGTGCGCAGTGTCAATGCAAATAGCGTCCACACTGACGTTCACGAGGGTCTGTACGCGCTCCAACAGGTCGTGGGTGACCCCTACGGCCGCGCCCACCACCAAACGTCCATAAGAGTCCTTACAAGCGTTGGGGAAGTTTACCCCTTTCATAATATCTTTGTAGGTAATGAGGCCCACCAATTTAAAATTGTCGTCCACTACGGGCAATTTTTCAATTTTAAATTGCTGCAACGTTTGGCGCGCCTGCTCCAGGGTAGTACCCTTGGGTGCGGTAACCAGGTTGCGTTTGGTCATCAATTCGCGCACGGTACGTTGCGGATTGGCCTCAAAACGAAGGTCGCGGTTGGTGAGAATACCCAACAATTTATCGCTTTTATCCACAATTGGAATCCCCCCGATGCTGTGTAGGCGCATCAGTTCGCGGGCTTCGGCCACGGTTGCGTTGGGCGGCAGGGTCACGGGATCAATAATCATCCCGGCTTCCGAGCGTTTGACGGAACGGACCTGTTCGGCCTGCGCTGCAATCGGCATATTTTTATGGATAATACCGATACCGCCCTGCCTTGCAATGGCAATGGCGAGTTGCTGTTCGGTAACGGTGTCCATAGCCGCCGATACAATCGGGGCATTCAGTCGAATACCTTTTGTAAATTGAGTGGAGATGTCCGCTTCCCGTGGTAATACTTCACTGTAGGCGGGGACGAGCAATACGTCGTCGAAGGTCAGCGAGAAGCCCAAAAATTTGGGGCGTTCATTGTTACTCTGTATTTCCATCTGCAAATGTACGGCGACATTGAATATTTTTTTAAAAATTTCTGGTAAAAATTTTAAAAATTGCCTTTTGGCATCGTACCTTTGCGCCTCAATTTTAACATAAAGCGTTTTTCACCAAAAATAAAGAGATTTCATGCTCATTATCGAGATCAAAGAGGGCGAAGTAATCGACAAGGCTCTCAAGAAGTACAAAAGAAAGTTTGAACGTTCTGGCACATTGAAGCAGTTGCGCCGTCGCAAGGCATTTACAAAGCCTTCTATTGAGCGTCGTGCTGAAGTTCTGAAGGCCGCGTACAAGCAAGATACGTACGGCTTTAAGAATGACTAATTCGTGTTTTACGAAGCAGCATTTTTAACGCATCTTCAGAAAGAACGCAGATTGTCACAACATACGCTTGTGGCATATTCCAATGACTTAGCACAGTTTTTATCATACTGTCAAGATACATATAGCCTCACTTCGGTCTCCGAGGTGAGGCATTTGCATATACGGGCCTGGATAGTAAGCCAAATGGAAGCCGGTCAAAATCCGCGCTCCATCAACCGCCGTCTCTCGTGCCTGAAAACCTATTTCCGGTACACCCAAAAAAACGGCTGGCTCGACCACGATCCCATGCAAAAAGTGGTGGCCCCAAAAACGGCCAAACGCCTGCCCGTGGTGATTCAGGAGCACGAAATGCGCCTGCTGCTCGCCAATATTCAGTACCCGGAAGGTTACGCCGGGTTGTTGCACCAAATCATTATCGAAGTATTGTACGCCACGGGAATGCGCCGCAGCGAATTGGCCAACCTCAAGGTAGCCGACGTGGATTTTTCGCGTTCGGTGATTAAAGTCGTGGGAAAAGGCAACAAAATGCGCCTCGCGCCGGTGGCTTCTTACCTTTCGGACATGCTGCGCCGGTTCATAGACACCCGAAAAGAAACTTTCCCTACCGCCCCCGATCCGCAACTGCTGTTGTCCATCAAGGGGGTGCCGCTTAGTCCCGAATCTATTTACGCGATTGTGAACAAATACCTGTCGCTGGTGAGCAGTGCCGAACAACTCAGCCCGCACGTTTTGCGCCACTCTTTCGCCACCCATTTATCGGATCACGGTGCCGATCTGAACGCCATTCGGGAATTATTGGGCCACAGCAATTTGGCCGCTACCCAAATTTACATGCACAACAGCATCGAAAAATTAAAAAAAGTATACGACCAGGCACACCCGAAGTCTAGTGAAGAGTGATTAGTGAAAAGTGAAGAGTGAAAAGTGAATAGGGAAGAGTGAAAAGTGAATAGGGAAGAGTGAAAAGATTGTTTTATGATGCCCGTAGTAGAGTGGCTATACCATTAAAAACAGTATTGCAATAAAATCAACTAATCGTATAGCATTAATTCTAAAGGAAAAATATTCACTCTACACTTTTCACTATTCACTTTTCACTCCATTTTGTCTTTTTAAAAATCGCAAAATCGCTGCTGCGTATTCCGTTCCGCCGTATCGGGACAAATCATTGTGGTGTGCGCCTTGTACCGGGTAAAATTCTTTGTTGGGCGTGGCCAAATGGTCAAAATTAACCCGTCCGTATTCAAATTTAATGCGTTCGTCCTCGGTGCCGTGGGCCATAAATACGGGACATTGAATTTGTTCGGCGGCCTGACAGGGCACAATGGAATCGGGTTCAAAACCACCTTGCCGGGCCGCTCGCTCAATGGCGTTATCAGCAAATGTCCGCGACGATACCTTAAACAGGCGCGACTGATAATCGTAAACAATATTGCGGAAATGGGTAAATGTACTCTCCACGATGCCAAATTGGATGCGTTTGTCGTAGGCCATAGACTGCAAGGCAATTGCCCCGCCCAACGAGTGCCCCCACACGCCAATCCGCAGCGTTGAGTCGCGCGCGAGCAGGTAATCGAGCAGGCGCGACACGTCCTTTTTTTCATAATACCCGTACGAACAACACGTACCGCCGCTTTGCCCGTGGGCGCGGGAATCCATCATCACCAACGAATAACCTTGTTGCCACAACCACTGGGCAGTGGGTAACCACCGTTCTTTGCAGTTGCCTACGCCGTGCAGCAACACAATCACCGGACGCTGGTGGGCGGTATCGTGGCGCACCCAAATACCTTTGAGCACGGTACTGTCGAAGGAAACAAGGGTAATATCTTCGGCGGGCAGGTTAAAATCGGCGGGCTTTTTGTCCCAATTGACCTTGCGCGGGTACAAAATCATACCGGGCGCCATAAAGTAAAGGGCGACCAAAAAAAGCGTCAATAACAGGATAACGCTGATGGTGAGGCGTTTGAGCCATTTCATGCGTGCGGGTGGTTTAGTTTATTTCACCTCATAACGAACAAGGTTTCCCATAAAAAACGTGGGGTTCGCCAAAAAGTTGTTTTTGACGAACCCCATATCAGCGCGCCCGGGGCGGCTGTTATCCGGTAATGGATCAATTTTTACTGTTTCAACACCCGTTTGGTGGTGGTTTTTCCGTCTATTTCCACCTGAACGAGATAAACGCCCGGTGTCAGGTATTGGAGGGGCAAAGTGCCCGCGCCGCCGTTGATTTGGGTGCGCAATATTTGGCGGCCATTCAGGGCGAACACGGTAACCTGGGCCTCGCTGGCGTTGGCCATTTCGATGCGCAAGGCATCGGTAACCACCGTGGGGTACATTTTGATACCCGCCGTTTCGGCCAAATCGCCGGTAGCACTCACCGCCGTCGCGTAATAAAACTGCTTAAAGCCCACCAGCGGATTATCGCCCGATTTGTTGTTGTTGGCATTGGAAGCCAACGACGCAAAATAGAACTTGGCCGTGTTACCCGCCGGAGCCGTCGCCGGAGATTTCCACACGAACGACCACGACGCCGTGCTGTCTACTGTGGACAAGGTTTTGGGCGTGGCCTGGCGCACGTACTGGCGGCCATTGCTCGATTGGTTACCAATGGAAGTGCCCGTACCCGCCGTAAGTGTGCCGTATTTGGCATTGCTATTATCGAGGCAGGTCAACTCAAAACCCGCGCGTTTGGCGTTGCTTTTGTGCGTGAGGGTCACCGTGTATTCGGTGTTGAGTTGAATGGTATCGGGGATACCCGTAATCGTGATATTACCGGTGTAAGTACCGCCGCTGTGGCAACCGGTAGCGCCGCAAGTGGTTTCGCCGGGAGCACCCGTGCGTACCAACGGCGGATTATTGGGGTCTTTGGTGTTAGAAACAATCAGGAACCAACCGCCCAAAAGCAGGGTGAGAAATAACGTAGTTTTTGACATTGTAAATGAAATAAAAAGTAAAGTAAGTAATTAAACGTGATTTGTTCATCAGGGTGTTTTAGAAGGGAATAGTTGCATGTATTTACTCCAACTCTTCGATAATATCTTTCAACCATTTTTTGGGCATATTATACGAAGCCGCCATAATGCGCTCTTTTATATCGGCAATGGCTTTTTTATCCCCTTTGCGGATCGTGGTCATTTTTTTTACCAGATTGAGGAAGTTATTGTACTCTTTCTGGAGGTTTTTGGAAATTTGTTTGTTGCGGCGCAGGTAAATCCGAAAACTGTCAATGAGCGAGTCGAGGGCCATAAACTCCCGCTGCTCGTAATAAATGCGCAGCAAAATGGTTTTGGCCCCCAAGGCGTAGGTCACCGAAGAGTACTCGACGCTGCGCAATACTTCGAGGGCGCGGTCGTAGTCTTTCAGGTGCGAATACAAATTGGCCAGGTTGTACGCGTACGCATTTTCGCGAATGGCGGGGGGCAAAAACCACGAATACTCTTCAATAAAGGTTTTTACCCACTGGTGTTCACCCGCGCGCAAACCGGTGGTGATAATGTTTTTGTAAATACCCTCGGCCAGTTGGCCGTCTTCGATGAGGGCATTACGCGCTACCATGACCTTAAAAATTTCGTTAGCGCGGTTGTAATACTCCGATTTGCCCTGATTAATTTTTAACGCGCAATAGTTTTGGGCAATAAAACAACATTCGCGGTAATCGGCCACCGAGAGCATATTACCCACGGTGTCCAATTTTTCCAATAATTCGTAAAACAGCGACTCTTCGGCGGGGTTTTCGAGGATATTCACCACCAATTTATAAATATTGACCATTGGCACCTGGTCAAAATCCTGGTTTTTAATGTGGTCCCAAAAACCCGGCGGCAGCGGCAATTCACGGTCGGTACTGCGGAACTGCCGGTACGATAACCAGGCCACGTACATTTTTAGTTTTTGGGTCACGTAAAACGACTCCAGCGCCTGGTCGGCGGGCAGCAGTTTGGCCATGTAATCGGTAGCGGCCACCACCCGGTACGAGCGGTTAAAGATATTCCAGTAGTATTGAAAAGTAAAGAGGTAAAATTCGGTATCAAAGGTGGTGCTTTCCTCAATGTGGCGGGTAATTTGGCGTTCAATGCCGGCCAAATGTTTGTCGAGGCCCGCCGCTTCGAGGGCTTTTTGTTCGTTGATCCACTCTTCGGCGGGAATATTTTGCCGGTGTTCCATTGCCCGAAACCGGATGGCCAATTGGGTCAGATCGGAGGCCATGCGCCGGAGGGTAAGGTCGTGGTACGGTTGATTGGGAAACAGTTTTTTCCAAATTTTTTCTTTGGGCACCGTCTCAAGGTCGGCGGGGCTTTTTTTCAAAACAGCGTGACAATAATCAAACAGGCGCAGCACGTCGGGGTCGTCGTTGAGGTACGGCGAATCCACAAATTTGCGCAGTCGGTTGAGTTCTACCTTGCTAAACGTGCGCAACAGGGTGATCAACTTGTCACTTAACACACTTTTATTTAAAGTTAATGTAATCGGCGGGATTTACGGGGCGCCCTTTGTGCCAAAGTTCAAAGTGCAGGTGTGGCCCGGAGGAATTTTCGCCGGTATTACCAATAATGGCAATGGCCTCGCCCGCTTTGATGGGGCTACCCGCTTTTTTGAGCAAAATGGAATTGTGTTTATACATGGTCACCACGTTGTTCGGGTGCTGAATGGCAATGCTGTAACCGGTTTCGACGGTGTATCCGGCAAACACGACCATACCGTCGGCGGCGGCTTTAATGGCGGTATTGCGCGGGGCGGCCACGTCAATGCCAAAATGGTCTTTACCGGGGTCAAATTTGGCGGTTACCTCGCCCGAAACGGCGGGCATAAAAAACAATTGTTCGAGCGGAATATCGCGGAGCAGGGTGCCGCCGCCGCCCGTTCCCAACTCAATGGTGCCAGCGTTGGTAACATTACCCGCCGCTACGGCGCTGCGCAGGGCATCGTCTTCGGGGATGCGTTCCACCGCTTCATTTCCCCCCATTGTGTCTTCCGATGCCGCGTCGGCACCTTGTTTCATGACGTCGTTTTTGGTAATGCCCGATACGTCGTTGTTGAGCAATTTGCGCATGTTTTCGGTGTACAGGCGCGTGGCGGAAACTTCTTCTTCCAGTTCTTTGGCTTTATCGAGCAGGGCCGACACCTCGGCGTCGCGGGTCATATCGCCGTAACCGGGAATGTACCGCTTGAGCGGGGTGTACACGATGAGCAGGGTCATGAGAATGGCCGAACCAACGACGAGTGAACTGAGGAAGATATAAACGTTAAGTGGGGTGAGTTTGAACGACGAAACTTCTTCAAAAGTCTCGTCGTTCATCACGACCAAGCGATATTTATCGCGCAGTTTCTCCGTCCATTTACGGTCATCCTCCGGGTTGCGCCGGAAGAAACGTGCCAGATTTTTGAAAGCAGCGAATTTTGCCATGTTGTAGTGTATAACGCCCAAATTTTTGGGCAATCGAGGGGCAAAGGTCGCAAAAAAATGGGTTAATTCCCAACATTCAGCATTTTAACGGTGGATTCGTACAAATCCTTCACGTAACCCTCGTATTTAATCTTTTTTTTGAGGTCTTCGCACTCCCGATGCAGGCTTTTTACTTTATCGGGTTGTTTCATTTTGTTGTAGAGTTTCATCCCAAAAATATGATTTACAAAAAGCCGGAAATGGTCGTCTTGGTAACGCCAGTATTCGTTGGCCAAATTTAAAAAAAACATACTTTTGCCGTAATCGCCTTTTTCGTACATCACATTGGCCAAATCAAATTGGCTCACCGCAATGCCGGGTTTAAATTTTTGAATGGTGTACAAATCAATGGCTTCTTTGACGTGTTGTTCGGCTTCGACAAACCGCTGCAAACGCCCTTCGAGCAGGCCCCGGTATTTGAGCAAATTGGCCATTTGGAAAGAATCTTTTGTCGCCAACGCAGCGTTATACGAATATTGGGCGTATTCAAGGGCCTTTTCGTTGTTGCTCAAATGCTCATCGTAAATATTGGCAATGTTCAAATAAGCAGTGCTGGTTTTGCGGCCTTTGCCCAGTTTTTCGTAGTCTTTGGCCACTTTTTTGTACTTTTTAACGGCACTTTTAGGGTCTTTTTCATAAATTTCAAAAATTTTCGCCTCCCGTTCGCCCACACTTTCCAACGTTGGAGCCGGGGTCGAACAGGCATTAAACAGGGTGAAAACTGCGGCAAAACAAGCGGCAAACAGTGGATAAACCATTACGGAAAATGAATTTTTTGTGATGTGTTGCATATTTTTAATGATTTTTTTGATTTGGACGGCGTTGATAACGCCGCACGATTGTGCGTTGATAATTCACCCCACGGCCGTGGGTTTATAACGAACACCCCACGGCTGTGCGTTTACAACGAACACCCCACGGCCGTGGGTTTATAACAAACACCCCACGGCCGTGGGGTGCTACGATGTTTATACCTACGTCCACGACCGTGGGGTGGTACAATGTTCATACCTTTGCAGCGCATGAAAAACATAATTGTATTTATTATTGGCAGTTTGCTCCTGAGCAATTGCGCACGCCAAGGCTCGTTGGTGGGCGGCGCTAAAGATACAACGCCACCCGGCATTGACTCGTTGAACAGCACGCCCAATTATCAAACCATGTTCAATAAAAACAACGTTGAACTGGCTTTTGACGAATGGGTTGTCCTCAAAGACGTTGCCAAAGAAATATTAGTGTCGCCACCGCTCGAAAAGCGCCCAACCTTTACCATAAAGAAAAAAAGTGTTATCGTAGATTTTGGCGAAAAACCCGTTTTTAAACCCAATACTACTTATACCATCAATTTTGGCAATGCCGTTCGCGACCTCCACGAAGGCAACCCCGCCAAGGATCTTCGGTACGTGTTTTCTACCGGCCCGGTCATTGACAGCCTTAAAGTAGAGGGTATCGCCACCGATGCGCTCACCGGCGAACCCATCGAAAACGTCACCGTAATGCTGTACGACCAAATGTACGATAGCGTTATTGTGAAAGAAAAACCCTATTACTTTGCCCGAACCGATAAATCGGGGCAGTTTTCCATCAAAAACGTCAAAGGTGGTACCTTCAAAATGGTAGCCATTGACGAAGGCCAAACCTCCGACCTCAAATGGAATTCCGGGAGCGAACGGATCGGGTTTCCAATGCAACCACTCCTCCTCAACGATTCCATCGGGGGGCGGCTATACGTGCCGGTTTCTTTGTTTAAAAACCAAAGTATTGTAAAAACAACCGACAAAAACGCGTTGCAATACGGCGTGGTGCGCATTGGCTGGACGGGGACGCCACCCGCCGATCAGGGGATTGTTATTGGGGAAAAAACCCTTGAAGCGGGTATTCAGTACAAAATTGAAAATTACCGGGACACGACCCTGCTGTGGTACGATTTCCCCAAAGATACCGCCACTATTCCGTGGTCGCTCACCATTAAAGACACCACCAACAAAGTCGCCGTAAAAGCCTTTAAACGCACCGAATTTGAGTTGCGGCACCGGTTGCGCCCCCTCGAAGAAGGCGGAGGTGGCATTGGCGGCGGCGGTCGCAGTCGCGGCGGAAAAGCGGCACCGCCGCCGCGCCCGACGTTGTTGGCCCTTAAAAACGTTCCCATTTTGCCGGGCCGAACGGGTAGTTTGAAGTTTAATTATCCCGTTGTTGCCGTGGATACCGCCCAATGGGTCGTAAACAAAGACTCGGTACCTTTCCGCGATTTCACCATTCGCCCCGACTCGGCCCAATCGCGGGTACTTACCGTCAATGGCAAATGGAAACCGGGCACCACACTTACGGTCACCATTTTGCCCGGCGGCATCACCGATTTTTACGGCCTGTCGAACGTGGATACCATCCCGTACACCATCACCGTCATGACCGATAAACAATTGGGCACCCTCGTACTTACCGTGGAGGAAACCAAACCCGGCATATCCTACGTGTTGGAAATTCTGAACGGCACCACCTTGGAGCAAGAGCGAAAATTTACCGCCACCGATACCAAACCAACGTTTAAATTTGGGGAAATGCTCGCCGCTACCTACACCGCCAAACTCACCGAAGACCTGAACGCCAACGGCCGCTGGGATACGGGCGATTATTTTGCTCAACGCCAACCGGAACTCATTTTTACCAAAAAATTAGAGCCACTTCGGGCCAACTGGGAATTGGAAGCCTCCATAAAAGCCGCAAAAGGCGACGTAAAAGGCAAATAAACATGGCATCGGTGGTGAACTGGATGGCTGCCGCAGCCTCGGCTTATTTGTTTTACAGTTGCTGCCGTTTGTTGCTGCCCGGTGCCCAACGCGCCAGTTATCGCACCGGCGTACTGCTTTTTGTATCCGCGCCGGTGATGGTCGGCAGCACCCTTGCACATGCCCCCGAAATACCGGCGCTGGCCTTGATGCTGGGTGTATGGTATTGTATTTTACGGTACGAAACGCGTTCCGTTCTGCTTTCTTGGGTCGGAGGAATGGTTTCGATACTGTTGTGGATGTATGCCCTGGCCCCCGAATGGCCACTCGCCGAGTGGTCGCCGCGCCATTTTTTGTCGTCTCATTTTGAAACGCCGCAGGGTACGCGGGAATACCCCTTGCCCAACCTTCTTTTTGGGTTAAGCCCCGTTTGCCATTGGGGATTTGCGGTGTTATTGCCGCTTTTTTTGGGGCTGTTCAAAAAAACCGATTTGCAATTAACCGAAAAAAAAGTACTTTTAGGAGCGCTTGGCGGGTACATAATGCTCCTTGGGGGTTTGCCGGTGCAGGATATTCGGCATTTATTACCCGTTTGGGCGTTGGGGTTATTCTTGCTGTTTCCGGCCATTGACCGCGCCATTAGTTACGGTTTTTTTTACGCCAAAAATGTGGTTGTTGCGGTGTTGGTGGTGGGGGCTTTAATTCAAATGGCGGGTGTGGTTTGGTATTTGTTTACCTTTGCTACCATCAACCGTTAACAACAAACAACATGGAAGATGTTCGCCCCGATTGGCTCAAAAGTCTGGCCGAAAAAACCTGGAATCTGGAACTGCTGATTTCCGGCGCAGCCACTTATTTTGCCTCTTATTTGCCGGAACTCACCGACAAGGCTTTTTTTTATTTTTTGGACAATTTCACGTCGGCAGCGGCGGCAGATCGCTCCAAACTGCCCATTTTAGCCTATTCTTTTTTAAAAATTATTGCCTACTTGTTGCCCCTTACCTTCATTGTGCATTTTATAATGCGCGCCTTCTGGGCAAGTTTAGTGGGCGTACACACCGTATATCCGCAGGGCATCGTGTATGATCGGTTGCCAGGCCAAAAGGCATTTAGCAAAGAATTATACGCCAAAAAATTTGGGGCATTGGCCAACTATATCCTGCGGTTGGATAAATTGTGCAATCAGGTATTCGGGTTTGCTTTTGTTATTGTGTTGTTTGCGGTGGGCCTAAGCATGATTTACCTTATCCTGTTCGGGTTACTTTTGCTGTCCAGAACCTATTTTCCTAATTTTGTATCCGATTCCATCCTCCTGTTTTTTATGCTTTTGGCCATTCTGCCGGCATTTGCCCAGCAGTTTGCCGACCGAATTAACCCGGAAAAGTATCCTCGCGTAGTAAGTACTTTGAAATATCTGTTGATGCTATTGCCCAAAATGATGTTTCCGTTGATTTTCACGCCGTTTACTTACCTCAGCATGATTTTTTCCACCAATGTCAGCAAACGCAAGTTTTACATGGTTTTATTTGGGGTAATGACATTGGTTATGACCGGGGCGTTTTTTAACTTATTTGTCACCGTTTCTAAACTCAAAAAGGCCGATTTTCACTTTGGTGCTCAAAAACATTGGGGTGAATACGAAAACCGCTACACCACCCACGCCGAAAGTTACGAAGATCAACTGCCCGAAAACGGCCGCACCGGCAGCGTCATGGTTCCCTCCGAAATGGTCTCCGGCCCACTGCTAAAAGTATTTGTTTCCTACACCAAATCCTTCGACGATGTACTCAATGTGTATTGCGGGCAACAGCCGGAATTGTCCGACAGTATCCCAAAAATACGCCGCCGGGCCATGCAAGACAGCCTTAAATCGGTGTGTTTTACCAATAACCTCCAAGTTATGATCAACGACTCCTCGTTTCAAACAACCGAATGGGTGTTCCAACGCCACGCGATTACCGGGGCACCGGGGGTAATCACTTATTTGCCCACGCAACGGTTTAAAACGGGCAAAAACGTCCTCACCGTGCAACTGCCCAGCGCCGCCAAACGCGATTCGCTGTTTTTTGTGGGCGAAGTACCTTTTTGGTTCGGGGGGGAATAAGCGGCCCGTTACAACGTACTTTGCTCCCGCGCCAAACAGGCACCAAAACCGATTAACAGCACCAGTAGCGCCGACATAAAAAAGGTACTGGCCAGGTAGCGACGCGATTTGATAAACAGCAAAACAATACCCGCCAACAAATTGAATGCGACGTGTACAACAATGCAAAACGCCTTGCCGGCGAGGTATGGGTCCGGATGTACAAAGGTGATGTACAAAAATAAAATGGCCAGGTTAATACCATAAATCCACTTCAGCGGAGGCTGGGGTTTGGCCGGAATCTCGTGGTTGTCTAATGTGTTGTTCATCATTTTTTGATCGTTGTTGTTGCCGCCTCCGCCCGTTCGATGGCGGCGTTGGAAAGCAGGATTTTACCGCGTTTTTTGCGCGTTTTTTTAACCAGTTCAATGCCCTTCCAGGTATTGCCGCAATTATTGGTTAATATAACGTTGGAGAGGATCAATTGCGCTCCCTCTTCCACAATAATACGCCCGTTTTTGGGCATACTGATCGTTATTTTTTCATCGGGCGAAGGGCCTTCCATGCGCAAAGTCACGCCTTTTTTAAGGCGTAAGTTGCGATCAAGCCCGCGGCTCATCGTCCAGGGTTGCGCCGGAGTTTCGCTAATAACCAGGGCTAATTCACCCAAAGTTCCGTCGGAAGGCAGTAAATCGGCCTCCCAAATGGACCGCCCGAACGTTGATGCCCGGAGTTTGCCCATGCAATAGTTGATTTTTAGTTCGGTTACCCGCACCCGGGGGAAATCACAAAAAGGTTGCCAATCCGGTGCGGCGTTGTCTTTGAACCAAATACCCGCGTCGGTCCCGAGGTAAAGGCGGTCGTCGCTGCCCGCCTGAAACACCAAATCATTTACCGGCAGGTTGTGCAAAGATCCCGTGGGATCGGCGTTGTACCAGGTTTCGCCGCCGTCGTTGGTCGCCCAAATTTTTACGCCCGGCTCGTAACCCGTGAAGGTAATCCAGGCTTTAAGGTGATTTTCGGGGTGAAACAACACACCCGTTATCACCGGAAGCGCACTGCTAAATGTCGTGAGGTGCTGCGGTTGGTAATGCTGCGACCGAATGCCACTGCGCAATAAGTTGTTGGTAATATCGGTAAAACAAGCGGTATCTTGGGTGCCTTGTTCGCCGATACAGCCGCCGGTCACCGAGCGAAACAACTTGGTTTCCCAACCAAAACCTTCACCGGGCACGGGGCTATCGTTGACCCCGCCGTTTTGCACCACGTACATATAATCGGGGTTCGAAGGCGCAATATCGAAGGTGTGCAATTGGCGTTTCCACTGGTCGTAGGTGGATTTGCCCACGTCGGAGCGAATTTTCCACAACTGGGCGGCGTTGTCTTTGCGCTCTTTTCGGGTTTTGAGACGCTCGTATATTTCGGTCATCGAAAAAATCATGTTCTCCGACGCCGGGTGGTTGATCATGTCAAAAGTGGGACGTACCATAGCCCGTTTGCGCTCTTGCGGGTCGGTGGGGTGCGAACCGGTACCGTCTTCTATTTCGAGGCGTTTTTGGTTAAAATCATACACCAAAAAGAAATTACACCCGTTGCTGCACCCAAAAGCCATTCCGGTTACGCCGTCAATTTTACCGTTGTACCCATCGCCGCCGTAAATATTTTTCCAGCCGTCGGCTTCGGTAAAAACTATTGTGCCGCAATCCTGGGTGCCCATCATAATCCGGTCGGTGCGATCGTCGGTATCATCAAAGCGATAGACCGTGGCAATGGCCAGACCATCGTTTAGGCTGGTCCAGCCGTTGGTGCCGGGCGAATCAACGTTTTTTTTGTGAATACCGCCGTCCGTTGCCGCCCACAACGCATTGGCTCCCGGTTCAAAAGCCAATGCAAACACGTCGGCGTGGAATTGTTGGGCTTCCAAATAGGGCGAAACTGCGGAAAAAGAGCCGTTTTTGTCCATGTTTTTACTGCCCCAGACGATGGTTCCGCCAAAATAAATCTGTTGCGTATCGGTGGGCGATACCGCCATCCCAATCCGGGTAGAAGCCACGGCGGTGGTGCCGCCTCGACCGCAGAAAGCGTATTTTTCGCGCCAATATTGGCCATTGAACCGATAAATAAAGGCTTTACCCGCGCACGAGGGCGCCGTGCCCACCACGTACGCGTACAAGTGCTCCGGAGCAGCGGGTGTAACTGCTATCCCGATGCGCCCCACGGTAAACGGGCCGGGCAACGCCGCGTACTCCAAACCGGTGTCGGTACCCGTCATCGAATGCCACGAAGCCCCGCTGTCGGTGCTGCGGTAAATATCGGTACCACTGGCATACAGGGTATCCGTACTGCCGGACTTAAACACCAAACAGGAAAGGTTTTTATCGCGAATACCGGGCGTTATATGGGTCCAAACGGGTTGTTCAACGGTCGCGTCGTTGGTGACGAAAATACCCGCGCTACTAACGACAAACAAACGTTCGGGCCGTTGCGGGTGCAGGCAAATTTGCCGGATAGCCCCGCCATCCTCCAAAAAACCGAGTAAATCCGGGGCAATTCCGTTGATGGGGGTCCACCGTTGTCCGCCGTCGGTGCTGCGGTAAACGCCGGTGGTAAACAATGGCGTAAAAAACGAAGGCGTGCCGTCGTGTTTTACCGAATAATGGCCCAAGGTCCGGTTGGCTTCGCCGGTGGCCATGTACAAGCGGCGGGTATCGGTGGGGTCAATGGCCACGTCAGAAACGGAGGAAAACGGCAATTGGGTATCGGTATTCAAACAAGACCACGAAGCACCCCGGTTGGTACTTTTCCAAAGACCGCCGAAATTGGAGCAGGCGTACGCAGTACTGTCGCGGGTATAATGCGGGCTAAACCGAATTTGGTGCATTTGTCCGGTACCATGCGCACCCGGCGCACACCCGATGCAGCGGCTCATGCTCGCCGGTTCCCCCACGGGACCGATGCACGTCCAGCCGCCCGTGGTGCAGGGCGGTTGCCCGGCGGCAGCGTGGACAAAACGCGGGTACTCCGTTATGGCTTGTGACCAAACGAGTCCGTGCGCCGCCGCGAGGGCGCACAGCAACAGAAAACGGACGTATTTCATTGCCTTATTTTTCTTCTTTCACGAAGATAATACCGTTGATCGCCATCGTATCAATGGTGGTGATTTTATTGCTAAAATGCGGCCATTGAATGTCGGCTTTTAGTATTTTTTCTCCCTTTCCCAAACCGGTTTCTACGCGGCGTTGGGTGCCGTTGCTCCCGCAAGTGGCGTGCACGATGCGTTTTTTGCGGTCGGCCGTTTGGATGGTCAGGGTAATGCGGGCACCCCGGGCTTCGCGGTTCGATTGCGCCCCTTTTAATACCAATTGTACCCAGCGGTGTTCGTTTTTGGTTTCGTTGATAAAACAGGCATTATTAGCCAAATCTCCTTCAAACAAACCACCCGTAACGGTGTAAATATCGGTATCGCCGTCGTTGTCGAGGTCGCCACGGGCCATGCCCCGGCATTTTTGCAGGTGCGCTGCGCCCCCCATCGTCACTTCTTCAAAGCGGTTACCATCGAGGTTGCGAAACAGGCGATTGGGGATTATTGCGCGCACATTATCAACTCCCGAACCCACGTAAATGTCGGGCCAGCCATTGTTGTCAAAATCACCGATGCTGCACGATTGGGCAAAAAACTGTTGGTGTAATCCGGCGGGCACGTGCATATCCGTAAAGGTTTCGTTGCCGTTGTTCCGGTACAATTTAACGGCGTCTTTGGGCGGTTTGGCCCCCAACATATTTTTCATGACTTCCCCGGCGGCACTGTCCTGCACGGCGAGGTTATTGGTCAAACAAAGAATATCTTCCCAACCGTCGTTGTTATAATCAAAAAAACGGGCAACGCTGCTGTATTCCGGCCCGGTTACCCCGGCGCGCGGTGCCACGTTCTGAAACTGCCAAAGGCCGTTGTTATCGCTGCCCCGGTTGAGTAATAATTTGTTGTTGCCGCTGCGGTTGGTCAGGTACAAATCGGGACGGCGGTCGTTGTTGACATCGCCCCAGACCGCGCTGGAATAATACCCCACAAAATTCACCCCAATTTGCGGTGCAATATTGGTAAAAGTGCCGTTGCCATTGTTGTGAAAAAGTTCGTTGGGGTGAATGTGCGCACTGTCGCGGCTTTCGTTCACTACGTACAAATCCAACCAACCATCGCCGTCGTAATCGGCCCAATCGGCCGAAACCGTGGGGTGAAACGACAACAAACCCGCTTTAATCGTAATATCGGTAAAGGAATTATTGCCGTTGTTGCGCAGCAGCGAATTGGGGTGCGTGCCGCCTTCGAGGCCACCACCGCGCAAGATGAGCACGTCCGGGTCGCCATCGTTGTCAAAATCGGCCTGCATGGTTTGGATACCGCCCGTTATCCCGTCCAAATGCGCCTCGGAAGTGCGGTCCTGAAACTGGCCATTTTCCTGCACAAAATAACGACAAGGGGCATCCAACGCTTGCCGGACCACAAACAAATCCAAATCGCCGTCGTTGTCAAAATCATCCATGCACGCGTCGCCCGCCAAACCCGTGGGATCGAGGCGCAGCGGAACCGCTTTGTTCACAAAACGCGGCGCGTTGTCGGGGACTTCAAAAAAAGAGGGGGGCAATAAAAATACCTGCTCGGTAGAGTCCGGCACGATGCCTCGGTTCAGCAGCATGAGGTTGTACAACCAGCGGATTTGGGCATCGTTGGGGAAAGCCCGGTGCAGGCGTTTATAAATTTTGAGGGCATTGTCCACGCCCATCATGTCGGTGAATTGCCCGGCGGGTTGCAGGGGCAAAATACAAGCCTCCGATTTGTGGCGCACCACGCAATTGTTGACTTCACCAATGCGCAGGTAAGCCAGGGCAAGTAACTCGTAAACGGCTTTATTTTCGAGGGTAATGGAATCGCCCGAAGCAGTGGCCAGGGTAGTCAGTTCCAACACGGCCTGCCCGTGATTGCCGCCCCGAATAAGTTCTTCGGCGTAACGCAAGCGGGCGGCGGGCAATTCGTCGTTGGGCAGTTTTTTAAGATTTTTACGCAGTATTTCCGCGTTTTTTTGGCTCAGATTAGCGTGTTTTTCCGGATCGGCAAACCGCGCAATACTGTCCAAAATGGCAATCATACGCTCGTGCCCGTCTTTGATGGTGTAGGGTTTCTCCTGCCACGGGTTACTGCATTTAACCAACAGCAGTACAAATAAAAAGGGCAACAGGTATTTCATGGTGTTGCGGTTATTTAATTAAAACCTTGTCAATGCGCGCACCGTCTTTGTCCATGATTTCAATACTTTTCCCGTTAAACTCAAATTGTTCACCAATTTCGGGAATATGCTCCAAATGATAAATCACAAAACCCGCTACGGTAGCGTATTGGCTATTGTCGTCCGGAATAAATTCCACACCGAGGTAATGGTTTACATCATCAATGGCCATACTGCCGTCTATCAGCAAAGAGCCGTCGGTGCGGCGCACAATATTGGTATTTTCTTCATCGGCACCGGGCAAATCCCCCACCAATGACTCGGAGAGGTCGTGCAGGGTAACAATGCCTTCAAATGCCCCAAATTCATCCACCACCATCCCGAAATAACAACGGCGTTTTTTGAACTGCTGCAATACATCAATGGCGTATTGGTTTTCGGACACGTACACCGGTTCGCGAATAATGGAACGCAGGTTAAAATCGGGTTGACTTTTGCCAATAAAATAATCTTTGATGTAGAGGTAGCCCAGCATATTGTCGTCGCCGTCTTCGCAAACGGGATAATACGTATGGTTGCCTTCCAGAATAACTTCGTGAATTTCTTCGGTGGTATCGGCCAGGTCCACCCAATTCACATCGAGGCGGTGAGTCATTACGTTTTTGGCCTTTAATTCGCTGAACGACAACACATTGTGGTGCAGTTCGCTTTCATCTTTGTCCAAAAGCCCCTGCGCACCGGCGGTTTTAATCACGTAACGCAGTTCTTCTTCGGTAATTTGTTCGTCCTGAGCGGGCGAAATACCAAAAAGTTTAAAAACAACACTGGTGGATGTTGTGAGCAACCAAACAAAAGGATGCGCAAAACGGGTAAAAAAACGAATAAATCCGGCCACGTTGAGGGCAACGGGTTCCGCAAATTTAATCGCCAACGTTTTGGGAATCAATTCACCAATAACAATGGACAAATACGTAATGAGGGCCACCACCAGCGTGTAGGCGATTTGGTTGGCGTAAGGCCGCAGCATTTCAAATTGCTCCACCACCGGCCGGAAATTATCGGTCAGGGTGGCACCACCGTACACGCCGGAAACAATACCGATGAGCGTAATGCCAATTTGAACGGAAGACAAAAAACCTTCGGGATTTTTCATCAAATGCAGGACCGTTTGGGCGCGTTTATCGCCCTTTTCGGCCAATTGCAAAATGCGTTGTTTTTTTACCGAAACCAGCGCGATTTCGGACAAAGCAAAAACACCGTTGACAAAATTAAAAAGGACAATAATGAGTAATTCCATGGGGAGATATGTGCTAAAGGGCGCAAAGAAAACACTTTTTTGCGAAAAATCGCGTAAAAACGGGTGATTAAACTTCGACTCCGTAGGTTTTGTGCACAAAATCATTGGGACGCGCCCATAATGTGAGGCACCGCTCCCGCACTGCCGCTGAAATAAAAAATCCATTTTCAACGTAAGACACAACAAGCAAAATTACTTGTTACAACGTACATTGAAAATGGATCTGAGTGGTTGGGTAAAACGGAGGGGAAACAACCGAAACTTACATGACCATATCTTTTACCAACAAACGGAAGCCATTGCCGTGGATATTCGCAATTTCGATGGACGGATCTTTGGAGAGGTACTTGCGCAATTTGGTCACAAACACGTCCATCGAACGGGCGGTGAAATAATTGTCGTCGTTCCAAATTTTGGTTAACGCTTCGGAGCGCGGCATCACGTCGTTGAGGTATTTGCAGAACAACTTGAGCAATTCGGCCTCTTTCGGGCTGAGTTTCCATTGGTGTTCTTCGCCTTCGGCTACGGTACCGGTGTACGTGAGGATGCGCAGCGTGTAGTTAAAATGGTATTTGCCAAAAGCAAATTCGCGCTGCTCGTCGCGGGGATCCGGGGCTTTGGCCGACCGCTTCAGAATGGCCTGAATGCGATACAACAATTCTTCGGAATTAAAGGGCTTGGGAATATAGTCGTCGGCGCCGGTTTTAAAGCCGGTGAGCACGTCTTCTTTCATAGTTTTAGCCGTGAGGAAGATAATAGGAACCTCCTGATTGCGTTCACGCACTTCTTTGGCGAGGGTAAAACCGTCTTTGCGGGGCATCATTACATCGAAAATACACAGGTCGTACGTGCCTTTTTTGAAGGCTTCGATACCCAGTACGCCATCGGTGGCGAGTGTAACGCTGTAATCGTGCATCTCTAAATAAGAGCGGAGCACATCGCCAAAATTTTGGTCATCTTCTACCAGCAAAATTTTGAAGTTGGTATTTGACATAGCTGTTCGATCGGGCTTTGATTAATGAAAAAAATCTGTTTGTGGGAATGCAATGGTTTATTGTTGTTTCAATAACAAAAAAGGCATAACGAAAGGAATACGCGTTTGCGTATGTCTTTGGCCAAAAAATGTTAAAATTCAATGACTTGGGAGGCCCATAAAATCGCTTAATTGCATACCACAAAAACAAATACCGCCGTACCTTTGTTACTTTCAAATAAAATTGAAAAATGTGAAAATGGATACGCAAAACTTACTCCAGCGCGCCCTGCGCCTCGAATGGCTTTCGCCGGAAGAAGGGGTTTTTCTTTTTGAAAACGCCGCCACCACCGAACTCATGTTCGTGGCCAACCAACTCCGGCAACACCACGTACCGGGCAATACCGTCACCTGGATCATTGACCGAAACTCCAATACCACCAACGTGTGTATTGCCAATTGTAAGTTTTGCAATTTCTACCGCCGACCGGGCCACGGTGAAGCCTATATCACGTCCATTGACGAGTATCGCCAAAAAATTGACGAGATGTTCGAACTCGGTGGCGAACAATTGCTGTTGCAGGGCGGCCACCACCCCGACCTGGGCTTGCGGTTTTACACCGACTTGTTCCGGCAATTAAAAGATATTTATCCCAACCTTAAATTACACGCCCTCGGGCCGCCGGAAATAGCGCACATTGCCAAATTGGAAAACATGAGCCACTACGATGTATTGGCTGAGTTACAAAAAAGTGGCCTCGATTCGCTGCCGGGCGCGGGTGCCGAAATACTGAGCGACCGCGTGCGCCGACTGATTTCCAAGGGCAAATGCGGCGGCGAAGAATGGCTCAATGTCATGCGGGCCGCGCACCAACTCCACCTCACTACCTCGGCGACCATGATGTTTGGGCACATCGAAACCAACCTGGAGCGGTTCGAGCATTTGGCCGCCATGCGCCAGGTACAATCGGAAAAACCCGCCGATGCCAAAGGTTTTATCGCCTTTATTCCGTGGCCATTTCAGGATGAAGATACCATTTTGAAAAAAATAAAACGCGCCCGCAACGCCGTTACGGGCGACGAATACGTGCGCATGATTGCCCTGAGCCGGATCATGTTGCCTAACGTAAAAAACATTCAGGCATCGTGGCTGACGGTGGGCAAACAGGTCGCGCAGGTGTGCCTGCACGCGGGTGCCAACGACTTTGGGTCCATCATGATCGAAGAAAACGTGGTATCGGCCGCCGGTGCTCGTTTCCGCTTTACCGCCGACGGTATTCAGCAGGCCATCCGGGAAGCAGGGTTAGTGCCGCAATTGCGCAACCAGCAATACGAACCGCGTATCCTGCCCGAACGTATTCGCCAACAAGAACTCGACCACGCAACGATGATCGTGGACTAAGACTTTAGACGGAAGACAAAATGCAGATATCCGCAATTGTGGCCGTAGCCAACAACAACGTTATTGGGAATGAAAACCAAATTCCCTGGTACTTACCGGCCGATTTGGCTTATTTTAAACGCACAACGCTGGGCCACCCGGTGATTATGGGCCGCAACACGTACCACAGTATTGGTCGGCCTTTGCCCAAGCGCACGAACATTGTGATTACCCGCGACCCGTTTTTTCAAGCGGACGGGATTGTGGTGGCCCATACCATTGACGAAGCCTTGGAAATGGCCTACGATACCGGCGCAGAACAGGCGTTTATTATCGGGGGCGGCCAGATCTACGCGCAAAGCGTGGAACTGTGGGATAAAGTATACATCACCGAAGTCGCGGTGGATGTACCCGGTGAAGTGCACTTCCCTACCCTCGACAGTGCACAATGGCGCGAAGTATTCCGCGAAGCCCACGTGGCCGATGAAAAGAATGAATACGATTATATTTTTCGAATTTTAGAGAAAATATAGGGGTGTTTTACCGCTGAAAATTTTTATCTGTTAAAAGGATGCAAAAGAACCGCCGTTTTTTTTATACTTTTGCACCCGGATTTTGTTCTGCAATGGCAGAGCAAACCAACGCATGGGATTTTTTAACAAAAAGAATTTTAGGATTTTCATTTCATGGAAAAGAAGCGCGTGCTCCTGATCACACAGGAAATTGAACCCTACACCGAGGGTACGGAAATGTCGGGTCTTATTGCAAAACTGCCAAAATTTCTTTCAGACAACGGGTACGAACTGCGCATTTTGATGCCGCGTTACAGTTGCGTGAACGAACGCCGTCACCGTTTGCACGAAGTTGTGCGGTTGTCGGGCATGAATATTATCGTTGACGACGACGATTACCCGCTCTTGATTAAAGTGGCCTCTTTGCCCAATTCCCGCCTCCAGGTATATTTCCTCGATAACGACGAATTTTTCAAACGCACCACCAATTACGGCACTCCAGAAGAGCCGTTTGAGGATAATGCCGATCGCGCCGCGTTTTTCTGCAAAGGTGCCATTGAAATTGTCAAAAAATTTGGCTGGTCGCCCGATATTATTTTGTGCGAGGGCTTTATGACCGGTCTGGTTCCGCTGTTTTTGCGCACGGCGTACAAAACCGAACCGCTGTTCTCTAACGCCGCCATTGTTTATGGTTTGTTTGATATGCCTTACGAAACCATGACCGACCGTTTTTACGCCAAAGCCGCGATCAATAACCTCAAAGCCAGCGATTTGGAGCCATTCCGCAACCCCGATGGTAGTGTTTCTATTCACCGGGGCGCCACGGCGTTCTCCGATGCAGTGATCATAGGCAGCGAATCCTTCGACGCAAACGTTGATTATCTCACCGCTGAAAACGGTAAGGTCATTCAACAATGGGACAGTGAAGAAACATTTTTCGCCAATACGCTGACCACATTTAATACTTTACTGGAAGCCACAGTGGAAGGTTAACACCACTTGTTATTCCCTAAAGTTGTATTCATCACACTCAGATATTCTATGCATTGGTCATAGTGGTTGAAGTTGGCGTTTCATCCATTATGACCAATGCATTTTTAATGTACCACCTCATCTATGAACAACAAATTAAGCCGTTTCGTAGCATTTTCCTTTGCGCTTTGTTTGCTGGCCTGGCAATGCACCAAGCCTACCCCATTTGGCTCCGAATTTTTTGACGGCGAAGTAGCCAATTTCGACGGCGACTCGCTGGATGTTATTTGTACCATCGAACGGCCCGACAGTGTACAATCGGTTGACCGGACGTCTTCTTTTGACTATTTTTTGTGTGGTCAATTGAATGACCCCGAATTTGGCGTTACTACTTCCGAAATTTATTCGTTAATACGGGTCTTGGACACTGCCAACATTACCGCCTTCCAGTTTGACTCGGTGTATCTTTTATTGCCTTACGCAGCGGCTGGTTTTTACGGCGATACGTTGCAGGAGCAAACCATCCAGATATTCCAACTTAACGAAGCGATGGACTTTAACAAAACCTATTACGTGTACGACACGCTCCCGGTTGCCCGCGAAATCGGTCGTTTGGAAAACTTTAAACCACGGCCACGTACTATCGGTAAAACACTCTCCAGCCTGGGTGATACCCTGAAATTGGCCTACCTCAAAGTGCCCTTGGATCCCGCATTTGGGCAAGAGTTAATGGCTATCGCGCAAAGCACTAAAATTGTTCCCAACGAATTTAATAAGGTGTTTAAAGGACTCAAAATTAAGGCAACTACCCCCGGCAGCGGCACTGGTGCCATAATGGCTTTTGATTTGAATGCCTCCATTTGCGCTATCCGCCTGCACTATACCAAAGACACGCTGCAAAAAAGCACGGATTATCGCCTGAACTGGAATAACACCGACCAGCAGATGAGTAAGTTCATGCACATTGAACACAATTACCAGGGCACCCCCGCCGAAACCGCGCTGGCACAGACCAATCCCGAACAATTATTTATTCAGGGCATGAGCGGTTTGCGCATGAAAGTGGAGTTTCCCGCCGATCCAAAACTCACCGACATCATTATCAACAAAGCCGAATTGCAGTGCTATGGCCCTAATCCGTCTTTGTTAACGCCTATTCCACAATTGGCAACTTTTTACGAAGACAGCAACAACGATGTGTTCTTTACCAGCGATGTGTCCTATTCCATCGGGCTTAACAGCAATTTTGCGTTGTTTGGCGGCACACCTCGCAAAGTATCCAACGATTTAGTCAAATACCAATTTACCATGACCGATTATTTCCAGTCGGTGGTAAAAAACCTGTCCAGTGGCGACCCGCTCAAGCGCACCATTTACGTGGATATTAACTCCCAGTTATTAACGCCCTCACGTTCCATTATCTACGGGCCTACGCACCCGACGTACCCCCTGAAAATGCGACTTAAATTCACCAAAATATAATCAAGTAAACTATTATGTGCGGAATTGTTGCTTATATTGGTTCCAAACAGGCTTATCCAATTTTGATAAAAGGCCTCCAGCGCCTCGAATACCGTGGCTATGACTCCGCTGGAGTTGCTTTACTCAACGGGGACCTGAACATTTACAAGAAAAAAGGAAAAGTTGCGGAACTTCAAAACTTTACCAAAGACAAAAACGTAGAAGGCCACGTTGGTATGGGCCATACCCGTTGGGCCACCCACGGTAAACCCGACGATATCAACGCTCACCCGCATACCGGCCAAAATGGCCGCGTGGTGGTGATTCACAACGGTATTATTGAAAATTACGCCGTGTTGAAGAGTGCCCTCATCAAATTGGGCCATACGTTTAAAAGTGAAACCGACACCGAAGTATTGGCGCACCTGATTGAAGAAGTGCAACAACGCGATAACCTGGTGATTGAAGAAGCCGTCCGGCAGGCACTTACCCGTGCGCACGGCGCGTACGCGATTGTGGTCATGGACGAACAAGACCCCGGCAAACTGGTCGCGGCCCGCAAATCCAGTCCCTTGGTGATTGGGGTGGGCAAAAACGAGTTTCTCGTGGGTTCCGACGCAACCCCCATCGTGGAACACACCAATAAAGTGGTGTATCTGCAAGACGAAGAAGTTGCCACCCTCACCCTCGACGGTGAAATGCACATCAAAACATTGCGCAACGAAGAAGCGACGCCCACCATTCACCAAATCGAACTGGAAATTGAACAGTTGGAAAAGGGCGGTTATGACTACTTCATGCTCAAAGAAATTTTTGAACAACCCGTTACTGTGGAAGAATGTATGCGGGGCCGCCTCAACAACGAAGAAGGTTGGGTACGCCTCGGCGGCATGGAAGAGCACAAAATGCGCATGATCCACGCCGACCGCATGATTATTCTGGGTTGTGGCACCTCGTGGCACGCCGGTATGATCGCCGAATACCTCTTCGAAGACCTGGCGCGTTTGCCGGTGGAAGTAGAGTACGCCTCCGAGTTCCGGTACCGTAACCCGGTAGTCCGCGAGCGCGACGTGGTACTGGCCATTTCACAATCGGGTGAAACGGCCGATACTTTTGCCGCCCTCGAATTGGCCAAAGAACGCAATGCCCTCACGTATGGCATTGTCAACGTGGTGGGTTCGTCCATTGCTCGCCTCACGCACAGCGGTTCGTACATCCACGTTGGACCGGAGATTGGGGTAGCCTCCACCAAAGCCTTTACTGGTCAGGTGACCATGCTCACCATGATGGCCCTTGTGTTGGGCTACGAGCGCGGTTATTTACCCAAATCCCGTTACCAGGAACTGGTGCAGGAACTGGCGTTAATACCGGGCAAAATGGAACGTTTGTTGCAAAGTTGTCAGGAACAGGTAAAATACATCTCCGAAGAGTTTAAGGATGCTCCCAATGCCCTTTATCTGGGTCGCGGATACAATTTCCCGGTGGCCCTCGAAGGGGCGCTGAAACTCAAGGAAATATCCTATATCCACGCCGAAGGGTATCCGGCCGCCGAAATGAAACACGGGCCAATTGCCCTGATTGACGAAAATATGCCCGTGTTTGTCATCGCGACCAACCTGAGCGCATACGACAAAATCGTATCCAATATCCAGGAAGTAAAAGCCCGCAAAGGCGTAGTCGTGGCTTTGGTCACCGAAGGCGACCAAGTGATTAAACGCATTGCCGACTATACCATCGAAATCCCCGATACATTGGAGCCGTTTACGCCCTTATTATCGGTTATTCCGCTGCAATTATTGGCGTATCACATCGCACTGCTCCGCGGCTGCGACGTGGATCAACCCCGCAATTTGGCCAAATCCGTAACCGTAGAATAGGCAGAGCCGCACGGCCGTGCGGCTCCGCCTATTCACCCCAAAAGCAACCTTCTTAATATTAATAAGTCGTTCAATAAAAAAACTGGGTGCAGCGTTTCTCCAAACGTTTGCACCCTTCTTTTTGAAACCCGCCAACAATCGACAACTAAAATTACATCATGAAAAAACTGCTTTTTTTTGTGGCGCTTCTTTGCACATGCGCCACGGCATCCGCTCAAGACCTCAGAAAAGTTACCCTTAAAGGTATTATTTCGGACACCTCCGGCGCAGATATGCCTTTCGCAACGGTAATGCTGCTGAATCCCGTAGATTCTAATTTGGTCAATTTTACCCGCGCCGACGACAAGGGCGCTTTTGTTTTTAAAAACGTAAAAAACACGGCTTACCTCATTAAATCTTCTTACGTAGGTTATATTCCTTTCCAACAACACATTCCCGCCTCTACCACCGAAGTGAATGATTTGGGAACATTGCGCATGAAACTCATCAATACAGAACTGAACGAAGTGGTGATTAAAGCCGCCCGCTCAACGCTGAGTTTTAAGGGCGACACCATTGAGTACGACGCGGCCTCGTTCAAAGTTCCGCCCGGTTCCACGGTTGAAGACCTGCTTCGACGATTGCCCGGTATCGAGGTAGATGCCGATGGCAATATCAAAGCGCAGGGCCGCGATGTGCAGCGCTTGTACGTGGACGGAAAAACGTTTTTTAGCGATGACCCCAAAGCCGCCACCAAAAACCTGGGAGCCGAAACCATTTCGAAAGTGCAGGTGTACGACGAAAAATCGGAACAAACCCAACTCACCGGCGTGGATGATGGTAAAAAAACCAAAACCATGAACCTCGAACTAAAAGACGAATTTAAAAAAGGCGCTTTTGGTAAAGTAACCGCCGGGGTCGGCAACGAAGGCCGCTGGGCCGGGCGCGGTAACTACAACCGCTTTAATAAAAAAGAACAACTCTCCTTTATCGGTTACGGAAACAATATCAACCAAACCGGTATTAACTGGGACGATTACGGCGAATTTAAAGGCCAAAATACCTGGGGAAACCGCGATAACGTGGACTTTGGTTTTGGCAACGGCGGCGGTCGGTATTATATGATGGACGACCGCGACGTACCCATGAATTATAACGATGGCCGTGGTTTTTCGGAAAATTACGGTGCCGGTGCCAACTATAATTTTGACAACAAAAAGACCAAGGCCAACCTGAGTTATTTTTATAACCAAACGGATTTAGACCTCGACCAATTTGGGTTCCGCCAAACGTTCACTGGCTCGTCGTCGTTTACCAATACGGATACGATGAACAGAACGGATTTTAAGAGTAACCACAATATTTCGGGGCGATTCGAGCACGATATTGATTCGAACAATACCATTATCATTAACGCCCGTACGCGTTTTACCGGCAACGAAAATCAAAACCTCCAAACCCAGTTATTTCAGGAAAACCAACGTTTGCTCGACATTAATAACCGCTCTTTTATGGATAACCTGACAATGAGCGGCAGTGCCATTTATCGCCACAAATTTCGCAAAAAAGGCCGTTCATTTGCCGTTAGTGCGGCTCTTAACCATACTCAAAATGACGGTGAAGACCAATTCGCTTCGCTCAATAGTTCCCTCGTAAATCCCGCCGATTTACGCCGCATCCGGCAACAAAACCTCAAAACCGGCACGACCAATTCCGTTCGGTCCAGCCTTTTGTACACCGAACCATTGAGCAAAAAATGGTATTGGGAAACGTTTTATAATTTTGCCAAATCCAGCAATATTGATGACCGCCAAACCTCCAATCCCGACGACGAAAACAAACGGATTGACAGCCTGAGTTTGTGGTTCGACAACCGCATTGATTACAACCGAATTGGTTCCAGTTTGCGCTACATGAACAACGGCCTCAACGTATCGGTAGGGGTTGCGGGGCAACAATTGCGCATTGGTGGTAAATACGCCGTGGACGAAAATGCGCCGTTGCTGGCCGATCCGTTTAGCCGTGATTTTACCAATATTATCCCTTACGTTGATGCCAATTACGAATTCGACAACAATGCCTGGTTAAACACCTCTTACTCTTATTCGGTGCGCGAACCCCAAATGAACGATTTGCGGCCCGTACCCAACGTCAGCAATCCGCTTTTCCGCTCCGACGGTAACCCCAACCTGCGCCCCACGCGTGCGCACGAAATCAGTGTTGGTTACGGATTTTGGAACAGTGCTAACCTCAGCAATCTGAACGTTGGAGTTGATTTCAGTTTGTTCGACGATAATATAGCGTACAGCCAAATCATCGAATTTATTGATAGTTTGGGCGTGCGTACCACCAGCCGCCCCGAAAATGTGTCGGGTGCTTACGAATTAAGTTCTTATTTCTGGTATGGTTTTCCCATCGTTAAAACCAAATTGACGTTGAATCTCGGTGGTAACGTAAATCTGAACAAAACACCGGCGTTTGTCAACGGTGAACGCAACGAAACCACCCGAAACAGTTTTGGTTTCCGGCCCAATTTCAACTTCACGCCCAACCCCGATTTGATCCTGACCGCCGGTGGTGGCATTGATGTATCTTTTACAAATTACTCGATTCAACAGGAGCAAAACCAAGACATATACACCTACACCGCCAACGCTTCGATGAAATGGCAAATGATTGCCAAGACCTTTTTTGAAGGGAATTTTATGTATTCGCGTTACGAAAACCGCAGCCAAAACTTTAGCCGCAGCGTACCCATCATTAACGCCTCCGTGCGACGTTTGGTGGGTAAATCGAACAAAGTGGAAGTGCGTTTGGCGGCTTTTGACCTGTTGAACCGCCGGGTTACGGTGAATCAGTTCGCGTCTCAAAACTTCACCTCCAACTCTGTTACCAATACCCTGGCGCGGTATTTTATGTTGAGCGTAAGTTACAACGTACGCGGTTACGAAAGCAAGTTGAAGAAAAACGAGTGGTGGTAGTAGTTATAGCCCAAGGCAAACAAAAAAAGCCTCCCGAAAGACTGGTATCTTTCGGGAGGCTTTTTTTGTTTAGTGCTTATTCCACCACAAACCGAACCGGCATTAAACCTTGATCCGTTGTCAACAGTGCAACATAAGTACCAGCCGCCCAAAGGTGCACCGGAATCGTTTGTTGACTGGCGACGGGCGCGTAGTTATCGTACACCAACCGGCCCTGTATATCAAAACAGCGCACGGCACCCACGTTGAGTTCTCCATAGTGCAGCGTTACGGCAGTGCGCGCCGGATTGGGCGCTACTTGCACCCACGCGGCCGCGTTATTCACCGAAACGACGGGGGTTAATCCCTCAAAACTATTGTCGTAGGCACTTTGAATAACATGCACTTCATCGTTAACGCTGTCCATATTCGGGCAGGGGCCGGGAACATTGGGGTGGATGGTCCAGGCCATGGTTAATTCATTCACCGCGCCCGGCTCCAACAAACCAATGGCCGAACTGGCTACCGTGCGTTGGTCGTTGTAAGGAAGATTAGCCGTGCACATGGACCAACCATTGGGGTCGGATGGCGCATCGGAGAAAGCGTAGTTGGTGGCTGTTCCGGCCGGGTCATAGCCCGATCCGCCGAAACTAAGCGAGGAACCATCGCGCCAGCGGCCCTGAAGGTAATTGAGGTATTCCAATACCGTGTTCGGATCCGTAGTGCCTACGGGACTGGAACCTACGCCGCCATTGTTCATGTAGATAAAATTGTCCATGCTGCGGTTGAGAAAAGTAGCCGTTTGTACGGGTGTTTCTGCGCCAAAAGTAGGAACGCCAAAGGAACAATTACTGCCGGGGTTTCCGTCAACGGCATCCTGGTTGTAGGCAAAAAAGTAGTTTTTATCGGGATTACAACCAATATAGTCGTCCTGATAACAACCCAGGTCAAAATCGGTGAAAAAAGCCACCCGAAAATCATTGATATTTTCGACGCCCCGGTAAATGAATTTGTGCGAAGTAAAAATGGTATTGTTAAACGGCACATTATTTTCCGGTCCCAATGCCCAGGCCGTCAGTTGTACTTCCATGTTAATGGCTGATCCGCCGCTAATTTGATGGCTGGCACTCCCGTCGTTGAATACGCACCACAGTATTTGCGTGGGAATAAACGGGGTTTTCCCTTGAAGTAACACGGCCGGTTGGTCACCCGCCAATGGATTATATTTTCCATCACCATCGGTATCAATAAATGGTGCCAGACCAATATTTTGGGGCAAAGAAAAACCGTTTACCGCCTCAAAATGGGGATTATCCATGCCTGGCCAACCCATAATATCGGGAAATTGGCTAATGGCCACCAGCGGGTTATTCGCCAGTGTGGTTAAATTGGCCGAAAATTCCAAAATCCTGCTTCTGTTCACGATAAACATATCATCCCAATTGGCACAGGCATTAAGGTCGGGGATTGGAGTTCCGGGCACCAATGGTCCAGCGGCGTATTCGGTTTTGTTACCCTGCCGGTACGACATGGCCGAAAGCCGAACGTTGCCCGCATCATCCGCGCCGCCCATCCATAACCCGGAAGTGAATATAGTGGCTGGTTTATTGGCGTTTGGGGTGTAAATAAAGCCCGCCTCGTTGCCGGTGTGAAACAAATCCCCGGCTACCGCAATCCGGGCTTCAATATTGTTGGCGGTTAAATTGACGCTTGTCTGAGGGAAGCCGCACGTAGTTTGGGAATTGGCCGAAGTGTAGGTCAAAAGCACACCGGCGAACAAGGTCAGCAATTGTACTGTTTTTTGATTCATAGACTAAAGTTTTTAAAAATTCAATGTAGGACAAAGATAAAACATTCCTAAAGCCCCCTAAAACCACATTGTTTCAAAAGTCAGGCTTCTGGTGCGGATCGCAAGAATGCATTATATTTGCCCGGCATAACCAATAAACACCTCGTTTTTATGAAAGATAAATTGCTGCGAATAAATCAGGACTACACCAACCGCGTTCGTACGCTGCTTGATGAAATGGCAAAATACGATGACGAGATCCTTAATCGGCCCGCTGCGTCAGGAGGCTGGAGCGTTTTGCAAAATATGCACCACCTTATTTTAAGTGAAGAAAAATCAATGGATTACGTGCGTAAAAAGTTGAGTTACGAAGAAAAGTACCCCAAAGTCGGGTTAAAAGAAGATTGGCGCTATTTTTTGTTGATTGCGTTTTTGTCGTTGCCCATTAAATTTAAAGCACCACCCCGCATTGGCGGTAACCCCGAAGATTTACCCGAAGTATCCAGCCTGGCGGAAGTGCGGACAAAATGGCTCGCAATTCGCCAAAAATGGGAGGTTTTTTTTCAAAATATGGATACCGACTTGGCTACACGTACGGTTTTTAAACACGTAAGGGCGGGGAAATTAGGCTGGAAACACATGCTGAAATTTTACATTTACCATTTTGAGCGCCACCGCCAACAAATATACCGAACCTGTCTTTAAAATTACAAAATGTATTTTTAATCAGAAATAGGTAAAAATGTCGCCTTTTGGCAACCTACCCAACCTTTTTTTCGCAACTTTGCACTCTAAAAATTTTTCGAATATCGTGCTGACTAAAAATTACTGCTTTACACTTTTATTTTTCCTTATCGTTCAAGGTTTAATGGCCCAAACCAACGGTGGCGGCCAGCCTTCCAATTATTGCGGAACGCATACCTATTCGCCCTGGCTGAACTGGTACCACGATCATAAAAATGAACTGGCCAGCCTTCGCAACGACGATACCACTTGGTTGTACGTGCCCGTCACGATTCACATCGTTGGCCCCGATAATGCCGTCAATTTTTACAGTGAAACCCAGGTATTTCGCATTATTTGCGATATGAATGCGCAATACGCACCGGCTCGTATATACTTTTACCTGCTGCCGGGTGAAAGTTTTGTTTACCATAAAAACTCCTCCTGGTTTCAACACAATTGGGACGGTGGAGCCGAAATGATTCAGGAGACCCGTATTCCCGATCGCCTCAACTGCTATATCGTGGATGATCCCGCGGGCAACTGTGGCTATGCGTGGTACGATGCCATTGTGATGAGTGACAATTGCTCGGGTGACAACAATTCGACTTGGGCGCACGAGGCCGGCCACCACTTTTCGTTGCCACACCCGTTTTTTGGTTGGGAAGGACACAGTTGGAATTTTTCAACGCCCGCACCACCCGAGTGGGACGGTTATCCGGTGGAAAAAATGGACGGTAGCAACTGCTACGTATCCGGTGACCGTTTTTGTGATACCCGCCCCGATTACCTCAATTATCGTTGGGGTTGCGCGAACGATAGCCTCAGCGTAACGGCGCAAAAAGATCCGAATGGCGTGGAATTCCGCTCTGATGCAACGTTGTATATGAGCTATTCTTTGGATGCCTGCGCCAGCCGATTCTCGAACGAGCAGATTGCCGCTATGCGCACCAACCTCAACACCGAGCACGCCAGTTATTTGTTGTCGTCTCAAACGCCCAATTTTATTGGTGATTATACCCTCCAATATCTATCGCCCGTTGATTCGGCCATTCAGCAATACAACAATGTGTACCTGGAATGGGCACCCGTGGAGAACGCTACATTTTACCAGGTGGAAGTGTCGAGTTCACCGTATTTCTCAATTATTTTTGCCTCCGAGATTGTACACGGAGCCACGTCGTACAACATCACCAAAAACTTACCCAATAATCGCACCCTGTACTGGCGCGCTTATGCCTTTAACGAATGGTCGTTGTGCCAACCCGCAACCCCGGCCGTACCTGCAACATTTAAAACTAAAAACTTGTCGGCAACCAACGAGTTAGAAAGCGTGGCCGATATTCAGGTAACGCCAAATCCAGTCTCCGGCGGACGCCCGGCGGTGATTCAGGTAAACAGTAGTGAGTCGTTGGAAATTTTGTTGAGTATCCACGATACCGCTGGCCGTTTGTGCCATCAGCAAGTAAATGAAATGTACTCAGGAGATAATCGGATGGAAATTCCCACGAGTGGAATGGAGCCTGGATTGTATTTTGTGAGCATCCAAACTCCTTATGGGACTCTGGTAAAAAGATTAGCCGTAACGGAATAAATCCAGGCAAAAAGGGCAAAAAAAGGGTGCTTTCAAATTGCTAAACTTAAAAGACAAGATGTTCGACCAAAACCCCTATTCATTTTTGAGAAAAATTCCTTTTGCAATAGGAAAAAAAATCAAAATGATGAATATAGACAAATTCGAGTAAAAACTTAAAAAAATTGCTAAAAAAATAGGAAACTGAATTACAACCGCTGTATTTTTGTGGCGTAATCGGTTTTTTGGGATGGCCCTCGCCGCAGTAATGCCGGGAGGGCTTTTTTTATTTCTGCTCCGCAACTCCTGTTTTCCCCCACTCCATTTTTTTTCGATACGCCACTCCTCTAAAAAAAGCTACCGGCTCTCCGTCGGGTTTCACTACTTTTATGGCGTAGTTAGATACGCTATTTCCCAAACGCTCCTCGGTCGCTTCGGCCAAAAGCACATCTCCCAATTTTACCGCCGCCACGTGCTCGATGGTACAATGGATGGATACTGCGTGTCGCCCGTGCGAATTACAGGCAAAAGCAAAAGCACTATCGGCCAACGAAAAACTAATGCCCCCGTGCGCAATTCCAAATCCATTGAGCATTTCGTGCCGAACGGTCATTTGAAGCGTACACGTCCCCGGCCCAACGCTAATCAGTTCAATACCTAACCATTGGCTGAATTGATCTTTGGCCATCATCTCGTTAAAAATGTCGTGTGGTGTCATATCATTTAAATAAATTGATCCAAAATAAGTACGCCAATAATTCCCACCACGCCCACTACGGTTTCCATCAGCGACCAAGTGCGGAAAGTATCTTTGAGGCTTAGGTTGAAATACGTTTTGTACAACCAAAAACCCGAATCATTCACGTGCGATAACATCAAACTGCCCGCCCCCACGGCCAGTACCAATAAATTGGGATCGGCCAGGCCATTTTGCGCCATTGGTGCAACGATACTGGCGGCGGTCATTCCGGCCACCGTTGCCGACCCAATGCACACCCGGATGGCCGTGGCAATTCCCCAAGCCAGTAGAAGCGGGTGCAACGGCATGGTTTGTAAACTGGCCCCAATAGATGCACTGATGCCGCTTTCGACCAGCACTTGTTTCAACATGCCAGCACCGGCAATAATGGTGAGCAAACCCGCAATATCTCTAATGGCCTCTTCGGCCCAAGCCATAATTTGTTGGAGGGTTTTCCCATGCCTGATACCCAGGCTGTACACGATGATCCACAGCGAAATCAGGATAATAATTACCGGATCACTTACCAAGGCCAACCATTGGCCCGCTACCGATTCCCGCGCCACCCACAAACTAAGCAGCGCCGATAACGCTAAAAGAATCACCGGCAACAAGGCACTGATAAAACTATTGGCCGCACCCGGAAGTGCCGACCGCTCCATGATATTGGTGCGGTAAGTGCTCAGTGGTACGCTGTGGACCGGCGGCAAATAACGCGTCAGGACCGGACCGGCGATAATGACCGTCGGGATACCCACTATCAGCCCGTACAACAGGGTCGTGCGGATATCGGCTCCAAACAACGGAATAAGCGCCACTGGCGACGGATGCGGAGGTAAAAAACCGTGCGTCACCGATAAACTGGCCAGCAACGGCAACCCAATGTACACCGCCGGTAAATTATATTGATACACTACCGCAAATACCAGTGGCACCATCAGGACAAAACCCACGTTGTAGAACAAGGCAATACCCACAATAAAACCCGTTAGTACCATTGCCCATTGCAGGTATTTTTCCCCAAATGCCTCCATCAAAAAAGTGGCAATGCGCTGGGCGGCCCCGCTTTCGGCAATGATTTTCCCAAAAATAGCCCCGAGGCAAATCAACGCTGCCATGGAGCCTAAAATACCACCCACACCTTTTTCAATTACACCCGGCACCTTATCCGGCGCAATGCCTAAGCCCAAAGCCGTAAAGATGGAGACAATCAAAAAGGCAATAAAAGGAGTGACCTTTCCCCAGGCAATGAGCACTGCCAGCAGAACAAGCGCGAAAAATATAATCATCGTATGTGTTTACACTAACTGTACATAGTCGTCAATCACGTATCGGCCATTGCCCAAATGCCACCAGCCATTTACGTTTTCGGCCAAAGTTAGCACGTCGCCACGTTTGTACGTTGCCAGTAATTTACCCGTGGTAGAAGGTGCCGACCGCACATTGAGTTTCGCCGACGTAACGCGGCCTTTTTTACCGCCGGAAGTTGGGGCAGCGGGTGCCTGTCCGGTACCGGGGCTGCTGCTTTGCCCCATGGCCAGTTGCACCGCTTTGAGAGCGTTTATTCGACCAAAACCATAATACACCGAGTGGCTGCTGGCGTTGTAGGTGCCCGCCGGGCCAATTTTGTCGCACGATTGGGCCAAAATGCCCCGTATCTGTCCCACGGTCAGGTTGGGATTGACCGATAAAATAAGCGCACAAACGCCCGCCACCAACGGCGTAGCGCTGGAGGTACCGCCAAAACTGCTTTTATAACCCAATACAATGTTGTTACTGGCATCAATGTCACAAGTGGCCGTGGTAATGGCTACGCCGGTATCGCCATCGGTTGGCGCGCACAAAAACGCGTTGGGGCCGTAAAACGAATAACTGGAGCGCATATCGAGGCTGTTGGATGCGGTGACGCAAATAACGTTCGGATCGGCAGCAAAATCACTGATTTGCCGGGGCTGGTTATTGGAGTACGGATTGGCATTACCGGCGGCAAAAAACATGGGGATGCCTTTGCCTCCGCGCCCTTCCGTTGCTATTTTTTTGATGTAGTTGGAAACATAAGTACTTAGGTTAATGGGCTGAGGAAAACCCAAACTGCACGAAATAATGTCGGCACCGTTCAGCATGGCGTGTTCGAGGGCCGTTTTAATGGCATCGTCGCTGAGCATATCCAATTTAATGGGGATAATGCGCGCATTGGGTGCCGCCCCGATAATTCCCCGGCTGTCGGCGTACCCGGCCGCCACTGCCGCACACGAGGTACCATGACTGGCAACGCCCGTGCTTCCGTCGGAGTAGCGCACCAGCGGCGACACATCGGCCACGCGACTGGCCGCATCGAAGGGTGCACGGATTTTGGTACCATCCCCGCGCAATTGGGGGTGATTGGTTGCAAATCCGGTGTCAATCACCGCAATTTTGATATTGGGAGACCCAAGGCTTTGCATAGCAGCCCAAGCGGCTTTCACTTTGGCATCGGCCCCTTTTTTGAAATGTTGCTCCGAAAAAACCGCGTTGGGAATATCAATAATGGGGACACTGGTTCCGGCATTATCCAAATGCCATTGAGTGCTCACGTAGGTGCCGCCGGGCGGGGTAAAACGTTCGGCCGGAACGGTAATGAATTCCGGTTCCGCCAGTTTGACCATTTTTTTGTTTTTTTGGAGCAACAAAACGCATTTGATCGGGTTGGGCGATTTGGGCGTAATGCTCACGCGGTAAGCGTATTCGTTTACCACTTCTTTTATGCTGAGACCGAGGTCAATAAAAATTTCGTTGCGGTCGTCTTCGTCGCATTTTTCGGTAAATTCAATGTAGAGGTTACCGCTGGGAATTAAAGGATATTCGTCGGAATCGCCCATTTGCCAAACGTGTGAACCAGCGGCCACTTCGGGTAAAGCGCGCATTTTTTCCAATTTGGTTTCAATACCGCGTTTGGACGAAACCATCTCAAAACCACCAATTGTGGGGGGGGCGGCGGCCCCGCGGGCGGTAGGTCGTTTGGTATCGTTGTACTTGATAGCGGCCTTAGTGGTGCTTTTGGTCAGGTTGAGGGTCATGCCCCCGTATTGAATAGTTGTTTTGTTTACCTTTTTTGCCATGAACTGATTTTTTGCATTTTTTTGAGCAAATGTAAACGCTTTACGGATGAATGCACCCGGAAAATCAAAAAATCGTCTATTTGACCCAACAAAACCACCGCAAAGGCGCTCTTAAACTCTTGTTAAAAACTTAACTTTTTCTTCAAACGGGTACGATAATTGGTGTAGCGGCGTTTGTATCTGGCTTTTAAATACACACCTATGTTGATTCGTTCGCTTTTCTGTACAACGCTGCTTGTTTCCTCTATTTCTTCATTTGCCCAGCAAGGCAAACCCGCATCTTCCAACAAGGCAGCGCCTCAGGAAGATATTGAAATCATTGATCTGGAAGCATTTAAGCCCAAACCGATTGATACTCTTACCGCTCCTGCCGTTATTGCGTTTGGCTCTTGCAATAAACTGGATAAACCCCAAACCATGTGGGATGCCGTAAATGCCAACAACCCTAATTTGTGGATTTGGCTGGGCGATATTATTTATGCCGATACAACCGATATGAGGGCATTGGCAAAAATGTATAAAACCCTGAAAAACACCCCAAATTACAAAAAAATGCGCGACAAAACGCAGGTAATTGGGGTGTACGACGACCACGACTACGGTGCTAACGACGCCGGCAAATCATTTCCCAAGAAAAAACAATCCAAAAAATGCCTCATGGATTTTCTGGATGTACCCGCCAAAGCCGCCGTGCGACACCGCGAAGGTGCCTACACCTCTTATACTTTTGGCAAAGGTGCCCAAACCGTAAAAGTGATTGTGCTCGATACCCGTTATTTTAGGGACACACTTATTCCCGATCCCACCAAACAACGCCGGTATATTCCTAATACAACGGGTGATATGCTCGGCGAAGCGCAGTGGGCCTGGTTGGAAAATGAACTAAAAAACAGCAAAGCCAACTTGAATATCATCAGTACGAGTATTCAGGTGGTTGCCGATGAGCATACCCACGAAAAATGGGGCAATTTTCCCAATTGCCGCAAACGCCTGCTGAGCCTCATTGTAAAAACACAACCTAAAAACCTGATGATTCTTTCCGGCGACCGGCACATGGCCGAAATTTCCAAAATGGATATTACCGGACTCCCCTATCCGCTGTACGATTTTACATCGAGCGGAATGACCCATATTCGCAGCGGCACCAGCGAAAACAACCGTTACCGCGTGGGCGATATGATTTTGAAGAAAAATTTTGGCTTGTTGAAAATACAGTGGAACAACGACCGTCCGGTGGTGACCATGCAGGTTCGGGGTTTGCAAAACGAACTTTTTCAGGAAACGGTGGTCAAATACTAACAAAAACGCTTTCTAAAAGCAAAACGCCCATCATTTGCATTGCTGCACATGATGGGCGTTGTTGTATGTCGTGGATAAATATTATTTACCCGGAATCACTTTTTTTACGATTTCGAACAAATGGCCAAGCGCAATTAATTGCTTCGGTGCACCGGACTTGCTCGTTGTTACGTCGTCTTCCTTTTCCAACCTTTCGACGCTGGCGGAAACGTCGGGAGTAGCTTTTACGCACAATGGTGCGGAAGAACTAAAGAAATTAAGAAAAACGAAAGAGAGTAAACTCAAGGCTACTACTCCCGCGATGATGTTATGGTGTAATTGTTCTTTTTTCATAGACGATTGAAACTGTTTCAAGGCGCTGCAAAATTACGGGATTTTGTGCGAAAAATCAAAATTTATTTTGCACGCTGTATATTAGTCGTATAACTACCCCAAAAAGTTGCACTCATTGGATATTTTTTTCAAAAAAAATGAGCCAATTCGGTTGTACCCGGAATGGCTCATCTTCTTTGTTAATCATCGCAATATTTTAAGACGGATTGAAACCATACTGGGACAAAATCTGGTCTTTCAACTCCTTACGAGCAAAGAAGATACGGCTTTTCACCGTGCCCAGCGGTAACTCCAGATGATCCGCAATTTCTTGGTACTTGTGACCCTCAAAATGCATTACAAAAGGAACTTTAATGCTGTCGTCCAAACCATCTACCATGGCGTTCAACTCATTCATCATCATCGAACCTTCGGCGCTGTTTGGAATAGCGTGCGAGCCCGCGTTGAGATAAAACTGGTTGTCCGTGGTATCTAATACCGTATTGGCTTTGATACGTTTGCGATAATTGTTGATGAAAATATTTTTCATTATCGTAAACATCCAGGCCTTAAAATTGGTATCTGGTTGGAATTTATCGCGATTCGACAAGGCGCGGAAGGCAGTCTCCTGATAGAGATCTTTCGCGTCGTCCGAATTTTTGGTGAGGTTATATGCAAACGAATGCAACACAGTTGCAAGCCCTCCTAATTTATTATTAAACTCTAGTGAAGTCATGGCGTACTACTTTGTTTAACTTTTTGATGCTACAAAGGTAATGTGTTTGTTTAACTTTTTGCAAGTTTTCTTTCAACGTTTTTGTAAGAAAATAGCAATATTTTGATTTGCCCTTTCTATAAAAAGTTAACTCGTTGATTATCAATGGTTAATTTTATTTAGAAAAATTCTACGAGGTATTTATTTTTCAGAAAAAAATGAAAATTGTTTAAGTTTAGGCTAAACACTTTTTCCTAAACCCTCTTTTCCCTAAAAAAATCCCCCTGGGAAGAACCAAAATGTTGAACACGACACTCATTTTGTCTTGCACAAATACCAATGTTAAATACCATCGCAAATTTCTTACCAAGTAATAAAAAGACGTCTTTTTGTCATTTTGGTTGCATCGCCTGGACTTTTTGTCATTAGTTTCTACCCTTTTATCCGGTTTTTGCTTTCCTCGGCGTCGGTATTGCGTTCACGGGCACTTTTGATTTTTTGATTGCCAAATTTCACCGACACCGAAACGCGCACGCCGCGACTTTCCCATTTGCGGTTCAATTCAAACTGTTGTTGCCCAAAATTGGCGCTTTGGTTCCAGCGTTGCGTATTCAAAACGTCATTCACGCCCATTCGCGCCGTAACCCGGCCTTCGTTAAAACTCTTTTGCACACTAAAATTAAGGCTGCCCAAGCCTTTATTTTTGTAAATCAACTCCCGCGTGGGGGCATTCCACCAGCCATCTACCGAAACTTTCCACGAATGCTCCAACGTAAAACTGTGCATCATGTACCCGTTGGAACCCAAACGTCCGCCGGCAAAGGGGCCATCCTGCAAGTTTGCCGTGTAATAGTTGTAGTAACTGCTGAATGAAGCATACATAAACCACCATTTTTTGATGGGCAATGGCAAACTAATGTTCATATACGCATTGTCCTGCCTTCCTAGATTTAAAGTGGTGGCAAAAGCTTTCGTTCCTTCCTGAAAAGTGGCAAATTGCAACGGATCCACGGTGCGGTTCACGCCCAGCGACAATGTGGCAGCCTGCCGGTACGTCCATTGTAACTCCAGGTTATTGGTAAACGAAGGACGCAGGTACGGATTTCCCCGCTCGCTGGTAAACGCATCCAAAGCGCGCTCAAATGGGTTCAAGTCCTGGTACGCCGGGCGGTTAATGCGGCGCGTGTACGCCAGTTTAAAACTGTTCTTTTCGCTGGCCGCAAACTGCACAAATGCCGAGGGAAACAAACTAAAATAACTGGTGTCGGGTTTGGTGAGGACCGTTGCGGTCAAATCGGTGTTTTTTCCGGTAACATCGGTGTATTCGCCCCGAAGACCGGCCTGCCAATTCCATTTGTCATTGACCCGCTGCGAAAAATTGGCGTACGCGGCGTGTACGTTTTCGCGGTAATCAAAAAGATTGGTGCGGCTGGTATCCTGCACCCACGCTTCGGTGACAAAATTATCGGCCTTAAAATCGTTCATGGTGCGCGATACCGATACTTTGGCCCCGCCCTCCAGACTGGCCTTAATGGTTTCGAGTGGTTTTTGGAGGTCTATTTTGGCCGAATACACGTCAATGTCGTTGTCGAGGCGCAGTTTATTCCGCATCGCAATGTTTTCAAAAATTTGGCCCTGGGTTTGGTTGACAATCGTGTTTTCGTTGTCGCCTTTAAAACGGGTCCAGTCCAAATCGGTAGTGATGGTAATTTTGTTGGTGTTTTCGTAGCGATAATTTAAGTTGCCAGCCCCAAATCCACGGTTATTGGTCAGATCGTTTTGCGAAAAAACAGCCCCGCTCTCCACGCCGTTGTTGTCAAAAATGCGGGTAACACCCGGTGTTTTCATCGTATTGTAATTCGAGTTTCCGCCCACCAAAATTCCCCAGGTGCTGAATTTGGAGGCCGTCCAGTCGAGGCCAATGCGGGTATTTTGTCCCAGTGGCGAATAATCCTGGTCCACGGTCGTATTCCGAAACGTTTGGGTGCCTACGCTGCGGGTGAGAATGCCGTCGGTGTGCTGGTAATTTTGTTGGCCCGACCATTGTCCAAACAGGTTAAAGGCTCCTTTCCGGGCGTTGAAATTAAATCCACCCTGGCTGCGGTAGTGAATTTGTTGGGTGTAGTCGAGGTTGGCACTGCCGTTAAAGCCGTCGCCCAACCCTTTTTTTAATTTGATGTTGATGATACCGGCATTTCCCTGCGCATCAAAACGAGCGGGCGGGTTGGCGTAAATTTCAATTTTATCCACCGATCCGGCGGGCAACGACTGCAAATAACTGCTCAGGTCGCGGCCGGTCATGTTCGTAGGTTTTCCATTCACCAAAATAGCCAGTCCACTTTTGCCATTCATTTGGAGGTTATCGTCGCCGGTAACGGCCATGCCGGGGGCTTTTTGCAATACTTCAAACACCGTGGAAGCCACGGCGGTGGGGTCGGCATCGGGCGTGAGTACGGTGCGGTCGGCCATTTGCTCAATAAAAGGGCGACGGCTTTTGATCACTACTTCGTTTAATTGCGTTTCCACCACGGGGCGCAACACCAAATCTTCGGTTTGGGCAGTACCGGCGGCATTTTTCAAAATAAGCCCCAGCACTTCCATTTTTTTGCCTTCAGGTACGCGGAAATAGGTGCGCGGCGTGATGGTAATTTTCCAGCGGTTGTTGCCCATTGCCGTTAAAGCGCCCGGTGCGTAAGCGGCGTTCCAATTGGATTGGCCTTCGGGGGTAAATTCAAAGGCGTTACCGGCCGAAGTGCCCGCACCAGCCCACAGATATACGCCTTCGGTTTGACCCAACAAGGGCGCTACCTTTTCTCCTTTGGCAAGATTCAGGTTAAAAACTAAGGTAATTTCCTGCTCGAAATCTTCCAACTGCGGGTAATAGGTGACCACTTGCGCCTCGGAAGCGGTACAGAACGAGATCAATATAAATGCGAGTGTAATAAAGGTGCGCATGGCTTTGTCCAAATTTTACTGGTGAATGATGGGACAAAGGTGCGGCGCAACCCCGGCGCGGGCGCTTCAGAATATGATTTGAGACGTGAAATACCGGTATCAAATTAATTTGAGCCGTCTTAAACCCGCATTAATGGTTGTTTTGCGTGGTTTCCTTCAAAAACATTCGTTCGGTGACTTCTACAATTTCAAAAGAATAACCTCTCCTGATAGAGTCCGGTTCTTGGTCAATTGCTCTTCGTTGTATTTTGAAATAGTATGATTTCCCGGCTTCAGCCTTAAAATTGAGATCTCTCCCTGTAATTGAAGCAGGGGAATTAACCAACCTATCAACGCCAATTTTGGTGGGACCTGCGGGTGTTATTACCGTGTGGTCTTCGTTGGGTTTTATACCTATATTTTTAGCGTCATTGACACTAACCATGTACGCTATATTATGCTTTTCACCGGCACGGTATAGGTGTAAAGTAACTGTTTGAGTTGAATCCGGCAAAACGGGTAAATTATTTTGCCCGCATACGCGCAAAACAGCGGTAAAAAAGAGTAGACAAATTAAAAAACAGGTGCGCATAGTATAGATGTTTTGTTGGTGAAAATAATGTGGTGTAGTTGGTTGAACTGCTTGGGGTGCTTATTCTCTGTCGCGTAAAAACATTTGTTTGGGCACTTCGGCAAATGCCAGTTCACCTTCTTTAAATCTCTGAGGAAAAACGTCGTATGCCCTGAGATAAACTGTTTCGCCGGGATTCAAGTCCATCGAAAATATTCCTTCGCATTTGCTGCTAAAAAAACCTTTAAATACGGTTGGGCTGGGGGCCAAATATAGCGTATCAACTTGTCGGCGGCGCAAATACACGTGTTGTTTGTCGTTGATTGTTACCTTAAAATAAACAAATAAGGAGACTTGAACAGTATTGCTACTGCCCTGAAAAAGAGTGATTGCGGCCTTAGGTTATCCGTGTTGGACGGCCTGCCGCGATCGTTGTGAGAAAAATTTGAGCAATGCCTGCGTGTAAGATTCGTGGGTGCCCAGGCTTAGAAAATCGGCACCAGCGCGGCGAAACAGGCTTTGGGTATGGCCAACGTGCGTATCAAAACTTTCGCGGTACTGGCGGCGCAAGGTACTGCCCGTGGTATCCACCCAAATTTGTTTGTTACTTTCGGCATCGGTGACGCGCAATACACCTACATCGGGGAGTTCGCGTTCCAGCAAATCCCACACGTGCAGGCCAATCAGGTCGTGGCGGCGCGACAAGATGCGCAGTACATCGTAATAATTATCGGCTAAAAAATCGGAGAGCACAAAACATACGCTGCGCTTTTTGAGGATATTGTTGACAAATTGCAGCGCTTTGTTCAGGTCGGTACCGTTTCCCTTGGGTTTGGTCGTCAGAATTTCGCGGATAATGCGCAAAATGTGTTGTTTACCTTTTTTGGGTGGAATAAACAATTCAATTTGGTCCGAAAACAGCAATACACCCACCTTGTCGTTGTTGGCAATGGCCGAAAAAGCCAACACCGCGCACAATTCGGACAGGTATTCTTCTTTAAAAACGGTGTGGCTACCAAAAACCGCCGATCCACTTACGTCCACCAGCAACATCATGGTGTTTTCGCGTTCTTCCTCAAAAACCTTTACGTAAGCGTCGCCCGTGCGCGCGGTCACGTTCCAGTCAATAGCGCGCACATCGTCGCCGGGATAGTAGAGCCGCACTTCGCTGAACGACATACCTTTTCCCCGGAATGCACTGTGGTAGCCGCCCGTAAACAGGTGGCTACTGAGTCCGCGCGTTTTAATTTCAATTTTGCGGACTTTTTTGAGCAATTCGGTGGTTTCCATACGGCCTTCGCTTAAGGAACAATAACGGTGGTCAGGATTTTGGCAATAATGGCCTCTTGGTCAATACCTTCGGCTTCGGCTTCGTAAGTGAGGCCCAAGCGGTGGCGCAGTACGTCGTTGGCAATGGCTTTTACATCGTCGGGGGTAACAAAACCCCGGCGGTTGAGGAATGCCATGGCGCGGGCGGCCTGCGCGAGGGCGATACTGGCGCGCGGCGATGCGCCGTAACTGATGAGGGGCGCAATTTGTTGCAAACCAAAATTGGCGGGTTCGCGGGTAGAGAAAATAATGTTCAGAATGTACTGCTCCACTTTTTCGTCCATGTAAATCTTTTTCACCACGTCACGGGCGCGCAGGAGAGTATCAATGGTGAGTATTTTGGGGACTTTTATGTCTTCGCCGTTGAGGTTTCGGCGGATAATCTGGCGTTCGTTTTCGAGGGTTGGGTATCCGATTTTGACTTTGAGCAAAAAGCGGTCCACTTGGGCCTCGGGCAGTGGATAGGTTCCTTCCTGTTCGATGGGGTTTTGGGTGGCCAACACCAAAAATGGCTCTTCTAACTTAAAGGTATCGCTCCCGATGGTAATTTGACGTTCGGCCATGGCCTCCAGCAGGGCGCTTTGTACTTTGGCCGGGGCGCGGTTAATTTCGTCGGCCAACACAAAATTGGCGAAAATCGGGCCTTTGCGCACGTAAAATTCCGCTTTAGCCGGGTTGTATATAGTAGTACCCACCACGTCGGCGGGCAAAAGATCAGGCGTAAACTGGATGCGGCTGAATTTGGCATCAACGGCCTCGGAGAGCGTTTTGATGGCGAGGGTTTTGGCCAATCCGGGCATCCCTTCGAGCAGGATATGGCCCCGGGTGAGCAAACCAATCAAAAGGCGGTCCATCATGGCTTCCTGGCCCACGATAACTTTGGCGGTGGCTTCGGCGAGTTTGGGTAAAAAAGCAGATTCGGCTTGTACCAATCTGGTAATGGCTTCTACGTCTGTACGTTGCATATATATTTTAACAAAAGCGGTTGGCTGCCAAAAACGGCAAATCGGATTAAATATTTCACTGCCCAAAGGATTTTCCGGCCCTTCGTTCCAGTTCGGTCATGTCAAAACGCTCCCGGAGCCGGTACTCGCGCACGATGGAACCCTTGTCGCCGTAGGTTTTTTTGAAATACACCAGGCCAATTCCTTTGGCGTACCATTCTTCCCCTTTGCCTTCAATTTCGGAAGCGCCTTCACTTTCGTTGCCAATGGCTTCGCGCACGCCCATGCGAATGCAGGGGTATTTTTTGCCGTTGAATTCAAAATCGGGCGCGTCTCCCAAAAAATAACGATTGCGAATAAGGTACAACTTAGCCCCGTTCATACCCGCCGGGCGGTAATGGAGGTTGAACAAAAACACCCCCAACGAGTCTTTTACCCGAAACGGAAAAACGTCGGGAGATTCTACTGTGGCCGCCGTTTGGACAGATTTCTGAGTGGCGCTGTCTTGCTCGTACACAAAATAATCGCGGTTAACGGCGCCGGTTTCGTCTATGCGCTCGCGGGAAATTTGGTTAATCTGAAACTGCGCGTCGTAATTGGTGGAAGACAAAAACAGCCCGCTATCGCGCACAAAACCGCGAAAATACCAATAATCGCGAATGGTTTGGCCATTCATGGTCAGGTCGTAGGCGTATACTTCCCCCGATTGCTGTTCGAGTACCGGGTAATAATAATCGCGGATATTGCGGTACTCGCCTTGGCAGGCCGCGAGCACAAGGGCCAAAAAAGCCCCCAAAAAAACGTATTTGTACATGAGCAATGGCAAAGGTAAGCAACTGAATGAAAAGCCCCCGTCTTTAAAAAAAACGAGGGCTAACTTAACAATTTAATCTAATTTCAATCTCTTAGTAATCACTTCTTTATCGTTCACCATCGCTTTTCGGCCAAAAAACAGCCCGGCGGTGTCGGCGTCAATCAGTACGGTATCGCCTTTTTGGTATTGGCTGGCCAATAAATATTTGGACAATTCGTTGATTAATTCCCGTTGCAAAGCGCGCTTGAGCGGACGGGCACCAAACTGCGGATCGTACCCGCTATCGGCCAAAAATTTGGCCGCATCCGGGGTGATTTCCACGGTTAATTCCTGCCGTGTCAACATGGAGCGCAATTCATCGAGCAAAATATTCAAAATCAACTTGACCTGGTCTTTTTGCAGCGGATGGAATACGACGACTTCGTCAATGCGGTTCAAAAACTCGGGACGCATTTGGAGTTTCAAGGCGTCCATCACCTCCGATTTTGCCGTTTCCATAATTTCACCCCGGCGGTTTTCGGGCATTTCATTATAGTCCTCAAATACTTCCTGAATCCGGTCGCTGGCCAGGTTAGAGGTCATAATGATAATGGTATTTTTAAAATTCGCCGTCCGGCCTTTATTATCGGTCAGGCGGCCATCGTCCAATACCTGCAACAGTATATTAAATACGTCGGGGTGCGCTTTTTCAATTTCGTCCAACAACACAATGCTGTAAGGGCGGCGGCGTATGGCCTCCGTGAGTTGCCCACCTTCGTCGTAACCCACGTAGCCGGGAGGCGCACCCACCAAACGACTGACGGCGTGTTTTTCCATGTATTCGGACATGTCAATCCGGGTGATCGCTTTTTCGTCGTCAAAAAGTACGTCGGCGAGGGCTTTGGCCAATTCCGTTTTACCTACGCCCGTTGGTCCGCAGAAAATAAACGAACCAATGGGTTTATCGGGGTCGCTCAGTCCGGCGCGGTTGCGTCGAATGGCGTCGCTTACTGACTGCACGGCTTCGTCCTGCCCAATTACCCGTTTATGAATTTCGGTTTCGAGGTGCAACAGCCGTTCGCGTTCGCCCTGCATCATTTTCGACACCGGAATGCCGGTCCAGCGCGCTACTACTTCGGCAATATCGTTGGCCGTTACAATTTGAGTAGTCATGCGGCTTTCGGGCGCGAGGGTGGCCAGTTTTTCTTCGGCGGCGGTGAGCATGGCTTCCTGGGCTGGAATATCGTTGAACTTTATTTTCGATGCTTCCTCAAAATTACCTTCGCGTTCGGCGCGGGCATACCGAATATGGAGGTCTTCCAGTTTTTGTTTGCAATTCTGAATCGCCTCCACAATTTCTTTTTCTGACTGCCACTGGGCGCGTAATCCGCCGAGTTTTTCCTGCAAATTGGAAATATCCTTGTTCAGGTTATCCAATTTTTTGGTGTCGTTTTCGCGTTTAATGGCCTCGCGTTCAATTTCCAACTGGCGCAACTGGCGTTCCATTTTATCCACATCTTCGGGCACCGAATCCAGTTCGAGGCGCAATTTGGCGGCGGCTTCGTCAATGAGGTCAATGGCTTTGTCCGGCAGTTTGCGTTCGGAAATATAGCGGTGCGACAATTCCGCCGCGCTGATCAACGACTCGTCGAGGATTTGTACTTTGTGGTAGTTTTCGTATTTTTCCCGGATACCACGCAAAATCGAGATAGTATCTTCCACGCTGGGTTCGTCCACCATAACGGCCTGGAAACGGCGTTCGAGGGCTTTATCGCTTTCAAAATATTTTTGGTACTCGTCGAGGGTTGTGGCGCCAATGGTGCGCAATTCGCCCCGGGCCAACGCGGGTTTCAGGATATTGGCGGCATCCATCGCGCCTTGTCCACCCCCGGCCCCCACGAGTGTATGAATTTCGTCAATGAACAAAATCACCTGTTCATTGGAATCTATTACTTCTTTGATAACGGCTTTGAGGCGTTCTTCAAATTCGCCCTTGTATTTGGCACCGGCGATCAAAGAGGCCATATCGAGCGAAAAAATCTTTTTGCTTTGCAGGTTTTCTGGCACGTCGGCTTTAGCAATGCGGTGGGCAATACCCTCCACAATGGCAGTTTTACCCACGCCGGGATCACCAATAATCACCGGATTGTTCTTTTTCCGGCGGCTAAGGATGTGCAATACGCGGCGCATTTCCTCATCGCGCCCGATCACCGGGTCAAGTTTGCCATTTTCGGCCAATTCGGTGAGGTTGATGGCGTATTTTTGAAGGGCATTGAACACCAGTTCGGTGGTTTGTTCGGTGACTTTGCGCCCCTTGCGGAGTTCTTTCACAGCGGCCCCGAGCACATCAAAAGTTGCGCCCATTTCGCGGAGCAATCGAGCGGCTTTATCGGCCCCTTTGGATAAACCGAGCAGCATTAATTCTACCGAAATATATTCGTCGCCAAATTCTTTCAACAGCCCTTTGGCCGCCGAAATGGCTTTGTTCGCGTCATTGGTTAGAAACTGCTTGTCGGCACCTTGTACCCGTGGGGTTTCCCAAATCAGTTTTTGTAATTCTTCTTCGAGGCGCGGCATATTTACACCTGCTTTTTTGAGCAGAAAATCCACACCCGAATCCTGCAAAGAGAGCATACCTTTTAATAAGTGGCCGGTATCTACACTTTGTTGCTCATATCCTGCGGCCAATTGCTGGGCTTGCAAAATGGCCTCTTGGGCTTTGATGGTAAAATTATCGTACGTCATGGTGTTTAATTGGGGCAGGTATTGGCACTGCCCGTTGAGGGATCATGGGATGTTTATAAATATCTTTCTAACAAAATCTCTACCAAACTAAATTACCGGAAAAATTGACATAAATGCGTTGTTTTTAGTGCCGTTTTGGCATTTTAACTGCCTAAAGCGGCTTGTACTTTTTCGTCCATGTTGCCTTGTACCAGGGTTTCGAGCCGGTGAAATTCGCTTTGGGCGTACGTTTGAACAAATTCGCCGTTTTCCAGTACGCTAATCCGTTGGCATACGCGGGTCAGCGTGGGTAAAATATGTGAAGAAATTAGGAGGGTGCGGTGTTGCAACTGTTCGTGGCGCAGTACCGACATAATGATTTCGTTACTTTCAAAATCCACGCCGTTGAACGGTTCATCAAGAATGAGCAGGGGACGTTTTTTTTGCAACAGTACGCCCATAAGGCCCAATTTTTTTTTCATACCGGTAGAATATTCTTCCGCGTATTGCAACAGGGGTAAATCAAACAAACCATTCCACCGCTCAATTTGGGAAGTATCGTCCTCAATAAACCGCAAATACTCCATTCCGGTCATGTAAGGATAAAAATACGGTTCGGCTTCGAGCAGTGATACGTCGGTTTTGGTAACGGCTCGTTCGTTGAGGAGAATAGCGCCGCTCTTGGGTTTTAACTGACCAGATACCAAACGGAAAAAGGTCGTTTTACCGGCGCCATTGGCGCCCAGAATGCCGTGTTTTTCGCCCAGTTCCAGTTGGAGCGAGAGGTTATTCAGAATGGGTTTCGACGCCCCGTAGCCAAAGGACAGTTGTTTGATTTCCATTGGACAAAGGTAGGGCGGCAAAAGTCAAATTTTTACAAAAAACAGGAATATTTGGCTTTTTAAAAGGTGTTAGATATATAGTAATCAGTATCTCTTGGCTTTTAAAAAATAAAATTTTGCAAAAAAGCATTTTTTCGGCTTTTATTGTGATAAAAATTTTGTTTTCTTGTTAAATTAATGTGAAAAATTTCAAAGACCCCTTGCGAGATATTTAAAAAGCCCTTACCTTTGCATCGAATTTAATTTGGAATTTGAAGAATAGAGAGGAATAAGAAAGTGAATTAAGTGAATTTAAAACCTTTTTGCAGAATTTTATTCTTTTAGTCTTTTTCTAAAAAGATAAAGTTCCAAAAAGAACCTCAACCGGCCAATGAAACATCTCAGTGCCGACCAAAATAAAAAAGTTTAAGTGTAATGTAAGAAGCCTGTAAGATTAAACCGCCACCACAGTTAATTAAACAGGCTTCATTTGCGCTTAACTTCTGAAAACAACCTAAAAAGATTAAATTCCGATGAGACAGCCCCTTTTGCAGGGTAAAACGTGTAGAGGGGGCGTTTTCAAGCGGTGTAAGATACCAAACACCCGTAGTAGTTTGAGCAATACGTAAATTTTAAGACCGGGCGGCAAAAGAGCAGCCCGGTTTTTTAATTTTAGCCCCGCTGGAACGGCGCCCAAAGTCTTCAGCCCTGTGTTCTCGTATCTAATTCTTACCTTTGCTCCGTGCGTTATTTTCTCACATTAGCATATCGCGGTACACCTTTTTGCGGCTGGCAACGGCAGCCCAACGCTATCAGCGTGCAAGAACTCCTCGAAAAGGCATTGTCCACCATTCTTAGGGAAACAATCGAGGTAACCGGCTGCGGCCGTACCGATGCGGGCGTACACGCCAGTTACTACGTGGCCCATTTTTCGACCGACAAGCCATTGCCGCCTACGTTGGTCATCGGCCTGAATAGCATTTTACCCCTCGATATTGCTATTTACACCTGCCAACCCGTGCACGAAACGGCGCATGCCCGTTACGATGCCTACGAACGCGCCTACGAATACCACATTGCGTTGCGGAAAACGCCCTTCGCCCAAAACGGCGTTTGGATATACCCGCAGGCCCAACGGCTGGATACCGATCTGTTGCAAGCCACGGCGGCTCTATTCCCACAGTTCGAGGCTTTTTTCCCTTTTTGCAAAACCCACAGCGGGGTGGAGCATTACCGGTGCGCCCTCACCAAAGCGCATTGGGATATTCAACCAGAAAACCACCGGCTCGTTTTTCACGTTACGGCCAATCGTTTTCTGCGCGGAATGGTGCGCCTCATGGTGGGTTCCTGTATCCAGGTTGGCATGAAACAATTGCCGCTTCAGGCCGTGCAAAATGCCCTCGAACACCAGACGGCACTTCCCAAAAACCTGAGTGTTCCACCCGATGGTTTGTACCTGACCAAAATCTTGTACCCATACCCCGTTTGATAGGGCGCAAGCAATTATTGGGCGAATTTTTGCCAAGATGCTCCCGCACCATGTACATTTGTCGGCCTTTCTCCCCAAAGAAGGCTTATTCGTCATTTCTCATTTCAAAAAGTATGTTGCACAAATTTAAGTTTATCTGCTGCCTGTTCTTTTGCGCGTTATTCGGTGCAAATGCCCAGACTACAACCTCCGGCCCCGTCGAAACGGGACTTTCGTGGCGCAATGTCGGCCCTTTCCGCGGTGGGCGTTCTGCCGCCGTTACGGGTGTACCCGGCAAACCTAACCTGTTTTATTTTGGTGGTACCGGCGGCGGCGTTTGGCGCACCCAAGACGGAGGCCGCACCTGGGAATGTATCTCCGACGGCCATTTTGGCGGTAGTATCGGGGCCATTGAAGTAGCGCCATCCGACAATAATGTGATTTACGTGGGCGGCGGTGAAGTCACCGTTCGTGGTAACGTCAGTTACGGTACCGGAATGTGGAAATCGGAGGATGCGGGCCGCACGTGGAAAAATATTGGTTTAAAAAACAGCCGCCACATTCCCCGTTTACGGGTACACCCCACCAATTCGGATATTGTCTATGCCGCAGTATTGGGCGATTTATTCAAAGACACCAAAGAACGCGGCGTTTATCGCTCCAAAGACGGCGGAAAAAACTGGGAACGGGTACTGTTTGTCAACGAAAGCGCCGGTGCAGTTGATCTGGCGATAGATCCCTCCAACCCGCGCATCCTGTACGCTTCTACCTGGCGCATTCGCCGTACACCCCATAGTTTATTGTCGGGTGGCGATGGTTCTATGCTGTGGAAAAGTACCGATGGTGGCGATACCTGGACTGAATTGTCCAAAAATGAAGGAATGCCCAAAGACACCCTCGGTATTATTGGGGTAACGGTGAGTCCCGTGCGCCCCGATCGCGTTTGGGCCATTATTGAAAGTAAAACCGGGGGCGTTTTCCGCTCCGATGACGCGGGTAAAACCTGGAAAAAAATCAACGAAGACCGGAATTTGCGCCAACGCGCCTGGTATTATACCCGCATTTATGCCGATACCAAAGACGAAGAAATGGTGTACGTGATGAATGTGGCCTATCACCGTTCCAAAGACGGTGGTAAAACATTTTCATCCAAATACGCTCCCCACGGCGACCACCACGATCTCTGGATTGCCCCCGAAGACCCGCGCCGCATGATTATAGGCGACGACGGTGGTGCCCAAATCACCTACGACGGCGGCGAAACCTGGAGCACTTACCATAACCAGCCCACCGCTCAATTTTACCGCGTTACCACCGATAATGCCTTCCCATTCCGCATTTATGCCGCTCAGCAAGACAATTCCAGCGTCCGAATCGAGCACCGGACTACTGGCGGCAGCATCGGGGAGCGCGATTTTGAATCTACCGCCGGGGGAGAAAGTGGCCACATTGCGCCCGATCCCGCCAACCCCGATATTGTGTACGGCGGCGAATACCACGGCTACCTCACGCGGTACGACCACAAAGCCAAAACCCAACGCGCCATTAATGTGTGGCCCGAAGACAATATGGGACACGGCGCAGAAGACGCCAAATACCGCTTTCAGTGGAATTTTCCCTTGTTTTTTAGCCCCCATGACCCTAAAAAACTCTACGCTTGTTCCAACCACCTGCACGTCACTACCGATGAAGGTCAATCGTGGTCGGTGGTTTCACCCGACCTCACCACCAATGATAAAAGCCGACAGGTATCGTCCGGTGGCCCCATTACCCAGGACAATACCAGTGTGGAATACTATTGCACCATTTTTGCGGCGGCGGAAAGCCCTCGCGTGCGCGACCTGATTTGGACCGGCAGCGACGACGGGCTGGTGCACGTTTCGCGCGACGGCGGAAAAAACTGGGCCAAAGTAACACCCCCCAATATGCCGAAATGGACAATGATCAACTGTATCGAACCCGATCCGCATAACGACGGCGGCTGTTACATTGCCGCAACGTCGTATAAATTGGGCGATTACAAACCTTATCTTTTTTACACCGCCGATTACGGTGCCACCTGGAAGCAAATTACCAATGGCATTGCCGAAGAGGATTTTACCCGCACCATCCGCGCCGACCAAAAAGTAAAAGGGTTGTTGTACGCCGGAACCGAACAGGGTATTTATTACAGCACGGATAACGGGTCAAATTGGAAATCGCTGCAATTGAACCTGCCCATTGTACCCGTGACGGATTTGACCATTAAAGAAAATAAATTGATCGCGGCCACGCAGGGACGTTCGTTGTGGATAATAGACGATTTACTGCCCTTGCAGGAATTGGCCATTAAGGCCAATGCAGCATCGGCGGGAAATATGCGCTTGTTTACCCCCGCCACCACGTACCGCATGGGTGGTTACGGCGGCGGAAAAAGTAAAGTAGCGGGTGAAAATCATCCCAATGGTGTAATGGTGCATTTTTGGTTAAAAGACCTGCCCAACGAAAAAGATACCGTTGCGTTGGCTTTTTACGATGCGAATAATAAACTCATTCGCCGCTACACGAACCTCACCAACGATGCCAAATTGGACCTGAAAAAAGGCGGAAATCGCTTTGTTTGGGATATGACTTACCCGCCCGCCGAAAAATTTGACGGTATGGTATTGTGGAGTTATGACCTGGAAGGCCCCAAAATTACCCCCGGAGCCTATACCGTGCGTTTGGAAAGTAAAACCGAAAAGTACAGCGCTACTTTTGAGGTGGTGCCCGATAAACGTTCGGCGGCAAAACCCGATGATTTTAAAGCGCAACTGGAATTTGTACAATCGGTGGGCGACAAAATAACGCAGGCCCACCGCGCTCTTAAAGACATTCGCGATGTGCGGGCGCAGTTAAATATCATCAAGGAAAAAACGGAAAAAAAGCCGGAAAATAAGACCTTGCTGGATTTAATTGCCAAAACCGACTCGATCATGACCGGGGTGGAAAAGGCCATTTACCAAACCCAAAATCGCTCTTCACAAGATCCGTTAAATTTCCCCGTGCGGCTCAACGATAAATTGGCCAATTTGATGGGCTTAAACGTTCAGGGCGATTTCCCGCCAACGCGCCAATCGCAGGAAGTACGCGAATATTTGTTCCGCCTCACCGACGAGCAATTGGCCAAATGGGAGGCCGTTAAGAAGGATAATTTGCCCGAAATTAACCGCCTGTTCCGCAGTTTAGCCGTTGATTTGGTAAAACCCAAGTATTAACCCGGCAAAAATCGTGGCCAAGGGCGAAAAGCAAGGGGCTGTTTTATCGGAAAAGATAAAACAGCCCCTTCTTTTTTAAATGAATTAGCCCAATAGCCACCAGATTTGCATGTCCAGTGTCTTTTGTCTAATGTCTGTTGTCTTCTGTCTGGCTCAACGCGACAACACAAATTCTTTAAAAGTATCGAGTTCTTTTAATTCGTGTTCTACAAAACGATCGAACAGCCGTTCGCCTACCTGTTCTTTGATGGCGGATATACCAACGTCAATCAGGCCGGATGTATTATTCGGAGACATTGTTTTTTGCCCGTTTTACCAAACCATTTAAAAAAATTGGAAAAAAAAAGTCGCCAAAAAGAAAAAGGAGCCTACCTTTGCATCATCGTAACAGTACAATGATACAAAATTATCCCATGCATACATCCGCAACCCGACTTCCGTATTGTGAAGCCTTAGAATTATACGCCGCATTGCGCCACCAGGGAGCATCCTGCTTGTTTGAAAGTGCCTCGGCAGTGGACAAAAGCAGCCGTATGTCGCTCATTGGTATTGATCCCACGCTTGAACTCACCGGCAAGGAAGACCGGCTTCAGGTAAAATTGCTGCAAGAACGGGGCGCGCCGTTTTTTGAATTTATCCGGCGCGAATTTGCCGATTTCCTCGAAATGGAAACCGCGCAGGGTTTTGATTTGGTTATTCCCAAAACGCCCTTTTACGGCCCGGAAGAGGAACGGCTCAACCGCCAAAATATCGCCCAACCCCTGCGTCGGATGCTTGCGCATTTTGCGCACCCCGAAAAGAATTTTATGGGTTTGTACGGGGCGTTGGGTTACCGTTTTGTGTATCTTTTTGAAGACATTGAACACCATAAACCCTGCCCGGAGCCGGATTTTCACTTGTTTTTGTTCGATAATGTCTTGTTGTTCAATCACCTCACCAAAGATTTCACCTTGTACGTGACCCGCGCCACGGCGGAAGAAACAGCCCTGGCCGAAAAAACGGTAAAAGCCCAAGTAGAAGCCGGTATGGCCGTAGGGGACCGGGCATTACAGTTGCCAGCCCCAACGTTTGCCAACACCATTTCGCAACCCGACGATGCTACGTTTATGCAGCAGGTAGACACCGGCATCCGTTTGTGCAACGAGGGCGAACTGCTCGAAATTGTTTTGTGCCGCAAACAAACCATGCGGGTCGAAGGTGATATGTTGCCCCTGTACGCCCGATACCGCAAAATTAACCCCAGCCCGTATCTGTTTTATTTTGATTTTGGCAATGAAGTTTTGCTGGGTGCAAGTCCGGAACTCATGCTCCGCTACGAAGACGGCCGCGCCACCTTGCGGCCCATCAGCGGCAGTATCCGTCGCTCGGATAATCCCATCGAAGATCACCGCCTGATGATGGAATTGCTGAATTCGCCCAAGGAAAATTCGGAATTAGACATGTTGATTGACCTGGGTCGCAACGATTTGGCGCGGATATGTAAACCCGGCATCGAAATTGACCATTACCGTATTATTGAAAAATACAGCCACGTGACGCACACGGTTTCGCAGGTGGGCGGCATTTTGGAGGATCGCTACACGGGTTTTGACGCTTTGATTGCGAGTCTCAACGCCGGTACACTCACCGGAGCACCCAAAATTGCGGCCATGCACTACATTGAAAAAATTGAAAAACACACGCGGGGTTATTACGGCGGCTGCATTGGTTGGTTGTTGTTTAATGGCGACGTGAACACCGCAATTACCATTCGCACGGCGCATATTCGCGACGGGTTATTGTCTTTTTGCGCGGGCGCGACTTTGTTGTACGAATCGGACCCGGAAAGTGAATTAAAAGAAACTAAAATTAAAGCCGGAGCCTTTTTATCGGCGGTAGATTCGTTGATGTAATTAAAATATTTAGTCCAATAAAAAAGCCCGTTTACTGCTAACTGCGGTAAACGGGCTTGTATTTCACACTTGTTTTAATCTAACGTTTAAAAACACCAGCCATTGGCCGAACGCAAAACATCGGCTACCACGCGGCGTTTTTCTTTTACGTTTACCGCCGGGTATTTGGTGTAGCGTTTTACGCCCATGAGGAAGGTTTTTAAAAGGTCACCTTCCGCAAAAGACGCAATGGCATCGGTCGCATTTTTGGTCATGCGAGCGGTTGCGTCGTGGAAAAACACCTGCAACATAGCGTTATAGACCTCCATTGGTTGCGCCTTATCGGGGCGTTGGCTAATTTTTTGAATCCGCAGCAACATGGATTCGGCGGCGAAAAGATCAATCATCATATCCGCGCAGTTCATCAAAATTTCCTGCTCGTCTTTGAGGTTGAGTTTACCGTCCATTTGCATTTTTGCCGCGCCACCCGCCGTCATCAGAATGATTTTTTTGAAATCGCTGATGGCTTTGGTTTCTTCGGCATACTCACCTTCGAGGCGTTCCATCGAAGGCATAGACGCCAACTCCTTTTGTACTGCCCAGGCGGGGCTTACGATATCTAATTGACCTTTCAGGGCGCGCTTGAACAACTGATCCACCATCAAAAGACGGTTAATTTCATTTGTTCCTTCGTAAATACGATTGATACGGCTGTCGCGGTAGGCGCGGGCTGCGGAATACTCTTCGCTGAAGCCAATACCTCCGTGTACCTGCACGTTTTCGTCCACGCAATAATCTACCACTTCTGAACCCAGAATTTTGATAATAGAACATTCGATGGCATACTCTTCGGCGGATTCCAGCGTGGCTTGTCCGAAAGATTTACCGGCGGCAGACCCGGCTTCTTTCTTTTCATGTAACAGTTGGGAAATTCGATATGAGACGCTTTCTGCGGCAAAAGTACGGATGGCCATTTCGGCCAATTTAAACTGAATAGCGCCAAAAGATCCAATGGGTTGACCAAATTGGTGGCGCTCGTTGGCATATTGAACGGCTGAGGTAGTAATGGTACGGCCGGCCCCGGCGCACATGGCACCAAGTTTGTAACGACCGATATTTAACGCGTTGAACGCAATGAGGTGGCCTTTTCCAATTTCACCCAAAACATTCTCGGCGGGTACTTTCATATTTTCGAAGAACACCTGACGGGTAGATGACCCTTTGATACCCATTTTATCTTCTTCGGCACCCAAGGTCAGCCCCGGTGCGTCGCGGTCAACGATAAATCCGGTGAATTTATCGCCGTTAATTTGCGCGAATACGATAAACACATCGGCAAAGCCTGCGTTGGAAATCCACATTTTTTGGCCGTTGATGATGTAGTGAGTACCATCGGCGCTCAGGTCGGCGCGCGATTTGGCGTTCAGAGCATCGGAGCCACTGCCCGGTTCGGTGAGGCAATAAGCGGCCTTGAGTTCGCCCGAAATCAGGCGGGGCAGGTATTTTTGTTTTTGTTCTTCAGTGCCAAAATACAAGATGGGCAACATCCCAATTCCGGTATGAGCCGCGAAAGACACCAAAAATGAACCCGCCGGACCCATCACATCGGAAATAACGGTATTGGTATTGGTATCTAACTCCGTTCCACCGTATTCGGCGGGCATGTGGGCACCAAGCAAACCCAACTCACCAGCACGTACCAGAAGAGAAGGGGTGAGACCTGGTTCAAGTTTTTCAATTCTGTGGGCAACCGGTTTTACCTCCTGCTCCAAGAAATCAACGGTCATTTGGCGGACCATCAATTGTTCTTCGGTTAATTCTTCGGGGATAAAAATATCTTCCGGTTGGCTGTCGCGGATGAGGAATTCACCGCCTTTTAATATATCTGTTGCTTCGAGTGTTGCTGACATGGTTCGAAATGAATTTTGTTTTAGCGAATTTTCGCTGCAAAGATATAGGCGATGAATGAACTATGCAAGGGGTACGGTAAATTATTTTGGGATCAAGGTCAAATGTTGTGTAATAAAAGTGTCAAAAACGCTTTTGAGCGTTATAAAAAGGGGGAAATAAAACGCGACTAACTTGGTATAGGGTACCAGGTTAGTCGCGCTAAAAGGATGTATAAGCAGTAGTTATTGCTTAATTAGCCCAGGCTCTGTCTCCTTTTTTGTAAGGAAAACTCCCATCGTAACGCCCCGGAACGGGTTCATAACGAAGAACTTGGGTGCAGCCCACTTCGGAGGTAAAAAAGCCCGTCATGGTGAGGCTTTTCATGGTATTCCACCAAGGTTTGCCGCTTTTATCGGCGTGGTGTTCTTTTTCAAAGTGTTGCAATATTTCTACCTGTTGAGCGGCAGTGCAAGCCGAAAAACCTTTTCCACCAAAGTTTTTCTTAGCGTAAGCATCCACATCAGCGATGCCCTTCATGAAGGTGTCGCGTTGGGCAGGTTCGAAGCAATCGCCCACAATTTTTTGAATAAATTTAGGCGCATCCACGCCTTTCGCTCCGGGTGTAGCCGTTGCCGGGATAATTGTTTCGGCAATATCGGCAATCAGTTGTTCATCTGCCGGAAGGAACGAAAAGTTAGGATTTTCAACCGTAAGATTACCCCATGCTTTTAACACATCGGGTAAAGCGAGTGAACCACCAATCATGATGGCCACTTTTTTAATAGCGTCGCGGCGAGAAACAGATAGCATATCTTGTATTTTAGATGTTTGAACGTTTATTTATGCCTCTAAGGAAAGGCAAATATGGTGCAGTCCTTTTTAATTGTGTTGCTTTTTTAGAAAAATTTTAAGTTTAGAAAATTAAAACCCGAAATCCCTCTATTAATCGGTAAATAGTTTTAAAATTGCCCCCTGAATTTGCTACAACGTATTATTATGAAAAAACGCACTTATGATGCTATTGTGATTGGCTCCGGTGTTTCTGGTGGCTGGGCGGCCAAAGAATTAACCGAAAAGGGTTTAAAAGTGGTGATGCTTGAACGCGGCAAACCGCTGGAGCATATTACTGGCTACGAAACAGCCACTAAATCCCCGTGGGAATTTGAACACCGCGGTCGTATCACTGCGCAAGAACGCGCTGAGCACCCCTATTTACAACGCGATTACCCCTACAACGAAGAAAATAAACACTATTGGTTTAAGGATATTGATGCTCCTTACGCCGAGAACAAACGTTTTGACTGGTTCCGTCCCGATATTGTGGGGGGGAAAAGTATTATGTGGGGGCGTCAATCATACCGGCTCAGCCCCAATGATTTCGAGGCCAACCTAAAAGATGGCTTTGGTACCGATTGGCCCATCCGTTACGATGAAATTAAACCGTGGTACGATTACGCAGAAGCACACGCCGGTATTTCGGGTGAAAACCTGGGCATCCCGGAATTTCCCGATGGTAACTTATTGCCACCAATGGAACTAAATGTTGTAGAGAAACACTTGAAACGGGGTATTGAATCCAATTTCAAAGGTCGTCACCTAACCATCGGTCGCGTAGCGAACCTGACGCAGCCCCACAAAGGCCGCACCAACTGTCAGTACCGTAACCTTTGCTCTCGTGGTTGTCCGTACAGTGGTTATTTTAGTACGCAGTCCTCGACGTTACCCGCCGCAAAAGCAACCGGACGCCTCACGGTGCGTACCCACTCTATTGTAAACTCCATTATCTACGATCAGAAAAAAGGTAAAGCCAAAGGTGTATTGGTCATAGATGCGCTTACGGGTGAACAGCACGAATATAAAGCGAAAATTATTTTTGTATGCGCCTCGGCCATTGGATCAACCTGGATTCTGTTGAATTCAATTTCAGCCCAATTCCCCAATGGCTTAGGTAACTCCAGCGGCGTTTTGGGGCATTATCTGATGGATCACCACTTCCGCACTGGTGCAAGTGGTATCTGGGAGGGTGATCAGGATAAGTATATTTTTGGTCGTCGCCCAAATGGTATTTACATTCCTCGCTATCGAAATGTTGGTGCTGATAAACGCGATTACGTAAGGGGATTTGGCTATCAGGGTGGTGCCAGTCGCCAAGGGTGGCAACGGTTGGTTGCAGAAATGGGCTTTGGGGCCAATTTAAAAGATGCAGCCAGCGAGCCCGGCCCCTGGAGCATGGGTATGACGGGGTTTGGCGAATGTTTGCCTTATTTCGACAATTACGTTAAACTCAACAAAGATGTTAAAGATAAATGGGGGCAACCCACTTTGCTCTTCAACGCCGAGTTTAAAGAGAACGAAATGAAAATGCGCAAAGACATGGCCAACGACGCGGCAGAAATGCTCGAAGCCGCCGGATTTAAAAATGTAAGAACGTACGACAATGGTTCTTATCCCGGCATGGCTATCCACGAAATGGGTACTGCCCGCATGGGACACAGCGTAAAGGATTCTATTTTGAACAAGTGGAACCAAGTGCACGAGTGCAAAAACGTGTTTGTTACCGACGGTGCGTGCATGACATCAGCGTCAAACGTTAACCCGTCGTTGACTTATATGGCACTTACTGCCCGCGCTGCCGATTACGCCGTTAGTGAATTGAAGAAACAAAACCTGTAAAAAACACGAATACAGTAAAGTAAACGATAAACTTTTACAACGTAGTTAATGATATAGAAAAGGGAGTCCCGACTGGCCCTGTCAATAGTAGTCGCCAATGGTTAATTCCGGTGGCTCTGTTGGCAGGTCTGTTGGGACTCGTTGTTTTTGCTCAAATTGCGGCTTATTCCGGCCAAAAAGAAACTGCCTGGTTATGGCTGTCAAAAAATTAAACAAGAAGATGCCGCAACGGAGGTGCCACTCCACAAGACTTTAAAAGACTAAAATGCTCAAATACATACAATACCTGTTTACAAGGGGATTTATTGAATTGTTTCGGTTTGTTCCATTCCGCGCTTTGTACATATTATCCGATGGTATCGCTTTTTTGTTACACAGCGTCATCGGATATCGCCGTAAGGTGGTGATGGATAACTTAAAACGCTGTTTCCCTGACCTGACACCGCAGGAATTAGCGCGTATCGCTCGCGCTTCGTACCGAAACCTATCGGACATCATTGTAGAATCGCTCAAAGGGACCACCCTTTCGCTGGATGAAATAAAGCGGCGCTACACATACGATAATTACGAGTTAGTCAATCAGCACCTTGATGCAGGGCGTTCAGTCGTGCTGGCGGGTGGACATTATAATAATTGGGAATGGGGCGTAATTACAATTGCCGGCGGGATACACGGTAAAACCATCGGGGTGTATAAGCCATTGAGCAATATTTACACCGACCGCTGGTTTTTTAATAATCGTTCCCGCGACGGGCACATGATTTTGAAGAGCATGAAAGATACTTTTGCTTCGGTGGAGGAGTTTCGGGGCCAACCCACAGTGTTTATTCTAATATCTGATCAAATTCCATCAAACCGGAAAACCTCCATTACTGCCACGTTTTTTGGTCAAATCACTGCTTGTTTGCCCGGAACAGAACAAATAGCCGTCAATAATAATTACCCGGTTCTGATGTATTCCATTCAACGGATAAAACGGGGGCATTATCATCTGACTTTTTCGGAAGTATGCATCGAACCTGCTCTTACCCAGCCGGGCGAAGTGACACAGTTGTTTATGACAAAAATGGAGCAGGATATTCGTCAACAGCCGGAGAACTGGCTTTGGAGCCATAAACGTTGGAAATGGCAGCCCACAACCTCGTAAAATAAAATGTTGTATTTTTTATTTTTAAAAACGCAAAATGTTTTAAATTTGCGCCACAATTAAAAATACAATATCATGGAGAACCTACCACAAAGTCTACCGACCTACATCCCGTTTTTTTCGGATTACGGTTTTAAAGTTACCTTTGGCAACGAAAAGAAAACACTTTTTTTAAGAAAGGCATTACAAGCCCTCATCAATAGTACCATCCCAATTGAAGAGGTGTGGTTTGAAAAAAATACAATTGAAGGGGCCACCGAAGAGAGCCGGGGCGGGGTGCTCGATTTAAGTTGTCGCGACGAAAGAGGAAATGTATTCATTGTAGAGATGCAATGGGGCTACATGCGTCATATAATACAGCGGTTGAAGTTCTACGAGGCTGCGCGGATGAATATTCACATTCGCAAAGGAAACCTTACATTTAATGGCTTACCTAAAATATACTGTATTGCTATATTGGGTTACAGCCTGTTTCCTGATCCGAATTACCATCGTATTGGCCAAATGAGAGATGAAAACGGTGTAATTATGGATGAGTGCACTACTTTTCCGGTAGTAGAACTAGAAAAATTCAACAAAAAACCCGAAGATTGCATTACAGATTTGGATAAACTGGTTTACACTATGAAAGAAGCGCATTTATTAGAAAAATCAGGCGAGCAAAAACCGGATTTTATGGAAGAACCTTGGCTTAAATCAGCCCTCGAGGAATTGGATACGCGTGGGTTAGATCCCGAACGTCATGCCCAACTCAGTATCGCGCTCGCCCGTGAGATGAGTGAACGATGGCGTTTGCAAAATTTAGAGAATGAACTCACGAAACGTGGTATGGAAATCGGTAAGGAAATCGGTAAGGAAATGGGAGTAGAAATCGGTAAGGAAATGGGGGGTAATGAACGCGAAAAAGAAATCATACGTAATTACATAAAATCCAAGCCCAACGCTACCAATGAAGAAATTATAACACTCTTGGGTGTATCTTTACCAATAGTGCTTGAGGTTCGGGCAGAACAGGCTGATGCAGGTCAATAATTTTATCAAAAAAGCGCATTTATTAGAAAAATCAGGGGAAATAGTCCCGATTAACATAATGCTTACCTAATGTTCACAAACCGTTTAGGGTTTTAACATATTTTAAAAACACCCTAACATTTTTTAGTGGCGGCGCATGTGATTTAGACGGCAATATTGCGGTATAAATCATTGAAGGGGAAAGAACTTCCTTTTTATTAAAACGAAATACGCCATGCTACGCTTTAATCTTTTTTTCGCTGCTATTATTGTTGCTCTTTTTACCACAACCAGTTGCCGTACTGCTCAAAAATACGTTGAGAACGGCGACTACGACGGGGCCATTGATTTTTGCGTTGATAAGTTGTCGGGTCGTAAAAAGAAATCCGATGATTTGGTAAAGGGCCTCGAAATTGCCTTTCAAAAAGCCACCGAACGGGATATGCGCGCCGCCGATGCTTTAGTGGCCGAAAATCAACCCGCGAACTGGGAGCGTATTCATAAAATCCACCTCCGTATTCTGGATCGCCAAAACCTTGTGTATCCTTTAATTCCTTTAAAAAGCGAAAAAGGCTACGACGCTAAATTCCTCTTTGTCAATATCGAAAAATTGGAATTGGAAAGCCGTACTAACGCCGCTGAATACGTTTATAACAAAGCCAATGCAAAAATGGAATTGGCACGCAATGGCAATAAAGCGGCCGCTCGTGAAGCCTACTATTTACTGGAAGAGTTGGAACAGGACTATTTCCGCAACTACAAAAACAAAGACGCTTTAAAACGCGAAGCCGAACGCAGCGGTATAGTTCATATTTTATTTGAAATTCGCAACGAAACCGGCCGCATTTTGCCCATCGGCTTTGATGATCGCGTTTTGGCCATTAGCAAAAAAGACTTGGACACCAAATGGCGTCGTTATCATTTTGAAAACGAGACCGGAGTTCAGTATGATTACAAGGCCATTTTCCGCCTTGACAATATTGATATTTCTCCCGAACGTATCCACGAACGCTCTTACACCGACGAAAAACGCGTGAAAGATGGCTGGGAATACGCTTACGATAACAAGGGCAACGTTAAAAAAGATTCGTTAGGTAACGACATTAAATATGATCGTTTCATTATTGCCCGCGCCCAGGTAATCGAGGTGCACCAAAGTAAAGCCGCCCGTTTGGCTGGTTTCGTGGACATTTATGATGCCGACAGCAAAGACCGCTTGGATTCACGACCATTGGCTACTGAAATTTTGTTCGAACACTATGCTTCTACTTTTAACGGTGATGCCCGTGCGTTGAGTGACGATAGCCGTTGCCGAATTGGAAATCGCCCGGTACCATTTCCGCTTGATTCCGATATGTTGGTCCAAGCCGCTGACCGTCTGAAACCTTCTCTTTCTTATGAATTAGGTCATGCGGTGGCTTTAAAATAAATAAACTTGTTAGCTCATCCTTTCTTTTTGGCCGCCCTGCGAACGTTGCAGGGCGGCTTTTGTTATACCTTTGTCTGATCTAAAAAAACATAAAAATCATGCTTAGATATATCTCTTTTTTTGGCTTGTTGGTGTTGATTTTTTCGGCTTGTATTCCCGAGAAAAAAGGCCCCTTGCCCATTTTAGGTAACCGCGATGTGTCGGCCAGCGGCGACACTATTTACCCCAAAGTACCCGAATTTAGTTTTGTGGACCAGGATAGTCAATTGGTAACCAACGCAACGTTTGCCGGCAAAGCCTACGTGGTGGATTTTTTCTTTATTCACTGTCCAACCATTTGCCCCAAGGTAAAAGCGCAGGCCAAACGGGTGTACGATCAATTTGCAGCAGAACCAAATTTACTGCTCCTTTCTCATTCCATTGATACTAAACACGATACGGTGCCCGCTTTGAAGCAATACGCCAAGAAATTGGGCATTGACGCCAAACGCTGGCACCTGGTTACTGGCGACCACGATGCTATTTACGGGATTGCCGATGATTACTTCAGCGTAGCCACAGTAAACCCGGATGCACCCGGTGGTTTTGACCACTCCGGACGGCTCATTCTGGTGGATAAAAACCGCTATGTACGCTCTTTCTGTGACGGAACCGACCCAGAGGAAGTAACCCGCTTTATGGAAGATATTAAACGGCTACTGGAAGAACAAAAAGGGAATCAATAATAATAAAAAAGGGGCTGCTGTTGTCTTACAGTAACCCCTTTTTTATTGCTAAAAACCAATGCCGCGCCGCTGATAAACTACTAACTTTTCTTTATCAAACGTAAACGATGCCACGTCGTTTAAAACAATATCGTGGTGGTCGTATTCTCCCGGATTCATGGAAACCCGCAAATTTTGATTTTTGATCGCTTCCATCACTACTTGCCGAACGGTACGCGCATTGCCAAAATATTTATCACGGTACTCATACAAGAAACTCAGGTAACGGCCCAGGTATTCGCGGGCGTCTTCGGCAACGCGGTATTCTTCCTGACGGAACATGTACAACGCAATTTCGAGTAACTCGTCGGGGGTATAGTCTTCAAAACGCAACATTTTGTCAAAACGACTCGCCAGACCGGGATTGGCTTTGAGGAAGTTATCCATATTTTCGGGATAACCGGCCACGAATACAAAAAACTCCCCGCGATGGTCTTCCATGCGTTTAAGCAATGTTTGAATAGCCTCATCGCCAAAATCAGTCTGTTGGCCCCGGCCGTTGGACGTAAGTGCGTAGGCTTCGTCAATAAACAGAACACCACCCAGCGATTCTTCCACTTTTTCGGCGGTTTTAGTGGCCGTTTGGCCCACAAACCCGGCAACAAGCCCCTGACGATCGGTTTCTACGGTATGACCGCGCTCCAGTACACCCAGGGCTTTATAAATTTTAGCCAAAATACGCGCAACGGTGGTTTTACCCGTACCCGGGTTTCCAATTAACACCGTATGCAGGTAGAAGCGTCCCAGTACATTTTTGCCGGATTCACGGTAAAAACGCACCAGATTGGCCAATTCCGTAATGTCCTTTTTGATATTTTGCATACCAATGAGGCTATCCAGTTCGTGCATGGCGGTGGCCAACTGTTTTTCATCAATGGGGATATTGGGCAATGGGCGGCGGGTTTCGCGTTGCACGCGCTCTACATCCTGGCGGGTAACCGTCATGAGGGACTCCTGTTGCAACAGGCGCACATTTGGTTGTTCCATTAAACGAAGGCCCAGTTGAATTTTGGCTTTGTCCACCAAATCATACACGTAACGCGCGTTGCCAAAACTGCGGTCACGGCGGCGATATGCATCCGTAATCACTTCGTTGAGCAGTTCGGTGGCATCTTCCGAGAGGTTGATTTCCTTTTCTTCGGCGGCGTATTTGGCAATGTCACAAAGCTCCTGCGGAAGATAATCCTGAAACTCAAAAGTAAGTTTAAAACGACTGCGAAGGCCGGGGTTAGAATCCAAAAAGGTTTTCATCTCTTTGGGATAACCAGCAACAATAATGGCCAGATCGCCGGGCCCGTTGGATAATTCACGCACCAAAACCTCCACGGCTTCGCGCCCAAAGTCTTTGTTGTCTTCCGGCGAGCGGCTAAGCGCGTAGGCTTCGTCAATAAAAAGTACCCCGCCCCGCGCACTTTCGATGGCTTCTTTCATTTTGGGTGCCGTTTGGCCGATGTATTCACCCACAATATCCGAGCGATCTACTTCGTGTACGTGTCCTTTGGAGAGCAGTCCCATTTTTTTGTACAACCGGCCCATCATTTTGGCAACGGTCGTTTTGCCCGTTCCCGGGTTCCCCACAAAAACCGAGTGCACGTTGATGCCGTCTTTTTCGGCGAACCCCCGTTCTTTTCGCAATTGGAGGAACTGTATATATTGAGCGTGTTCGCGGACTTTAAATTTAATATCCGACAGCCCAATAAGGGCGTCTAATTTAACCATTACACCCTCAAATGTTTCGGCATCTTCCACCGATTCGGGTTCGACAAGAGCCATACCTTTGTCGGGGAGCCATACACTGTTGGCCCCTTCTTCCCAATAATCATCCACCTCAAAGGGCATAACCCCCAGGATTTGGTCCATAAAAATGATTTCGGCCGTGTAGCGGTCCGTGCGCCACGAGCCTTTAACGTTACTGCCCCAACCTGCAGTAAGCCGGATGGTTTCGTCCCCTTTTTCTACTTTGTGGAGCCGGACTACCTGCCCTTTCATTTCGCGCGCGTCATTGTAGAACTTGATAAAAAGTTCACAATTCCATTGGCGGGAAAGCAAGCGATTCTGGAGTAGTACTTCGGCATATACGTAGCGGGTTTCTTCCCCGTTGAAACGGCGCAGGTACTGGCGTTCAAATTCCGGCACATCGTCGTAGGGGCCTTCGTACATTTTCAAACCGGCAAGTTGACAGTACGGATTATCACTTTTGGTGAGTGGTCGTACCGCATCTTCAATGTAAAATATCTTGGAACCTACTTTTTCGTTTTCAATCCACGCTTCCCAACAATATTGGCCGCGTTTCCAAAAAATACCTTCTTGTTTATTTCCCCAACCTTCGCGGATATAGCCAACTGCGTCAAATTTGCTCACTTTGCGCCGAAACGGCAGTACACAAATTTCTTTTCGTTGCTTTTTAATGGAATAACAACGGAGTTCTACGTTTACTTCCCAGTCTTCTACATCGAACATTTTATTGTGAAAAGACAATTCGGCGTACACATAAGAGGTTTCCAGACGGTCAAATACCTGCCTGTACTTTTTTTTATTATCGGCTAACCACTCGGTAGAAGCGTATATTTTTAAGTCTCTGAATTTCCAACGACGGTTTTCACCTCCTGCTTCGGCGTCGTTGGAATGATGCGTACCAAATTCCATGGGTCTTTATGATTTCAATAAAAGAAGGCCAAAGTAAGTATAATACAGAAATCCTGCCAAATTTTTTTGCTAAAAGTTTTCCACGGGCAATCTCTGTCAAGGGCAAATACTGCCCGTGGATGGTACGCGAGAAGGGGCTGACAAGGGGCGATTTATCGTTCGGCTACTGCTTTCAAATTGGCCAGACTTTTGGCAAAATATTCGTTTAACGTTTTTTCAATTCCCAAAAGTCTAACAATGCCGCGCCCGGGAAACGGAATGGTAGCACTGGTCATGTTCCATTTTACCTCGGTTTTGGTGCTGTCACCCGTAAAGTACCAATCCGAATAGTTAACGTCTTTGGGGTTGTCGGGAACGAGATAAAGCCCCATTTTGATATAACTATTGTCCTTTAGTTCAATAATATCCTGGATGCCGTCGCCTTCTTTTTTGCTTTTCCAGGTTTGTTTGTGGCCCACGGTGCCGGGTGTTCCCTCTACCACATTGGTCATATCGGGGTCGCTCTTTTTCCATTGGCTCCACTTGTCCCAGTGTTTAAAATCGGTGACCAACGGGAATACCTCGTGGGTTCCGGCATTGATGGAGATGGACTGGCTGGCCGAAAACGTGGCGGGTGAAAAAGCACAAAGCGCCAAATAAAGCAAGGTTAATGTACCAATGGTGTACAACGCAAGTTTTAGAATCCGCATAACTTAAAATGTTTAAATGTGAAAAGTGATTTGTTGTTTTTCCTTTTTAAAGCATTTTGAAACTATTTTGCCCCAAAAATGGCTAAAATTAGAAAAGTAGCGCAAAAATAAAACTTTTTATTTTGAAACAAAAAATTTATTTTATTCCCGCACAAAAAATCCAATTATGGCCCACGATGAGAACTATTTTAACATTTTATGCCATTTATGGAGAATAAATTAGCACACTTTTGAAATAAATCTTCACTTTTGCCCTTTAATAAGCATAACGGGTAAAGTGGGGTTAGCACTTTAGCAAAACAAACCTTCGCTTGTACTCGTATGTTTTATCCTGAAAATCCGATTTTGTACGTCTTTAGTATGTTGAATAAAATCACACTTTTTTTGCTTTGTGTCCTTGCAACCGTGTCTTTAACCGCGCAGTCGTCGGCCGAGTTAGAGCGCAAATTGGATAAATCGCAATCAAAAAGCGAAAAAATGAATCTCTGCTACCAGATAGCCGAGAAAAATTTGGCTTCTAACCCCACTAAAGCCGCCGATTTCGCGCATCGGTCCAGCCTGCTGGCCTCCGAACTGGGCGAAAAACGCCGCGAGGCAGAATCCATTTACCTCAGCGCAGATGCCCTCATGCGGGCGCGCAAAAACAAAGACGCCGCCAGCCGCTTTAACTGGGCCTGGAATACTTCACGCAACTATGGTTTGCGCGATATTGCTTTTAATTCGGCCGAAAAATTGCAGGAAATTGCCCGAAAAGACGGCAATACCAAGGAAGAGTTGAAATGGGCCAAAGAAACCATCAATTATCTTCGGGAAAACACCGGACGCAGCGCCTCTGGCGGTGATGCCAACGCCCGGCTCTCGGCCCAACTCAGTTCCCTCGAAAGCGAAAATGCCCGATTGAAGGAAGAACTGGCGCGTATCAGCGGTAGTACGCAGGCGCAGGCCAATAATTTTAAACAAAGCGAAGAACAACTCAAGCAGGAAGCGCTCAAAATCCAATCCGAAATCTCTAAAAAAGACCAGGAAATTACCACTATCGCGCAGCAAAAACTCCGTTCCGATTCGTTGGTACGGACCAAAGTGCGCCTTTTGGCCAATCTTACCCAAGAACAAATGGCCGATTCGATGCTGCTGGCCCAACAAGAACGCCAGTTACAGGCCCAACAAACGCGCATCGCCGAGGCCGAATTAAAAGAAGAGCGCCAACGTTATATTCAGTTGTTGCTGGGTGGTTTGATTGGTTTAGCGATTATCCTCGCCGGGTCTTTTTACGCCCGATACCGCGCCAAACGCCGCATGGCCGACGAATTAACCCAAAAAAATGTTCAAATTGAGGGCGAACAGAAAAAAAGCGACGCTTTGTTGCTCAATATCCTGCCACCCGCCATTGCTCAGGAACTCAAAAGCCGGAACAAAGTAGCAGCCCGCAAGTACGAACAGGCAACGGTTATGTTCATTGATTTTACCGGTTTTACCCACGTTTCCGAACGCCTGACGCCGGAAGCATTGGTAGATGAACTGGATTATTGTTTCTCCAACTTCGACCGGATTATCAGCAAATACAAAATTGAAAAAATAAAAACCGTGGGCGACGCTTATATCTGTGCCAGTGGTCTTTCAGACATGAACGCCAGCCCTTCGGATATGATTAAAGCCGCCCTCGAAATTCAGGACTTTTTGTTACACCTCAAAGCCGAGCGCCAAACGCAAAACCTGCCTTATTTCGACGCACGCTGCGGTATTCACACCGGAGCCGTAGTGGCCGGAGTCGTGGGAGCTAAAAAATTCGCCTACGATATTTGGGGCGATACGGTGAATACTGCCGCCCGAATGGAAGAGTCCTGCGAACCAGGCCGCGTTAACGTGAGTGAAACGGCTTACGGCTTGGCAAAATACGAATTCGAGTGGATGAACCGGGGAAAAATTGCCGCCAAAAACAAGGGTATGCTCGATATGTACTACGTTACTTCGGCCAAGTCCTACTAACCAACCACCATGCAAGTCCTACTCACCCACGGCTATTTTTTGCACGACGACCCCAGGGAGCAACTCATTATGAAACCATACCCACCCCTGGGTATCTTGTACATTGCGGCGTGGTTGGAGCAGCACGGCGTGGAAACCGACGTGTTTGATACGACTTTTTCGAGGATAGAAGCGTTACAAGAACGTATTTTAACCCAAAAACCAGCGATTGTCGCCCTGTACACCAACCTGATGACCAAACTCAATATCATCAGGATTATGGACTGGCTGCGCACCCACCCCGATACCGCCGGAACGCTGATCGTTCTCGGCGGCCCCGATGTAACCCACAATACCCAGGAATACCTCGACGCGGGTGCACACCTGATTGTCATTGGCGAAGGGGAACAAACCTTGCTGGAGGTTGCCCAAACGGGTTTTTCGCCCGAACAATGGCCCAATATTCCCGGAATCGCCTATTTATTGGCCGATGGCTCGGTGTTTAAAACCACGGCCCGCACTAAATTGCGCTCCTTGGACGAATTGCCTTTACCCGCTCGTGAAAAAATCCACCTCGAAGATTACCTCGACGCCTGGAAAAAAGCCCACGGCCACAGCGCGGTGAGTATAAGTACCCAACGCGGTTGCCCTTATACCTGCAAATGGTGCAGTACCGCCGTGTATGGTCAAAGTTACCGTCGGCGTTCACCCGCCCACGTGGTGGACGAAATTGTGGCGTTACAGGCCCGTTATTCCTTTGATTTGATTTGGTTCGTGGATGATGTATTTACCGTCAGCCACAAATGGCTCGAAGCCTTCCGCGACGAATTGCGCGCACGCAACGTTATGGTGCAATTTGAGTGCATTACCCGCGCCGACCGCCTCACCGACGACGTAATTGCCGTTTTGCGCGAAGCCGGTTGTTTTCGGGACTGGATTGGCGCCGAAAGTGGTTCCCAGAAAGTGATTGATGCCATGGACCGCCGCGTGGATGTGCTGCACGTGCGCGAAATGCTCAAAAGTGCCAAACGCGCCGGTATCCAAACCGGTACGTTTATCATGTTAGGATATCCGGGCGAAACCGAGGCCGATATTCGCGAAACCATTTTTCATTTGCAAGATGCCGATCCCGACCTGTTTACCATCACGGTGGCGTACCCGATTAAGGGCACTTCTTTGTACGAAGAAATGGAAACGACCATTCACACGGATAAAACGTGGGAGCAACGCACCGACCGCGATTTGGATTTTAAAAGGGAATATCCGCGCAAATATTACGATTATGCCGTTCGGTGGACGGTAAACAGCGTACATTTGCACAAAGTCCGCAAAAAAGAAGGTTTTTTCTCCCCAAAAGCCGCAAAATTTATGGTCAAACAATGGGCGGCCAAAGCGGGCATGTTGTTAAGTCTATTCATTGCGAAAAATTAATGCTCCAGAACTGGCTCAAACCTTTACCCCCATCGGTCGTTGACGCAGCCGAACAATGCGCCGAAGGCTGCATTGGGCAGCAGGCTGTATTGTTCCAAAAAGATTTTCCCGATCTTAAAAAAGTAAAAATTGCCCTCGTGGGTCTCGACGATACCTCGGCGGATGCCGTGCGCAAAGTACTGTACGGTTTTAGCGCGTCTTTTTCCAAAGGCGCTATTGCGGATTTGGGTAATATCCGAAAAGCCGACACCACGCAGATTGTTTCGGTGGTGTATGAATTGATTACGGGTAAAGTATTGCCCATTCTGATTGGGCACCACCACGATTGGGCCAAGGCGCAGTTTCTCGCCTACCAGGAGGCCAAAGCCGTGGTGAACTGGACGGTGATTGACGAACTGTTTCGCAGCGGCAGCACCGGCGCACCCTTGCTCGATGCCGGTCACCCGATGTTGTTCCATTACGCCCTGATTGGGGCGCAAGCCCATTTATTGCCCGAAAAGGTGCAAAAAATGATGGACAAAAACCATTTTGAGTTGTTCCGTTTGGGGCGCACCCGCACGGCCCTGGAAGAAGCCGAACCCATTCTCCGCGACGCAGATTTGTTGAGTTTTCACCTCAATGCTTTAAAAAATTGCGAAGCACCGGGGGTACAAAACCCTTCGGTGTCGGGCTTTTTTTTGGAAGAAGCCTGCCAACTGACGCGTTACGCGGGCATGAGCGACAAATTAACCTCGTTTGGGGTTTATGGCCTGGAAACCGGCAACGACCCCGGCGGGATTACCGCCCAGGCCACGGCGCAATTGGTGTGGTATTTTCTCGACGGCTTTTTTAACCGCAAAGGCGATTACCCCGCCAGCGTAAAAGGACTAACCGAATACGTGGTGGATTTACCCGAATTTAACCACCAACTGACGTTTTGGAAAAGCACCCTCAGCGGTCGCTGGTGGTTGCAGGTGCCCGTGGATATTAAACGAAAACACCAGCGCCACCGCCTGATTCCCTGCTCGTTTCAGGATTACCAATTGGCCTGCCGCCAGGAGTTGCCCGACCGCTTTTTTCGGGCGTTTAAGCGGTTTTAAACCCGCCGCTGCTGCGCCAAGGGGCGCAACAACGGCGGATATCGTGTTTAAAACGGAATGGTGATTCTGGTCGTATCGCCGCGTGTGCAGAATACTTTGGTAATATTGACATCTTTATCTATAGTTCCAGCATCATCAAACCATCTGTCCAGCCAATAAATATTTACGTCCAACCCTCCGGGAACAACATCTACCACTTTTTTAGTTTGTCCGGGTCCAACCGTGGGTGCACAGGGGGTAGCGTTACAGGTAAGTACACTTCCCAAAGGGTCATAATTGAGTCCGTAATAAGCCCGGCGAGTTTCGGTTGTGGAGGTATTGGTAAATGACATCTCCAAATAAGAGTCCATTTTATACATGTAAATATCGTCGTTCAGCGTTCCGCCACCTTCAAACCAGCGTTTATAGGTGATAAAACCAAATTTATACACCTGTAAATAACCACTGTCGGCTTTTTTGGACTCCCCAAAAAGGTAAAAAGTACCGGTACTGTCGGTTCTGACTTTTGAACCCGGCACCAATTCCCCGCCTCTGGAGGTTTCATGTATCATGGTGAGTCCACAATCGGCTCCGGCCAATGGTTTACCCGTTGTGGCATCGTACACTGTGCCGGCGAACTCATAGGTTTTTTTACAACCCCACAGGCACAACAAGGCTGCGATGAAAAAAAGTGCGCGCATGGTATTAACGGTTTAGGATGATTCTTGCACCAGTTTCAGTCAATGTACCGGCTGCCACCTCGTCCAATATCAGTTCGTTTTGGCTGATACTGGTAATTTGGTAACGGGCTTCGTCAAATGGGTAAACTACCACGAGCCGTTTATCGTCGTTTTCCAATAACCAATTAGCGGTAAGTAACTCCGGGGCGGGTTCGTCGGGAACACACAACAAAGTACCGGGGCCAAAAGTGAGGGACTTTTCCGTATTAAATTCCCATTCATCATCCTGGAGGCAGGCTGGACTCAGTTCCTCGTAAGAACCATCGGCGGCTTTGTAATACTCGTGGTACATGGTCCATTTTCCCTGTACAAGCAGGTCCGTCGTAGTAATGTCTTCTTCTTTGTTTTTAGAAGAGCAAGAAGCAAAAAGAGCTAATAATAGCCCTGAGATTATGATTTGTCTCATAAGTGTAATAGTTTTAGAATTTATACTTCACCCACAAATAATGAACATGGGTGAATACTTTGTAAGAAACAATGAGGCGGTTGAGTAGCGTTTGTTCAAAACTGTATTCCAAACTAATGGCCGATTTTTTCCGGGAAAACAAAGAAGTACCCGCGCTGAGCCGGAACCCCATTTCATCGTCGCCGAGGTATGCCCACGTGGTGCTTTCGGTTTGTTTTTTGTCCAAAAGATAACCATACACCAGGCCGCCCCCCACAAATGGGCGCAGTTTTTGGGTAGGCAGGTGATAATAACCCATTAGCGGGACTTGTAAACACAATAAATCGAAGGTGTACGTTCGTGTGGTGTTGAAAATGGTTCGGGTTCCCGTTGAAGTCTTTGAAACCACCAATAATTCCGGTTGAAAGGAAAATTTATTGTTGATGTTAAAATTAAAAATCAGTCCGCCGGAATAGTTCATTTCGGTGTTAAACTCATACAGTTTCAGCACCGAATTACCTCTACTCGAAAACCGGGTTAACCCAACGCCCGCTTTGGCCCCCAATTGCGGAATATACCACTTTTTACGCGGTATTTTGGGTCCGGCAACACCCGTTTTACAGGTATTGTACGAAGCAACCAGATTGCTAAGGCTTTCAGAATTAAATTCCGTTCGGCGCACAGCGGGAGCGATAGAAGGGCAATCGGCGGTGAGGTATTCCAATACTTTTTGGTAGCGGTTATCTTTCCGAAGCCGAGATTGGTCAATCACGTCGTTTTTTTCCATTTTGGCCAAAGCACCCTTGTTTTTGGATACATAAAACACGCGGTTGCGGTAATACAAACTCAGGTATCCATCCACGAAACATTGGATAAATTGTTGCTCGATGGTGGTATCCGTGGCCGGGAAATCAACGGAATGGTAAAAAGACCCTTTGTTAAAACCAAAAGAACGCAACTGATTGGGCGAATAAGCGGTGCTGTTACCGGCACTGGGCACCCGGAATTGCACTGTTTTTTCGATAATATCGCGGTCTTTAATAAAACCCTTGAGCGTGTCACCCGTGGTGGTGACAATAAATCCGGGTTGTTCGTTGAATTGTTGCGCTAAAATGCAGGAATAGCATGACAGGAGCGCGAAGGTGAGTAGAAGTGTTTTTCTCATAAAAATAAATTTAGGGCAAATATAAAGACAAATTTTACATTTAAAAGCCCCAATTATTTTTCCAACGTGTTAAATTTGGACATTTGACCCAAAATGGTAGTTGGCAACTGTCTTAAAACTGGAAATAAATAAACGCGTTGGAGCCAAAAGTACCAAACAACGCAATCAACCAAAGAAGTACCGCAAAAATCGCCCACCGCACGTACGGACGCGCCGTTTGAATCGGGTTCCAGCGCACTACGGGGTTACTTATTTCTACCGCCAGCAAAATAACGAGTAAAATCCCACCCTTAATCACCTGAAATTTATTGATAATAGACCCCGGCGAAAAGTCGGCTCCCCGGGCAATGGTTCCTAAAATCGTATTCGCCGTGCCAAAACTATCGCCACCCGCCAAACCAATGCTACCGGCGCGGAAATACACCCAGGCAATCAGCGTCAGCACGTACACCACCGCAATGCTGATGCCCGTTCGCACCCAACGGGGAAGCAACAAGCGATTGGCCAACCGCAGCCAAAGGGGGGCCACAATACGTTGCGCAATGAGGAAAAGACCGTGCAAAAAGCCCCAAAACACAAAGGCCCAGTTGGCACCGTGCCACAAGCCACCCAGCAACATGGTGAGCATATTGTTGCGGTACGTGCCCATTTTGCCGTTGCGGTTGCCGCCCAGCGGAATGTACAGGTAATCGCGTAACCACGACGACAACGAAATGTGCCAACGCGTCCAGAATTCCGAAAAACTTTTGGAAAAATACGGCGTTCGGAAGTTTTCGGGAAAATCGTAGCCCATCATCCGGGCTAACCCGATGGCAATGTCCGAGTACCCCGAAAAGTCACAATAAATCTGGAAGGAATAAAACACCACGCCCACCGTTAAATGCGCCGCCGAAAACGTATGCGGTGCCTGAAATACCTGGTCCACAAATGGTGCTAAAGAATCGGCAACGGCTACTTTTTTAAAAAAACCCCACAAAACCCGTCCCAAACCGGAATAAATCCGCTGCATATCCAATTTTTTGTCTTCCGACATTTGGTACAAAAAATCCGAAGCGCGCACAATGGGACCAGCGACCAATTGGGGGAAAAGCGCAATAAACGTGGCAAATTTCAGCAACGACGGCTCCCATTTGATCTCTTTCCGGTACACGTCAATGGTGTACGACATGCTTTGAAACGTGTAAAAGGAAATACCCACGGGCAAAATAATGTGCAACGTCACGTTGGAGGGCTGCATCCCCAAACTGCGCACCAGGGCCGCAAACGACTCGATAAAAAAGTTGGTGTATTTAAAAAAGCCCAAAAAACCCAAGTTCATCACCATACTAAAGGTGAGTACCGTTTTTCGGTTCCAACCCAGTGCCGTGGCGCGTTCGGCCAAGTCGCCAAAAAAGCGCAATACCGCGCTCCCGGAATTAATTTGTTGGCGGGTATCGTCCGGCGCGTCCATGCGGGCAATCCAGACCCCAAACCACCAGTCCATCACCGTCGAAAACACAATCAGCGATAAAAAACGCCAATCCCACCACCCATAAAACAAATAACTGGCCAGCAAACACACCCACGTCCGTACCCTTCCGCGTGTGTTGAAGTACAACGCGAAAAAAATCAGGGCAAAAACGAGGAATGTAACGCTGTTAAAAACCATTTTTTTTAGTGAAGAGTGAATAGTGAAAAATGAATAGTGAAAAATGAATAGTGAAGAGTGTATTGTGCAAAGTTGTAAAAACCCCACTTTTCACTATACACTATTCACTTTTCACTCTTCACTTTCTCCCGCTTTTCTGAAGCATTTCGCTCAGGTCGGCGTTAAAACTATCTTTTTTTGCTAATTCTTCCAAAGTCAGGTGCATGCGGTACTGCCAATAGTGTTTGGGATTGGCCGGTACGTTAATACGTTCGTCGTTGGGATTTTCGCGGCGCAAATCGCCGTCAATACCCATCAAATCCTGCAATTGGAAAATACTCCACATGGCGGGCGAAAAAATATGCTGTTCCACGATGGAGCGATTAATCCACGGTTCGCAGAAAAACGGCGCGTCGCCTTCGCCCTGCAATTGTTCGTTGTAAAACCGTTGGGTGAGCGAACGGTCTTCTTCCCACCAGCCGCGAATGGTGCTCATATCGTGGGTAGAAGGCGTTACCACCGCCAGATAAGGGCTGTCTTTGGGGTGGAAAAAGGCCGATCCAATTTTTTTGGGCATCCGCTGGATTTCCAGCGATAAAATACCCAGGTCGCGCATCACATCGGGGACGCAGGCGGGAACCATGCCCAGGTCTTCGCCGCAGATCAACATTCGGGTGGCCCGTTTCAGCGCGGGTAGTTTTTCCATCGCTTCCCGTTGCCAAAAATCGTCTTGCCGACGGAAAAAATAATCCAGGTACAGGCCGTTGATTTTGGATTTTATCGAATCATCCAAATGGCGGAAACTGCTGATTTTGTCAATGCCAAAACGGAAATGCAAACCGCCCTGCTCATCTTCCAGCAAAATCACGTTGGCCAACAGGCTAAACAAACCATCGCGGAGTTGGACGTTCAATTCAGATGCCGGTTGTTGGTCCATCCAGGCCTGGATCTTGCGCTGGGAGTTAAATTCCGGCTTAAATTCGTATTGGTTGGTACCGGTTTGCACTTGCAGGAACGGGCGAATATGGGGCACATCGTCGCCAAAGGTTTCCCACAGTACGCGTTCGGAGATATAAGGTTTGCAAAAACGATCTCGGTTAAAACCAATGCCCATTTGCCAAAATTCCTGCTCGCGCACGGGAATGGCGGGCACAAAACGACCCAAAATACCTTCAATCGAATCCAGCGGAATACTCCAAATGCGGAAAAAACCCAAAATATGGTCAATTCGGAAAGCGTCGAAATAAAGGCTCATTTGCTCAAAACGCTGCCGCCACCACGCAAAACCATCGGCTTTCATACGGTCCCAATTGTACGTTGGGAAACCCCAGTTTTGACCCGTGGCCGCAAAATCATCGGGGGGAGCACCCGCCTGCCGACTCATGTTGTAGAGTTCGGGGGCCACCCAGGCATCGCAGGAATAGCGATAAATACCGATGGGAATATCTCCCTTCAGCACCAAACCTTTCGCGTGGGCATAATCGGTGGCTTCTTTGAGTTGCAGGTGCAAATGCCATTGCACAAAATAATGGAAAGCAATGTCGCGGTACGATTTTGCCCCCGGTTTGGTCAACCCGTCAATGTCTTTTTGTTGATAAACGCTGTATTTTTTCCACTGCGTAAAATCGGAGGTGCCGTTTTGTTCTTTTAACCAGGTAAACACGGCGTACGGCACCAACCAATGTTTGTTTTCTCCAAAATAAGCCAAAAAAGCCTTGTCACTCAGCGTTGATTCGCCCAATTCGGCGTACAACAAACGCATGGCTTTGGCTTTTTCCTCCATAACGGCTTCGTAATCCACCGCTTCGAGGCTATTTAGCGTTTTTTGTTTTTTGTCAAAATCCTTCAGCAGCGCGGCGTGTTTTTTACCGGCAACGGCCTTTACATTTACATACAAAGGGTGCAGCGCAAACGCCGAAACGGCCGCGTACGGGTACGAGTCCGTCCAGGTTCCGGTGGCCGAAGTATCGTTCACGGGCAACAATTGCAACAATTTCATGCCAATGGACGCCGCCCAATCGGTCAACACTTTGAGGTCGGTAAATTCGCCGGTGCCGTAACTGTTATTGGTGCGCAAACTAAACACCGGTATGGCCACACCCGCTCCTTTGAACCCGGTATTGGGCAAACGCACAAAACCATCGTGCAAAACAACGGCATTGGCGGCATCTCCGGCAAAATAAAGGGTGCGGTTGTCGCCGCTTTCAAAACGCAGGAACTGTTTGGTCGTTTCGCTCCATACGCCGTATTTGTACGCCAGCGGAAAATCGTCGTGGCTGAGGTCGGCGCGGGCAATCCACCAATCGCCGCTGCGGTTCATCAGAATGGGTTGGGTAACGCTCCAGTCGTGCAGACCATGCCCCGACCCAATGAGACAGAGGCGTTCACCCGCCCGCAGCAAAGGGGCTTTGGCGCGAAATTCATGGGTGTATTTGGCAATTTGTTTGACCTTGGCGGTGTCGCCATCCGGTTTAAAAAAAATATCTTTAAACGGTTGGGTGGCAAAAGCGTGTTCGTACGCCCCGCCATCGCTCCAGGTATCTACCACCTGAACGTCGCCTTTGGTGTGCTGCGCCAGGTCAATGGTGCGTTCCCACTCCCAGTCGTTGAGCGGGAGTTTGCCGGTACTATGCAGTTCGTACTGGTATTTAATGGCCCCGGAGGGCTTTTTATCCGTAATATCGAGGGCAAAATGCCAAAATTCCTGATTGACATATTGCATGGGATGGTGTTGCACCTGCCCATGGTGATCGAGGACTATAACGAGGTTTTCACCAAATTTGGTGCTGTAACGCAGGTAGAAGTGTACCTTCATAAAAAATTAAAGTTGGTCAATGGTGCTGCACAAGCGCTCAAAAATATCATCAATGGAACCTACACCCGCAATGCTGTGGCTTTTGCCGAGTTCGGCGTAGTAGTCAAAAACGGGGGTTGTTTGTTCTTTGTACACGGTGATCCGGTTGCGAATGATACTTTCGTCGTTGTCGTCGGGGCGACCCGATGATTTACCCCGGTTGAGGATACGGGTAACAATTTCTTCTTCATCAACATCCAGGGCGATTAATCCGGCAATTTCGGTACCCATATCGGCCAATAAACGATCCAATGCTTCGGCCTGCGGAATAGTACGCGGGAAGCCGTCGAAAATAAACCCGGTGGCTTCCGGGTGCATTTCTACCTTGTTGCGCAACATGCCAATGGTTACTTCATCCGGTACCAAACGACCTTCGGCCATATAGGCTTTGGCTTGCAGGCCCAACGGCGTGTTATTACCCATTTCATAGCGGAACAAATCGCCCGTACTGATGTGGACAAGACCGTATTTTTCAATCAAACGCTCCGCTTGTGTGCCTTTTCCCGAACCCGGAGGACCAAAAAGTATAAGATTCTTCATGTATAGAATGATAATAAAAGTAAGGTGATTAGTGAAAGAAAATGCCATTTTCAGCGTCCTTGCCGGGTGTTGAACAACCCCGTTCGGGCAGCATTTGTCTGTTGGCACGAAGTCGCAAAAATAAGGTGATATTTATGGTTTATTAAAGAATTTGCGGTGGGGTTTTGAAAATCAGAATAAAATTTTGAATCGCTCCATTCAAAAGGATTTTTTTCTGAAAAAAGGTTTTTTTCTTGTCAAAAAAGCCTTCTGTTGCGAAGCAAATTGGGATGACGATGTTGTTGACCAGCCCGTTTAACGGGCAAAATAGCACATTTGCGCCAAATTACATCGCTCGGTGACGGGTTGCTGGCTCAGAAACAGGCTTGGCCCCGCCAACACTACCGCTGCCCGGGGCGATTTCGCACAAAATCCCTTTGAAGGTAAACGGTGGTGTTTACAACCGCACTTCCAGCGTCACCGAGACGCTGCGACCGTCGGCGGGAATGATACCCGGTCCCGGATAGGCTTCGGCGCGGCGGGTAAAATACATGGTATTGAACAGGTTATTGCAATTGGCTTCGAGGGTGAAGCGTTTCCAGCACCAGGCAGCGCCAAAATCGGCAACGGCATAAGCGGGAATTTGGCCATTTACCCCGGAAGCCGTGCGCACGGCGTTGGTGGCATCGGTGAAGTGGCGGGCCGTCCAGGCGTAGTTGAATGACGCGCGAAACGCTCCGCGTCCGTAGGTCAGGCCCGTGCGGAACAACACCGGTGGGGCTTGTTCCACCCGTTTGTTGCGGATACTATTGTCGTCGGTATTGATATAACGGGCATCTACCAGCGCGAGGTTGACGAATACCGACAGGCGGTTTAACGAATCGCGGGGGGCTAATTTTTTCCAAATATGCGCTTCCACAAACGATTCAATCCCGATGTTCCGGGAATCGGCAATATTGGTCCGCAGGCGATAATCGTTGTAGAGCGGCGGCTGATCGGCGCGCAGCAACAACCCAATTCGGTCGCTGTAAGCCATGTAAAAGGCGGTAATATCGGCGTTGAGCCAGCGGTTGCGGCGGGTCCGAAAACCGAGGTCGGCGGTGTAGCCCCGTTCGTCCCGGATATCGGGATCCACGCGGCCATTGGGGTTATCAATGCGCAAATCGGTGAAATTGATGGCGCGGTAGTTTTGCGAAAAATTGGCGTACCACTCGTACCCGGCGTTGGGTTTCCAGGAAACACCGGTTCCAAACAACAAAAACGCCCGTTGGCGGTCGAGGGTTTCCTCCTGGCGGGTTTCGGAAATGAGGTTGCCCGCAAAATCAAAAACGCGCTGTTTGTAATACCCCGACGCTTTAGTATCAATGTATTCCCACCGCAAACCCGGCGTGATGGTGAGTCGCGGCGAAATAAAAAAGATATTCTCCACAAAAGCCGCGTAATTGTAATTGGGGAAGGTATAATCCGATTTTTCGACGTTTTCGGGGTTTAAAAAATAAAAATCGGGGCCGGTACCGTTGTTGGCTTCGCCTTGTCGGGCAACGGTAGTGCCTTTGTAAGCGCGCACCCCAGCGAGCAATGTATGGTCGCGTTCGCCGGTGCGGTAGCGGTGGAGCAGGCGAATTTCGCTGCCGTTGTTCACAAATTGCCCGTTGATAAAGTCGCGGTTTTGGCCAAAATCAATGTTATTGGCGGGCGACAAATTGCCCAAAGCCAACCTTTTGGCGCGCAAAGCAAAATTGCGGATGTTGATTTTGGTAAAATCGGAAATTTCGTATTCCAAACCCACCATCGCCAGGTTCCATTCCACGCGAAACCAGTTGCGGTCGCGGTACGAACGGCGCGGGTCCTGCTCAAACAACGCATCGGTGAGGCCGCCGGGCTGCTGCGCCTGATAATTCATGCCGGTGTATTCAACATCCAGCGACAGGCGCGGCGTGATGTGGTAATGCACATCGGCGTAGCCATTGTTGAGTTCAAAACCGCCGTTGGTGCGCCAGCCATTGCCCTGTTTGCGCTGAAAAAAGGTGTGGTATTCCAGTTTTCCGTCGTTCACCGAGCCGCGCAGGCTGTTAAAACTGCTGAATAAACCAAACGAACCCACCGTTTGGCGGCCCACGTACGCTACCGGGCGGTCGCCCCCGGGCTGCCGGATGATAAAATTGAGCAGGCCGCCAAATTGCGTACCGTATTGCAACGAAGCCGCGCCGCGCACCACCTCGATGCGTTCGAGGGCTTCGGCGGGCGGGGTGTAATAACTTTCGGGGTAACCCAGCGCATCCGCACTGATGTCGTAGCCGTTTTGGCGGGTATTAAAATTGGAGGTTCGGTTGGGACTAAGACCGCGACCACCCACGCCCAATTGCAAACCGGCCCCGTCGCTTTCCCAAATATTTAACCCCGCCACTTTGGCAAATACCTGCCGGGCATTGTTGGTGGCGAGGTTGGCCGTAAGGGCACTTACCTGCACCACTTCACTTTTTTTACCTTCATAAATGGCCAATCCTTCCACCGCCCGCAACCGTTGCAGACCATCCTGCGCGGCTTTAATATCCACCGATTTCAGTTGTTGGGTAGCCAGAGAATCCGTTTGTTGGGCGGCAGCGGCCAAGGGCAGCAACAAGAGCCAACCAGCGGCGATAAGGGTATTTTTATTTGTCATCATGATGTGGTAAAATCCAGTTTTTGGGCCTCCAGGAATCCCGGATGGTGGTGAGGTCGAGTTGGGGATCAATGAGTAATTGACCGGGGCGACCATTGAGGGTAACATATACTTCGGCGCGAACAACGGGGTTTTTAACCCCATTTCGCGTGTAAAAATCGGCCAAAAAATGCGCGAATTGTAAAATCATATCCGGCTGCATGGCCATTTGTTTTTCCTGGTGGGCGCACAAAAATTCGCCGTTGTTCACCACGCCTTCGCGGCCCGTTTGGCGGTCTTTTACAAAAAAAGTGGCGGTACCGGCTTTTTCCATCAACATCACGCGCCACGAAAAACGGTAACCTTCTTCGGTCCAGAACAAATTGCCGGGGTACAACAAATAACGCCACGGAAACAACACCTGAAATGCCAGGTACGCCCCCAAAACGGCCATTCCCCAACGCGGTAAACGGCGGTGTGTAGCGGCGGTGGTGGTTGGGCGGTTTCCCAAAAAAGCAAGCACTTTTTCGTGCCATTGTTCCGAAAAAAAGAGCAACACCACGCCGGTCATAACCAATGGAAAAACGCCAATTTGGAACATTAGCCCCGTAATGGCGTGAAAAGCCACCACGGCCAAATACGCCCACGGCCGGGCGCGGTGATTCAGCAGGAAAAAAACGATGGTGCAATCGTACAACATACCCGCCCAACTAAACGCCCAGGGCAACCACGACAGCGTCATCAACGGCCCAATAACCGGCAAAGTATCGTTGGCCGGTAACCAAATGCGCAAAGGCATCGCTTCCATGAGCCACGCGTAGTTGATTTTGGCCAAACCCGCGTAGACGTACACCAACGCAATTTGGATTTTGAACAAAAAAATGGGCCATTGCGGGGTCGTGGCGCTCGCAAGACCGGGCCAAAGCCACGCATCTACTGAAAAACGCCGGTGGGCGGGCACCCAAATCAGCCAAAAAGCCACTAAACTAACAAAATAGTAGTGGTTTAGGTAGTACGTGAGGTCGAGCAGTTCGACGTACGTGAAGGTGAGGAAAAAAATAGCCGCCGAAAAACGGTACAACAACCCGAATAAAATCCCCAAAGCGCCCAGTAACATGGCTGCGTGCAGGACGTACATAGCATTGGGCGACAATACTTCTACCCACTCGAAACCGTAATATTTGAACGTAAAACGGGCGTTGAGGAAATGGTCTTCGATCCAGCCCAAGTACCAAAACCGAAGCACACTGAACACCATTGCCGCGCCAAACAAGATCCGGAAACTCACCAATGGCGCAATCGCAACGGGCCGGTTGAGCGCGTCGAGTCCTTGTTGAATGTTGTTCCGAAAATATTTAGCGTTCAAAATTGTGGTTCGTTTAGCCACAAAACAACCATTTTTGCATCCGGGTCATTTTGCAGCCGCAAAATTCGTTTATTTAGACAAAATAAAAATAGCATTTTCAAAATTTTGACAAAAAACAGACTTGTGGTGCGCGGGCACGGCGGGTTTTCGCAACGGTAAACACGGTGTTTCAACAATACAAACAAGGTATAAAATGGTCGGCCATCGGGACGGCAGGAACGGTCGCGCTGCAAATGGTGCAAATGGTGGTGTTTGCGCGGCTCGCTGGTCCCCGCGAGGCGGGTTTGTTTGCGCTGGCCATGACGGTAGCTGCGTTTTTGTCCCCTTTTGCCGAAGCGGGTTTGGGACAGGCGGTTATTCAGGCCAAAGACCTTCAGGGGCGGCAAGTGGCGGTGTTGGGGTGGCTAAATTTCGGGATTGGCGCGGTTATTTTGGTCATTTGCGGGGTGGCGGCGCCTTGGTTAGGTGCCTGGTACCAATCGCCGGAGGTGGCCCCTTTAATCGTATTTATCGCGGTGCCGCTGTTGTTTATGCCTTTTGCGGTGCAGTACGGCGGCCTGATGATTCGGAACGTGCGGTTCGACCAGGCGGCCCGGGTCGAATTAATCGCATCCGGGTTGGGTTTTGTGGTCATGTTGGCCTTGGCCGTGCGCGGTTACGGGGCCTGGGCCATGGCCTGGAGCCACGTTCTGAAAACATTGGCGGCTTGCGCGGGTTCGTGGTGGTACGGTCGGCAACATTTGCACATTCCCTGGTGGCATCCGGCCCCGCTGCGCGATGCGCTGGTGTTGGTGCGGCTGGGTCTGTTTGATCTGGCGGCCCGTTGGACCGACGGGGCAGTGCATTACACCGATAAATTATTGGTGGGTAAATGGCTGGGTACGGCGGCGTTGGGGATTTATAACCAGGCTTTTTCGTTGTATTTGCTGCCCATTACCAAGTTGAGCAGCATTATTACCAAGGTGGCTTTTCCGGTAACGGCCCGCCTGCAAGATGATTCGGCGGCTGTTCAGGCGTTTTTTGAGCGGGCATCGCGGCAATTGATGCTGGTGCTGCTCCCGGTCTACGGTGCAATGGGCCTTTTTGCCGAAACCATTATTATTACGCTCTACGGTGAACAATGGCTGCCGGCGGTGCCGGTGTTGCGCATCTTGTCGGTGGCCGGTGTGGTGCGTACTTTTGTAGTGCTATTGCCGCAGGTATTGCGCGGATTGGGCCGTCCGCAGGTGTATTTTTTCTTTTTAATGGCGTTGCTGGTGGGCGGAAATACCGTTTTATGCCTTGCGCTAACGCTGGACAATTCGGTCAACAGCGCAGCCTGGAGCCGGGTAGTGACGTCGTTGGTGGTGGAATTACCGTTGGCGTATTGGTTGGCGCGGAAATGTGGGATTTCTTTGCGTGGGGTGTTTTGTTGGTAAAATTTACCAAATCCGCAACACCAACCAAACAAACGGCAGCAGGAACACAAACGAATCAAAACGGTCCAAAAAGCCGCCGTGACCGGGCATGATATTCCCCGAATCCTTTACGCCCACGCTGCGCTTGAGCATGGACTCAATTAAATCGCCGATGGTGCCAAATACCGCTACACAAGCCGCAATAGCGACCCATTGCGCCGGGCTGTAAACCGTCAGATAATGCGAAACGCCCCAGGCGATCAGAACGGTGCATACGATGCCGCCGAGGGTGCCTTCCCAGGTTTTTTTGGGCGAAATGCGCGGAAAAAACGGCGTTTTGCCCACCATTGATCCCGTCAAATAAGCAAAAGTATCGTTCATCCAGTTCAATACCAAAATGCCAAATACCCGCAGCGGCGCGTATTGGTCGTTGGGCATGGCAATATCTACCAGCAAGGCCAGTGGAATACCCACGTACACCAACCCCAACAAAAAATGACCGATATTGGTAAACGGCCGCTCCGATGCGAGCAGCAATTCCACCATCCACAACGCGTAAAAAGGGAGCAATACCAGCACCGTTAATAACCACGGATGGTGCTGCGTGGATAAAATTCCCAATCCGGGATACAAAAAATGTACCCCCGTGATGAGAAAGGGCAACGTGGCCAAAACCGTTCCGGCGTATTTTCGGAATGCCAGATGATCGGTTTGCGGATCAAAACTCAGTTTCATCAGTTCCCAAGCCGAACCGGCGGTTACGACGCCAAAAAGGGCTAAAAACGACAAATAGCCGCCAAAAATGCCACCCACCACAATAATCACAAAGAAAAAGGCCGAAATAGCGCGTTGTTTCATAGTATAATACACTTTAGACCGGGCAAATGTAGGCAAAGCCCTATTCAATTAGCATTCTTTATGCTACTTTTGCGCTGAATTGTACGGTCCAACTATCACGTAGATGTCAAAAAATAAAAAACAAGCCCCGCCCGTTCCCGAACCCGTTATGCCTGAATCGGCGGGTACTGCGGCATTTAATAATATCTTCGAACAACCCTGGGTTGCGGCACTTTGTGTGTTTGCGGCAGCAATGGTTGCCTACGGCGGCACCATCAGCAACGATTTTGTCTATTTCGACGATGATAAGGCCATTTTGTACAATAAAGCCTTACAAAATCCCAGTTTATCCGGCTTTTTCAGCGGGCAAAACCTGGGTATGTTTGCGCCCTTGACCTGGATTGCCTATTGGGTAGGGAAATCCATTTCCGGGCAGGAAGCCTGGGGTTACCACCTGCTGGGCGTGTTGTTGCACGGTATCAACGCTATTTTGGCCTATTTTACCCTGCATCGCCTCACGGGCAAACATTGGGTTTCGCTGGGGGCCGCACTGGTATTTGCGGTGCATCCCATTCAGGCCGAGGCCGTTTGTTGGGCGGCGGGTTTGTCGGCGGTGCTGTTTTCCACGTTTTACCTGGCGGCTTTGTTGGCGTGGGTGCATTGGCGCGACAATAGCCGCAAACTGCACTACGGACTGGCTTTGTTGGCGTTTATTGCGGCTTGTTTGTCCAAATCAGCGGCGGTTACGTTGCCTCTTGTGCTGGTATTAATGGACCTCTACCGCCGTAAAGACCTGTTTAGCGGGGCTTTTTGGCTCGAAAAATTGCCTTTTTTCGCGGCATCTTTGTATTTTGGTTTAAATACCTTCTCCACGCGTGCGGAGGAAGGGCACGATATTGCGGTGTCTTCATCGGCGTTTACTTTGGCCGACCGCTTTTTTATGATTTGCCAAACGGTTTTGTTTTATCCCGTAAAAATTCTGGCGCCGCTGGGCTTTTCGGTGGCGTATCCGTTTGTAAAAGAAAATGGCAGTTGGGATGTAACCTACCTTGTTGCGCCATTGGTGTTGGCGGGTTTGGTTTATGTGATTTGGAAATACCTGCGTTACCGCCCCGATTATTTATTGGCCATCGGGTTGTACCTGTTGCCGCTGACGGTGATGTTGCCGTTCCGCACGGTGGGTAACTTCGAGTTGCGGTCCGACCGTTACGCGTATATTTCGATCCTTGGCGTGGCGATGTTGTTGTTTTTATTGCTCGAAAATATGGAAAGCAAGGTGCGCAACGGTGTTTTGGCAGGCGCCGTGGCAGTATTGGCGTTTTTGTCCATTCAACAAGGACAAGTGTGGAGCAACGGCGTTCAATTGTTCAAAAACTGCGTGGATAAAACGCCCGAATCCTCGTTGTGCCAATGTAATTTGGCCTACAATAGTTTGTTGGAACGCAATTTTGATGCCGCCGTAACGCATTATTCGGCGGCCTTGAAATACGATCCGTCCACGATTGAAGCGTACAATGGTCGCGGGCAGGCATACCTGGAATTGCGCAAATTCCCCGAAGCGTACAGCGATTTTGACAATGCGATTAAAACCGGCCTTTCGTCGCCCAAATTATTTTTAAACCGGGGCAAATGTCTGGTCATTACCGGGCAACCGGAAAAAGCCATTCCCGACCTGAGTAAAAGCCTTGAATTGGAGCCAAAATCGCCCGAAGCCCATTATTTCCGGGCGGTGGCCAACGATAAAATTAACCAAACTGACGCGGCGTTAAAAGACTACGCGGCGGCCCTGCAACTGAATCCCAATTACGTGGAAGCGATGGTGAATCGCGGCCAAATTTATTTTAAAGGCCAGCAATACGCCCCGGCCATCGAAGATTTCAGCAAAGCATTGGCCATTTCGACGGACGCCGTAAAACCGATGATTCTCATTAACCGCGCCAATGCCCACCTGATGTCGGGCGACCGGGAAAAAGCCCTGGAAGATGCCAACCAAGCCGTGACCATCAACCCCGGTTTTCAGCGGGGGTACCAAACGCGGGCGACCATTTGGAAAGCAATGGGCCGCGAAGACAAAGCCGCCGAGGATATGAAAAAGGCCGGCGGGAATTAACTAAACGGCATTCAAGTAGATTGCCCCATCATTTGTACCATGACACAAAAACTATTTCTGGTAATCACCCTCGGCTTTACGGCGTGTTTTTCGGCGGAGCCATCGGGTAATGTAACCACCACCACCGAACCAACCGCCGTTTCGAGCACGGAAACCAGTTCCGGCGTTACAAGCCCGGAAATCACCACCGATTTTCTGACGGGTCGTTTTAATCCCGCCCAACACCCCGATTTTGTGGCCGTGGGTAAACCCTACGCCACCAAACCCGGCATGATGTTGCAAAAAGAGGTGTTTGAGGCTTACAAAAAGATGTTTGAAGCGGCAAAAAAAGACGGTATTTCGCTCACCGTTATATCGTCAACCCGTACTTTTGAACAACAAAAAAATATTTGGGAGGGCAAATGGACCCGCTACGCCGATACCAAAGACCCCGTGGAGCGCGCCAAACGAATTTTAGAATATTCGTCCATGCCCGGCAGTTCACGCCACCATTGGGGAACGGATCTGGATGTTAATGACCTGAATAACCCGGCTTTTGAAGGTAAAGGCGCGCATGCCAAAGTGTATCAATGGCTCGTTAAACACGCCGCCGAATACGGATTTGGGCAACCTTATACCCCACTGGGCGAAGCACGGCCCTATGGTTACAACGAGGAAAAATGGCATTGGTCGTATTTGCCTTTGGCCAAAAAATACCGCGAAACCTACGTTAAAACCATCAAAGACAGCGATATTAACGGGTTTAAAGGCGCAGAAACCGCAACCGATATTAAAGTAGTGGAGCGTTATGTGGGCGGGGTGAGCAGTTTTTGTAAGTGAAGAGTGAAGAGTGAAGAGTGAAGAGTGAAGAGTGAAGAGTGATGAGTGATGAGTGAAAAGTGATGAGTGTTCTAAGGTCTTTTGTCTACGGTCTTCAATCCAATATCTAACAAAATAATAACAAATAAAATGATGAAAGAAAAAGGTGTACCAACGGTAGATTTATCGCAATACGTTCACGGTAATGCGGACGAAAAAGCGGCGTTTGTGGAGGCTTTGGCGAAAGCATTTCACGAGGTTGGTTTTGTGGCGGTAAAAAACCACGGCGTTCCCAAACAACTGGTAGATGATTTTTACGCGGCTTCAAAAGCGTTTTTTGCGTTGCCGGTAGACGTAAAAAAACAATACGAAGTAGCCGGAATGGCGGGCCAACGCGGTTATACGTCGTTTGGCAAAGAACACGCAAAACAAAGTAAAGTGGCCGATTTGAAGGAATTTTACCAATTGGGGCAGGAAATTGACACCACCGATGCCGCCCTGAAGGCCAAATATCCCGATAACGTACCGGTAACGGAAGTGCCGGATTTTGTGCAACTGGGCCGCGACCTGTACCGCGCTTTTGAACAGGCGGGCAATCACCTGTTAGAGGCCATTGCCACGCATCTGGATTTGGGAAAAGACTATTTCCGCGACCAAATTAAGGACGGCAATTCCATTTTGCGCTCCATTCACTACCCGCCCATTACCCAGGAACCGGCCAGTGCCATCCGCGCCGAACAACACGAAGATATTAACCTGATTACGTTGTTGGTGGGGGCCAGTGCGGGCGGTTTGGAGTTATTGAATTCCGAAAACCAGTGGGTCGCCGTATCGCCGGAAGCCGATGAATTTGTAATTAATGTGGGCGATATGTTGCAACGCCTGACCAATAATTACCTCAAAAGCACCACCCACCGCGTGGTTAACCCACCCCGGGAAGAGTGGCATTTGCCCCGTTTGAGCATTCCGTTCTTTTTGCACCCCAAAAGCGAAATGGACCTGACCTGCCTCGAATCGTGCGTAACGGCCGATAACCCATTGCATTACTCACCCATTACGGCGGGCGAATACCTCGACGAGCGTTTGCGCGAAATTGGTTTAAAAAAATAGGCGACTAACATGCTAAAAGATTACGCCGCTTACAACCTCTGGGCAAATACACACATGATTCAATTGTTCCGTACTTGCTCAGAGGAACAGTTGCACCGGGAAATTGTATCGAGTTTTCCGTCCATTCACCGGACGTTTCTGCACCTTTGGGCCGTAGAACACGGTTGGCTGGATCGAATGACGGGTGTTTCGCCCGCGCGTTTTCCGCAAAACGACTTTACCGGAACCACCGAAGACGTATTTCAGCAATTGCTCATTACCTCGCAGCGGCTCGTTGATTTGGTGCACGAAAAAGATGAAAATTGGCTACAAACACCCGTTGAATACACATTGCTGAGCAACCCAACGCCCAGTAATCTGAACCCGGGTAATATGTTGCATCATCTGTTTAACCACCAAACGATGCACCGTGGCCAGTTAATTACGATGGGCCGACAAGCGGGCATCACGGCTTTCCCCAAAACAGATTATTTGTTCTGGTGCCGCGAAAAAGGACTTTAGGGTACAGTCAATAACGATAAGTGAAGCGTTCGCCCGTATCGGGACACGCTTTTCACTTATCGTTCATCACTAATATCGTACCAGTAATTGTTACGCATAATTTGCCCATTCTGCCGGTGATATAATTCTACATTGGTGGGTTTAATCAATATTTCATCCACAAAATAAGGTGCATTTACGCCTTTTTTGTGGAAAAAGACGCGCGTTTTACCGGATTCATAATTTTCAAAATTGATTTCGAACAGGCCCCATCCATCCACGATTTGTTTGAGGTAAAACCGCAAACCTTCGTGGCTATGGTGTACTTCGTGTCCGTCGTTGAGGGCATTTTCCACGGCGTGTACTTCGTGGGTAGCGCCCATGTCTTCGGTAATTTTTAACCAGGCACTAAACGTATAATTCCCCTTGGGCAAGGGCGCGTTCCACACTACCAACGTGTCTTTCATGATGCCTTTGTAGGCGCCATTCCCTTTAAAACGGTATTGGGTCGTTGTTATGGAATCAAAGGTGATATGCTGCACCGACGCATCGGGAACCGTAGCCAGCCACGGTTTGCCGGGTAGCGGGAACAACGTCCGCGTATTCATTTCTTCGGCGACCGATTGGGTGTAAGCACGGCAGGCGGCCACGATATCGTTGAGTTCAACGCGCAGTATTTTAATGTCTTTATTTTCAAAAACCAAGGTGGCTTTTTCCACCAAATGCCGTTGTTCGCGTTTGACAATGTCCCATTTTTCGGCGTGTACAAACAGCGCAATGGGGCGTTTATCGGGAAAATCGGAGATAATTTTGGGTATTTCACCCGGTGGCAACACGAATTGCATGGATTTCACCAATTCGCCAATGGAGGTCCGGCTCATGTTTACACCCATGTCGGGTACGCCCGTGTGGAAAGCCGTTTCCGTGGCCCAATGGTAATGATTGGAATCAAATTCCTTCCAGATATTTTCTGAACCAATGTGGTAATACGGCAAAGGCAACAGAGCCTGATACGGGCTGAAATCAACTTTATTGAGCCAATGATCGGCATCTTTGGCGGCCACTTCTCTCAGCGCTACGTTGGGGCCGGTTTCTACTACTTTTAAGGTTTGTAATAAATAGGCTTCCCAGGCCAATACCACCAGTGGCACCCATAAAATGAAGTATTTAAACTGCGAAAACACCTTTTTTTTGCCAAACCCTTCAAAACGACGGCCCCAGTTCCAGGCCCCGTAAAAAATAAGGGTGTTAATGACGTAAAAATACACCCACGTAAAACGCCCCTGTGACCGGAACTGCCGCAACGGTCCCATGTAGTCAATCATCCATTGCATACCCTTAATGGCGTACGGAAAACCGCAGGCAAACAAAACCAAAAGGAACACCGCAAAGAAAATACCGCGCAAATAATGTTTGTGCACCCGGTGGTAAGCCGCATCGTCCCAATTTTTACCAAACATCTTAAACCCGGAAAACAACAACCACAACGTATAAAAAAACGCAATGGCCCCGGCGTACGCTCTGGCTTCAAATTCTACATCGCGGATTCTGATGATATTTTTACTGATCCACTGGTGCAACGGCATAAAATCGTAGGGCAAAAACACCCCTTCCCACATCCCGATATAGGTCGTAAATCCGTAGGGATAACTCGACCGGTCGGGCGCATAGTTGGACCAATGTATCCAGACATTGAGCAACGCAAACGGCAAAATGACCATCACGACCCAATGACTCAGGCGGCGCCAAATATTGCTGCGGTTAAACTCCCGGATGATCTGAATACCAATGTACAAGGTAATAAACAAAGCCGCCAGTGCCATGTAATAAAAGTGCAGTTGCGCCGAAAACCACACCAAAAAACCAATGTGCAAACTTTGGTAGCGCCGACTTTCGCGTTCTTCGTATCGGCACAACCAATACAACAGCATCGGGATAACAAACGTGTGCGACAAGCCAAAATGGCCCGGAAAACGGGCGTATTGCGGCGCTAAAAACGTCAAAATAATGGCTCCGAGGCCCGCGTACCACACCGGAAGGTGCAGTTTGCGAAACAATAAAAACAATACCGCGCAACCCAATAACAACGACACCACCTGAATGGTATTGATGGTCCCGATAACGTTATTGCTCAAATCATTAACGTTATGGCTCCACCATTGCATCATTGCGCTGATGATGGGTTGGTTATCGGTAAACAACACGTGTTCGCCAAACGGGTAGTTCATGCCCCCAAAATGCACGTAACTGCTGTCGTGGCGTACGTGCCAGGCCGAGGTCATGTAGTTTTTGAACCCGTCTTGACCGCCCCCGAGCATAATTTCGTTGGGGTGCTCCAGCCAGGTACCGTATTTGAGCCAAACAAAAAAGCCGCATACCAGAACAGTAAGCAGCAAGCCCCAAAAGGTAAAACCCCGGCGCAGCGAAGACAAATCGTACAGGGAGTGTTGAAATTGTTTAAATGCTTTCAACATGCGGCTATATCCATTTTTTAATTTTAAACCAAACGAGCATGCTGATTGCACTCACCAACATAAAGCCCAATACCATAAAATAACCATAATGCCATTTGAGTTCGGGCATGTGCTCAAAATTCATCCCGTACACGCCGGCCACAAACGACAAAGGTATAAATATTGTACTGATCACCGTCAGCAGTTTCATCACATTGTTCATGCGGTTACTAATTTCGCTGTGGTAAAGCGCCTCCATATTGATGATTTGATCCCTGAAACTGTCAATTTGGTCCAGCACCTGCGCAATATGGTCGGCCACATCGCGCAAATAGACCATATCGCCGTCGCGCAAAAAAGGGCAATCGGAGCGGTTCATTCGGGCCACGGCATCGCGCAGGGGTTGTACTTTATGTCGAAATTGGTTAAGGATATGTTTGAGGCTAAAAATGCGGGATTTAAAATGCGGATGCGCTTCGTGGGAATGATAAATACTGTTTTCCATTTCAAGCATGGTGGTTTCTATTTCATCCAGTGCAATAAAATAGTTGTCGATAATGGTATCCATGCAGGCGTAGGCCAAATAATCCACCCCTTTTTTGCGCATTCGACCACCATTTTCCTGCAAACGCTGTCCCAGTATATGCAGCGTATCGTCGGGGTCTTCCTGAAAAGTAACCAGGGAATTTTTGCCAATAAACAAAGAAATTTGCTCAAACCGGAGTTCGTTCCAACGTTCGTCGTAGTGAATATTGGGCACCACCACAAAAAGGCCGTTGTCGTATTCGTCCATTTTAGCCCGTTGATGGGTATTCACCACATCTTCGAGCGCCAACGGGTGAATTTGAAATTGTTCGCCCACCATCCGTACAAATTCCACGTCCGAAATATTGCGCACATCCACCCAGACATGTTGCTCCATCACCGCCATTTGGGGCGCGTAGGTCTCCATCGAACTAAAGGTTTCGGGGTTGAAAATGATGGTACGCGCCAGCGAAGGCGTTTCATCCCGGTCTCCGGTATAAACCAACGTTTCGGGCGGCAACCCGGTTTTTATTTGCCTTTTTTTCTTTTTTTTGCCCATGTTTTACTCGAGCGCTTGTTGTTTTTTTGCTATCGGCTCCATGCCGGGATGCGCTGTTCATTTTGTGGGCGAAGGTATGAAAAATTACAAACAGTTTATACCCGATCCAACGCTACAAACGGCTCCGAAGGCAACTCCACCCGAATGGGGCTTTTGCTCACGGCTACAACCCGGCCGGTGTTGTTGTTTGTTGTCATCACTTTAAATATGACTTAATTTCTGGCAAAATCTCAGTTCCTTTGTGGCATGAATATGACGCAAAAAAAATGGGCTTACGTGGCGCTTGGCTTTATCTGCCTGATTTGGGGCACTACTTACGCCGCCATTAAAATTGCCGTTGCGTATTTCCCACCTTACCTCTTGGTGGGTATCCGCCAAACCGGAGCGGGAATACTCATTCTGCTCATGGCCGTATTGGGCGGTGCCTGGCGATCGTCGGCTGCGCATATTACGCCCCGTTACGTGGGTCTGCAAGCCCTTACCGGCCTGAGCATGATTACTGGCGGCAACGGTTTTATCACCTACGGAATGCAGTACGTTTCGTCGGGGTTGGCAGCGGTCATCGGGGCACTAACGCCCGTAATTGTGTTGCTGATTAACCTGGTTTGGCACAAAAAAGGCGAACGCCTCAGCCGGTACACGATGGCGGGTGTTTTGCTGGGTTTTGCCGGGTTGGGTTTTATTTTTAACCACGGCTGGGCCGATTTCCTCAATCCACAATACCGATTGGGCATTTTAGGGTGTTTTGGCTCCTGTTTAACCTGGTCATTGGGTACCGTTATGGCCAAACGTTACAACCACAACAACGTTTCACCTATCATGAACGCCGGTATGCAAATTACCGCCGGTGGCATCGGTGGCTTTTTGATGAGCCTGATTTTTGACCAAAACCACACCATCCAACACGATTGGCACGGCTGGCTGGCAACGGCTTATCTGATTACCTTTGGGTCGGCAGTCGCTTTTTCGTTGTATATGTTTGTATTAAAACAACTCAGCGCCACGGCATCGTCCATTTACACCTATATTAATCCGGCAGTGGCGGTATTTATCGGCTGGCTTTGGCTCAACGAACCCCTCAGCATCTACGAAGTGATTGGTACCGCCATTACATTGGCCGGGCTTTGGCTGGTTAATAAAGGGGAATCGGAGAATGGTTAGTGGCTCATAACCGATAAAAAGCCCGCAATTCGCGCAATAATGCCAATTGGTTCCGCGCCCGAACCAGGTTATGCGTCGGGTAATCCGTTTTGTAATACACATCACCTTCGATGTAATCCGTCAAAAAACGCAGGGCTTGTTCGCCCACAATCCACAACGCCCCAAAAGGCAAAAGATATCGCTCTACGTCGGACAAAAAATCGGCGGTAGCGGCCAAAAATCCGGTATCCAAGGCGTCCCACACGTCTTTTCGCAGGGCCAATTCGCCAAATGGCGCATCTTCGTAACAATTGGAAACAAAAGTACGCACCATATCGCCGTAATCGGAAAGCGGGGTACCGGGCATAATGGTATCCCAGTCAATCACCGCCGCCGCTTTGCCCGTCCCTTGGTACAAAAGCACATTACCCGCTTTGGTGTCGTTGTGCACCGCATATTGGGGCAAAATATTTTTTTCCAACAAACTTTCCACGAGGCGGTAATACATCCGCGCCGCCTGCAATTGGTGAATTTCCGGGTTAACTTCCCGGCAACGCCCCAGCGGATCGCGGTTCACGGCGGCCTCGAATCGCTCGTAACGCCGGGTGGTATTGTGAAAACCGGGCAGCGGATGGTGCCAATCGGCCATCGGGAGGTCGGCGAGTGCCCGCAGGAACAGGCCGTATGCCCGGGCCGCTTCGTAGGCTTCTTCGGCCGTGGGCAAATGCGCGGGCGTGTACGTGTTTTTCAAAAACGGCATCACCCGCCAATCATCCACACAATAATCGCCCTGAGGCGTAGCTACGGGAATGGGTACAAACAACGAAAAATCAGATTTTTTTTGCAAATGCGCCGCAACAGCCGCGTGGTTTTGCATTAATCCGCGGGCATCGGGAAAAATGCGGGTATTGATTTTTTGCACCAAAAAAGCCCCTTCGCTATCGGCCAAATCCAAACGCCAGGTTTCGTTAATTAAACCCGACGTGAGCGGCGTGCATTGGGCTACGGTTTTTCCGGGGAAAAAGGCTTCCGCGATGTTTTTTAAAGTAAAATACTCCATATCGGGCGTTATAATTGTTCCAAACACCGGTTCAAACTATCGCGCCAATGGGGAATTATTACCCCAAAGGTATTTTTAATTTTGGCTTTGTTCAACACGCTAAACGGCGGGCGCTGGGCGGGTGTTGGGTATTGGCTGCTTTCAATGGGCTGCACCGCGCAAGGCAGTTGTTTGATCTCCATAATGGCTTTGGCAAAGTCGTACCAACTCGTTACCCCTTCGTTGGAATAATGCCAAATACCAGCCATTTGATCTTTCAACGCGGGGTTTTGCGTTATTTTTTCAATAATTTCCAACGTTGCGGCGGCCAAATCGGGGGCATAAGTGGGCGTCCCGGTTTGGTCAAAAACCACGTTGAGCGCCGGGCGTTCGGCTCCCAGCCGCAACATGGTTTTTACAAAATTATTTCCGTGCGCCGCGTACACCCACGATGTCCGGATAACCATTGTCCCCGTCGGGTGGGCTTTCAGGGCGGCGCGTTCACCGGCAAGTTTGGTTTTGGCGTATACCCCTTTGGGGCTAACCGGGTCGGTTTCTTTGTACGGTGTATTTTGTCGCGAATGATAGACGTAATCGGTGGAATAATGGACGAGCGGAACGTTTTTTTCGGCGCAGATTTCGGCCAGGTTGCGCGCGCCGTCCACGTTGACCTTTCGGGCGGCGACGGCATCGGTTTCGGCTTTATCCACGGCGGTATAAGCCGCGCAGTTGATGCACCATTCGATGGTGGGATATTGTTCAAAAAAAGCGCGTACGGCTTTTTTATCGGTAATATTCAACAAAGTGGAATTGGCCAATAACAAATGTTGAAGGCCACGTTCTTGGGCAATTTGGGCAAAACACGCGCCCAATTGGCCGTTTGCCCCGGTAATTAATATCATTTTCAAAATAAAATAAAACAGCCTTGCAGAAAGGTTTCCTGCAAGGCTGTATGCGTAAAAGCGACTTTTATCGCGTTAAAATAACTTTTTTAGTGCTTACCTGACCATTGGCCACCACGCGCAACATGTAAATACCAACGGGCATATTCGACATGTTGATCACTTCGGACATGGCCGATGTTTCGCCGGGTTGCGCCGACCATACCTGTTGACCGAGCAAGTTCACCATTTCGGCCTGAAGGGTCATGTCTTTGTCCAAACGCACGTCCATAAAGAGCAGGCCGGTGGTTGGGTTAGGACGAACGGTAAATTGCGTAATGCCCGTTACATCGTTGATACCGTTTACCAATACTTCTACGGTGAGGGTATCCGAACAGTTGTTGGCGTCCAGTACCGTTACCGTGTAAGAACCCGCTCCGAGACCAGTGGCGGTTTGGGTTGTTTGTCCGTTGCTCCAGTTATACGTGTAAGGCGGGTTACCGTTTCCAACGTTTACCGTAGCGGTACCATTGCTGGCCGTTGGGGCGGTTGGTTTAATTTCGGCAGACAAATTCATGGTGCTACCGCAAGCCACGATATTAATGTTATCAATGTCCACGTAGTAGTCACCCGCGCCCCAGGTACCTTCAAAAGCAACAATGATGCTTTCGTTGACAAAGGCGGAAAGTGGCAAACTCACATTTGCCATCTGATTGGATACTACGTGGTTGGTGCTGTTTATGGTGCCAATCGTTTGGAATGTACTGCCACAATCGGAACTTACTTTTACTTCAATTTTATCGGTGGCTCCCAAAATAGTGGGCACATTAATACCAGAATAGTCCACAATACGGTAATCGAAGCGGATCAGGTCGGTGGCATCTACGACACCATGACGGGGCAATTCAATGCGGAATGTTGGGTTGAAGGAATAAAGATTACTGTAAATAACGTTGGAAACATTACCGTGTGCATCGGATACCTGTACATTGCCTGCGGCTGTCCAGTCAGCCGGTATTTCTTCGGCGGCTTCAAAGTCTTCAAACAAAGGTAACTCGGTGGGGCGGTGATCAATGACGTAGGTGATGGTGTCGTTGGTCGTATTCAATTCACCGTTGGCAACAACCCACGCTTTGATAACGATTAAAGCATCGCGGGAGTCAAATGTTTGGGTAAAGTTACCGCTCACATTTTCGTCGGGGATAAGGGTATTGTTGGTAATCTGGATGGAATCCGGTGCTCCGCCGTTGATGGAGTAAAACAACTTATAACCCGACGGGATGGAAGCACCACCGAGGTTGGCTGCCGTCAGGATAAACTTATCGTTAATTTGTCCGCACAACGTTGTTTCTCCGAGGGTACGGCCTTTTACTGCCGCCAAATCGGTGGAAACGGGTACAAACACTTTAAAATCATCAATACCTACGCCTTCCTGAGCAACGCCAAAACTGGACACATAACCAAAGCGGAAAATCACATTGCTAAGGCCATTTAACCCCGTTACGAGGTGTTGGGCGCGTCTCCAGCCGTCGGAATTACCCGACCAGGCCCGGAGTTGCAACCCAGTTACGGGATCGGGGGCATTGTACCAGTTGGCACCGGTATTGGGCGATGTACCAACGCGCACCCACGTAGCGCCGTTGTCTTTAGAATAGTCCAAAAATGAACCATCTGTTCCGGAGGTTGCGCTGTGGTTAATTAAAAAAGATACGGCTGGCGGTGCGGTGATGTCGGAAAAATCAAAACAAGTGGATTGGATAAACGAAGTTTCGCCCCAGTTGGCCGTGCCTTCGAGGTTGGTCACCCACGCCCGTTGGCCTTCACCGGCGCTGGAAATAATGGGTGCATTTGGGTTACCGTATTCCCAACTTGCCGGATTGAACGACGCCGGATCGGTAATAACCGTCCAACCACCGTTCCATTTTTCAAAGTTTTGAGCGTACGGTGGCGCGAGGATATTATTAACGTAGTAGTAGAAGGTATCGTTAGAGACATCTTCATCGCCGGGCATTTCGGTAAAAACGGCAATTTCGTATTCTATTTTATCCGAAAAGTCAAACGAAGTTTCAAATTCAATTACTTCAGTGCTGTCTTTGCCAATTACCCCCGTGTAATAACCATCATCGGGTTGTGGAACACCACCGGCAATGCCATTGACCGAAAAATTGTACGGGACCAGCGACTGCGGATTAGAACCCGGGTTGCTCATGGCAAATGTGATCGTCTCGGCCTGCAAATCGCAGTCATTCGTTGGGCTGAGTACCCCGGTTACCGATACATCATTGCTCCAATAAGTGGTGAAATCATGGGGACCGGACAGGCCGCTGGTTTCGCCATTGCCACAATCCTGAATAACGTAATAAGTGTACGCTGTTTTAGGGGTAAGTCCTGTAATCGTCACCTTCGGCGCGGTAACATAAACCGTATCGCCAATTCCGGGAGCGGGTGTAAAGCCATCGAGGCCGTAAATGACCCACCAACCCACGGCGGTAGCGGTACCGGTACCAAGCGCCCATTTTAATTTTACGCGTTTATCGTAAATATTTTCTTCCACGACATCGGTGGGTAATGCACAAGCAGGACAGCTTACTATCGTTTGGAACAAGGCCCCATCCTCGGGGTTTACCACATTCAGGACGGATACATTGCTACCGTCGTAGAGTTCAACGGAAATTTCTTCAGGGTTAGCCGAGCCGGAGAACCAACTGAGAATAAGGTTCTCGCCGGGGGCCAGCGTTAGGTAAATCGTAGTGTCCGAGCCATTGTCGTTAAAACCATTAAGGTCGTAAAAAAACGTATTGGCATTGGTACCAACGAGCAGGAAACTACCGCCCCAGCCGTTGCCACCGCTATCTTTGAGCACCAAACGCCAATCGCATTGGGCATTGGCGGCGAAAGGCAGATAAAGGAAGGCTGCCAAAAAAGGAATAAAGCGTAACGTATTAATTTTCATGACTTGCAAATTGTGCTGATACAGGCTTTAAAATACCCGGAAGCCCACAGCGCGGTACTTCCGGGTATTTTTACAAAATTTGAAAATTCAAAGGTAGAATAATCCTTTATTCTGCCATAATCAAACTTGGATTAAGACAAAAAAAAGCACAAAAACCCGGATTCAAACCCTTTCTCATCGGCTCATTTGCCCGCCAAATCTTATTTTACCGACGAATGGCTTATTGCCGCAGCACCGTGGTAGAAATCACCCCACCTTTTCGGTTTTTTAGGGTAACTGTGTACATTCCGGGGGGCAATGCCGATAAATCAACCTTTCTTCGGTGTTGCCCAATGGGTAATTCACCCTCCGAAGGAAGATCCAGCGTCATTTTACCCGCTGCATCAAACACCGCAATTTGTATTTCATCGGCGGTGGTCAGTTCAAAATTAAGTTGCGTAAATTGAGTGGTTGGGTTGGGGCTGGCCGCCAATTGCGCAATATTTTCCGCCGGATTGCCCAATACTGGTAATCCGGAAGCCAAAAGTGTACTATCCAGCACAATATTTTCATCGCCCGCCTGGTAATTCATAAAGGTGAAATACACCAGCATCATCTCATCGGTGGTGGCTTCGCCCTGAAACACATCCTGCGGTGGCGATGACGGATTAAAGGGGTTATTTTCGGTATTGTCGTACATGGCGCGCGCGTACACTTTGGTTCCTACGGGTAGTTTTTGCACTTTTTGCAAGGTGTAAGCCCCTTGCCAGTGAAAGTCCCAGGCTGGAATCCGAATCAGTTGGATGGTATCGCCCAACGGCGTCACCCCAAAACTCTCGATGCTGCGCCCAATCAGGTGCATGTGCGGTGCAACGGCAATTAACGAACCGGCTTGTGGTACCGTAAATTGTTCGGTAAAGTTTTTTATGCTGTTGGCCGGAATGTGCAAAGGGCCGTTTTGCAAAGAGGGCGGGAAATGGTACAACAAAGGCGTAATACTCACCTGCCGGATATTTTGGTTGGTGGGGGTAAAAAACAAATTCAGGGTAGATTGGTCGGTTAACCCGGTGGCACTGCCGGGAAAATGCACCTGCACAATCAAATCAGCCCCGGCGGTGAGTTTTATCCCCATAAACGGCGGAAATAATTCGGGCCGGTTCCCGGGTACCCAAGAACCAATCAAACGGGCGTTGGGAACCCCCGCTCCGCCAAAACTCACATAACCGGGTTCGGGCGTTTGGTTATCCAATATTTTGCCCTGCCCACTGACGTCTTCGTAAATCAACACGTGGTGAACCGCCATGTGGTTGCCGGGAATGACTTCCAAACCACGCAGGTATTTGGTTTCGGAAAGGCCCGAAGGCAGCACAAAACAACGGTATTCGTCTTCCGTGGCGTTCATGGTATAAGCGGGCGTCAGCAGCACTTCGTCGGGGATACCCACGGATGAACCCTCCACAAAAACGGGGGGCTGGGGAGCCTGACTCACGTCACCCGCCGGTGCATCGTTGTTGACCCAAGCCTCAATGGTCTGAATTTGCGCATCCGAAAGGTAATTTTCGCCCACGTAATGGCGATAATTCGGATCCGCTTTCCAAGGTGGCATGGAGCGGCTCGACACCGCATCGAGGATGCCGTAGCGATTGGTAAACGCCGACTGGTAATCTACCAATGAAAAACCACCGATGGCCTCGGCGCGGTGGCATTGTACGCAGTGTTTGTACAAAATGGGGGCAATGTCGTTGGCCCAATTAATCGTTTGAGACTGCACATTTGCCCCAAAAAAAAGGCAGCACAGCGTAGAGAGTAAAATACGCATCGTTATAAAAATTGAAAAAAATGAATGCCGACTATGACCCTCGATTGGTGAATGGGTTTAAGTACTTGGTAAAAGTAGTTGAACTTTAACAAAAAGGGAATAATTTATTAATGAAGGGAGCGATAGATTCAACGAACGGAAGAATCTTTCAATCTTTGCGCAAAATTTAACAGCATTATGAACGACGGTACCGCCCCACAAACCATCTTCCGCAACATCCTTTATAACCTTTCGGTGTTTTTCCGGCATCCGGCGGCCTTGGCCACGGGTTTTACTTTTGCCGCCGATAGTTTTATGTTTGGTACCTGGGTAACGCTGATACCTTTTGTAAAAACCAAACTGGAACTCAGCGACGGTGAATTGGGGCTTACTTTGTTCGGAATGCCCATTGGTTTGTTGCTGGCCAACCCCGTCGCGTCGCGCATTTTGCAGCGTTATGGTTTGGTACCGCTCACCATTTGGTCCACTATGATCATGGCGTTGAGTTTTGTGTTGCCGTTGTGGGCCGTGAACAAATGGATGTTGTTTTTTAATTTACTCATCCTGGGCGTTGCCGTTGCCCTCATGAACGTGGGTATGAACACCTGCGCGACCAATATTGAAGAAAAAGAAGGCCGAAAAATCATGTCTACCTGCCACGGTATGTGGAGTTTGGGTGGTATGTTAGGTTCGGCGTGGTCGGCGTTATTGCTCAACTGGGGCGCGCACCCACCGTATTATATGAGTATTCAGGCCGTTGTAATGATGCTCGCCGTGTGGTTCTTCCTGCGGGCACCACTCAAAAAAGTACCCGAAATTTTTCACGAAGACGACGGTAAAGCGCGGTTTGCCTTCCCCAAAGGCGACTTACTGCTGATGATCCTGATTGGTGCGTGTACCAGCCTTTGCGAAGGTATTGCCTTCGACTGGAGCGCGGTGTACCTCCACGATCACCTCAACGCCGCCGAACAGGTAGCAGCGTTGGGTTTTACCTGCTTTTCGCTGAGTATGATGTTTTTGCGGTTTGCCGGTGATTCCCTCATTCCGCTGTACGGCGAACGTAAATTGCTGTATTTTACGGTTATTTCCTCCACCGTCGCTATTTTAGTCATTGTAGCGGCGCAAAGTCCTGCTTTTGGTATTTTTGGCTTTTTGCTGCTGGGCATGGGCGTGGCCTTGGCCGCTCCCATTTTGTTTAATGCCGCTGCGCGGGTGCCGGGGTTTGCGCCGGGGGCCGGGCTGGCTACCTACGCGACCTTTAGTTTTATCGGTTTTTTATTAGGGCCGCCCATGATTGGCCTCATGAGTGAAGCCATTGGTTTATCCAAAGGGTTTTTACTGGTGGCCTTGTGTACGGCGGCAACGTTGCTGTGCGTGCGGCAAATGAATTACCTGCGCGACGCGGATTATTAGTTTACTGATTTTTTACAATGTACACCCGGCCTTCTTCGGTGGTAATAACAGCGGTACCGTCTTTGCGGAGCAATACGGCGCGCACCAATCCTTTAATGGCAAAATCCGTTAAAATGGGTACAAATTGCCCTTCGCCCACAAAAGCCGCCTGGGTCAATGGCAAGGCATCCAAACGACCAATCGCCGGGGTAATCTGACCGGTGTTTCCACCAAGCCAAATGTCTTTCCCGGGGGCATCGTCTAAGTTATCGGCGGCAATGGCGTGCACCGGTGCCCATTGAATCGGGTCAGACAACGCAGAAATGGTCCATAAACCCTGGTTTTTTTGTTCAAAAAACGACGTTTCGAGGCGCTCCACTTTGAGCACCCGCGCGTCTTTTTGCATATCGGGCGTAAATACTTTGTCAAAAGTATCACCGGCGTAAGTGCGGTAACTGTTGTACCTTTTTTTCAAAATCGGCATTTGGCTAATGAGCAAATCCTTGTCGGCAAACGGGTATTTTTTACCGTGGCGGTAATAGGCCATTACTGGGTCTATCTGCTGATTTTGGTCAAAATCTTTCACCCACAACTCCAATGGCGCGGAAGTGCTGGCCGTTAAAATGGAATTGGTACCAAAATTTCCCCCCAGAATATCCAAATCACCGTCGCCGTCAAAATCATCCACGGTCACGGTATTCCACAAACCACTGCTTTCCGGAATGGCCATGCCCATCAGCGCACCTTTAGTGTTGTAAAAGATATGAATAGGCATCCATTCGCCGCAGAGTACCAAATCGGGGTTGCCGTCTTTGTTCATATCGGCCCAATGCGCGTCGGTGATTAGCCCCAGATCATCGAGTTTGGGGGCTTTGGTCTCGGTTACGTCGCGGAATTGGCCCTTCCCGTTGTTTTCCAACAAATACGAGCGCGGTGCCACGCCGTAAGCGCCGGGTTCGCTGCGGGCACCGGCAAAAATATCGAGATCACCATCATTGTCCATATCGGCCACCGTTACGCAAGCGGTATTCAGTGGGCTTACCGGCAAAAAACCGTCGGGAGCGGGTTCAAACCGGCCTTTATTGTTCAAAAACAAATAATCATTCCCGTTCGGGTTCGTCGGGCTGGGCGCGGTTCCTACGTACAAATCGTCCAATTTATCGCCGTTGGCGTCCAAAAACGCGGCGCAGGTGCCTTTCCCGGCAAAGGGTAATTTCTGAATTGCCTCGGCGGTACCGTTGGCGGCCCACCGATATACCGTACCACCTTCACTGCCCGGTAAAAAAAGCAAAGCGTTGTTCATGGCTGGTTTTGGCCCGCCTTCGAGCGACCACTGTTGTAATTTTTCGGGAAATCCGCTGCGGGTATCGCTGGTTTCGGGGAAATCGGTGGTGAAGGTTTGCACCAATTGCACCGTTGGATAAGCGTAAGCGGGTATTTCCAAAGCGGTAGAATCCGTTTGTATCAGTGTCATTACCCGATTAATTCCCCCGGGAATGGTTTTACCCGTTCCATCGGGCCAACGCACGGTGATGCTGTCCACACCGGTACCATAACCACAACCGATGTATATTTTACCCGGTTCTACGCACGATTGAAAGCCGCGCACGGGTTGGTTTTCGAAATATTGAACGGTATCTTTGCTGTACACCCATAGTTTGGTACCAATGGCGTACGTATTGGCACCTTTTCCTTTCAATTGAACGGTCAAATAACCGGGCCGATCCGCCGATGACGCGGCATTGGGTACGGCACTCAACGTGGTATTTTCTAAAATCGAAGCCGGGCTGTTGATGTTATTGGTCACCAAATCAACGTCGCCGTCGTTGTCCAAATCAGCGTAGGCGGCACCGTTGGAATAACCTTTTTGGTTCAAACCCCACGCTTCGGATACGTCTTTAAAATTCAGCAGCCCCGTGTTTCGGAAACAATAATTTGGGGCGGCTCCATCGGGCATTTTTTCCAACAACTGGCGGTCGGTGGCGTTGCGCTGTATATCGTCGGAGGAGGTGAATCGAATGTAATCCATGTCGTTGGGCCGCCGCACAATGCCATTCGTGATGTACAGGTCTTTCCAGCCGTCGAGGTCCAAATCAGTAAACAATGCGCTCCAACTCCAATCGGTGGCGGCAACACCGGCAAAATAGGCAATTTCGGTGGCCACTACCTGATCGGGCGATGGGGTTTGGTTAATTTGCAGGGCGTTGCGGGGATACTGCCAATGGTACCCCATATTGTGTTTAAAATTGTGAATTTCGAACAAATCGGCGGGCTGACTGGCTTTTAACGTAAACTCATCCTCTGGTTTCATGTCCAGCGAAATGAGGTCGGGTAAAGCGTCGTTGTTGTAATCGGCCAGATCACAACCCATCGAAAAATTGGATGTATGCCCCGTAAAACCGGTGATAGATTCTTTAAACCCCTTTCCGGCCTGATTGATGTAGAGGTAATCGTTTTCGTGAAAATCATTGGCTACGTAAATATCGGTAAAATGGTCGCCGTTAAAGTCGCCCGCTACCGTTCCCAAGCCATAACCGGCCGTTCCGCCGTAAATACCGTAGGCTTCCGATACATCGGTGTACGTGATACGCCCCTCCGTTGTGTTGCACAAAAAAAGGCGGTCGGCCGCCAACGGATCTTTTTTGCGGGTTTGGGTCGTGTCGCGGTAACTTCCGGCGGAGTGCACGCTGTGGCACAGCAAAAAGCAATCGAGATCGCCATCGTTATCCACGTCAATAAAATTAGCCTGGGTAGAAAAAGCGCTCACATCCAGGCCGTATTCGGCGGCTTTATCGGTAAAAGTGCCGTCTTTTTGGTTGATAAACAGTTGGTTTTTGCCTTTCCAGCGTTTGTAGTTACCCACCCGGCACACGTAAATATCGAGCCAGCCATCGGCGTTTACATCGGCGAGGGTTACGCCCGTGTTCCACGTACCTTTGGTGCCTTCGATACCGGCGCGGGCGGATACATTATCAAATTGCAGGTTACCCTTGTTCAGGTACAACTGATTGGCGTCGAGGTTGGCGGTAAAAAACACATCGGTCAATCCGTCGTTGTTCAGGTCGCCAGTAGCCACGCCGCCGCCGTTGTAATAATAAAGATACTGGATAATATTCATGCCATCCGCCGTTTCGTCGGGGATATTGTTCACAAACTGCACCCCCGTTTCGTCGGGAGCGCGCAATTTGAAACGGGTATTTTTGTCGTTCTTGGCGCACTGTATGCCCGTCATTGCCCCAAAGAGCAGCGCCATACAGTAGCCGATATATCTTGTATTCAAGCGTGTAACTTTTTTACTCTGCGAATTTGATGGAGACGGGAAGGGATTAATGCCGTTAAAAATAGTAAAAGTCGAGGAAAAACGACGCAAATGTAGCATATAATTTGGTATTTTGCACATACTTCCTCCGGCAGGTGCAAAATACCCTAAATGAGATAGAGCGGCTTTTTGCCAAAATACCGGCCGGTTGACTTTGCAGCCAAAACTGCATAAAAAAAGGTAGTTTTGGCTGCAAAAAAAATATTTTGCAGCCAAAACCGTATAAAATAGTATAGTTTTGGCTGCAAATACTTATTTTTGCGTAAAAATCAGTCAAAATGAGCAAAAAAACGGTTGTTATTGGTCGCAAAAAGGAATTACAAAAATTGAGCACCATTGTACAAAGCAAAAAATCAGAATTTTTGGCCGTGTACGGGCGGCGGCGCGTTGGTAAAACATTTCTTATCCGAGAATATTTTAATTATTCCTTTGCATTTCAAATATCCGGCCTGGCAAATGCCGATACTAACCAACAATTATTTAATTTTGACAGTGCCTTACAAAAGCAATCCTCGCTACAATTTAATTCCTCATCGGAAAATTGGCTCATCGCATTTCAGCGGCTCATCACACATTTAGAAACTGCGGATAAAAATGAAAAAAAAGTGGTGTTCTTCGACGAACTGCCCTGGTTTGATACCCACTCCTCCGATTTTGTAATTGCCTTAGAACATTTTTGGAATAGTTGGGCCAGCAATCGTAAAGATGTATTGCTGATTGTCTGTGGTTCAGCCGCATCCTGGATGGTAAACACCTTATTTAACCACACGGGAGGTTTACACAACCGCATTACCCAAAAAATGAAAATTGAACCATTTACATTGCGGGAAACCGAAGAACTCCTACTGGCTAAAAACGGCATTTTTGACCGTTATCAAATACTGCAACTGTACATGGTTCTTGGAGGTATTCCATATTACCTGGATGCGGTGCAACCCCATTTGAGCGTTCCCCAAAATATTCAGGAATTGCTGTTTGATAGCGGAGGATTGCTCAAGAACGAATTTTTCAACCTGTACCGTTCCCTTTTTCGCAAATACGAGATTTACGAAAAAGTAGTGGAAGTGCTTTCTACCAAAAATGAAGGCATGCAACGCAGCGAAATTATTAAATTGTCGGGTATTTCTTCCGGAGGAACCCTGACTAAGGTTTTATCCGATCTGGAAGAAAGTGGCTTCATTCGTTCTTACGTGGCATTTGATTACAAAAATAAAAATGTGCTGTACCGCCTATCCGATTATTACACGGCGTTTTACCTGCGCTTTATCAAAGATGGCAAATTTCAGGGCGAAAATATCTGGCTGAAGATGTTGGATCATCCTACCCTGCGCTCCTGGCAGGGTATTGCGTTTGAACAAGTCTGCATGGATCACATTAACCCCGTCAAAAAAGCCTTGGGTATCAGCGGTATTTTGTCCAATGACGTATCGTGGCGAGGGGGTACCGCCGAAAAATCTGCCCAAGTGGACCTGCTCATTGACCGCCGGGACCAGGTAATTAACCTGTGTGAATGTAAATTTTCGATGGATACCTTCGCTATTGATAAGGACTACGCCGAAAAACTACGCGCTAAAATGAACGTTTTTAAAACCGTCACCAACACCCAAAAAGCAGTTTTTCTTACCATGATTACCACTTATGGCCTTGAAAAAAACAAATACGCACTGGGAATGGTGCAAAATGAGGTCGTCATGGATGATCTGTTCGCCTGATCTAAAGTACCCACCCAATGGTCAATGCAGGCGTAAAGCGATTTATCGTCCACGTACTGCGATATTGGGGTTTTATGCTCATACGGGTATTAAACTGCGCCCAATTGTACCGAAAAGATGCGCCCAAGTACAATCGTTCTTTAATTGTGCGCGAAAGCCCGGCTTCGGCCACTACCCCAAATTCATTTTCTTCAATATTCATTTCAACTTCGGTGCCGTACGATTTAGAATTGTCTAATTTTTTGTCCAGTACAAAACCAATATTCATGCCACCGGCGGCAAAAACTTGCAATTTTTCCGGTTCTCCAAAGTGCAGCCCCACCATTATGGGCAGTTGTACAACCTCCACCTGATCGTTTAGTTCTACCTCCGGGTTAGGTGAAATAAGCGAAAAATTGGGCACCAACCCCGTCAAACTTCTTTGGTAATAGGCTAATTCCGCTTGAAAATAAAATCGTTTACCCGCACTGGCCTGAAACTGCAAAGCATGTTCCCAACTTTCTATCTGATTCCACTCCCCTTTGTGATAAGTCGAGGAAACCGGAGTACTGTACTGCCCGGTGTTATAGCCAGTCCGGTAATTGAGGCGCAAATGCTGCGCGGTAACGGTGTTTGTTACGACAAGACACCAAAATACAAGGAAAAAAGTAATACTTCTCATTTTATGTATCAATGTTTGAATTACAGGTTATTGGGCCACTTATGGGCTACAAAAGCATCTCCCGCCAGCCCACACAAACCTCGTATCCCATCGTCTTCCATTGTTTTTGGGTCTGCTCCAACGATTGTTCGCTGGTCACCAGCACAAAATCGCCGCCCCAAGCCCCCAAACTTTTTACCGACCCCGGATAGTCGCGGAACAAAGTGTCTTTTACGCGGGGTAATTGCAGGGTTTGCCCAATGAGGGCCTCGTGTTCGGCAAGAATCGCTTCAAAATCGGGCAAAGTCGAACAGGTGAGCATCGCGTTGGTGAGGTCCGTAATGCGCTCCACCAAAGCGTGGTTTTCGCCCGGTGCCAGGTCGCGGTAACGTTGTATGCCCTCGCGGCTGTTTTGTTTTTGGCCCAAATACACAAAATACAATTGGTCGGCAAAAGCCGGCGCAAACGACACTCGCCGAAAACGATGCTCGTCGTAACCCGTGGCGGGTCGCTGATAAACAATGGGACCATCGGCGAAAGCGCAAGCTATATCGTACCCCGAACCGCCAAACGTTCGCTCCAGCAAAAGATAGGGGTTGATATTGGCCCATTTGGCCACCAGCGCAATAAGGGTACTGCTGGAACCCAAACCCCAATCCAACGGAAAATCGGCGGAAATGCGGACCGAAATGCCAGGGCCGTCGGCGGGTAAAAAACCGGGTTGCTCACTCTGACACACGCGAAATATATCGCTCAACCGTTGGGCAACGGCGGTATTATTGGTATCCACTACCGAAAAATCGGACAGCGACAACAAGGCCGAAAACCATTCGACACCATTCATATCGGTACTGGACCACCGCAATCGGCCAGTTTCGCCACCGGGCACGACCGTGAGTTGCTGGCCTTGTCGCGTGGGCAGGGCCAGAGCGGCGGCACCGTCCAAAACGGCGTATTCGCCCGTCAGCAGGAGTTTGCCTTTGGCGTGCAGGGTAACTGTATCCATTGGCGCGTTTAACCTTGAACGTACACGATGTATTTTTCGGCAAAAAATTCCATCGGGATAAACTCACGAATGGGCATAATTTCGATGTAATCTTTGTTTTTGCCGGGCATTGCGTCCACTTCACCCGAAATATCGCCGCCTTTGAGGGCAATCAGGCCGTTGGGATACGCGTGGCTGTGTTTTTTCTTGATCAAATGCTGGCACCACAACAATAATTGCGGCAATTGCGCCACGGCGCGGGTCACCACAAAATCAAATTGACCGGCCATTTTGAGCGATTCTGCCCGTCCGTGAATGGCTTTTATGTTGGTTAAACCCAAGGCGGCGCTTACTTCTTCCACCACTTTTATTTTTTTACCAATGCTGTCCACGAGGGTAAACCGCGTTTCGGGGAACATAATGGCCAACGGAACGCCCGGAAAACCGCCGCCCGTGCCGAGGTCGAGCACTTGAGCATCGGGGTTAAAAGAAAACTCGTGGGCAATGCACAGCGAGTGCAATACGTGGCGTTCGAGCAAATTCTCCACATCCTGGCGGGAAACGACGTTTATTTTGCTGTTCCAATCGGCGTACAGCGGTTGCAATTGAACCAACTGTTCCACTTGTTGGTCGGTCAGCGCGGGGAAATATTTTTTAAAATCAATGTTCATGTCTGGTGCTCAGAGTTTTTCCATGATAAAATTGGTCATTTTGGTAAACAGGTGCTTAGTGGCATTGTCTCCGTAAATACCGTGGTTTCGGTTGGGATAATAGTACATATCAAACAGTTTGCCGTGTTTTACCAAGGCATTAATCATCTCCGTGGAATTTTGGAAGTGCACGTTATCGTCGGTAATGCCGTGGCAAAACAGGTAATTATCGCCGCGCAAGAGGTGGGCAAAATTCACGGGTGAATTTTCTTCGTAGCCCTTGGCGTTGTCTTGGGTGGTGTGCATATAGCGTTCGGTATAAGCCGAGTCGTACCATTTCCAGTTGGTGACCGGCGCCACGGCAATGGCCATTTTGAATACATCGTTGCCTTTGAGGATACACGACGTGCTCAGGTAGCCGCCAAAACTCCACCCCCAAATGCCCATTCGGGTGCCGTCCACGTAAGGCAGGGTGGCGAGGTATCGGGCCGCCGAAATTTGGTCTTCGGTTTCGTAACGACCCAGTTGCAGTTGGGTACTTTTTTTGAAATCGCGCCCGCGTGCCCCGGTGCCCCGGTTATCCACACTCACCACGATATAACCTTTCTGGACCAACATTTGGTGCCAGGTGCCCATGTAACCATCGTATTGGTTTTGCACGGTTTGCGAACCCGGTCCGCCGTAAATATCCACCAAAACCGGGTATTTCCGGCCCGGTTCCAGGCTATCGGGGCGCAACATCCAACCATTGAGGTCATAACCTTCGGGTGTTTTGAACTGGAAAAAGGTTTTATCCACAAAACCCGCTGTTTGGCGCTTGTCCACGAGTTCTTTGTTGTCTTCAAATGTTTGAATAACGTTGGCGCTGCGCTCGCACAAAGTAGCCACTGGTGGTGTGTTAGCGGCGGAGTACTCCAGTCCAAAGTGATCAAAAGTAGGGGTAAACGTGGCTTCCCAGGTGCCTCGTTCGGGCGTTAGGAGCCGGGGTGCTGCGCCGTTCAGGTCACCTTCCCAAATTTGGCGATCCAGGGGCGTGGGGGTGGCCGTTTGGTAATAAAATTTGCCGTTTTTGGTATCTACCCCGTAAAATGCCGTTACGTCAAAATTGCCCGTTGTCAGCGCCGCGAGCATATTGCCGTTGATAAAATCGTACAAATAAAGGTGGTTGTACCCATTGCGCTCCGATGACCAGACGAATTGATTTTTATCTTCCAAAAACGTAAAATAATCCTGCACTTCCACGTAGGCGTTATCGGTTTCGCGCAGCAGCAACTCCTGCCCGAATGCCAAATTTTTACCGAGACGTTCGGGGGTAAGCAACACCAAATCGAGGGTATCCTGGTTGCGGTTGAGGCGAGTGGCCACCAAATTGTACCGGGTAACCCAGTTCAGGCGCACGATATAGTCGTCGGGGCTTATTTTTATTTCGGGGCAACTGGCGTATTGATCGTTTACCAAATCATAAATCATAAGGGAAACGCTGGAATTTTTGGTGCCTACCTTGGGGTATTTAAAGGTGCTTTGCCGGGGGTACGTACCGGACTCGTACCAGGTCATGGGCATTTCTTCGACTTCCGACTCATCAAAACGCAAAAAAGCAATGCGCTCTCCGTCGGTATTCCATTCGAGGGCGACCATACCGTCGCCCTTAACGGGGCTAAATTCTTCTTCATAAACCCAATCGGGGATACCGTTGATGATTTTATTCACTGCGCCGTCGTCGGTGACCTGAATATTTTTGCCCGATTCGAGGTAACGCACATAGACGTTATTGCCCATCACGTAAGCCACTTTTGCGCCATCGGGCGAGAGGGCAGCAAACTGCGCGGGCTGGCCTTCGTTTACCTTGTAGAGTTTGCGGGTACGGAGGTCAAAAACGTGGTAGGTGGCCAACACCGAATGGCGATACACTGGCTCAGTTTCGGAGCGCAGCAGCAACAGTTGTTCGTCTTTACTAAAGGTATATTCGTCAAATTTGACCTTAATTTCGCCTTTTTTAACCAAAACAGAATCCTCTTTTTGCGTCAGCAAATCATACCGCCGGATGCTGCTGCCGTTGTTAAGCGAGTAGTGTTTACCACTTTTCATCATCCGGAAATCGGGGCCGGAACGGGGATAAAAGCGATACGTTTCAAAGCAGTCTTTGAGGGTGATTGCTTCTTGGGCAACGGTCAACTGTATGGTAAACAAAACCGCAATGGACAAACATAAATAGCGCATAATCAAAAGGACAGTAGCAATAACAAAGGGCAAAAATAGTGCGACGCTATGGCTTTGAATAGCATTAATAGCTTAATTTTGCGAAAGTATAGTTACTATTGCGAGATATACAACTTTAATCATAAAAATGCTACAACCTTTACGTTTATTTCTCTGTGCTTTTGTGATCGTAATGACAACCCAGCATTGTCAGTCTCAATGGCAAAGCCCCGTTGTTGAAATAACCAAAAATGACACAGTAGGATATGGTTTTGTCCACGAAGAAGCCAATATTATCCAAAACAAAGACCACTTAGACCCATTTTTTGAAAAACTGTGGTTACAACGCACCCAGGGCGGGCGCAAAATCAACGTGGTGCACATCGGGGATTCCCATATTTTGGGCAATTACCTGACCCGCGAAGTGCGCCGCCGAATGCAGGCCGCTTTTGGCGATGCCGGGCGGGGTGTTATTTTTCCGTATAAACTCATTAATTCCAACGGCCCCGAAGATTATTTGATTGCTACTTCGGCCAAATGGAGCGGTACCAATTGTGTACGTGACCAGGATGGTGTTACGGAATACGGAATTTCGGGGTTTTCGGCGGTTTCCAACAGCACCGGCGGCTCTATTACGCTGCGCCTCCGCGATACGACCTCCGAAACCACCAGTATGTTTACCAAAGTGACCGTTTTTTATCGCAACAACGGCGACGCACCCGAATTCACCCTCGAAGACGACAATACCAAACAGGTAGCCGTGCCAGTTATTGAAGATAATTTGTCCAAAACCTTTTATTTTGATCGCCCCGTGGCCGAATGCACCATTAAATTGGCCAAAAGCAGCGGAAAAAAGGAGTTTTGGTTCGACGGTATTTCCATTGATAACGAACGCGCGGGCGTTATTTATCACTCCATTGGGGTCAACGGCGCGCGCTACGGTGATTTTGCCCGGGCCAAGTATTTTGCCCGACAATTAAAAGAAGTTACGCCCGACCTGGTGATTTTGTCGTTTGGAACCAACGAAGCCCAGGCCAAACCCAATCCCGCCCAGATGCGCAAACAGATGGACGAACTGACCTCCCAAATTGTCGCGCAGTGGCCACACGCCTGTATTTTGCTCACTACTCCCGCCGATTCGTACCTGAAAGGCAAAGGTTTTAACCCGCATTTACCCGAAATAAGCGCTACTATCAAAGATTTTGCGGTAAAAAAAGGGTTTGCTTATTGGGATCTGTATCAAGTGGGCGGCGGCGAAAACTCGGCGGAAAACTGGAAAACCAACGGCCTGATGTCCTCCGACTCGGTGCATTACAGCAAAACGGGTTACGCCGTGCAGGGCAAACTGCTGTACACCAGCCTGATGAACACCTATAATGATATGGTGCGAAAAAAAATGGTAACCGCCGGAAGTGACGGAAAATAAGTTTTTCGTAAAAATGTGTGCAATTTCGTCGGGCGATGCATCCATTCTTTGGCGTTGTCGGCTTGGGAGGTGAAAAATCCCGGAGTGTTCTCATCAGGTTCTTATCTCAAAATAGCCGACACCCAATATTTATCGGATTTTTGCAGAAAAAAACCAGTTTTTGTACAATTCGGAAAAGAAAACATCGTTTATGCGAATCATTCGTGCGAGGGATTTTACCTTTGCGCAACATTGCTTAACCATACAAACATTATTTTTAAAGACATGAAAAAAATGCTTTTAGGCCTCTTTGCAGTTGCTACCTTAGGCTTGGCATCTTGCGGAGAAAAACTCCTGACACCAGCAGAAGTACAAGCTGAAATCACTAAAGGTATCGATGCTGGCAAAGCAGCCATCACGACTGAAGAAGCAGCTGCTTGCGACGCATCATTCTCCGCTCGCGTTGATGAGCAAGTTGCAGCAAAAAAAGCCGAAATGGACGCTCAGAAAGCAGCCGAAATGGAAGCACAAAAAGCAGCCGGTAAGAAAAAATAATTTTAACCGGTCCGCTCCTGACTTTAAGTTTTTTCAAAACTTTCCCATCACTTAAAAAATTACTTAACAATGAATAAAAATTTGCTTATTACAGGCGTTTTTGCCGTTGCCGGTTTTGGTCTTATGGCATTCTTTGGCCCTACAAAAGCTGATCAAATGAAAGAAATCGAGGCTAAAGTAAAAACTGGTCTCGAAGAATTCCGTGCCGCTGAAAAAGCAAAATGTGATGCACGCGTAGAAGAAGCCGTTGCTGCTAAATTGGCAGAAATGACTACTGCTGAGCCTGCTCCAACGTTAACAACGGCTACTCCAACGAAAAAAGCCACTAAAGGCGGCCCAAAAGCACCAAGTTTGCCACCGGCTACGCCTCCAAAAAAAGTTGATCCATCTGACGTGAAAACACGCGGTGGTGCAGCACAACCAGGCTCATCTGACGTAAAAACACGCGGTGGTCAGGTAGCACCGCCTAGCAGCACTGGTACACCAGACGTAAAAACACGCGGCGGTGCCGTAAAGCAAGGCGGCGGCGGTAAATAATTTTATTTCCACCCCGTTTGGGCTTCCTTTTAAACAGCCACTCCGATTCATTTCCGGGGTGGCTGTTTTTTTATGCTTCCTCAAAATTAAAAATGGTCATACATTAGCCCGTTGCAATCAAAAAAATATTATGACACTACAAACCCGTTTTTCGCTTTTTTTGCTCTTTTTTGGCCTTTTTAACGCGGTATCCGCTCAAAAATCGCAATTGGTTAACCCTTTCGTTGGTACCGATGCCCACGGGCATACCCACCCGGCCGCTACCCTGCCCTTCGGAATGGTGCAACTCGGACCCGATACCCGGCCTTCCATGATGGATTGGGATGGTTGCTCCGGTTACCACTACACCGATACCGTTTTGCACGGTTTTAGCCATACCCACCTGAGTGGAACGGGCGTACCCGACTACAACGATATTCTGGTAATGCCCTTTACGGGCGATGTTTTGCCTTTTGATCCCAAAAACTACGCGGCACCTTTTGACAAAAAAAGCGAAAAAGCCGAACCGGGATATTACAGCGTTTTGTTAAAAAACAGCAATATCCGCTGCGAAATGACCGCCACCGAACGCGTGGGCGTGCATCGCTACACCTTCCCGCAAAACCGCGAAACGGTTCGTTTGTTGGTTGACCTGCGCCACCGCGACCAGGTACTCGAATCCAAACTCCTGTACGTGAACGACCAGGAAATTGCCGGATACCGCTTCTCCAAAGCCTGGGCCGAAAACCAAAAAATTTACTTTGTGATGCGGTTCTCCCACGCATTTGCCAACAGTAACCTCCTCGATTTGGCCAAATCACCGCACGTATCGTCGCCGGACCCTAAAACACCGGCCGCCGTTGGGGTCATTACGCTGTACAACGACGAAAAACCATTGGTCGTTACCGTGGGGATTTCTTCGGTAAGTATGGAAGGTGCCCGCCGTAACCTCGAAGCGGAGTGCCCTAAGTATGATTTTGATAATATTCGCCAAAAAGCAACCGAAAAATGGGAAAAAATCCTGTCTTCCATTGACGTTGAAGGTGGCCCACTCGCGCAAAAACGTACTTTTTACACCGCCTTGTACCATACCATGCTGGCCCCCAACCTTTGGTCCGACGTAGATGGCCAATACAGGGGTATGGACGACCAGGTACACCGCGCCAACCACGATGTGTACACCGTTTTTTCACTGTGGGATACGTACCGCGCCGCTAATCCGCTGCACGCCCTGCTCGTTCCCAACCGCATGCGCGATTTTATCCGCACTTTTTTGCTGCATTACCGCGAAGGTGGTTTGTTACCCGTGTGGGAACTGGCCGCCAACGAAACCAATTGTATGATTGGCAACCACGCTATTCCGGTGATTTACGACGCCTGGACCAAAGGTTTGGTGGACAAAAAAGACGCACCGGAATTGTTGCAGGCCATGATGAAAAGTGCTAATCTCAGCCGTTTGGGGCTGGACCAATACCGCCGAAAAGGGTATATTCCATCGGATGAAGAACCCGAAGCCGTTTCTAAAACCCTCGAATACGCCTACGATGACTGGTGCATTGACCAAATGGCCGCCGCATTGGGCGAAAAAGAGATTGAAACGGAATTTCGGACGCGTTCGGGGCATTACGCCAATTTATACGACCCGCAATCGGGTTTTTTCCGTGGAAAAGCCAATGGCACCTGGCGCGTACCCTTCGACCCACGCGAAGTGAACTTCAACTTTACCGAAGCCAACGCCTGGCAATACCGTTTTTCAGTGCAGCACGATATTCCCGGGTTAATCCAACTGATGGGCGGCCGCGACACGTTCGCCCGCCGATTGGACGGTTTATTTAACGAAGTTGCCCAAACAACGGGCCGCAACCAGGCCGATATTACGGGTTTGGTGGGCCAATACGCGCACGGCAACGAACCTTGCCACCACGTGGCGTACTTGTTTAACCGCGTTCAACAGCCGTGGAAAACCCAATACCGGGTGCGCCAAATTATGCGCGACCTGTACACCGATCTCCCCGACGGCCTCTGCGGAAATGACGATTGCGGCCAGATGTCGGCCTGGTACGTGTGGTCGGCAATGGGCCTGTATCCGGTAACGCCCGGCAGCAGTCAATACGATATTGGTGCGCCCGCGTTTGATCGGATCAACATCAAATTGCCCAACCAAAAAACGTTTAATATTCAATCGGCGGCCTCGTTTATTTACGTTCAAAATGCCAATTTAAACGGTAAAAAACACGAAACAAGCGCTATTTCGCACGAAATATTAACCAATGGCGGCACGTTGGAACTCGTAACCGGCTCGCATCCGTCCAACTGGGCCACCGCCGAACCCACCGCTCCAGCGCCCGTTGTGCGCGATATTTCCATTCCATTTGTGCGCACCGGAAGCCGGGTTTTTCTGAACAAACAAACCATTGCCCTCGATTGCGCTACCCCCGGCGCCAAGATTTATTACCAAATTGACAAAGCCAAGTCCAAGCGGTACACGCGCCCGTTTGTGATTGATAAAAACTGCGACATTCGTTTTTGGGCTGAACTGAATGGCCAAACCAGCAAAGACGAAAATGCGCGTTTTTACAAAAAATCCAACGATATAAAGGTTGTTTCGTACAAAACCCCGTATTCGCCCCAATACACCGGCGGCGGCGAAAATGGCCTGACCGATTTGCTGGCGGGTGGCTCCGATTTCCGCTCGGGCGGTTGGCAGGGTTTTGAAGGTGCCGACGTAGAAGTTGTGCTGGATTTGGGTAAAAAACAGGCGATTAACCGCGTTGCGGCCAATTTTTTCCAAGACGAAAACTCGTGGATCTTTTTCCCCGTTCGCGTGGAATTTGAAACCTCCGACGATGGGGTTGTTTTCCAAAAAGCCGGCACGGTGGTGAATAAGATTCCGATTACCGAAAAAGGGTTGTTGCAGCAGGCTTTTGCCTCGAACCTGAACATAAAAGCGCGTTATTTGCGCGTTCGGGGGGTTACGATGGGCCAATGCCCGCCCGATCACAAAGGCGCCGGGTACGCAAGTTGGCTATTTACCGATGAAATTTGGGTGGAGTAAAAGTATCTTTGCCGCATGAAAAACTACCTTGGCCAGGCTTTGGGCCTGTCGGCCTTTGTACTTGCATTTTTGTTAATTGTGTCGGCCGTTTCGGAGGAAACCACGTTGTGGGGTTTTCCGCTGCGAAAAATGGATATTTTGGCGGATATTCGGCAAAAAACACCCGAAATCATCGCAGAAGATACTTTGGCGGTGATGCCGCTGGATACGCTGGGGTACACGCAGGATACCTTGCTCTACGGCAGCGGTACCGTGGATTCGCTGCTGGCCACCGAACGAATTCCCGTTCCGGAAGCACCGCAGGATATTTTTGGGCAAAAATTTGAAGATTATTCGTTTAACCAACAAGGGCTGCGGCGTTTTTACGCGGCGGTAGATTCCATTCGCACGCATCAGCAAAAGGTACGCGTGGCCTTTTTTGGGGATTCCTTCGTGGAAGGGGATATTTTATTGGGCGATTTGCGCGATACTTTACAAGCCGTGTGGGGCGGCGGCGGCGTGGGTTTTGTGCCCATTACCTCCGAAATTGCGCGGTTTCGGCGCAGTTTTGTCCAGGAATTTAACGGTTTTCGGCATAATTCCATGCTTAAACCCGACGAAATAACGGCCCCGCTGGGCATCAACGGGTACGTGTATTTCCCCTCGCCCGAGGCCCGGATCCGGTACAAAGGCACAACGCAATACGCCCTCCGCCGAACGGCCTATTGGGAAGATGTGCGCTTGTTTTACAAAGCATCGCGCCCCACTTCTTTTTCGTGGCAAACCGACAACAGCGCAGCGCAAACCATTACCCTGCCCGCTTCGTCGTCGTTGTTGAGTATGTGGAGCCAATCGGAGCAAAATATCACGGGTTGCACGGCGCGTTTTAGCCAAACGGAGGGCTTGTTGCTGTACGGCGCATCGCTGGAAGATGGTCCGGGTATTTATTTTGACAATTTTTCGGTGCGCGGTAATTCGGGGGGCAAATTATGCCACATTAAACCGGATATGATGCGGGCTTTTGACCATTTTCAGGAATACGACCTTGTTATTTTGCAATTTGGCCTGAATGCCGTGACCAATTCTTTGATTAACATTAAATGGTACAAAGCGGAATTGGAAAAAACGTTTATCCACATCCGTAAATGTTTTCCCAACACGCCCATCATGATCATGAGTGTACCCGACCGCGGCGGCAAAGTAAACGGCGAATTGGCCACGATGATTAGTGTACCACACATTGTACAGATGCAACGGGATTTGGCGCGGCAACACGGCTTTATTTTTTACGACTTTTTCCACGGTATGGGCGGCCCCGGCACGATGGTACGCCTTTCGGAAGCCCGTCGGCCCAGTTTGGTCAATTCCGATTATACACACCTAACCCACGAAGGCGGCCGGATGGAGGGTTTGCGCCTGGCGCAGTTATTTTTGCGGGAAAAACGTTTTTAAACAAAACACCTTTTATATGCGCACCTTTATTACCCTGTTTTTGATGGCTGCCCTGAGCGGCTGTGCCACCATTGGCCCAAAAAATGCCCCTAACGAACGCTGGTCGGCGGCCAAAGCCAACGCCTGGTACGCCAAACAAGGCTGGTTGGCGGGTTGTAATTACGCGCCGGCCACGGCCATTAACCAACTCGAAATGTTTCAGGCCGCTACTTTTGACCCGGAACGCATTGATTTGGAGTTGAAATGGGCCAGTGAACTGGGTTTTAACACCATGCGTATCTTTTTGCACGATTTGTTGTGGGAACAGGACGCAAAAGGTTTTCAACAACGGCTGGATCAGGTGTTGGGAATTTGCCAAAAACACCGCATTAAACCCCTGATTGTACTGTTTGACTCGTGTTGGGACCCCAACCCCACCTTGGGTTACCAACATCCACCGGTACCGGGCGTGCATAACTCCGGCTGGGTACAATCACCCGGCGCGGCCGCGCTAACCGACGCGAGCCAATACGCGCGTTTAGAGGCTTATACCAAGGGCATTATCGGGGCATTTGCGCAAGATAGCCGGATTTTGGGCTGGGATTTGTGGAACGAGCCGGATAATGTGAGTGGTTCCGGGGTGTACGGAAAATCGGAGCCGGTGAACAAAATTGCCCTGATTGAAGCGCTTTTACCCAAAGTTTTCGCGTGGGCGCGCGCGACCAAACCCACGCAACCGCTCACCTCGGGCGTATGGGAACACGGCGGATACGATTGGTCATCGCCCGAAAAATGGAATAAAATAGAACAAATTCAGTTAACGCAGTCGGATTTTATCACGTTTCACACCTACGCGGATTCGGCTACGTTCCGGCGGAATATCAACCAGTTAAAAACGTTAGGTCGGCCCCTGATTTGCACCGAATACCTGGCGCGGGGGAACAAAAGTACGTTTGAAACCTTTTTGCCCATTGCCAAGGCCGAACGCGTCGGGATGATTAATTGGGGCTTTGTGCAAGGCAAATTACAAACCGAATTGCCCTGGGATAGTTGGGATAAACCCTATATCAACGGCCACGAACTAAAGATTTGGCACCACGAAATTTTGCGCACCAACGGCCAGCCGTACCGGAAAGAAGAGACGGATTTGATAAAAAGGATGCTATTAAACTAATTCTATCGGAATTTTTTCGGTAGGTGGTATTGTATTTGCTAAAACGGTATCGCCATCCGTCAATATCACTCGAAACCACACACCTAATTCAGGGTTTGAGAAGGTATTATTTTTGTTACTTTTTTGCAACAAAAATAATACCTTTAATTTTATGAAAAAAATATTAACCGCCGCTTACGCCGATACATCATACTCCCGTAACGCCTCATTGAGCGATACTTTTTTATCGGTGCTCTCCTTGCGTTGGCCAATAATGAGGGCGCAAGGCACCTGAAATTCACCCGCCGGAAACTGACGCGAATAAGAACCCGGAATCACCACCGAACGCGGCGGTACATAACCGTGGTACTGCACCGGATCGGGGCCGGTAACGTCAATAATGTGGGTGCTTTGGGTAATGACGACGTTAGCGCCCAACACGGCTTCGCGGCCAATGTGCACGCCTTCGACCACAATGCAGCGCGAACCGATAAAGCAATCGTCTTCAATGATCGTTGGAGTGGCCTGAGGTGGCTCCAGAACGCCGCCAATACCCACGCCGCCTGCCAAGTGCACGTTGCGCCCGATCTGCGCGCAAGAGCCAACGGTAGCCCACGTGTCCACCATCGTTCCGCTGCCCACCCAAGCGCCAATATTGACGTATGACGGCATCAAAATGGCGCCTCTTTCGATAAAAGAACCGTAACGCGCCAGGGCTTGCGGTACTACGCGAACACCTTTTTGCGCAAAACCTTTTTTGAGGGGAATTTTGTCGTGAAACTCAAACGGACCAGCCTCAATGGTGTGCATTTCCTGAATGGGGAAATACAAAATAACGGCTTTTTTTACCCATTCGTGGGTAATCCAGCCGTCGCCGGATGGTTCCGCAACCCGAAGTTGACCTTCGTCTAATTGTTCAATAACGCTGCGAATGGTCTTTTTTACCTCTTCGCTTTGTAACATGGTGCGGTCGTTCCACGCCGCTTCGATGATTTCTTTCACTATAAATTGAATTTTTATTCACTTAAACAGCCTCTTGTTCTTCTTCGGGAACCGTTAGCCAAAAATTATTATATCCTTCGCCTTGTACGAGGGCGATTTCCTGCGCATTGAGCAATTCCAGCAGGGCCAAAAACGTTACAATGGCGTGAATTCTATTTTCTAATTGCAGAAAAATATGTTCAAAATCGGCTTTTTCACCTTTTTTAATCACCGTTTGCAGGTATTCGCGTTGCCCCTGAATCGAGTAGTTAAAATTATAAACAGTGTGGATACGTTTGGATTTTTTCTCTTCATCCATACGGGCCATTAACCGTTCAAAAACGCGCAATAGTTTGTACAAACTCACACTTTCGTACCCACCATCGGCAATGGCCTGCTCCGACAAATGTTTTAATTCTATCTCAGCGTACCCGCGTGGATTCATAAATGCGCGTACTTCTTCCATGCGCCGCAAATCGTCGAGTGTACTTTTGTATCGTTTGTACTCCAGCAAACGATCTACCAACTCGGTACGCGGGTCAATTTCGTTGCCTTCTTCATCCACTTGTTTGCGCGGCAGCAACATTTTGGCTTTAATGCGCATCAACGTGGCCGCCACAACAATAAACTCCGAGGCTAAATCAATGTTCATCCCTTCTATTTCCCGGATGTAGGCCAGAAAATCGTCGGTAATCTGCGCAATGGGGATATTGTAAATGTCCAGTTCGTCGCGTTCGATAAAGAACAACAACAGATCAAACGGACCTTCAAATACCGGGAGTTTTATGGTGAATGACATTTCTTTTGTTGAATTGGTGGTTTTTTATTTCTTTTTTGCCCAAAATGTTCCCAACAGCATTCCTAACACACTGGCCAACAATCCCCAAATCATGGGTGTAATGTGTTGAACAAATTCTAAAAAGGTTGGATTTTCGGGCGTTGGTGCATTTTCATCCATTTTTGGTAATAACCACAAGGTGAGTAACCACACCACAATACCGGCAATCATAGACGCCAAGGCACCGGTGCTGTTGGCTTTTTTCCAATACAAACCCGCCACCAAGGGCACAAACAACGATACCAAACTCATCGCCGATGATTCACTGACCAACTCAAAAATATCGTTTCGCCACAATGCAATGGTTCCCGTTGTTAAAGCAACAAAGATCAGCGCAACGCGCATTGTTTTTAACAATTCCTTGTCGGTCAATTCTTTACGAGAAAATTCTTTTACCAAATTTTCCCCAATGACCGTCGCCGGGGCCAACATCGCTCCGCTGGCGGTACTTAAAATCGCCGACATTAACGCACCAAAAAACAACACCTGCATGGGCAATCCGTAGTGGTTTAATACCATCGAAGGGATGAGTTCCTGTTTGTCGCCCTGCGCCAGTTCGGGGTGTAAAATGCTGCCGCCAAAACTAATCACCAACGGAATAAGGGCAACACTCACGTACATAAACGCCGAGGTGTAACAGGCCTGCACCGATGCGCGCTCTGATTTGGCTCCCATTACGCGTTGAAATACATCTTGTTGTGGAATACTTCCAAGTCCAATGGTAATCCAGGCGGCGATCCACTGCATAATACTAATGGAATTGCCTTTGGGGAAAAATCGGAAAAAATCGGGTTTATCGGCGGGAACAGCGGCCAACATTTTACCCAAACCGCCCACTTCCAACACGACGGAACCGGCCAAAACGAGTAATCCGACCACAATAACAATGGTTTGGATAAAATCGGTAATGGCTACCGACCACATACCACCCACGTACGTGTAAAACAGCACAATGATAGTGCATAAAGCAATGCCCCAACTTCGGTCAATTCCGCCCACGGTTTGCATCAAAATACCGAGGGCCACCAATTGCGCGGCGATCCAACTAAAATAAGACGGCACAATCAGAAATGCGGAGACCAATTCGGTGGTTTTGTTAAAACGTAGTTTAAAAAAGTCGTTAAACGTGAGCAAATTGAGTTTGTACAAAGGGCGGGCCACTAAAATACCGGCCATTACCAAACACAACGAAGCCCCGAAAGGATCTTCGATAATACCGGGAATGCCTTCATCCACAAAACGGGACGAAGCGCCCATGACCGTTTCGGAGCCAAACCACGTGGCAAAAAGTGCACAGGCCGCCATAAACATGGGCAGTTGTTTCCCCGCAACGGCAAAATCTGCGGCACTTTTTACCTTTTTTCCGGCCCACCACCCTATGGCTACCGTAACAGCCATATAAGCGAAAATAAAGCCGAGTAACGTCGGGTGTTGCAATGTGTATATTTACGTTGATTTATGAAGCAGCGGGCGGTGGCACCACTGCAATACCTAATTCATCCAATTGCTTTTGTTTGATGCCATCCGGTGCGTCAATCATCATATCGCGGCCCTGGTTGTTTTTCGGGAACGCAATAAAGTCGCGAATGGAGTTTGCTCCATTCATTACGGAATTCAAACGGTCGAAACCGAAGGCAATACCACCGTGCGGCGGCGCGCCAAATTCAAAAGCACCCAACAGGAAGCCAAATTGCGCTTCGGCTTCTTCGGGCGTAAACCCTAAAAGTTTAAAATTACGCGCCTGCAAATCGCGGTCGTGGATACGAATGGAGCCACCACCGATTTCAACGCCATTTAACACCAAATCATAGGCATCGGCACGCATGGATTTCAGCACTTTGTGGTCATCCGATTCCATTTTGACAATATCTTGCGGCTTGGGCGAGGTGAACGGGTGGTGCATCGCGAAGAAGCGACCTTCGTCTTCGTCCCATTCGAGCAAAGGGAAATCAACCACCCACAGTGGCTCAAACCGTTTGGGATCGCGCAATCCGAGGCGGGTACCCATTTCAAGGCGGAGTTCGCACAATTGTTTGCGGGTTTTTTCGTCTTCGCCGCACAGGAGGAATAACAAATCGCCGGGTTTAGCCCCGCATTTTTCCGCCCAAACTTTTAAATCATCGGGAGTGTAGAACTTATCCACGGATGATTTTAAAGAACCGTCGGCTTCGCATTTGACGTAAACGAGACCTTTGGCCCCAATTTGCGGGCGTTTTACCCATTCCGTCAACTCATCAATTTGTTTGCGGGTATATTCGGCGCAACCGGGTGCGCAAATGGCCAACACCGATTCGGCACCGTCAAACACGGGAAATCCTTTGCCTTTGGCCACGTCGGTCAAATCGCAAAACTCCATTCCAAAACGAATATCCGGTTTATCGGAACCGTAGCGCAACATGGCTTCGTCGTAAGTCATGCGCGGGAAAGTGCCCAATTCAACGTCCAAAGCGGCTTTAAAAAGATGTTTGGTCAAACCTTCAAAAGTGTTGAGAATATCTTCCTGGTGCACAAAAGACATTTCGCAGTCAATTTGGGTAAATTCTGGTTGGCGGTCGGCGCGTAAATCTTCGTCGCGGAAACATTTCACGATTTGGAAATACTTATCAAAGCCGGACACCATCAAAATTTGTTTAAACGTCTGCGGTGATTGGGGCAACGCGTAAAATTGGCCTTTATTCATGCGGGAAGGCACCACAAAATCTCGGGCACCTTCAGGCGTAGATTTAATCAAAAAAGGTGTTTCTACTTCAACAAAATCCTGAGCGGCGAGGTATTTCCGCGTTTCGATGGCCAAATTAGAACGGAAAAACAAATTTTGTTGAACCGTTGGGCGACGCAAATCGAGGTAGCGGTATTTCATGCGCAAATCATCGCCACCATCTGTATCGTCGGTAATGGTAAACGGCGGCGTTTTGGCGGCGTTCAAAATGCGCAAATCGGTCACTTTAATCTCGATGTCACCGGTTGCAATTTTGGTTGTTTTGGAGGCCCGTTCAATAATAGTTCCGGTGGCTTGTAACACAAATTCACGGCCAATGGAACGCGCAACGTCGAAGAGTTTTTTGTCGGTATAATTTTCGTCAAAAACCAATTGCGTAATACCATAACGGTCGCGCAAATCAATCCAAAGCAAACTGCCTTTATCGCGAATAGTTGCAGACCAGCCCGACAGCGTTACTTCCTTGCCGGCGTCTGAGAGTCGTAATTCCCCACAATTGTGCGTACGATACATATCTTATGCTGATTTTTATTGTAAAAGAGGCTGCAAAGGTAGTGGTTATTCATGACGAATAAGGAAGGATAGATGATGAAAATAATTAGGAAATGGGTAAAGTTGTGCGATATTAAACGAAACAAACGTACATTTTTACTCAAAAACACCCCGCAGGCTTTTTGTAAAAAATATTTGCGAAAAGGCAGGCGGCGGCAGGCGGCAAGAAGGCGTATATTTGCCAAATGCGATTTATTTACCAAACACCACCTATGCACATTAAACCACTCTGTTTTTACCTTCTATTTTTCACCTTTATCACGCAAAGCGCTACTGCCCAAGAACCGGATTGGAAAGTCGTAAAACTTTCGGAAAATATCAACTCGGCGTTTGATGAAATTAACCCGGTGCCGTCCCGCGACGGCAAAACGCTGTATTTCACTCGCGTAGGGTATCCGGACTTTAACCGGACACTTATTTTCGACACCGTTAATTACGCGATTAAACTGGACGCAGATAAGTACAATAAAATGCTGGGCCGTTTGTACGGAGAACTGGGCCAAACGATACTGGGGGAGCCGTATCGCTCCAAGTTCAACCAGGATATTTGGATGAGCAAAGCCGATAGCGCCGGGTTATTTCACAGTACTCAACACCCCGGATACCCGCTCAACAACGCTTTACCCAATAGTTTGGTGGCCATCACGCCCGATCCGAAGGCTTTTTACATCATTAATCAGTTCAAGCCGGAGGGCGACATGAAAAAGGGTTTTTCGGTCATCCGCCGGGAATCTGACAGCACCTGGGCTTTTCCGCGACCGGTCGAAATCAAGGACTATTACACCATTACCTCAGATATTAACCTGACGATGAGTTTTGACGGCAAAGTTTTGATTCTTTCGGCGGCTCGTTTTGATTCGAGGGACCTGGATTTGTACATTTGTTTTAAAGAAGGAGAGCACAAATGGAGCAGCCCACAGCACTTGGGCAACCTCATTAATTCCTCTAAACGCGAAATGACGCCGTACCTTTCCGAAAATAATCGCACCCTGTACTTTGCTTCCGATCGCGGAGAAAGCGGCGGTGGATTGGATATTTTTATGACGCGCCGGGAAAACGACTCGTGGTTTGACTGGTCCAGCCCCATTAAACTCATCGAACCCATCAATTCTAAAGCCGACGAATCGCAGCCGTATTTCAATATGACAACGGGAAATCTGTATTTTACGTCTAAAAGAGACGGCAATAGTGACATTTACAAGGTGCAAATAGCACCGCCGCAAGCAACTGAATTGGTGATTAAAGGCCGCGTTTACAACACTAAAACCAATTTCCAAATGCGCGACGTGGCAATTGAATACACTTTTGAAGGACAGGATACCGATACGTTGTACAGTACGGGCGGCGACTACACCTTAAAAATCCCCAAAGGTGTGAAGGTGCAGATGCGGGCTTTAAAACCGGGGTTCAACGGGCAATTCAAAGACGTTCTTTTTCGGCAAGATTATTACTACTTTCAGGATTTTTACACCAATGATCTCTTCATTGAACCTTTGGAAGAGGGCAGTAAAATTGCGTTGAAGCCCATTTTTTTCCAACAATCAAAGGCCATTATCCTGGAGCAGTCCTTTTCTGAACTGGATGCGCTGGCGCTGTTATTGGGCAATACACCGTCTATGCGCATCAAAATCACGGGGCACACCGACAATATTGGCAAACTGGAAGACCTGTATCAACTCTCTCAGGACCGCGCCGCCGCCGTTAAAACCTACCTGACGGGCAAAGGAATTGGCGAAGAACGGATTCAGGTGGCGGGATTAGGCCCCAATGAACCCATTAACGATAACAGCAGCGACGATCTCAGGCAACTCAATCGGCGAGTAGAAGTGGTGATTACGAAGATATAAGACCTGTATTTTGCCCTCGCTTTCACAAAAAGCCTTTGTTCCACGTGGAACAAAGGCTTTTTCATTTCTGCAAACCCCACCCTACTTTGAGCATTGCGGGCAACAATGACCCTGATTTCACACATAGGAAGTTAACTACAAAGCAAGTACAACCAATGCCAACCGTGAATGCGTTTGAATATGGATAGCCCGCCAATCTGGGAACAAGGGCATTCCACGGGTTCGCGACGCCGAAGGAGTTGAATGTTGTATCGGTACTTACTGCTTATTTTTTGATCAACGAAGGGATCCCCAAGATTGCTTCTAAAGATCGAAGCGCGTAAAATAGTATCCAAACACGTGTGTTCCACGTGGAACAAAGCCACCAATCGCATCAATCCCGGTTAAACTGGCGTATTACCCCACGACTTCCGTCGTGGTAATCAGGAGCATCTTCCATTCGTTTGTCAAATGGTTTTGACCGTTTACAAGTACGACTTGGCAATAGAAACCGATAAATCGGTTTAGCCAAATTGAATATCGCCTATTACCCACGACTAAAATCAGGGGTTGATACGGTCATGAGTAGGCCCGCAAGCCCGCTATATTCATCGTCTCCTACGCTTCCAATCCCGTGTTCCACGTGGAACACGGCCGTATCGGGCCGTGTTCAAAAGCAAAAAACGCCCCACTATTCTGCTTCATAAAATACAACGCGCAGCATTTTACCCATAAAAATATAACCCGCGCCGCAAAAAGACCACCCTTCGTTTTGTGTTCCACGTGAAACATTCCGACCTTTGCGGCTTCTTTTCAACATCAAACAAACGCCTTATGCAACTGTATAGCACCAACAATCCTGCCCTCCGTGTCAGTTTAAAGGAAGCCATATTCAAGGGATTACCCGATGATAATGGCCTTTTTATGCCTGAGCATATCCAAGAATTAAGCCCCGCCTTCTTTGCTGCATTGCCCCAAATGTCTTTCCCAGACCTGAGTTTTGCCGTCGCAAGTAACCTGATTGGGCATTCGATCCCACCCGAAGACCTGCGTACCATCATCGAAAAAGCCATTAATTTCCCGGCCCCGGTGATTCCCATTGATGAAAACACTGGCGCTTTGGAACTGTTTCACGGACCGTCTTTGGCCTTTAAAGACTTCGGTGGAAGGTTTATGGCGGAGACTATGTCGTACCTTAATCGGGGTGAAGACCGTGAATTAACCATCCTCGTTGCGACCTCCGGGGACACGGGTGGTGCCGTTGCGGCCGGGTTTTATAAGACCCCCGGCATCCGGGTAATTATCCTCTACCCTTCCGGAAAGGTGAGTCCGTTGCAGGAAAAACAACTGACCACCCTGGGCGAAAACATCACGGCGCTGGAGGTAAACGGTACTTTCGACGACTGTCAGGCACTGGTAAAAAAGGCGTTTTTGGACCCGTCAGTCAGTACGAGACACCGGCTTAGTTCTGCCAACAGCATCAATATTGCTCGCCTGATTCCACAATCCTTTTACTATTTTGAGGCGTACAAACAAGTGATGGAAGCCCACCGAAATATTGTTTTCACCGTGCCTTCGGGGAACTTTGGGAACTTGACCGCCGGGCTTTTGGCTAAAAAAATGGGCCTGCCCGTGCACCATTTTATCGCCGCCACCAATGCCAACGACGTGGTCCCGGCCTACCTGAATACCGGAAATTACCAGCCACGGCCATCCGTCCGGACGCTCTCCAACGCTATGGATGTGGGCAATCCGTCCAACTTCGCACGGATGCTTGACCTGTATAGTTCCACGTGGAACATCATGAAAGAGGATATTAGTGGGTACGCTTTTGACGATGCTACCACCGAAGAAGCCGTTCGCACGGTGTTTCATCAGGACAAATACCTCCTGGATCCGCACGGTGCCGTGGGGTATTTGGCCTGGAAAAAATACCATGAAGCCCACCCCGATACCTATGGCATTGTGCTCGAAACCGCCCACCCCGCCAAGTTCTTGGAAGACATGGAACGGGTATTGGGCGCATCCATTGAGGTGCCCGAACGCCTGGCGGCATTGGCCGATAAAACCAAAGTGGCCATCCCGATGGGTAAAGACTACGCTGACTTTCAGGCTTGGTTAATGGGTATATAAGAGCCTGTCCTGGATTTCCGGGAGTCCGTTCTAAAAGGGGTTGCGGGTGGTATGACCACGCTCAACCCCTTTCCCTTCGGGGGGTCCCCTCTCCATAAAAAAACTTGTGGTTTTGGTGGCAAGCCCGTACCTTTGCCGCCGTCTTTACTACCATACTACCGTACATCATGAAAGTTGTTAACTACCGTAACACGCCGTACCTACGGCTCATCATTCCCTTTTGCGCAGGTTTATTTCTGGGCGACCAGTTTCCCGGTGTGACACTGGGTTACGAAATCTCACTGGCATTGGCCGGTTTCCTCCTTTTATTTTTGGCCGCCGGACTTCGGTATGAGTACGCCGCCCGTTGGTTGTTTGGCGGGCTGTTACAGTGCACACTCATCGCCGCAGGTTACTATTACCTCCAACACAACGACGAACGAAACGCCCCGCACCACTTTAGCCATCACCTGCCAGAAGGACAAAAGACCGTGCTAACCGGTATCGTCTACGACGCTCCGGTACAGGGAAACAAACTCAAAGTACTGCTGCGGACCGAGACCTACTTCCCCGATTCGGGGGGCGTGGCGCAGCCGGTATCGGGAAACTTGTTGTTGTACATCAACACCGATTCCAGTTTTGCGCCGCTCAAGTACGGAGACCAACTGGCCATTCAGGCCCGCGTTCACCCGGTGGATGCGTCCCTCAATCCGCATAGTTTCGACTACCGGAATTACCTCCATCACCAGAATATTCATTACAGTGCCTACCTCTCCCCCACGGAGGTAAAGGTCCTTTCGCGGGAACACGGCACCTGGATTTGGGCGCAAGCATTCACTTACCGCGATCGGTTGTTGGGTTTGTTGCAAAACTATTTTACTACCCAGGATGAGTACGCGGTGGCTTCGGCTTTACTCGTTGGATACAAAGAAGACCTGTCAGATGAGATCCGGCAAGCCTACGCTGACACCGGGTCCATGCACGCTTTGGCCGTATCGGGGACCCACGTTGGTTTGTTGTACATGGGGTTACTTTTCCTGTTGCAACGGCTCCCGCTCTATGGGCGCAAAGGGCGCATCTTCGAAACACTGTTGGCCTTACTGGCGATATGGGCTTTTACTTTTTTAACCGGAGCGACGGCTTCGGTGCTGCGGGCCTCGGTGATGTTCTCCTTTTTCCTGGTGGGTAAAATGGTTTTCCGGCAAGCCAATATCTGGAACGTGTTGAGCGCTTCGGCGTTTGGTTTGTTGTTGTACAATCCCCATTTCCTATTCGATGCGGGTTTTCAACTCTCGTACGCTGCCGTCGCGGGCATGGCTTTTTTCTATCCCATGATGTACAAGGTATCGCCCGTGTTCCGGTACAAATGGCTGAACGAAGGATGGTCCGTTTTGCTCATTGGCATCACGGCTCAAATTGGTACGCTGCCTTTGTCCCTCTATTATTTCCACCAATTCCCCTGTTACTTTTGGCTGGCCGGTTGGGTCGTCGTACTGGGTGGTGCCGTCTTTTTGTGGGCGGGTGCTATGTTGATTGTACTAGATTGGGCGTTCCCGCTTTTGGCCCAATGGTTGGGTATTGCCCTGTCGTGGATGCTTTTCCTGATGAACAAAATTATCTTCCTGATTCAAAGTATTCCGGGCAGTGTGGTATCGGGTATTTGGTTGAGCGCCGGAGGAGTTGTCCTGCTTTACCTGGTTATTGCGAGTATCGGGGCCGGGGCGGCACTGCGCCAAAAAAATGGCGTGTTCGCGGCGGTTGTGGGATTGTTGATTTTATTGTCGGCCAATGCATTCCGGGGAGTAGAACAAGTGGATCAATTTCAACTCTGTAGTTATTATGTGAACAAGGGAAGTTTGCTGGATATTTTTGACGGACGAAACCGGCTCACGCTGCGCGAAAATGTTTCGCCCAAACAAGAGACTTTTGCCGCGCAGGGACACCGGTGGGCCTGCGGAGTAACGCACCAAGTACAAGAGGCGAACGTGCCGTTTGGCCGAGATACTACGGTGGGTTCAATTACGCTAAAAGGAAATCTAATTCAGGCCGGTCCCTATCGCATCGCTATTGTGGATAAAGGTTTATTACCGACCCGCGACACAGCCCTGCATTTTCCGGTGGATATTATTTTGTTAAAAAACAGCGCGCCGGTTTCGCTGCGGGAATGCCTGCGTGTTTTCCCGGCGCGGGCAATTGTAGCGGACGGCAGCAATGCACGGAAACAAGTTTATAAATGGGAGCGCGAAGCCAAAGATTTAAACATCGAATTGCGGCGGGTGTTGGTAGTGGAGTGATGATTTACGGCCGGAATCAGTATCTGGCTTTTTGAGCACATTAATTTACGCCGTAGGATTTTGGCCAACATTTGCCCAAAAGCAAAAGTAGCCATTTGAACAAATAAATTATTTTTAAAAACAAAATCTAAAATAAAACACTTAAAGTGTTTACCCCAAAAAACAGCCTCAAACAAAAAGACCTCCCGTCGAATGATTCCAACAACAACACGTCCAACGATGACGGAAGTGGAGTTGCGGAACCAACCAACGGGAGGTCTGGCACTCGGCGAACGGAGCGTTGGTGCGGTTAAGCCGCAGCGCTCCCCTTTTTAGCCGACATTTGGTAATTCATCCAAACAATGGTGGATAAGAGGATCACCGCACCCGCCTGGTGGTAAACACCTAAGTCAACGGGAATATGCGCCTTACAATTGATGATGGTGATAATACCCAGCAACACCTGTACGCACACCATGCCCCCCATCGCCCACAATGCCTGCCTGAAGCGCGTATCGGGGTGGGTACGGTTCGTCCATACCATCCAGAAGACAAATGCCGTTAGAACGTACGCCAGGTTGCGGTGCACAAACTGAATAAAGGTCGGCATAAACGAATTGGCGTCGTAATGGATAAAACTTTCGGCGTTCCACTGGGCACCGTCCAATAAAATGCCCGGCAGGTACATTCCGTTCATATCCGGCCAGGTGGGGTAACTTAGGCCGGCTTTACTTCCCGACATCATGGCACCTAGCGCTATTTGCACAAAAGCCAGCACAAGCAGCCCCCAACCGAACCTTCGGGTACGTGAGGATACGGCAGCCGCCGGGTTCGGCTGAAGGGCAATAAAGGCCGTCCAGAGCAAATAACTAAAAATGACCAACGCCATCGTTAAGTGCAGGGTCAGGTTATACGCATTTACCCACGGGCGTTTGATCAAACCACTGGCAACCATGATCCAACCAAAGAAACCTTCTAAACCAGCCAATGCAACCACCCACAACAAACGCGGCAATAAGCGGCGCGAAAACATACCCCGCATCAAAAATATCCCAAACGGAATAATAAAGACCACAAACATGAGCCGCGCCCAAAGGCGGTGGAAGTATTCCCAAAAATAAATGAATTTAAATTCGGAAAGGGACATACCTTTATTGATCTTGGCGTACTGCGGCGTGGCTTTGTACAATTCAAACTCCGCGTTCCAGGTGGCTTCGTTGAGCGGCGGGAGCGTTCCGGTCACCACTTCCCAACGCGTAATGCTTAGGCCCGAACCGGTCAGGCGCGTAATACCGCCAATAACGATTTGGATAAAAATCATGACCAATCCGGTGATAAGCCAGATCTTTACAATGCGCGGAATGGCTTGGTCCGTGGTAAAACCTTTAAAAGAAAATATGTTATTTTGAGACATACAAAAAGCAGTTGTAGCGCAGCCCGTTTAATGTGCATAACGGAAGGAAAACCGCGCTTTAAAAATTGAAACAAAAGTATGGCGACTTTGCGAACATGAAATCCACATCTCTATTAATGGTGATTAAATAAACTCTTTTTAAATAAACTCCTTATCATCATCATCAGGGATGTTAGTTTGTGGATAACCGCGTAACTGCAACCGTGTTTTTTTAATCCACTATCGCCCAACGGGGTTATACACATTCTTAAGCCGTCAAAACCAGGTCTTTAGCCCACTTATAAACACCATTGTGGATAGTATTGTTAAAGAGGTCTTGGTTGTTTCTTTTGCAGGCTGAATGTTAGCTGCTGTTGGACTAAAAAATGTTATCCACCAAACTAACATCCTTAACAGTGGATAACCCTATTGTACGGTAGGGGTATGTTGGGTAGTGTTGGGGAAGTCGGGAGTTTTGAACAATGTTGTTAAATCTGCATAATATCGTAAAGTGCTGATAACGAGGCGTTTGTAAAATGTTTTATAAACACCAATGTGGATAATTCTGTCAAACTTTATGTTTTGAGCGCAGTGAGCTTAACTTTGCAAACAGAATACCAAAAAACAACACATGTTCGTTCGTGTGTGAACAATAAATAACGGAACAAATAACACACCTTTATACAGACACCATGCAAAAAATATTTTTCACCTTAGCCGTCCTGTTCATCACCTCCGTGTGCCTTTCCGCACAGGATGCTTTTTTTACGGAAAAGGAAGTAAAAAAACACGTGGCCTATTTGGCCTCCGATAAATTGAAAGGTCGCGGCACCGGCACCAAGGAAGAACTCAAGGCCGCGAAATACATTGCCAAACAATTTAAAAAAGCCGGCCTCTCGCCCAAAGGTACTGCCAACACGTGGTTGCACACTTTTACGTTTCGCAAATCATCGGACCCGCACGGTATGAGCCACGATGGTCCAACCGTTTCCAGTAACAACGTTGTGGGCTACCTCGACAACGGCAGTCCATACACCGTAGTTATTGGGGCGCACTACGATCACCTCGGCATGGGCCACGATCACAATTCCCTCGACGCTAACCCGGAAGGTAAAATTCACAACGGGGCCGATGACAACGCATCCGGTACGGCGGCGGTCATCGAACTGGCGCGGTACTACGCCCAAAACGGTGTGAAGGAACAGCACAACTTTTTATTCATCTGTTTCTCCGGCGAAGAGTTGGGTTTGTTGGGTTCCAAAAAATTTACCGAAACCCCCACCATTGATTTGACTTCGGTGAGTTACATGATTAACATGGACATGATTGGCCGCCTCAACGAAGAGAAACGTTTAGTCATTGGCGGCGTGGGTACTTCTCCGGCGTTTGTGCCGTTGATCAATAACCTCAAAACCGACATTGGTATTAAAAAAGACAGCGCCGGGATTGGCCCCAGCGATCACACGTCGTTTTACCTGAAAAATATTCCAGTGTTGTTTGCTTTCACCGGCCAACACAGCGATTACCACAAACCCTCCGACGACACCGAAAAAGTGAACTTTACGGGCGAAGTGAAAATTTTGCAATTGATGACCCAAATCATCAACGAACTCGACCGCGTGCCGAAGTTGGTGTTTCAGGAAACCAAAAGCAAAGACTCCGGTGGCACGCCGGCCTTTAAGGTAACCCTCGGTATTATGCCCGATTACACCTTTGAAGAAAAAGGGGTAAAAGTAGACGGCGTTACCGACAACAGACCCGCCGCTAAAGCCGGTTTGGTAAAAGGTGATATCATTATTGGTTTGGGAAGCATTGAAGTGAACGACATGGCTTCGTACATGAAAGCGTTGGCGGCCCACAAAAAAGGGGACAAAACCAAAGTGAAAGTAAAACGAGGTAGCGATACCAAAGAGTTCGACGTTGAATTTTAATCCGTTTTGCCAATTCCGCCGCCTGACTTTGTTTGAGTGGCGGAATTGGCGTATCATATACACTTCTCCCATCACTGATTCAAAAAAAATACCACGCTTATGAAATCTCGTTACCCACTTATTGCGGCTTTGTTATTGCTGTTTTTGGTACCGATGGTCGGGCAAGGAATCACCTTTAACAATTGCGCCGAAGTGCCGGTATGTTTACCGTTTAACAGTTGCACCCAAATGTCGGCTACGGTTACGGCCTCTGCCACCACAACGTGTTTCGATCAGGCACTCAATTTTACCTATAAAGTAGATTTGGGCAATAACGGTTCCTTCGAGGTGCAAGACATTGGCAACACCGTGACCCAAACCTTTCCGGTCGGTCTCAGCCGAATTTCCTGGCGGGCTACTTCTTCGTGCGGGCATATTGCCACCTGCGAGCAAGTGGTAAACGTAAAAGACTGCACCGGCCCCAACCTCATTTGCCGCAACGGTATTACCCAAAGCCTCGATGCCAATTGCACGATGGTGGTGAACGCTCAGCAATTTGTACTCAGTATTTCGGATAATTGCACGCCCACCAACCAAATCCAGTACGGGTTGCGCCGCGCCGGAACCGGAACGGGATTTCCAACCAAAGACACGATTCAATACGCCATCTGCGACCAAGGCACCAATATCGTGGAGATGTGGGTGCGCGATGCCGCCGGAAATACCAACCAATGCTCCAACTACGTGCTCGTGCAGAACAATTCCAATACCTGTCCTTGTATTTCCAGCACCGATGTAAAACTCAAGGGATGTAACCGAACCGTTCAAAATGGCAAACTAGCCACCTACCGCATGAGCGCCAAAGCCACCGGCACCGCTCCCGGAAGTCCGGCGGTGAATACCACCAAATTCCAAAGTTTTCAGGATTCCTGTTATACCCTGGATGTAAACGCATTACCCGTCAATTTTACCGGAACCATTACGGTCAGTGCCTCCCGCGTAGATTTGGTCACTACCGGCGTAACGCCGTATGATTTGGTGCTTATTAGTCGGCATATCCTCAATCTGGAACCGATGACAACCATTTATCAGGTATTGGCGGCTGATGTGAACCGCTCCCAAACGGTAACCAATTTTGACATCGTGGAAATTCGGAAAACCCTGTTGGGTACGCTCGATACTTTACCCAAAGTGGGCGCCTGGCAATTTATCCGCCCCCTGGCCAACCCACTCGAAATGCTGAATTTTGCCGCCGTTAAAGATACTTTTCGCCTGGCGTTTAACAATGTCAGCGGAGCACAAAACCAAACCGGGTTAAATTTTATGGGCATTAAATCGGCGGATTTGGACTATACCGCCTCGTTAACCGGCCACGATGTGTCGTTGGACCGCCACGGTGCCGACCTCTTACTATCGGCCAACGATATTTGGCTCGAAGCCGGACAATCAGCCCAAGTTCCGGTGTTGTTGTCCGAATCCGTTGACCTCAGTGCGTGGCAGTTGAACGTACGCGCCACCGCCGGTAAAGCGCACATCACCGGGGTAACAGGCCTGAATGACGATGCCTGGGCGCTTCAACCCGACGGCAGCGTTCGGATGCTTTGGATGGATGAAATGCCCGGCAATGCCCGCCGTTTTGAGTCGGGTCAAGAATTGGCCAATATTCACGTAACCGCCCAAACGGCCGGGTGGCTTTCGCAAATGCTCGAATCCCTCTCCGACGTTCCCGCCGAAGCGATCACCGACGCGGTGCTGATTCGCCCCGTACAATTTCACTTTAGCACCACCAATACCACTACCGGCGGAACAACGGTGTACCAACCCGTTCCCAATCCGACGCACGGCGAAGTACAATGGCCGTTGTTGTTAGAACAGCCCGGCAGCGTTCGCCTCGAATTGGTAAACGCCTCCGGACAGGTCGTATTTACCCAAAATACCCAACTCGACGCCGGATACCAACGCCTGACCACTCAACTGAATCAACTCGCTCCGGGTTGGTACGCTTGGCGGGTAATTGCCGGAAACCACGCCCAAACCGGCACCTTATTGCGCCATTAAACAACCTTATATCACACATTTATGCAAAAAAAACACTACTGATTATTGCTCTTCTGCTCCTTGCTGATGGTAAATATCCAAGCCCAGTCGGGGTACCTGAAACCACCACAAAATGTACTCGACGTAGTGGAAGCGCCGCCCACCCCCAACGTTAGTGTAAGCCCCGAAAAAGACGCGGTCATGCTGGTGGACTACAATCCCAACCCGGGAATTGCCACGCTGGCGCGTCCATTTTTAAAATTGGGTGGCCTTCGCATTGATCCGGTGCGCAACAGCCGCCAACGCATCACCGAATTTACCACCGTGAAAATTAAATGGTTGGGCGACGGAAAAATTGTACCCATTGCGCCGCCCACTTCGGGCCGGGTTGCGGGGTTGCCGCAGTTTTCGCCCAATGGCAAACGGATTGCCTTTGCCGTGGATACCGATAATGGTGTAGAGTTGTGGATTGCCGATACCAAAACCGGCAAATCCATGCGATTGGGCCAGTTTTACATCAACGACGTGTTGGGCAGTCCGTTTTTCTGGATGGACGACAGCGAAAATATTATGGTACGCGCCATTCCGGCCAACCGAGGCCCGCTGCCCCTGGCATCTGCCGTGCCCACCGGCCCCAATATTGAAGAAACCAGCGGTAAAAAATCGCAGGTGATGACGTTTCAGGATTTGTTAAAATCCCAAAGCGACGAAGCGCAGTTTGAATACCTCGCCACCGCCCAATTGACGTTAATCAATGTGGCCAAAGGCAAAACGACCCTCATTGGCGCACCGGGAATATTCATGTCCACAAGTTTTTCGCCCGATGAAAAACACATTTTGGTGACCAAATTGCAACGTCCGTTTAGTTACCGGGTGCAATATTCCAATTTTGCCCGCACCACCGAAGTGTGGAATCAGGACGGCAAACTGGAGTACACGGTGGTAAAACACGGCGTTACCGACGAAATTCCCCGCCAAGGTGTGGTGATTGGTCCGCGCGACCTGGATTGGCAGGCCCTCCACCCCGCCCGCCTCATTTGGGCCGAAGCCTTGGACAAAGGCGACCCGAAAAACAAAGTGGATTTTCGCGATAAAGTGATGGTCCTCGATGCGCCGTTCACCGCGCAGCCCCGCGAACTTTGCCAAACCCGTTACCGCTACTCCGGTTTTGAATGGACGGCCTACAAAGACATCGCCCTGTTGTCGGAATACGACCGCGACCGCCGCTGGGTGGACGTTTGGAGAATGGACCTGAACCAACCCGCCAAACGAGATACCATGTTCAGCCTCAGCGTGAACGACGATTACAACAATCCCGGAGATGCGGTGTATCAGCGCCTCCCCGATGGCCAATACGTAATGGCGCAATCGGGCGATTGGTTGTATTACCAAACCGAAGGGGCTTCGCCGGAAGGCAGTTTCCCACGTTTGGACAAAATCAACGTCAAAACCCGCGAAAAAGTGACTCTATTCAAATCAGCACCCAATACTTTTGAAGAGTTTATCGCTTTTTCTACCAAAGACTACACCAAAATTATCACCCGTCACCAAAGTCGCACCGAGCCGCCTAACTATTTTGAACAGGAGTTAAGCACCGGCAAACGCACGGCGTTGACCAATTTTACCGATCCGGCACCGCAACTCACGGGCATCCGGCGGGAACTGGTGAAATACAAACGCAAAGACGGGGTTCCGCTTTCGGGTACCTTGTATTTGCCCGAAACCTACAAAAAAGGCGACAAGTTGCCCCTGTTTATGTGGGCTTACCCCCTGGAATACTCCGATGCGAGTACGGCCGGTCAGGTGCGCACTTCCGATAATCGTTTCACTTTTTATCGCGGCGACTCTCCCCTGTTTTTTGTGATGATGGGTTATGCCGTTTTGATGGACGCTACGGTTCCGGTGGTGGGTGACCCCGAAACCATGAACAATACGTTTGTGGAGCAAATTACATCGGGCGGACGGGCCGCGATTGATTACCTGGATTCGTTGGGCATTATTGACCGCAAACGCGTGGGCGTGGGCGGGCACTCGTACGGTGCCTTTATGACGGCCAATTTGCTGGCGCATTCCGACGATTACGCGTACGGCATTGCCCGTTCGGGTGCGTACAACCGCACCTTGACGCCGTTTGGGTTCCAAAGTGAGCGCCGTTCTTTTTGGGAAGCGCAGGATATTTACATGAATTTATCGCCGTTTACCCACGCCAATAAAATTAACGAACCGCTGTTGCTCATTCACGGGGAAGCCGACAATAATCCGGGTACTTTTACCATTCAATCGGAACGGTTGTTCCAGGCCATTAAAGGGAATGGTGGTACTACGCGGTTGGTATTGTTGCCCCACGAAAGCCACGGCTACCGCGCCAAAGAAAGCATCGGTCACGTATTGGCCGAAATGTTTAACTGGGCCGGTAAATACGGAAAATAACAACACCTCCCGGCGGATGATTTTTTCAAAAAATAGTCCGCCGGATTTTAAAATAACTTATTTTTTATAAAAATGGCTAAAAAATCAATTGGCGAATACACGGAAGAGCAACTTGTAAAAGCCGAAACCGCTGCCCGGAAAGGCAAAGGAGCAACCTTGGGTTTGATGGTTGTTTACGTGTTGGTATTAACCGCCTTGGCCGTAAAAGGACTTTTTACGGTGTTAATACCTTTGTCGGTTATTCTTATTGTTTTAATGAGCAGTTTTTTGCTGTTGCATCGTTCGTTAAAAGAAATTGACGTTGAAAAAAAACGAAGAGCCGGGCTGTAGTGCAAAATGCTTTTTGGTTTATTTTATGGTTTAAAAAACGCTTTTTATGCAAAAAACGGGATTATTATTGATGCTTCAAATGGTTTTTGGGTATGCTACAATGGCCCAATCGGCGCACAAATCTTTGCGTTCGGGCGATGAGGCTTTTGACAATGCCAAATACGAAAATGCGGAAAAAGCCTACCAGCAAGCCCTGAAAAAAGCGCCGGGTAACAACAAGGCAACGTACAACCTTGGCAATTCCATGTACCGCCAGGGCAAATACGAAGACGCCGCTACCTTACTCACCGACGCGGCTAAAAAAGCCCAAACACCCGCCGAACGCGCCGACGCGTACCATAATTTGGGCAATACCCAGATGCAGTTGCAAAAATACGACCAGGCCGTGCAGGCTTACCAAAACAGCCTGCGCAATCGCCCCGGCGACGCCGAAACCAAACAAAACCTCCAAATGGCGTTGAAAAAAAAGCAGGAACAACAACAACAGGAACAGCAGAAAAAAGACCAGCAACAACAACAGCAGCAACAGAACAAAGACCAACAACAAAACCAACAAGATCAGAAGGATCAACAAGACCAGAACCAGCAACAAAATCAACCGCAACAGAACCAGCAAAACAAAGATCAAAATCAACAACAACAGCAGCAACAATCAAAATCCACGCCCCCATTGACCCAGTCGCAGGAGCAATTGCTCAAGTACATTGATCGCCAGGATCGTGAAATAAAACAGCGTTACCAGGAAAAAACCACCAAAACACAAACCAGTCGCCACCAAAAAGACTGGTAATTGTTGTTCACCTAACCAACTTTTAAGATGCAAAAAATAACGAACACTCTTTTTTTAATACTGACCCTGGTCGTGAACTACCTGTCGGTCAGTTTGCCCCTCAACGGAAAAACCCCGGGCCAATTATCGGACCAATACCCTAACCTGTTCACCCCCGCTCCCCTGACCTTTGCCATTTGGAGCGTCATTTATTCGGTGCTCATTGCTTTTGCCATTTGGCAGTTTTGGCCCCTCCGCGATGTGGCTCGCAAGGAACGCCGTGAAACTGCCATTCAAACCCTGGGGTACGATTTTGCTTTGTTGAGTATCCTGAACATGGGTTGGCTGGCGCTTTGGCATTACGAACAGATGGCCCTTAGTGTAGTGGTGATGTTTTCCTTACTTACGCTGTTGATCCGAATCAACCGCCGATTTTTTGAACAACCGATGGACGCCAACGATATTCGGTATTTTGTCCGGTTGCCATTTGGCATTTATCTCGGCTGGATTTCGGTGGCGACGGTGGCTAATATTACGGCGCTGTTGGTATCGTTACAGTGGAACGGTTTTGGCATTAATCCTGCTATTTGGACCATAACAGTCATTATAATTGCCGCCGTTTTGGCCGCCCTGGCGCTGTTGCGTTGGAAAAATGTCCCCTACGTTGGGGCCGTTACGTGGGCATTGTACGGTATTTACAGCAAACAAAGTATTCCGTTAACCAATCCTCGTTCCGACGCTGTTCAATGGGCGGCGGCGGGAGCCATGTTGGCGTTGGTGCTTTGGTTGGTGTGGTATTTTGTCAAAAAAAATAATTTACGCCAGGCGGTCGCCAATGGCTAACCACGCCAACAGCGCCATGCCCGTTTCGAGGGCAGTTTCATCAATGTCAAAAGTTGGTGTGTGTACCGCCGAGGTAATGCCCCGGTCTTCGTTGCGGGTGCCGAGGCGGTAAAAACAACCCGGTATTTCGTGGGTATAAAAGGCAAAATCTTCACTGGTCATGCGCATGGGCAATTCCACAACGCGGTCGGGACCTAACAACTGAATGGCCAGGTCTTTGGCGCGGGCGGTGAGTTCGTCGTCGTTGACCAAAACCGGGTAGCCGTGCGCAATGTGCACGTCGCAAGTTGCTCCCATGGCGGCGGCGGTTTGGCTGGCAATTTGCCGAATTTTTTGGTGCGCCTCTTGCCGCCAGGTTTCGTCCATGGTGCGGAACGTACCTTCTATTTTTACTTCGTTGGGAATAATATTGGTGGCACCGCCGGTGGAGTTAATTTTTCCAAGGGTAAGCACGCTGGGTAAAAACGGGTTCGCGTTGCGGCTCACCACTTGTTGCAACGCCGTAATGACGTGCGCCGCCACCAAAATAGTATCAATACAGGTGTGCGGCATGGCACCGTGGCCCCCTTTTCCGGTAACGGTCAGGTAAATTTCATCGGAGGAAGCCATGTACATCCCCGCGCGAAACCCCACTTTTCCGGCCTCCAGCGTGGGGTAAACGTGCTGCCCGATAATGCCTTCCGGGCGCGGCGATTCGAGGGCACCGGCTTTGATCATCAGGCTGGCACCGCCCGGTACTTTTTCTTCGCCGGGTTGGAACAGACATTTGACGGTACCGGTCCAGCGCTCGCGGGTAGCGTGCAAAATCCGGACGGCACCCAGTAACGCGGCCGTGTGCACATCGTGACCGCAGGCGTGCATGATGCCGGGTTTTTGGCTTTTGTACGGAACATCGTTGGTTTCTTCAATGGGCAATGCATCCATATCGGCGCGGAGGGCGATCACCGACGATGCAGGGTCCAGTCCTTCAATTAATGCCACAATGCCCGTTCCGGCCACGTCTTTTTGGTATTTTACCCCAATATCGTCCAATTGGGCGGCCACAAACGCCGCCGTTTCCTTTTCTTCAAAAGACAATTCGGGGTATTGGTGCAAATGCCGTCGGATGGCAATCACATCGGGCAAATGGATCCGGGCCATTTTTAGAATCAAACTTTCCATCATATCGTGCAAAGGTAATGATATCCAATTGGTGGTGTACCCCGAACGGATGTTCGGAAAAAAGAAACTATGATTTGTACAGCCCCTGCGAAAGCGATACCTTAGCCCCAAAATTGTATTGTATGAAAGAAAATGGACTAAAATACGGCATTTTTGGGGCGGTTACAGTGGTAATTTACGTGTTGGCGCTGTATTATGTAGATAAAAAATTATTGACCAATGCTGTTGCCACGTATTGGCTTCCGCTGCTGCTCATTTTCCCTCCGCTCATGTATAAAGCCGCTTTGGACGAAGTGGAGGCGCACGGAAAAAAGGATTTTCGCACGTTTTTGCGCACGCCTTTTCTCACTTTTGCCGTGGCCAACGTCGCTTTTTGGCTTTGTTTGTACGCTTTACACATGGCCGATCCCGATTTGGCCCGGATGGAGTTGACCCAACAATTAGAATACGCACAGGGACAATTGAAACAAGGCATGGGCGACCCGCAGCAGATGAACAAAATTCGCGAGCAGGTATCCCAGATTCAGATGGAATTGCAGGCCATTCAGCAGCCCGTCGGGCCGTATATTTTTAGTATGGCCATTTGGAAAATTTTGGGGTTTGGTCTAGCGGCGGCGGTTACCGGTTTGGTACGGAGTCGTTAGTCTTTATCCAATAAGCCCGTGCGTTGTTCCACAATTTTTTCGCGCAGGCTGATAAATTCCACAATTTTCCGCACGGTTTTGCGGCGAATAACCCGCTCCAATTCTTTATTGGGTTCTTTCAGAATGTACTGGAACTTCATCAGTACGTAATCTTTGCGCACTTCGGCCACGCGGAGGTAATAGCTGTCGGTCTGGATCATATCGTTGAACGGCTGCAAGGTATCGACGAGCATTTTTTCAATTTCTTCCACGTTGTTCAGGTGGCTGATCCCAATTTCAAATTCTACACTGGTGCGTTTAATTTGTCGTTTGGTGTAGTTCACCACCTCTATGGTGTGAAACAGAATATTGGGAATATAAATCACGTCGTCGTCGTCGTTCAGCAAGTGTACTTTTTGCAAGGTCACATCCAGTACTTTGCCTTTGTGCTGACCGATACTAATGTTATCGCCAATACTGATTTCGCCCGAAAAGGTGTTAATCATCCCGGTAATCATGTTGGAAATATATTCTTTGGTCAATAAAGCAATACCGGCAAATACGATGGATATGGACGTGAGCAACGAGCGCGCATCAATGCGGAACAGCGATAACAACCCCAACACCAACCCCATAGACAATACGATGGAGTAAATATGCCGGATACCAATGGTGAAATTATCGTCACTTTGGTTTTTTTTGCGCCTTTTGTACAAATAAATGATAAAAAACTGCACAAAATCGAGCACCATCAGGAAAATACCGATGTCGGCCAAACGCTCAATATAATACTCCGTGGTCGTTCTGTATTTGACTTTTAACAACGACAGCATGGGCGAAATATCAATTTCGCCGGTTCGAACCATAAATAACAGACTAAGCAAACTTGCTTTAAAGAGCAAGCGAACAATTTTCATATACATATTAACGAGTAATACCCACGGGCATGGCCGGGTCAAAAGCACCTTTTAAAACGGGGCTTTGGCGGTTGCCGGTGTACGTGCGCACATTGGAATAAACGAAATCAAATAATTCCCGGATGCTGATGATTTTATCTTTGTTTTTATCGGCCTCACCTTTCAAACCACGGATCAGGAAGTGACTGAATACGCCCTGCCGTAAACCCGCCGATTCCAGCGATGTTTCGTCTCCTTTGGAAGACATAATGAGAGCGGTACCGGAAATGGATTTGGCCAATGATTGGTAATATTGCGAAATGGTGGGTTCCGGGTCGCCGGAACGCATGGAAATCAGGCTGCCGGAGTGACACGCGTCGGCGATACAAATTTTGTACTTCGCTTTGCAGGCGTTAAACATTTTGGCAATATCGTCGTGGTTCAGTTTGTTGTTGTAACCGTCGAAATCAATCGGGAGGAAAGAGCCGTTCAGGCCGTGCCCCGAAAAATAGAAGATCACCAGGTCTTTTGGACCGGCCTGACTCAAAATTTGTTGCAAGGTGGTGTTGATCCCGGCCAAAGTGGCTTCTTCATCAATCAAAATGGCAATTTGTTCGTCGGGCAAGGCGCCACCTTCGGGACTTTTCAAAAAAGCGTAAAAACGATACGCGTCGTCGTCGGTGTAACGCAGCACGGGCATGTGATCGTAAGAAGCCACCCCGACCACAATGGCCCATATTTTGGTATCGGGCGATAAGGTTTTGATGGGTGTTTCCACCACTTCGGTGTTGCCTTCGGTGGGTTTGTACCCTTCGGGCGGCACTTGGCCATTGTATTCGCCGGCCACCCAATAACCACTAATAATAGTAGCGTCGCGGAGCGTAAGGGTACCTTTGCCCTGAAATGCACCTTCTTCCCATTCACCTTCGTAGTGGTCGCCGTTGGCGTAGGTGCAGGAACCTACGCCGTGCGGTTGGCCATTTTTAAATGCCCCGGTGTAGCGGGCGGCTCCTTCTTTAAACATAAAAGTGCCGGTTCCGTCGGTGCAATTGCCTTCAATACACCCCGATTTTCCGTTATCGGTGAGGCTGGCCCCGATAAATTCGCCTTCTTTCCACTCCCCCGTTTCGGCGGAATTGCCGTTGGCGTAGGTGCGGGTACCTTGCCCGTGCGGGTAATTTTCTTTAAAACCACCTTCGTAGCGGTCGCCGTTGGGAAATACAAATACGCCCTGACCGGCAAATTTTCCGTTCACGAAACCACCTTCGTATTTACTGCCGTCGGGGTAAGCGAATACGCCATTGCCCTCTTTACAGTCGCCGCTGAGGCAACCACTTTGAATATTGGTACCGTCGTCGGCGCTTTCTTCTTTCTTTTTGGCGATATAATCTTCGAGGATATTCCCCTTTTCGTCCACGGGGCGGCCTTTTTTCCAGTCGCCGGTGCGTTTGGTACCGTCCGAATAGGTTTTGGTTCCCTTTCCGTCGGGGTAGCGGTTTTTCCATTCGCCGCTGTATTTACTGCCATCGGTGTAGTAGCAAACGCCCACGCCCGAGATTTCGCCGTTTTTAAATTCGCCAATGTATTTGGCACCGGAAGGATAGAGGTAAGTGCCTTTTCCATCTTTACAATTCCCCGCGATGCACTGCGATTGAGCAAAAGAAAAAGTGGCACATGCCAAAAGCAAGGATAAATATACTTTGATCATGGTATAAAAATGCCCGGAAAGGGCCAATTTTTTAAATCGTTTATCTATAAAAACGCGCAATACAAACCATTAAACTGGTAAATTATTGTTTTTAACGCCCCTTTAAGTATTTCATAACGGCCAAAAATAAGTTTGGCCTGGTTTTTGGAAATGTGTGTATGTAGAATTAAACAATACACGATTACTTTTTTTAACACCGATTCATTTAACAATACAATTATGTTACACGCAAATTATTACCAAGTAAACCCCCTGCTCGAACAATTAGAAGTTGAAGTACTGAACGCCGTTACCTGCAACGTGCATTTTGGTGTACCGGGAGGTCAGGGTGACTGTTTACAAATAGGTATTTGTCGGGTCATTATTGATGCGCATCCTAACGTCGAACAAGATCGTCGTTGCCGCAAAGCACCAGCATCTCTTTACATTAACGAGAGCGGGAACTTCGAAATGTTTTTCCCCATCGATGGCATTATGCCCTGCACCGAGCGCGCCATTTTCAAAAACAAATGGTTTCCGGTTCCGGTTGCTCACCGCCTCGACGAAAATTTGATGAGAGAATTATCCGCCGAAATGAACCCCGTTATTCCAATGGGTAAATACCCCATCACAAAGGTACAGGGTGGTTATGTTATTTCATTCTGATTTTAGCATTAAATTATTCCAAAATCCGAACAAAATTTGTGTTTTTTTGTAGTTTTCCAAAAGGAACCCTAACTTTGCGTCCTTTTTTTAAACTCGACACATAAATACAAAGCATGAATATAGCCGTTGTAGGAACTGGGTACGTTGGTCTGGTGACCGGCACCTGTTTCGCCGAAACTGGAAATAACGTTATCTGCGTTGATAACAATCAGAAGAAAGTAGAAAAGTTACTGGCGGGGGAAGTGCCCATTTTTGAGCCTGGACTCGAATTGATATTTGACCGGAACACCAAAGAGGGGCGCTTGCACTTCACCACCGATCTCAAGTCGGCGGTTGATGCCAGCCAAATTATCTTTTTGGCATTACCTACGCCGCCGGGCGAAGACGGCAGCGCCGACTTATCCTATATCATGGGTGTGGCCGATCAACTTGGCGACCTGATTTCGGAGTACAAGGTAATTGTGGACAAAAGCACCGTACCGGTGGGCACTGCTGAACGCGTAGCCGCTATTTTGGCCAAAAAATTACCTAAAAAAATGTTCGACGTTGTGTCAAACCCCGAATTTTTGCGGGAAGGCGTTGCCGTTGATGATTTTTTAAAACCCGATCGCGTGGTCATTGGTACCAAAAGCGAAAAGGCGCGTAAAGTGATGAAACAACTCTACGAACCCTTTGTCCGCCAGGGCAACCCCATCTATTTTATGGATGAACGCTCCGCCGAAATGACCAAATACGCCGCCAACTCGTACCTCGCAACGCGCATTTCTTTTATGAATGAAGTGGCAAATTTGTGCGAAAAAACGGGCGCGAACGTAGATATGGTGCGCATCGGGATGGGAAGTGATATGCGGATTGGTAAACGATTCCTTTTCCCCGGTATCGGTTACGGCGGTTCCTGCTTCCCCAAAGACGTGCAGGCATTGGCCAAAACTGCCGGTGACCATTCGTACGATTTCAAAATTTTGAAAGCCGTTATGAAGGTCAACACCATTCAAAAAGGAGTTTTGACCAAAAAAATTAAAAAACACTTCAAAAACGAGGTGGCCGGTAAAACCATCGCCGTGTGGGGATTGGCCTTTAAACCCAATACCGACGATATTCGCGAGGCACCAGCCTTAGTCATTATTGACGAATTGCTCGAATTGGGCGCGAAAGTAGTGGCTTTTGACCCCGAAGCGATGGAAAACGTAAAAATCACGTACGGCAACCGGATTGAATACGCCAAAAGCATGTATGAGGCCCTGAAAGGTGCCGACTGCCTGGCGATCATGACCGAATGGGGCGAATTCCGCACCCCGGATTTTGAAAAAATGGGGTCACTGCTCAACGAAAAAGTGATTTTCGACGGTCGTAACCTGTACGACCTGGAACAGGCAAAATCAATGGGTTTCCATTACCAAAGTATTGGCCGACCCAAGGTGAAATAAGGCGCCGCTCCGAATTAAAATTTTCCTAAGGCAAAATTTACGCGGATTCAGGTGCGTTTATGGGCCGCTTTCTGTTACCATCGGAGTTATATCCGTGGTGCAGAAAGCGGCTTTTTTTATTCACCGATCCGGTTGTAGGATCTAAATTGACCGATTATGTTACAATTCATTAAAACCACTCCGCTACTTACTGTTTCGTGCGCTGCCCTGCTGCTCTTCACCGTTTCATCTTGTAAAAAAGACGAAACCTCCGCCGAAACGCAAGCCCAATTGGACAAAGCCACTTTGATGTTACAAGCCAACAATAGTTTGGTGCGCAGTTCGGTAAACACCGGACAAGGTAACCAGGAAAAAGCATCGGGTGTGCAGGACAACACCGTGGATGACCGTTGCGGCGCGGTTACGGCCATGCCCGCCGATTTGTTTACTTTTCCCAAGACCCTCACTTTCGATTACGGTACCGGCTGCACCGATGCCCTGGGCGTTGACCGCGCCGGCAGTTACACTGTTAACCTCCAGAAAATATGGGAAGCGGGCACCACTTCGTCGGTGCAATACAATGATTATTCCGAAAATGGTGTTGTTATGAGCGGTAATCTCGCCTTTTCCAACACCAGCACCAACACCGGGCTTGGTTTTGAACTGGTTGCCACCAATTTGAAGCGCAAAGAAGTGTCCGGCGCAGAAACCACGGTGCAATCATCGTTGGCCCTCAAACAAACCGCCGGTGCCATTACCTTCTGGAATTGGAGCGACGATGTGTTTGAGGTAACCGGTACGGCTTCGTATCAATTGGCCAACGGCGAAACCGGCGCGTTAACCATCGTTACACCGTTGGTAAAAGCCAACAATTGCGCGTGGTACAATAAAGGAACTGCCACCCTGGTCATCAACGGCCAAACCATGGACGTTGACTTTGGAAACGGCACCTGCGATAACGAAGCAACGGTGACGATTAATGGCAGTTCGTTTGTGATTAAGTTGTAGGGTTTACGGCCTCTGCTCCAAATGTAAAAGGGCTGATTGAGTTTGTTGCAACAAACTCAATCAGCCCTTTTACATTTGGAGCATTAAAATATTCGTTATATACGTCCCGCCCACCAAGCAATGATGCTTAATAAAACGAGCAAGATACCGTAAAATACGTTGAGGGTTTTGGAAAAAATAGCCTTTTCCCAAGTATTTCTGCCGCCATTATAGGGGCGGATATCCATACTGTAGTCAATTTGATCAAGGGGCTTTTTGGCAACATCGTTGTATAGGCCACGGAAAAGGCGTTCTTGCCAAAGAAAATAGCCATCCAATATCCAGAACATAATTGCTGGAAGAAATGCAATTTGAGTGATGGCCTGTTTTCCTATAGCATCTTTGCTGCTAGCTAACGCCAAGATTGCAGAAACCAGTGTAATGGCCCAACCTTTCATCTGAAAACCATTGTTACCTAATCGGGTGACGATATTTTGGATAAAATCCAGGTGTTTGTGCTTTGCTTCGGGTGATAATGGTGTGCTCATGAGTGATATCAGGTTGTTTGAGTTAATTTTTTTTGGTGAAGTTTAGCAAGTTTATATCTCAATGTTTTGGCAACGTCTGTCCATGCCTCTTCTTGATTGGGCCAATCACTGATAGGTTTTTGGCGGGATAGAGACTCTATTTCGTCCATATTATCCGTAGGTGAAAGCAATATTTTAAATACCGAGGTGTTTTGTTTGCCGTCGAGGATAAGTTTTACGTTGTCCGGTTGATTGGCAAAACTGGAGGAGGCAAAAACTAAAATTACATCCGCGCGCCCTTCTCCCGCTTTTTGTTGAATATCTGTCTTCCAATGCTCCACGGGGATCATTAGTGGTTCGTTCCAGTTTATGACCTTATCTCTTTTCAGAGAGCCCAGATAGTTGGTACATTTCCTTACTGCCAAATTATCTTGCTCCGAAAATGCAAAAAACACCTCGAAGGGTTTTGCCATATTTGCAAAAGGCTGATTTTCCCAAATTTCTTCAAATGCTAAATGCGTTACTAAACGTTCATAGTCTTTTTGAATGGATGAATCGTGATTATTGCCCAAACTTAAGACGGCTAATTCCTCTCCAAATGCATAATTGGAGTCGTGCCGAATATATATATTTTCAAAGTAAGATTTCAAATTGATGGTTGCAGGTAGTTCGTAAATTTCCCGGAATGCCTTTTCCCAACGTAAACGATAATCATTTTGCCAGGTTTCTCGCTTTGCATCGGCTACTCCGCTAAAATCTATGCGCGAAGGCAATGGAAATATTCCTAATGGCCGCGAACCATCGTAATTGATCCGGTAATTCGCCGCAGAATGAGCGGTTTGAATTACCCCACTTAGGCTTTGTTCATTAGGTGTAAAAACCAGTACCAGTTTGTCGGGCATTGAGACAGTACAAATTCCGCCAGTATCGGAATGTCCCGTGCGAGAATCAATTAGGACGTAATCAAAATGCACGGAAAGCCAACGTGAAAATTCTGGGAAGAATTCCGGTATTTTTTGGTAAAATTTTGCCCAGTCAAAACCAGTAACACGCCGGGCATATTCGTTTTCGCGGTTTCCTGATCTCAATAAAAATAAATTGGTGCTGTTATCGTGCAGTTTGACAGGGATAATTAAGTCATTTATTTTTTCAAAATACTTAATTAATTTAGCCGTTGTTGATTCATTACCTTGTTTATAGGGGATTTTGGGTAGTTTTTTATTGGCACTTTCAACCCATTCTAATATGCCGCTTTGGTTATTAATATCCTCTAACAAGTGAGGTCGAAAATAGTCTTCCAAGCCGGGTGCTTCCATATCCCAGTCCATCATCAATACTCGTCCTTCGGTTTTCCGAGAAAGCAATACCGCTGTGTTGGCCAGTGCCATGCTGCGCCCGGTACCTCCTTTGAACGAATAAAATGTAATAATTTCCCCCATTGTTAATCTAAACAGTTGGTTGCGGTGGTGTTTTAATGTTGGTAATAAAGTTACGAATCTGATTTTTTCCCTCCTCTGTATCTATATCGTGGAGTGTAAAATCGGGACAACTTGCGCAAATGTCGGTCTTTTTATTCAAAACAACGGTTTGCACGATACCAATTTTATCCAGAAGGTCGGTTAACTTGTCGGTAAATTCTCCTTCTTTTTCAAAATTAGGTCGCAAATACAGACGGCGCAAATCCACCATGTGATTTTTTCGCTGCCGCAAAAAAGGTGGCATTTCTTCGGGATTTCCGGCAATAAGAACCGGTATAACAAAACCAATGTCCGGGTTGTTTTCGGCCTCCAGATGCTGAAGACGTTTTTGTTCCAGGCGGGACATTCCTTCCAATTCACTGGCGCACCACAATGATTCACCAAAATAATCGCGGGAGTATAAAATAACCCAGGCAATACTCTTACAAAGACCGGCACTTAGTGTCTGTAAATCGAAAGCAAAATTGGGGAAGATGTGTTGATCCAAAAACACATTATGCCCATTTTCGTCCCGAACATTGCTATCAGGTAAATAATATTGAATTGTTTTGCTGATCTCAGCCGCAAAAGTGGCAGAAAAAACATTCGGTTGGTCATTAATATTGTACCCATTCCGATAACTGATAAAGCAGGTATATTTAAAGGTCGTCATAGGATTATTTATTATTTATCTGTTGTACAACTTCGCGTATTTTTTGGGTAACACTTAACCATGCTTCGTCTGCCTGATTCCAGTTTACTACAGGTTTCCCTTTTTCGGGTAAGGCCGTAAATATCGAAAACGGTGCGGATTCCCAATCACAAGGGCGAACAATCACCGGTATAACAAATGCCTCAGCCCGACGGTGTCGTTCAATGGCAATGTTGATTTCTTCCCAAATATAATCGGTTGCCATAAAGTCACTGCTGACCAAAAGGATAATAATATCGGCGGTAGCCAAGTGTTGTTTGATTCGGTTATCCCATTCTTCACCGGGCACCAAATCGTTATCGTCCCACGTCAAAAGTTCTTCCCGGCGTTTTAGAACATTCAGGTGTTTTTTAAAAGCCTCTAAATGTTGTTTGTCCGCTTTGGAATAGGAAATAAATATTTTTGGCTTTTTAGGAATGAAATAAGTTGTTAAAAACACGTGATCGAGCAAACGCAATACATCTACGTCTTCGTAACTATTATTACACTCAACTGTGCGTTTGCCTCGTTCCTGCCGACGCATGAGGTCGGCGTAGTCATAAAAATGAGGAGTACTCAGATGCTGTCAGATGCTGACAGGTATTACAATTGCAGGGTACTAATTTTTCCACTTTTAACCCCTGGTAACTACCGTTGAGGCGGTCTATTTCGTCGGATACAATGGTGACAAGTTCTCGTGATTGCGCTCCAATACAATGTAGGCGGAGGTATTTTTCACCGTAGGTTTCCACCACGCGCATTCGGGCACCCACACGCTCGAATACTACTCCTGTTCGCCACGCCTGTTCGGTATTTTTTACAAAACGGTGGAGTCGCACAATCAGGCGACTAAGTAACCCCTTGGGCATAAATTTATACCGATAATGCAGTTGCAGACTGTTTTTTTCGTCCCATTCTAATTTTGGCGTTGAAGCGGGCAACAAGTGCGGGACCAGATATTGGTCAACGGTATCGGGAATGGGATAGCACAGTTCAAACTTCATCATGAGTTGAAGCAATTCGTCGTGCAGATTACGATAGTCCGATTTTTCCCAGATATCGGCGGCATCCTGCCGGTGAAAACGCCCTTGTTTCTCTTTGATTTTGGTATCATCCAAGACTTCATATACCCCGTTCACCATCCACTGATTATCCAAAAATACTGTGCGGCGCAGCAGCGGATCGTCGTGAAAATAAAGTACTACCCCAAGATCGTGCAGGTAACGACCCAGTACGCGTACCCCGTCGGGCTGGATATTACTTTCGGCACAGATGGCCTCAAAGCGCTCATAACTAATGCGTTTTTCACCTGTTTGACGGAGTTGTTCACAAGTGGCACGCACAGATATCCAGTTGGATGCCCACGGCTCACGTGTATGGGGCATGGCTTGTAATTCCAGATGAATGCGATGCAGTAATTCGTCAAAACCCGTGCTATCCTGACTTAGATCCAGGTAAAATACGTCTTTAACGTTGCCGAATTGGGCTTTTAAGCCGGTTTGGTCTAAATCGCGTTGCCGCCCGGCTTTACAATTTTGGACAATAATCACCGGGCTGCGCTCCGAGAGTAATTCCACAATTTGTAACCAATAATCAAATCGAGTATCCTCTTTGCGCGCATCATCCACGAGGATGTAGAGGGAGCGTTTGGTGAGAAAAAACTGGTGGGTGCTGTGGTAAATTTCCTGTCCCCCAAAATCCCAAATATTTGCTTTAAACTCTTGCTCGTTATGGCACTGAAACGTATGGGTCATAATTTCAATCCCGTGCGTGCTGTCGGAGGGTAAGGGCCGCCCGAACCCATGCATTATTTTTTCCGCCAGTGTGGTTTTTCCCACACCGCCTTCCCCTAAAATTAATAATTTGGCTTCGTTAAGTGGTTTAGAACCTTGTTTTTGAGATTCAAACCAGGTAATAATCGCTTCGTTACCTTGGTTTGCAATTTCTAACGGAGGAGAAGTAAGGGGACAGTCAAAGACATTGACTCCGTTTTCTATTTTTTTGTTTTTTAATAGAGGCAAGATTGGACTTAAATCGCTAATTTGGGTTTCTGAACAGTCCAACCAAGATAATTGATCTAAGTTAGAAATTGGGTTTAAATTATTAATAAGCGTGTTATTGCAATGTAAGCCTTCTATGTTTATTAAGTTTGAAATGGGTGTTAAGTCGGTAATTTGGGTATAGGAACATCCTAGTTGTTGCAGTTTTATTAAGTTTGCAATAGGTGTTAAGTCAGTAATTTGTGTATAAGAACAGTTTAAAAACTGGAGGCTATTGAGATATTTTATCGGAGATAAATCGCTGATTTGTGTACGTGAACAGTTTAAATAATTTAGATTAGCAAGCCTTTTTAAAGGTGTTAAGTCAGTGATTTGTATATTGGAACAAGTTAATTGTTGCAGGTTTATTTAGTTTGCAATGGGCGATAAGTCGCTGATTTGTGTGTTGTGGCAATTCAAAAACTGTAACTGTGAGAAATTAGCAATAGGTGCTAAATCACTAATTTGTGTGTTGGAACAATCCAAAAACTGTAACTGTGAGAAATTAGCAATAGGTGCTAAATTATTTATTTGCGTGTTCCTACAGTTCAGATTTTCAAGATTACAGAGATTAACAATGGGGGCTAAATCACTAATTTGTGTGTGTGATAAACCAAGCACTTGGAGGTTACAAAGATCTTTTATGGGTGATAAATCGCTAACGTAAGTGTAGGAAATGTCAAGTTCTTGTAGTTGTAATAACTTTGATAAGGGTGATAAGTCATGCAGGTTTCCAAGTTTCAATGGGTCACGCAAAGAAATCCGCCGGAGTTGAGTCAACTTGGACAGTTCTGGCTGTAGTTGTTTCAGTGCAGTCTGTTTCGGCAGTGTATGTTTAACCGTCTTATTCTTTTTAATCGTCTTTTTTCTGATTATTGCTCTCTGACGCGTCGCTATAAAAGAGTGGGAGTCTTCTACAATCAACTCCTCTAACCAAACCAATTCTCCTATTTCACTAGGTATTTCGGTAAGCCCACAATCTCCCAAATCAAGCCGGGTGGCGGGTTGACCATTCTTACGTTGTTCTATATTTTCTAAGATGCGTTCAAGGGCTAATTTCGACATAAAGTATCGCGGTTGCGTGGATGAATTTTAAAGTAGCAAAGATGGTGTTTTTTGTAGATTTTTCAAAAAAGTATAACCCGTATTCAAAAACTATCCTGGTCTGCCGGGGCCATCGGCCCGGCAGACCAGGGGGGTAAGTGCAGCCTACGGCGCTACCTTCAACCATTGATCCAACCAGCCAAAAAACTCCCGTTGCCACACGATACTGTTTTGCGGTTTGAGCATCCAGTGTCCTTCATCGGGAAAAGAGAGCATTTTTGATGGGATATTCCGCATTTGGGCGGCTTGAAAAGCCTGCATTCCTTCGCTAAAAGGCACCCGAAAGTCTTTTTCGTTGTGAATAACCATAATCGGGGTATCCCATTTTTGTACGTATTGGTGCGGGCTGAATTTGGTCCACGCCGGATCGGTAGGACGCGACCAGTAATCGGCTCCCAAATCGTACTGCGCAAAAAACATTTCCTCCGTGGTGCCCCACCAACTGGTCGTATTGAACATACCGCAGTGGCTGATAAAGGTTTTAAACCGTTTTTCGTGGTTACCCGCCAGCCAATACACCGAATATCCGCCGAAACTGGCCCCTACCGCACCGAGGCGATCGGCGTTGATCCACGGCTCTTTTTTTACGTCATCGGTGGCCGAAAGCAGGTCTTGCATGGCCTGCCCGCCCCAATCGCCGGAAATAGCGGCGTTCCAGTCCTGGCCTTCGGGGCCGCCGGGCATACCGCGCCGACACGGTGCAATCACCACGTAGCCGTTAGCGGCCATAAGTTGGAGGTTCCAACGGTACGAAAACGACTGGCTAACCGCCGATTGTGGTCCGCCTTGGCACAACAACAACGCCGGGTACTTCTTTTTGGGGTCAAAATCGGGTGGAAGTACGGTCCACACGTTCATGTCTTTACCGTCGGTGGTGCGCACGGTACGGCGCTCCACTTTCCCTTTGTCCACACTGTTCCAGATATCCTGGGTAACAAACGAGAGGCGTTTTGCCTTTCCTTTGTCGAGGGTATTAATGGCGTACACTTCGGCGGGTGCATCCATCGCGGTTTTGGTAGCAACGACGTTGTTGCCCGCTACCATGATATGGCCGTAATCGTGGCGACCCTCGGTGATGCGCTGAATACGGCGGTCGCTCAGGCGCAGGTTGTGCACCTGATACGTGAAATCGTTGCTGCTGAGAAAGTACAATGATTTGCTGTCGGGTGCCCATTTGGGGCTATTACATTCCCATTTCCAGTTTTTGGTGTAATCTTCCCGGACATTGGTGGACAAATCCAGCACCATCAGGCGGGTTTTGTCGGCTTCATACTGCGCGGTTTCCATGCTGGTCCAGGCGAGGTAGCGGCCATCGGGGGAAAAGATGGGATCAATATCGTAGCCCTGGTTATCGGGGGTAAAATTGGTGGTTTTGCCCGAAGCAATATCGTACACGTAAATATCGGCATTGGTGCTTTTGGCGGCGGCGGTGCCGTTTTGTTTGCGGCAGGTATAGGCAACGAAGCGGCCGTTGGGGCTGATTTGCACCTGTTCCATACCACCAAAGGGCAAAGTGGGCGCGTCGAAACGTTCGCCGTAAAGCAAATCGGTGGGTTCAGCGGTAAATTTCCCGTTGGTGTACGGGGCCAAAAACAAGTGGCTGTATTTGTAGTCGTGCCAACTGTCCCAGTGGCGGTAAAACAGACCGTCGGAAATGCGGGCCGATGTTTTGGCCAAATCCGGGTAAACTTCGGCGGGCGTTTGGTCGAGTTTTACATCCAGCGCGTAAATAAGGTAGCGGCCATCGGGAGAATATTTAAAGCCGTTCATTTCGTATTCGCTGGTTTGTTTTTCGTTGGTACCGTCCACGTTCACTTCGTAGAGCATACCGCCGCGCAAAAAACCGACGCGTTGGTTATCGGGGGTAAATTGTGCGTCACCCGATTTGAGGTTGTCGGGGGTAATGGGTTGGGTGTCGCCCAAAGCGATATTCACCACAAAAAGCCGTTTGACGCTTTTGTTTTCGGCAACATCGTAGCGGGTGACGCTGTACACCGCCAATTGGCCATTGGGTGATACATCTTCGAGGTTAACGCGCCCGATTTTCCAGAGCAATTCGGGGGTGAGTTTGCTTTGGGCGGTTAAAGCAGTGGTGGTAGTGAGCATAAGCAGAAGTGCTGCAATTTTTGACATCATATAATAAGGTGTACTTGAGCGTGAATAAGTTACAAAAGTAGCACGGTGAACGGAAAACGGCAGCGTTTCGGTAATTTTTACGAAATTTGCGCTTTAAATGCTGTACACCATGAATCGTATTTTTTCCCTTTTTGCTTTGCTGCTGTTGGGCAGCGGCGGTTTTGCCCAGGAGGCATCGGTAATAGAGCAACCGACGGAGGCTTTTCCGTTTAAGATTACTTTGGTGCGCCCGGATAGTTCGGAAGTGGCCAGTTCGGCGGTTTTGACCAACGAAAACCAATTTACCTTATTGGCATTTTGGTTAACCACCTGTATTCCGTGCAGCATCGAACTGGATGCTTACAGCCAGCACTATGCAACGTGGAAAAAGGAGCATGGTTTGGAAATTATCGCCATTTCGATGGATTTTGCGGATAAATTTCGGCGCATTGAAGCGCGTTTGGCCGAAAAAAAATACCCGTTTCCGGTGTATTGGGACCGGATACGGGCATTGAAGTATATTTTACCGGGCGGCTTGAACGGCTATCCGCAAATTTTTCTGTTTGACCAAAAAGGGCAATTGGTTTGGCGCAAAAAAGGGTATTTGTCGGGTGATGAAACCAAAATGCTGGATGAGGTCATCAAACGAAAAACGGTAAAACCCTAAGTTTAGAGAGATACCCGCCGGTAGCGCAGGATCAAGGCCCAAAGTTTTTCGTAAGGCACAATTTCGATGGCCGAAGACTGTTCGGAAAGTTCGATGGGCATGTCTTCAAATATTTTAAGCAATTTTTTAATGGCATTTTTGGCGGCTAAGGGCTGAAAGGGGTATTTATCAAGGGCAACCAGAAGTTTAATCATGGTTGTGCTACGGATGTTTTTCTTTTTGTGCAGGTGGCGATCCACGTATTTGCGCAAAGACTCCTTAGAGCGCCCGTATTCATCAAAAGCTCTCTCCAGGGTTTTGAAAAATACCGGGAGCATAATTACCGGAATATTCATACCGTGTTTTACGGTATTGAGTGTTTTGAAATCGTATTCAAAGGCATCAATGTTAATTTTGCCGGCTTTTTCAATCACTAAATTTTCGTCAATCGCATTAAGTCGGGCCAAAAGATGAAAATAACCGGCGTACATGGTCCATATTTCCCGGTTAGCCGTTGACAAAAATTCGAAGCGGGAGTGGTTGACACTATTGTAATGAAGTTCCAATGCCTCGGTGTAGTGTTCGGAATAAAGGTAATGGTGAACGATAACTTCGTTTACTTTGAACCAACTCATTGTACCTTCAGTGACTAATTGGTAAGAATAGTTAATTAGTTCAATTACTCTTGGGTCTTCAAACCTTTTCAAGTGCGTATAACAGGCCAGTTCATTAATGGCAAAAGAGAGTAGTTGTCCTTTTAGGATGGTTTTTTTGTTTTTCAGTACAAGAAGTGCGGTTTGGCTATTATCCATTACTTTTTGGATATTGTTCTTGGAGAGGTAAAACATATTTGCTATATTATAAGTAACAAAGTAAAAGTTGGCCGTGTTAACTTTATCTGCCATACTCAAAAATTTAAAAAACTCCTGTTCTACGTCGTCGTTAATTATCGATTTACTAACCCGTCCTTGGACGAAACCTTCGAGTAATCGTTCGTAAATTTCTCGCGCTTTTAATTCTAATTCCCTTTTTTGTTCATATTCAATGAGTTGTTTTTTTATTTTTTGAATATAGGATGCCTCCATTTGAGTAGAGATAGAAAAAGATTTCATCATGTGGAGTACCTCAGTGCTTAATGTTGTAATTTCAAGTTTGATAGTTTGCTCCAGTAAATGTTTAAGCATATACATCACAACGTGTTTGGTGTCGTATTTACTCAAAATTTTGATGGCCGCAAAGGTGCGGTAACAGTTATATACGCCCCTATCCTGGTCGGTATATCGTGAAGCATTTGTATCTAAGAAGAAGGTGGTGTTTATGATAATATCCAGCACCTTACGGCGCAATCTTTTGTAAGAAGGGTAATCTTCATTTTTTTTAAAAATATCTGCGGCGGCCTCTTTATCAGAAGAATATTTACCAGTAAGGATGCCTTGGTACAATTGTATTGTTTTTTTCGGTTGACTGTTAATGTCTTTTAGTGTCGTAATCTCTTTGATTTTGTTTTTATTAATCAGTTTGACCAGATCTTTTAGTACAGAAAACTCCAACATTTTTTAAGTTTTTTTGAAAAATTAAGGACAAATAAATGAATTTTTGTTTTTTTTAAGCAATTTTAGGCTATTTTTTTGAAAAATTTCTGTTTTAAAAGCGAATTTTTATAAAAAAGCCTAATTTTTACAATTAAAACTGATTGATTTGAAATTGAGCAAATTATCCTTTTTTTAGCGCTTCGCATGCCGGTATATTTGTCCTATCAAAACAGCGATATTGTAAAATATTTGGTTTGGAAATGAGAAGACAAATAAACACCGTTACAAAGGTAGTGAAGTGTTTGTATGTATAGTATATTATGTGATCCGAATTTCTTTTGTTATAAGTGAATTTATATTTTTTTAGGCCCAAAAAAGTTTTTTAATGATTAAAATTTACTTAGAAAAAGAAGAAAGAAGAGAAAAATATACATAAAAATTTAATGTAACTGGTTGATATGAAATGAGTAATTGTGTCCTTGGTAGGGCTAAAATTACACCCCACCTTTGCATCATCAAATCATTCATTAAATTTTTATCGCCATGACAATTGTATTGCTCGTTTTGAATCTTGTTCTTAGTTCATTTACCACTGTTATTACTAATGAATCTGGGAAGACTCAAATTAAAAATTCCACGGAATTTATCATCATTGAAGAAACTATTATGTAATATATTTTTTTAATCCCCCCCCTCGGTTAACACCCGATCCGAAAATCTCGGTAAAAGACATATTGCATCCCAACCAAAAGATAAATCTTCATGTATAACAATTTTTGCCGTTCTACATCTTCTCTGTGTTTGTTACATTTATTCTAAATTTCTAATCGTGTTAAATTCGTTTTACGAAAGACGCCTCGCTTACTTGAACAGCGAGGCAGTCTTTAGTAAAAGTTGTTGCATCTTCAAACAAAAAAACCCTGACAAAACAAAAGCATACCCGTTCACTACCGAGGGTATGCTTTTTTATTTTTTAAAAATATCGGTAATGAACCGAGCTACTTCCCCTCTTTGGTATCCAACCAAATGGTCACCGGGCCGTCGTTGACCAAAGCCACCTGCATATCGGCTCCAAATTGGCCCGTCCCGACGGGTTTGCCTAAGGTGGCCGTAGTTTTGGCAATCATCATTTCGTACAACGGAATTGCGGTATCGGGCCGGGCGGCTCGAATGAAGGAAGGTCGGTTGCCTTTTTGGGCATCGGCGTACAGGGTAAATTGGCTCACAATAATAATATCGCCGCCGGTGTCCAGTACGGAAAGGTTCATTTTGCCTTCATCGTCCGAAAAAATGCGCATTCCCGTAATTTTTTTTACCAACCAATCCACGTCTTTTTCGGTGTCGGCGGTTTCAATACCCAATAATATCAATAACCCACCCCCGATGGAGGCGTGTATTTGGCCTTCGATGGTGACCGAGGCGCTGGAAACCCGTTGAATTAATGCTCGCATGCCGCAAAAATACCGCAAGTTTGGTATATTTTTTGTAGTTAACAGGCAGCGGTAACGATGATTCAAAGTATCTTTTTACTTTTGATGCAATTATCCGCCCTGACGCAGTGTATATAAAAATATTTTACCCAATATTGGTCGTTTGGGGATGCTGTGCGGCACTCAAAGCGCAAACTGGTTGCATTGAATCGGTACAGGTAGATGTTGTACCCGTGCAATGTTACAGTTTTCGAAATGGAAACATCACCATTGCATCGGTACAAGGAGGAACTTCACCTTATTATTATTCCATTGACGGTACGACGTTTAGCACAAGACCCGAATTTGAATTTTTGTGGCCGGGTATTTACGAAATTACCATCCGGGATTCGGTGGGGTGTACGTTTACCGAACTGGTTGAGGTACAAGAACCACCCGTACTGGAGGTGTCTCTGATCACCACTAAATCATTGGTGGAGTTGGGGGAATCCTTTCGCCTTGAAGCAACTGTCACGCCGCCCGATGTGCACATCGCTTCGGTGCAATGGCGCCCGCCGGATATGTTTGAAGATGGAATTACCTTGGCCCAATTTGTAGAAAAAATAAACGAAACCACCACATTTGCGGTAGAAATAATTGACCAAAATGGATGTACCGCTCGTGACCAAGTCACCGTAGAAGTTAAATTACCCAATATTTACGCTCCCAATATTATTAGTATGGGTAGCAATCAGGATGCTTATTTTACCTTATTTACCGATGAATATGTCAATATTATAAAATCTCTAAATATTTATAGCCGGTCGGGAAGTCTTGTTTTTAGCCGTACTAATTTCCCCCCCAATGATCCCCTACTGGGTTGGGGAGGTCGAAACAACAACAAAAGAGTTCAGCCGGGGGTTTTTACCTGGGTCGCAGAAGTGGAAAACCTGGATGGTAAAGTACGCCTGATGTACGGTTCCCTCACGGTAGTCCGTTAAAGATTTATCGCCTTTTCTCCTTCGTTTATCTTTTTATCAGAACTATTAAGGCCGTTTTTTGTCTAAGTGGAAGTTAAAAATTACCCATTCGGCTGAATTGGTAAGGTAAAATAGATATTTCTCAATATGATTTCAACTACAGTCTGGATCGGATTTGTCGCGCTGGTGATATTTATGATGGCGATTGACTTGGGCGTTTTTAATAAACGAGACCATATACCATCGGCCAAAGAGGCTTTACGTAATACATTAGTGTGGATCTCGCTGGCCGTTTTATTCGGCGGCTTCATTTATTACGCTTACGAACATAAACTATGGGGCTTAGGTACTTACGAGTACGAACCTATGGATGGCTCCACGGCCATGCTTAATTATTTTACGGGTTATTTGTTAGAAGAGGCGCTAAGTGTGGATAACCTGTTTGTGATTGCGTTAATTTTTGCGCGCTTCCGAATTCCCAAATCGTACCAACACAAGGTATTGTTTTGGGGTATTTTAGGGGTTTTGGTATTCCGGGGGCTTTTAATTGGCGTTGGCACGGCGTTGGTACATTATTTTGTTTCTTTGTTTTACTTTTTTGGTCTGTTATTGCTGTACTCGGCTTATAAAATGTTTCGTCAATCCAACGAAGATCATTTGGATGAAGATATAGACAATAACAAAGTAGTACGGATGATTCGAAGATTTTATCCGGTAAGTACAAAGGCCACGCACGGGCACTTTTTTGTGGAAGAAAATGGCAAACGGGCCATGACCACCCTGATGGTAGCCCTTATTGTGGTAGAACTCACCGATGTGATGTTTGCTTTTGACTCGGTACCGGCGGTATTATCCATTACTACCGACCCGTTTTTGGTGTTTTCGTCCAATGTTTTTGCCATTTTAGGGCTGCGCTCGCTGTTTTTTGTGTTGAGCGATTTTATGGATCGCTTCGAACACCTGAAATACAGCCTCATTGCCATTTTGTCTTTTATCGGGATTAAAATGATTTTGATTCCCTTAAAAATTCACATCCCGGTACTGTTGTCGCTGGGGCTTATTGCGGTATTTTTGCTGGTGGGAATTGTATCTTCCATGCGCGCCATACGCTCGGAAGCAACAAAGTAAATGTCGGATAATGGCATATTAAACCCTTTCTGTGAGATAATAGATAATCTGCATAAACTAATAAAGCCCAAATTTCGTTTGGGCTTTATTCTTACGCTCCCTAAACGAGGGAGAAATTCCAGTATAACAATTATTTCTTTTTTACAGGGAAGCGCTGCAAAGAGTACTTCCCTGTTATTTTTTATACCGTATTTTAGTTCGTTTTTCCGCCGGTAGGTGGCCGATACGTTTCAAATGGAATTTTCAGTAAACGCCCAAAGTCCGAGTGCTCTTCGGGTTTCATGTGGGTATCAATACCAAACTTTATTTGCTCTTGCGGCAGCCATTTGTACGTTCCAAAAATGCGATCCCAGATTGAAAAAATATTTCCAAAATTAGAATCGGTGTACGGCAGTACATAATGGTGGTGCACCCGGTGCATACTGGGGGTTACAATCAGCCACGATAAGATATTGTCAAGTGCCACCGGGAATTTGATATTAGCGTGGTTAAACTGCGACAATGCCGCCGACATACTCTGGTACATCATGATAATCCACCAATCGGCACCGGCAATTACCGCTCCGGCCGTGGTAAAAATCAATCGGAACACACTTTCGCCGGGATGGTGTCGGTTGGCCGAAGTGGTATCCACGTTGGTATCGGTATGGTGAATAAGGTGAAAACGCCACATCCATTTTACCTTGTGCTCGGCCCAATGGACAAAATAAGCGCCAATCAGGTCCAATAACAATAGGCCGGTAATCATGTACAGCCAGGTGGGCATGGTGGGCAGCCATTGCAAGATACCAAACTGGTGCGCTACGGCCCAGGCACTGCTTTGGAGCATCACAAAAGCCAGCACAAAGTTGACCACAACGGTTGTCAGCGTAAACGCAATATTAATCCCCGCGTGGTGCATTTTTCGGTATTCGCGGCTAAACATGGGAATTCCACTTTCCAAAAGGGAAAAAAAGGTCAATCCGCCGACCAAAATCATACTGCGGTGCAAAGACGGAATGTCCTGAAAATAGGCAATAACAGATTCCATAGTGTATATTAAACGTTGACTAAAATGCCGTCTTCAATGGCGCGTTTGGCATCTAACTCGGCGGCTTCTTTGGCGCCGCCAATGACCTGTACCCGTACCCCCGCCGATGTTAAGGGTTCGAGCAGTTCGCGTAAAGATTCCTGTCCCGCGCAAATAATCACGTGATCTACCTCCAGCACCTGCGCCTCACCTTTGATGGTGACGTGCAATCCGAGGTCGTCAATTTTATGGTATTGAACGTCGTCGAGCATTTGAACGCCCCGATTTTTGAGGGCAATTCGGTGCGCCCAGCCCGTGGTTTTTCCGAGTTTAGCGCCTACTTTTCCTTTACTTCTTTGCAAAATAACCACTTGGCGCACGGGTGTTTGTTTGGCCGGACGAATAATGCCGCCACGGTTCGTGTAAGTAGTATCAATGCCCCATTCTGCCTGATATTCCTGAATGCTGCCGTGTTCTTTGGGGGTAGTTAATAAAGTAGCGGTGTCGAAACCAATGCCGCCCGCCCCGATAATGGCCACTTTATTGCCCACGGGTTTGTTTCCCAAAATGGCATCAATGTACGAAATGGCTTTGGGGTGGTTAATGCCCTCAATCGTTGGCGTGCGCGGAACAACCCCGGTGGCCAGTACAACATCGCTGAACTGTTGTTCGATTAATGCCGTGGCCGTGGCGCGGGTATTCAGGTGCAGCACTACCCCGGTTTCCCGGATCAGGTTTTGGTAATAGCGCAGGGTTTCGTAAAATTCTTCTTTGCCGGGGATTCGTTTGGCGATGTTAAATTGCCCGCCAATTTCACTGCCCGATTCAAACAAATGCACCTCGTGTCCCCGTCCGGCCAGTTCGGTTGCGGCGGAAAGTCCGGCGGGACCGGCCCCGATAACGGCGATTTTTTTCCGCGTTTCTTTTTCCTGGGCTACCGGCGGGATAATGGTTTCGCGGCAAGCCCGCGGATTAACGAGGCACGAAGGTTCTTTGCGGGCAAAAACGTGGTCGAGACAAGCCTGGTTACACCCGATGCAGGTATTGATGAGGTGACTTTTGCCCGTGCGGGCTTTTTCGGCAAAATAAGGATCGGCCAAAAACGGGCGGGCCATACTCACCATGTGGGCCATACCGGAGGCGATAATTTCTTCCGCTTTTTCGGGAGTATTGATGCGGTTACTGGTGATAAGTGGCACGTTTACCGCTTCCATGAGGCGTTCCGTTACCCAGGCGTAAGCACCGCGTGGCACCAAGGTAGCAATGGTAGGGACCCGCGCTTCGTGCCAACCGATACCGGTATTAATCATGGTGGCACCGGCCCGTTCGATGGCTTGGGCCAAAGCCACTACTTCTTCCCAGGTACTGCCATTTTCGACCAAATCGAGCATGGAAACCCGGAAAATAACGATAAAATCGGGGCCAACTTTGGCTCGAACGGCTTTCATAATTTCCAGTGGAAACCGGATGCGTCGCTCAAAATCGCCGCCCCATTCGTCGTCGCGCTGGTTGGTGCGCGGGGCAATGAACTGATTAATCAAATATCCTTCGCTGCCCATTATTTCGATACCGTCGTAACCGCCTTCGCGGGCGTAAGCGGCGGCATTGGCAAAATCGGCGATAGTAGCCCGAATGAGCCGCCCCGACATTTTCCAGGGTTTAAACGGCGAAATGGGGGCCTGAATGGCGCTGGGTGCAATCAAAAACGGATGCGCCGCGTAACGACCGGCGTGCAGAATTTGCATACAAATTTTGCTCCCGTGCTCGTGAACGGCGGTGGTGACCATCTGGTGTTTGCGCGCTTCGGCGGAAGAGGTCATTTTGGCACCGAAAGGCATGAGCCAACCTTGGCGGTTGGGCGCGATACCACCGGTGACCATTAATCCAACGCCTCCTTTGGCACGTTCGGCAAAATAAGCCGCTAAACGCGTCAGATTACCTTTTTCTTCCTCCAAACCCGTGTGCATGGACCCCATGAGCATCCGGTTTTTTAAGGTAGTGAATCCGAGATCGAGCGGCGAGAACAGGTGTGGATACATGTTGTTATTGATTTGTCTGGTGCAAATGTATAAAAAAGCCGTTCAGTTCATACGTTTGCCGCAACAAATCTATTCGTACACAATTTCCACGGTATCCGTTGCGGGTTTTGCCTGGCAGGTGAGGCAATAACCAGCTTTTACTTCGTCGTCGTCGAGGGCGTAACAAGCATCCATATTTACCTTCCCGGACACCACTTTGGCCATGCAGGTAGAGCAGGCACCGGCGGTGCAGGAATAGGGCACATCGTATTTTTCGCGCACCAGTACATCCAATACGGTTTGGCCGGCGGGCACGACCGTTTCGATGCGTTCGCCGCGCAGCGTAACAATCAGGCGGGCACCGCTGCCGTCGGCAATCGGGGCCGGACCTTCACCGGGCACGTGACCGGCATTGACAAAACGCTCGGTGTGGATTTGTTTTTTGGCAATTCCCCGCGCTTCGATGGTTTTTTCAACCGTTTCGGCCATGTCGCCGGGGCCACAAATGAAATAAATACAATCCGTTTCGGGACCGTGAGGCATATTTTCTTCCAGGTAGCGGTCGGCGCTGCGGGCATCAATGCGGCCGATTTTGCCGCTCCAGTTGGAAGTTGACTTTTTAAACAGCCCCATAATTCCGCCACCGCCTTCTTTTTTGGGTTTGCTGAGAATATGTTCCACAAAAAACTGCCCGGAATACCGTTCGCTCATGTGGTCGAGTTCTTCTTTAAAAATAATTTGCTCCTCAGAGCGGCTGCCGTACAACAAAAACACGGTGCTCATTGGCTCCTGCTCCAAAGTGGTTTTGGCAATGGACATGAGGGGCGTAATGCCGCTTCCGGCCGCAAAAAGGTAATAAGTGCGGCGTTTATCGGCGTCGAGGGTTACAAAAAAGCGGCCGTCGGGCGGGGCAATTTCGAGCGAATCGCCGGGTTTTACCTGATCGTGCAGCCAGGTGGAAACAGCACCGCCACTTACTTTTTTAACGGTAACGGCCAGGCGTTTTTCGAGAGGGCTGCTGCTCATGGAATAAGAGCGGCGCAATTCGTGGCCTTTCAGTTCGGTCCGGATGGTGATGTATTGTCCTTGTTTATACGACAAAAAAGTATCCTGAATGTCAGCAGGGATATCGAATTCCAAGGTGACGGTATCCGAAGTTTCCTGTTTTTTTGATTTGACAAATAAGTTGTAAAATTGCATCTCTAAAAATCTGTTATGGCGCAAAGGTAAGCCGCTCTAACAATCAGTCGTACTATTTGGTTGTATCATCCATTGAAACTTATCATCGTTATGTTGAAAGATCTCAAATACATTGCCGCTTATATTGTACCGGCCTCGGCGGTATGGGCCATCTACCAAGGGAATGCCTGGGCCTGGTCCACGGTTGTTCTGGTTTTTGGGCTGCTTCCGTTGGTGGAAGCATTTCTGCCGACATCTTCGGCCAATTTTTCGGAAGATGAAGAACAAACGCAGGCGCGTCGCCGCTGGTTTGATGTACTGCTTTACCTCAACGTGCCACTCGTGTATGGGGTGGTATTGTACGCGGCTTACGCGTTCGAGTACCGCGCCCTTTCGTGGATGGAAATGCTGGGGCTGGTGTTGAGTGTGGGCACCGTCTTGGGGGCCAACGGGATCAATGTTGCCCACGAATTGGGGCATCGCCCGGAGAAAGGACATCAGTTTTTGGCCAAAATGCTGTTGTTACCCGAATTATACCTGCATTTTTTTATCGAACATAACCGGGGGCACCACAAAAATGTCGCTACCGATGCCGATCCGGCCACGTCGCGGCTGGGTCAAACGGTGTACCATTTTTGGTGGCAATCGGTACGGGGAAGTTGGTTCAGTGCGTGGCAAATAGAAACGGAGCGGTTGAAAAAAACGGGCCAAAGCCGTTGGTCATGGGCCAATGAAATGTTGGTGTACCAGTTTATTCAGGCCGGATGGTTGTTGGGTTTGGTGCTGCTGTTTTCTATCCCGACGGCTTTGTTGCTGACGGGTTGCGCGGTGGTAGGTTTTTTATTGCTGGAAACGGTCAACTACATCGAACATTACGGCCTGCGCCGCCGGATATTGCCCAATGGCCGCCCCGAGCCGGTGTTGCCCGTGCATTCGTGGAACAGCGACCACGAGTTGGGCCGAATATTTTTGTACGAATTAACCCGGCACAGCGACCACCATTTCAAATCTACCCGCAAATACCAGGTGTTGCGGCACCTGGACGAAAGCCCGCAACTGCCCATCGGGTACCCGGGCAGTATGTTGTTGTCGCTGGTGCCGCCCTTGTGGTTTGCGGTAATGAATAAGCGGGCAAAAGCGGCGCAAATACAGTTGGAAACAGCGTAAATTTACATGGACAGTTCCAGCCAGCGGAGTTCCTTGGTCTCCAGGGTATCCTGCAAAGTGCCCAATTCGCCCGAAAGTTTACTGATTTCGTCGGGGGTAATATCGGGGGCGTTAAAGCGCTCCATGATTTCTTTTTTGCGGGCCTCGGCCTGAGCGATTTCGCGTTCCAGTTTTTTTAATTCGTTGCGTTCCGTATTGGTAAGACCCGCGCCGTTGGTGCTGGGCGCTTTGGCGGCGGAGGCCAGGGCTTGCTGTTCGGATTCGGCTTTTTTGCGTTGTTCCTCTTCGCGTTTTTTCACCATGCGGTATTCCACGTGGGTGCCCAAAAAGTCGCGAATTTGGCCATTTCCTTCAAAAACAAAGAGGTGTTCCACCAATTTATCCATAAAATACCGGTCGTGCGTTACCACGATCAGGCAACCCGGATACTCTTCCAAAAAATCTTCCAACACCTGAAGGGTCATCACGTCGAGGTCGTTGGTCGGCTCATCGAGAATGAGGAAATTGGGGTTGCGCATCAGGACGGTAATGAGGTAGAGTCGGCGGCGTTCGCCACCCGACAATTGCGACAAATACACCTGTTGCTGGGGGCGGCTGAACAAAAAGCGTTCGAGGAGTTGCGCGGCGGTGAGTTCTTTTCCTTTTTCGAGCGGAATCACTTCGGCAATATCGCGCACAACGTCAATGACGCGTTTGTCTTCGGTCAGTTGGATGCCCTCCTGGCGGTAATGGCCAAAAACGATGGTATCCCCCACCACAACTTTACCGGTGTCGGGGACCAGGGCCTGGGTCATCAACTGAAGGAAAGTGGATTTGCCGGTTCCGTTGGGGCCAACAATCCCGATGCGTTCTTTTCTTTTAAATTTATAGGAAAACCCTTCGATAATTTTTTTGGAACCGTAGGATTTGGAAATGTTGTGGAGTTCGACGATTTTGCTACCCAGTCGGTTTTCTTTGATCTGGATGCTCATTTCGTCTTTCTGTTGTTTGAGCGCATCGTTGGCCTCTTTGCGGTCAAAGTACGAATCCACGCGGGCTTTTGCTTTTGAAGTACGGGCGGCGGGGCTTTTGCGGACCCAATCCAGTTCCGTTTTCAGGAGTTTTTTGCGGCGTTCGTAGGTCGTGGCTTCCACCTCTTCTTTGAGGGCCTTTTTTTCCAAATAATCGGAATAAGAGCCGGAGTAGCGCCACAATTGTCCGTCTTCCAGTTCGATGATGCTATCGCATACGTTTTCGAGGAAATACCGATCGTGCGTTACCATAAACAAGGTGATATTGGGTTGGCTGAGGTATTCTTCCAACCATTCGATCATTTCAATGTCCAGGTGGTTGGTTGGCTCATCGAGGATAAGGAAATCGGGTTCGGACAGCAGGATTTTCACCAACGCGAGGCGTTTTTTTTGTCCGCCGGACAGGGTGCCAACGGTAACATCGAGTTGGTCCATTTTAAATTGGAACAACATTTCCTTCACTTGGGCCTCGAACGACCAGGCATTCAGTTCGTCCATGAGGGCCATTGCCTCCTGGAGTTTATCGGAGTCGTCGGGGTTAGCGAGTGCTTTTTCGTATTGTTTAACGGCGCGCACCATGGGATTGGCATCGTCGAGTACGGCGCTCAGGACATCCATTTGGGGATGAAAATCGGGTTCCTGATCGAGCCATCCGATGCGAATATCTTTTCGCAGGGTAATTTTGGCATTTTCGCCTTCGGAGCCTTCTTTGCCCGCAATGACGCGCATCAAAGTGGTTTTTCCGGTGCCATTTTTGGCGATAAGCCCTATTTTTTGCCCTTTATCAATATGGAGATTAATGCCTTTGAACAGCAATTTTTCGCCATAGGAGCGACTAACATTTTCGAGAGTAAGGAAATTCATAATTGCAAACGCAAAGGAACGGAATTATACTTCGACTTGGCGGGTTTTGTGCATAAAAAACCTTGGGAGTCCCAATATTGTGCAGCACAAAACCAAGCGACGCTCAGTATATGGTGAAGGAGCAGTATAAAAAAACGAAAGCCCGGCTCCTACGTTTAGGAACCGGGCCAATCTCGCCTATAAAAGCATAAGACATCTGAACCATAAGAATGTGGCTGATAATTCCCTAAAAATATTGCGTGTGAATAAAGGGAACAGCCAAGGGAGTTCTACCCGTAGGTAAATATGCAAATATAACGCAGCAAAACTCCAAGAAATTTTATAGAAGTTGTTAAAACTTGGGTAAATTAAGTTAATTTTCTTAAATGTAAGCGGGCCTATAAAATAAAAAGGATTAAAAAAAGAATGATAATCGGACTGTAAAGGTACGGCAAAAATTCTTTTTTGAAGAATTTTTAGATGTTATTTTTGGCCAAACGGCCTTTTTATCAATAATCCGGCAGCCTTGCGGCCCAAGATTCGCTGAATTGGCTCCAATAAGTGAGTACTTTTCGACGATTGGGGAATTCCGAATAGATTTCGCCCTGCCGCAGGCTTTTTAACACATGGTGCGTTGCTTTGGAGATATTGTCGGGTAACGCGTCCAGCGGTAACCACACCACATCTCTGAATTTTTTTCGCTCCAGGGGTTCCGGCACCCCTTCAAAATGCGATGCTTTAAAGTACAACACCAGCGATTGCTCATTTTTTTTGAGTTTATGCCGGTGCAACACGTGTACCAATTCCAAATCGGTGGCAACCACACTAATGCCCGCCTCCTCTTTGGCCTCCCGGGCCAATGCCTCCCGGGCAAATTCACGATCTTCTACATTACCGCCCACCAACGAGAATCCTCCCCCGTTTTGTTTGGTTTGATGCAGAAAAAGTAATTTCCCGTCTTTTTCAACAATGAGTCGAACTGCGAAGATGAGCATCTTTTATGTTTAAAATTAAAGCCAACTACTCTGCGTAGATATCCAGCAGAGCCTTTTCAATGTCTTTATGGGTGATGCCTTGTTTCAGCAATTCTTTTCTTTTTGCGGCTTTTTGCTGGCGCACTTCGGCTTGCGTTTTAGAAAAAATGGCCTTTTGTTCCTGGGAACTAAGCATCATTTGGATACTTTTTAACGTTCCTTTTTGCAAAGACTCCACTTTTTTGTAGTATTTTTCGGGGTTAGTGGTTTTTAAGGCTTCAATTTCGGCGGTGTTTTTCAACTTCCGTTCCTGAATTTTTTGCATACGTGCGATCTGGTTTTCGGCCAGATGATACTTTGCAACAAGTTGTTCCGTGATGGTGCGTGCCTGGATTTCAACGTTGCCCGTGCTTTGTTGAGCAAAATTATTTCCGATAAATGCCAACAGAAATGTGGCAATAAGTAGTGAGTATTTCATAGTTGTAAACGAGTACCAAAAATAAGCCTCAAAAGTAGTTATACTTCCTGATTGATGGTGTTAAAAATACGTGTAATCTGCTTTTATCTTGCAAAAGAATTTAAAAGTTCTTAGAAAAAGTGCCATTCAACGCAAAAAAATGCATTACAGCCCAAAAAACATACAAAAAGCACTTGGCCGCAAAAAAATGATATACCGCCATATGATTCTTACGCTTTACCTTTGCACGTCTTTTTTGAAAAAGGCAAACACTTCGTATTTATGAAAAGAGTTGTTGTAACTGGCCTTGGTGCCATCACTCCTATTGGCAATACCCTCGCGGCCTTTAACGAAGGCCTGAAAAAAGGTGTCAGCGGTGCCGACAAAATCACTTTGTTTGATGCGTCGTTATTCAAAACGCATTTTGCCTGTGAGGTAAAAAACTTTAACCCGGAAGAGTTTATCGAAAAACGCGAAGTACGTCGGATTGACCGCTTTACCCAATTCGCTTTGGTTTCTTCCGACGAAGCCCTGCAACACTCTGGCCTCCAGTTGGATCAAGTGGACAGAACCCGCGTGGGCGTTATTTGGGCGTCCGGTATCGGCGGTTTGGCTACTTTGGAAAAAGAAGTGGAAGAACACGTGATGGGCAACGGAACGCCTAAACATAATCCGTTCCTGATCCCTAAAATGATTTCGGACATCGCAGCGGGTATGATTTCCATGAAACACGGTTTTATGGGCATCAACTACGCAACGGTATCCGCCTGCGCGTCTTCGTCGCACGCCATTATGAATGCGTTTGACTATATTCGTATGGGTCGCGCCGATATTATTGTGACGGGTGGCTCCGAAGCAACGGTGACCAAAACCGCCATTGGTGGTTTCAACTCCATGAAAGCACTCAGCGAACGCAACGACGACCCCGCTACGGCTTCGCGGCCATTCGACGTAGACCGCGATGGTTTTGTGTTGGGCGAAGGTGCCGGTGCGCTTATTTTGGAAGAATATGAACACGCCCGCAAACGCGGCGCTACCATCTACGCCGAAGTGGTGGGTGCTGCCGCTACCGCCGATGCCTACCATATCACCGCCCCGCACCCCGAAGGACACGGCGTTATTAACGTCATGAACCTGGCTCTGGCGGATGCGGGTCTTCGCCCCGAAGATATTGACTATATTAACGTACACGGTACTTCTACACCATTGGGTGATGTGGCCGAATTAAAGGCAATTGCCCATGTATTTGGCGATTACGCCTTTAAATTAAATATTTCTTCTACCAAAAGTATGACTGGCCACCTGTTGGGTGCCGCCGGCGCCATTGAGGCTATTGCCAGTATCCTGGCCATGCAGGATGATTACGTTCCACCTACCATTAACCATTTTACGGACGATCCGAACATTGACCCAAAATTGAATTTGACTTTCAACGAAGCACAACACCGTACGATCCGAGCCGCAGTAAGTAATACTTTTGGCTTTGGTGGCCACAATGCTTCGGTTGTTATGAAGAAAATTTAAAACAGGCCTTAGCGCAACACAACATTGAGATTTATACGACGATTATATAACTATTATTTGCACGAGGATCGGGAATTGGCGCGCAGATTACACAATCTGCTCGGTTTTACCCCCGTGTATTTAAACCTGTTCAAACTGGCTTTTTACCACAAAAGCACGTTTAGTAACGGTGATTACGCCATTTCCAACAACGAACGCCTCGAGTTTTTGGGTGATGCGGTATTGAGCACCATCGTTGGGGAGTATTTGTTTAAAAAATACCCCAACAGCGACGAAGGTTTTCTTACTAAAATGCGTTCCAAAATAGTGAAACGCAATTCCCTCGACGAAATTGGTGACAAAATGGGCCTCGATATGTACCTGGCTTCGTACAACCAAACCAAATTGTCCAAATCCATGTTGGGCAATTCGCTGGAGGCTTTGGTGGGCGCTATTTACATCGAACTGGGTTACAACGGTACCCGTCGGTACGTTGTAAAAAAGATTTTGCGCAAATACCTCGACATCCACGAACTGGAACAGTACGACGATAATTACAAAAGTCAGTTGTTGGAATGGTGCCAAAAAAATGGCCACCAAATTGATTATAAAGTGCTCACTAAATACAAAAGTGACAAGCGCGACAAGTTTAAAGTGGCAGTATTTGTGGATGGCAAAAAAGTGGGCACCGCCGATGATTTTAACAAAAAAAGCGCCGAACAATTGGCCAGCGAACGCGCAATGATTGCGTTGGGTATTACAACCGGCAGCACGGCCACCATTAGTTTGGATGGCGACGATGCTACTACAGAGGAAAGTACGGAAGATTAATTTATACCTACCATTGTTATTTTTAAAAAAGGCCGATTCAGGTGTTTTCGAACAATACCTGAATCGGCCTTTTTTTTATGGTTAAAGTGCCTCCAACTGGCCGCGCTCCTGCATAACACCCATGCCGAACAACGCAAAATCGTATTTCACCGGGTCATTCGGGTCAAATTCGCGCAAACGTTCGGTGAGTTCCAGTACCGCTTTCCAGTCGGTTTGGGGGCGTTCCAGCAAACCGTAATGCCGGGCAATACGCTCCACGTGTACATCCAATGGCATGAGTAATTGGGCCGGTTTGATGTTTTTCCACACCCCAAAGTCAACGCCCCGGTTATCGAAACGCACCATCCAGCGCAAAAACATATTCAGTCGTTTGCAGGTAGAATTGCGTTCGGGCGTGGCCACGTGTTTGCGGGTACGGGCGGGCGCGTACGGGTGATCGAAAAAATCGCGGTGAAAACCAATCAGGGCGTTTTCGGTGGTGGTATCGTTGGACTTTAGGTGCCGGGCAAAAGCGTGTTCGAGGCTGCTGTGTTTTTGGTAAAATTGTTGAAAAAACTCCAAAAAATACAAGGTATCGGTAGATTGAAAAGTGCGGTGTTTAAAATCAAGAAAACGCGCGCGGTCTTTTTCCTCGTGGTGAAGTATAAAATCAAAAGGCGCGCCGTCCATTAATTCGACAAGGCGGTTGGTGCTGTTGATAATGGTTTTTCGTTGACCCCAAGCCAGCATCGCGGCCCAGAAACCAATGATTTCTTTGTCCTGCAACCGGGGAAACCGATGCGGAATGCCGATGGGGTCATCCTGAATAAATCCCGGACGGTTGTACTGTTCAACGGCTGATTCTAATAGGTCGCGCAACATACTTTTCCTGTTTAAATCGGTGGTTTTAAATTCAAAATACCCGATGGGTGTAAAAATTTGGTGCAAAACAAGTTAAACCATTTCTAAATAAAAATTTTATCCGCGTTTTTGCGTGGAAAAAGCTATACTTTTGCGCCTCTTTTTTTACGAGATTTAAACAAATACAAAGCAGATTCGGTTTTGTGAACTTACTGACCGAGACTATTTACATGAGAAATATTCGCAACTTTTGCATTATAGCGCACATTGACCACGGGAAAAGCACACTTGCCGACCGCCTTTTGGAATTTACCAACACGATTAGCAAGCGGGAAATGCAGGATCAGGCGTTGGATAACATGGATTTGGAGCGTGAGCGCGGTATTACTATCAAGAGCCACGCCATTCAGATGCGTTATGTGTCGCCCAAAACAAAAGAAGAGTTTGTTTTTAACCTGATTGACACACCCGGCCACGTAGATTTTTCTTACGAGGTAAGCCGCTCCATCGCCGCTTGCGAAGGTGCGCTTCTGCTGGTAGATGCCACGCAGGGGATTCAGGCCCAAACCATTAGTAACCTGTACCTCGCGGTTGAACACAATTTGGAAATTATTCCGATTGTGAACAAAGTGGACATGGACAGCGCCAACGTGGAAGAAGTGCAGGATCAAATTATTGACCTGATTGGTTGTAAGCGCGAAGAAATTATTTCTGCTTCGGGTCGTACCGGCATTGGTATTCCCGATATTTTGGAGGCCGTTGTGGCGCGCATTCCCGCTCCCAAAGGCGACCAGGAGGCTCCGCTGCAAATGATGATTTTTGACTCTATGTTCAACTCCTACCGGGGCGTTATTGCGTACACCCGCGTTATGAATGGAACGGTAAAAAAAGGGGATAAAATCAAGTTTTACAACACCGGAAAAGAGGTTATCGCCGAAGAAGTGGGCCTTTTGAGAATGGGAATGTTCGAAGCCGCCGAACTCAGCGCCGGTGACGTAGGCTACATTATTACGGGTATTAAGGTGAGCCGCGAAATTAAAGTGGGTGACACCATTACCCACGTTGTAAACCCGTGTACCGAGCCGGTAAAAGGTTTTGAAGAAGTAAAACCAATGGTATTTGCGGGGATTTACCCCTTGGACACCGACGACTTTGCCGCCCTGCGCGATTCGTTGGAAAAATTACAGTTGAACGACGCATCGCTGGTATTTGAACCCGAAACTTCGATGGCCTTGGGTTTTGGTTTCCGTTGTGGCTTCCTCGGAATGCTGCACCTGGATATTGTAAATGAGCGCCTTTCCCGCGAATACAACCAGGATATTATCGTTACCATTCCTAACGTAACGTACTACGCAACGGACATGAAAGGCGTGCGCCGGATTGTTCACCAGCCCAGCGACCTGCCCGAACCCAACCACCTGGAAAAAGCCGAAGAGCCTTATATCTACGCGCAAATTATCACTAAACCCGAGTACATCGGGAATATTATGAAACTTTGCCTGGATCGCCGAAGTATCCTGATTAAGCAAAATTACCTCACGCCGACGCGTTTGGAAATGGTGTTCCATATGCCATTGGCCGAGATTGTGTTTGATTTTTACGACCAATTAAAATCATCCACGCGCGGTTATGCATCCTTCGACTATAACCTGTTGGATTATCGCGAAACGGATCTGGTGTGTATGGATATTAAACTCAACGGCGAACAAGTGGATGCTTTGTCGGCATTGGTACACCGCACCAAAGCCGAAAATATGGGTCGCCGTATGTGCGAAAAACTCAAAGAACTTCTGCCGCGTCAGCAATTCCAGATTGCCATTCAGGCCGCAGTGGGTGCCAAAGTTATTGCCCGTGAAACCATTTCGGCGCTCCGTAAAGACGTTACGGCCAAGTGTTACGGTGGTGATATTTCGCGTAAACGCAAACTTTTGGAAAAACAAAAAGAAGGTAAGAAAAAGATGAAACAATTCGGTTCCGTTGAGGTACCGCAAGAGGCATTTTTGAAAGTATTAAAACTCAACGATTAAATTTTGAAAACGGTTTTAGTGCCTTATGGGGTGCTAAAACCGTTTCTTATTGTCGTGTTTAGTCACTTTTTGATTATACCAGCCCGAATAAAGCATAAAGTTGCGTTGTTTGCATTATATTTTATACTGAGCGTCGCCAGGTTTTGTGCGCCACTTTGGGGAGACTGCATTTTTATGCAAAAAACCTGCTTGTCGAAGTATACTTCTTGCATAAACTATCTTTTAATTAATTAATTTATGATCAGACAATTTACGCTTTTATGCCTGCTGGCTTTGTGCGGCAGCGTAACAGTTTCTGCCCAATCGGGTTGTCCTGCCGGACAATCCACACTTCGGTTAGAAGTAACTCCCGACTTTTATTGGTATGAAGTCAGTTGGCGCGTTAAAGTGGTGCAAACCGGTGAGGTTTTGTATTCCGGTAATTGCCAAGACGAAGATCCGGTCACGGTTACGTATTGCGTACCCGACAGCACCTGCATCGAATTTCTGATGCTCGACGACGCGGGTGACGGTTTACAACCCACGGGTTTTTATAAACTATACCTTAACGACGTTTTAATTTTTGAAAACCCCGGCGGTGTCTACGGCCCCAGCGAAACAACCCTGTTCGGTTGTCCGCCCGGTTCCGGATGTACCAGTGCCATTGAATTACAGGAAGGCAGTTACACCACGAGTGAATCGGGAACGGTGACTTGGTATTCGTTTGTGCCACCGGCCAACGGTATTTATCAGGTAAGTACCTGCGACACAGCCAACCTTTGTCCCACCAAAATCTGGTTGTACGGAGAAGAATGTGGCTATATCGTGCCCTTTGAAAACAACCAGGGCACGTTGTTCTTCAGCGATGGTGGCTGCGACAATGATTCGACGTTGGCCACTGCTAATTTATTTTTGGCCGGTGGTGAAAAATACTACATGCGCATTGGTTACGCCAACGGCAATTCGTGCAACGAAACTCCCGTTCATTTTAGCCTTTCTTACGTAGGTGCCATTGCGGGTTGTACCGATCCTAATGCCTGCAACTACAACCCATTGGCCTCCATCAGTGCCGATTGTATTTATCCCGGTAACCCCAATTGTCCCAACGCACCGGATTTGATGGTGGTAGAATCGGCGATCAAATCGTCCTTTGAATTGAGTTCCATCAATAACAACGACCCTTGTTTTATCGAAGAAGGTTGTTTAAAAGGAATGGGTTTGCGCAATTTGATTCGTTTTGATACCCACATTAAAAATGTTGGTGATTCGGATTACTACATCGGTTTAACACCAAGCAGCCCACAAACACCGTCCACGCAATTTGTTTATGATCCTTGTCACAACCACTGGCACTACCTCGGTTACGCCGAATACGTGGTGTACGACGCTCAGGGCAATTACGTACCGGTGGGTTCCAAAACGGGTTTTTGTGTACTCGACCTGGAATGCAGCGACGGCGGCGATGGTAAATACGATTGCACCAATATGGGTATTACGGCCGGTTGCGGCGATATTTATGACAGTTACCTCGACTGCCAATGGATTGACATCACCGGATTACCCGCCGGACAATACACTTTTGTAATGCGCGTGAACTGGGACCAAAGCCCCGATAAATTGGGCCGCGTGGAAAAAACCTACGATAACAACTGGGGACAAGCGTGTTTTCAGTTGCAATACAACGCCAATGGTTCGCCGGACGTAGAATTAATTGAACCTTGCGCACCCTACGTGGATTGCCTCGGGATGCCTTACGGTAACTCAGAGATTGATTGTGAAGGTGTATGCGCCGCCAAGGGACCTGCTTTGCGCGGCGACCGCGACAAAGATTTAGACCGCGACCTGCAAGACGTACGTTCGTACATGACGGCTTCTTTGACGGATACAGCGGCGGTGAATACTTGCCGCGACTTGTACGCCGATAACCATACCGACGTGTACGATGCGGCGCTCTTGCAAGAGTGTAATTTGCACAATGCCGACCCGGCTTATTGGGGATCTCGTTTTGCTTGTGAATTCCCAACGGGTAAAGAACAAATCAACGACTTGGTAGATTTCCGTTTGGGCTTTTTGGATACGTTGGCCAAAACCTTGGACATTCGCATTCGCAACCCATTTAATAAAGTGGTAGGTTACGAATTGCAATTGGCCGGTATTGTGATTGACAGCGTTGAAAACCTTTCCGCCGAATTTCAGGCGGAGATCATGCACACGGATAACCGTATCGTTGCATTGGCCACCACGGAGGCTGTCATGAACAAACATTCGCAGCCCACCAATACACTTCGGGTGCATTACAGCACCATTGCCGGTAGTCTTACCGCTTGTATTGATTCGGTGATTGCCGTTGTTAATGAAAAATATAACAAAAGTATTTCGAGCATTACGTCGCCTTCGTGCGCGAGTGTAGCGGTGAGCAGCAGCAATGATATTCCGGTGGTAGGCGCTTTTGCGGTATCGGTAGTGCCCAATCCCGCTTTGGAAACCACGGCAGTATTCTTCAGCAACAGCCGCCAGTTACCAACGGATATTTCCATTACCGATTTGCAGGGCCGCGTTGTGCGTACGTTTAAAGGTGTTCGGGATGATAATTTCACTATTTCGCGCCAGGAGATGGCAAGTGGTATTTATTTGATACATTTGCGCAACGAAAATGGCCTTTCAGTGGCCAAATTAATCTGGCAATAAACATTGTTACGTTCAGGTTTTTATACCTTACTGGAAAAAGGTTCCGGGCTTGTTTTTTCTTTGGTCACCGCTATGCTATTGTTGCGGGGTTTGTCCAAAGAAGATTTCGCAGCCTGGGGCCTTTTTCTTGTTATTACCTATTTTTTAGAAATGGGCCGCAGTGGTTTGCTCCAAAATGGCCTCATGACGTTTATTGCCCGTCACCCGGAGGAAGCGCCGGTTATTATCAGCACCGAACTGGTGCTTAACGTCGTTTTTTCGGTAATATCCATTTTCCTAATGTTGTTAGCCGCTCCGTGGCTGGCCGAATCGTTTCATTTACCCCAGTTTTTGAGTTTGTTACCGGCTTACTATGCCGCCAATATGGCCATGATTGGGTTGTATCATTCCAATTTTGTGCAACAATCGTACGTAGAATTTCGGGGGATTTTTTGGGGGACATTTTTTATGCGCGGCACCTTATTCGCTTGGGTGGTTGGGAGTAAAATAATGGGTTGGCCGTTAAATATTTCCACCCTAAGTTGGGTCTTTTTTGCGGGAATTTGCCTTGGAACCGTGGCCTCCTGGTGGTTTTCGCGGCCTTTTTTGCGACATTCGTTTCATTTTGACCAACGTTGGGTGGGGCGTTTTTTTCATTATGGCAAATACGTGTTGGGAACCAATCTCAGCGCCATGTTGTACAAAAATATTGACAAACTGGCATTAGGGCAGTTGGCCGGTCCGGCGGCATTTGCGGTGTACGACGCGGCGGGAAAAGTCACCCAAATGGTAGAAGCGCCGTCGTTCAGCATTGCCTCGGCGGTATTTCCGAGCAGTGCCCGCACCATGCAGGAGAACGGTACGGAAGGGATCAAGCGGCTGTACGAGCAAAGTGTGGGCGTTATTTTGGCCATTATATTGCCGTTTTTGCTGCTATCCGTCGTTTTTGCCCGCCCACTGATGCTATTGTTTGCGGGCGATCAATACGCAGACTCCGCCGGTATTTTGCAGGTGACAGCATTTTTCGGGTTATTTATGCCCTTCGCCGTTCAGTTTGGCACGGTCCTCGACTCTACCGGTCACCCGGATGTAAACTTTCGGTACACTTTATTCACGGCGGTTTTGAACCTCCTGCTGAGTTATGGGTTAATCCCGACGTTGGGTTTGTACGGCGCAGCATTTGCCATTTTGTTGGGTTATTCCGTTAGTTTTGTACTGATGCAGCGCGTGTTGAACCGCCGGTTTGGCATTCAATGGTGGCGGGCATTTGTATTTGTTCCGCAGGCTTACGCCTTGGGATGGGGCATTATCCAACGTTTTTTAGGTAAAAAGTAAAAATTATGACGATTCCTTTTGTAAAATACCACGGCGCGGGTAACGATTTTATCATGGTAGACCAGCGGGCGCACCAATGGATTAACCGCACGGATAAAGCCTTGGTCGCTGCTTTGTGCCACCGCCGGTTTGGGATTGGAGCCGACGGGCTTATCTTGTTACAACACGCGGCGGAGCACGGCTACGAAATGGTGTATTTTAACGCCGACGGCGGTGAAAGCACCCTTTGTGGTAACGGTGGCCGGTGTTTTGTGGCATTTGCCAAACATCTGGGGATTTCACAGGATACATTCCACTTTTTGGCCGTAGATGGTCCGCACGAAGCCACTATTGCGGCGCATCCCGACGGAGCGGCGCACCACGAATGGGTAGAGTTGCACATGAACGACGTTCGGGACATAGAACAATTACCCGGTGACGTGTACGTGCTGAACACGGGATCGCCGCATTATATTGCTTTTGAAAAAAATATTTCGGCGCAGGACATGGTGCAGCAAGGACGGGCGGTTCGGTATTCGGATCGTTTTCGGGACGGGGGAATTAACGTCAATTTGGTGGAAGAAAATGCCCCGAATAATTTATCCATCCGTACTTACGAGCGCGGGGTAGAAGACGAGACCCTTGCTTGCGGAACGGGCGTTACGGCGGCGGCCATTGCGTATGTGCGCAAAAATGGCGATCCCGGCGCGCATTATATCCCGGTGAAAGCCGTGGGCGGCGATTTGGGGGTTCGGTTACAGTTTAACGCGGACGGAACATTTAGTCAAATTTGGTTGTGCGGCCCGGCGCAACGCGTGTTTGAGGGTAGTGTACCGGCATAAAAAAAGTTTTGGTTACGCACGGGGGCAATAACCAAAACTTGCAGACAAGCCGATTTGGAGCGGTAAATTACAAATCCGACAACAGTTTTCCTTTCATTTGGGTAAATTCCTCTTCGGTGAGGATACCTGCGTCGCGCATTTCGGCCAGTTTTTTAATTTTATCAATGGTATTATCGGTGTTAGAAACCGTTTTGTCCTCGTTTTTGAGTTCGGTAACGATTTTTTTCCCTTCTTCTACCTCCTGTTTATAAGTAGATTTGGCTTTGGTGATGTCCAAATCTTCGAGGGTTCCGCCGTTGTGAAAATGTTGGGCAACGATATTTCCGAGGGCGTACGTACTGGCTCCGGAAAGGACGGGCATACTAATTTCACCAATAACAGTACCCACCCCCGGAATGGCTTTGACGAGGCTGGCTCCCAATCGGGCGACACCGGTACCGGCAACCGCCGAGATAAAGTTTTTACCGAGGGTATCCAAAAAGCCCACCTGATACAGTTTGGCCAGTTGGCGGAGCATATTGAGTTGTACTGCGCTTACGGCCAAAAGATCGGCACCGGGGAACGGCACCAAAGCGGCACCCATCGAAAACCCGATGTGGTTGCGTATAATTTCTTTGGCTTTCGCCTGTTTATCTGCGTGTTGCATGTATTGGTGGTATTGGTGAAGGTGGCGTTCAAACTGGTATTGGTCAAATAAGTGCAATACCGTGTTAAGTCGAGTGAGCATAGAGAGCCTTTTGTTCATGGCAACGACAATATTCGGTGACAGCGCGGAGCCTGCCACCGAATACACGACCAATACCGGGAAATAAACGATGAATTCGGCGGTTTGAAACCCCTCGGCTTGCGCCGGTGGGGGTTTCGTCAGCCGACGCCCACTTGCCTAAGGCGTCCAAAAGGTTACGGTAAGTTGATATATTTTCAGGGCCGCTAACAAGAGAATCACCACAAGTTAGAATTGAAAAAACACGGTGGTACGATAGGAAAACGGCTCATTTTTGTTTCTTGAAGGGTCGGGTTGTGTTGCTCTTTTCGGCGGTTTGAAACCCCTCGGCTTGCGCCGGTGGAGGTTTCAGTCGCCATTGGTGTAGGTGGAAATTATTATGTATTTGTAACATCATCAATAATAATTTCGAGATTGTTTTTCTCCTGAGGCGTAAGTGTATTCCATTGATCAGGAGTGCTCAAAAGGCCGATTTGGAGAAGCAGGTAAATGAACCAAGGTAGCATGATAGTTATTTTTGTTTGAAAGGTGAATTAATGTTTGAAAGAATGATGATGCAAAGATAACGGGTGAAAAAGCGGCTGCGCAAGGACACTTACACGCATTTTGGACAGGGCAAATTAAAAAATAAGAACCGTTTTTTGTTTTTAGAAGACTGATAATCAATGGCTTGTGTCTGATTTTTTTGGACATTTTTCGTTCGTTTTTTTATCTTGGACACTTATACGTATTTTGGACAGGGCAAATTTTGGGAAAAGGGACGAACGATAAAGCGGGTTTTTGCAGTAGAACTGGTGTTATGAAAGTGTTTTTAGCAAACAGCGCAATAAAATTTTGTAAAAAAGTCGAAATTTAGCAAATATTTTTCTTGTGTAATAATATTTATTTCTATCTTTGCCCTGTAATTCACATGTTTTAATGTCTTCTGGTACTTATTGATTTGTCGTAATTCAGTTAAGGCCTGTGAATTTGCATTAAATTCTTCACATCTTCTCATTCAAAACACTACCTAAATAATTATGGAAGAACTTAAAGAACTAATCTACATATTGGATAGATATGTAATTCGCGACATCAATGTCATCACAAATCCTGATAAAAAGAAAACTAAGGAAGAAAGTCGTTATTGGGAATTCTATTTAGGTATCCAAAAGGATCGATGGAAAGCCGATGAGGATGCATCCAAGCATTTTGGTTATCAGACTAAAGGTGATAAAGGATATCGGCGATTGAAGGAGGGTTTAAAAGAAAGACTGCTTAACTCTGCTTTTTTTGTGGAGATAAATATCGAAGGCCAGACAGAATATCAGCGGAAAAGACAGGAAGCGGCCAAAATGATCGCACTTTCTGAATTACTAATAATTGTAGGTGCACGCACAAGCTATTTTTCTGTGGCAGAAAAAGCGTTATCATTATCGCTTGATATAGGCAATACATCACTGGTGATTCAAGTAGTTTCCAACCTGCGAATTTATTATTCTATGCACCCAAAGTATAATAAAGATTACGCCAGAGTTAGTAAAATATTTGATGCGCACTGGCCAAGTTTCAAATTAGAAACAGACTTACAGACAGATTATGCCTCACTTGTATCCCAACTAAATAATAAGAAGGGGTTTAAAAAAGAATTTGCGCCTTTAGCAGCAGATTGTTATAAGAAATATGAAGTGCACAAAGAGGCCTGCAAAACATACATGTTTCAAGTATATATTAGGGTGTTTGAAGTTTACATGTATGTTTTGTCTCATAATTGGCAGGCTGCTGTATCAGCATGTGATCAAGCCATAGAAACGCTTAGTCTCTATAAGTATACGAGTAGTGAGAAAGTTAATATTTTCAAAACTCAAAAAGCAAGTTGCCTCTTAATGTTAGGAAGATACAATGAGGCATTTGATATCTTAAACAAGAATATTAATGGAATCATTGAAGGCAAGATTACCTGGTTCAAAAACCGCGAAATAGCCGCTATCACCTCCCTATACGCCGAAAAATACCAACAAGCGTGGGATCTGGTTCAAATGGCCACCAAACACGATCGTTTTGGAACCATTTCGGAGGTAGATCAGGAAACGTGGCGTTTGTACGAGGGTTATTTGCAGTTAATTAGCCGGATAAACAAAGAAGAATACTGGTCGAAAGACGATAGTGCGGCTTCAAAATTCCGCCTCAATCGTTTGCTCAACGAAATGCCGCTGTACAGCCAGGACAAGCGCGGGGGCAATATCCCCATGCTGATTTTACAAATCCTGTTTTACGTGACGGAGTTGAGCGAAAACAAAAAAGCCTTCGACGAAATTACCAACCGCGTCGAAGCCCTGCGCAAATACAACGACCGCAACCTCGACCCGGACGAAGAGCACGTGCGCTCCGATTGTTTTATTTCCTTGCTGACGTTGTTGCCCAAATACATCTACAAACCCGTTGACCTGGCCAAAGCGGCGCATCCGATGCTGGCCAAAATGAAAGGATACCAAACGGATATCATTGACAATAGTTTTGAAGTGGAAGTGGTGCCCTACGAGCGCCAATGGGAATGGATCATGCGCTATATCAATGAGTTATCCGAAAAGAAATAATAGCGCGCGCCGACGCAAAACCGGCCCCTGTCAAAGATAATAATCCGCCTATTTCATCGAAAAACAAAAATACCGGGGGCGGGCGAATGTGCCCGTCCCTATTCTTTCTACAACAAAGCCCGCCCGGCACTGTTAGGCATTATTATGCGAATCAGATATTTTTTGGGAGGTTTGCTAACGCTTCCCACGTTGCCATTGATGTACCTGCAAGGAAAACGAATCCGGGCCAGCGTTCCCGAATTACCCGAAGCCACCGGCTCCGAAGGCGTTACCCACCCCGATGCTCCGCAGACAATCACCCTGCTTTGTTTGGGTGAAAGCACCATGGCGGGCGTTGGCGTGCGTACGCACGAGGAGGGATTCGCCGGTACTTTTGCTCAAACCCTGGGCGAACAACTACAAACGGGAGTTCGCTGGAAAGTATACGCCCGCAGCGGTTACACCGCCCGCCGCCTCGCGCAACGAATGGTACCCAAAATTACCGAAACCCACGCGGATCTAATTGTTATTACCCTCGGCGGTAACGATGCGTTTCAACTCAATACGCCCTGGCGCTGGCGGCAAGATATCCGGGAATTGTTGGTGAACCTGCGCCAAAAATATCCCCAAACGCCCATCGTATTTGCCAATATGCCACCCATTAAAGATTTCCCTGCCTTTACACCGTTGATAAAAAACACGATTGGGAATCTTGTGGAGATTTTAGGACACGAATTAAAGGTTCAAATAACAAATCATTCCCGCGTCTATTTTAACCACGAAATTATCAGATTGGCCGATTGGGTAAAACGGTTGAATATTAAAGCGCAAGCCACCGATTTTTTTAGCGACGGGGTGCATCCTTCGGCGTTAACGTACCAAACCTGGGCGCGTGATTTGGCAACATTTACCGCCGAACGGGTGTTTAAGAATCAACCCTGATGGATCATTTATGCCATTTATACACCGCAAACGATGCCGGAATTACCCGAAGTAGAAACGTACCGCCGCTACATAGAAGCCTCCTCGTTGGGGCAAACCATTGAGCAGTTTACCTGCGAAGATCCGCGCAAGTTATTGCTCAATGATCTTGACGAAATAAATAATCGGCTGAATGGAGCCGTTTTTGAAGCGACGTACCGCGTGGGTAAACATCTTTTTGTACGCACCAACCTCGACGATTGGTTGTACATGCACTTCGGTATGACGGGTGATCTCGGTTATTTTCACCGGGATGAGCCGCCACCCCGCCACGCACGGATGATTTTTTATTTTACCAATGGCTACCGGCTGGGATTCATTTGCCCGCGCAAATTTGAACGCGTTGGTCTGGTGGCCGATCCCGCCGCTTTTTTAGCCCAAAAAGGCGTTGCACCCGATGTCATGGAGATTACGCCCACCGTATTCTTCGATCACCTGCGTCGGAAAAAATCGGCGATCAAAACAGTATTGCTGGATCAATCAGTAGTGGCCGGAATTGGAAACTGGATTGCCGATGATGTCTTGTTTCGGGCCAAAATCCACCCCGAAATACCGGCGTCAGCGCTGGAAGAGACCGAAAAAATGCGCATTTTTGAAGCCATGCGGTACATCGTCCAAACCACCATCGACGTTGAAGCCAATTATCTGCTTTTACCCGATGATTTTATTTTGCACGCAAGGGGCTGGGGCAAACCGCATCTGGCGGGAAAATGCCCCTGCGGCAAAGGGGAAATTCTGATGAGCCGGGTTGGCGGCCGGGCCACGTACTTTTGCGGCTTGTGTCAATCGAAAAAATAGGATATTAGTCGGGTATTTTGGTCAATACCAATCCATTTTGGTTAGATACCCGTATAATACCTTCGGTTTTGTTATAAAAAAATGATTGTACCGAACCAGCCCCGGTAAAGGAATAAGTGATTTCCAAAACATCCGGGTAAGTATTTGAACCAATACTCAACGAAGGGTGAAGTTTCCAGGTGTAAATAGAATTGGCTAATCCGCCCAACTGCCCATCGGTGGAAACGGTAAATTGTACAGTGGTCCCTACCCCGTTTTCCCGCGTTGGAGAAACCGAAAATTGAAGCATCGAGTCAACGGAAAGACCACGTTGAACCGACTCCACAAAGAAATACGTTTCGCCGGGTACCTTCATATTGAGTTCCAGGTATTCCTCGCAGTTTTGGTCGGGCGATGGCGTCCAATAAATTCGTTTGGTTTGTACCATAATGGTATCCCCGTCAGACGTTGAATACCTGGTTTTTTGTCCGTCTTCGTAAGGGATTGCTTCTACCACCCCATCGCGTAACAAGGCTTTTTCGTCGGCAGCGCATTTATTTCGGCAGGCGCTGTTGAAGGTGAATAACGTGAGCAGAAGGCCCAGTTGTAGTACCGTGTAGTTGTTGTATATCATAATAAGTTTGAGCGTTTGTATTGGTTAAAGATTAGCGCTACACATTTCGGCTACCTTACGTCCACTTTCCATCGCCCCGTTCAAAGACGGATACGTGGTGTAATCGCCGCAGCAAAAGGTGTAATCGTTGATTTTTTGCGGCGCAACGTTGGTTTTTCCGGTTAAATAAGCGGGTAACGCCTCTTTAATGCGGTAGGTTTTTAAATGGTGCCACCTTGTTTGCGGGCCAAACCACTCCACCAGTTCCAGTTGCACTTTGTCCACCAATTCCGCGTCGGGGATATGGCCTTTGCCCACGAGGCTCACCGAAATCAGGGTTTTGCCCGCCGGTGCATACGACGGAACAATGTCCGAAAGTGGCATGATATGATCAATGAGTTCGTTGCTATTGCTGTTAATTATCAGGTAAGGGGCACCGGATTTTGGGAGCGGTTGTTCGCTGTAAAAATAAAGACAATCGGTGTGGTTAAAGCGAGCGTTGGGCGTTTTTCCCAAAAGCCCCGCCGCCGTACTGGCCTCGGTAGCAATAACAATGGTTGCCCCTTCGAGCACCGTGCCGTCGGCGAGAAACACCCGTTTTCCTTCTATTTTTTGAACTGGCGTCCGTAGTCGGAGTTGTTCCGGCGCTAATCCGGCGGCCAATTGTTCGGCAATGGCGCCAATGCCGTTTTCCGGCAGTGCCACATCGGCGGTCGCGAATTGGTGAAACAGAAAACGAAACAAAGCCGCGTCGGTATCCAAAGCGCGTTCGAGGAAAACGCCCCGGAAAAACGGTTTAAAAAAGCGGGCGATCATTTTTTCGGAAAAACCGTAACGCCGCAAATAATCTCCGGTAGTTTCTAAGCCCGCGTTGGCATCATCGGCGGAAGGAGCCGGTGCGTTTCGGGTGCTGCCTTGGAGTTTCAGCACGCGCAATTTATCCGAAAACCCGCCAACGGGTGCCATCAAAGCCTCCGGCGCGCTGGCCCAATTGCGCAAGGGGTTGGGCATATTAAAAAAGGTCTTTCCCGTGCGGATCCGCGCCCCCGAAGGCATGGGCTGCAAACCAAGTTCGGGGTACCGCAGCACGGGTTTGGCCTCCGGGTAACCCGTTTGGAAGACCTGAAAACCCCGGTCCAGCAAAAAGCCGTCCACGCGGTCGGTGCGCAAGCGTCCTCCCACCCCGTCGGATGCTTCGAGTATTACAAAGGGCGTTCCCCGTTGTTGAAGGTAATGCGCGCAAGTAAGTCCCGCCATACCGGCTCCGATAATAATGACCATGATATTGAGTGTGCTGTTAGGGTGATGAAACAGATTTTTGGGGAGATGGTTGATACCCTACCGTTTTGCGGCAATGAATATTGGATGAAATGCCATTTTACCGCGAAAACCCCGGGCATAAAACCGTATTTTTACGCTAACGCGGCGTTGGTAAATCATCCTACTTTTACTTTTTTTACACTGTTTTACCAATAAATTGAAAAAATGGCCACCGAAAAAGAATTAATCGTGGGAATTCCACTCTACCAAGGCTGTACGCTGGTAGATTTTGCGGGCGCAACCCAGGTATTTGCCCGCGCCGAAGGTTTTAAAGTGATTTGGTTGTGCAACGACCCCTCGGTGCGTATTTCGGAGGGGGTAACGGTATTGCCCAATTATTCCTTCGATTATCACCCCGATATTGACATCCTGTTTGTGCCCGGCGGTGGCCCCGAAGGTGTGTTGGCCGCGATGGAAAACCCCGATTTATTGCAGTTTATTCAAAATAACTGGGCAACGTCCCAATGGCGAGGTTCCGTTTGTACCGGGGCGTTTATTTTGGCCGCCGCCGGGGTACTGCGCAATTGTGAGGCAACTACGTATTGGAGCCAAATTCCGACCCTCCAGATATTGGCCGAAAAACTAAACCTCGAAGTACACGATAATTATTACCCACGGTTTATTCTCGACGAAAAACAGTGCATTTTTACGGGCGGCGGTATTTCTTCGGCGCTCGATTTGGCGTTGGAACTGGTCATTAAAATAAAAGACATCCCCACCGCCGAAGCCGCTCAATTGATGATTCAATACCAACCCGAACCGCCTATAAATGCCGGTCTTCCGTCGGGGGCACCCCCGGAAATTGTGGCAGTCCAAATGAAAGGCGGCGAGGAATACCGGGAAACACTGATGCCCGCGATTAGAAAAATTTTGGCGGGAGATTAACCCAACCGCCAACAAAACCTCGTTTGGGCTAATTACAAAAAACGTACCTTTGCGCCCCCCTAAAAAGACTGGGCGCACGGCATGCAAATTGTTTTTAACCTCTATCCTTTTTCCGATACGCTGTATTTGCCCACCGCGTATTTGGTACAAACCGATCACAAAGGGCTGCTCACTTATTTTGCGCAAAAAGCCTCGGTCGCTACCTGTGCCCCTTACGGCATTGAGATCACGCCCGCTTTAAAAAAACTGCTGGATACGGCCGATTCCCTCACGCCCAAAGCCCTCGAAACGCGGTTTAAACCCCAAAAAGCCAAAGCCGCTACCCCACTGGCCGATTTGCTGCAACCCCAAAACCCGGCCAAAAGCACGGTAGAACAGTTTATTCACCGCACTTTGGCCCAGTTTTACCACGACGTGGTGCGACACGGCTACGCCATCGCGCTGGATGCCGAGCGCCGCACCCTCGTTAAAGACGTTCAAATTCACCCCGCAACCACCGAATTGGTGCCGCATTTGTCGTTTAGCCGCGCCACCGACGGTATCGAGTACCGGTTTCAGTTGGGCACCGAAACCGAAAAATTCCCCATTAGCCAGCACGATGTCATTGCGCTGACCAACACCGACCCGGCTTGGTTATTGGTCAATTATTCGTTGTTTCGCGTGCCGGGTATCAACGGATTTATGGTGAACCCATTCCGTAAAAAAGACGTAATTGTGATTCCGCCCGCGCAGGCCAAAGTGTATTTTAAAAAATTTATTGCCAAAAACGCGGGGCGCAACCACATCGAAGCGGACGGGTTTGAAGTACAAGTTGCCCGCGCATTGCTCAAAACCCATTTGCATACCGTAGAAGATATTTTGCAAAATACCTGGTCGCTCAAAACGGTGTTTGAATACGAAAACGCCCAATTTGATTACGGCGACCGCCGCGACAATATCACCACGGTCGAATTTGAAGATGCCAGCGATGCCGTGGTGGTGAAAAAAATCGCCCGCGACTGGGACTCCGAAAACCAACGCATGGCCGTTTTGCAGGAAAATGGCCTTCAACTCAACGGCCGATTGGGCGTAACCGAAGAAGGACTAACCGGCAATGCCAGTCTGGTCTGGTGGGTACGCTGGTTGTCGTCGCACCAAAAAGCCCTTGAAAAAGCCGGTTTTCGCATCGAATTACCGCAGGTAGATGGCCGCACAATTGCCCTGTTGCCCGGAATCATCGAACTGTACACCGAAGCCAAAAACGATTGGTTTGATGTGCACGGTCAAGTGGTGGCCGGTGCTTTTACCTTTTCGTTTCGCGACCTGACGCCTTTTTTGCGGCAAAATGATCCGTTTTATCCCCTGCCCGACGGCACTTTTTTCCTTATTCCCGACGAGTGGTTCACGCGGTACGCCGATTTGGCCAAAGCCTTGCGCGATACCCCCGACGGCGGCCAATTGCCCAAAGCGCTATTTACCCTGCTCGACGCAACGGGCGAAGAAAACCTCACCCAAATTGCCGATTTTCCGGTCATTGATCCCAATACCGTGGACTATATCCCCGGCAACGACCTGAAAGCCACCCTCCGGCCGTACCAATTATTTGGGGTAAAATGGCTGATCGGGCACTATAACCACGGCTTCGGTGCGTGTTTGGCGGATTCTATGGGTTTGGGTAAAACCCTGCAAACCATCGCTTTGTTGTTGTACGCCAAAAGCCAACACCCGGCGGTAGAAGAGGCCCCCGCTCCCGTGGCGGCCCCGGTCCCGGCCCCCAAAGTAGCCAACAAAGGTTTTCAGTTGGATTTGTTCAACACCGCCCAGCAGGAAATTGCCGAACAACACATTAACCCCAATACGTCCACCGCCACGGCATTTACCAAAATAAAAACCTATCCGGCCTTGGTTATTTTGCCCGCTTCGCTGGTGTTTAACTGGCAAAAGGAGTTGGAGCATTTTGCGCCGTCGTTGTTCGTGCGTGCACACACCGGACCGCAACGCGAGCGCGACCCGCGTGCCCTGGCCATGCACGATGTGGTGCTCACCACTTACCACACGGCCCGCCTCGATTTGGAAATGTTGGGCAAAGTGGATTGGCATTTTATTATTTTGGACGAAAGCCAACAAATTAAAAACCGCGATTCCGAAATTTCCAAGGTGGTTCGTTCCCTTGATGCTTACCACAAAATATCGCTTTCGGGCACCCCGATTGAAAATTCTTTGGCCGATTTGTGGACCCAAATGGAGTTTATCAACCCCTCTACCCTGGGAACCTACAACGCATTTAAAGAACAATTCCAGGTTCCCATCGAACGCCACAACGATCCCGTGGCGCGGGAACAATTGTTTAGCCGGGTGCGTCCGTTCTTTTTGCGGCGCACCAAAGAAGAAGTTGCTCCCGATTTGCCGCCCAAAATTGAACAGGTATTTTATTGTGAAATGAGCACCGCGCAGCGCAGTCGTTACGAAGAAGTAAAGTCGGCGGTGCGCAACGAAATTTTGCAGTTGTTCGACGACCCCAAAACGCGACTATTGGCCATTCAGGCATTGACCCGTTTGCGGCAACTGGCCAACCACCCCGTATTGGCCGATAAACAATACGAAGGCGATTCCGGGAAATTTGATGATGTGATGGCGCAATGGGATACCCTGCGCAAAGACGGCCACAAAGTGCTGTTTTTTAGCAGTTTTACCCAACATTTGGAGATATTTCGCCGGGTTTTTGAAGAACAAAATACACCCTACGTCTGGCTCACGGGCCAAACCCCGCAATCCGAACGCGGGGCCATTATTGAGCGGTTCCAAAGCGACGACACCGTGCAGGCGTTTTTCTGCTCCATCAAAGCCGGTGGCGTGGGCCTTAACCTGACGGCAGCCGATTACGTTTTCCTGCTCGACCCGTGGTGGAATCCCGCCGCCGAAGATCAGGCGATTGCGCGGGCGCACCGCATTGGGCAAACCAAACCGGTGAACGCCATTCGGTTCATTAGCCGCGACTCGATTGAAGAAAAAATTCTGGTGATGCAGGAGCGCAAAAAAGCCCTGAGCAGCGAGTTGTTTTCGGCCAACCGCGAAGTGCCCGAATTTACCCGCGAGGATATTGCTGATTTGTTGCAGTAAGCATGGCAATTTGTCTAAATTTGACATTTCATTTGCCTAATAGTAGCAATACTACCATTCTTTAAACAACCTTCTCCTTTTCGCCTAAACTTTTTGAAATTGCCCCTGTTTGTTTAGTCATTGATTCAAAACGTATTCTATTACTTAAACAAAAAAACAAACACTATGCAATTTCAAAAACTAATGGGCGGCTTCGTCCTGGCCGCAATGATGACATTTGCCGCTTGCCAAAAAGAAAAAATCAACGATCAGATTCAAGAAGAAACCAGCGTAACCAGCACTGAAGTAACCGACCGCAGTTCGGGTACTATTGTGGATGTAGCGGTGGGCAATCCGGCGTTTTCAACGTTGGTGGCTGCGGTGTTAAAAACCAATTCCGTGCAGTTTTTTGGCAACGCCGGTTTTAACTCAACCGTACTTGCACCCACGAACGATGCTTTTGCTCAATTGCCTGCTCCGTTCAACAATGCAGCGAACATCAACGCAATCACTAATCCGGCTACGATCAATACCCTGCGCCAGATTTTGCGTTACCACGCGGTACCAGGCAAAAAAACGGCCGTGCAATTCACCAACGGTAACTACCAAACGTACAACAGCCCGGCGGTACCCAATGCTAACCTGATTACCGTTAGCCGTTCTCTTGACGGTAAAGTATTCATCAACGGTAACACGGAAGTTGTAGCCACCGATGTACAGGCCACCAACGGTATTATCCACGTGATTGACAAAGTATTGTTGCCACCTACGCAAGACATCGCGCAAATTGCTTTGTCCAACGGCAATTTCACGGCGTTGGTAGCGGCTTTGCAAAAAACCAATTTGTTGAGCATGGCTTCCTTGTTCGGTAACACCACGGTTTTTGCGCCCACTGATGCGGCATTTGCACAATTGCCCGCACCACTCAACAACGCAGCCAACATCAGCAACATCACCGATGCGGCTACGATCAATACGCTTCGTTCGGTATTGCGTTACCACATGGTACCGGCTCGCGTATTTTCACCCGATTTGCGCGAAGGTCTCAACGCACCAACGCGGTTGACCGGCCAAACTTTGTCCATCTCTTTAACGGGTGGTCCTAAAGTAAAAGGTAACGGCAACACAACGGGTTCTAACATTGTGGCGGTGAACCTGTTGGCACGCAACGGCGTCATCCACGTGATTGACCAGGTGTTGCTCCCATAATTGGCGATTTTAAACGACAATAAAAGAATTTTATGTGAGGCATGGGTCGTTTCTCCGGGCGGAGAAACGGCCCATTTTTTATATTTTTTTGCGCAAAGTGGCCAATACTTCCGGCGAATGGCGCATATCAACCCCGTCTAACTGCTGCAACAATGCCAGCGCCCCTTTGCGGTCGTGGCGGCGCAATTGGCTGAGTGCGGTGTAAAAAATAGCCTCTTTGTTCAGCGGGTGGTTACTGTTCACCACGGCCCGCAGGCGTTCTTCGGCGGGTTTCATTTTGTTGAGTTCCAGCAAACAAAGGCCGCTAAAAAACTGCTTTTCCAACGCGTACGCCGCGTGGGTATCGCGTTCGAACAAGGGCAAAGCGCGGGTGTATTGTTTTAGGTTAAACGCCGCGCAGGCTTCGGCCAACGGGTGGTCATTTTCCTTTAAAAAAACGGCTTGGGGCAGGTTGCGGTATTTGGCGTACAAACGTTCGTCCATTTGGGGGCGCAACATGCGCACGGTGGCCGGAACAACGGCGATGGCCAGCAGGACGACCAGCAACCATTTCCAGGCGGGCCACTGCGGCAGCGGAGCGGGCGGGACGGAGGTAAACGGGTCGCTCATCGGCGCGATTTAAAAAACTGTTTGAGTAATTGGGCGCATTCGTCTTCCAAAATACCCAATTCGAGCCGGGTTTTTGGGTGCAGCAATTGTTTGCCGTGCAGCATAAATCCGCGTTTTTCATCGGATGCGCCATAAACAATGCGGCCCAGTTGCGCCCACGAGAGCGCGCCCGCGCACATCACGCAAGGCTCCAGGGTGACAAATAAAGAACAGTCGGTGAGGTATTTGCTGCCCAGATAATTGGCGGCGGCCGTCAATGCCAGCATTTCGGCGTGCGCGGTGACATCGGTCAGTTGCTCGGTTTGGTTGTGTGCCCGGGCAATGATGCGGTTATCGCAAACAACGACGGCTCCTACCGGCACTTCGCCCGCTTCGTAAGCCTTTTGCGCCTCGGCAAGCGCTTGCTGCATGTAATAAGTGTCCGAATAAACGGTTAACATGCCGCAAAGGAACTAAAAAACGGAAAAACCCTGTGGTAAATTAGAGTTTTTTCAGACCTTTGTAAGAATGTTTTTACGCAAACGAATATTTTCCCGGTTGTACGCCACCCCTTTTTTCGCCCGGCGATGGGCCATTGGGGTTTTGGTACTGTTGCCGCTACTCGCCGGAGCGCAACCCGACGACGAAAATATTGACGTGAGTTTGTCCAAAATTGACGCGTTGTTGGAGCAGGCCCGCCGCAGTAATTCGGACGTGGAAAAAGAACGCCTCGCCAACGAATGCATCGGCATGTCGCAGGGGGCTTCGCGCACCGAAAGCGGCATGGTGCAGGCGTATATCATTTTGGGGGAAGTGTACGCCCGCAACAACAAGATTGAAAAATCGCTCAGTAATTATTTAGAAGCCGAAAACCGCGCCATTACCAACGGAACCACGCAGTTTTTACCCAATATTTACGGGGGCATCGGGGATTTGTTTTTTTCCCAAAAACTCTACGAAAACGCGGCGGTGTTTTACAAAAGAGTGGTCCAAAAAAATCCCAAAGATTACGCCAGTATGGAAAAATTGGCCGATGCTTACCTGTACAGCGTAAAACGAGTGAATGAAAAAAACGCCCTGTTCAGCATGACCACCGGCGTTGATAATGGTTTGGGCGACAGCGAATACGTTGAACCTTCGGGTACACCGGTGAAAGACGTGAACAAATTGCGGTTCGACAGCGCCGAATTTTTGTACAAAATCCTGATGGTCAAATACAAAGAGGACGGCAACAACGCGCATTTGATCCAAATTTATCAAAAAATGGCCAATGCCTACGAACAACAGGACAACGTGGGCAAACAGTTGTTGTACTATATTCGCATCGAGGATATTGTATCCAAATTTGGCAAACCTTACGAACGCGGACGTTTGTACAATAACCTCGGGAAAGTGTACGCTGCGCAGGGAAAATACGAAGATGCCCTCGAAAATTTCAAAAAAACCGAAGTCCAGTGCCAGTTCGCGGCCATGCAACCCAATAAACCCTGCGAAAACGAAGAACTGCTGTACATCAACATGGGCGTGGTGTTGCACAATATGCGGCGCACCAAAGAGGGGCTTTCGTACCTCGCCCGCGCCGAAGCCATCCTGAAAGAGCGCAAGGATATTGTGTCGTTGGCCAGCCTCGAACACCTGATCGCCACGGTGTATTTTAGCGTTGATGACCGCTACAACGCCCTTTCGCACACCGAACAAGCCATTGATTACGCCAAGGCCGCCAACGAAATTGACGTTTTGAGCCGCGCTTACCGCACCGCCTCGCAGGTCTATCAGGATTTGTACGATTTTGAAAAAGCCTTTGAATACTACAACAATTACCTCGATTTATCGGATAAAATTCGCATTGATGACCAGCGCAAACAGGTGATGCTTTCGGAAAGAAGCAGCCAATTGCGCGCCGCCGAAAGTGAAATTAAATACCTGATTGTGCAGCGCGAAATTCGGGAGCGGGCACTCGAAGCCACGCGTTTGCGCCAGCAGCAGTTGGAAAAAGACAACGAAATTTTGGCCGCCGATGCCCGCCAAAAGGAACTGGAAGTGCAAATTTTGCAAAAAGACAAAGAGGCCAACGAGGCGACCGTGCGCGAAAAAATTGCCTTAGCCATGCAGGCCGATGAAAAATTGCGCACCGCCGCCCGCGAATTGGAATTGCAAAAACGCACCGCCGAACTCGAACGCTCGGAGCAACAAACGGCCATTGCGGAAGCCGAAAAATTGTCCAGCGAACAAAAAGTAACCCTCCTCAACCGCGAAAAAGAACTGGCCGATTTACAGTTAACGGCCAATCAGGAGTTTCAGCGGAATACCTATATTTTGGGTGGTTTGGGTGCTCTCATGCTGCTTTTTATGGCCGGTGCCTGGTGGTTTGCCCGCCGCGCCAGCAAGCGTTTACAAATGCAAAACCAAAAAATTGAAGCGCAAAAAAACCAAATTGACGCGGAAAGGGGAAAAAGCGACCGTTTGTTGCGCAATATTCTGCCCGATGAAATTGCCGAAGAACTCAAAACCCGGGGCCACGCGGCACCCAAATTATACGATTCGGCGACGGTGCTGTTCACCGATTTTGTCAATTTCACCAAGTTATCGGCGAGCCTTCAACCGGAACGTATTATTAGTGAACTGGACGAATGTTTTTTGGCTTTTGACGAAATCATTGAAAAACACGGTTTGGAAAAAATCAAAACCATCGGGGATGCCTTTATGTGCGCCGGTGGTTTGCCCGTTCCCAACCACACCCACGCCACCGACGCGGTGCGGGCGGCATTGGAAATCAACGAGTGGCTCAGAACCCGTAATGCCGAAAAACCAGACGCCATTTTCCGCGAAATGCGCATCGGTATTCACACCGGACAGGTGGTAGCGGGGGTAATTGGTAAAAATAAATTTGCGTACGATATTTGGGGCGATGCCGTTAATCTCGCGTCCCGGCTCGAAGAACAGGGCGAAAATGGCCGCGTCAATATCTCCCAAACCACCTACGAAGCCGTAAAAGACCAGTTTAAATGCTCTTGGCGCGGACAAAGAGAAGTGCACAACAAAGGATTGGTGGATATGTACTTCGTGGATGGGGAATTGTAAGGCTTTTGTCTTCTAAAAATATTGGTGTAAACAACTTTTTTGCCCGTAAAATGTTGTAAAAACGAAATTAGCACGATATTTGTCCCCAAGTAAAAATCAAGGCAAAACAAAAGGTCTAATGTCTTACGTCTTTTATCCAAGGTCTAAAGTCTAAAAAAATGAACCGCTTATTCACGCCATGTTGTTGTTGTTGCTGTTGTCTTCCCCGTGGGCAAAGAGCGACGCATGGTATGGAAAAACGCGATTGATTTCATTTTATCCCAAGTCAGTCCATTAATTTTAACATACAAACGGCTCTTTCCCGGTTCGACCGCGAAAGAGCCGTTTTTCATTTGTGCCGCATGAACGAATTTTTATTACATCTTGACCACGAGCAGGCGCGTTGCGCGGGCAAAACCCCGTCGGTGACGCTGACCAATGAATTTGCGGAAGGTTTGTACGAGTGGTTGTTTCCCGTGTCGGGTCCCGTTGTAGCCGGTCAGGCTGCCGCCCGGTACGCGGCATTGCAGCGGCAATTGGGGCAATTATTGGGGCCTTTAGCAGCCAGTTTGCCCGCCCGCCCGGAAGATATTTCGGCGCAATTTTTTGCCGCTATTCCCGGCGTGTACGATTTGTTGTGCGAAGATGCGCGGGCATTTTACCAATATGACCCCGCCGCCACGGATATCACCGAAGTAATGGCCGCGTATCCGGGGTTTAAGGCCATTACGATTTACCGCCTGTCGCACGAATTACACGAACTCAAAATACCGCTGCTGCCCCGGCTTTTGTCGGAGTATGCCCACAGCAAAACCGGGATTGATATTCACCCGGGAGCATCCATCGGGCGCTCGTTTTTTATTGACCACGGGACGGGAGTCGTCATCGGGGCCACCACCACTATTGGCAACAATGTGCGCATTTACCAAGGCGTAACCCTCGGTGCTTTGCAGGTAGAAAAGTCTTTGGCCAACGTTAAACGACACCCCACCATCGAAGATAACTGCGTTATTTACGCCAATAGCACCATTTTGGGGGGTAAAACGACCGTTGGGCACAATTCCGTCATTGGGGGGAATACGTGGCTGACCGAAAGCGTACCGCCGTTTTCCATCGTTTTACACCAGGCTCAGGTAAAAGTGCGCTCCCGGGGTGCCGATGAGCCGATTCTTTTTGTCATCTAAAAAAAAAGGGGGCCGCCCTCGCGTGGTACCCGCCTAAATTGAAATACATTTTTTATGAAAGCGAACAATATCTTAGCAACCATTGGCAACACGCCGCACGTACGCATCAACCGCCTTTTTGGACCAGACCAGGAAGTGTGGATTAAATTGGAACGGGCCAACCCCGGCGGTAGTATCAAAGACCGCATTGCCCTTTCGATGATCGAAGCCGCCGAAAAAAGCGGCGAACTCCAACCCGGCTCCATCATTATCGAACCTACCAGCGGTAACACCGGTATCGGGTTGGCAATGGTAGCGGCGGTAAAAGGTTATTCGCTCATTTTGGTCATGCCCGAAAGTATGTCCATCGAACGCCGCCGCCTCATGGCCGCTTACGGGGCCAAATTTGACCTTACGCCCCGCGAAAAAGGTATGAAAGGGGCGATAGAACGCGCTGGTGAACTGCTGCGCGAAACGCCCAATTCCTGGATGCCGCAACAGTTCGAAAACGCCGCCAACATTGCGGTGCACGTAGCCACTACCGTTCCCGAAATTCTCGCCGATTTCCCCGACGGCCTCGATTACCTGATTACGGGCGTGGGCACGGGTGGACACATTACGGCCGTGGGCGAAGAACTAAAAAAACATTTTCCCAACCTCAAGGTATTTGCCGTGGAACCGGTGCTGAGTCCGGTGATTTCCGGCGGAACCCCGGGGCCGCACCCCATTCAAGGGATTGGCGCGGGTTTTATTCCCAAAAATCTGCACACCGACGTATTGGACGGGGTTATTCAGGTATCTAAAGACGATGCCTTTGCTTTTGCCAAACGCGCGGCCCTGGAAGAAGGTATTTTTGGCGGCATTTCGTCGGGTGCGACCTTGGCCGCAATTGCGCAAAAACTGCCCGATATGGCACCCGGAGCGCGGGTATTGGGCTTTAACTACGATACCGGCGAGCGTTATTTGTCCATTGAGGGGTTGTTTGACCTGTAGTAACTTCAAAAATCATATATCTGCTATCAGAAATCATATATCAAAAAAAAACGTGCTGGCGTAGCCCTCAAAACGCCCACGAAAAACGCCATCGTAATTACTATACTATTTCTATTTTAATTGTCCCCGTCCAATTGGTAACAAGTTGGTCGGGGATTTGTCTTTTTATTTTACTTTTGCTCCCCAAATTTCACCACTGTATTTGCCATGACCACCACTTCGACGGACGCTTTGTCTCCTTTTCGCAATCGTTTTATTTTTCCGCAGCACGAAGGCCACCCGGTGGTGTATTTGTGCGGTAACTCTTTGGGGTTACAACCCGCCTCGGTGCGGGCGGCGTTGCTGGCGGAACTGGATCAATGGGCCACGTACGGGGTGGAAGGGCATTTTATGGGCGATCAGCCCTGGATGTATTACCACAAGTTTCTTACGCCGCAATCGGCGCGATTGGTGGGGGCACTTCCGCACGAAGTAGTGGTGATGAATACCCTCACGGTCAACCTTCACCTGATGATGGCCTCGTTTTACCGGCCCAAAAAAGGGGGGCGGTACAAAATTATCATGGAAGCCGGGGCTTTTCCCAGCGATCAGTACGCGATGGAAACCCAGGTGCGTTGGCACGGTTTTGATCCCGCCGATGCCATTGTGGAGGTAGCGCCCCGACCGGGTGAGGAGCTGCTGCGCACCGAAGACATTCTCGACACCATTCACGCGCACCGCGACACGTTGGCATTAACCTTGTTTGGCGGGGTTAATTATTACACGGGGCAATGGTACGATATGCCCGCCATTACCCAAGCCGCGCACGCAGCGGGCGCGTACGCGGGTTTTGACCTGGCCCACGCTGCCGGTAACGTGCCCGTTCAGTTGCACGATTGGGGCGTTGATTTTGCGGTGTGGTGCAGTTACAAGTACCTCAATTCCGGTCCCGGCGGCCCGTCGGGGGCATTTGTGCACGAACGCCACGCGAGCGACCCCGACTTGCCCCGTTTGGCGGGTTGGTGGGGCCACGACGAAAAGGAACGTTTTAAAATGCGCAAAGGATTTATCCCCATGTACGGGGCCGAGGGCTGGCAAATCAGCAACGCGCAAATATTTGCTTTCGCCGCGCACAAAGCAAGTCTGGATATTTTTGACGAAGCCGGAATGGCGGCGTTACGGGAAAAAAGTGTGGTATTGACGGGTACTTTGGTGCAAATATTGGATGAAATTGATCCCGATCAGCGTTTTTTCAAAATTATTACGCCGCGCGACCCGCAACAACGCGGCTGCCAGTTATCATTATTAACCCAGCAGCGCGGGAAAGAAATATTTGACGCCCTCACGGCGCAGGGCATTATAAGCGACTGGCGCGAACCCAATGTAATCAGGTTCGCGCCAGTACCGCTGTACAATACATTAGAAGATTTGGAACAATTAAGAGAGATGTTGCCTAAAATAATGAATCGCGTATAACTAATTTTACTATAGTGTGCTTTGAAACAGTTTCTTTAGAGTTTATTGGTTTTGATGCGCGTAGCCTCTTCAAAATCAAAAATCGTTGATTTTTTCAGGTTAGGATTGGGCATACAAAACAATTGACCCAAAGTATCGAGGTGTTGTCGGCCAACGCCTTTCAGATCGCTGATGAGGTTATTGGAGCAATACAATGTCCGCAGGTTGACCAATTTTTCCACCTGTTCGATGGTCGTGAGCAGGTTATCCTGAACGTACAAATCAGCTAATTGCACGTGGTTTTCAATTCCTTTTAGCGAAGTGATTTGGTTGTTATTGACAAATAACGACTTCAGTTTGGACATGCCCGATACTTCTTCGATATGCCGCAACCGGTGAAAGGTTACCACTACTACTTCGATATTGGGGAGGCCCACCAATCCCGACATGTCGGCCAGTTCAAAAGTCATGTTCGGGTAAGGCGCGGTTGGACCGGCAAAACGATGATTTGGGGAGGTAAAAACAGCGCAAAGTAAATCGTCGGGTAAAATGTCGGTGGCGTCTCTGCGTTGCAGTGCGCTTTCGTTGAAAGCGCGCTTCCACTCCGTGGTGAGGTTATTCCACCAAGGTGTGGCTTTTGCTAAAACTGCCGGGTCGGCAGGGGGTAAAGAGTGTGTATTATCTGACATTGATAAAAAATAATGTGGTTGGCTTTTAAATAGTTTTTAAAGTCCGGGATATTGCATCCCGGACAGTTAAATTTAATAATTAGCGTATGACAAATTGTTGTGTACTTTTGGTTCGGCCAAATGTACGACATCTTTTTCGTCCGAATATTGATAAGATTGCTCCGGTGTGGAGTTTTCCGCATCCATAATTTGGGCGGTTTTATTTTTATGCGGGCTGGTTAAAAATTGGGGAGCAAGGGCATTACTGCCCTGCTCCCTCCCCTAATAAACCAACCTAATTAATTTCTTGATTTACGTTTGAAGTCGCCTGTCATTGGTTTTAACCCGGCAATATTATTTTCCGAACGTAAAAACAACAAGTTTACTTTCGGGGGAAATATTTCCGGCTCTGCAAAAATGGTGACTTATCGTTCATCCACTTTAGCGGGTAATTACGGATTTTACAAAACAGGGGTTTTTACGGGGTGGGGCGCGTAAATACCCTTGCACTAAACTGATTAAAAAAATTTGTTCAAAAAGATATATTTAGTACCTTTATCCCCGTAAAAATACCCGTTATGAAAAAACAGGTATTTTTACGGGTACGCAGGCAAACCGGAGTCTGCATCTTTGCGACCGGAAAGTCAATTTGTTCGTTAAGGAAAAGTACAGATTCAATGGTTTTTATTCAAATGACTGGGCTGTCGGGGGCTGGTAAAAGTACAATTGCAACGAACGTTAAAAAGTCGTTACAATCGTCAGGTTATCAGGTAGAGGTGATAGACGGAGATGAATACCGGCAACACCTTTGCAGAGATTTAGGTTTTTCTAAAGCCGACCGGCACGAGAACATCCGAAGGTTGGCATTTGTGGGGCTTAAACTTTGCTCCTTTAACGTAATTGTCATTTTGGCCGCTATCAATCCTTACGAAGAAATAAGAGCAGAAATAAAAAGCCAATCAAGTTTGGTAAAAACCGTGTGGGTTAATTGCGATTTGGAGACGTTAATTCATCGGGATACCAAAGGCCTCTATTCCAGAGCACTTTTACCGGATGGGCATACCGACAAGTTGGTAAATTTAACCGGTGTGAATGACCCTTTCGACACGCCGAAAGATTTTGACTTAAAAATAGATACCCACAACGAAACCACTTTAGAATCTGAATCCAGGTTGTTGAATTTTATTTTACAACACATTAAACTCCGTGATAAACAAATGCATCAGCAATAAATAGACTTGAAGCATTTTTGTATAACGCAAGCCAATACCTTTCTTACAATGGACAGCATATTGGGTTTAGCGTACCAAACTAATTAATATTTTTCTTCAACATTCATTTTAATTTTTCATGAAAAAAATTAAAAAAAACCTCCAGCATACTGATGATGCTACGCTTCGCCAAAAAGTAGCGGCGTACCAGCGTCAGGCACAACTTTCCCGGTTGGCACCCCATTCCTTCGCCGGTAAAGAACAATCCTCCCTTTCTTTACTCGTTCCTTTTGCGGCGGCAGCCCTTACCCCTTTCGCGGCTTTGGCGCAGGCTTGCAGCGGTGCGGGCGGGAATAGCAGCTCTGGTAGCAACGGTAATATTAATGTTTACATTGATCTGGACAATGATGCCACTAATGACATGCGCCTGTGGGACGAACCAAATGATTTGTTTGCGTTCCCGCTTGGCACTACTCAAGTATCGGTGGTGCAGGCTGGTGCTTATTGGTATGCCGTTCGCCACACCGGGGCTATTACTAACTCAGCCAATTTCAGGGGGATGGGACAATTAACACCAGGCAGCACCGGTAACTATGCTACCATGGAATACAGCGGAACCAATGACCAATGGGGTGGCACCGGCAATGTGACCGGCTGTCTGGGGGTACGAAAAGGTACTCGCCTTGGGTTTATACAGGTGACTTATAACAACAACAACTCTACTACCCCAACCATCAACGCTATTACGCTGGGCAGTTATGGATTGGCAGCAACCGGGGTTACCAGTGTCACCTGCGCCAGTTGCGCTTCACTTCCCGTTGAAATGCGCTCTTTTAAAGGCGAAGTACGGGACAAAAAAGCCGTGTTGCTGTGGGAAACTGCGCTGGAAAAAAACAACCGGGGTTTTGAAATCGAAAAAAGCACCGACGGTACCAACTTTTTCAAAATTGGTTGGGTAGATGGTCAGGGCGATTCTGACCGCCCAATGGCTTATACTTTTGAAGATAAATCCCTGCAAGCGAACCAGGTTTGTTATTACCGGCTCAGGCAGGTAGATCACGACGGCGGCTCGGAGTTCACCAAAATTATTTCCTTAGTGTTGGACAACGGCGGTCTTAACCTCCACGATTTTGCCCCCAACCCGGTAGCGGAAGGGTTTACCTACCTGAAATTTGACGCCATGAACGAGGGTGACGTAACTGTTACCATTTTCGACACGGCGGGCAAAATTGTAAAAGAGGTAACGAGCGCTTATATTGCCGGAAGTAACGGTATTCGTTTGGATTTGGCGGACCTCAACGGAGGTATGTATTACGCCAAAATACAGGCGGGTGCATTTACCAGTTATAGGCCATTGGCCATTCGTTAAACAAACATGCAACTATCCGGCTGCTCACGGCCGGATAGTTACACCAAAATTAAAAAAACAACAAGACTAACCATTGATACTGCTGCCTGTGCAGTATCCTCCAGTGTTTTTCCTGTTTTTGATCCAAATTTTTTCTTCATTTTTAACTTTTTTTAAATTTTTTTTACTATGGATGTTTATTTAGGCATGATCGGTATGTTTGGCTTCAACTTTACCATTAACGGCTGGGCACCTTGCAACGGGCAAACTATGAGTATCGCCCAGAACTCTGCTCTTTTTGCCTTGCTCGGCACCACTTTTGGGGGCGATGGCGTACAAACTTTCGGGTTACCCGACCTGCGTGGGCGCATGCCTATCGGGCAGGGCCAAGGTCCAGGCTTATCGCCGCGTCAAATGGGCGAGCGCTCAGGCACTGAAAGTGTATCAATTCTTGTTGGCAATTTGCCAGCGCACACCCACGGCTTGGCGGGTACGACTGCTGCCCCTGCTTCCGGTAACCCCGCTGGAGCATTGTTGGCCACTCAAGGCCGTAGTGGTGGTGTAAGTTTGTTTGCTACGGGTAATCCAGATGCCGCTATGGCTGCTAACGCAATACAAACCACAGGTGGTTCCCAGCCCTTGGCAAATATGCCGCCTTATTTGGTTATGAATTACCAGATTGCATTACAAGGCATTTTCCCATCACGTGCTTAATGAATAACGAAGAATTAGAACAATTCTTAGCAGGGTTCACCGATTCCAACGGTGAACCCTTTGAAGTATCTGCCGAAGGGTCGCTTGGTCTGCTTGCACTGGGCGACCTCGGTCTTGCGGCCTGGCGCATGGTGCGCACCAGAGAAGCGCAAGAACAAAAAACCGATACTACCGAGACCGATACCACTTATGCCTAAAGTACTGTTGATTGGCTGGGATGCCGCCGACTGGAAAATTATCAATCCGCTCTTGGACAAGGGCCTAATGCCGAACCTGGCAAAAATGGTCAGCCAGGGTGTAATGGGCAACCTTGCTACCTTGGACCCTATGTTCTCGCCCATGCTTTGGACCTCCATTGCAACCGGCAAACGACCTTATCAGCACGGTATTTTGAGTTTTGCGGAGCCGGAACCCAGCGGTTTGGGTGTTCGGCCCGTTCTGGGTGCATCCCGAAAAGTAAAAGCTATTTGGAATATCCTGACCCAGGAACAACGCAAAACACACGTCGTAGGTTGGTGGCCTACCCACCCGGCAGAACCCATTAACGGAATCTGCCTTTCTGATTTTTATCGCCAACACAAAGGCACCGACCTCGCTAATTGGGATTTGCCGCCCGATTCTGTGTGGCCCAAAGATCAGGAGGAACTATTCTCCCGCTTGCGCATCCATCCCGATGAGTTAACCGCCGCCCATATTCTTCCATTTGTGCCCCAATTGGCAAAAGCCGACCAAGTGCACCAGAAAGAAATTGAAAACCTCAAAAATATCACCGCGCAGGCGGCTACTACCCAAGCCGCTTTTACCCGGATTTTGCGCACCGAAGAATGGGACTTTGCCGCCGTGTATTTTATTGCCCTGGACCATTATTGCCACGGTTTTATGAAATATCATCCGCCGCGAAGACCCCACGTAGAGCAGCATAAATTTGATTTGTTCAAAAACGTGGTGCGGGGTGGGTACCGGTACTTAGACATGATGTTGGGGCGCTTGTTGGAACTGGCGGGTGAGGATACGGTGGTCATGCTCGTGTCCGACCACGGCTTTCAACCCGATGCACTCCGGCCCAAGGAAATACCTCATGAACCCGCCGGCATGGCTTACGAGCACAGTTACTACGGCGTCATTTGCGCCAAAGGCCCCGGTATTAAAAAAGATGAATTGATCTACGGCGCTTCGCTCCTGGATATTACCCCCACTTTGCTCACCATTATGGGGCTTCCGGTGGGCCAGGATATGGACGGAAAGGTATTGTCCGGTATATTCGAACATACCCCCACGCCGGAATATATCCCCAGTTGGGAGGCCGTACCCGGCGAGTCCGGTATGCCACCGGCCGATTATTCCCTAAGTCAGTCCACCAACGAAGAAATGGTGGATCAGTTGGCCGACTTGGGTTACGTAGAAAACCAAGGCCCCGATGCCGCCAAAAACAACCGGGATATGGCCGAGTTTTGTCGGTTCAATTTGGCCAGAGCCTATCTGGATGGTAATAAATTGGCCGAGGCTACCCAAATTTACGAAGAACTGCACCGCGATCACCCGGAAGCACCCTGGTATATGTTTCGCCTGGCGGCCTGTTACCAAATGGCCGGAAGGCTGCGCGAGTGCCGTAAATTGGTTGACATCCTAAAAACAAAAGACTTTTACGATCAGGCAGTGCTCGACGTTATGGAAGGCAGCCTGCTCTTGGGTGAAGGCCAGTATCGGGCTGCTTTAAAAACCTTAAAAACCGCCGAAAAACACGTAGATGCCGCTCAATCGCGGATATGGCTGCAAATTGGCCAGTGTTATTTGATGTTGGGTAAATCGAAAGAAGCCGAAAACGCCATTAAAAAACACCTCGAACTGGACCACGATACCGCCGTCGCCCACCAAATGTTGGGTACGCTTTATTATAATGAAAAACGCTACGAGGATGCCGCCGACAGCCTGCTCACCGCGGTTGGTTTGGATTATAATCTCGGTACCGCTCATTTTTACCTCGGTTTGGCACTCATGGACTCCGGTGCTTACCAGGAAAGTGCTGATGCGTTTGAAATATGCCTGCTGGTAATGCCGCGCAATAACCTTGCGCGGACACATTTGGCCTATTTGTACCAAAAAATGCTGGATAACCCGCAAAAAGCAGCCCAACACCGCCAAGATATTACCCAATATTCCGATGGGGTCATCACCATCGTTTCCGGGTTACCCCGGTCCGGTACCTCTATGATGATGCAAATGTTGAATGCGGCGAATATCCCCATTTTTATGGACGATGAACGGGCCGCGGACGAAAACAACCAAAAAGGCTACTTTGAACACAAAGCCGTAAAAGCATTGGCGCGGGACAAATCGTGGTTATCGTTGGCCACGAATAAGGCCGTTAAAATTGTAGCGCCGTTGCTGGTGCATCTTCCGGGCAATTACCACTACAAGATCATTTTTATGGAACGGGATATTCACGAAATCCTTGGTTCTCAACAAAAAATGTTGGTCCGGTTGGGTAAAAAAACGGACCAAGACGCATTGCCGTTAAAGTTACTAAGCAGTTATGAAAAAGTTTTGCGCGACGCCAAAGAATGGGCACTCAGAAGCCCGAACGTAGAAATATTATTCGTTTCTTACGCCGAAGCGGTTCAAAACCCATTTATGGCGGCTCTTCGGGTAAATGATTTTTTGGGTGGAGGATTAGCCCCCGAACAAATGGCTTCCGTTGCTGATGCCCAATTGCACCGCGAAAAGAAATAACTTTCGCGTACCTACATCTAAAAAAAAGAGGCAGTTCAGCCAGTCAGCCGAACTACCTCTTTTTTTATTAATACGCCTTGCGCGAAAATCTTACTTCACATCAGCCGTCAGCGATGCACTAATGTACTCGCGGTTGAGGCGGGCGATATTCGACACCGAAATTTCTTTCGGGCATTCGGCTTCGCAGGCTTTAACGTTAGAACATTGGCCGAAACCTTCTTTGTCCATTTGCGCGATCATATTGAGGACGCGGCGTTTGCGCTCTACCTGACCCTGCGGTAACAAGGCGAGGTGGCTCACTTTAGCCGAAGTAAACAACATGGCCGATGCATTGGGGCAAGCCGCTACGCAGGCACCACAACCGATACAGGTTGCCGCGTCGAACGCTTCGGAAGCAATCGTTTTTTCGATGGGAATAGCGTTGGCATCCTGGGCCTGACCCGTGTTGACGCTCACGTAACCACCCGATTGAATAATGCGGTCGAACGCCGAGCGATCCACAACGAGGTCTTTTACCACGGGGAAAGCCATTGCGCGGAACGGCTCAATGACAATGGTCTCGCCATCGTTATAGTGACGCATGTGCACCTGACAGGTTGTTGTGCCTTTCATGGGGCCATGCGGACGGCCATCAATGACCATAGAGCAGGTACCGCAAATACCTTCGCGGCAATCGTGCTCAAAAGAAACCGGATCTTCACGGCGACTGATGAGTTGCTCATTCAATACGTCGAGCATTTCGAGGAACGACATATCGGGGTTCACATCAGGTAGTTCGTAGTTGACAAATTCACCTTTGTACTTACCGCCTTGTCGCCAGATTTTAAGTGTCAGTTTCATATTATTTGTACAATAGTTTTAAAATTTGAGCATTAGTGCGGTAATATCCTCCGATTGCCCGTCGGCGTATTTTTGCACCAATACAGTTGAATAATGTTCCGGATTTTCCATCTCAAACCAAAGGGCCAAATCAGGCAAGAATGCATATTTTGGATGTTTCAGCAGCCCTTCGCTCAAGAGCAAAATCCCTTGTTGTTCATGTAGTTGTCCGGCGGTCAGGGGTACCCGTTCGTCCAATTGCGCGTAAAAACCCGGCGTTAATTCCTCCAAAGCGGCATCGCGGTAGTAAAAAATGGCGTTGTTGCCCCAATTCAGGCCTTGAAAACGGCCATCGTGGTGTACTACTACGGCGCTGAGGGTGATACCGGCTCCGGCGCACAAATTGTCCCATTGGCTGACGCTCTTTTGCGCCATAGTGGCGCAATGTTTCAGGTCGTATTCTCCCGTGGATACCTGGGCTTCGGTCACAAAGGCCGCGAGGGCCGTTTGCGCCGCTTTCCAGGCGCAGGGTTTATGGTCATCGCCGGTTACCAAAAGCATCAGAGTGGCTTTGTTTAGTTCAAAAATTCCGCAAGCGTTGCCGTTTACCGGCTTGTGCGGGGCATTTTTACTAAAAAAAGCCGACACCATTACTTGTATGAACGTTTTTGCACTTTTACCACTTCGTAGTTGAGGGCTTCTTTGTGGAGTTCGGCTTTTTGATTTTCGCCTTTCCACTCCCAAGCGGCAACGTACATAAAGTTTTCGTCGTCGCGATCTGCTTCGCCGTCTTCGGTTTGGTATTCTTCGCGGAAGTGACCGCCGCAAGATTCGTTGCGGTGCAGGGCATCTTCGCACATGAGTTGACCCAATTCGATAAAGTCGGCTACGCGGAGTGCTTTTTCCAGTTCGGGGTTAAATTCGTCGGCGGTACCGGGCAAAAACACGTCGCTCCAAAACTCTTCGCGGAGGGCTTGAATTTCGGCAATTGCCTGAGTAAGTCCCTCGGCGGTGCGGCCCATGCCGCATTTGTCCCACATAATTTTACCCAAACGGCGGTGGAAACTTTCTACACTTTGTTTGCCGTTGGCGGCGTACAAGCGTTGGATATTGTCGCGCACTGATTTTTCAGCGGCCTCAAACTCAGGCGAGTCCGTTGAAATGGCACCGGTACGAATTTCTTTGCTCAAATAAGAACCAATGGTATAAGGCAATACGAAGTAACCATCGGCCAAACCCTGCATCAGGGCCGAAGCACCGAGGCGGTTGGCACCGTGATCGCTAAAGTTCGCCTCACCGCAAGCGTACAAACCGGGGATATTGGTCATCAACTCGTAATCCACCCAAAGGCCACCCATTGTGTAGTGTACCGCCGGGTAAATGCGCATGGGTTGTTTGTTGGGGTCTTCGCCGGTAATTTTTTCGTACATCTCAAACAGGTTACCGTAACGCGCCGAAATGGCGGCCTGGCCGTCGCGTTTGATGGCATCTGCGAAGTCGAGATACACCGCGAGGCGGGTAGAACCTACGCCACGACCTTCGTCGCACACCTGTTTGGCGGCGCGGCTGGCAATGTCGCGGGGTACGAGGTTACCAAAGGCCGGATAGCGGCGCTCGAGGTAGTAGTCGCGATCCTGCTCGGGAATATCGTTGGGGTGTTTGCCGCAATCGGCTTCATTTTTGGGTACCCAGCAACGACCATCGTTCCGGAGTGATTCCGACATGAGGGTCAATTTGGACTGGTATTCGCCCGAAACCGGAATACAGGTCGGGTGAATTTGCGTGTAGCAGGGGTTCGCAAAATAGGCACCACGACGGTGTGCACGCCAGGCGGCGGTTACGTTACACATCATGGCGTTGGTGCTGAGGTAGAACACGTTGCCGTAACCACCCGTACACAATACCACGGCGTGGGCGCTGTGGCGTTCCAGTTCACCATTGAGGAGGTTGCGGGCAATAATACCCCGGCATTGGCCATCAACGGTGACCACGTCGAGCATTTCGTGGCGGTTGTACAATTTTACGGTGCCGAGGCTGATTTGGCGGCTCAACGCCTGGTAAGCCCCGATGAGTAATTGCTGTCCGGTTTGGCCGCGGGCGTAGAACGTACGGCTTACCTGCGTACCACCGAAAGAGCGGTTATCGAGCAAACCACCGTATTCGCGGGCGAAAGGCACGCCTTGCGCTACGCATTGGTCAATAATGCTGGTAGATACTTCGGCGAGGCGGTGTACGTTGCCTTCGCGGGCGCGGTAATCGCCCCCTTTGATGGTGTCGTAAAACAAACGATACACCGAGTCACCGTCGTTGCGGTAGTTTTTGGCAGCGTTGATACCACCTTGAGCCGCAATGGAGTGTGCGCGGCGCGGGCTGTCGTGGAAGGTAAATACTTTCACGTTGTAGCCCAATTCGCCCAATGATGCCGCAGCGGAAGCACCTGCGAGGCCCGAACCGACGATAATAATATCAATGCGGCGCTTGTTGTTGGGCGACACGAGTGGCACGGAGCCTTTATAATTGGTCCACTTTTCCGACATATCGCCGGCCGGGATCTTGCTATTTAAGTTTGAATCAGAATTTATAGCCATAGTTTTGTTATTTTATCCGATAACTTCGAATGTTTGACGTTCGAATGTGTTTTTACTATTTGGTGAAAAACATCCACAATGGAATAATGGCGAATCCGGCGGGAATACCCACGGCGTACAAATAACCCACTGTTTTGAGCAAGCCGTTGTAACGGGGGTGATTGGCACCCAATGTTTGAAGCGACGACCAGAAGCCGTGCCAAAGGTGAAACCCGATGACGACCATCGAAATGACGTAAAACAACACGTAAAGGAGGTTTGAAAATGCTTCCTTCACGGGTAGGTACAAGTTTTGCACCGGATGATCGTAACCTGCTACTTCTACGGGAGGCAAAACACCCATTTTCATTTTCCACCAAAACTGGTACATGTGGAGGATGATAAACACCAAAATCACGATGCCAAACCACGCCATATTGCGGGCGGCTGTTTCAGTGCTGCGGGTATGTTGTACGCCGTAGCGATTACTGCCGCGGGCGGCCTTGTTGTTGCGCCACAGACGAAGACCTTGAAAGGCGTGCCACAAAATAAAGGCATATAACGAGTAAGAAACAGTTTTGATCAACGGATTATGCGTCATTAAGAAGGCATAAGCGTTGAATGCTTCACCGTTATCGTCTTTCAATAACTGAAGATTACCCAAAAGGTGCACTACAAGAAACAGCATTAAAAACAGGCCGGTGAGTGACATAATCACTTTTTGGCCTATGGATGAACCTAAAAATTTAGAAACCCAACTCATTGAAAATCAATTCGTTTACTTTTGTAAAAATAAATATTTGGAACCAAACAGGCAACGCAATCGCTAAGAGATTCCATCTTTGCTGTTGTTACCTGCGTTTAATGCCGCAAACCTAAACCAAAACAACGTTTTATCCCAGTTTTTGATCAGAAAATCCACCTGCTAACGGTGTTATTTAGATTGATTCCAAATTTTTGTCATAAATAAACGAAAAAAATTACTACATGCGCTTTATTACAACGCTTTTTTTTACGCTTTTTTTGGGACATTGGGCGTTTGCCCAAACGCTGAGAGGGACCGTCCGGGATCAGGAAAATGGTCAACCTTTGAAAGAAGTCCGGCTGGTATTTACAGCCTTTAACAATACCGAATTTTCCACCTGGGCCGACGAAAAAGGCCAGTTTCGGTTAGACTCATTGCCCATTGGTACGGGAACCTTGCAGGCCACTGCCACCGGTTATGTGTCTTTTGTGCTGCGCGAAATTGTTATTGCGGCCGGTAAAGACCGCATTGTTACCGTTTTGCTCACCGAAGGAACCTGGGAAAGTGATATTCCGCCCGTTGAAATTGTTGAACCCGGACACATTCGGCAAGTGGCACCGCTGGGCGAAATTCCGCTTACCCGCGAGCAAACCCTGTACAACCCGATGACGTATTTTGACCCGGCACGCCTGGCTGCCGCTTACCCCGGCGTTGCTCAAACGGACGATGGTACCAACAGCATGAGTATTCGCGGCAACAACCCCGGTCTGGTGCGCTGGCGCCTCAACGGGATGGACATCATCAGCCCCAATCACCTGCCCAACGCCGGAACACTCACGGACCAACCCACGTCGTCGAGTGGTGGTGTGATGATGTTATCGGCCCAAATGCTCGATAATTCGTCGCTGATTACCGGTGCCGGCATGGCGGGCTACAACGACGGGATTGCGGGTATTATGGATCTGAATTTGCGCAAAGGCAACAATGAACGCCACGAACAAACCATTCAATTGGGCCTAATTGGTCTCGATGCGGCCATCGAAGGGCCGTTGTCCAAACGCAAACGCGGTTCGTACCTCATCAATTACCGGTATTCGTTCACGGGTTTGTTGGGTGCAATGGGCGTATCGTTTGGGGGCGAAAAAATTACATTTCAGGACGTGGCGGCGCATTTTTATTGGCCGGGCAAAAAACAAAATTCGTGGTCGGCGTATATCATTGGCGGACAATCGTCCAATTATTACACCCCACCGGATTCGGCGACCATTTTTAAAGAGCAATTCAAAATTGATTTTGAGTCGCGCAGCGTGATTGCCGGGTTACAATTTTCGGGTTACATGGGCAAAAATTTTTCCTCCAAAACGGGAATCTCTTTTTCCTTTCAGGGAAATGACCGCAATCAGGTATTGGGGGGCAACACGGTGTTTCAATCGAGTTTGACGGAAGAAACTCGCGCGGTGTTTAGTTCGTCCAATCGTTTCAAAATCACGCCGAATACGACGCTGTTGATGGGTACGAATATTTCGGCGTACACCTTTTATAATTTTAGGAGAGAAACGGATCCGCTCATTTACCAAACGGACGGCGATTTTATGATTCAATTGTGGCTGGGCGGCGAAACCACCCTCAAAGACGGGCAAATTAAAGTGCATTACGGACTAAATCCGCTGGTATCATTATACGGGGCGAGTCTCGACCCGCGGGTGCAGGTAGCCTGGCGCATTGCCGCCGCCCACCAGTTGATTCTCTCTTCGGCGGCGTACAGCCAGGCCTTACCGCTGTGGATGTCGGGTGTTAGGGGCAATGCGTTGTTGCGTTCAAGTATCAACGCCGTAAAATACAATTACCAACCCAACGCTAAATGGCTGTTGAGTTCGGAGGCTTTTTTCCAAAGAATCAGCAATGTTGCGGTGAACGACGACGCGCTTGACGCCTATTCGTTTGTTAACCAAAATGAATACCCACAGCGTTTTGAGGATTACGCCAACGATGGTACGGCCCAAAACCTGGGTTTGGAACTATCGGCCCAACGCCGCTTGGGCAATGGCTGGTTTATGAACAACGGTCTTACCTTATTGCGCTCCACTTATTTTGGTTCTGATAAAGTGGAACGTAGCACGCGCTGGGACGTTGGCCAAATTGCCAATGTGACCGCCGGTAAAGAGTGGCACCGCCGGTTAAAACGGAACTTGTCGGGCCGGATATTCGGGGTGAGCGGCCGGGCAACGTACATGGGCGGCTACCGTGCGGCACCGGTGGATGTAACGGCATCAGAGCCGGAACAGGCCACGATTTACGACATTTCCAACGGATACACGGAGCGAACACCAGCCTATTACCGCCTCGACGGCCGGGTGTATTGGAAACGGAGCATCGGGATGAAACGCAATAGCACCCTGGCGTTGGAGTTTCAGAATTTGACCGGGCGCAAAAACACGGCGTACCAGTACTATGATCCGTTAACAAAAGTGGTGACGACAAAATACCAATTGGGGACAATTCCTAATTTGAGTTGGCGGGTGGAGTTGTAGGAGGGGGCGTATTTTCTGAGTACCGGGTTACCAGCAACCCGGTACTCAGAAAATACCAGCAGTAATCAGGAAACTTCTTTCATTACGATGCTTTTAAGTGCATTTCAGATTTTATCTTTGCCATTCTCATCAGCCTTTCCATGATTATAAAATGGTTTAACTCATCATCTTCTTGCGCAGAAGTAATCAATACCCTGCCCGCATGGTCAAATCCAATTGCATTTGTACGTTTTCCGTTGTTGTGGCGCGCAGGTAAATAACAATGTCTAAGTTGACCGTTTCGGCGCTAAAAAACTCCTGGCTGCTCGCCAAAGAAGGAATTAACCCAATGGCATTGCCCGGGTTGATGGGCGATGGGTCGCGGTACGCAATTTCGAGGTAATTGGTCGGGTCGCCATCGGCGTAAGCCCGGATCGAAACGCGGTCCACAAATTCCAGGTTCACGTCACCAAATAATCCGCTGATGGACCCCTGAGTGGTCAGGACTTTAGTGACGTCTTCTTTTTTAATGTTGGCGTTCAACAATGATTCGGCGTATTTGCTCGGAATACCCGGAATGTAAAAATGGTGCACATCAAATACTCCGATACCGGCCGGAATATCAAAATATTGCCGATAGACGATGTCGGTGTAATTGGTAAATAGTTCTTCCCGGTTGCAATTGGTAAACACCAGGAGCGACAATGCGAAAAATATGATGTTTTTTTTCATGGTATTTATATGACGTTTGGGCAACCATATGGGTTGCCCAAAATGGATATCCGGCGGGCGGTAGGGGCAACCCTCGTGGTTGCCCTGCCCCTACCAGCCGGGTTGAATATTGAATCCCCAACCCCATTGGCGCAATTCTTTTTCTACCGACAAGGGTATCGCAAAATACGGTTCAATAATCAATGCCCCGAACAAATTGATCCGAAGCGAAACACCCGTACTCAAAATGGGTTTATGTTGCGGCACCGCGCTGTTTTCCGGTTGCGTCTCTAAATCACTCCGGCGGAAAAACGCCACGCCAGCGTCAAAAAAGAAGTTCAGGTCGCTCAGCATAAAGTTTGTGGGCAGCACTGCAATACCACGCGGCCCGGTGAACGGAATCCGGATTTCGGCGTTGGCCACGGCGATTTTACTGCCCGCAATCCGCTCGAATAACTCCGCATCCTGCTCAAACAACCGTTGGCCGTAACCACGTACAAACCAGGGTTGCGCCACAAAAAACGGAAATACCTGATTGGCGTTGTTGGCATTGCCGCCCCAGCGCACGTACGTGAGGCCGCGACCGGCAAACGTAAACTTCCCGATGCGGTGGTAATAACGGCCGTCCAGGAGCGCCGTGTTAAAGTCCCAAAAACCAAAATAACGCTCCAATCCTACGCGATAACGCCAGCCTTGCAACGGTGATGTAAACCCAAAATAAGCATTGTCGCCCACAAAAGCCGTTCCTACGCTCCCGATGTTAAACCTTGGTCCACGGGGGCCGCGTTGCTGGTCGGTTCCCACCACCCCAATTTGGTTAAAAAGCGTGTCGTAATACGTGATATACGACGTGCTGCGCTGGCTGTAAAAATCCAGTGCTGCGCTGGCTTCGATGCGTTTGGTGGTAGAAAACGGATAAAAAACCAATCCGCCCAATCGTTGGTTAAACAAACGGTCAATCACCAACTCTTCGGCCAGTACCCATTCTGGTCCGGCGGAAGTATTGATTTGGGTGTTGTAAAAACCATAGCCACCGTAACTGGAAAACGGAAAATGCGAAAACGTAAAACCCCAACCAATGCGGTTTTTGCTGTTGATATACGATGCCTGACCGGAAATATCCTGAATTTGGCCGTTGAGCGACAAACCCGTAAAAATCTGGTTATTGCCCAAAACATCCCCAAATAACATACTCACACCACCCGCAACCCCTACGTTATTGCCAAACGACGTATTACCCGTCATGATACCCGCACCCGCACCGCCGCCGAGGTATTCGAGCGTGAACTTGGGTTTGTACGGCACGCGTTCGATACCTAACGTTGCCTCTTTATCTTTCGCACCACTGTCCATCAGGCGGATATTGGTGTTGACAATATCGCGCTGCGACGGGATAAAAGGCGGCAGCGCGGCGGCACTCATGTTCACATCGGTTGTGTTGATTTCCTTGTTGAGAAAATCGTCCGACTGACCCTGATAAATCAAATATTCGCCGTCCGAATAGTAGTTATACACAATCCGGTCGCGGTCGTCGGAGATAGAAATAGCGGGCGAATACGGCGTAATACCAGTGATGCCGGTGTACAAATTGGTCATTTGATAGACCTTTTTGGAGGTCATATCGTAGCGGTACATATTCCGGAAACCGTCGCGGTTACTCAGGAAAATGAGGTTGCCGTTTTTATCGAATTGCGGGTTCATATTGTCCGCATTGGAAAAAATATCGAGCGTTTCCACGCTGCCCGAGGCGGCATCCATCACGGCGAGGCTCATGCTCCACACGCCGTTAAAGCGGCCCCGTTCCATGCTCAGTTGATCGGTCGAAAACGCCAGTTTGGTGCCATCGGAATTCCACGAAGGCAAGGCTTCGGCGTATTTATCGTTGGTGAGGCGGCGCACTTTTTTGGTTTTCAGGTCGTAGGCGAACAAATCCGTTTGGCCATTGACCAACCCAACCACCACAATGGTGCGGCCATCGGGCGACCAGGTGGGGTTACTAAAGGAGGGAACGCCGGGAATGGTGCGTTTTTCGGTCTTTTTTTTGCTAATGTTTTTAATAATCAACACCGATTTGCCCTCTTGGTACGCGTCAAAAGCAAAACGTTTGGAATCGGGCGACCAGGTACCCGCGCTTTCAATGGCGTTCATTTGGTCAATGTGGCCGTCTTTGGTGGTACTAACTACCTTTTTAATCAATTTTCCGGTCTTTGCATCGGCCAAATAAAGGTCAACGCTAAAGAGGTTTTTCTCCGTGAGGAAAATAACGTATTTGCCATTGGGGCTAACGACGGGGCAAATATTCATTCCACCGGCGTTTTTATCGGTCAAAATGGGTTTTCCCGGGGCGCGTTCGGTGAGTTTAAACGGGTTATCACGTTTATCTTTCCCTGATTTTTCTACCGTTCCGCCGTGGCTTTCTACATCTTGCATCCATTTGCCGTAGGTATTTTTAAGGCTGGTCGTCCAGTCTTCGCAGAGTTGTTTGGTGGTAGTTTTTAACGTGATGCCCACCGCCGCATCAAGGCCGTAGCGGGCCGTGTTCATAAACAAAGGCCGAATGACGGCATCGCTGTAACGACCGGTGACGTAGGCCCAAAACGATTGCCCCCAGCGGTAGGGGAAATAGCGACCACTATCGAGATCGCGCAGGTTTTTGGGCAAATTTTCGTGTAAAACGGCATCGCGCATCCACAAAGCGGTGTGCGGATCAATGCGCCCGATGGACAGGTACTCGGCCAAACCTTCAATCATCCAAAGTGGCAGGTTGGCGAGGTTCTGCATACTGGTACTGTCGCCGTTCAGGATCATATTGTACTGAAAAGCGTGGACCAATTCGTGTCCCAAAACGTGGTGGGTTTGTTGGTTGGTGGGGGCAATGGGAAACACCACGCGGTTGCGCAGCCCTTCAGTAACGCCGCCGGTACCCACGCTGATACTGCCCTGAATGGCGTTGGTTTGTTGGAAACCCGCGTGGTCGTTGTAAATCAGGATGGGGTTCATTTTGGTAAAAGTATCCTGCAATACCGCCTGGTGCATCGTGTACCATTGTTCGGCGGCGGCGGCCAGTTCTTTTAATTTTTCCGGGTTATTCAGGTACTCATAGATTTCAAAGTGTTCGGTTTGGTTCACTTTGAAATTTTGGTTCTGATAACGGGGTTTATTACGGCCAAAATATTGAGCCGACAAAGGTGCTGTACACAACAGCAAGAGTGGGAGCAATACTGATAATCGTCTCATGGCTTGTTATTTTATTTTTTTATATTGAGCGTGCCGAAGTATATACTGAGCATGTCGAAGTATATATTGAACGGCTAATGTCCGGCGATTTGTTTGTTCTATAATGCCTATGACGCAAAAATGTTGTACCAAGACGTTAGCAAGACGTTAAACAATATGAATACCTTTGTCGAATGGAGCGGACAATTGGACGGTTTACGGGGCAACGACGCGGCCCTTTGGTGTTACTTATTGGTGCCATGCACGGCAATGAACCGGCGGGCATTTTGGCCATTCGGGAGGTATTTCGCCTGCTGGAACGAGCGCAACAAACCGACGCGCATTTTGTGTTTTCGGGGCGTGTGGTGGGTTTTTTGGGGAATATAAAAGCCTTTTCGTCCCAAAAACGGTTTGTTGACACCGATTTAAATCGCATTTGGGGGCAACAAATGGTGAACGATATTTTATTACACGACAAAACACCCCGGCACGCGGAAGAAGCGGAATTGATTGATTTGGTCAAAGCCATAGATTCCGAAATATCGGATTATCAGCCCACCGAGTTGTTTATCCTCGATTTGCACACCACATCGGCGGGAGGTGGTATTTTTTCCATTCCGCTGGAAACCGATCCGGTCAGTATCCGGTTGGCGGCGGAGTTGCACGCCCCCGTGGTGATGGGGTTGTTAAAGGGTTTGGACGGCACATTTATGCACTACGCCAATCACCCCGAATCGGTGTTTAAAGTGGTGGGGCGCACGATTCACACGGTAGCATTTGAGGCCGGGCAACACAACGATCCCGAATCTATGAACCGTTCGGTATCGGCCAGTATCCGCCTGATGCGCGCCGTTGGTTGCGTGGATAAAAAAGATGTGGGCAGTCACCACGACGCGATTTTGCAGCAATACGGCAAAAATTTGCCCAAAGTTACCCAAATCACGCACGTGCACCACATACAGTCGGGCGAGCAATTTGTGATGCGGGCGGGTTACGTCAATTTTCAGGTGATTGAGCGGGGCGAGCATTTGGCGGATAATGAACACGGCCCCATTTACGCCCCCCACGGCGGTTATATTCTGATGCCGTTGTACCAGCCTCAAGGCGTTGACGGTTTTTTTATAGTGACGGAAGTTCCACCCCGCGATAGACTTCGTTGAGTCTTAACACACAATCTTGCACCATGATTTGCTCTTCGGGGTGTTCGGCGTAGGAGTAGTCCCATTCGCGGTCACCTTTTCGGCGGTAACTGTGGATACTGACGGTGTTTTGGTGGACCATCAGGTATTGTTGTAAATGCGGTATGATTCGGTAGCACATCCATTTGTCAATTTTGTCCTCTTGTTCAGTCGTGTCGGAAAGAATTTCGATAATAACAGAAGGGTTTAGTGTTGCCTTCATGTTCTTTTTGTATTGTTCAAATTGCTCCGCACCACAAATAATCATCACATCGGGATAAAACACCTTGTTGCATTCGGGGATAAGTACCATTCTGTCGGAGGTGTAACGGGTGCACCCTTGGGCTTTCATACAAGCCGCCAATTCATCCATGATATTGGTTTGAATGCGTCCGTGATTGGGCGATGTGTACGACATAGCCCTAATTTGACCGTTCCAGAACTCGTGTTTGGTGGTTGAGCGATATTCAAAATCAAAGTACGCTTCCAACGTCATGGTGGATGGCGTCGGTTGATCTATTTCCAGCACTGGTGTTTTCATACTAAAATGATTAATATTGAGCAAATATCGTTATAAAAAACAAAAAACCGGATAAACAGCCGTTTTTTTTACCTTCGCGGGCAATTTGCTCAACTGCTGTTTACCTCCGATATACGCAATATTAAAACGACACATACCTTTGGAAAATTCACGTACTCCCGGCATCCTTTTTATTTTTTTCACGCTGCTGATTGATATTATCGGTTTTGGGCTAATCATTCCGGTTTTACCCGGTATTTTGGAGCAAATGAACGGTGGCGATCTCAGTGCGGCCTCGCGGTGGGGCGGCCTGCTGATGTTTACCTACGCCGCCATGCAATTTGTTTTTTCGCCCATTATTGGTGGTTTGAGCGACGCTTACGGTCGTCGGCCCATTATTTTAGCCTCTTTATTTGCCTTTGGCATTGATTTTATTCTTCAGGGTTTTGCGCCCACGATGGGTTGGTTTTTTGCCGGGCGACTCATTGCGGGTATTACGGGGGCGACGTTTACTTCAGGTGCGGCCTACATTGCTGATGTGAGTCCACCGGAAAAACGCGCGCAAAACTTTGGTATTATTGGGGCGGCGTTTGGTCTTGGTTTTATCATTGGGCCGCTGATGGGTGGTGTTATTTCGAGTTATTGGGGACTACGGGCGCCGTTTTTTGTGGCCGCCGCCCTGGCGTTGGTCAATTGGTTATACGGTTATTTTATCCTGCCGGAGTCATTAACCCCCGAAAACCGGCGGCCATTTAGTTGGAAACGCGCCAATCCGGTGGGTTCGTTGCGCCAAATCGGCAAATACCCCTTGGTGTTGGGGTTGTCCATTTCGTTGTTTTTGGTACAATTGGCGGGCCACGCTAACATTAGCACCTGGACTTATATCACCATGGAAAAGTTTCAATGGGATTCCTTTGGCATTGGCGCATCGTTGGCGGCGGTGGGGTTTATTGGTGGTTTAGTGCAGGGCGTATTATCGCGTCGGATCATTCCGGCATTGGGCGAACGCAAATCGGTGACTTGGGGGGTATTTTTGTACGGCCTTGGGTTTGTATTATTTGCCTTTGCCTCGCAGGGCTGGATGATGTATCTGTTTATGATTCCCTTCGGTTTTGGGGGCATTGCCGTACCGGCTTTGCAAAGTATAATTTCGACGCAGGTACCGGGCAATGAGCAGGGTGAGTTACAAGGTGGCCTGACGAGTTTGGCCAGCCTCACGTCCATTATCGGGCCGATTGTAATGACCAATTTATTTTCGTTTTTTACCAGTGTTCAATCGCCCGTGCATTTTGCCGGAGCACCTTTTATATTGGGTGCCGTCTTGTGTTTTTTGGGGTTAATTTGGACCAAAAGTGTGTTTAAACGCCTTTAGCAACTGTTTTTAAACCCTTCACCCTTCATATCTTCACCAACTTCACCGTTCCCACGCCTCCTCCCTCCACGGTGACGCGAGCAAAATACACCCCTCCGGCCAGTTCGCGCCCGCCGATGTTGCCCACCAACCCGCGCCAGGCCGTGCGCAGCACCGCCCGCCCGTGAAGGTCGGAAAGTTCCACGTCCACGCGTTGCCATTCGGCGGTACCGGGGACGTGTACCGTAAAGTCCTGGGGCGAAGGATTGGGATAGGCCGCAATAACCACCCGTTGTGTTGCCAATTCCGGTGCCGAAACCGTACCAATCTGGAGGGTATGGCACACGGTATCGCTGCTGTACCCGTTGGCTGCCACGAGGCAAACGATATAGGTGCCGGGCGAAGGAAAACTATGCACCACTTCGCCCGAGGCCGTGGTATCCAGCACCGTTCCGTCGCCGAAATACCAGGTCCACTGGTCGGGTTCGTACGCCGACAGGTCGCTAAACGTGACCCGCAGGGGCGATATCGTATCTTCAAAATCCCAGCGAAAACGCGCCAGCGGGTGGTTATCCAAACCCAGTGTATCGCAGGCGGAGCCGTCAATGGGGCCGAGGCGGTAGTTGGGGTGGTTGGGCATATCTGCTGAATTGATATTGGGCGTTGCAATGTCGTTCTGCACAAACGCACAGTCTAATCCTTTGCGGTTGGGGTAACGAATTCGGTGCCAGGTAACGCTTGAATTGGAGTTATTAACGTAGATACGACCATCGGGAGCGAGTTGTCCATACATAAAATTAGTAGGCCATATATTGTAATATCGGGTACCATCCCACTCTGCCACTAGCGTTTCAGAAGCAAAAATATCGGGTGCGTTCAGGTCATATTGGTAAGCATCACGGTCATCAAGGGCATATAAAAAACGGGAGTTGGGCGAAAAATTTATTCCTGGAATAAAGTGTAGTGGATCATAGAGGTGGTGGTCTTTTTGATTGGTCAATACGCCAGAACACCGGTCAAAATTAAACAGGGTAATGAAAGCCGGGGCCGCTGATGATTCGCTTACTATATGAGCATAATATTGCCCATTTGGAGAGAAAATTGTCGCCCCGGCACTTCTAATAAAAGGAGTATCGTAAAAATGCTTATTAACAAGTATAGTATCAGACTGAACTAATATTGAAAAATACTTGTCGTTGTTATGATGCGGTACAATAACCCACCAATCTCGGCCATTGGCATGTTTAGTGGCTGTAATCAACCCCCAAGCCAACGAATCCACGATAACAGGTTTTCGCTTGACCGCTACTTTACCAACCCCATTATTAGCATTCATGTCAATAGTATTACAATAAAATCCCGAACCTAAACCAAACCCTGGGCCATCCTCAACCGAAAATAAATAATATTGCTTTGTTTTACTGGGAGTTTGTAGTGCCAGTACTGATTGAGGAATCGGTGCTCCATACATTACATCACCCGGGTTAATGCTACTTCCATTTTGCATGATCTGGTAATTTTTATTGTAAATATGAATGCCGTTGGTATAAAACAAAAGGTTACCCGCCGAATCACACATACTGGTATTGGCTCCAACGACATCTAACGTGATTGACTGGCTACCAATAATTTGTGGTTCATTCGTTTCTTCATTGTTGAAATTGATCAACGTAACACCAAAGGAATCATTCGGGGGCGATAATGTGCCTCCTTCATAACCCGTGATCCACCAATAATCGTGTTTTTGGGCAAACAGGTAATGTTGTTGGTTAAACAAAAAAATAATCAAAAGGAACTTTTTCATAAAAAGAAAAGTGGTCGGCTTGTAAATAAGATAATCATGTTGGGTATCGATATTTTTTAATGTCGAATATTGAACGCCGAATGCCCTTTATATCTTCACCAACTTCACCGTTCCCACGTCCATGCCTTCCACGGTGACGCGAGCAAAATACACCCCTCCGGCCAGTTCGCGCCCGCCGATGTTGCCCACCGACCCGCGCCAGGCCGTGCGCAGCACCGCCCGCCCGTGAAGGTCGGAGAGTTCCACGTCCACGCGTTGCCATTCGGCGGTACTGGGGACGTGCAGCGTAAAGTCCTGGGGCGAAGGATTGGGATAGGCCGCAATGGCCACCCGTTGTGTTGCCAATTCCGGTGCCGAAACCGTACCAATCTGGATCGTATGGCACACGGTATCGCTGCTGTACCCGTTGGCTGCCACGAGGCAAACAGTATAGGTGCCGGGCGAAGGAAAAGTATGCACCACTTCACCCGATGCGGTGGTATCCAGCACCGTTCCGTCGCCGAAATACCAGGTCCACTGGTCGGGTTCGTACGCCGACAGGTCGCTAAACGTCACCCGCAGGGGCGAAATCGTATCTTCAAAATCCCAGCGAAAACGCGCCAGCGGGTGGTTATCCAACCCCAGGGTATCGCAGGCCGAGCCGTCTATCGGGCCGAGGCGGTAGTTGGGGTGGTTGGGCAGGTCGGAATAACGACCAGTAGGGGTATGAATATCCCACTGCCTAAATTGGCAGTCCATTCCTTTTCGATTAGGGTAGCGTATGCGGTGTAAGCAGAAGCCCCCGCTTGAGGTGGTAGCGTATATCCTTCCATCGGGTGCGAGTTGAGCCAGATAAAAATCTAATGGCCAAATATAGTAATAATTATTAGTGTCAAATTCGGCTACTACCTCCTCCGATGCGAAAATATCGGTCGCCCAAAGGTCGTATTGATAAACGATCCGGTCAAAGGTGATATACAGGAATCTTGAGTCGGGAGAAACGGATGCCCCCGGCAGGAAATAATTGGGGTGGTTGAGGGTGTGTCTTTTTCGATTGGAGAGTTCGCCAGAGCAACGATCAAAATCAAAAATATCAATGTAGGCAGGTGCGCCCAATAGTGGGTGTGTGACATGGATATATCTACGCCCATCTGGGCTAAAAACGGCCTGCCCTCCTGATTGAATTACATCACCACTTATTTGTTGTTCTACCTTTGTGATGCCGCTTTCAGAGAATAACACTTTGTAAAATTTATTATTGTTGAATTGTTGAATTACAATCCACCAATCTTGCCCATTTGCATGTTTGGTGGCCACTATCTGTCCCCAATTTATTGAGTCCTGAATAACAAGTTTTTTTTTCTCAACTACTCTGCCTAAGCCATTGTTGAGGTTCATATCAATACGATTATAGTACAACTTTTCTCCCACCGGATAATCTGGTTTACGTTGGACGTTAAACAGGAAATACTGCTTCGGATGGGTGAGGGATGCTAATGACAAGGTGGCTAATGGCGAACGATAACCTAAAGGATAACTGCCTGTTACGATCGCCTGCCCGTTGTCCATGATTTGATGGCTGCTGTCATAAATATTTACGCCATTGGTGTAAAACAAGAGATTTCCCGCAGAATCGCACATGGTACTGTTGGTGGTATGGAAATTATTGGAAATGGCTTGATCCCCAATGATGAATGGCTCTGTCAAAGGATTGAAATCTAATATAGTGATCCCAAATGAATCCGTTGGCGTGGATTGATTCCCGCCACCACTGCCAGTAATCCAATAATAATCGTGTTTCTGGGCATTGATTGTCCAGTATAAAGGTAGCATTAATATGAGTAACAGTAGTCGCATAAGATGAATACACCCTCCCAAGTAACATACTCGGGAGGGCAGGTTTTGTTAATAATTTAGTGTTGAATAATGAGTTTACCGCTTTGTACCCTTCCTTTTTCGGTCGAAATAGAATAGGAATAAATCCCATTGGGTAAATGCTCCAGATTCATATTAGCGCTATCATTCAGATTGATCTGTTGCATCAACTGACCATCGAAACGGAATAAACTAAACTTTGCCTGTAGAGGCGTTGAAAACGCAGGTAAAATCTGGATTTGATCATTAGCGGGGTTGGGCAATACCCAATACGACAATAATTGATCTACCCCTGCGCTGTTACGTTGCTCGATTCCTCTGTTAGCCCCACAAATGCCTGTATCATCCCAGGTTACCAATGGATCAAAACGGTGGTACCAACTGCGGGCCTCATACACGCTGCGCCCTCCTTCGATGGGGCACTGATCGGCGATGGCCTTTATTTGGTACACCCATTCTTCATTGGCCACGGCCGTTGTATTTGTCCCGGTTGTATTCGTGGTTACGAAATGGAAGTAATCGGTTTGTAATAAGATTCGGTTGAGTTGAATCTCATTGTCTGCCAAAATATTAGTGGGTGCAATTGCAGCATTGGATGCCAACAGCGCAGGACCAGCGTCATTCCTTTGAAGGTCGAAATCTCCCCATGCGGTCGCCAAAGCCTCGCTACTAGTGGCTAATTCGGACATCCGCTCTTTTATTTGTGGTTGCCAGATGGCCAATTGGCCCGTTTGCTCCAACTGGTCGCGTAATGCTTCGATATTATCCAAAACAGTACTAATATTTTCCGTGTTTGACTGAAAAGTTGTCAACAATGCAGCGACGGGCGTAGCGGCGGTATTCATGGCAAGGCGCTGCTGATACAATTGGCCGATTGTCCCTTGCAATTCACTGGCGTAAAATCCCTGGATATTAGCATCACCCGAACTCAACAGCGTAGGGGAACCAGCAAGGCGTTCGTATAAATGTTGCTGCGCCACCCAGCCTAAACCTTCATGGTTTACCTGCCCACGTGCAATACGGATATCCAAATCGTCTAAAACAGCATCGTTACCTGGTTCTCCTTGTGCTCCTACGGGTAAAGGGTCATTGTCAATGTAGAGAGGGCAGGTTGTAGCATCACAAACAAATGGTGTACCAAGGAGCGGAGTGAACCACAAGTTTGAGTTGCCGCTTCCCGTTGACCAAGTTGGTATTTGGCTTGAATGTATGGTAAAACGGGAATCATTAATAGGTTCTGGTAGTCCCCCACCATAAGCGTTAAAGGCGCCCCAAGCCCCATATTGGCCAGGGTTCCATTTATTACCGGTATTATTTTGTTCGCCGAGTATAGTGTAGTCAATACCATTGCCCCAGAGATAGAGGCCGATATTGGAACTGCCGATATTATTACATTTAAAATTATTGGAGTTTTTACAATACCCCATGAAGTGCCAGCCATCTTGTGTTTGATCTTGAGAGTAATTTTGGCAATAATCGTTAGCCGAATCACCATTGATTTCAAACCCGGTTTGGCTTTTAATCACTTGGTTATTCCTAAAGTTGTTGCTATAGCCCCCAGAGGCGGAGTAACCTTTACCAAAATTACGCACAATGTTGCTTTGAAAAATAGCCCGAACCAAATTGTTTCCTTCAATACCAATACCAATGGGCGTACCATTTGGTTTGATTACAGTATTATCAAAAACATACGCTTGATTAACCTGTTCTATCCGAATCCCCCTTACACTTCCAATGGTGGGAACAGGTGCCTGAATAGAACTAACGATTGAAACATTATTGTTTTTAATTCGCAAACCACCACTTTTTCCACCATTTTCAGCAACGATACCTTCTCCCCGAAGTTTAACTATGTTGTTGCGAATTCTAATTTGACGACCAGCGTAGTCTCGTGCCCAAATACCAATATCATATACATCATTGTTGTCCGGCAGATTTGTAATAATATTTAAGTCTGCCTGTAAATTGCTTTTTTCAGCGAATATAGCACATTGGTTATCTTCAAATACTGATTGTATAACTTTGGCATAAGTACACGAAAGTGCATGAACTCCCCGGCGTTGAATGGCTTGCATTGCTGTACCATTACGCAGGTTTTTGATGGTGCATCGTGCCATATTGAAAGTACTATTATAAGCCAATAATCCATTGACCAAGCCTTCCGCTATATTGTTTTTACCAAAATCAACGCCTACGGTTTTGTTGATTTCGGCCATGGCATAACTGTACTCTCCCGGAGTACTGCCCTGACCGGAATAGTTCGGTTTCAACATCCCCGTGCAGGTAAAGATATTGGTCTTTAGTGCAAGAGTAGTTACATTTTGCGTACTGGTATTAGGTGCTGTGTAAATAGCAATATGGTTTTTATCAAAAGTGGAACCAATCACGTAAATCGTGGCTCCATGTTTAGGCTGAATAGCATATTCTGCATCCCGAATTGTGCTCACTTCAAAAAACAACTGTCCGGATGCTTCTACGGTGATACCTCGCCAAAGTACATCACACCCTTCCAGCAGGTTACCTTCGGCAATGGACAGTTTGGCGTTGGCTTTTACAACAATTTGGGCACCATCACCGAATATGAGGTGGCAGTTGGTCAATGTCCAGTCTTGGTCAATATTGAGAGTGCCGGATATTTTTATACAGGCATTATCAATAATTTGGGGTATATTAAGCAATGAAATACTTTCATCCGACTGAATACTTTCACCAATGGTAAAGTTTGTAGTTTGGTTACCTGGACATGGGCAGGCAATTGGAAGACAATCTACTATTACAGTCTGAGTGGCGGTATGCGTACCACAAGGGGTTGTTACTGTGTGTGTTATCGTAAACATACCAGTGACACTAAACATATGAACCGGATCGGCCTCGTTACTCGTTGAGCCATCGCCAAAACTCCATAGATGGACAGCCTGATTAAACGTTCCAGTCGTAAACTTGAACTTTGAACAACCGTCTTTTTCTGCGCTAAAATTAGCGTTAGGCGCGACGTCAAGTTCTATGTTAACTACAGGGTCCACATCTTCTGATCCAAAACACCCATAGGATGCATTGTAATGTAAGGGTATCTTGATAACTTGGCCAGGTAAGAAGTTTCCAGCAATATCCAGCACAAGGTCAAAATAGGGAGAAGTAGGGTCGGGGCAATTACTCGAAGGTTGGATCGTTGTGGTAACCGTGCCATTCGTAAAATCACCGGTTGTGTTATTGAAACTCACTCCTAAAATATTGGGCAAGTCGGCGGTAATGGTAAGCGAAATCGGCTGATTAGCGGGGTGTTGCACACATGGTCGAATCCGTATTCTGGCCTCTCCATCAATGCAGGCAGCGATGACTTCTTCCTGTACGGTTACCGTTGGCGTACAAGTGGAGGTTACTACGAGGTTGTCGATCATCAAAAGCCTCTGAGCCTCATTTCCCACAATGACCAAAGCGATATATTTAAATTCAACACCAGTATTATTCTCCCAGTCAAACTCAATATGCTCCCAATTGGGTTCATTTGGCGATGAATGTACAAGGCCATAGTCAATATTGTATGGGTAATTTGGCTCCCCAAAAAAAGTTTGATTAAATAGCAGGTTAGGGGAAGGGGGCAGGAGTGTTATTCCGTTATTGAGGGCCTCTTCCCGAATAAAAAATTTTGTGAAATTGGAGCATAGTGGGTCCTCATAAACTAAGAGATTATTCGCATCAAACATGGTTGTATTGCATGGCGGGATATTGTAACCAAAAATCCTTAATGATGAATTTGGTATTCTTTTACTTGCGTCAAGTTCAATATGTGCAGTACATCCACTTGGAATGGGAGTATGCAACGGCAAGTGTAGAGTTTCATTATAACCAAAAAATCCCAAAATGCCATTAGGCGTTATTGCGTTATCAACTGTTTCTGACACATTTGCTGAAAGGAGTATAAATTGCTCATTTGGCTCATTTCCAGCCTGTATGTGAAACTTGGCCTCAAGGGGCTTGTACACTTCAAAGTCGCCATTGCAAATTAAGTTCTCACAAGATGAACAACCTTGCCCATAAGTATTTGATATCAAAGCATTATTAGTAAGTTCAACAGTTGCCCTTTTGCAAAGCCTACCATCACAGGCTTCAGATTGGTAACAAATACTAGCTGCTACAGGGATTTGATTTGAATACATATTTGTTCTAAAATAACCTGTATTAGAATCGTAACTTATTGGAGCAATTCCATCATCAACCCTACACTCCGCAGGAAAAGTCACGGAGTTTGGTGTTAAGTTGATACCAAAATCATTACTGAATAAATTGATAGGGGTAAATAACTGAGTAGGTGAACTATTCGTGGGCGTACCTATATCAAATGGCCCATCATCCCCTAAAATCAATATACACCCCGGATCGCAGGCAGCTGTATTATATCCTATTTTACACAGTATTTGGACTTCTGCCGAACTGATGGTACGTCTAATGCTATTTGGCCCGGCTTCCGTTTCATGATGCATTACAAACTGTTGCCCACTTGCACAATCTTCATTCAAGTGGCTAAGAATATTCATCACTTTGCCATCATCTAAGGGTAACGGGTAGGCACCATTAATGGAAGTCGAAGTCCCCCCATCAAAAAAAACTTCACCACAGTTGATGATTCCGATGGGTAGATTCGCAACTGGTGCTACTTGCTCATTAAACGAATAAATAGCACAACAATCGGCGGTGCCAGGGCCTTTCTTAATCAATGGTTTACCCGTTTCATCTTCCAGTAAAAGATCCCATGTAGAGTAAAACCCTTCAAAAGGGCTGCCATTAGCCGAAATACGCGAGCCAAATCCCAATACATGAAGCATTTCGTGTAAACAAATGGAATACAGGTCGTATTGATTGCTACCAATGGCTGGGTTTAGGTCAACTTCTGTGTAAAAATTTAGAAATGGGTTGATTTGCACCTTTCCATGAACTATTCCGGCGTAGCCTGCACCCGAACCTGCGTTAAAATGGGCTTTTGCAACATTTTCTGACATAGTACATTGTGGGTCAAAATACGCTACCCCTACACCAGCAAAATCATCATCGTTGAGGGCTGGATTAAAACTAAATTCAATCGTAGGTTTGGCTCCACCAGCGGGTCTTTCTAATAGATCAGCCAATTGTTGCAACACTCCACATATAACCTCCTGCTCGGCAATTGTTGGCCGTGTGATACCATTCTGATCTATATACGGTAAAACTATAACGTCAAAATCAGGGTTGCTGCTCAGGTTACACGTCATACTTATGCCACTTTCGGGAATAGAAAGGTCAGATTTACTGTAACTATTCCCAAAGTTGTCATAAAAGATTTTTTCACTGGAGTTTTTACTGGCAGTATGCGTTTTATGTAAATGCCCGCATTGGATTTTACCATTTCCTCCCTGCCCCCTAACCCCATCACCAAACCCCGAAAAAATCAGGAGTACCAGCAAAATGCTTAATGAACGAAAAACAGTTGAAGGAAATTTTTTGCCAAAATCGGCAAGTTGCAGCGATATCGGTCTGCGCTGCGCATAACAATAAACTAAATTGTGCATAAATGAAAAAATAAAGTGTGATTGAATTGTTTTCCGCTCGTACTTCGTGTAGTCCGGTCGGCTTGGTGAATACGTCAGCAAAAGGAGAACACAGGAATTGTTATCCGAGATTGCTGTATTAGATAAAAAAAAAGATTGCGCCCTCAAAAATACAAACAAACACTTCAATTCACCAAATAAATCAAAAAAAATTATCCGTTCCTCCGTTTTTTTTCACCACGATCGCCCAATCCACTGCATATTTGCACGCTATGCCGCTACTTTTTATCCTGCTCCTTTGGGCCATTGCCGCACCGGCGCAACCCCAGTATTTTACCACCTTCAATATGGAAGACGGGCTGCGACAATCGCAGGTCTATGCCCTCTGCGAAGACCACCGGGGCTACCTGTGGGTGGGTACCCAAGGGGGAGGAGTCGGGCGGTTCGACGGCGTACAAATTACCCATTTTACCACCGCCGACGGGCTGCCCTCCAATTTTGTCAACGCCATTTACGAAGACCACCAACACCGAATCTGGATGGGAACTTCGCAGGGATTGTGCTTTTTTGACGGCAAAAAAATGACCGCTTCCTCCACCCGAAACTATATCAGCAGCATTGTCGAAACTCCCGATCACCGCCTGCTTACCGGTACCCAACGCGGTATTTGGCAGTACAATTTTGAGCAAAATACCTGCGAAAAAGCCAATATCCACCCCTCGCTGAATGAACTGACCATTTATGCGTTGTTGCCACCGCACAACGGCGATATTTGGGTGGGCACCGAACGGGGTATTTGGCAATTTAACGAACGCAACCGCGCCAACGACATCGGGAAACAACTGCATTTGCCGCTGTTACCGGCCTATGCCTTAACCCGACACCAAAATACCGTCTGGTTTTCGAGTCTCGGGGCGGGATTGATCGGGATTACCGGTCAACAACCGCGTACCGTGCGCAAAACAGCCATTGAACGCGTGATTTCCCTCGCCGCCGACCACGATGGCTCCCTCTGGGCCGGAACCGTCGCCGATGGCATTTACCACCTTTCACCCGATTCGCTCCTGCAACATTTCACCGAAGCCGACGGGCTGCCCCACAACTCGGTGCGGGCGTTATTAACCGACCACAATAACCGCCTTTGGGTCGGGACTTCGGGCGGTGGATTTGCGTTTCGGAGCACCCGCGCTTTTCGGGCCTACAACCGTTCCGACGGACTTCCCGGCACCCGCGTGTATGCCCTCAGCGAAGACCCCCGCGGCCGCATCTGGATGGCGGTATCGCAACAGGGTTTGGTCGTGTTGGATTCCTTTGGCCTGCGGGCCGCCCAACCCGACAGCGGCTATTTGCAAGGCGTAAAATGCCGCACCCTCGCCCACGACCGCAACGGTACGCTGTGGGTAGGTACAGAGGGCAAAGGGATGATCGCTATTGCGCCCAATGGTTTACAAATCTTTACCCAAGCCAACGGTATGCTGCCCTCCGATTGGGTGCAAAAAATAGTGTGTATGCCCGATGGCACCGTGTGGATGGGGACTTCGGAGGGATTGGCGCAACTCACTCCCCGGCCCGAAGGCGGCTTTACGGCGCGGCGGTACGGGCTGCGCGACGGAATGCCCGGCTCATCGGTCACGGCCTTGCAGTTGGATCCATTGGGCAATTTGTGGTACGGTACGTTTAGCGGTACGGTAGGTTATTTAAAAAATGGCCGCGTGGAAGCCAATTTTGGCAGCGAACAGGGTGTTTCGGGGACCATAACGGCTTTTGCTTTTGGCCCGAAAAACCAATGTTATATCGCCACCAAAGGCCGGGGGATTTTTTACGGCAGCGGGGTCGTTGGTTCCAGTTTTACGCCGCTTCGTTACCGCGAAAAAAACGCTTCGGATAATATTTACCTGCTGGCCACGGACGCTTCGGGCGATTTGTGGGCGGGCACCGAAAACGGCGTTGATCGGATTTCTTTTGACAAAGGCCGCGTAAGCGCGGTGGTGCATTTTGGCCAAAATGAAGGATTTTCGGGTATCGAAACCTGCCAGGATGCTTTTTTAATGGACTCCCGGGGCGGCACTTGGTTCGGCACCATGAATGGCCTGATGCGTTACACGCCGGTGGCGGTGGTGCAACACAACAGCGCACCGGTGTTGCACTTTGAAAAAGTAAACCTGTTTTATAAACCGTTGGAAGAAACGGCCTTTAAAGACCGGGCCGCCCTGCTGTTCGACGCGGCGGGTTTAACCTTGCCCTGGAACCAAAACCATTTGAGTTTTTTGGTAAAAGGCATTGATTTAACCCAAAAAAACGCCACCATGCTCTACCGTTATCAATTGGAAGGTGCCGATACGGGTTGGTCGCCGTGGTCGCCGCAAATGCAGGTGAACTACGCCAACCTCGCCGCCGGGCAGTACCATTTGCTGGTGCAGGCTTCGACCGATGAGGTGAATGTGAGCAATACCGTACAGGCGTGGTTTACCATCAGCAAGCCATTTTGGAAAGAGTGGCCGTTTATTACGCTCGTGGTGGCCGTGGCATTGGGTTTGCTCGCGGGGGGCGTGCGTGCGTACATTCGGGGGGTCCGCCGGAGCGAGGCCGAACAACGCGAAAAATTGCAGGTGCAAAACCACGTGCTTCAGTTGGAGCAAAAAGCGCTGCAATTACAAATGAACCCGCATTTTATTTTTAACGCGCTCAACAGCATTCAATCGCTGATTGCCACCCAGGATTACACCACGGCGCGGACCGAAATTAACCATTTTGCCAAATTGATGCGCAGCATTTTGCACAATTCGCGCCAGCAGTTCATCACCTTGCGCGAGGAGGCCGATACCTTGGAACAATACCTGAAAATTGAGCAATTTTGTCAACAAAACCCTTTTACCTTCGAGATTACCTACAATACCCCCGATGATTTGGAAAATATCGAGATACCGCCCATGTTGTTGCAGCCTTTTGTGGAAAATGCCGTGATCCACGGGATTGCGCCGCTGAAAACGCCCGGCCACATTCAGGTGCATTTTGAACTAACGGGCGAAACACTCACGTGTACCATCCGCGACAACGGCGTTGGGCGCGAAAAAGCCGCTTTGCTCAAAGCCGCCAAAAAACCGGGCCACCAATCGGCGGCCATGCAGGTCACGCACGACCGATTGGCGGCCATGGGTGGCAGTGTGCATTTTTACGACGTGGAAACGGGGGGAACGGAGGTGGTGGTGCAGGTGGGCGTGGGGTTTTAAAACCGTTTCTCAGGGTTTAGTGAAACACCTTAGACACGTCCGTTTGTAACTTGAGCCGCAGGGCATTAAAAAAAAGTTTGCTATTGCGGGTGTTCATGGATAGCGGTTCGGAATAGGATTGAATGGCGCGAAAATAATGCATTTGCTCTGTTATATCATGGGGGGAATAGTGGCGAATAAACCGGGGGAAACCCATATCGAGGTAAAGAAAACCAGGCGACTGCTCGCCGTAACCGATAGTCATATCCGATCCGATATAACTTTTGGACGTAAATACCTGTACCTCGCAGGTTTGTCCGGCGGGGTCTTTCGTGCCACGTGCGGTCATTTGTTCAAGGGCATCAATCACGATTAGTATTTCTTGGGTGAGGGCATGAAACACGTCCTGGGTCATACCTCCGGTTTCAAACACATCGCGCATTTGGGCAAAAGTCGCCTCAAAAAAGGCCAGTGACCATATTTCAATGCCGGGTATAGTTTGGTACGCCCGCAGGATATGTTTGCATTGGTCGAGCAGGGCGGCGGTGCGGGTTTTATCTTTCCAGTTCAGGTCAAAAGGTTCCATTGGAGTGCCCGTGCGGAGTTGCGTTTGAGCAAACCAGCAATAAATTTTGAAGGAGGTTAACAACCGGCTGTATTTTAGCCAAAAGATGGGGCATTGCCGCGACACTACCCGTGATTGTGGCGTTGGCGATTGCGCGAGCAGTTGCAGGTCGTTGTACAAAACGGTTAATGATTCTTCGGGGGGAGCGTTGAGTGGTAACGTTGGCTGCAACGGGTTGGTAGCAGGGGCAACAAGCAGGTTATGGGGCCATTCGTTTGGTAATCCGTAGGTTTCGATGAGTTGCATTCCCTCGTCGAAACTGATGGGTCTTTTTCCCTCAATCCGGTCGTAGGCGATAGATTTAGAGCAGGGTGCGCGTTGCATGTATTTTTGAACCCATTTGCTTTTGCTTTTTTCCTGCGTAATGATGTGGGCAAACAATTGTTTTTGCAAAAGATAGTCGTGCATACACTGAGAAAGTTTATTTTATACTGAGCCTCGCTTGGTGTTGCGCATTACAATGTGGGAACGTGTCCCAAGGTTTTTACGCACAAAACCCGCCGAGTCGAAGTACACAAGTATTTAAAATGGAGAAAAGTGGTGTTAAATTAAATATTGACGCAAAATTATAAATTTCCGATTTTATCGTAAAATAATGTGCGCTCGTCCGATAAAACCGGAAAAAAGGAAAAGTTGTTGCGTTTTTTCCGATTAAATTAGAAAAAAAGTTGTTGTTGTGTGATTATTTCGTAAAGAAAACCATATATATTAAAAAGCGGTGCACCTACTTTTGTGGAACCTTGCAAGGGACAACCACTACAAATATGAAAAAACTACTTTTTTTATCATTCATCCTGTTTTCCTGCAACAAGTCTGAATTATCGCCTTACGATAAGTTCAAGATGGAATGCTTAGAGGCATTGAACTTTTTTTCGGTAATGCCTACCGGGGCCAACTATTGCAAGGGAACCATTAACCAGCAGGATTTTTGTTGGTCTGATGCCACACAAGCATTTCAACCTTACGCATCCACCATTGCAGTGGTGCATGGAGGTGGATCCGGCAATGTGCGTTATGCTTTTGGGTTGGTTGATACCAATTTTTATAAAGGGTATCCACATCCCCCTGAATTTTCATTTTTACTGGGCTTCAATATGCCTGACCATGTTGATATCCCAAAGGCCATTGACGAAACCATCAAGGTGGGGCGGCTGAATATTAGCCAAAATGCAAGTGAACGCCCCGGTGATTTTTTTGTAGTTATGCCGGTCGGTTGTGGTAAAGAAAGTCCCTTGGGCGGGAGCGATACCATGTGGAGTTCGGCCGTAGGTGACCAAAGTGACGGTTTTGTGGAGTGTACTAAAATTGACAAACAAGAAACGGCCGATGCGATAATTTACAACGTTGCATTCAGGTTTTCTTTGCATATATACACGGATAACTACGGAGAAAAACCTTGGAATAGATTAGAAAATTGCGCGTTTGCCGGTACATTTTCGATAAAAAAGTAAAGGCGTTGCTGTGCCCAAAACATTTAAATTTTTAAAACCATGAGAAAAGTAACCAGTATTTTGCTTTTTATTTGTCTTGTCATCGCAGCCTGCGACAAAAAAAAGGAGTCCACCTGCATGGAGTGCCCGGTTCCGGGAACGACCTGCGTGGAAGGAGCGTGCCAATGCCCCGAAGGTTTTGGGTTAGTGAATAATTCAATGTGCGTTCCCACTACCAACAGTTACGTGGCTTATTTTGATGATTGGTATTGCATGGATACGTTTGCTTTTCAAATTGTAGATCCGCTCTACGGTGGACAGGTGGAGGGTAACCGGGTATATGGGTACACCCTTAACCCTTACACGCCTACCATGTATGTTGCTAATCAATCATTAGCCTATTGGCGATTACCCGACGGCGATTCCATTGTGGCGTACGAAATTCCGCCTACTATGGGCGGGTATCGTTTTGGTTGCCAAGTGAACGGCGGCGAATGTGCGGTCAACCTGTACGCTAAGTTTCGTTCACCGGATACCATAGACGCTACTTTAAAATTAGCGTGTACGCCCGCTAATTTACCCGACCACGGTAAGGAACGCAAGGTGGTTTTTGTAAAATATAACAAACAATAGCGCACTAAAAATCCCCGACTGCGACACAAAGCGGTCGGGGATTGCCAATAATTGCCAAATCGTTAAACAACGCACACCATAACAATGAACAAGTATTACCTTTTCCTTATCCCGGCACTTTTGTTGGTGTATTCCTGCAAAAAAGAGCCAGTGGCATTTGCCGATTTAAACTTCAAACAACGCTTTGATTTGCTCCAAATCGGGTGTTCTCCCACCGATAAGCCCAACTACTTTACGGGTACTTTAGACGGTGAGCCATTCTGCTATTATGAAAGTGATACGGACTCCGTGGGTAAATATATTGCTCGTGGACTTATGTCAACCAGCCCGATTATTCCATCCGGAGCGGCGGATCAATATCGCGTAGGTGGTATATTTTTGGATCCGTCCGCCGCAGTGGAACCCGGTATGTTTCAGATGCTTCTACTTTACCGGGACACGGCCTACGTCGGGGATTGGAACTGGACATCATTTATGAAAAAAAATTTTATCCCCAATACGCAACTGCCATTTTCCCGAAGTTCCACTCCCGAAGTGGTAGATTCACTAAAGGCCAGTAATAAAATTTTATACTCCCATATCCACGGTTTATCCGTTGATTTCCTCATGTATTCGGGCTATTCAGCGTTGAATAGCGCAACTATTATGACAAGTGCCAGTGCGGCGCAGCCCGCGACCAGTTATGCCAAATGCACCAAATTTAAAGAACACGCGGATGCCGTGGAGTTGGAATTGGAAATTGACATCATGATTTCCGGGGGGCACACTACACACAAACCCAAACGCCTGAAAGGTGTATTTCATTTTTTTACCAAAAAGTAGTCGGGTGAAAGGGGGGCAATATTCAGGGTTTATACCATAGACGCTACGGTACACTCGGCAGTTTACCCTATCACAGCAATGAACGCAAAGTGGTTTTTGTAAAATATAACAAATAACAGCGCACAAATAGAAAAATCCCCGACCGCGACACAAAGCCGCCGTCGGGGATTTCTTTTTATAAACTGCCCAATATTTAATCGTCGTCTTCCACGCCTGCGGTGGGGTTACTTACCCACATCAGGTAGGCTTTGAGGAAGGGATCGAGGTTGCCATCGAGTACGGCATCGGGGTTATGGACTTTATAACCGGAGCGGAGGTCTTTTACCCAACGGTCGTCGAGGACGTACGAGCGAATTTGGCTACCCCACTCGATTTTACTTTTGCCCGCTTCCACTTTGTCTTTTTCTTCCTGGCGGCGGCGCAGTTCAATTTCGTACAATCGGCTGCGCATCATCTGCATGGCGCGTTCGCGGTTTTGGTGCTGGCTGCGTTCGGCCTGGCACTCGACCACTACCCCCGAAGGTAAGTGGCGCAAACGCACGGCCGATTCGGTCCGGTTTACGTGCTGGCCACCCGCTCCCGATGCCCGGAACACGTCCATTTCCACGTCGGCGGGGTTGATATAAATTTCGATGGAATCGTCTTCTACCAATGGATACACAAACACCGATGAAAACGAGGTTTGGCGTTTGCCCTGCGCGTTAAACGGACTAATGCGCACGAGGCGGTGCACGCCGTTTTCGCCTTTGAGCCAGCCGTAGGCGTAAGGACCAACAATTTCGATGCTGGCCGATTTAATACCCGCCGCGTCGCCGTCTTGTTCAAAAAGATCGTTGACTTTAAATCCGGCGCGTTCGGCCCACATGCGGTACATGCGCAGGATCATAGCCGACCAGTCGCAGGCTTCGGTGCCACCGGCCCCGGCGTTGATATTGAGTACTGCCGACATTTCATCTTCCGGGCGGTTGAGGGTGCTTCGGAACTCGGCATCGGCAATCATGTCGAAGGTTTTGGTGTATTGAGCGTTTACCTCTTCTTCGGTGGCCATGTCTTCCTTCTGGAACTCAAACAAGCCTTCGAGGTCATCTACTTCACGGGCGAGGGTTTGGTACTCTTCCACCCATTTTTTATTTACACCAATTTTGCGCTGAATACCCTGTGCGCGTTTGGGATCATTCCAGAAATTGGGATCCAAAGTTTGATCGGTCAGGTCATCTATCTCCCGAAGTCGGTTATCGACGTCAAAGATACCTCCTTAACACCATCAACTTATCTTTCAACTCTTTTAGTTGTTCAATAGTCATGTCTCGTTTATCTTGTTGAATTTGTTGGAAGGGTTTTTAAGGGTTGAATTGGTTTTGAGGGTTGAATTTGTTGAATTGGTTTTGCCCTTGTAGCGTACTCGTTTTTTGCTGCTCGTCGCGGCGTACTCGTTTTTGTTTTTTGGACAAAAATCTACATCCTTCAAGTGTGCCAAATCTGCAAAATCTTTCAGATTTGGCAGATTTATGCCACTATCTTGAATTATTGTTGCTCGTCGCGGCGTGATGTTACCACCACTAGGTAAAAAAAGTGAGATTCACTAAGCGCAGCGTGGTCGCTGTCAACTAGATAAAGGGGTGATTTCTGGCCTTATATAAAATATGTATGGGCAACCTGCGTGGTCGCCCATACACGTTTTTATGATGGGCGACCACGAGGGTCGCGCCTTACATATACGACGGGCGACCACGAGGGTCGCGCCTTACATATACGACGGGCGACCACGAGGGTCGCCCCTACTGGACTTCTACGTAAAAAATTAACTCTGAATTGGCGGGGATTGGTCCGCTGGCGCGGTCGCCGTAACCCAATTCCGATGGGATAAAGAATACTGCTTTGCCGCCGTGGTTCAGTTGCTGGGTACCTTCGTCGAAACCTTTAATCATTTGACCAGCCGCGAGGACAAAATCAAGCGGAGCGCCGCGTTGGAAAGAGTTATCAAACATTTTTCCGTCGGTGAGGCAGCCGTAGTAGTGGGTTTCTACGCGTTCGCCCTGTTTGAGCGCCGCGCCGGCACCTTTGTCTTCGATGAGTATTTTCAGACCCGATGGCAATACCGTCAGTTTATCTTTGAGTTTACCCCCTTTGTAATCGGCAGCGGTAACGGTCATTTTTTCCTGTACGGCGATAAAACGAGCGGCGGCAGCCTCTTCTTCTTTTTTCATTTCGTCGGCCGTTACTACGTCAACAAAAACCACCTCGAAACGAATGGTTTTTTCTTTGCGGAAACGTTCGGGCAACGAAGCCATACTTTTTTCCATGGTAGAATCTACCTTTTGGTAAAAAGTCATCGAGTCACTTTCGGTACCGAGGAACATCGCGTCGAACAGCGGTGGCAGTGGTTTGCCCGTTGGCACGTCTTCGGGTTTGGGAACCACCAATTCGATCGGCCGGCTGGTGCCTTCCTGGCGAGTACCATTGAACAAAGAGTCACCGATAAATACATCCACGTGGCACACGATTTTGTCGCCCACATTTGGTTTCACACCGTTTTTGTTGGTGTGGTTAATATAAGTATGGCCATGCTGGGTTTCAGTACCTTTTTGACCGTTTTTGCACGCAGTCATCAGAAGACCTGCGGAGAGGCCTGCTACGGCCAAAATAGAAAGCAAACGCATAATAATTTCTGTTAAAATTTATGTCAATTATTGAATTTCAATGTAAAAAACCAAGTCCGAATTGGCGGGAATCGGGCCGGAAGCCTGGTCGCCATAACCCAGTTTAGACGGGATAAACAAATACGCCTTGGCACCGTGGCGGAGGTTCATAACGCCTTCGTCGAAGCCCGGAATCATTTGCCCCTCTCCGGCGCTGAACATAATCGGTTCGCCGCGTTGGAAAGAATTATCAAACTCGGTTCCGTCGTTGAGGCAGCCGTAATAGTGCACGGCAATATTTTGTCCCTGCAATACGGGCATACCGTCGCCTTCGGTGGTTGCGTAATATTTGAGGCCCGAAGGCAATGTTTTTACTTTTAGTCCGCCGCTGCGATACGCCGCCATAATGGTGGTGGCTTCTTTTTTAATGCTTTCAAAACGCGCCATTTGCGCTTCGCGGGCCTTGCGTTGCTCTTCGGCGTTAATGACCTTTAGCATTTTAATTTCGTAACGCACTTCGTTAAATGTGCGCAGCGACGGCGGCAAAGTGGTACGGATAAACGAATCAATGGCCATGTACGCCGTCAGGCTGTCGCCCGCACCCATCAGCATACCCGCATCTACCAAAACCGGTGCAGAGGGACTATTGTTGAACTCGTCTTCGGCGGGCAGAGGCGCCTTAAAGCCATCGGGGGCGAATTTTGTGGAAGTTTGCAGCAACGAGTCGCCAATGAATACACCAACATTGACCACTATTTCGTCCATAAACGTCGCCTTGGGCTGGCCCAGGTTTTTGTGAAAAACGATACGATAACCGTGTTTTGAGGTAAATGACTGGTCTTTTTGCGCCCAAAGTCCCAAGGTGGGCAGCAGCAGGGCCACGAGGAAAAACTTTCTCATAGTTAACTTTTTAAAATTGCGTCTTTGTAAAGTGGGAGGATACTTTTTATTTTTTCCAAAGTAGATTTTAAACTATCGTAAGAATGCGCACCGGACGCGTTTTTGTGGCCGCCACCGCCAAAGTGGGTCCGGCAAATTTCCTGCACGTCGAGGTCGCCCTTGGAGCGCAGGCTAAGTTTGACCACCGTGGGTTGGTTGTGGATAAAAATGGCCAAACGCACTTCCCGCAGGGTGAGCAGGTAGTTTACAATGCCCTCGGTGTCGCCGCGTTGGATGTGAAAATCATCGTAATCGCGTTTGGTCAGCCAAATGATACCGGTTTTGTATTCGGGGATAATTTCCATGCGGTTGGAGAGGCAATGACCCAGCAAACGCAGGTTTTTTTCTTTTTGTGAATTAAAAATCCGGTCCTGCACTGCGGTATCGCTCACGCCGCGTTCCACCAAATTGGCGGCAATGCGGTACACTTCGGGGTTGGTGGCGTGCCGGAACGAGCCGGTATCGGTAATCAGACCGGTAAGAATGCACTCCCCTACTTTGGGCGAAATTTTGATGCCATCGCCCATGCCGGTGATAAAACGATAAATCATTTCGCAGGTACTGCTCGCATCGGGGTCCGAAAACATAAAATCGGCAATGGGTTCGGGGTACAGGTGGTGGTCAATCATCATGACCTTGGCGGGCAGATGTTTGGCGTATTCGCCCATTTTATCAATCCGGTTCCAGGCGTTAAAGTCGAGCAGAATCACCAAATCTTTTTTGGCCAATACCTGCTTGCACTCTTCGGTGGAAATATCCCAGATAAGGCATTCGCCGGCCCCGGGCAGGGTTTCGAACTCCTCCGGATAATCGGAAGGGAACATCACGTGTACTTTATGGCCGTATTGCTCCAGGTAGTGGCGCATGGCCAACGCAGACCCGATAGCATCCCCGTCGGGGTTGCGGTGCGAAAAAATAGCAGTATTGTGCGGGAGGGTGATAAGTGCCCTTAGTTCGGCTGAGAACTCCATGATAGTGTGAACGACGCGCTTTGAATGACGCAATATTTGCGGTATCCGTGGCCATTTGAAAACGCTTCCGGGGGTGCGAATACTCAAAAGAGGCGCAAAAATACAGCAAAAGACGCGGCATTTTTAGTGTTAACAAGATATTATTTTTTGAAAAGGCTCAAACAGGATGTCTTTTGAAATAAAATCTTGAGTTACCTTTGCGCCCATTTTAAAAATAACGTAAAAATTATGGCAGGTAATCGCACCTTTACAATGATTAAACCCGACGGTGTACGTGCGGGTAATATTGGCAATATCCTTCAAATGATCAACGAAGCGGGTTTCCGCATCGTTGCCATGAAACTCACTAAACTGAGCATGGAGCGCGCAGGCCAATTTTATGAAGTCCACAAAGAACGTCCTTTTTACGGCGAATTGTGCGAATTTATGAGCAGCGGCCCCATCGTAGCGGCCATTTTGGAAAAAGAAAATGCCGTGGAAGATTTCCGCGCTTTGATCGGTGCTACCAACCCGGCTAACGCCGCACCTGGTACTATCCGTGCCAAATACGCGACCAGCACCGGCGAAAATGCCGTTCACGGTTCTGACAGTGACGAAAACGCAGCCATCGAAGGCGCGTTCCACTTCGCCGGCGTAGAAAACTTTTAAGAGTGAAAAGTGAAGAGTGAAAAGTGAAGAGTGAAAAGTGTGTCGGTAGGAGGGCTATGTATTCAATTAGATACAACTAATATCGTCTATAGCCACTAAAACGTGTACGTTACAACGAGCAAACTATTCACTTTTCACTCTTCTCTATTCACTTACAACTCGCTTTTATTCGACTCCAGACCGTCGAGTAAGTGTGCCACGCGGTACATTTCATCCACGGTATCGTCGAGGTGAAACACGAGTTCGGGCATGCGGCGCATTTGTTTGCCCACTTTTTTAATGAGGGCTTGGTGCAGGCGCTGGTAGTTATCCTCAATTTCGAGAATAACTTCCTGCTTGAGTTCGGTGCCGTACACGCTAATGTAAATATTAGCAATCAGCAAATCGGGCGTCATACGTACGTTGGCAACGGTAACTAATTTATCGCGGCCATATATATTGCTGCCCTCTTCCATCAGGATCATGCTGAAATAACGGCGAAGTAGTTCCCCTACTTGTTTTTGTCTTTTAGATTCCATCATTTTGCAAAGGTATGTGTTTCGCAGCGAGCACTTTGAGGAATGAACAAAAAGTTTTTTTGGTTGTTCTTGTACTTCGTTGTGCATCGGTACGCTAAAGTATACTTCGACTCGGTAAGGTTTATATTGTCATCTACAAAACTCAGCGATGCTCGGTATACACCAAACAGAAATTGTTTTAGAATAGTTTCCAAGGGGGTTCACCAAATTTTTTTTGGAATTTTTTTTGAAAAATTTGGTGGTAAGAAAAAAATGCCCGTATCTTTGCCCCGCTTTTAGAAAAAGCCTTGTTCATAACAAGCGTTGATCTCGTAGCTCAGTCGGTAGAGCACTTGACTTTTAATCAAGGAGTCATGGGTTCGAGTCCCATCGAGATCACAGAAGCCTCGGCCAGCGCCGGGGCTTTTTTTGTGCCCTTTTCGCAAATTAGCCTTCCCGTGTCTCAAAACAACAACATCGCCACCAACAGCCCCGCCGTAAACAGCAAAATGGTGAGCACCACGTAAATAAACGTCAGACCCAGCCAGTACACCAACAGCCTCCACCCCCGGATGCCGTAAAAACGACGGAGCGAAATGGCGTACGCCACCGGCAACCACGCCATAAATACCAGCCATACCAACGTGGATTCCGTGTATTTTCCGAAAAACAAACCCGCGGCAGTCCATATTAAGCCCGAAGCGTGAATGTGCAGTTGGTAAATCAAATGCCCCACGTAATAAGGTTGCCGCCGCCGAAACAGTTGGCGTAAAAGCGCCGCCATCAGGAGTACCAGCACCAAAAAAGTCCAAGTGAAACTGCCCAGGTAAAAATTGCCCAATGCGTTGGGGTCTTTGCTCAACTTGTTCAGTTGCCGCAACATTGCCCGTTCCCCAATGCCTTGCACCCCGTACACTGCGTTTAAGGTATCGGCGCTTAGTTTGACCCAATCACTAATGGCAATGCTGTGCCGCTGTTGCCACAATTCAACGTTGATAGAATCGGTGAGTATATGCCGCCGCCGCCGGGCGATATTTTGCTCGCGGGTGGCTACACTGTCCAGCAAGGGGGCCAGCGGGTTATTGGGGTCTTGCAGGAGGGTATCGGCAATAAATTGTGCCGATTCACCGCGCAGCGAATCGGGGAGGGCTTCGTAGCGTTTCCACAGTTCCACCAAATGCGCGTACCGCTGAAAAGAAGACGTTAATTCGGCGCTTTTATATTTGGCTCCGCCAATGGTCAACGACAGATCGATGCTTTTTTCGGACCACGACACGTCAAAACCTATGTCGCGTGTGGCGTAATTCACCGCCGCCAAAAAAAAGAAAACGGCCACAAAAAACAATTGCAGCGGATTGGGATATTTGATCACCCGACCGGCGAAATATTCGCGGCTTAGTTTGGCCGGAATCAACAAATGCCGCGCCGATGTCAAAATTTTACCATCCACGTGGATCAATTGCATCCAAAAAGTCCCCAATAACGTTTTGAGCGAAAGGAGATTTTGGCGGCTTTTTTGTCCGCAGGACGGGCAAAATTTGGCATCATCGGGGGTGGATGCGCCACAATTAGCGCAAACAGAAGGAGCGGGTACTTCATTCATGGTCGGAACTCATTTATGGGCGCAAACCTACCCATTTTTGCGCAACTACTCCGTTTCCACGCCCTGCTTTTCGTACATTTCGGCGTAATAACCGTTCAGCGCCATTAATTCTTCGTGGGTTCCTTCTTCTACAATGCGGTGGTTATCGAGCACAATAATTTTGTCAAATTTCATCATGCCGTAAATGCGGTGGGTGATAATCAGCGCCGTTTTATTGGCCAATGCCTCGTTGAGGTACGACAAAATGCGGCTTTCCGTTTGGGTATCTACCGCCGAAAGACAGTCGTCGAGCAGGATAATATCGGGTTGTTTGGCAAAAGCGCGGGCAATACTGACCCGTTGTTTTTGTCCCCCCGATAAGGTCACGCCGCGTTCGCCCACTACGGTATCGTATCCTTCGGGCAAACCGAGAATATCTTCGTGAATGGCGGCTCCAGCGGCGTATTTCATGGCTTCTTCGCGGGTAACGCCCGCTTTACCAAACGCAATATTGTTCCACACCGAGTCGGAAAACAAAAATACGTCCTGCGGCACGTACCCGATGCGGCTGCGCACATCGTCGAGGCGGTATTTCCGAATGTCCTGCCCGTCGAGTAATACCTGCCCGTCGGAGACATCGTACATGCGCACTAGCAAATCGGCGATGGTAGTTTTTCCGCTGCCGGTACGCCCGATAATGGCCATTTTTTGGCCTTTTTTCAAATGGAAACTAATATTTTCGAGCGCTCGGATACCCGTATCGGGATATACAAACGACACGTTATTAAATTGAATATCGCCCGTAAAGCCCTGCTCGGCGGGCAGTGCAATGGGGTTTTCGGGTGACGTAATTTCGGGTTGGGTTTTCAAAAACTCGTTGATGCGTTTTTGCGAAGCGGCGGCTTGTTGGGTCAACGAAGCAATCCAGCCAATGGCCGTTACGGGCCAGGTCAGCATGGTAATATAAATCACAAATTCCGCGATGTGCCCCGGCATGAGGCGGCCCGCTACCACTTCGAGGCCACCCACGTACACCGTAATGATGACGCTGGTACCAATCATAAGGGTCATTAATGGGAAAAAGAAGGCATCCACGCGAATGAGGGCGAGCGATTTGGCGCGGTAATTTTCGCTTTGTTCATCAAACCAACGCCCCATGGCGCTTTCCTGGGCGTAACTTTTTACCACCCGGATGCCGCTGTACACTTCCTGCGCGGTACTGGTCAGGACCGATAATTGTTGCTGGATTTTTTCGCTGCGGCGGTTCATCAGGGTGCTGACCCAATAAATGGATATGCTGAGAAACGGCAAGGGCAACAGCGACCACATGGTCAGCGTGGGGCTAACCCGCAGCATGGACCCGATGGTGAGGGAAAAAAGAAACACTAAATCGAGGCCGTAGAGGATGGTTGGGCCTAAAAACATGCGCACTTTGGACACGTCTTCCGAAATGCGCGACATTAAATCGCCCGTGCGGTTTCTTTTGTAAAAAGCCTGATCGAGTTTTTCGTAGTGGGCAAACAACTCTTTGCGCATATCGTATTCAATCAAACGGCTGACCACAATAATCGTTTGCCGCATAAAAAACATAAATATACCCATCGTTAGGGCGAGTAAAATGACTTTTATGCCAAACCAACCCACCGTAGTGCCCATTTTGCGCATGGTTTCGGGGTGTTGGGCCAGGCCATCTTCTTTGGCGTAGTTTTCGGAAATGTACACTACCGTGTTAAAGGCTTCGCCGATAACTTGCGGTTGCCATACCTTGAACCAGTTGGCAAGGCCAACAAAAAGGATACCCAAGACTAAGCGACCCCTGTATTTCCAGAAGTATTTTTTTAAATAGGCGAATAAATCAGACATGATAACGTTTGTTCGGGCTGGAACATCGTACAAAGGAACAGCATTTGCCCAAAACTGTTTGTATTTTTGCTCCGAAACTGTTTTTGTTTTATTGTTGACATGAAATTAAGCATCCATATTTTTAGCATTTTGGCCCTTGTGGCGTTGTATTCCTGTAAAAATGCATCATCAGGAAATTTAAACGCCTCCAATCAGGTGGTGACTTCCGGCGAATTGCCCGAAGATTTTAATACTTTTTACCAAAAATTCCACCAAGACAGCGCTTATCAAATGGCGCATATCACGTGGCCGTTGCAAGGTACGAAAGGTTTACAGGTGGACAGCACCACCACGGGTACCCAAAATACCTATTGGCAACCGGAAGAATGGCGAATGATGCGCCTCGACTTAATTGAATCGGGCGATTTTATTCGGGAGATGAATCCCATTGGCGATATGTTGGTCGTTGAACGCATTCGCGCCAAAGCCGTTCCATTTGGGATTGAGCGCCGTTTTGCCAAACAGGCCAACAACGAATGGGAACTCATTTTTTACGCTGATATTTTTGAATTTAAATGACCTGGCCAGTTTATGTGGTGCTTTTTGGCACCGAAATATCCGTACACCTGGTTTTTGAAATATTGGCGTACGTGCTCGCCGTGTATTATTTCCAATGGTTGCGCAACCGCGTTCAAGACCCCATTGACGACCATAACCGCACGCTTATTTTTATCGGCGCGGGAACGGGTGCTTTTTTGGGCAGCCATTTTTTGGGCAGTTTGGAGCGTCCCGCCGAATTTCATTGGGATTTGATTTATATCATGGCCAATAAAACCATCGCCGGTGGCCTCATTGGCGGTTTGTTTGCGGTAGAATTGACCAAAAAAATTATTGGCGTAACCACCTCTTCGGGCGATTTAATGACCTTTCCGCTGCTGCTGGCCATGTTCATCGGGCGCATTGGTTGTCATTTGTCGGGTTTGGAAGACGGGACTATTGGTTCCTCCTCCAATTTCCCCTGGGCCATGAATTTCGGCGACGGCGTGTTGCGGCACCCGGTGAACCTCTATGAAATGGCGTTTTTGCTCGGGTTGGCGGCGTTTATTTATTACCGCCAACGCCAAGGACCGTTGCCCAACGGCGCACAATTTAGAACGTTTATGATCGGGTACATGGGCTGGCGCGTGGCCATCGAATGGCTAAAACCCGCTTATTTTTGGCCCATTGGGTTGTCGTCCATTCAAATTGCCTGTTTGGGTTGTTTGTTGTATTACGCGGTGTTGTCGGTAACGCAATGTCAGGATTGTCGGCTCCACGCGCGCCTTTTTTGCAAAAAAATCTTGTAAATGCACACTTCTTTATTGCACACCGATCTCGGTATAGCGCGCCTGTACGCCACCGATGAGGCTTTGGTCCGGATGGATATTCTCGATGCGGCGGAAGAAGCCGCCGAGGTCACCGAAGATACGCCTTTGCTGGCCCGCGCCAAGGACCAATTGGCCCGTTATTTTGCGGGCGAACTACAGGTGTTTGACCTGCCGCTGGCACCGGCTGGTACCGAATTTCAGCGGCGCGTATGGGCCGAATTGCTCAAAATTCCGTTTGGTACCACCATTTCGTACCACGAACTGGCGGTGCGGCTGGGCGACGAAAAGTGCATCCGGGCGGCGGCTTCGGCCAATGGCAAAAACCCGCTTTGGCTGATTATTCCCTGTCACCGGGTTATTGGTACCGACGGTAAATTGGTGGGTTACGCGGGTGGTTTATGGCGTAAAAAAAGGTTGTTACAGCACGAAATGCAGTTTATTCGCCCCGAAGGCACCTTATTTTAGCGGATATTCCACTTCAATGGCCTGGTTGCCCAAATGGTATTCCACGTTGAGCATGGCGGCATTAATGTACCGCACGCCGTTTTGTTCCACGCTGCCGTAGGCTTCGTGAATATGCCCAAAAGCCGCAATTTGCAACTGCGGCAATTCCAAAATACGGCGGCCCAAGTCGCGACAACCCACCGGGCGGCCGTCGATCACGGTATCCAAAATACCGTAAGGTGGGCCGTGTACCAACAAGATTTGGGTGTTATCGGGGATTAATTTCCAATGTTCCCGGATTTCGGCGCCGCGTTGGCGGTTAAAGGCCCAATCGTAAAACCAGGGCTGAATGGGGCTTCCCCAAACGGATATTCCTTCGATATTGGCCCCCGAATCGTTGAGATAAATGACGTTATCGGGAATCATTTGCCCAAAAACCTCCGGTTCGCGTTCGGCCATAAAATCGTGGTTACCGGCAATAAACACCTTGTACCGGTGCGGCAGGGCGCTGAACCAGTCCAAAAAATCGCGTACTTCTTCGGGGCGGCCGCGTTTGGAAAAATCGCCGGTGTGGAAAATCACGTCACCATTGGGGACATCCATAAAAGCGTGACGGCTGTGCGTATCAGATATAAAAACTAATTTCATAAAGGAACAAAGGTAATATGCCCGGCGTACCCGACGGGAACTCACAAAACGAGAACTTGGTTATGTTGGTTCCTAACAAAAATAACAATGGACAAAAACGATATTAAAAACCGCTCTAAATACCTTTCCAAATTGCTGCGCCACACGCCGGATATGTTGAACCTGACGCTGGACGCCAACGGCTGGACCCACATTGATACTTTATTGAAGCGCTGGAACCAAAAAGCCCCGGCTTATGTGTCGCCGTTCGACCGCGAAACGCTGGAACAGGTAGTGGCCGAAAATGACAAGCAACGGTTTGCCATCAGTGAAGATGGCACGATGATCCGCGCCAATCAGGGGCATTCGGTCGGTATTGAACTGGGTTACGAAGCGCAGGAGCCTCCTGTATTGTTGTACCACGGAACAGCACAACAAAACCTTACTTCTATTTACGAAACGGGTATTTCGAAGGGGAAACGGCACCACGTACACCTTTCGCTGGAGCGCGATACGGCGCAACGCGTGGGCGGGCGACACGGGAAGCCCGTTATTTTATCCGTCCGAGCGGGTGATATGCACCAAGCCGGATTTCTTTTTTATTGCTCTGAAAATGGCGTGTGGTTGACAGATCATGTTCCGGCGGCGTATATTATTGGGTAACTCAGCCCTTATTTTTCCAATTTCAGTCCAATAATTCACCCGGTTCGGGCCGATGAATGCACGCTACTCCGCGGTTTCGGTGTTTTTTTGTGAAAATTATTCATTTCATCAACACATCCGATTATGCGTTCTACTAAAATTTTTGGAATTCTTTTTTTTGCCGTGACTTTGTTGGCTACCAGTTGCACCAAAGACGACAACAGCAATAACAACAGCGGCAACAATAACGCTAACGTAACACCTGCTGCCGGGCAGTGGAAAATCTCTTATTTTTTTGATAAACAGGAGGAAACGTCCAATTACACAGGGTATACTTTTGACTTTGCGGCTAATGGCACCTTAACCACTCAAGGCAATGGCCAAACCTACACGGGTACCTGGCAAACCAACGTGGACGATAGCAAAGATAAATTCGTGATCAATTACACCGGTACGGTGCCCAGTACCCTGCAAGAATTGGAAGAAGACTGGCTTATCCTGGTCATTGACAATAACCTGATGCATTTTGAACACACCAGCGGCGGTAATGGCGATACCGATGTGGTGAAATTTGTGAAATAGGGGCGGTCCTTGTGGTCGCACAATTGTGGCATATTGCGAAATAGGGACGGCCCTTGTGGTTGCCCAATTGTGGCATATTGCGACCCTTACTTATCTTATTTTCACACGGACTACTACGCGTACACGGGCAGCCACGAGGGCTGCCTCCTTACTTATCTTATTTTCACACGGACTACTACGCGTACACGGGCAGCCACGAGGGCTGCCCCTACTTGGCCACTCGGGTGGCCACCTTATCGACGATATACCACCGATCGCGAATTTTCATCAGGTTGAAATAATCCGTAAACAAAAACTTGGGTGTTTCAATTTCGCATTTCGCCGACGCCACGTTGTTGGTAATATCAATGTTGATGACGCGGGCAAAGCTATCGTTGGGTTTACTGCGCGGTTGGAAACGACTGAGGTAGGTGGCCCTGTCGGTTTCGTAAAAAGCCGTATCCGAGGCCGTTTTTAGTTTGCAAGACGCGTGCATGGCGTAACCTACTTTTGTGGTATCGCCCGTGAGCCAGCCGTCGAAATACGATTGAATGGTTTGTTCAATGCCTTGTCGTTCGTTCGTTTGGCCAAAGAGATGATTTCCGACCGATAAAAAAAGGGCCGTTGCCAGAATGGTAAATTTGTTGCGCATAGGTAAATAGTAAATTTCTCCGTAAAGTCTTTTGTAAGTCTCAAAGGTTGCGTTAGCATCGGAGTAATGACCAATATGCAGCGTAGGGTGTGCTTTTTTTCAAAAAAAACGAGCACCCTACACCAAACAACGTGTATGCCACATCAATCAATAAAAACCGAACACTCACGACGGGCAACAAAAATTCAACCCTCCCCATCAATTCAACCAGGTAGGGCAGCCACAAGGGCTGCCCCTATCCAGCCCGTTTCCGGTAATTCAACACGGCGATGGCGTTAAAAAGCACAGCAAAACCTACCAAGGCCCAAAAACGATGTTGTAAATCGTAAAAATTACTGCCTTTGAGCATAACGCTGCGCATCACATCCACAAAATGCGATACCGGATTGGCCAATGCCAGGTAACGCGCCCAATCGGGCATACTTTCGATGGACGTATAAAGGCCGCTGAGCAGCACAAACATCATCATAAAGAAAAAAGAAAACAAGGTGGCCTGCTGCTGATTCTCGGAAAATGACGCCACAATTTGCCCAATTCCCAACGAGGCAATCAAAAATACCATGGCGAACAGGTAAATGGTCAGGTAACTGCCCAGCGGATACAAACCAAAAACCAGGTAACACACCGTTAGCCCAATGGTTAAGGACACCAAACCAATGATCCAGAACGGAATGAGTTTGGCCAGCAAAAACTGGTAACTTTTTACCGGGGTCACGTTCATTTGTTCCATAGTCCCAATTTCGCGCTCCCGCACAATGTTGAGGGCGCACATCATGCTGCCCACCATCACCAACAACAGCGCCAGGATACCCGGAGCCATGTAGTGGCGGTAGTTAAAATCGGGGTTGTACCAGAAACGGGTACTGATATCAATCGTTGGTACCGGGCTAAACCTCGGAAATTGTACAAAATCCTGCCGGATTTCCTGGTTCACCTGACTGATAATTTGCCCGCTGTAATTCATGGCCAAACCGGCTTTTACCCCGTTAACGGCATCGGCGCGGAGGAAAATTTTGGCCTCGTCTTCGCGGACCAATTCCCGCTCGAACCGCGCCGGTATTTCTACCACCAGGTCCACGGTACCGTGGTCGAGGGCCGCCTGCGCTTCTTCGGGGCTGTGCGCGACCTCTTTAATCACAAAATACCCCGACGCGCCCATTCGGTTGACAATTTTTTCGGAATACGTGGAGTGATCCCAGTCCAAAACGGCAATATTGATGTTTTTTACTTCAAAATCGGCCGCCAGCGGAATTATAATTAATTGGATAATGGGAGCCGCCAGCATCATTCGGATAATGCTCGGATTGCGGAATATTTGGCTAAATTCCTTTTTTATGAGTGCTCGTAACATGGCTTTATTGCAATCTGATTTTGAAAGAACGAATGGCTAACAACATTAAAACAAGGGTCATCGTGGCCATAATCAGGGTTTCTTTCCACACGTACGAAAACCCCAAACCTTTAATCATCACCGATTTCAGGATGCTGAAAAAATACTTCGTGGGTACAATATTGCTCACCACCTGCAAGGGCTTGGGCATGTTTTCGAGGGGAAACATAAAGCCGCTGAACACCAACGAAGGAAGCATCAGGCCGACCAGCGAGATGAACAAGGCGACCTGTTGCGAATTGGTGCGGGTGCTGATAAACAACCCCAGCGACAAGGCCAGTAGTACAAATAAACCACATTCCGCAATAAGCAACAGTAAACTACCGCGCAGTGGTAACCCCAAAATTGTGTAGGCCATAATCAGAATTACCGCTACATTGAGCAAGCCCACCACCAAAAACGGCAGTGCTTTAGCCACAATCATCATCCAAGGGCGCACGGGCGACACCAGAATAAGTTCCATCGTACCCATTTCTTTTTCTTTGACAATGGCCACGGCGGTCAGCATCGAACACAACAAAATCAGGATGAGGACCATTACCCCGGGCACAAAGTTGAACGCACTTTTCAACTGCGGGTTATAAGCCATTTGCGTTTCCACGTTGATGTGGTACGGCAATTTTTGTTGGTCCAATAGTTCATTTTGGTAAGCGCGTAACACATTGCTGATGTAAAACGCAACGGTATTGCCGGTGTTGGTATCCGAAGCATCGGCGAGAATTTGAACGGAGGCGGCGTTGGTATGCAGCAACGTTTGTTGAAACATAGGCTGAAACACCACCACAGCGCGTACTTTGCCCTGCCGGAACAGGGCATCGGCTTCTTCCGGGCGATCAATGTGTTGTACCACCGTAAAATACCGGCTCGCGTCGAGGCGTTCGGTCAAGGTGCGCGTAACATCGTCGCGGGAGGTGTCCAAAATGGCAATGCGCGAGTTTTTGACCTCGTTACTGAGGGCAAAACCGTACAACAACAGCATAATAATGGGCATACCAATGACCACAATCAGGCTGCGCCGGTCGCGCAAAACGTGCCGGAACTCTTTTATTACAAATGCTAAAAAAGTATTCATATCGTTGGGTGTGGGGGTTAAAATCCGGCGCGCGCCACCGAAGTTGCGGCCAATTGCAAAAACACGTCGTTCATATCGGGGGCATTAAACTGCCGTTTGAGGTTGTGCGGCGTGTCCAAAGCGGCAATTTTGCCGTCCACCATAATCGAAACCCGGTCGCAGTATTCGGCCTCGTCCATGTAGTGGGTTGTGACAAATACCGTTGCGCCTTTGTGGGCGGCGGCGTAAATCATTTCCCAAAATTGGCGGCGCGTAATGGGGTCCACGCCTCCCGTGGGTTCGTCGAGAAAGACCAAACGCGGTTCGTGGAGCATCGCCACCGAAAACGAGAGTTTTTGTTTCCAGCCCAAAGGCAGGTCGCCCACGAGGGTATTGCGTTGGTCAGTAAATTCCAGTTGTTCGAGCAGTACTTCGGCTTTTTGCGCCAATTCGGCCTTTTTTAAACCATAAATACTGCCAAACAAATGAATGTTTTCCAGCACCGTGAGGTCTTCGTACAATGAAAAACGCTGCGACATGTAGCCGATTTGTTTTTTAATGTCCTCCGACTGGGTTTTTACGTCAAAGCCCACCACGGTGGCGCTGCCGCCCGAGGGCGCGAGCAACCCGCTGAGCATTTTCATGGCGGTGGTTTTTCCGGCCCCGTTGGCACCCAAAAAACCAAATATTTCGCCCTCGTACACGTCAAAACTAATGGCATCCACGGCGGTAAATGCCCCGAAGGTGCGGGTGAGGCCCTGTGTTTCTATTATTTTTTTCATCGCATCAATTCGATAAAGCAATCCTCAATACTGGCTGCTATGGGGGTGATTTGGATGTTGTTGTGCGCTTTTTGTTTCAAAAAAGCCTCCATCGCCGGGGCATTTAAACCGCTGTTGGATGCAACGGACACGTGGGCATCTTCCCCAAAGGCATAGCACGTGGAAATGCCGTCGAGTTGGCGCAGGTCGGTAATCAATTGGTACATATTGCTGCTCCGAACGGCGTACAAATCCGGTTGATACCCCGATGTAATGCCCTGCGGCGTATTTACCGACATCATTTTGCCCTTTTGAATCAAACCAATGCGGTCGCAGCGGTCGGCCTCGTCCATGTACGGCGTAGAAACCACGATGGTCAGCCCCGTTTTTTGGAGCAATTGCAACATATCCCAAAATTCCTGGCGTGATACCGGGTCCACACCCGTGGTAGGTTCATCGAGGAGCAGTACATCGGGTTGATGCACGAGGGCGCAGGAAAGGGCCAGTTTTTGTTTCATCCCGCCCGATAATTGTCCGGCCCGCCGGTGTTTAAACGGCTCAATTTGGCTATAAATGGGTTTGATTTGGGCGTAATTTTCGGCAATGGTGGTGCCAAATACCGCCGCGTAAAACTCCAGATTTTCCAAAATGGTCAGGTCGGGGTACAACGAAAAACGGCCGGGCATGTACCCAATGGTGCGCCGGATGGCCTTGTAATCGCGCACCACATCGGCACCGTTGACGGTAGCCGTACCTTGGTCCGGGACCAACAAGGTGGCCAAAATGCGAAACAAGGTGGTTTTGCCCGCACCATCCGGCCCGATTAAGCCAAACAATTCGCCCCGTTGAATCTCGAGGTTAATGTTATCGAGGGCTTTTACCGCGCCTTTGTTGTACGTTTTGCTAATGTTTTGTACAGTTATCATGGTGTGGTTTAAAACTTCACATCCCCGAACATACCCACTTTCAGGGAGCCATCGTTGGGGGTGCGTACTTTAATGGCATACACCAAATTCGCGCGTTCGTCGCGGGTTTGGATGGTTTTGGGCGTAAATTCCGCTTTATCGGCAATCCAGGTAACGGTACCCGCGTAGGTTTGTCCGCCGTCGCCGATGGTCACTTGCACCGATTGGCCAATTTTCACCGCCGGCAATTGGTCGCCGGTGATATAGGCCCGCAGGGTAAGGGTATCGAGGTTGGCCACTTTGTACAATGCCTTACCGGGCGCGGCCATTTCGAAGGCTTCGGCGTATTTGGTGAGGATGGTGCCTTTGAGCGGGTTAATGACCTTGCAATTGTTGATTTGGTCGTCGAGTTGGGCTTTGCGCACACCGAGGGGTTGTTGTTCGCTCAAAATACCCCGGTTGGCAATGGCGGCACTTTGTTGCTGGGCGGTAATTTGCTGGCGAAGCACCCCGATTTGTTGTTGCGCACTGGCAATTTGTTTTTCCAAAACGGCCATTTGACCGTTCACATCGTCCAATTGTTTGGCGGGCGCGGCTTGGGCGGCCACTAATTTTTGAACGCGGTTTTGCTCCACTTTTAACACCCGCAATTGCTCGCGTTGGGTGGCGATTTGGCTTTCTTGCAGGGCAATTTGTTCGTTGAGGACCCGCACCTGTGGCCCGGCTTCGGTTTGGCGCAATTGCAGGGCGCGTTCGGTGGCGGTGATCTGGTCTTTTTGTAAAGCCAATTGATCGCAATCAATAAGGCCCACTTGTTGCCCGGCGGTGACCTGTTGGCCCTCGTTGATGTTAAATTGGCGTAAAACACCGGCCGCTTCGGCGGAAATAACGACTTCCTGGGCTTCAAAAACGCCGGTGGCGTCGTAGGCCGTTTGTTTTTTTCCGCAGGCAACAATCAGAAGGGACAAGCCCAATAGTTGATATATCTTATTCATTTTTTGATGAGTTGATGGATGGTTAAATTTTTCCGTTGACAAAAGCCAACATCAATTGCGCTTGCAACAATTGGATTTCGTGCACGTGTTTGTTAATGAGTGCGGCGGTTGCGTTGGTCGTTTCGGTCAGGTATTCGCTGGGGGTAAGCACCCCGTTTTCGAGTTGGGTAGCCGCCGTGGCCGATACTTGTTCGCGGAGCCGCACAATGGCGTTGTCGCGGTCCAGGGTTTTCCGGATGCGTTCAATATCGCGGGTGTATTGGGTCGTTTTCACGTTGTTGAGCAACAAAAACTGTTCGCGCTGCAAGGCAATTCGTTCGCTTTGAATTTGGAGTTGTTGTTTTTCTTTTTGGGGAATGCCATTGTAAAAACCGGCGAGATTCCATTTGAAATTCACCCCCAAAATGGCGTAGGGCTGAAATTCATTGGACAAAAAATTGAGGCCGGGGCGGGCGTATCCCAAAGTGGCAATGGCGTTTATCCGGGGCATGTTCCGGGTATTGATGACGTTTTCCTGGGCTTTGGCGCTGGCCTGCTGTAACCCGAACAACGTCAATTCCGGGCGTTGGCTATCGCTCGGACTGTCGGTATTGGCAGGCGTAGGCGGCACCAACGAATCACTTGGTGACAGGTTATTTCCCGACAACAACGCTAACCCGTCGAGGGCCGTGGCCCGCCGGGCGAGGGCTTCTTCTTCCAGTTGTTCGAGTTCCAACAAACGCGCATCAAAACTGAGTACATTGGCCGGAATCGCCGTGCCGTTGTTCACCTGTTCCTGCATCCGAACGCGCCGGGCCGCAATGTCTTTTTGGGTCGCGCCCACCGATTGCGCTTGTTTTTGGGCCAACAGTGCCGCGCAATACAGTTGGATCATCTGTTCGCGCAGGGCGTAGCGATCCACCTCTACGCGTTGTTGCTCCACTTTCGACTGGGCGCTCTGCAAGTCGCTTTGGCGTGCGGTTTGTCCACCGTCCCAGATGGGTTGTACAAGATCCAGCGTAAAGCGGTATTGGTCTTTGCTCAGGGTGGGTGCCTCAAAATTGGGCAATTGAATGGGCAACGATGTCACCTCCGATTGCCAGGTCGCCTGTCCGTTTAAACTGGCTTGCGGCAGGTAATTGGCCTTTAATTGGGCTAAAGCCGCCCGGTTAGCCGCTTCAATCAGGGGAATTTGTTGGGCCGTGGGCACGTGGTTATTGGCAGCCGCCAACAACGCCTCCAGCGTGTGCACTTGTTGGCTGTTTGCCCTAAAAAACAGCAGCAACAGCCAGGGGATAAGGAGTGGTTTGTACATATTTTTAGATGTCTAAGGTCTTAAAAAAATCAACCAAAAGGATTAACCATTTGGTTAGTTTTGTGCTCAAAAAAACTCCGCGGGAAGCGGAGTGGTGTATGTTACGGTTCTAAAATAAACCGGATATACGCTTGCACGTGTTCTTTTCGCTCGGTTAATATAAGTTCGTACGCCTCTTTTTTGAGTTCAAAAACGGCGGAAAAAACGGGGCGGCCCACGAAGGGAAAAATACACATTCCAATGAGCGTCAGCATAAATTGGTGCGGATTTACCCGTTTAATGGTGCCTTTTTCAATTTCTTCTTCAATGAGTTGGATAATCCATTTGCCAAACTGAATATTGGCCGATTTCATCAACTCCGGGTTGCGGTTCATGGTGCTCAGGATAAACATGGGCAGCCGGGGATTATGGCGCAGCATGTCCAAATAAGCCTCCACAAAAGCATCCAGTTTATCCAACAAAGACAAAGCGGGGTTTTGCAGCACACTTTCGACCCGGGGCATAAACTGTTTCATTTTGTACGCAAAAACCAACTCAAACAACTTGTCTTTGCTCCGAAAATAATAATGCAACATGGCTTTATTAATGCCCGCTTTATCCGCAATTTGCTGCATTCTGGCCCCCGAAAAACCTTCTTCGATGAATACCTCTTCGGCGGCGTCCAGTATTTTTTGCTCCGTTGAAATTTCTGTCTCCATTATATTAACTAAGTGATTTAACCAGTTGGTTAACGCAAAGGTAGGCGTTTTGTTTTTACGTGGACAAATTTTTATTAAAAAACATGGGTAAAATTTTACGTAAAGCCCGCGTCGCCATCGCCGTCCTGAAAAATTCCGTCGGGTGGCAGGTCGAAATTGGTTGAAATCAGGTAACGATTTCGCAGGGGGCGTTGGTGAAAAAAGGGCGCTTGCGCGTCTGTTTGGATAAATGCCGCCAGTTCGGTGTGAAAAACTGTCAACGTGGCAATATCGTGTTCCAGGGCATAACGGTACAAGGTGCGGGCCACGGCCGGAATGGCGTCGGGTAATACGTGCGCCGATACCAGTTTGAGCACCCGGTCGCGGTGGCAAAATACCACAACACTTTGCAGTTGTCCGGCGGCGGAGCGGGTTACAAAAGCGCGGTACTGAAACACCCGCGCCACCGAAGAAAAATAATACCGGGCGGCAGTGCGTTGGCGTTCGGGGGTAGCGGGCAATACCCACGGATATTGTAACATCCAGTTGAGTTCGGTGGCCGAGCGTTGCAGGTATTCGTTGGTGTGGTGTTGTTGGATAAAGGCGGCCATTTCGGCGGTGATTTCCGCGCTAAATTCCCCCGATGCCGTTGGTTTGGCCCGCAACGCCAGCCGAAGGCCATTAAGAACGCCCGCGCATTGGTCCACGACGCGCAAAAAAGGTTTTATTTTGGCCCAAATACCGCCTTTTACGGGCAGAATATCGGCAAAATTGGGCCGCAAATACCCGCGTACACCGCCGGGCGGATTGTATTCCCGGAAAAAGCCCAACCGATTGTATAATACGATGGATTCGGGGGTAAAACCCGTAACAAATACCTCGCGGCCATAGTGGTCGCTCATGCCCAACAAGAGCCGCGACGCCAAACCTTGCCCGCGCGCATCGGGGCTGACCCACATGCACGAAAGCCAGGCCATGCGCCGTGCGGTGCCACGATAACAATAGGTTTCGGGCAACGCCCCGATGTAGGCCACCAGGGTTTCCTGGGCGTCGAACACCAGTATTAAGGCCAAATCACTGGGTCGTGCGCGCGGGTTGTGCGCGTGCGACAAGGCGCGGTGGGGCGAAATGGGCACCACCGCGCTCCGTTGGTACGCCTCGGAGTTGATATAATCGGGTAATTCCCCGACGTACACGTGACGGGTTGTGAATGCCATTGTTAGTCCTTGCTGCTTTCGCCCACGAAATAATCTTCGCGGTTGCGGAACAGCACGTTGAAGGTGGTCATGGAACCGTAGCAACGGGTAATGTATTGCTGGAGGTTCACTTTATCTTCGTCGGTGAGGACTTTGTGGCCGTTAATTTGTTGTTCAAGTACGCGCAGGCGGTCGCGCATCATCACAATTTTGTGAAAAAACGTCTCGATGGGCACTTCTTTGCTTTGGGTGCCATCGTTGGGTTTCATAACCAGGGTGCCTTTGTTCCAGCGGTCGCCCATCGGCACCGTTTCGAGGCTGATACCGGCCCAGGCGCGCAGTATCCGCGCGAGGCCCTGTTCGGCTTCGGTAAAAGAGACGGTTTCTTCGGCGGGAATGGCTTCCACAATTTGCCAATTGGTGTAGTCTTTGGGAACCATTTTGATTCCGAATTGCGTAAAGCACACTTCGTAAGCGGCGACGTGGATCCGAATGACCACGCCATCGTTGTAGGCCGGGTGTTTTACGCGGGAGCCGATACCTAAAATATCCATTGTTATGCGTTGAAAAAGGGTAAAGGGGTTATTTTTTCACGAAACCAACTAGTTTTACTTTGGTTTCATTCGGGTACGTATTGGCGGTGACAACAATCAGTTTCGCTTGTTTTTGTGCCAAACCTTCGGTGTTAAAGCGGGCGTAAATGTCGCCGGTACCGCCGGGCGGAATGGGGTCTTGGGGCCATTCGGAAACGGTACAGCCGCAAGAAGAGCGGGCATTGAGGATGGACAAGGGGACATTTCCGGTGTTTTTAAACTTAAACCGATGTTCCACAATATCACCCGATTTTATCGTGTCGAAATTAAATTCCTTTTCTTCGTATTCAATTTTGGCCAACTTAGAGGTGTCTAACGGCATATCGGCGGTGGCCGGGTTGCGGATCAGGTTGGCATTGGGGCCGTCGCCGCTGCGTATTTCGCGTACGCCGCTGTCGGAGGAGTCATTTTTGCAGGCTTGGAGCAACAATCCTGCTGCGATGAGGACATAAGAAATTTTCATGTTTTTATGCTTAAAAAAATGTTGTATAAAAAAGGTGTAGTGTTGTTTTGCCATTGTTTGCGGCAAATTTACGCCGTTCGCCGTTTACCAATCCGCACATCCACAAAAAAATGCGCAATTGGCGTTATCTTTGCCATTATCTACTCAAAAGCGAATTATCCGATATGAATTACTGGGCGGCTTTTATGTTTACTTTGGTATTTGCGTGCGGCGGCAGCCGCTTGGCTTCCGCGCAGGACGTGTCTCCGTTATTAGACAACCTGAGTAACGAACAAAAATTACAGTTGCTGGAATACCTGCGCGATTTGGGGGCCGGTATTGACCAGCAAATTCTCGCATCTTTTGATGTGCTGAATGCACAGGGCAAAAAGCAGGCCATCAAGTACCTGACGGCTATTCAGCCGCAACAGAATGGCCAAACGGCCCGTACCATGACCAAATGGAGCCGCGATACTTTATATTTCGGCACCATCGAGGAAGGCACCATTTTTATTGATTCGGTGGAAGTTACTAACGTGGGAAACCGGCCTTATTCCATCACCAATTTCCAAACGGCCTGCGATTGCACGGTGCTAAAAGCGCCCACCAAGCCGTTGTTGCCGGGCGAAACGGCCATTGTACGCGTAGAGTTTAACAGCGTGGCCAAGTCCGGTAAAATAAAAACGGGCATTGTGCTACAGGATAATTCCCTGCCCAATGCCCGTCAGATTATTTATCTAAAAGGAGAGGTAACGGCCCCCAAAACGGCGAAAAAACGGCCGTGGACGGCGAATTAATTCGCAAAATCGCTCAAAAATTTCAAACGAATCAATTCAATTTCCTCCCACGTAATATCCTCGTCTTTCAATTCCTGGTACGCTTTTTCCAAATCGTCGTCCGTGGCTTCCTTGAAATATTCGATAATGGTTTCGCGCACGTACTCATCGGCCACCACCTTATTGAGGTAATAATCCAGGCGGAGTTTAGTGCCGGAGTTCACGATACCGTATAATTCATTCAGCAATTCCGGCAGCGACAAGTCATTGGATTTTGCAATGTCCTCCAAATTGATTTTGCGGTCAATGGCCGTAATAATGCCGATTTTTGATTTTGATTTATTGGCCACCGTCCGGATGGTTAAGTCCATCGGGCGTTCAATTTCGTTTTCTTCAACGTGTTTAAGGATCGCGTCAATAAAAGGCTGCGCGTAACGCTGGGCTTTTGCCAACGAAACCCCCGTAATTTTGGACATATCGTCCATCGAAATCGGGTATTGCGTGGCCATTTCCTCCAGCGAAGGATCCTGGAAAATAACGTACGGTGGCAGGTTGTGTTTTTTGGCTACCGTGCGCCGAATGTCTTTCAACATATTCATCAACACCTCGTCGAGTACCGCAGTACCGCCTTTTTCATCGTCAAAATCGTAATCGCTGTCGCCGTAATTGATATTCACGGTCATGGTAATCGAATACGGGTTTTTCAAAAACTCGTGTCCCTTGGGCGATACTTTAATGATACCAAACTGCTCAATTTCCTTGTAAATCAGGTTGTTGATCATGGCGTGGCGAATCACCGAGTTCCAGAAGTTTTCGTCTTTTTCCTCGCCCACGGCAAAGTTTTCGAGTTCGGTAAACCGGAAATCTTTCATTTCCTTGGTTTCGCGGCCCATCACAAAGTCCACAATGGTTCGGATCAGGTAGTTTTCGTTCAGTTCGAGGATACTGCTGATAACGTCTTTTACCTCATCCTGTACTTCCACTACTTCTTTGGGTGTACGGCAGTTGTCGCACATTTTGCCGCATTGTTCCACCGGGAAAACTTCGCCAAAATAATGCAACAGGAAGCGGCGGCGGCACGACGAAGTTTCGGCGTAGGCAATGACCTCCTGCATGAGTTGGGCACCCATTTCACGTTCCGAAACGGGTTTGTCGCGCAGGAATTTTTCCAAACGCAAAATATCGTTGTAGTTGTAAAACGCAATGCATTTACCCGCCAAACCATCGCGACCGGCACGACCGGTTTCCTGATAATAGTTCTCGATGGATTTGGGAATATCGTAGTGGATCACAAAACGCACGTCCGGCTTATCAATACCCATCCCGAAGGCGATGGTGGCGCAAATCACGTCAATTTCCTCCATCAGGAAGTTATCCTGGGTTTGGGCGCGGGTTTTGGGGTCGAGACCCGCGTGGTAAGGCGCGGCTTTGATATCGTTCACCAACAACATTTCGGCGATGTCTTCGGCCGTTTTGCGGTTTTGTACGTAAATAATGCCCGATTCGTTGCGGAATTCTTCTTTAATGACCTGAATAATTTGTTTGATGGTGGTGTCCTTTTTGATTTTTGGACGAACATCATAAAACAGGTTATCGCGGTTAAAAGAAGAAATAAAGGTTTTGGGATTCACCATGTTCAGGTTCTTCACAATGTCCTCCTGTACCTTGGGCGTAGCCGTTGCGGTGAGCGCAATAATGGGTACGTTTTTGGCAACGGCATCCAGCATGGTGCGGATACGGCGGTATTCGGGGCGGAAATCGTGACCCCATTCAGAAATACAGTGCGCCTCATCCACGGCAACAAACGAGATATTGTTGCTGCTAAAAAACTCAATATTTTCCTCTTTTGTGAGGGTTTCGGGGGCCACAAACAGCAGTTTGGTGCGGCCAGTGGTAATGTCCGATTTTACTTTCTTCATCTGTGCCCGGGTGAGGGAAGAGTTGAGAAAGTGCGCCACTTCGTCTTCGTCCGAATAACCACGAATGCTATCTACCTGGTTTTTCATCAAAGCAATCAAGGGGCTGATGATAATGGCCGTGCCCGGCAACATCAGCGCGGGGAGTTGATAACAAAGGGATTTGCCTCCGCCGGTAGGCATGATAACAAAGGTGTCGTTCCCGTCGAGAAGGCTTCTAATAATGGCATGTTGGGTGCCCTTAAAGTTGTCAAAACCAAAATAGCGCTGAAGGCTTTCGGAAATTATATCGTGCTCTGGTGTAGCGGTAGTCGCTGATACGCTCATAGAAATAAACTTTTCAAAAAAAATTAAATTTGGGTGAAAAAACTGGCATTTCTACCCGGTTTTTCAAAAAAGCCGCCAAAGGTATAAAAACATTTTTTTATCTTGTACAAGTTTTTGGGTGTTTTTTTTGTCAAAGTTTCTTTAACGGCATATAAATTGAAATTTCAGGCTCCAAAATTTTCTCCTGCAAAGTTAATAATTTTTTATTTTTTTTGAAATTTAATTTGGTTCGGGTCTTCCGGCTCTAAAAGCAGGCTCATCATGACCTCGTCGAGGAACTCATTTTGGGGCCGAAGCCACGAGTACTGCCGCAAAACGCCCTCCGGCTCAAAACCCACCGATTGGTACAAACGAATGGCGCGTTCGTTGGTGGTGGCCGTACTGAGTTCCAATCGGCGCAAACCCATTGCCCGTGCTACGTCAATAATGGCCGCCATTAGTTTTTTACCCAAACCCCTACCCGCGTACGCCGGTGACATGGCCACGCCGCCCACGTACGCAATGTGCGCGGTGCGGTGCGCCAACGGAATGAGTTTGAACATGCCCGCCGCCTGGCCTTCGTACTCAAAAATGTAAAGCACTTTTTGGGCCAATAAAGCGTTAAAAACGGGGACAAATTCCGGGCGCTCCATCGGGTCGTACAGCAGGAACGGGTTAATGTCGGGGTGAAAGTACAAACTGTACATGAACTCGAAGTCTTCGGCGGTGGCCGGACGATAATTAGCGGGCATTTTGTTGTGGTTTTAGTTATGTTTTAAACGGAGGCTAATGTAATACACTTCTCTATTTCGTTGATGCAAAAAACTCCCCGACAAAATCCTTATCTTTGTCCCGAATTAAAGAACCAATACAAATATTTCAAACCCAATCCATGGACGGTGATTCGTTATTATATTCGCGAAAAAAGACGCTTGATCGAAATTCCAGAACCAGAACCCGGTTGCTGGGTTAACCTCACCCCGCCATTCGGGCCGGATGAATTGGAGGATTTTGCCCGCCAAATGGCTTTTGACCCCGTTTTCCTCACAGACTCCCTTGACCTGGACGAACGCGCTCGCTACGAACGCGATGAAGATATTCGTTTTATCCTGATTAATACCCCCGTACTCAACAAGGAATTGCAGGAAGAAGGCAATAACGAGGCCATTTATATCACCGTGCCGATTGGTATTATTCTCACCATCGAGCACGTAATTACCGTTTCGGCCATCGAAACGCCCGTTATCGAAACTTTTTTGGAAAATAAAGTCCGCAATTTTGACCCTACCGACGAAAAACGGTTTGTCCTCCAAATTCTGGAGCAAAACGTGTATCGCTTTTTGTCGTGCCTGAAAAAACTCAATTTGCGCCGCAACCGCATCGAACGGGAATTGATGAACAGCAGCCGCAACCGCGAACTGAAACAATTGCTCAGCATCGAAAAAAGCCTCGTGTATTTTGTCAATTCCCTCAACGCCAACGAATTGCTCAAAATGAAGGTCAAACGCACCGACTTTTTGCACATCAACGGCGACGAAGACCTCACCGAACTCTTCGAGGACATTATTATTGACAACTCGCAGGCCCTGTCCATGGCCAACGTATATACCAACATCCTCAATGGCACGATGGATGCCTATTCGAGTATTATTTCCAACAACCTGAACGAAGTGATCCACCGCCTCACCATCGTGACGGTGATCCTGATGGTGCCCACCCTGATTTCGTCCTTTTTTGGGATGAATATCGCCAACGGTATTCCCGACCAACCCTGGGCGTTTTGGTCAATGGTCGTGTTTACGTTTTTATTTACGGGGGCGTTGTATTGGTTTATGCGGCAGCGACGGTTTTTTTAGTCATTAATCACCGCCATACATTTCAACTCAATGGCAATCGGCGTGGGCAAACTATCAATCCCCACGGTGGTGCGGCAGGGTTGGTGTTCGGTAAAATAGGTGGCGTATATTTGGTTAAACGTGTTGAAATCGCGTTTCATATCGGTAAGAAATACGGTGATATCCACCAAATCTTCCCATTTGGCCCCGGCCGATTCCAGTACCATACGTACGTTGTGCATTACGGAATGCACTTGGGCGGCAAAATCGAATTCAGCGTAGTTTCCGGCGGGTGTTTGTACCAGTCCCGGTACGCCGTTGGTTTCGGGGTCGCGGGGACCAATGCCGGATAAAAACAACAAATTGCCCACGCGGCGGGCGTGCGGATAAGCGCCAACCGGGCGTGGTGCTTTGGGTGCGTCAAATTTTTCCATTATTTTGCAAAAAACTATTGGTTCAACGTGAAAAAACTCGTCTTGGTGATACTCGTTTTTTTGTGCAGCCCAAAGGTAGCACAAAGCCAGCACATGAGCGGAATTGCCTCCAAATGGAGCGATTCTTTTGTGGCTTGGGAAATTTTTGGCCTCGAAAATGTTAGTGAAGATTCCACCGAAACCCAATGGGAGGAATTTACATTGGGCAGCCTGCAACAGCGTTGGCTCGACGTGCGCGAAGATTGGACGGAATGGGATTTTTCGTTGTTTGAACGCGAAGGCACCATCAAAATAAAGTGGAAAACCGACCCCTCGCAGTGGGAATTACGCACCTTCGACGGTAGCATTATCACCATGAAAACCGTTTGGCGCGAAGATTTCACCGAGTGGCGCGTCACCGACGGAAGGCACCATCAAAATAAAGTGGAAAACCGACCCCTCGCAGTGGGAATTACGCACCTTCGACGGTAGCATTATCACCATGAAAACCGTTTGGCGCGAAGATTTCACCGAGTGGCGCGTCACCGACGGTACCGTTTCCCTGGATTTTAAAAGCCGCTACACCTCCGATTTGGGCGAATGGTTCGCCAAAGACCGGGAAGGTAATCGCTTTGCCGTAACGGTGACTTACCCTAATGACCCACGCGACTGGACCATCACCGATGAGTTACCAGAATCGGTTTCGGCCGAAATGAAACTGGCAATGGTATTTGTGGTGCTGTATCACGCTACGCCGCATCGGTGAGGGTGGGGATTAACATTCAACCGCGTTCGCGGTTAGCGGGGGCTTGTATGGACTTTCCGTTACTCGGCAAAAAATGATTTGAGTGAGTGACAAAATCGGGGCCTTCTGTTACTTTAACCAATATCACCTCATGCGCCGCCATAGAATAGTAGTTGGTGAAAAACTTGTTCTTTTCATGCCAACTTCCTACTTTTTGAGGCCAAAAAGTAGGCAAAAAGCCCGCGGCTGACGAAAAATCCTACGATTTTGCTTTCCGTTTCCGGCCGCGCCAAAAAAACTCGCCGGTCACCCTCACGGGGGCATTCGCCCCGTAAATGACGTTTGGCTCAAACAGTTTTTGGCTTCATCGGCCTCCAACGGAGCAAAATCGGGATTTTTCTAAGGCCGCACCGGTTAAGGACGGATGGGGGTTGGTGATACGGCCCCGATTTTGTCATGCACTCAAATGATTTGTAAACCCATTGTGGTTACTCATTTACATGTGTGCTAATATAATTTTTGGGAAACAATACTTGCCAGTGAAGTTAAAACTGTTTTTACATTTGCAAAAAATCACTTTTTTGAAGTCTATATGATTGCATCAAAGTAGTTTTGGGGCAACAAAAAATAATATGGAGAAATCTAATTTTTGGACACAAGAAGAACTAGTAGTGGCTCTTAATTTGTATTGGAAGGTCCCTTACAATAAAATTAGTGGTACCACAAACGAAGAAATTAAAAAGGTTGCCCAAATCCTTGGGCGAACGCCAGCCGCTATAGCATACAAACTTATGAATTTTACAAGTTTGGACGATGAAAGATTAAAAAAAGGCAACAAAGGAAAAGGGAGCGCCGGGAAACTTGATCAAGTAGTATGGCTACTTTACAAGGATAACTGGGAAAAACTGTCACTTGACAGTGCTACAATATTGGCATCAATACAACAAAAAACGGTAGATATTGACCTTGAAAAAGAAAGTTTGGAGTATGTTGGTGAGGAAAAGTTGCGTCTTATAAAAACAAGGATAAGCCAACAAGATTTTAGACAACGAGTATTGGCCTCTTACAATCAAAAGTGTTGCATAACCGGAGTGAGTCATCCCAGTCTCTTGATCGCCAGTCATATTATTCCGTGGTCTGTTAATGCCAATGAAAGGCTAAATCCCAGAAATGGACTTTGTCTTAACGCCCTTCATGATAAGGCGTTTGATAATGGACTAATCACAATAACAACTGATTTTAAAGTGAAAATATCTCGTGAAATGATTAAAAGAAGTTCAGATTTATTTTCTGAGCAGTTGTTTCTGAAATTTGAAAACAAACCCATTGGATTACCGGATAGATTCTTACCCAATCCAGACTTTTTAGCCTGGCATAATAAAAATATCTTTAGAAATGGAAAAATATAACAAAATAGATAACGAGGCTCTTTTGCTGCTTAAGGCCGTTGCCGAGTGGTGGGACGCGTGGATTGTATCAGAAAATCCACAGGATATTGGAGACCTTCCAATCAAAGAAATAAAACAATATTTAATGGCAGGCAGCATTGACTTAACCGATGTTGAAGCCCAATGAAGGCACCATCAAAATAAAGTGGAAAACCGACCCCTCGCAGTGGGAATTACGCACCTTCGACGGTAGCATTATCACCATGAAAACCGTTTGGCGCGAAGATTTCACCGAGTGGCGCGTCACCGACGGTACCGTTTCCCTGGATTTTAAAAGCCGCTACACCTCCGATTTGGGCGAATGGTTCGCCAAAGACCGGGAAGGTAATCGCTTTGCCGTAACGGTGACTTACCCTAATGACCCACGCGACTGGACCATCACCGATGAGTTACCAGAATCGGTTTCGGCCGAAATGAAACTGGCAATGGTATTTGTGGTGTTGTATCACGCTACGCCGCATCGGTAGAGGGGAAGGGGCAAGTCGTTAGATATTTTGAATAGTAATCCTTCTTTTTTCTTTTAATGCCTTAAAATGAGATGGTGTTAGCCCCGTTATCTTTTTAAACTGCGCTGACAAATGTGCTACGCTGCTGTAATGTAGCATAAATGCAATTTCCGATAAGGAATGTTCTCCAGGCTTAAAAACAAAAACGTATACCGTTGGGAGGCTTATCCCTAACACGTACACGTTATCGTAAAAACTGCCTATCCCTGAGTGCAGAGATAGGCAGTTTGGCGGGAATACCCGTTTCTAAGGTGGCTTACTTTTTATTAAAGTGATTTAACACAAAGGCGTGTTTTTCATTGTCGGTCATCTTATCAGCCGGTTCAACGTCAATTTTAATGTCCTTAAAATGCGCATCTTTGTTCAAATAATGATGAAATTCTACTTTTGCGGTTGTTGGACCAAATAGCAGCAGATGCTCGTACTTCAAAATCTTAGCCGCTATTTCTTTGTAATATGCGTTGTGCATTTGCTGTTCCTTGTTGTGCATAAGATCTTCACTTCTACTCAACGCTTCTTCTTTTACCCCAAAGGTGAATTCAGAGGTTATGGTACAGTTGTTTTTTTCTTCCTGTATATCAAAGAAGTTCGCGTGGGAGTTATCCATCCAAATACCAACGTTTTTGGGTTGGGTATTTTTTTCGTTTTTTGTCATAACTGTATTGTTTTAGTAGTTTTTCATGCGTTCGTGGACTTTTTCCAGGCAGGCTTTTAAATTTTCGATAGCCCCGGCTATGGCCAGTTCCTCCGTGTCGGCCTGACAGGTGACAACGATGGGGTGTTTCCCTTCAATTCGGACTTCCAATAAACAACGAATGTCATTTTCCCCGTCTTTTATGCCATTCTGATCTGAAACATGCACATCAACCCGCGTAATTTCGGATTCATATATTTTTAGTTCCTCGGTAATTTGGGTGGTATAAAAATCTCGATGTCTTTGTGATCCATCAATCGTTTTGTCGGTATTGATTATTATTTTCATGTAAAAAGGGGTTTATTTTTTTAAGTGAGCGCGTAAGAACCAGGCCATTTTTTCGTGCGTTTCCATGAGACCCGTTATAAAATCACTGGTACCTAAATCGTGAAAATCATGGGCAAACGATTTGATGTGTTTACGCAAAATGATAATGATGCTTTCGTGGTCTTCTAAAAGATCTTTGATAAATCCGTGACTGTCGTTTTTCTCTCCGGTCGCTTCCGAAAGATGCGTTAAACTCAAGTACGATTTTAAAGTAGCCGATGCATAGTGTCCAATAGTACGAATACGCTCGGCAACACTGTCTATCATTTCGTCTAATTGCCCAAATTGAGTTTCAAAAAACTTATGTTTTTCGTAAAAATCGGCACCTTCAATGTTCCAGTGCGCATTTTTGGTTTTAATGTAAAGCACAGTTTCGTCGGCCAATATTTTTGCCAACTCGGTAGCAACGGCCTGACGATTAGGATCGGTTATTCCAATTTCTGTTTTCATAATTTTATTGTTGTATAGTTTGTGTAGTTTTTTAATAAAAAATTCCGGAGGAAGAAATTTCTCCCACCGGAATTAAATGAATTAGCCCACTAAAGCGTAGTAATAATCAACGGCCAAGTCATTTTTAACATGCCAGATGCCGGGGGTGTTCCAGGCAATTCGACCTGCTTCTTCTTTTTGGTACCAGGAGTTTACCGTTCCGGTAAGCGTAACTGTTGTGCCGGATACGGATACGTTAATATCACTATCGTCTACCGACCAACTTCTGCCAATGGCACTTTCAACATCTTTCTTTTCAATCGCATCGTGGTGTTCCGATTTGATTTTAATGTTATTGGTTACCCCTTTAACACCCGCCAAATAATGCACGGCAATTTTTGCGGCTTCTTTTTGGTAGTTCCAGGAAAGTTCGCCTTCCAATGTGATCCAGCCATCTTCCACCATTACGGTTACTTTGTCATTAGGAACAGTCCAGTTAGATTTCAAAGCGGCCAAAACTTCGTTCGCAATTTCGGCGTCGCTTTTGTTCCATGAGTTTGGAAATTTCACTTCAATTTTTTCAACCAGGGCTTTCACCCCAATCACTTTTTTGGCCGCTTTTTCCGCTTCCATTTTTTTAGCGTAGCTATCTACGACGCCGGTCAAAGAAACAACACCATCTTTGGCGGTAACTCCGATTTCTGCCGCACTCAACAGGGGTTCCCATTTAATGGCGTTCTGAACGTCGGTCTGTAATTCTTGATTATTTTTCATGGTGGAACTTTTTATATTGTGAATGATTTTTCACAACAACACAAAGGTGGCACCTATTTATGCCTAAAAACTTACACAATTCATCATAAGAGTTACATCATTCACACCTCTGCCGGAGTCAGTAGGGATTGTTATTGTCTGCCGATTTGGGCGAATGGTTCACCAAATCTATTTGTGCTGTATTGAGTTATGCGGCAGGGGTGAAGGGGTTTCAATAGTGGTGTCAGAAACTGTTTGTTCGCCCGTTGTGGGTTATTGTTTGTTTTTCGAATAATCAACAAATGTTTTTCCATCGAACAGGTAAAGACCGGTTTCTCTCGTACCCACCCAAAGATGTCCAGTTTTATCTTCCAAAATTGTCCAAATCCAGGGGTTGATAAGCCCATATTTAAAACCGGTGAATGATTTTCCGTCGTAGCGAGACAAACCACCATCACCGCCCAGCCAGAGGTCACCGTTTTTGCCTTCTATAATCTTCGCAACCAGGCCATTATAACCGGGTAAACCATCGCTTTGTGTAAACTTTGTACATGTTTTGGAACCTACGCTGAGCGAATCCGAAGGATTGTAACGGTAGGCGCCGCCCCAATTGCTGAACCATATATTCCCATTTTTATCTTGCAGTTGCGGCCAAGCCCAACTATGACTGACTTGTCTTTTATCGAATTGAAGCGTTATTGGTTCTAACTTAAAGTGGGTTACCGACTTACCATCGTACCGAAAAACGCCGTCGTTGGTTCGTCCACCCAACCAAATATTACCTGCATTATCTTCTAACATACGTTCCGCTTTATCGTTGCTGCCCAAAAAGCCATTTGCCGCCCCATCAATTATAAACAGCGTAAAAGATTTACCGTCATAGATATAAACACCGTCAATGGTTGCAAACCATAGTTTCCCCGATTTGTCTTGCATAATATCGTGCACAACTTGCGTTTGATAAGACTTGTTTTTGTTCGGCGGCAGGTTTTGGGGTAAAGGGATCTGGATTTTCGCAAATGTTTTACCGTCGTAAAGACAAATTCCGGCTTTCGTACCAATCCAAATTTTACCCTCTTTATCTTCCAGAATATCGTTGATAGCATTACTGCTTAATCCATCGGCTTCCAAAAACTGGCGAAACGATTTTCCGTCGTATGTATAAAGCCCATCGCCTGAGGTTCCAAACCAAAAGTTACCGGCTTTGTCTTGCAGGCCGCATTGCACGTTGCCATTTCCCGGTTTTTTTATCAATTTGGGGTGTTCCTTTTCTTTTGGCAAATCTGGGTTAATTTGTCCGTTGCAGGCAGTTGCTAAAAGTAGTATGGTCAGGAAAGTTAAAACTTGCATTGGTGAGACGGTTCTATTATTTTTAAAAAGTGATCCATCGGACAGTTTTTTGGGCCAAAGCATCGGTATTACTCCAAACCAAAAAAGTTGAGCGACCCAATATCCAATACTGCGCCGCTCAACTATTCGTCGCTAATCCTACAATTTACGAATCTTAATATTTTTGTACCAAATCGGGTCGCCGTGGTCCTGCAACGCGATTTTACCTTTTTTCGCCTTGCCAAAATCGGGCATATCTTTAAATTTACTACCCGCTACCAATTTATCCCAGGCGCTGTCGTGCATCTGAAATTCCACGAGTTTGCGGTTATTTAACCAATGTTCCACCTTACCGCCTTTACTCACGAGGCGCACGTGGTTCCATTCGCCCGCCACTTTTACCGTTTCGTATTTACAGGCAATCAGGTCGTACAAGTCCCCGGCGCGGTGTTTGGGATATTTGCTGTCGGGATGGCAGGCATTATCCAGTACCTGCATTTCGGGGCCGGTTTGCCACACGTAATCGTACTTGGCTGTATCTTCCACCACGTAATAAATAATACCGGAGTTGCCGCAATTGCCAATTTTCCAATCCAATTGCAATTCAAAATCCTCGTAGGCTTCGGCGGTGATAATATCGCCACCGTCGGCGGCCTGCCAGTGCCCGTTGGGGTTCGGTTTAGCGTCGAGGTGAATGGCGTTTTGGTCTACAATCCACGATTTCCCGACGGTGTTTTTGCCCCAATTGTGGAATTGCGCGAGGTTTTTACCGTCGAACAACAATTGCCAACCCTCGGCTTTTTCTTTTTCGCTGAGGGTGTTATCGGGTTGCTGCGCAAAAGCCGGAGCGGCTTGTACCGTACCAAGGTCATTTTGCGGAATGGCGTTCATAGTGTACCAGGTTTCGGTCGTCCAAATTTCGTGTCCCAAATCGCTCATCGGCAAGTTTTGCAACCGAATATGCACCACGTGTTTGGGTTGAATGCCCGGAATTTCGAGGAAAACCCGCTTGCGGTCGGCCGATACCGTCGCCGATTTTACGGGCAAAGCGGTTTCGCCCAATTTAGGCCCGCCGTAGTTCACCGTTGGTTGATAATACCATTGGCGAACGGCAAATTGCGCCGGGTTCCAGCCGTCGCCTTCGCGGAGCGGTTCGGTAAATTCAATTTCAACGCCATTGGTTTTGGCGCGAACAGCCAGCATTTCAAACGCCGAATTGCCGTTGTACTGCATCCGTTGCAGGCCGTACCACAGTTTGCCTTCCTGGCCCCAGTTGCCGGGGTTGCCAATCATCCCGATGTAAAAAGCGTTGTCGGGGCCGCGCACAATGCGGTGCGTAGCGCCTTCCAGCCCTTGGGTAAACCGGAACACGGAACCCTGGTAATTGCCGTCAATTTTTTCCATAAATACCCGCTGCAAACCGCCGTAGCAAACGTCGCCGTGCAAAAGTTGGTTGCGGTACGGGCCTTCGTCGAGCAAAATGGGTTGGGTGGGCGAGTTGCCAATTTCATCCTGCGGGAGCCACACAACGGGTTGTTGAACGGCCATACCCGCCACATTCACCGAATCCACGGCGTAGGAATTGTAAAATGCGCCGGGTTTCACGTGCAATATTTTGGACGAGGGCAACCAGTCGCCCTGGTTATCGGCGATAAAGAGTTGGCCGTCGGGACCGGTACCTACCCCGTCGGGGGTGCGCAGGCCGCGGGCGACAAATTCAATGGAGCCGTCTTTCCGGCTGATTTTCACCACTTTGCCGCGATCCACAATTTGGGGGCGGGCACTGGCACCGCCGGGCATAATGGCAATGGCCAAAGCGGCGTAAAACGCGTCTTCGTCGGGTTTGTAAGCGAGACCAAAGGCAAACTCGTGGAAATTGGACGATGCGCGCCAGCCCTTGGCAAAGCAGCGGTATTCGTCGGCCACATCGTCGCCGTTATTGTCCACCAATTGGGTGAGTTCTTGTTTTTGGAGCACAAAAATTTGCCCGTCCACGACTTTTAAACCCAGCGGTTCGGCGAGTCCTTTGGCAAATTGTTTAACGGTAATTTTTTTCGGATCGCCGGAATTTACATTACTCAAAATATACACCCCGCCCACGGCATCCCAGGTGGATACCACGAGGCGGCCATCGGGCAAAAAGTCCATACCGGCTACTTTGGGCAGGAAATGGTCGGGGCGGGCCTGGGTAACGGTGTACGAAGGGTGTACTTCGCGCAGCGGTGCGCCATCGCCGGGAATGGCATTTTCAGTACCGCCCATCACCACGGGCAAGTCTTCACCTTCCACCCGTTTGTGTTGGAGGTTGGTGGCGGGAATCGTTTTCATTTCGGGGTCTCCGGCGCGCGCCCATTTAAGGGTAATGCCCCGGCCACCGGCCGCCTGGAAATATTCGATGCGCAGGTCGTGGTACCCTTTGCGCAGGGCAAGTTCCACCTCTTTGGGGTCCATGCCGTGGTGCCCGTCGTTGTTCACGAGCAATTTGCCATCAACAAACAATTTGCCACCGTCGTCGGAACTGAGTTGGAGCAACACATTTTCGTCTTTGTCCAAAAACAAATATCCGGTGGCCAAAATGGCAAAATTGGTTTTAAAATCGCCAAAATCTTCACCTCCGGCATCCACTTCCCGGACAATCGCCTGCAACGCTGGTTTGGCGTTAAAATTCACGTCCGACATGGTTTGTGGCTCCGAAGGCAGGGTGTACACCGCTGCGCGCAGTCCCGGCACCATATCGCGGTCGGTGATATTGGACGCGGCTTGGAGCCATTTTTCGGCCGGGATACTGTTGATATCCACGGTTTTGGATGCGCCACCTTCGCCGTCATCTTCGCCTTCGTCCAACGACAACACGTAACTCACCATTGTTTTGGCATCTTCGAGTTTGAGGTTAGGGTGTGCGCTCATGGCGGCAACGCCCCACACGCCGGAGCCGCCGTTAATGACTTTTTGCGTCAATTTTTCGACGTTAGCCAGTGTGTTTTTGTATTTTTTCGCAATGTCCATGTACGACGGACCAACGGTTTTTACGGCCTCATTGTGGCAGGTGCGGCAATCGCTTTTGGCAATGAGTTTTACGCCGGGGTGAACGGCCACCACTTCGCCCAAAGTGCCTTCGTCGTCGCCCTCGGGGCGGTTGGCGTTTTCAATTTGGGGTACCGACAAGAACATGGCGGTCATCGTTACTGCTTTTTTGTTTTCAAAAACCAGGTTGCCCGTGGCTTGCATTACGTCAACATCGCCCGATTTCACCGATGTAAATTGCATTTGATCCAGTTTGCCCCCTTTTACGGCGAGGTTCGAGGGGTGCGCAATGGAGGCAACGTTGGTTTTAAACTGCACTTCCACGTCGTCGGGGCAGTTTTCGACCGAGAAGGTGCGCTCAAAACCAGGTTGGCGGTCTTGTTCCACGTATTCGGGCCGCTCGTTGATGCGCACGCGGCGGCCATCGGCCAGCACGAGGTCGTACATGAGTTCGGCGTGTCCGTCATCGGTGTAGCGATGCCCTTTGTAATCGGTAGAAACCGGCTGAATGGCATTGTTCACTTTAACGACCCAGGGTTGGCGGTATTGGTTTACGATCCAGGAGTTACCCAGCGACATGGGTTGTGGTCCGTGGCGCATGTTGTACACCGCGCCGGAGAAATCAACGCCACCCGCCCATACTTTATAGAGGGAGCAGGAATCGGTGGAATAAGCGGCCCACATCCGGTCGTTGAGGGCGAAAGTAATCATACGGGGCTGTTTGTCGAGCACCGACCGAAATACCCAAGGGTCGTTGGGGCGATTGGCATCGGAGTTGGTTTGGCTTGTTTTACCGGCAAAATACCATAAACCGCCCAGCAACGCGAGAAGCAACAGAAAAAGTTTGCGCATTAAATTGTACGTTAGTTGTTATTCGTTAATTTATTCATCGTCCGTCTCACTGGTTTTAGGACTGTAAAAAAGAGGTGGGGCAAATTTAGCATTTTTTCTTTCCCGTACTATATGTGGCGTATTTTCTGTGTGGAAAACGGCGGCTAAACGCGTTCAAATGCCTATCTTTGCCTAATGATTAAGCAAAAAATCTTTAATGATCCAGTGTACGGTTTTACCGCTGTACAAAAGGGTCTCCTGCTCGACCTGATTGACCACCCCTATTTTCAGCGCTTGCGCCGGATTCGGCAAACCGGTTTGGCGCATTACGTGTATCCGGGCGCATTGCACACACGTTTTCACCACGCTTTGGGGGCCTTACACCTGATGCAAGAGACCATTAAAGTGTTGCGTTCAAAAGACGTTGATATCACCGAAGAAGAAGCCGAAGCCGTTTGCGCCGCTATTTTGTTGCACGATATTGGTCACGGCCCGTATTCGCACGCCCTGGAACACACCATTATTGATTACCACCACGAGCAATTATCGGCCTGGTTTATGGAGGCCCTGAACGAAGAATTTTCGGGGCGGTTAACATTGGCGATGGCCATTTTTTCCAACCAATACCACAAACATTTTTTGCACCAACTGGTATCCGGCCAATTGGACATGGACCGCATGGATTACCTCAACCGCGACAGTTTTTTTACCGGCGTGAGCGAGGGCGTGATTGGATACGACCGCATTATTAAAATGTTATCGGTACACAATGGCGATTTGGTGGTGGAAGAAAAGGGCATTTACAGCGTCGAAAAATTCCTGATTGCCCGCCGCCTCATGTATTGGCAGGTGTATCTGCACAAAACCAACGTATCCGCCGAACAGATGTTAACCCGGGCCTTGCGACGGGCGCGGGCTTTGTACGTGGAAGGCAAATCCGTGGAAGTTTCGCGGGGTTTAGCGTGGTTTTTGCGGTTGGAACCCGGAATGGAACCCGATAAAAAAGAAATTTTGGTCCATTATGCCCGGCTCGACGATACGGATATTGCCATGGCCCTCAAAGAATGGGCCTATTCGGATGATCCGGTGTTGCAATTATTGGCCAGTGGTTTGCTGAACCGCCGCCTCTACCGCCTGGAATGGAGCACCACTCCGTTTGAAGAAACGTACAAAGCCCGTGTTCGCGAACGCATTCGGGAGAAATACGGGCCGGAAATCCCCGAAGAGTACCTGTTTCTCGAAGGTTTGGAAAGTAACCAGGCTTACAACGAATCAGATGAACCCATCAAAATTTTGTTCAATAACGGGACCGTAAAGCGCATTAGCGAATGCTCGGATGTGCCTTTGTACACCCAGCGGGTCACCAAATATTTTTTGGCGTACCCCAAATAGAGCCCGCCTTTTTATCAAAATAATTTATCTAAAAAAAACACTGCGAACACCATATATACGGGTAGTTCGATGTACTTTTGCGCGTCCTTTCGGGCCTTTTTATCAAAACATCATTATTTCACTAAACCGAAATTTAGTTATTATGGGAAAATCCAAGTTTTTACTACCCCTTTTCCTTAGTGTTTCGTTTGCCGCACTCGCTCAACCAAGCGAGCAGATTCCAAATGCGCAACCCGGCAAATGTTACGCTAAATGTCTCATTCCTGATGAGTACAAAGAAACCACTGAGCAGGTTGTTGTAAAACCAGCCGGCACTAAAACAATTGTAAAGCCAGCAACGTATTCAAATACCACTGAAAAGGTACTCGTTAAAGCCGAGTCAAAACGCCTTATCCCCGTTCCGGCCAAGTACGAAACTAAAACCGAACAGGTATTGGTAAAAGCGGCCAGCAAACGTATTGTTACGGTGCCAGCGGTGTACGAAACCAAAACCGAACGCGTGATGGTAAAACCAGAAACCAAACGTTCGATTTCGGTACCGGCAGTGTACGAAACCAAAACCGAACAGGTGTTGGTAAAGCCAGCCTCTAAACGTTCAATCTCCGTTCCGGCGGTGTACGAAACCAAAACCGAAAAAGTTTTGGTAAAGCCAGAATCAAAACGCGTTATCGCGGTTCCGGCGGTGTACGAAACCAAAGCCGAACGCGTGATGGTAAAGGCCGAAAGCAAACGCCTCATTGAGGTGCCAGCGGTGTACGAAACCAAAACCGAGCGCGTCATGGTGAAAGCCGAAAGCAAACGCCTCATTGACGTTCCGGCGGTGTACGAAACCAAAACTGAGCGCGTAATGGTGAAAGCCGAAGGCAAACGCATTATTGAAGTGCCAGCGGTGTACGAAACCAAAACCGAACAAGTAGAAGTAAAAGCGGCTTCTAAACGTTTGGTGGAAGTACCAGCGGTGTACGAAAATAAAACCGAGCAGTATGAAATCGAAGCCGCTACTACCCGCGTTGAGGTAAAACAACCAACATTCGAAACCGTAACGGAGCGCATCGAGGTGAAACCAGCCAGCACAAAATGGGTTAAGAAAAAAGCGGACGCTAATTGTCTGAGTGCTAACCCGGACGACTGCCTCGTTTGGTGTTTAGTGGACGTTGCTGCCGAATACCAAACCGTTACCAAGCGCGTCAACAAAGGTTGCGACGGCAGCGGCGTTGCCGATGCAGGTTGCACTAAAACCATCGCGGTTCCGGCTAAAACGGGCACCCGTACGGTACGCGTGATCAAAACACCGGCTACTACCCGCGAAGAAGTAATTCCCGCTGAGTACAAAACCGTTACCAGCCGCGTGATCAAAACACCGGCCGCTACCCGCGAAGAAGTAATTCCTGCCGAGTACGCCAACGTAACCACGCAGGTGGTAAAAACAGCGGCTACTGTACGCGAAGAAGTAATTCCCGCTGAGTACGCCAACGTAACTACCCAAGTGGTAAAAACACCGGCTTCTGTACGCGAAGAAGTAATTCCCGCTGAATACACGACGGTTTCTACCCAAGTGGTAAAAACACCGGCTACTACCCGCGAAGAAATTATTCCGGCTGAATACAAAACGGTATCTACGCAGGTGATCAAAACGGCGGCTACTGTGCGCGAAGAAGTAATTCCCGCCGAGTACAAAACCGTTACCAGCCAGGTGATCAAAACGGCGGCTACTGTGCGCGAAGAAGTAATTCCCGCCGAGTACAAAACCGTAACCACGCAGGTGATCAAAACACCGGCTTCATCACGCGAAGAAGTAATTCCTGCCGAGTACGCCAATGTAACCAAGCAGGTAATGGTTAGCCCCGCTTCTGTACGTGAAGAGTTGATTCCTGCCGAGTACACCAACTCCAGCAAACGTTCAATCGCAGCGGCTGAATTTACAACAACCGAAACTATTCCCGCCGAGTACGCTACGGTAACAAAGCGCACCCTCGTGAAGCCCGGTGGTTTCACCGCTTGGCGCGAAGTATTGTGCGGCGACAAAGTAACGGGTTACACCATCCGCCAAATCCAGGATGCCTTGTTGAAAGCCGGTTACGACCCAGGTCCAATTGACAACATCATGGGTTCACGCACCAAAGCAGCATTGACAAAATACCAAAAAGACAAAGGTTTGCCCGTGGGTAACCTCGACTTCGAAACATTGAAGTCATTGGGTATTAAATACTAAATTCTAGTCAATACCGCATAAACAAACGGCTTTCGGGGGTAACCTCGAAAGCCGTTTGTCATTAGAGCCTGTTTACATTCGGATACGCTCTTATCCTTTTTTAGGCAATAATTTTAGTTCAAAAATATCGGTGCGGCGGTCTTTCAAATTGCGCACACTGCCAAATTGGTGTAATTCTTTTAACAAATCCAAATCCACGTCGGCCACCAGGATCATTTCCGTGTTGGGCGTTGCTTCGGCTTTGATGCCCGTGGTGGGGAACGCAAAATCACAGGGTGTAAACACCACCGATTGCGCAAACTGAATGTCCATGTTGTGCACATTGGGCAAATTACCCACGCTGCCCGCCAAGGCCACGTAACACTCGTTTTCGATGGCCCGCGCCTGCGCGCAGTGGCGCACCCGCGAGTAGCCATTTTGGGTATCGGTGAGGAACGGCACAAATAAAATACTGATCCCTTCTTCCGCCAAAATGCGGCTGAGTTCGGGGAATTCAACGTCGTAACAAATCAAAATACCAATTTTCCCGCAGTCGGTATCGTAAGAGTGCAGGAAATCGCCGCCTTTCATCCCCCACACCCGCGCCTCATCGGGTGTAACGTGAATTTTGATAAAACGGTCAATGGTGCCGTCGCGGTGGCAGAGGTAACCCACGTTGTACAAAGTGCCGTCCACCACTTCGGGCATACTGCCGGTAATGATATTGATATTGTACGAAATGGCCAGTTTGGCAAATTCATCGCGGATAATACCCGTGTATTTGGCCAATTGCCGAATGGCTTCGGGTTCCGAGAGGTGGTTGTACTCGGCCATGAGCGGCGCGTTAAAAAATTCGGGGAACAACACAAAGTCGCAGCGGTAGCCCGAAACGGCATCCACAAAAAACTCGGCCTGTTCCATCAGTTCGGCCAGGGTTTTGTAGGGGCGCATTTGCCATTGCACTAGCCCGAGCCGGATCACAATTTTATCGGTGTGCAGTTTTTTCTTGGGTTTTTCGTAGTAGATATTGATCCATTCCAGCAGCGCCGCGTATTCCATCGAGGCTTTGTCGCCTTTGAGGTAATTTTTGATGATTTTCCGCACGTGAAAATCGTTGGACAACTGAAAATTCAGCACCGGGTCGTGAATTTCCTTTTCCCGTACTTTTTGGATATAATCTTTGGGCGAAAGGTTCGACGCGTGGTTGTGGTAATTGGGCAAACGACCACCAAAAAGAATACCTTTCAGGTTGAGTTTTTCGCACAATTCTTTGCGGTAATCGTAGAGGCGGCGGCCCAGGCGCAAGCCCCTAAACTCCGACTTAATAAAAATATCAATGCCGTAGAGGTAATCGCCCTTGTCGGTATGGGTATCAAACGTGTAATTGCCCGTTATTTCGCGGTATGAGTGGTCGTCGTCAAATTCGTTATAATCAACCGTAATGGACAGCGCGCAACCGGCCAAAACCCCACCCACGCGAATCACCGCCTGTCCTTCGGGAAAGAGTTTAATTAGTTTTTTGATGTGGCGCTCCTGCCAGTAGGCATCCTGCATATTGGTGTACGCGTCAATCATCAGCGACTTTAGTTCGTCGTAATCGTCAATGGAGAGATAATCAAGTTCTATTTTATCAATGGTGCTCATGGTGCTCTATGCCTTACATATATCTCCGGCAAAATTAGGGACTATTTCACTACGAACCAATCCGCCCGCGATTATTCCCAACATTTATTCCCACCCAACAATACAATATTACATACGGCTGCCTACATTTGCCATCTCAATCAAATTATTCAAAAAACATGTCATCTCAGATACGTGCCCTTGAACCACAATCCGTTTGGAACCATTTTGCCGACCTGAACGCCATTCCACGGCCTTCCAAAAAAGAAGAACGCGTTGCGCAGTTTGTCGAAGATTTTGGCAAAAAACTAGGTCTCGAAACCCTTCGCGACGCGTTTGGTAATGTTATCATCAAAAAGCCGGCATCGCCCGGGCGCGCCAAAAGCAAAACCGTTATTTTGCAGGCCCACCTCGATATGGTGCACCAGAAAAACGACGGCACCATTTTCGACTTTGAACAACAAGGCATCGAAATGTTGGTGGACGGCGATTGGGTAAAAGCCAATGGCACTACCCTCGGGGCCGATAATGGCCTCGGTGCCGCGACAATTATGGCCGTTTTGTCGGCCAAAGACCTTTCCCATCCCGCTATCGAAGCGCTGTTTACCCTCGACGAAGAGGCCGGTATGGGCGGTGCCAAAAACTTAGGTAAAGGACTGCTGAAAGGAAAAATACTGCTCAACCTCGATACTGAAGAAGACCACGTGTTTACCATCGGTTGCGCGGGTGGCCTGGATACCAATATTGACTGGAAATACGCCGAAGAAGCCGCACCCGCCGGGGCCGAAGGCTTCGATATTGTGGTAAATGGCCTCAAAGGCGGGCACTCCGGCATGGATATTAACACCGGCCGGGGCAACGCTAATAAAATCATGAACCGCGTACTCGATGCCTGCCAAAAAGGTGGTCTGCGCATCGGGGCACTTACGGGGGGCAGCGTGCGCAACGCCATTCCGCGCGAAAGCCGCGCCGCCGTGGCCGTAACCAAAACCGCCGCTTTCCACAAGGCATTCGCCGCCATTGTGCGCGAAATTATGGACGAGTTTGGGACCGTCGAACCGGATTTGAATATTACGTGCACCCCCGCCGCAACACCGGCCAACGTGATGAAAAGCCGCGACCAAAAGCGCTTTCTTGCGGCCATTCGCGCCGCCCACAACGGCGTATTCCGTATGAGTCCCGACGTGCCGGGATTGGTAGAAACCTCGTCTAATTTGGCCTCTATTGTGTTAAAAGACGGTCATTTTGCCTGCGGCACCTTGCAACGCAGCGCCATTGAATCGGGTAAAGCCGACGTGGCCGCCGCCGTGCGGGCACCGTTTGATCTTTTGGGCGCAAAAATCACCAACGCCAACGGGTATCCGGGCTGGAAACCCAACCCCAAATCGGCGGTATTGGCCCAAATGGAAACCCTGTACGAACAAATGTTCGGCCACAAACCCGTGGTAGAAGCCTGCCACGCGGGCCTCGAATGCGGCATTATTGGCGAAAGATACCCCGGTTTGGACATGATTTCGTTCGGGCCAAATATTTTTAACGCCCACTCGCCCGACGAAAAAGCCAGTATCGCTTCGTTCCAAAAATTCTGGACGTTTTTTAAAACCGTCCTCGAAAAAATCTAAAATGCTTCAAAAAGCACCCCATAATTGTCATTTATTGCTCAACAACGCATCAAACTAACTAACGCATGTTAACCATCTTAAGCGTCGCCATTGGTCTTATTCTCGTGCTGCTCCTGATGAGTATTTTATCCTCTACGGTGCACGATATTATTTCGTTGTTTTTGTCGCTGCGCGGCAAACACCTGCAATCTACCTTAAAAGGTATGTTGGGTGGCATGCGGCAGGAGTTTGAACAACACCAGTTTTTTCAGCAGTTGTGCTCGGCGGAGCGGACCAAAACCTGGTTCTCGTCGTCGTCGTTGCCCACCTGGATGCAAAAAGAAACGTTTAGCGCTATTTTGCACGATGAGTTGCAAAAAATGGAGGGGGGCAACCTGGCCGAAAAAATTGACAATATCCAGGATAAAAACCTGCGAGAATTGTTGGGCTTTTTGGTGCGCGAATCCAACGGAACAGTGGGCGGTTTCAAAGCCCAAATGGAAAATTGGTTCGATCAGGTGATGGAACGCGCGTCCGATTTTTACGCTACCGGCACCAAATGGCGCTTGTTTTTTATCGGTTTGGTGCTCGCGGTGGGCCTCAACGCCGATACCATTGGCATTTACCGCCGCTTGTCGGCCGATCCCGAATTGCGCATGAAAATGGTGGAAGCCGCCGAACGCATTGCCGCCGCCGATACCTTACCGGCCGTGCAACGCGATAGTTCGCTCAAGCAATACATTACCAACGCCAGCCAATTTATGGGTACCCAGTTGAACGGCATGGAGTCGTCGTTGGGACTGGGCTGGACCGAACCCAATCAGGCCAGTTCCATTCCCGGTTGGTTGGTGAAATTGATTGGTTTTATACTGACGGGTATCGCCGTTACGTTTGGGGCTTCGTTTTGGTTTGATTTGTTAAAAAAACTGCTCAGCATAAAAAGTACCATCGGCGGTGGTGGCTCGGATGCGAATTTCGCCAGTCGCCGCAGTTTTAATATGCCCGAAGGAATTGACGCCGAACCCATTGGCGAACTCTCGGAGGAGCATTTGGCCAAAAAGAAACAAGAGTAAATTGTACCTTTGCCGCCTCGAAACAACCAAATTACGATAATATAATTATGAAAAAACGCCTTATTTATCTTTCTTTTTTGGCCGTTCTTCAATGTGGAGCGCTGTTTGCACAAATCAAACCAACGCCGCCCATTGCCGAAATGCGCGGTGCCTGGATTGCTTCCGTGGCGAATATTGACTGGCCTTCGGCGCCGAATTTGACCGTTGCGCAGCAGAAAAGCGAGTTCGACAGTATCCTCAGCGTACTCAAATCAATGGGTATGAACGCCGTTTTTGTACAAATTCGCCCCGCCGGTGATGCCTTGTACCCCACCTCGCTGGCCCCTTGGAGCAAATACCTCACCGGTCGGCAAGGCGTAGGCCCGGCCCCGGAATACGACCCGCTGGAGTTTATGGTCAAAGCCGCGCACGAACGCCGCATGGAGTTCCACGCGTGGCTCAATCCTTACCGCGCCACAACGGACCTGGATACGGTCAATTTGCACCCGACCCACCCGTTAAAGTCGCTCTCCAAAGAAAGAAAAGCGGAATGGTTTTTCCGGTACGGCAACAAATACTATTTTAACCCGGCCAATACGCTGGTGCGCAAATACCTCGAAAATGTCGTTCGTGACGTGGTGGTGCGCTACGATGTGGACGGTATTCACTTCGACGACTATTTTTACCCTTACCCCGAACCCGGCCAAAACATTGACGATTACGATCAGTTTGTGTCCAATCCGCGTGGTTTTTCCAATATCTACGACTGGCGGCGCGATAATATCAACCAATTGATCAAAGGCGTGAGCGAAACCATCCACAGCATTAAGCCCTGGGTGCGTTTTGGGGTAAGCCCGTTTGGGGTATGGCGCAACGCCAGCCGCGACCCCAACGGTTCCAACACCAACGCGGGCATTACCTGCTACGATGACCTCTACGCCGATGTGCTCAACTGGTTGCAAAAAGGCTGGATTGATTACGTAGCGCCCCAAATTTATTGGAGCATCGGGTTTCCGGCGGCTGATTACCGGACGCTGGTGGACTGGTGGAGCAAACACACCTACGGCAAACAATTGTACATTGGTCACGCCATTTACAAAATCGGCAACGGCACCCAATACAAAGACCCCAACTGGGATAAACCCGACCAAACCAACCGCCAGGTGGAGTTGAACCGGGCCACGACGGGTGTCAACGGCAGTTTGTTTTTTTCGACCAAACCGCTGTTGAGCAATAACCTCAAAGTGCAGGATTCGCTGCGCCAAACGGTGTTCAACAGCCTCGCCCTGATTCCGCAGGTGGCCACCAAATTTAAAACCCCACCCGTTACAGTGGAGTTTTGTAAGGTAAAAGGCAACCGTGATTCGCTCAAAATTTCGTGGCAGGCTTGTGAAATATTGAGTTACGAAGAAATGCCCTATTATTTTGGCGTTTATCGGTTTAACGGCGACCAAACGGGCAACTTCGATGATCCCAAACACCTCGTGGGTATTACAACCTACGGCGCGGAGGAAAAAGACTGGAAATTTGCGGACCAAAACCTGCGCGACGGCGAATATTACACGTACAGCGTAGTGGCTTATAACCGCTACCACGCGCCCGGCTCGCCCAGCGATCCGGTGAAAATCAAAAAAACTCGGAACGGAATAAAACGGAAGCGGCCCCTGGTGGGCTACCTATTTCGCTGATCAGCCGAGTGCCGAACTGCGTCATGGGCTGGTGCAAATTGCCAGCGCACAAATGATGGAATATCCGCTGAATACTGCGCACGGAGGTCTTGTTGAACAAGCACTGCTCCGGGCGGTATTGGCGGGAACTGCTTCGTATCTGCCCCAAAAAGGTGAACCGGAAACCACCAATTGCGGTTGTAAGCCGGAGTAAGGTGGTGCTTTTGTGTTAATACTTATCTTTGGTACGCGCTTTAGTAGCAATTTTCGTTTTTATCCGTCCAAATAGCAACTATGTACTACAAGTTTTTTTGCCCGCTTATTTTATGTTTTTTCGCCCAATTTGCCCAGGCGCAAAACACCCGACCCGACACACTTGTGAACACGGGTGGGTGGGTGCGCCGTGAAATTATTGATGGCGATACTTTTTATATTGCGACCCTCAACACCGTCAAAATCCGTTCCGGGCGAGTATTTTCCAATCCCTCGGACCGCGACAAACTGCGCCGTTACCGCCGTTACGCCAACAACGTGCGGGGTTACGCCGAGCAGGCCGTGATGCTCTACGAAGATTTGATGGCGCAAAAAGAGGAAAAGACCAAACGGCAATACCGCCGTTATGCGCGTCAGCAGAAAAAAATCCACAAGGAAGAACTCGAGGGAAAACTCAAGGATTTGTACGTGGAAGAAGGTAAAATGTTGATTAAAATGGTGGAGCGCCAAACCGGTCAACCCTTCTACGAAATCATAAAAGAAAGCCGGGGAACCGTAGCCGCTACCTATTGGCAAAACATGAGCAAAATATGGGGCCTGAGCCTCAAAGAAGGGTATGTTGTGGGTAAAGATCCCATCATGGACGAGGTATTGCTCGATTTTGATTATGGCGAAGCGATCTGGAAATATTAACGGCTTCCAATCTCAAACTTTTCGTATCTTCGCCGCCACATGAGTCAGTTTATTGTATCTGCCCGCAAATATCGCCCGCAACGCTTCGAAGACGTGGTGGGGCAGCAGCACATTGCGCTTACCCTGAAGAATGCCCTGGCCACCGATCACGTGGCCCACGCCTTTCTTTTTTGTGGTCCGCGCGGGGTGGGCAAAACGACTTGTGCCCGTATTTTAGCCAAAATACTCAATTGCCAGCAGCGTACCCCCGATTACGAAGCGTGTAATAATTGCTCTTCTTGCAATTCGTTCAACGACAACGCCTCCTTTAATATCATCGAATTGGATGCTGCCTCCAACAACTCCGTGGAGCATATCCGTGCGTTGATTGAACAGGTGCGTTTCCGGCCCCAGGAAGGCCAGTACAAAGTGTTCATCATTGACGAGGTGCACATGTTGTCGAACCAGGCGTTTAATGCCTTCCTCAAAACGCTGGAGGAGCCGCCACCGTACGCCATTTTTATCCTGGCCACCACGGAAAAACACAAAATTATCCCCACCATTCTCTCCCGCTGCCAGATTTTTGATTTCCGGCGCATTACCACGGGTGACATGGTGTTGCACCTGCAAAAAATTTGTCAGCAAGAGCATATCGAAGCGGAAGCAGACGCGTTGCACATTATTGGCCAAAAAGCCGATGGTGCCCTCCGCGATGCACTCTCTATTTTTGACCGGATTACCAGTTTTTCAGGCAAAAATATCCGCTACGCCGACGTGATCGAAAACCTCAATGTTTTAGATTACGATTATTATTTCCAAATCACTGATGCCTTATTGGCCGAGGATTTGTCGGCCCTGATGTTGCTGTTTGACCAAATTGTGCGCAAGGGTTTTGAACCGGATATTTTTATCAATGGTTTGGCCGAACACCTGCGCAATATTCTGGTGTGCAAAGACCCCGCTACCCTTGCCCTGCTCGAAACGGGCGATAACCTGCGCGAACGTTACCTCCGTCAGGCCCAAATGGCCCCCGCTTCTTTCCTGCTCACGGGACTTAACCTGTGCAACGACTGCGATATCAACTACAAAATGGCGCGCCACAAACGCCTGCACGTAGAAATGGCCCTCATCAAAATGTGCCGGATTAACAGCGCGGTGAAGGCTGCCCAAATGGGTGGCATGGAAAAAAAAACTCCTGACCCCAGCATAACCCCCGTTTCTAAGCCCATAACGGCCAATTCTCCCGCGCAAAACACCCCCAATCCGGCTTCGGCAGCGCCCGCGAACCAGGGTGGTAACGCCGCTCCTTTGGGAAAAGATGCGCTCAGCACCCTCACCGCCGAGATTAAATTAGGCTTAAAAAAAGCCGATAAATTTTCGCTGAACCTCACCCATTTTGAGGAAGCCGTTAAGGTGGAACAAGCCGAATTGGCCCGCCGCGAAAGCCTTTTTTCTTTAGCCAATACCCAAAAAGCGTGGGGCGAATACGCCGCCCGCACCGAATCGCCTTCGCTTCGGCAGGCCCTGAACATGGCCAAATTGGAAATTGAGGACAAAACCGTAGTCGCTACCGTGGGATTGTCCATTCAGGCCGGTTTGATTAAAGATGAAATGACCAAGATCATGGATTACCTGCGCCACCAAATGCAGGACATGATGATTAAACTAAAGGTGCTGTTCGACGAATCATTGTCCCCGAACATAGAGGTGCCCAAACCCGCGCGCGCGCTATCCACCCGCGAAAAATTAGAACGGATGAAAAGCGAAAACCCCGCAGTTGGCGACTTTTTATCGCGTTTTGACATGAATTTGTTGGATTAGCGGGTTGGTTTTGGCCATATTGTCACAGATATTTGGCACTCACTCGCATTTGATCTCGGCAGAGATCGCACATTAGTGGCTCTTATATCCAATTGACACCAATGTGCGACCCCGCCGGGGTCGTTAGAAATAACTGTCCATATTGCTACCAATGTTTGACCTCTGCCGAGGTCACGGCTCTCCAAAACTTCATCACAAAGCACTGTTTTTGTGATTAATTTGAACCACCACCGCCGCAGTACTGTTTATGATATCGCATATTTTTGATCAAAGCATTGGGAAAAATAAAAAAGATTGTATTCCTTTGCCGAAGTTTTCGTATTAAACTTAATCGGGTTTTTGTATTATTCAAGATAGCCTCTTTGTTTTTGCAAAAATCTGATGTGTAGAAGTATACGTCACAAACCAAAATTTTATCAAATCCACTAAACGAAACTTGTAGTTATGTTAATGATTATCAGCATTGTTTTTATGATTATTGGCGGCATTTTGAGTGCGCGCTTAAAATCTAAATTCAATCAATACAGCGAAGTGCCCCTCACCAACGGAATGAGCGGTGCCCAAGTTGCCGATGCCATGTTGAAACACTACGGCATTAACGACGTTGAAATTATTCAGGTAGAAGGTCAGTTAACCGACCACTACAACCCACAAAATAGAACCGTTAACCTCAGTTACGAGGTCTATCACGGTCGTAACGTAGCGGCGGCTGCCGTTGCGGCGCACGAATGTGGTCACGCGGTGCAACACGCCACGGCGTACAACATGCTTCAGTTCCGCTCGGCAATGGTACCCATTGTGAACGTTGCGGCGAATATCCAGCAGTATTTGTTCATGTTCAGTTTGGCCATGATGTCTTCGATGGGACAAGGCATGTTATTGATCTGCCTCATCGTTTACGGTATTACCACAACGTTCAGCCTAATAACGCTCCCGGTTGAGTTTGACGCCAGTCGCCGCGCTTTGGCGTGGTTGGACAGCAGTAACGTGGCCCGTGGCGAGCAATACAATGGCGCAAAAGATGCCTTGTTCTGGGCCGCTATGACCTACGTTGCCGCTGCTTTGGCCGCCTTGGTCCAATTGCTTTACCTTTTGTTGCGTTATATGGGTAGCCGCGATTAACCATAGCCTCATCGCGTAAGAAAAAAAAATGCGCAGTGACTTTGTTTGGGCAAAGTTGCTGCGCATTTTTTTATTCCCCATACTGCTCAATAAACGCCTTATACCGCTCATCCAACCGCAACAAATTGGCATCGCCCAATAAAATCAGGTGTTGGCGGGCGCGGGTAAGTGCCACGTTGAGTTTGCGGTCCACGCCCTCACCCGAAAGGTTCACCAACGACTGTAACTGGTACGGCGAGTTCACGCAGCACGACACAATAATAATGTCGCGGGCACCGCCCTGGTACCGCTCCACGGTGTCAATCGTAATATCGTCGGGTGGCACGTCGTGTTCGCTGAGGCACTCGCGGAGTTGGGCAATTTGGGCGCGCCACGGCGTAATAATGCCCAGCGATTTCAGCGGGTGCCAGGGTTTGCCCGCTTCGGCCCATTGTTTCTGAAATTGAACCACTAACTGCGCCGCCGCTTCGGCCTCGGCGCGGTTGGTTTTTTTGTGGATCAAAGCCGTATTGTCCACCGGAATATGCCGGAATTGCACCGCGTTATCGGGGCCATTGGGGAACATGGCTTTGAGGAAACCACCGTAAAAATATTGATTGGGAAACTCCATCACGGCGGCGCACATGCGGCCCTGCGCGCTTAATCGCCCAAAATGCGCCGTCAAGTTTTGCTCCTCGCAACGGCGGTACAGGCGTTCAAAATACGATTCCCGCAGGTCGCGCAACCCAACGGCGTTCAGGTCGGGGTCTTGCACGAGCGTATTTTCGGGGCGTTGCGCGGTTACGGCCGGAAGTTGGCGGTGGTCGCCCACCAAAATAAACTGCGGAAACTTGTGCAACAGGCCGCTCAACTGCGGTTCCAAAATCTGGCTGGCTTCGTCAATGAGCAACCTTTGGAACTTTTTAATGCGCAATACATCGCTGTTTTGCGAAAAAGACGCGACCGTACTCACAAAAATCCGGTGCCCTTCGATGGTTTTAATCAATGCCGAACGGGTATCGGCGTGGGCAATTTTACGAATCAACAATTGGTTGCCAAAATGCGCCGCCGTGGCGTGTTGCGAACCAATGCGCAGGTATTGCTCCCGCACGTTGCCGCCAATACTTTCCAGCGCTTCACAAATTTCGTCCACGGCGCGGTTGGTATAGGCCAGTAACAATAAATTATCGTTGGTTTGCTCCAAAATTGTGCACGCAAATTCGCGGATCATCACGCTGGTTTTTCCGGTGCCGGGCGGCCCCCACAACAAAAAATAACCGGGCGCGTGCACCATTTTGTGCAAAAGCCCAAATTGCTCCTCGGTCATGTCGGCCACGGGCGGAATATCCACGACGGGCATGGGCGCAACCGGGACTTTAGGCAGGGGCGTGGGGCAATCGAACAAACTGCGGTACATGGCCGCAAAACCCGTTTCCATCATATCCGGCTCTAAGGTCCAGCGGGTATCGGTGGCGAAGGGTTGCAAGTTGAACTGCCGGAAGCGCAACTGCACCCGGATGTATTGTTCGCCCAATTCGGTGATGGTGCATTTAATCACCTGGTGGTGGAGCACGCTATCGTCGTCGCCCTCCGAGGGGTACAACACGGCAATGTCGCCGTTGCGGAAATTGGCCAGTTTTTCGGTGTCGCCGCTGCGTTCAAACACAATGTAAGGGTCTGGTTGATCGGCGCAGTTTTCGGCAATTTTGAGGTGGCTAATCATCGAAAAAGCCGCCCGTTTTTCCTGCGCGTCGCTGCGCCACAGTGCTGCGTGGCCCCCGGCGGTATCATCGCCCTGTTCCCCAATTTTGGCCATCCATTGTTCGCGGGCGATAAACCCGGTAAAAGCGAGGAAATACTTTTTTTCCACGGGCGACCAGCGTTGGTATTTTTCTTCAAATTTGACCATGTCGCGCTCCAAAAAACCTTTGCCTTTAAAACTAAAAGACCGCAGCCGTTCGAGCAGCGGCACCGTTTCGTCGCCGGGTTTAATATTGGCCAATAACCGCTCGATGGCCACCATTTGGTTGCGCACCTGAATGGCCTCCCATTGCTCCGATTCGATGGTGGGTGCAAAACACAGCGGTTTTTCGGGTTGACCGGAGTATAAAATGTATTTGGCCGGGTCAATTTGCCGCCCGTACACCGAGCGCACGAGCAAATCGTAGAGCAGGGTTTGGGTAAAATGCGACCGCGAAATGCCGTATTTATTGGGTTTATACACCGAGCCGCTTTTTAATTCAACAATGGCAGCGCGTTCGTCTTTGTGAAAAAACAAATCGAGTCGCCCCTGAATACCGTATTGCAGGCTAAAAAACGAAGGTTCCAAAAAGCAGTGTTGTGGGTCAATTTCTTCGCGCACCAGGCCGCCGTTGGCCATGAGATGGAGGGTAACGAAGTGTTTTTTGGTTTTTTCGTAAATATCCCGCACTTCGGCGTCGCTCATGGGCGCGTACACGAGGGGCGATACCCGAAAGGTTTCTTTAAACAAATCGGGGAAACTGGCGGTGGGTTCGTTCAGCAGGCGGTCGAGAAAGTAGTTGGCCACGTTCCCGATGTGTTTGGAGGCATTTATTTCGTTGGGCAAAAACTTTTTAACCAAATAACTCAACGGTTCGGGGCCGGTATCTTTGAAACAATCGGCAATGGCCGACACATCCATCAAATAATCGGGTTCCACCACGAAGGCTTTGGGGCGGTACACGCCGTCGCGGTCAATGTCCACTTCCAGCAAATGAAGCGTTACCGGAAAGCCAAATACTTTGCGCAGGAGTTCGATGGTGGCCCGGAAATTTTCGTTGCGTTCGGGAATATCGTACCGCACTTGTTTTTCCACGGTGGGTTCGTCTTCGTCCACCACGGTCAGGAGGCGTTGTTCGGGGTTATCGCGCAGGGCCACCACCCGGGCCACGGATTTAAAGTCCCAAATATCGGGCGGCTGGAAAGTCCAGTCGTTGGCACCGGGGAAAAAAGGGAGCAATTCGGGCGGTAATGCGGCTTTGTACAGCACCAAAATGGTTTCCGAAAGGGCTTTTACCCCCAGGCGCACATCTTTGTCGCGGCCTTCGCGTCCTTGTCGTATTTTTGCCGCCACCCGGCGAAAGGTATGCACCACCTGCAACGTATCGGGGTTGAATTGGTAGCGGTGGCCCACGTAGCACATTCGGGCGAAAAGCGTGCTAAAAGCGATTTGTTCCTGGCGCGTGGCTTCAAAAAAAAGGCGTTCCATCAGCACCGATAACGCCATGACCTGCTCCCGGCTGTTGGTATCGGTAGCGGAGACGATTTTGAGTACTTCGTTGTACAGTGCGGGTGCCGGTGACATGGATGTTCTTTAGAATTTAAGGCAGCAAAAGTACATATTATGCAAACAGTAAAAAATATCATTTTTGATTTTGGAAATGTCCTGTTCGATCTCGACTTACCCAAAATAGAACGGGGGCTGCGCCAGTTTTACGGCGACCAGTTTGAAAAAGCCACGGGCCAACTGCGCGAGCGGCAAGTATTTGAATTGTACGAAACGGGTGGCCTGTCGTCCGAAGAATTTGTGGATGCGCTGCGCATGGCCGTCACGCCGCACATCGCCCCGGAAGAGGTAGTCAATTTGTGGAATTCCATTTTTATCGAAATGCCCCGCCACCGCTTTGATATGCTGTTGCAGTTGCGCCAACACTACAAGGTATTTATGTTGAGCAATATCAACGAAATACACGCCGATTGGATTGACGCGTACCTGCTGCGCGAACACGGAATTGACGGTTTTCAGTCCATTTATTTCGATGCCGTGTATTATTCGCACCTGATTCGCCTCCGCAAACCCCACCTTGAAGCCTACGAATACGTCCTGAGCGACGCCGAAATAAAACCCGAAGAATCGGTGTTTATTGATGACTTAATGCCCAATATCGAGGCCGCCGAAAAAGTGGGTATTCGCGGTCTTTGGCACGAACCCGGCACGGAGGTAGCCGAGCGTCTCCGGGATTTTTTGAGATATTAGAAGACCTTAGACAAAAGATATTAGACGGAAGATATTAGATACAAGATATTCGGGTACACGGGCCGCCGCACAAAAAATCAGTAAAAAAACGCCGTGTGGCTTTGTCATCCAGAAGGGATCTATGGGTATGGGATTTTAGAAAAAACATCATAAGTTTAAGCGTGTGCATTCAAAGCGCATCCAAGGCATTTTTTACTTTTTTCTCTCCGCGTTTTTTGCCCGATATTTTGATCCCACGGATCCCTTCTGGATGACAAAGCCACACAACGGCATTTTATGTATATTTTTCGGGTTGGGTACCCGATAATATCTTGTATCTAATGTCTTCCGTCTAATGTCTTTTGTCTAACGTCTAATGTCTTTTTTCTAATGTCTAAAAATAAACCCTGTACATGAGGTTGGGGAAAAAGCCGAATTGCGTCATGTATCCCACTTTGCCGGGTTTGCTTTCGTCGTAGAATTCCGAAATTTTCCCTTTGTGGTTGGTAATATTGTCCAAATTGAGAAATAACTCGTGGGTGGCGCGTTGTTTATTCCATTTGTAACTCATAGAAACCTGAATTTGGTACGCATCTTCGAGGCTGTTTTCGAAGGCCCGGTCGTAGTCCCAAAGCCGGTTATTGGCCGGGTCCACGGCGAGGTTACCCTGGGCATCGCGGAGAAGGGGGATGATTTTACGGCCCCCGGCAATAAACGCCCGCGCATTTAGCCCCAGTGTTTGGTTGTTTTTTCGCCCCAAACCCTGAATTTCCTTGCCACAAAGGACATTGGCCAAATAATTCCCGTTAAACGGCGTGTTGCGCTCTACCCCGTCCAAAGCCGTGTATTTGGACTGAAACAACGAGCCATTGAGCATAAAATAGTACCCTGCGCTAAAGAATTTTTCGAGGGTAAATTCCACGCCGTAGTTTTTTCCCGTGCCTTTGTTGACCAGGTCCACGTACCGAAAATCGAGGTTTTCGACGATGGTCGCAAAATAACTCGTATCCAGGTTTTCGACCGGTAAATTGTACAAGTTCTGGTAGTACACCTCCAGTTTTGCGCGCATGTTTTTCCCCAAACGCTGTTCATACCCCAACACAAAATGGTGCGCTTTGAGCAAATCGAGGTCGCGGTTAGGTTCTACAATGGAGCCATCGGGCTGCTGGATTTTGGCAAAATAATGGTGCACACTTTCCATGGTGCTGTGCAGGCCGTAACCCGCGTGTACAGAAGCCGTAGGGGTAAGTTTCCAATCCACGGCAAGGCGGGGTTCAAAAGTGTTTTTGTTGTTCAGCAAAACATTCACGTTGTGGACCCCGGACACCATGCTCAGGCGGTCGCTGAGGCGGTATTTCCAGGTTATAAAATTGCGTACCGTACTGATGTTTTCATCAAAATCGAGCAGTACAAACGGCGGATTAACGGCATCTTTGTATTGTTTTTGGGTAAATTGGAAGTCAAACAAGGTGTATTTGGTGCCAATTTGCACTTTGTGGCGCGCATTAAATTTGTGGTTGTAGGTCATCGATGCGCGGTAGGCCGGGCGTTGTAATTGTCCTTCAAAACTGCGGCGTTTGCTAATGACCGAATCGCGCAGCACTTCGCCGTTATCGTCCAAAATTTGAACGAGACCCGCCTGAAACAACAGGTCCTCAATACCATCGTTGGAGTAGGTGACGGAGGTATTTAACAGCCCTTTTTTGCCCATATTCAGGCTGTGTTTTAGCCCAACGTTGAGCAGGTGCGTTTTTTTCTCAAAATCCTCCCGAATTTCCGTTTGGGTGTAGTTGTCGCCCGGCGTTTCCCACAACGCAGGCGTTACGTCCTCAAATTTAAAACTGCTGGCACCGCCCAGTCCATACACCGAAAATACGCCTGCTTTACGCGTGGGCAGCACCACTTTAAACGTGGCATCCTGGAAATTAAGCACCCCGCTGATTCCGTCAATAAGGCCCAGTGTACTGCCCAAACCGATGGTCGAATAGCGGTAATTGACCAAAAAAGAACCGCCGTAACCTTTTTTAAACGGCCCTTCGACGGTCATTTCGGTGCCCAGTAGCCCAAATCCGAATACTGCCTCGTATTGTTCGTTGTTGCCCGTGCGCAAACGAACATCGTACACGCCCGACAACACATCGCCGTATTCGGGTGTGAATGCCCCGGTGTAAAAATCGGATGACGCCATGATATTGTTGTTCAGGATACTCACCGAACCGCTCACGGCGCTTTGGTCGCCAAAATGGTTGGGCGTGGTCATTTGTTCGCCTTCTAAGCGCCATTGCACGTATTTGGGGGAGTTGCCGCGCACAATAATGTCGTTACTGCCGTCTTGGGTGTTGGAGATACCGGCAAAATTGGACAAAATGCGCGATGGGTCGTTAAAACCACCCGCGTACCGGTTCGTTTCTTCGGGCGAAATAGACCGTGCGCCAATGAGCGCCATTTCGTTGAGGGCTTCCCCTTTGTTTTGGGTGGCGACAATGGTGATTTCGCCCACTTTTTGGGCCGATTCCTGCATGGTCAGTTGCAGCACCACTTCTTTGCCCGAATTGACGACGATATTGGGCACCTGCAAGGGTTCGTAGCCGAGGTAAGTAATATCCAAGGCAATGCGACCGACGGGCACTTGTTCCAGCCGAAACCGACCGTCGGCATCGGTAATGGCACCCTTGCGGGGTTCGCTGTTGATGACAACGACCTGCGCCCCAACGAGCGGCTGGCGGCTATCGTGATCGAGCAGGGTTCCGCGCACCGTTTGGAAGAGGTTTTGTGCGCCCATTGTTGCCGCGCCGAAGCACAAAAGCAGTAAGGTAAAAATGTGTTTTTGCATGATAAAAGCCAATTTTTAGTGTGATTACTAAATATGGCACAAAGGTGCGGTCATGCAAAACCGCCTTTCATTAACTTTAGTTAAGAAATATCTTCTAAAGTCGGCGCGAACAAAGGTATTTTTGTTTTTTGAAAAAATACAATTCTAACGATGCGCAGTCCGGCAAATGACCTTTATTTGTGTTCATTTTTACCCGGTTTCTTGAATATGAATATCAACCCGATCATTGTTGCTTTTTGCCTGTTGGCCGCTCCGCTGCGGAGCCAGACCTACGCCGAAAAATTAGGATTTCCCAAAAATGCCAAAGTGCTCATTTTGCACGTGGACGACGTGGGGATGTCTTACGATTCCAACGACGGGGCCATTGCCGCCACCGAAAAAGGAGTCGCCACTTCGATGAGTGTAATGATGCCTTGCCCGTGGGTCCCCGGCTTTTTTCATTATCTCCAGCGGCATCCCACGGTAGATGCCGGGTTGCACCTGACCCTCACCTCCGAATGGCAAGATTATCGTTGGGGGCCATTGGCCGGTAAAATGACCGTACCCGGGTTAACCGACCCAGAAGGTGCCCTGTGGCCAAGCGTTGCCGAGGTGGTGCAACACGCCACGCCGGAGGAAATTGACCGCGAAATTCGCAGTCAGTTGGACCGGGCGCGCACGATGGGTTTTACGCCTACGCACCTCGATTCGCACATGGGCACCTTGTTTGCCAAGCCCGAATTTTTGGAAAAATACCTCCAACTCGGTATGGAACAAAAAATCCCGGTGATGTTCCCCGGCGGCCATAATTCCATGATTTTTAAACAAATTGGCAGTCAGGGTTTTTCAATGGAACAAACGACCGCCATCGGCACGATGCTCTGGAACGCTGGTTTGCCCGTTTTGGACGATTTGCACAACGTTTCCTACGGTTTTGAATATCCGTCGGATTCGACCCTCACCGATGCGCAATTGCAAAAAATCGCCACCGAGCAATACCTCGCGTCGTTCAAGGACCTCCAGCCGGGCGTTACGATGGTAATTATGCACTGCACCCACCCCACCGAAGTTTTTGAACACATTTCGGATTCGGGCACGGTGCGGCGCGGTGATTTGCTGGCCATGCAATCGCCCGAACTCAAAAAATACATTGCCGACAACGGTATTGTACTCACCACCTGGCGCGAACTGATGGAGCGCCGGAAGAAGTTGTGATGTTGTTCCGAAAAATTAGGTTTATTTTTGCGGAGAATTTATATCTCCATGACAGAACCCACCACCAGACGTATCCTCGGCATTGACCCCGGAACCAATGTTCTCGGCTTTGCCATTCTCGATGCCTCCAAAAAAGAATTGGTCGTCGTGGAATTAAACGTGCTCACTTTTGGGCATATCAGCAAAGAACATACCGACAAACTCAAGTATATCTTTGAACAGGTGCAGGATATCATCCGGCAGTATAAACCCACCGAAATGGCCATCGAAGAGCCGTTTTTTGGCAAAAATGTGCAATCCATGCTCAAATTGGGCCGCGCCCAGGGTGTGGCCATGGCCGCCGGTATGGTGAACGGACTGGAAATAACGGAGTACATGCCCAAAAAAATCAAAAAGGCCGTCACCGGCAACGGTAATGCTTCCAAAGAACAGGTAGCCGGTATGTTGGAGAATATCCTTAAACGCAAATTTCAGGAAAAATACTTCGACGCCACCGATGCCCTCGCCGCCGCCGTTTGCCATTGGTTCCAATCGTCGGGGCCGTTAAAAGGCCAAAAAACCTATTCAGGCTGGGGTGCTTTTGCCAAAGATAACCCCGGCAAAGTGAGCCGGTAAATTACAAAAACGTCGTTCTGCGCAACCACCGGAAACGGCAATACCTGCGACCGATACGCCAAAATATGCGTCACCCCCAGGGGCCGAAGGGCCAAAAAATCGCGGGCCGTTAATTGACCAAACGCCGCGTCGCTTTGAGCGTACAAACTTTGCCCAAAATCCCGGTTGGCGTGGTGGAGTCCGTACACTTTTCCCACCCGTTCGTACCACGCCGCCATACCCGCCTGATGGTGCACCACGGCCTTAATATCCACGTAACTGCTGCGTTGGCTAAAATATTTAAACGCACTCACCGACCCAGGCTGCAAAAACACCGCGTCGGGGGGCGTTAGTTGGGCCGCTTGTTGGGCGATATCCACTTCGGGGTCATTTTTCCAGTGCGAAAATGGGAATTGGTACGTGCGTTTGCCCACCAACCCTTGCGGATACACGTACATAATGGCCATTAGGGCCGCCGTTGCCACAATCAGTATCGAATTTTCCAATGAAAGATGCCTTTTTTCCCAAAAACGCCAACGCTGAAATTGGTATATTTCTTTTTTGGTTAAAAAACGCTCCATAAACGCCACCACCGCTACCACCGAAAAAAACTTGAGCCAAATGGTTGTTTTGAACCATTGCGTGGCGAATAACGCGGGCGAATGCAGCCCTTCGGTGACGGCAATATACACCAGAAGTGGCAATAAACTACCCGCAAAAACGCCCAAAACAAAGCGGCTTTTTTGCCAAAAAAACAAACAACCAACGGTAAATAACGGCACCAACAGGCCGTAATTTATTGAACCCATTCGGGCGGGAATAAAATGGTGCGCAATCCGAAAATCTACTATTTCGTACAAAAGATCGGGCGAAACATGCGCGCTGTTATAATGGCTGAATAACCACCCGCCGTAGGGAATCAGCGCGGCCAGTACCGCCGTTGCCGCCATTCCCAAACCCCGCAATGCCCGGATACCGCCCGACCACCCGGACGCTACGCCACCCGCCGCCGACAACAAAAATACCTGACTGCCCGCCACGGGGTGCAACACCGCCGCAACAGTGCACAAAGCGGCCCATCCGGCCCATTGCCGCTGCAACGCGTACCAAAAAGCCCAGGCACCCAAGGCTTTGGCCAAACTACTGTTAATCAGGAGGTTATAATAAACGTCGTTGCCGCCGAGGTTGAAAAAAGAAAGTGGGAAAAATAGGATAAACAACGCCGCCCACCTCAATACGGACCGTTGAATAAACAACCCGGCGATGCGGTAAAGTGCCGCCAGTAATGCCAGTGTCGCGGTCGCGTGCAGGAGAAAACAGACCCATTCCAGCAGATTGCCCGTTTGGGCCAATAACCAAGCCAGCGCCGTGCGTTCATTGGGGGTGCGTTCGGCCAATTGTTGCACGAAAAAATCGTGGGGATACAAATCCGGCTGCATCAGGTAGCGGGTGTACGACAACAGATCAACGTGGTCGCTGCCACCAAACGTGTACCCCCGGAAAAACAGGAGTGCCACGTAGAAACTGACTAATGCCCAATAATGGTTGATTTGCGCCTTCATGTCCCAAAGTTACTCTGACTTTTGTAAAGCCGAACAATTCTGCTACTTTTGCGTTCGATTATTTTATGCGAATCTTCGCGCTTTCATATCGCTCCTTTTCGGCGGTCGTTTTATTGGCTGTGGTCCTGTTGTCGGCAACGGGTAAAACCGTGCACGTCCTGACCAATAGCCACCACCACCACGAGGAAATGAAAGTGTGCTCGCTGGAGCGCGACGATGACGACCAAAGTGCCCACCTTCACGATGCGCACTACCTCACCGAAGATTGCAGCCTTTGCGATTATCTGGTGCAGGCGCATGTATTGCCGGAATGGCCAGAAATGGTGCGCCAAACGCTCACCGATGCGCCAATAACCGCCGGTTTCTTGCCCGTATCCGTGGTGTTGAGTTCCCAACCCACCGATACCAACCGTCAACGCGGCCCGCCAACGGTGTAATTCTTTTTATTCACAACGCCGAAGTATCTACCGGCCCACTTTGTCCTGACATGTTACGCTGAGCGTCGCGTGGTTTTGTGCATCACAATATGGGTATATCCCAAATTTCTCATGCGCAAAACCTACCGATTCGAAGTGCTTGTCGGGTCATTCCCTTGTTAAACATCTGTTGCTTTATGCCATTTTACCCAAAAATGGCCATCAAGTGTATGGTATCGCTGTGGTTACTGATGACCACGGTGGTATGGGTGCACGCACAGTCCTGCGAAAGTCATTTGCAGGGCCACGTGCGCAGCGCCAGCCTTGATGCGCCCTTGCCGTTTGCCCAAATTTTTGTCCGTTCCAACAACCTGCGTTTGCAGACGGACGAAAAGGGTTTTTACTCCATCGGCAATTTATGCCCGGACCAATCTTACGTGTTGGAAATCAATTACCTCAGTCACCGTTTTCAAGTCGAAACCCGCCCGGCCAAGGCCGATTTTGACATTGTTTTTCCGGCCGATTCGACGGTGTTAAAAGAAGTACTGATTGCCGGGAAACAAGTGGAGCGCCGGGAAATTGAAACCATCTGCTTCGTGGACCGCGCCGATGTTTCGGCCAAACAGGCCATTAGCCTCACCGAAATGGTGCGCCAACTGCCGGGTGTTAGTGCCCTGCAAACGGGTTCCAACATTGCCAAACCCGTGATTCAGGGTTTGCACTCCAACCGAATTGCCATTGTCAACAACGGCGTGGTGCTCGAAAGCCAGCAATGGGGCCGCGAACACGCCCCCGAAATTGACGCTTTTTCGGCGTACCGGGTAGCGGTGATTAAAGGGGCCACCGGCGTAAAATACGGCGTGGGTGCTATGGGCGGCGCCATTGTACTCGAACCCGAACCCCTGCGCCCCGAAAGCGGCTGGGGTGGCTGGGTTACTGCGGGTGGTTTTTCCAACGGCCGCAGCGGTGTAGCGGCAGGCAGCCTCGATTATCGGTCGGGAAATCGCCAATGGGCGGCGCGGGTGCAGGCCACCGCCAAACGCGGCGGCAATATGCGCGCACCCAATTATTGGCTCCACAACACGGGACACGCTGAATACAACGTGGCGGGTATGGCCGAATGGAAACCCGGCGGACGGTGGCAACACGAACTGACCTTTTCAAGTGTAACGCAACGACTGGCCGTTTTGCGCGCCTCGCATTTGGGGAACGTTGAACAAATTTTGCAGGCCACCCAATTAGATACACCGATCAACAATATCAACCGCTTTACTTACGCCCTCGACCGTCCGTACCAGGGGATTGAACACTATTCCGGTCGCTGGAAAACGGCCTTTCGACCCAACGACGACTGGCGATTGATGGCTGCATTTACCCACCAGTTTAACCACCGCCGCGAGTACGATGTGGTGCGCAAAACCGGTGCCGCCGCCGACAAACCACAGGTATCGTTTCGGCTTTGGACCAATACCCTCGACGTACAGGCCGAACACCTTGGCGGAGGCGCGTGGCGGAGTGAGGGCGGTATTCAGTTGTTTCAGGCCACCAATTACGTCAATCGCGGGGCATTTATCCCCGATTACAATGCGTTTGGTGGCTCTTTGTGGGCGGTGGAGCGTTGGCACGAACACGATATTCCGTGGGAATGGGAATTGGGTGTGCGTTACGATTTTAGGGCCAGCCACGTGGTCACCGAGGGCAACGGCAGCCGCAATATTGACCGCTGGGTGCAATTTGGCAACGTATCGGGGACCACTGGTGTGCATTATCACCTCAACGAACGCGCCACCGTTACCCTGCACTCGGGGTACGCCTGGCGGCCGCCTTCGGTGTATGAATTGTTTGCCAAAGGCGTTCACCACGGCGCGGGTACTTACGAAGAAGGCGATAGCAGTATGATTTCCGAAAAAGCCTGGAATACGAACCTGTCGTTTCAGTACACGGCTCCGGGTGATAACGGTTGGCAAATAGCCGTGTCGGTGTACCGCAACGCCATTCGGGATTTTATTTATCTCGACCCTCAGAACACGGTAAAAGTGACCGTTCGGGGGCCTTTTCCCGCTTATTTTTACAAACAGGCAGATGCCGTATTTACCGGGTTGGATGCCCAGGTTTCGGCCCCTTTGTGGGCAGGACTGGCGTTGGAATCGCGGTTATCGCTGCTGCACGCCGATCGGATCTTCCGTTCGACCGATGGCCGCAGTACCCGTCGCGATCCCTTACCCCTGATGCCCGCCAATCGGGTTCAATTCGGCGTAAAATGGCAAAAAAAGAATCTTACGGTGCGGGCAATGGCCCAATCGGTGGCCCGGCAAACGCGTATCCCCGAAGCGGGATTGCTCATGCCAGCCCCGGAGGGCTTCACCACCTTTAGCACCGATGTATTATACAGTTTTCAACGCGGCAAACGCCAATGGGAGTTGGGGCTTTCGGGCCAAAACCTGACCAATGTCCGTTACCGCGAATACCTGAATTTTTTCCGTTTTTACGCCGATGAGCCGGGTTTTAACCTGGGAATACGCGCCAAATGCACGTTTTGATACATTTTTTCAAATTTTTTCACCACAACAACTTTTTAGTTTTTTCAAAAAATGAACAACACACAAAAATTATCCGCATTGGCAGCCTTGTTGCTCGCCCTCACTACTTTTTCGGCTTGCGACAAAGGCGAAGACACCGCCGAAGAAAACATCACCACGATTGAAGTGCATTTGACCGGTACCAATTTTGACAAAAAATTCTATTGGGATGATACCGACGGCGACGGCGTGGCCAATACCATTGACGAAATTCAAATTCCCGCCAATACCGGCAATATCCAGGCGCACCTGCACGTGTACGACCGCAGCGTTACGCCGGAAATTGACATCACGGAGGAAATTGAAGAGGAAAGCGTGGATCACCTGTTCACTTATGCCGTTACCGGTGCCAACCTCACAATTGGCAGCCTCAATACCGATAGTGCCAACAACCCCTTTGGTATCACCTCGGTGTGGACAACGGCGGCCGCCGGATCGGGTTCGGTGAACATCAAACTGTACCACGAACCGACCAACAAAACCAACGCCACCAACCCCGGCGGCGAAGTGGATTTTGACGTAGTATTCCCGGTTAAAATTCAATAAAAGGACTCCAATTTCCCGCCCGGAGTAACTATTTCGGGCGGGAATTGGCTATTTTTTGGCAAATAGGCATTTGGCAAAATGCAGCGCACGCTATTGGTGTAAATTTGTAATATCATTTAAAAGATCAAAACAATTACATCTATGGCCAATCGCTACTTAACCTTCATTTTTGCTTGTTTTTTGTGGATTCCTACGCTCACTGCCCAGTACGAATTTGCGCCCATCGGGGCCACGTGGGTATACAATGTTCCCGTCAATTTCATTGGGGGTACTCCGCATCCGCTCAAGGATTATTTTATCCACGAATCCGCGGGTGACACGTTGGTGGACAGTCTGAACTATCGGAAGGTAGGCCCAAATTTATTACATCAAACGGGGCAAAAAGTGTTTTTCCGGCACAACGATTCTCTTCGTTTGGTGTATGATTTTGGGCTAAACGAAGGAGACACCGCGGTATTTAATTTGTTGGGTTTTAACGCGCAGATAATTGACGTCGAATTAGTGGTAATGAACATTGATACCATTTTAGTGGATAATCAGCCCTTAAAATCTTTTTATTTAGAGTCGGTAGACTATTGGATCGACCCCTCGGCTGAATTTTACGCTTACGAATACATTGAAAAAATAGGCAGTTCTAGAACCCACGGGAAGGGCCTAATGTACGGGGCCGTCGTCCCGGAATTTATCCCCGAATGGTTGCGTTGTTACCATGACTCCAAAACCAATTACCAATCACCCAAGTATTTGTTTTACAATAAACCCGATTGTTATTACCGGACTTCCAGTGCGGCAGGGGAGGTTTCTCTTTTGGAAATATCGGTTAGTCCTAACCCGTTTGTGGACCATTTTACCGTTTTATCTCCCGAATACCCCGTCGAATCGGTGGCGTTATACAATACCCTTGGGCAGCGGGTATGGCACTTGAATATGCCGAAAAACCCGCAACAAGACATAACAATAACGGCCAGCCACCTCGCGCCCGGTTTGTACTATTGTTGGCTTCAAAGTGGCCCGCAAACGCGGGTGGTCAAGTTGGTGAAAGAATAAACTACAAACTTTTAGTTCGCCCCCCATCCACGGGTAAATTAACCCCGTTGATGTACGCGGCGGCGGGCGTGGTCAAAAACGCCACCGCAGCCGCCACTTCCGAAGGGTGGGCAAAACGCCGCAGTGGTACGTGCGCTTTAAATTGTTGTTCAATGGCCGCTGCTTCGGCATTTTGGGCGGTAGCGCGTTTTTGAACAATTTCATCCAAACGGCCCGTGCTGGTGTAGCCCGGCAACACATTGTTTACCGTTACACCAAACTGCCCTACTTCGTTGGCCCAGGTTTTGGCCCAACCTGCCACCGCCCAGCGGGTGGTATTGGATACGCCCAGGTTATCCAGCGGCTCTTTCACCGATGTGCTGATGATGTTCACAATACGGCCATAACCGGCATCTTTCATGCCAGCCAGCACCGTTTGGGCCAATAAATGGTTACAAATCAGGTGGTTGTAATATGCCTCCAAAAGCGCCGATTCTTTGGCATCGGTGAGGGGACCGCCCGGAGGGCCACCGGTATTGTTCACCAAAATATGAACGGGCCGCTGAACCACCAGGGCCGTTACCTGTTCTATCAAATCGGTGCGGTTGCTGTAATCGGCCACGAGGTAGCCGTGTTGTTGCCCTTGCGTGGTGTCTAATTCCGACAAAGCCGTTTGTAATGCCGATTCAGTACGCGCAATAAGGGTTACATTTGCGCCCAGCAGCGCCAATTCTATGGCCGTTGCCTTACCAATGCCCGCGCTGGCCCCGCCAACGAGCGCATGTTTGTTGTGTAATGAAAGATTCATGCAGCAAAGGTGCTAAAATACCCGCGCTCATGTCAGGTAAACGACAAAAAAATCCCGCGAGGCAACCGAAATTTGCTCCCTTATGTCAAAGGAAGCAAAATAACACCCCAAGTCTCCGTTGCTCACAAGTTTAATCAGTAACAATCACACAAGATGAAAAAATTCCTTGTACTCATTTTTTCGGCCCTGGCTTTCGGTTTGCACGCCCAGCAAAACGTCATTCAGATGACCCGCACCCTTCAATGGAGTGAAAAAATGGAGTCCCTCATCGCCCCCGGCGGCGAACAGTTCGATGTATTGGCTTTTGCCAATGCCAGCCGTTCGGATTTGGCACCTACGCTACCTTTATTCAACGAACGTTTTGCCCTCGATGGCGCGACGGAACTCAGTGCCGTTTTTACCGCTACCGAATGGGAGCCGGTGACGCTGCCTCCGCACCGCGATAACGAAAAAATCACCACTGAACTGTTGCCCGAAGTAACGGTGGAACAGGAGCGTTTGCGTTTTTTTGGCCGTGTGACCATGTTCCCGCTGCGCAAAACCGCCGGTGGTTACGAGCGGCTCCGGTCATTTACCCTCGAAGTGCGCAGCAGTCCCCTCGCCCAGCCCGCTCCGCTGATGGTGAGTGACCGCAATGCTTTTGATTCCAAACTCAGCAACGGCGATATTTACAAATTTGGCGTGCAGCAGACTTCGGTGTATAAACTCACGTACGAGTTTTTGAAAAATAAACTGGGCATCAGTAATTTGGACAATATTGACCCGCGTAACATTCAAATTTTGGGCAATGGCGGTTATATGTTGTCCGAAAAAAACAACGATCCCCGACCCGAAGATCTGCTCGAAAACGCCGTTTTTGTCAGTGGTGAAGCCGACGGAAAGTTTAACCCCGGCGATTATATCCTGTTTTACGCCATTGGGCCGGTTTATCCGGTGATGTCCACCGGAAGCAATCCTCAATTGTCGGTGCGCACCCATTTGTACGACCGTAACGCGTGGTATTTTGTCAAAATTGGCAGTGAAAAAGGCCAACGCGTGAATAATTACGCCACCCTCGAAGATGTTCCGGTTTCCGACCCGGCGGCACTCATGACCGAATTTGACGATGCTGCCCGTGTGGAGGAAGAATTGTTCAACCTGTTGGCGTGGTCACCCGTGCACCAGGGATCGGGTAAGTTGTGGTACGGCGATATTTTTGACCAAACCCGCTCGCGCGAGTACAAATTGAATTTCCCCAATATCGTAGCGCAACCCACTCCGGTGCGGATGGAATTTGCGGGCCGTTGCGATGACCAGTCCACTACGGTCCGACTCATTGCCGATGGCAGCACGTTTTCCGGTACCATGCAAGGCACTCAAAATGAAGATAACAACGCCTCCATTGCGTCACACATTCCCGTTACAGGCAATTTTACCCCCGATGGCGACGAGATTAACCTAAAAGTGGAGTACCCCAACGTGGGCAAAGCGAGTGTGGGTTGGTTGCAGTACATTGAGGTAGATGCCCGCCGCCGCTTGGTCATGACCGATAAAATGATGACCTTTCGCAATTTGGGCACGCGTTTGTTCCCGGCGGTCAAATACCGTTTGACGGGCGTTAATAACAGCAATTTTAACCTTTGGGATATTACGACCTATAACCAACCGCGCAACCAGGCGTATGCCATTTCGGGCAGTGAACTCACGTTTGGCGTGGCCAACGACAGCCTCATTCGCACGTATTTGGCCTTTAACAGCGACGGAAATTTCCCCGAACCCGAAACAACAACGGGCAAAATCCCCAACCAAAACCTCCACGCATTGGGTACCGAAGATATGATTATCCTGTATCCGGTGGAATTTGAGGCGCAGGCGCAGCAATTGGCCGATCACCGCCGCACGTACAGCAAACTCAAAGTGGAAACGGTAAAAATTACCGATGTTTTTAACGAGTTTAGTTCCGGGGCTAAAGATCCGGTGGCCGTTCGCGATTTTGCGCGGTACATGTTTGAACAAAATCCGCAGGGATTCCGGTATTTATTGTTTTTCGGGGATGGTTCTTTTGACCCCAAAAACAACCTCAAAGCCGAGGTAAACAACGATTTTATCCCGGTTTGGGAAACGCCCGGTTCTTTGGATCCCATTTCATCGGCTCCCTCCGACGACTTTTTTGCGTTGCTGTCGCCGGGCGAAGGCCCCGACGATAATTCCGGCCTGATTCGTGGTGCCATGGAAATTGCCATTGGGCGGATTCCGGCCGGCAGCGTCGCCGATGCGCAAGCCGTTGTGGATAAAATCATTCGTTACGACATTGATCCGGTTTCGTTGGGTGATTGGCATAACCGTCAAATTTACGTGGCCGATGATCAGGAATATTACCACATTGACCAAGCCGAAGTCTTGTCCGCCCGTTCGGAAGAAATTTTGAATTTCCTCAATTCCGACAAAGTGTATTTTGACGCTTACCAACGCGTGGCCTCTTCGAGCGAAAAACGCATTCCCGATGCCAAAGCCGCTATCAATGCGAATATGTTTAAAGGTGCTTTGACCATGAACTATATCGGTCACGGTGGGCCAAAAGGTTGGGGTCAGGAGCGCGTGGTGGACATTGCCGATATTTTGGGTTGGGAAAACAAAAACAAACTCCCGCTTTTTATAACGGCGACCTGCTCTTTCGGTGGTTTTGACAATTATTCGTTTGTAACTGGTGGTGAACAGGTATTGCTCAAACCCGACGGCGGTGGTATTGGCCTGTTTACGACGGTACGCCCCGTGTTTATTGGTGCCAATGATATTTTGACCAATAGCGTGATGCAGTATATTTTCCAAAAAGACAACAACGGCCAACACCTCACGATTGGAGATATTTTGTTAAAAGCCAAAAACCAATTAACCAACTCGGTGCAGGATAATGGCCGCCGCTTCCTGTTGTTAGGTGATCCGGCGCAACGGTTGTGTATGCCCGAATACCGGGTGCGCACGGATTCTATTAATGGTTTGGCCATCACGGGCACTCCCGATACCCTAAGTGCGTTGCAACGCGGCTCCATCAGTGGTTCGGTGACGGATACGCTTGGTAATTTGTTGCCATCGTTTAATGGCCGGGTATTTGTCACTATTTTTGACAAACCACAAAAACTGCGCACATTGGCCGAAAACGGCAGTCCCTTGCGCACTTATGAACTGCAACGCAATGTATTGTTTCGCGGTAGCGCCACGGTGAAAAACGGTAAATTCCGCGTCAGTTTTGTATTGCCCAAAGACATTAACTACGCCTTTGGTTTTGGCAAAATCAGTTATTACGCCGAAAATGGCACACCCTTGGACGCCGCTGGTGCTGATAATAGCAATCTGGTCATTGGTGGTACTTCGCAGGATGTACAGGATAATACGCCGCCGTTGGTGCAAGTGTTCCTCAATACGGATGCCTTTGTTTCGGGTGGAATCACGGACGATGACCCCAAAATTTTGGTCAAATGCAGCGACGATAACGGTATGAACGTGAGTGGTACCAGTCTCGGCCACGATTTGGCGGCGGTGCTGGACGACAACGTAAGTGCATCGTTGATTTTGAACGAATTCTACGAAAGTGAATTGGATAATCCGCTGCGGGGCCGGGCGTTGTATCCTTTGCGCAATTTAGCCCCCGGTCGCCACACGCTGCGCGTAAAAGGGTGGGATATTGCCAACAATTCCGGCGAAGGTTACACCGAATTTGTGGTGGCCGAGGATGGTAAAGCGGCGCTTGATCATGTATTGAATTACCCCAATCCGTTTACCACGAATACTTCATTTCAGTTTGAGCATAATTTGGCAGGGCAATTAATGGACGTGCAAATTTCCATTTTTAGTGTTTCGGGCAAATTGGTAAAAACCATTCAGCACAACGCAGCCCCCGAATCATACCGCGTGACGGACATTACCTGGGATGGCCGCGACGAATACGGCGACCAATTGGCCAAAGGTGTGTACGTGTATCGCGTTAAAGTACGTGGCACCGATATTTCGGGCCAGCAGGTATTGGCCGAAAGCGATTACGAAAAATTGGTAATTTTAAAATAACCGTAGTAGGGGCGACCCTCGTGGTCGCCCCATTTCCCCCAAAAACGCGGTCGTCCCAATCCAGTAAATCGTATTTGCCCAAAAAAACGTGGTTACCAATCCCGTAAAAAAACGCGGCGTCCCCAAAAAACGTGGTCGTCCCCAACCCCGTAAAAAAACGGCACGGTCGCCCCAATTCCCCCCAAAACAGGCGCGGCACATCCCTTAATTATTGATGGTGAAATAATTTTGGACAAATTTTTTATCGTGTTGTCCGAAAAGTTCCGGCCCATTTGTCATAAGGCTGAATCAACATTATTTCACAACACTAAAAATTTTACGCAATGAGTAAGTACATGTTATTATTTCGCAACTCTGTGCCATCGGAAGAAACATTTCAGAACCTTTCCCCCGAAGAAATGCAGGCCGAACTCGATAAGTGGGGCGCGTGGATTGGTGGTATTGCCGCCCAAGGCAAAATGATCGCCACCGATGCCCTCGATCACCAGGGGAAGGTCGTTTCGGGTTCTGCGCACGTAGTGACCGACGGGCCGTTTGTGGAAAGTAAAGAATTGGTGAGCGGTTACATGATTCTTACTGCCGATTCTGCGGAAGAAGCCATTGAGTTATCGAAAGGTTGCCCCATTTACGACATTGAAGGACGCGTAGAAGTCCGCCCGTTGATGATGTTTGGTGACGAATAAATCGTCGGGCGTAGGGGCAGCCCTCGTGGCTGCCCTCCCCCCCACGCCCTCGTGGCTGCCTCCCCCCCACGCCCTCGTGGCTGCCCTCCCCCCCACGCCCTCGTGGCCTTACGCCACCACCCCACGCCTTCATGGCGATCACCACCCCACGGCACTGCGCCCTCGTGGCTATTATACGTAACGCTACCCGTAGGGGCAGCCACGAGGGCTGCCCCTACGGGTACGGACGTTTATCCCAAACCCGGCAAATACCGCTCCCTAAATATCGCCAAATGGTGATAATGGTGCCCTGCCATGATATAAAAATACGCCCGAACGCTCACTTTACTGTTGCTGGCCGTGCCCGTTTGGATGGACTGCGCATCGGAGCAATGGCGGAGTAAGGTGAGAGAATGATCCCGGACCTGTTTGAACTCCTTTAATAAATCTTTGATGGTGCGGTTGGATACATCGGCGTATTCCATCCAGAAATCCTGGTTAAAACCGGGTAAGGGTGCCCGATCGCCGCGCATAAACCACAGGGTCCGGAATGCAAATACCCGTTCCGTATCAATCATGTGAATAAGGACTTGTTTGACGGTCCATTTTCCCACTTCGTAGGCATAATCACCTTGTTCTTCGGAGAGGTTGCCGAATAATTCAACGGTTTCCTTCCAACTTTTCGTTAACAACGCCTTCGCGGTTCCACGCGACGGCAACGCGTTGATATAAGTCGCGTGAAAGGGGGCGTACTCGTCTTTTTTAGGTCTTTTCATATAATGTGTTGAATGTTATTTGACCGATTATGTTGTTTTTAAAGCGGTGCAAAAAGGTATACATTTTAAATTACTTTCCCCACCTGTACTTCTCCCAAAATGGCCGCTGCGGCCGCGTACACCGCCGCAATGGATACATCGTTGCGGTCGTCGGTTTCCAAAAAATAACGCCCCGGCGGGCATATCGCCAACGATTGCGCCGCCGGACTACCCGGAACGAGCAGGGCCGCGCCAAAGGATAAGTATGCTCCGGCCCTGAGTAACATCTGCGCGACGGCCGGTTTTTTGTTGAATCCGTGAAAAATCCACGGGATAACATCCCCTTGGGTACCCCATTCTTTTTTGATGGCCAAAACCTCCTCGTAAGCGCGCACGCAGTGGATAATCAACGGTTTTTGGTGCGCCATCGCCACCTCAATGCAATGCCGGAAAGCGCGCTCTTGTAGGGACCAGTCGGTGGTGCATATTTTATCCAATCCCGCCTCTCCCACCCCCGCGCAATGGGGCAGGACCACTTGTTCCTGCAACCAGTCAAAAGCCGCGTCTAAGGTATCAGCCGATACGTACCAAGGGTGTAAACCCGCCGAAAAACGTACGGATTCGGGGTAAGGCCGACCAAAACTGCGGCTAAAAACGGCATTTTCGCCCGTGCCGTGGTGGGTATGGAGATCAAAAGGTGTCACGGTGATGGTTTAGTGCATAAAATCAATCAGGGTGCGGTAATCGTCCCATTGGGCATCGCTGTTTTTCATTTCGAGCAAATCCCCGAGCGCGGCGGCGTGCAGTTCATCCAGTTCGTGGGCGGTGAGTTCCGTCCTGATTTCAAGGGCACCCCGACGCAGTTGTTCTATGCGCCAGGCGTAGGTTTTTTCCATTTTTTCAAAAATGCGCTGACATACTTCGGCGTGGTCTTCGGTGCCTTTTCCCGCAATAACAGCCTCTTGAAAAGCCATTTGGTTGCGGGCGACCATTTTGCCACTTTCCAAAATAAAATAAGCGGTGTGCGCCCACGCGCCCACGGGCGGGAGCAAGTGCGCGTACAGGACCAATTGCAGGTCTTCTTCGTTTTGAATCAACTCCTTGCGGCGGGTCAATCCGCCCCATTTGAGGTCCACAATGGCCATTTCGGCTCCGCGTTGCAGCACCAAATCGGCTTTTCCCCGAATGGGCGCACCCGCAAACTGGCCTTCCAGCGTTTTTTCGGTGGCCACTACGGTCCAGTTGTTGCTCCGCAGCATACTCACCAAATTCCACGCGGCCAATTTGACTTTTTGTAAAAAAACCTTGCGTTCCGGTTCGCGGCCGTAGAGCAATAAAGTGGCTCCTTCTTTGCGCAGCAGATCGTCGGATTCGTCGTCTATCCACCGGAAAATATCGTTTTTGTCCATTTGGGTGAACTCCGGCTTTTTTAACAATAACTCAAAAAAGCGGTGCGACAGATTACCCAACAACGTACTATCCCGCGTTACCGACAACAAATTGGCGGCGTATAAACCCATTTTTTGGCGCAAAAACCAGCGGTGCGGGTAATAAAACAGGCTTTCCAAGCCAGTGGGTGTTTCGTCGCGTTCCGCCTCGTTTTCCGGCCATTGGATGGGCAGCATGGGCGTGGGGCGATTGACCCGGCGGGGCGGAATTTTGGGCGTTTCGGGTACCTGAATCCAGCGTTGCAGCGCGGCCCTTTGTTCCGGGAAACCGATGTGAAACGTAATGGGTTTGGTCGTTTTCAACAACGTCCCGATGTCGGAGGCCAGCAGGTGATGCACCGATTTTTCGCCGCCCACCTGTTCGGGCAAACAAATCCAGAGTCGTTTTTGGGTTTGTAATACGGGCCGGATGCGCAGCAGCAGTTTGCGTTGCGAAATGGTGCGCGGGAGTTCGGGTGCGCACTGGTGTTCGGTGAGCCAGGCGCGTTCGGCGGGTTGCCAAAAATCGGGCGCGGGCGAATCGTCTTCGTAGAGGCAATTCCACCACACCAATTCTTCCATGGGTTGAATAGCGGCCCCGGTTTGGTGAAAAAACGGGTAGTGTCCGGTCGCAGTTTCGGCAAAAAAAGTGGGCGAAGGTTCCACGATGGTGCGCACAATACGCTCCAGTTCGAGGAAACTGATCCATTGTTCGGGCAAGGCTTCCAGCAGTTCGCAGATTCGCCCGGCCTGTGCACTTAGGGTCAGCAGCGTAGCGTCTTTGGCGGAGGATTGCTCGTGGTATTCGGCGGCCCAATTTTGCAAATAGCAGTATACATCCACCACTTCTTGTTTGGGGGCCGGGCCGTCGGAGCGATAACGGCGGCGGTTCTGGAACCAAAATTCGTATTGTTCGCGGGCTTTTTCGTCAATGCCTTCTTTTTGCAAATAACCCAATACGGCCCCGAACCATTGGTCGCTGAACATACCCGGTTTTTCGGCTAGTACCCGCGCAATTTCCAGCGCCAAACCGCGCTCCAGCGGCTTAACGGGCAGGGTAACGAACTCCATGATTTTAAAAATATCCACCGGTTCCCACAAAAACGCCGGGGCCAGTTTGAGCACTTGCAACGCCGGACGCGCCAGGGTGGCCGACAAAATGCCAAACGGTGGCAAGCCTTCGTTTACCAGCGCCAATTCGAGGTTTTGGCGCAGGTTGGGAATTAAAAAATGGGGTCGCCAGTCGGGATTTTGGGCCAATGTTTGCGCAATAAACGTAGCGGCATCGGCATCGCTTCGGGCTTCGAGAAAAATAATCTCCGGGGGACCGTCGGGTAGGCCGCGTTCCACGTGTTCACCGGCCAAATAACGCTGTAAACGGTGCAAACTGCCGTCTTTTTGCGCCGCTTGGGGCAGTATTTCGTGCACGATCACCGCAATGTCTTGCGCTTCGAGGGCTTGCACCAATTGCCAGATCACGGGTGGCTGCACCGACAAGGGTTCGTACAATACAAACGTCTCCACGGGTAAGGCCGTACGGGGCAAAACGGCGAATACCTTCTGCCAGCGATCGGCATCGCCCACCAGGTAAATGGCGTTCACCGGGTCGGCGGCTTTTGACTGAAATAAGGTTTCTACGGCCGCAAAAACGGGCAATCGCCCGGCGGCGTCCGGGGTATCGAAGCGCCAACCAGCCAGCACCAGTTCGTCGCGGTGGTGGAGCAATACCGCCGCCGTGGCAAAGCGGTCGGCGGCAAAAGAAGCGGCGTAAAACACGTTGGGCTGCTCGGTGACGTACTGTTGGAGCGCCTGCCGGTACATTTCGATGCGCAGGTAATCGTTGCGTTCGGGGTATCCGCTGAGGCCCAGCATACCCTCCAGCAGGCGCAAGAGTTTGCGCGGGCCAGTGTGATGCACCCCCATACCGGCCGGCAGTGGCGGCGTGGGGCCATCAAGTTCAAGTCCGAAGTAAATGGTTGCTTTCAAAACGTTGCAAATGTAGTGAAAAACTGTAATTTTGTGCCTGAAAGGAACCTCTATAACAACAAATATCGCCAATGGCAGAATACACTTTACCCTATTTTGGGAATTTATCAACGGATAATTTGGAGGAATACTACGCGGTGAACATGGCGTTCAACGGTACCGAAATCCAGTTAGACCTCAACTTTGAAGAAAAAACCATTGACTTGACGACAATGGACAACGCAAAAAGACTCCTTGAAACTATTGGGGAATTTGACGCGCAAAACCAAAAATATATGCTCGATGACTACCACGACGAAGATGGTGACGCCGTAAAATTGTATTTGGAACATCATTTAGCGGAAATAGGTAAAGAAGAACTTTCAACACTCATCAATTTTGATGACAAGACCTCAGAACCCGAAAAACAACTTTTGGAGCAATTGAAATTGGTGCGAGTTGGACTCTATCTGCACGATGAAGAAAGTTTCGCCATTTTTGACTACTCAATTGGAGAGGATATTACCAATTATTTGGTGATCATTAAAACAGACATGAACGGAACGTTGGATTATATGGTAATGGAAAGTTGAGGCTATAATTTATTAATTTTTAAGCATGTGAAAAAAAGTATTTTAATTTTCGCCAGCCTGACCGTTTTTTTGTTCGTATCTTGTAACAAAGAGCGAGGTACAAATTCAGTATTAAATAACCTTACTTTCGGGCATTTCTACTCAGAGTGTGATGGAGAGTATTGCGTTGAAATTTTTAAGTTGGAAAATGACAAACTTTTTGAAGACACAAGTGGTAAATATCCAAGTTGGGATAGTTTTTATGAAGGCAGTTTTGAGCCGCTTTCGCAACAAAAATTTGACGCAACCCAAGACTTGTTGGACAACGTTCCTGCCGACTTGCTCAATGAAACGGACATTGTAATTGGTATGCCAGATGCTGGAGACGGGGGCGGTTTGTACATAGCGTGTACCGTCAACGGAATTCAAAAATTTTGGTTGTTGGATCAATGGGAAAGTAACGTTCCGGCGCAATACCACAACTTCATTGACAAGGTAAATGAGAAAATTGCACAACTACAATAGATGAAAAAGTCTTTTCTTAAACTGGGGTTTGAAAAAAGTCCCAGTTTAAGAAATCGCTCACTCACTCACCCAAACCCCGCATTTAATCATTCATACGACCAACACCAGATTCTATTCCGCCCAAACCCAATACTTTGCGTTGTTTTTCAAATTATACACCCCGCGCCTTTAGGAGCGAAGTGTAACAACGTTTTTAAGCATGAAACAAATTTCTATTTTCGTTCTTTTCCTTTTTTTTAGCGCCCACACGTTGCGGGCGCAACAATATTTAATGCTGTACGTCACCGATGCCGACACCAAAGAGGAACTCATCGGGGTTTCGATAAAAGTGTACCAGCCTGATTCGGTGATTCGGAAGGCAATCACCGACGTTATCGGTAAGGCCAGAATTCCCCTTGCGCCGGGAACCTATACCGTAGAAGTGGGGTACACGGGGTACCTTCTTCAAAAAGTAGAAGGCGTGGTGGTACTCAAAGACGCATTGAACCACCTGAATATCGCCCTAAAAGCAGGCCCCGCTTCTAATCTGGGTGCAGTAGAAATAGTATCTTACAAAGTCCCCCTGATTAAACAGGATCAAACCTCTGGCGGCACTACATACACGGTTAATGGTATCAGGGTACCACCCACTGGCGGTGCTTTGACGTCTTACAGCACAAGATCGGCCCCCGAACCCATTTCCGGCGAAGGCTATTCTGCCATTGTGGATAATGCGTTTGTCGCCTGTGCCAAAGACGCTTTTTCCACCTTTTCCATCGACGTTGACCGCGCCTCGTATGCCAATGTGCGCCGCCTCATCAACGACGGGCAAACAGTCCCCCGCGATGCCGTGCGCATCGAAGAAATGATTAATTATTTCAACTACAATTACCCCCAGCCCGAAGGCGATATCCCCGTCAAAATCGTCACCGAACTGGGAAAATGCCCCTGGAACCCCGAAAATCACCTGCTGATGGTGGGTTTACAAGGCCGCGATATGTTTAAAGTGGATATGCCGCCAACCAACCTCGTTTTTCTGGTGGATGTATCCGGCAGTATGGATGAGCCGGACAAACTCCCGCTGGTGCAGCAATCGTTGCATTTTTTATTGGACCAATTGCGCCCCACTGACCGCATTTCCCTGGTCACCTACGCCGGACACACGGAAGTCACCCTGACGAGTACGCCCGTTGCTGAAAAAGAAAAAATTAAAAAAGGCATTGATGATTTAATGGCCGGTGGTGGCACTGCCGGAGCCTCCGGGATACAATTAGCCTACGAAATGGCCAACGAAAACTTTATCCAAAATGGCAATAACCGCGTGATTCTTTGCACCGACGGCGATTTTAACGTGGGCCTGAGCAGCGAAGAAGAACTGGTGCAACTCATCGAAAAAGAACGCAAAAGTGGGGTCTATCTCACGGTGTTGGGCTTCGGGACCGGGAATTACCAAGATGGCAAAATGCAGGAACTCGCCGACCACGGTAACGGCAACCACGCGTACATTGACCATTTGAAAGAAGCCCAAAAAGTATTTGGTGCGGAATTTTCCGGTACCATTATGACCATTGCCAAAGACGTAAAATTGCAATTGGAGTTTGACAGTAATCTGGTGGAATCGTATCGCCTCGTGGGGTACGAAAACCGGGTATTGGCCAAAGAAGATTTTGATAACGACGCCAAAGACGCGGGCGAATTGGGTGCGGGCCACACCGTAACGGCGCTCTACGAAATTGTACCGAACAAACAAGGCCAGGGTTACGGCAATCTGGCGGCTATTCGCTTCCGGTACAAACCATCGGTGGGTGAGCAGCCCAGTACCTTAGTGGAGTCTTTTGTTCCGGCGGTATGCCGGGCCACACCCTCCGATAATTTTACGTTTGCCACCGCCGTGGCCGAAAGTGGTTTGTTGCTCCGCGATTCAAAATACAAGGCCAATGCGAACTGGGAGCATTTGCTCGCCAACGCCCGCACTGGCCTTGCGAATGATAAAGATGGTTATCGAATGGAGTTTATTACCCTCATGGAAAAATACCACCAACGGCAGTAATTAACCCTGAACAAGGGTACCCACTTTTTCGCCGGAAACGATTTTGCGCAGGTTATCGTGGTCGTTAATATCGAACACGATAATCGGCATATCGTCTTCCTGACAAAGGGTAAATGCCGTCATGTCCATGACCTGCAAACCCATTGAAATCACTTTAGCAAAGGTAATTTCGTCGTATTTCACCGCCGAAGGGTCTTTTTCCGGGTCAGCATTGTACACACCATCCACGCGGGTGCCTTTTAGAATAACGTCGGCGTTAATTTCACGGGCGCGCAATGCAGCGGCGGAGTCGGTGGTAAAGTAAGGATTACCCGTTCCGGCGGCGCAAATCACAACGCGGCCCTTTTCCAAATGTCGGATGGCGCGGCGGCGGATATACGGTTCCGCCACGTTTTCCATGCGCAAGGCCGTCATCAGGCGGGTATATACGCCCCGGCTTTCGAGTGCGCCCTGCAATGCCAATCCGTTAATTACCGTGGCCAACATGCCCATGTAATCGCCGGTAACCCCTTCAATACCCGTTCCGTCGGATTGAATACCCCGGAAAATATTACCGCCGCCAATCACGACGCACACCTCCACCTCCATATCGATTAGGGTTTTAATTTGTTGCGCGTAGTGTTGTAACATCGGTGCGGTAATGCCAAATTTCTGGTCGCCCATCAGGCTTTCTCCCGATAACTTCAGGAGAATACGTTTGTATTTAAGTGTGCTCATTGCAAATGTGTGGATTGAAACGGGCCTAAAATTTGGCCGCGCAAAGTTGGGAAAATCCCACGGGTTTTGCATTGCTCTTTTCCGGGATTTTTTAAATAGTCGGTTGTACCTTTGCCCCGATCAATCCAGTTTAACGTCCGGCCAACGCCTTTTTCAACGATAGCCTTGAAAAAAAGTTGGTTCCAACAACGCAACATGTACGCATTACTCAAGCCGCTACTTTTTTCTTTTTCTCCCGAAAAAGCCCACCATTACACGGTTAATCTCCTTCGTTTTGCCGCTTCCAATCCGTTGGGGCGCGCCTTGTTGCGGTCCTGGTACGGTACCGCATCGGTGAGTAAACCGGTGGAAGTGATGGGGTTGCGGTTTCCCAACGCCGTGGGTTTGGCCGCCGGTTTCGACAAAGACGGCAAATACATTGACGCTATGGCCCTGCTGGGTTTTGGGTTTGTGGAAGTGGGAACGGTCACGCCCCTCCCGCAGGATGGCAACCCGCAACCGCGTTTGTTTCGCTTGCCCGCCGATAAAGCCCTCATCAACCGCATGGGTTTTAACAACGAAGGTTTGGATGCCCTGGCGCAGCGCCTCAAAGCCCTCCGGCAACGCGGTCCTGTGCCCGGCGGTATGATGATCGGCGGCAACATTGGCAAAAATAAAATTACCCCCAACGAAGATGCCTACCTCGACTACCTCCGTTGTTTTGATGCCTTGTATCCGTGGGTGGATTATTTTGTGGTGAATGTCAGTTCGCCCAATACGCCCAATTTGCGGGCCTTGCAGGATAAAGCCCCTTTGATGCAATTGTTGCATTTATTGCAGGAAAGTAACCGCAAACAGCAGGTTCCCAAACCGATTTTGCTAAAAATTGCCCCGGATTTGACGGTGGAGCAATTGGATGATATCGCCGAAATTGTGCAGGAAACCGGCATCGCCGGGTTAATTGCGACCAATACCACCATCAACCGGGCCGGGTTGTCAACGCCCGAAGCCGCCGTTACCGAAATCGGGGCGGGTGGCCTCAGTGGGGCGCCCGTGCGCGCCCGCAGCACGGAAGTGATCCGTTATTTGCGCCAGAAAATGGGTCCCAATCCCGTCATTATCGGGGTGGGTGGCATTGATTCGCCGGAAGCCGCCCGCGAAAAAATGGAGGCCGGTGCCAACCTGGTACAAGTGTATTCCGGAATGGTGTATGAAGGTCCGGGACTGATAAAGCGGATTTGTTCCCGGATATAGTTTGAATTTGTCGCTCAAAATGTTATATCTTTGCGGCGCAAAATTTGATACTCAAACAAAACTATATTTCGAGTGTTCAATAGTGGCACAACAGCAACCGATGAACAGGGCCGGATTTGCCGCTGCTTTTTGCTAAAAACAAAAAAAGCGCGGTTGTTGGGTTGTTCATCATTCATAAATCATCATTCATCATTACAAAAATGGCTGTAGAAACAGTAGCACGTCCCCCGTACAAAGTAAAAGACATTAACCTTGCCGCATGGGGGCGCAAGGAAATTCGTTTGGCCGAGGCCGAAATGCCCGGTTTGATGTCATTGCGCGAAGAATTTGGTACCAGCAAACCACTCAAAGGCGCACGCGTTGCCGGTTGTTTGCACATGACCATCCAAACGGCGGTTCTGATCGAAACATTGGTAGAACTGGGCGCCGAAGTATCCTGGTCTTCTTGTAATATTTTCTCTACGCAAGACCACGCCGCAGCGGCCATTGCCGATGCCGGTATCCCGGTGTACGCTTGGAAAGGTATGAACGCCGAAGAGTTTGACTGGTGTATCGAGCAGACTTTGTTTGCGTTCAGCGATAACCAACCGTTGAACATGATCCTCGACGATGGTGGTGATTTGACCAACATGGTATTGGACCAATACCCCGAACTGGTAGCCGGTATCCGTGGTATTTCCGAAGAAACAACAACGGGCGTACACCGCTTGTACGAGCGCACCGCAAAAGGTACTTTGCCTTTGCCCGCGATCAATATCAACGACTCCGTTACCAAATCAAAATTCGACAACAAATACGGTTGTAAAGAGTCACTCGTGGACGCTATCCGCCGCGCTACCGACGTTATGTTGGCCGGTAAAGTGGCAGTAGTTGCGGGTTACGGCGACGTAGGTAAAGGTTCAGCCGCTTCTTTGGCGGGTGCCGGTTGCCGCGTTATCGTTTCCGAAATTGACCCGATTTGTGCATTGCAGGCCGCTATGGACGGTTTTGAGGTAAAACGCCTCGAAAACTCGATCCCACGCGCCAATATTGTGGTAACCGCTACGGGCAACTGCGATATCGTGACGGGCAAACACTTCAAAATGATGAATGATAAAACCATCGTGTGCAATATCGGTCACTTTGACAACGAAATTGACATCGCGTGGTTGAACGAAAATTACGGCAGCACCAAAGTGGAAGTAAAACCACAGGTGGATATTTATAACGTAGACGGTAAAGATATTATCGTATTGGCCGAAGGTCGCCTCGTGAACCTCGGTTGTGCAACGGGTCACCCTTCTTTTGTAATGTCCAACTCCTTTACCAACCAGGTATTGGCACAATTGGAACTTTGGCAAAATGCGGGCAGTTACGAAAACCGCGTGTACATGTTGCCTAAACACCTCGACGAAAAAGTAGCGTACCTCCACCTCGCCAAAATTGGCGTTGAATTGGAAGAACTCACTACTTCACAAGCCGAATACATCGGTGTTGACGTAAAAGGTCCGTTCAAACCGGAATACTATCGTTACTAATTCATCGAGGGGTTGTATAAAAAGTCCCATCGGGGTCATCTCTTTCCAAGGGTTACCACGGGACTTTTTGTACAACCCCAAAATATTTCCAAACCATGATTAAAATAGGGACAAGAGGCAGCAAACTGGCGCTTTGGCAAGCAGAATTTACCCGGGCCGAATTGGCTCGAATTGGGGTAGAAAGTGAGTTGGTGATTATTAAAACCCGGGGCGATATGATTCAGCATTTGGGTTTTGATAAAATGGAGGGCAAAGGTTTTTTTACCAAAGAAATTGAAGATGCCCTGTTGCGCGGCGAAGTTGACGTAGCGGTGCACTCTATGAAAGATCTTCCGACCCAACAACCCGAAGGTTTGGTTATTACGGCGGTTTCTTACCGCGAAAACCCCGCTGATTTGCTCATTATCCGCAAAGAATCGGTGGATATGGGTAAAGTTTTTCGTTTTAAAGAAGGCGGCATTATAGGTACTTCGGCGGCGCGGCGCAAGGCCCAACTCAGCGACTATCGCCCCGATGCCATCCTGAAAGATATTCGCGGGAACGTGCCTACCCGCCTCGATAAATTGCGCACCGGCGATTTCGACGCGATCTTCCTCGCGGCTGCCGGTGTGGAGCGCCTCGAATTGGACCTCTCCGATTTTGAAGTGGTCACCTTACACCCCAGTGAATTTGTCCCCGCGCCCGCGCAAGGCGTACTGGCTTGGCAAACCAACCGCGACGACGTGGAAACGCGCCGCATTTTTAAAAAACTGCACAAAACGGATGTTTCGTCGGTGACCAACGTGGAGCGCAAAGTACTACAACTCCTCGACGGCGGCTGCCAATTGCCCTTGGGGGTGCATTGTACCCGCGACGCGCAGGGCAACTACCACGTGTTTGCGGCCTGTCACCACGAGGGCGAAATGCGCCGGGTTCGGCTCTCGTCTTCTACCAATACCGGAATTGCGGATAAGGTTGTTCGGGAAATTAAAGGTTAAAGCGCGGGTATAACCCCGTTGGTTTGATAATTTTACCTACTTTTGTGCTCCTTTGAGAGACTCATCAAAATCCGATTTTATGCAAAAAATGACCGTGCGCTGCCTGCTCAGCGTCATTGCTATTGCCGCTTTTCGCGTTGTCCTTGTGGCCCAAGACAGCCATTATTCACAGTTTTACGCTGCCCCACTCACGCTAAATCCGGCTTTGACCGGCGCTTTTGAAGGGCGTTACCGGGTGTCGGCGATTTATCGCGACCAATGGCGCAGCGTTTTGGACGAACCCATTCAATCGTATTCGGTAGCGGGTGATTTTCGCTTTTCGCCCCGCAAACGCCGCGTGGTAGAAGATGCCATCGGGTTGGGATTGGTGTTCAACAACGACCGCGTGGGCGTAGCCGATTTTAACACTACCCAAATTGCGCTTTCCCTGGCTTACCACAAATCTTTGGGGGTCAACAACGATCAATTCCTGTCCGCCGGTTTTCAGGCCGGTATTACGCAGCGCAATGTCAACTACGGTGCATTGACGTTTCAGGATCAATTTGACGGTTTTTCCGGTTATACGGGCGCAACGCTGGAGGATTTACCCGCCAATAATTTTGCTTACCTCGACCTGAGTGCAGGGGTGAATTATACGGCCAAGTTAGGCCGGAAAAGTAATTTATACGCCGGGGCTGCTATTCACCATTTTGCGCAACCGGTCGTGTCTTTTGACCGCGATAAAGAAGATGGTGATTTGTTGTATTCCCGTATTTCGGCCCAGGTAGCGGCTAATTTGCCCATTGGCGGACGCCAAAGTCGGGTAAGTTTCCTGCCCCGCGTATTGGTGGCCAAACAAGGGCCGCATTTTGAAACAACCATTGGTGGTAGTTTCCGCTCTTTGATGGGCGTTAACGGCGGCTCGGCATTTCACGTGGGTTCGTGGGTGCGGCCCGTTCGCAGCACCAGCGGTACCAACCTCGACGCTGCCGTAGCGTTGGTCGGTTTTGAGGTGAATAACGTGTTGATTGGTTTGAGTTACGATCTTAATTTGGGCGCGCTCAGCGCACGTCAACGCCAGGGCGCCTTTGAAATATCCATTGCTTATCTCGGTAATTACGCCAACGAAGGCATTATTTGTCCGAAGTTTTAAATAGCGTAGCCGCCGAAGTGAAAACGAAAATTGCCCAATCGCCAATTTTCGTTTTCACTTTTTCCAAAAAAACCTATCTTTGCCCTGCATTTTTGCTACCGTAGTACCTATCCGTAATTTTAATTAAATCAATCCAATGCTCGTAAAAACGTACGCGGGGTCTGTCCACGGTGTGGATGCCCGTACCATTACCGTCGAAGTAAATACCGGTGGCCCGGTGGCCGCCCAAACCGACAAAACACCCTTTTTTATTGTGGGACTTCCCGACAGTGCCGTGCGCGAAGGTTATTCGCGGATGGAAGCCGCTTTTAAAAATTCGCGGTTGCACCTGCCCCGGCTCAAAACCATCATCAACCTCGCCCCGGCCGACATCCGCAAAGAAGGTTCGGCGTTTGATTTACCCATTGCCATTGGGGTATTGGCCGCCTCCGATATTATTCCCGCCGAAGGTTTGGACCAATATTTTATCATGGGCGAACTCTCGCTCGACGGCTCTTTGCGTCCCATCAAAGGCGCGTTGCCCATTGCCATTCAGGCGCGTAAACAAAAATTCAAGGGCCTTATTTTGCCCAAAATCAACGCCAAAGAAGCGGCCATCGTGAATGACCTTGACGTGTACGGCGTCGAAACCCTGAACGAAGCCATTGCGGTATTGTCCGGTGACCCGTCTATTCCGCCCGTCAATTTGGATACCCGCGACGAGTTTTCGGCCAATTTGGATAACTACGACGTTGATTTTAACGACGTGCGCGGACAAGAAAACATCAAGCGGGCGCTTGAACTGGCGGCTTCCGGCGGGCACAACGTGATTTTGATTGGGCCACCCGGCGCGGGTAAAACCATGCTGGCGCGGCGGTTGCCCACCATTTTGCCCCCGCTTACCCTGCACGAAGCGCTAAATACCACCAAAATCCACTCGGTGGCGGGTGTATTGCCCCGCAATTCGGCGCTCATTACCACCCGTCCGTTCCGCGCTCCGCACCATACCATCAGCGATGTAGCCTTGGTGGGCGGCGGCTCCGATCCCATGCCCGGCGAAATCAGCCTGGCCCACAACGGGGTGCTGTTTCTGGATGAATTACCTGAATTTAAACGCACCGCCCTCGAAGTGATGCGCCAACCCATGGAAGAACGCCGCGTGACCATCAGTCGGGCCAAAGTCACGGTGGATTATCCGGCGAGTTTTATGCTTATCGCCTCCATGAATCCCTGCCCCTGCGGTTATTACAACCACCCCAGCAAAGACTGTGTGTGCGGCCCCGGCGTGGTAAAAAGGTACGTTTCCAAAATATCCGGTCCGTTGCTCGACCGCATTGATCTGCACGTGGAAGTAACGCCCGTTTCTTACGACGAACTCAGCAGTAAAGAACGCACCAAAATCACCAGTTCCGAAATTCGCGAGCGGGTCCTGCGCGCCCGCGAAGTGCAGGCCGAACGGTTTAAAGGCATGAAAGAAGTGTATTGCAACGCCCAAATGCCCAGCCGAATGGTGCGCGAAGTGTGCCAACTTTCCGACGCGGGTGTTACGCTGCTCAAAACTGCGATGGAAAAACTCCAGTTATCGGCGCGCGCCTACGACCGTATCCTGAAAGTAGCCCGTACCGGCGCTGATTTGGCGGGTAGCCAAGATATTCGGATCGAAGATTTGGCCGAAGCGATTCATTACCGGAGTTTGGATCGGGAAGGCTGGGCGGGGTGACAGATTTCGATGTTCGATGTTCGATGTTAAAAAACATCGAACATCGAACATCGAACATCGAATAATTACAATATAATACACGATGAAAAAAACTAATTTTAATTTAGAAAATCGTTTGATCAATTTCGCGGTGCGGGTCATTGACACTGCGGATGCGTTACCAAAATCCCCTGCGGGAAAAAACTTGGCCAATCAAATTGTACGTTCAGGAACTTCGCCAGCCTTAAATCATGCCGAAGCACAATCGGCAGAGTCCCCGGCAGATTTTATACATAAGATGAAAATTTGTTTGAAGGAACTGAGGGAAACACATGTGAATCTTAAAATCATTGATCGTAAAGGATACTTCAAAGAACAGCGACTTGATGATTTGCTGCGGGAAAACAATGAACTGATCTCCATTTTTGTCAAAAGTGTTCAGACTGCAAAAAAGAATGCCAATTAAGGTTCTTTTAATGATTAAGTGCGTACATAACAAAATTGGGGCAGCGTGAATATTAGCCCATGACTTTAGTCGTGGGCCACCGGACGGCCGTTCCATTTGGCCAAACCGATTTATCGGTTTTTAGTCCAACATCGCACTTGGAAACGGTTAAAACCGTTTAACCAATGAAGTAATGATGTGCTTGTTTCCCACGACTGAGGTCGCGGGTTAATATACAAAATCGTCGGATGCGGAGGTCTAAACCAGTAGCAGGTCACCTTCGCACAAAATGCTACGTTGCCCGTGCTTGATAACCCGCCTCCTAATATTAAAGAGGCGACCTTTTCTTATTTTATGAGAGATAAATCCTTAAAAAATGGGATTTTCACACTACTTTTGCAATAAAATAATATCTAATGGCCAAAAAATTAGTTCGGTTCGACTGGGCAATGAAAAAAATGCTCCGTCACAAAGCCAACTTCGATATCCTCGAAGGTTTTTTGTCGGAATTGCTGAGCGAAGAAGTGAAAATAAAACAAGTCCTTGACAGTGAAAGCAACAAGGAAACGGAGGACGACAAGTTCAACCGAGTGGATATCCTCGTAGAAAACGAAAAGGGCGAACTCGTTATCATCGAAGTCCAAAATACGCAGGAGTACGATTACTTTCATCGAATGCTTTTTGGTGCATCAAAAGCCATCACCGAACATATCAAAGAAGGGTCGGCTTACGCTAACGTGAAGAAAGTTATATCAATTACGATTGCTTACTTTGACTTAGGCCAGGGCAAAGATTATGTTTATCATGGGACTACTGTGTTTAAAGGAATCCATAAGGGCGATATTTTAGGTCTTTCTGACAAGCAAGTTGAAGCGTATAAGAGAATAAAAGTGCATGAAATTTATCCTGAATATTGGGTAATCAAAACTGGTAAATTCAGCGGGCGAGTAAAGGATAAATTAGACGAATGGGTTTACTTCCTCAAAAACGCCGAAATAAAGCCGACTTTCTCGGCGCGCGGGCTAAAAGCGGCCAGCGAGAAATTGGATGAAATGAAACTGCCCGAAAAAGAGAGGGCCGCATACAATGCTTACAAGAGTCATTTGATGAGTATAGCCAGCAGGAATCATACGATTGAGATTGATGCTAAGGAAATGATCAAAAAGGCAAAAGAAGAAGCAAAAGAGGAATTTATAATTGAAATGCACAAAGAGGGCTTGACGATTGACCAGATTGCAAAAATTAGCAAAAAGTCTGAGCAAGAAGTTCAACAAGTAATTAAGAATCAACCTGATAAATAAACCGCTCAACAATCACTTTACGAAAATTGCTCCCAACGTCGCAAATTCGTAAAGCGTAACGTGCAAGCAGGAAAAAGAAAATGAAGAAAGCCTGGCTATAACAAGCCGTAACTACAATCATGCCTCCTAACGTTGCACGCCGCATGTACTGGGCATTACCCCACGCCCCCTCCTCACCTACACTGCTCCAACAACATCTTATCCAGCACCGCCGGAGAAGGATTATTAGCCATTAATTGCCCGTTTTTGTTCACCAAAAACAGGGCCGGAATGGCGTGCACATTGAATTGCCGGGCCATAGCACCGTCAAAATCACCCGATTCCATCACGTGGTACGGCCAAGTTATGCCGTCCTTTTCGATGGCTTTTTGCCAACCGTCGGGGTTGCGCTCAATGGCCACACTCACCACCTCGTAACCCTTGTCTTTGTACCGATTGTACACATCGGCCAGGGCCGGATTTTCTTTGCGGCAGGGGCCACACCAGGAACCCCAAAAATGTACCAACACCATCTTGCCTTTGAGGTCGCTGAGGCGCAGTTTTTTACTTTGTTGCGTGGTGATTTCAAAATCGGCTACCTGCGCACCGGTGCCGTAACGGGGCATGCGCCACCAGTAGAACCCGGCAAAAGCCAGGAGCAAAACGGCAAAAAGGACGGTGTTTTTATTCAACATGTTTGTACAGTTTGTATTTTTTAGTAGAAACAGTTATTTCTTCAAAATCGTTGACCAATTCCGGCGGAAGTTGCTGGCCCGTTTCAAAAATCAAATATTTATGGTGATAACCAAAGCGGTCAACGTCGTTAAAATTGTACCGCTGAAAATAACTGTTGAGCACCAGCGCGTGGTTTTTTTCAAAAAAGCCCACCGATGCGTAAGGGGGAATATGGGCAAACAACGGTTTTAGTTCGGCCAAATCGCTGCGTACTTTGTGCCGCTGCGAAAAAGCAAAAAACGCCGCCGCAACCACCAGTCCACCCACCGCCCAGGTGACCATTGCCGGAACGGTAACCCGGCGCAGCGGCTGCAAAATACCCGCCAGGGCCGCCCCCAACGCCAAAGCAATCCAAGGCAGGGCGGGTACGATATAGTGCGGGGCTTGTTTGGGGCTAATCATTACCGGTAACAAGGCCGCTGCTGCCAGTACCGCGAAAAAACGAACGGCCGGTAGCGTCGCAGTTGCTGTGTGCAAACCGCGTTTTTTAAGGGAAAAATACCAAATTAACCCCAGCAACACGATAAAATGCACGTGGGTTTCCAAAAAACGCTGTACCATGTACAAGCGGTGCGGCGCAATGTTTTCCGTGCGTTTTCCGGCAATGGCCGCTAGTACCTGTTGGTCGAAATACGCACTCAGACACGTGCGCGCGGGTTCGTACAACAACAAAAGACCAAGCCCACCCGCCGTTAATGCCGTTAAAATAACGGTATTGGCCGTTATTGTTTTCCAATGCCATTCGTTTTTTAAACCGGCAAAAGCCCCAAAAAACGCCAACGGATACAAACCCGCCGGGCCTTTGGTCAAAAAAGCCAAAACGGTCAGCACCGCCGCGCCCGCCAGCGCCGCACTTCGCGATACCGCCGTCCCGGTGTGCCACCGCAACAGGCACAATACCGCCCCGAGGTTAAACAGGGTCATGGTGCATTCCAGCATATTGGAGGTGTAACTGAGGTAGGCATCTTCGTTGAGCATCCAGAAAAAAAGCGGCAGGGGCCACCAGTTGCGGAGGGGCGAATTGGGCAAAATTCGTTGCCAAATCCGCGCCATCAACAGCATGGTCATGAGCGATACCACCAGGCAATACACCCGTTCGGTGAGGTAACCGCTGCCCAACACTTTAAAAAATACCGATTGTAGCCCCGGCATCAGCGGTGGATGTTCGTAAAAAGACGAATACAGCCGCTCCGCGTGTTTCAACGCCCAAAACGACCCAATACCGTTGGCTAAATTATTGGCCAATGTGGCGTACACCACGCCGTCAATAAACATCCCGTCGGTGACGAGCCGGGCCACAAACAACAGCAAAAACAAAGCCGCCAATAAAAGGTATAAAATGCGCTGCATAAGGCGCAAAGGTACGTGATTAGCCAATGCTTAAACGGGTAAAATTGATACAATCTTTGTACGGGAAAGCGTACGAAAACACGTCATTTTGCAACAAAAACCGCGACAAACCACCGTTATTCAATACGTTTTCCACCGAACACGTGTGCCTTTGCCCCCGCATAACGCGCAAATCGGTCAAGGCCACTTGCCCCGGCTGCCAATGCCAACCCGTCACATCGGCCAGTATGTGCAACAATTGTATCAGGTAAGCCGCCAACGCATCGGGGTGGGAAATACCCACGGGCTGGCATTGAAACCCGGTGAGTTGCAAATGCCGCGACCGCGCTTGCCCTTTGCCGCGTTTAAAACCATTTTGGGCCAAAAAAGCCTGCGTTTCGGCCATTTTTTGTTCAAATGCCAACGTATCAATGTTTTCAAAACCTCGCAACAAGGCCGGGTGAGGCATCCATTCGCGGAGCCAGCGAGCCACGTTGGGGGCAAAACGCCCCGTTTGGCCGTTGATGAAACTGGAATCGGCCAACCAAATAAGCGGCTCGGCCAACGGATGTTCGGGCAACGGCGCATCGTACAACCACAACAGGTGGTGCACGGTGCCCAGCGGGTATTTTTCCCGGAAACCCCGCGTTACCGAGCGTCCCGCGCATTCGTTGAGGTTACAACTTCGGGCCAATCCGGGCAAAATATCATCGGGGGAATACCGCACAATATGGTGCCCCAAGGATCGGCATTGCGGGTGGTAAATATCGAGGTCGAGGTAAACACACTCCGGCAAATCGTCCGGCTTCAGGTGCGCGGCCCGGTAAAGGGTATCAAAACCGGTGTACACACCCGATACTACCGCGCCGGGATTGTGGTGCAGGTACAACAGTGTGGACAGGGCCGCATCCAGATCGTCGCCCATGATGATGTGCCGGGGTTCGGCATTGCGGAGCCAGGAATGCCGCGCCAGCCAAAGGTGCGCGGGCGATTTCGGTGGAAGTACAGGGGAAGTATCCTGCATATTTGCACTAAACTTTACAATTACGGTAGATAAAGCGAAGCAAAGATACGCCTTTCCCTCTAAACCTCGTACTCCGCCCAAACCGGGCAGTGGTCCGAGTGCACCACATCGTTGAGTTGCAGGGCATCGCGGAGGGCTTCGGACATGGTACCGGACGCGCATTGGTAATCAATGCGCCAGCCTTTGTTGTTGGCGCGGGAGTTGAACCGGGTGCTCCACCAACTGTATTGCCTCATATCGGGGTGGGTTTTGCGGAACGCATCGGTGAAGCCACCATCTTCGAGCCATTTGGTCATCCAGGCGCGTTCTTCGGGCAAAAACCCGGAGGTTTTTTTGTTGCCTTTGGGGTCGTGGATATCAATTTCGTGGTGGGCAATATTGTAATCGCCCAAAATAATGAGGTTCGGGCGGGTGCGTTTGAGATCGGTAGCCCAATCAAAAAAATCGTCGAGGAAACGCATTTTAAACGCCTGTCGTTCGTCGCCCGAAGTGCCGGAGGGCAGGTAACAATTCAGCAGCGTCCAGTCGCCGAAATCCGTGCGCAAAATCCGGCCTTCGTTATCGTAGGCGGCAATACCGCAGCCTTCCACCACGGTATCGGGTTGTTGTTTGGAAAAAGTCGCTACGCCAGAGTAGCCCTTTTTTTCGGCGGAAAACCAATTGTGGTGGTATCCCAACGCCTCCAGCGGTGCCACATCCACGTCGTTGATGGTGGCTTTGGTTTCCTGCAAACAAATAATATCGGGATTGGCCTCTTTGAGCCATTCGTAAAATCCTTTTTTAATGGCGGCCCGGATGCCGTTGACGTTGTACGAAATAATGGAGGTCATTGCGCTTTTTTGCGTTGAAACAAGTAAATGGGGTTATAAGGAGCTGTTAACACCAGTTCGTATTGGTCTTTTAATTTTTCAATGTCTTCGTACCCTTCCGACACATAAAATTCCGTATCGCGGGGATATTCGCGGCCACTGTGCCAGGGTGGCAACTGTATGTGGTTATCCAGACGAGGTGTACTGTCTTTGATGTGGAAATTATAGGAGTTTTGCATGGGCCAACTGGTGTCCAAGGTAATTGGAGCGGTGCGTTTTTCGGCGTAATACAGCTGTTCGAGGTATTCTATCACCATAAATGTACCATTGTCAAACCACCATTCGGTTTGGCGGGTGAAATTGGCTTTTTGGTAAAAATTCACCACCACAAACCCCGCTACGATGACCATGTACGTCCGCGCTGCCAACGGCTTTTTTTCCCATATCCAATGCGCGGCGCTCATCAGCAACAACGCGAGCAGGGGATAAAAAAATAACGAGGTGCGCGCATCCAGAAAAGGAACGCCGAGAATTGCGTTTTGCAGCAAATTATAACAAATAGCACCCAAAAACAAGGCTGAAACAAAAGTGAACCCGTCGAAACGCGCGTATTTTTTTATCCAAACGCCCATTGCGTACGCCCAGGCCACCGTACAAAAAACAACGACCAAAGCCATTAACCACGGCACGTATTCAAGCAAAGGTTCCGACAACGCGGCCCGCACAAACGGGCGCAAGGTATCGTCCAAAAAACCCGAACTTTGCCAAAACCGAAATTCATCGGCGGCGCGCATGGCCAGCACCGGTTTTACGGTTACCAACGCCGTCAGGCCCGTTCCCGCCGCTACCAATGCCCAATGTCGAAACAAAGAGCCGCCACTTTGTTGTTGCGCCACCACCAACAGCATTAATACCGTGTAGGGCAGATAAAAATTAAGCAGGGTAAAATTGCTCCAAACCGCCAAAAAGGCCATAAAAGCACTGCCCATCAGGGCTTTTTGCGTGGGCGTACGCAGGTATTGCAGCACTCCGCAGATCGAAGCCAGCATACACGCGGAGGCTAAACCATAACCCCGCGCCAACGAAAAAAACTCAATGACAAAATGGTTGCCCAACAGCACGAATAAGGTAAAAAGGCGCATTTCGGCCCGGTCGTGCATGCCCGAAATACGCCGGGCGGCCCACAAGTACAATATACCACCCAACAACACCGGAATCCGGGCCGTAACCTGATGAATGCCCAAAAACCACGTGGTGAAATTGAGGCATAAGGTGTGAAATACGTGGTTGTTGGGCGTTGCGTCTTTTTGGTAGGTCACCATATCCCACACGCCACGCGTGGCATGGTTAAAAATAGTGGCAACCTCATCAATCGTCATCGCCACAAAACGCGACCGAATAACAATATAAGCCACAAACGCTACGGAGAGCGCTGTAACCAGTAATTGTTCGGGATTGTACGAGCGTAATGGCGAACGAAGAGTCATTATTCGAATTTTTTACGCCCCAAACCGAGGGCTTTGAGCATAAGACGCGGCAAAGGTTGGGCCGGGTTGGAGCGTTTGCGCAAGTCCAGGTACCAGCCAATTTTTTTGATAATCGGAATTTTGTGCGTTTCTACAAATTCAATCAATGTCCCGTCGGGGTCTTCGATGTACGAGAAATAACCCGCTGCTTCGCCCATATCAAACGAACCGCTGGAGTCCACCGTAAACGGATGCCCTTTTTCGGCGCAAAATGCCTTCATTTCGGCCATACCCGTGATGTCAAAACACAGGTGAATATATCCCAAATCACCCCAGAGGCGACCTTCAAAAATGGTGCGTGGGCTGCGGTCAATCACTTCTACCAATTCAATTTCACTGGCCCCCAACAACTTGCTAAACGGCCCTTTGCGCGCTTCGTTGTGGGTGAGCAACACCCGGCGAAACTGACTAAAACCGCCGTCGGTGCCTTGTAAATCGCCGAATTCGCCGGTTTTATCGTACACCACCTTATTATACCCCAATACTTCTTTGTAAAAACGCAGTGAACGCGTCATGTCGCTCACCCCGATAATGGCACCGTATACTCCGCCCGAATAATGGTTGAGCGTGGTAGCAAACCACGAATCCGCTTCCACAATTTCAAAGGGGTTGTTGTACGGGTCTTTTACAAAAAAATGTTTTTTGCCGTCGGGTCTTTCGGTGGGGTTTGATAAGATATTAACGCCTTTTTGGCGCAAAAAATCAAACGATTCCTCGACGTTTTTGGATTTAATTTTACAAATATTAATCCCCAAATCGCCCAATAACGGCTGAAAATCGGGTGGGACGGGCGTCCGACTGGTGTATTGCCAAATTTCCATTCCGCCGCCCCCTTGCAGGTTAAGGGCCAAAATGGCGTGGCGGTCGCGGGGTTCGCCGCCCGTGTAAGGCAGCATCAACCCAGCGGTGGCAGCCTCTTCAAACATAGGAATATCCATACCAAAGTGGATATTGTACCATTTAAAGGCATCGTGTACGTGGGCAACACCGATGCCCATTTGCTGAATTCCTGAAATAAACATGGGAGGCAAAGGTACTGTAAATCTTATCGTATTTTAATAGTAATACCCCCATAAACATTGGCCACATTTGGTCCCGGTTCAAAATACCGGTTGGCCGCCGCATTAATCAAAATATTGTTGGAATAAGCCGCTCCCAAAAGGTTATTTGCCCCAAAAAACGGCGATAAGATCCATTTTTTACGCGCCCATTCCCAACCACCACGGCCCGATACCAGCGCGTAGCCTCGGTCTTTGACTAAGTTCGCGTCGTCGGCAAATACACCGGACTGCATTTGAGCCTGTGCCGTGGCAAACCAACGGCGCGACTGCCACGTGAGCGCCACCAAACCACGGTGCAATGGCAAAGCGGGCAATACGTTGCCATCGTACCGCACGCCCGATGCTTCGTAGTTTTTGTACCGAAAATCGCCGTAGTTGTATTGGCCCAACACCGTCCAATGGCGCAAAAAATGGTACCGAACCGCCGTTTCTACCCCCGTCCGGCGCGACGTACCGGCGTTGCGAAAATAGGTCCGGCCCGGCGTGGCGGGTAATTGATAAGGCACCAGTTCGTTGCGCAAAGCAATGTGAAATACCGCTAATTCCCACTGAAAACGTGCGTTGGGCGTTAGGCGGGTTCCCGCTTCCACGTGCGCCGATTGCTGGGGTTTCAATGTTGCGTTAAAGCCGCTGGTTTCTTCCGGGTTGGCCGATAGTTCGTTCAGGGTTGGGGTTTCAAAATGGGTTCCCGCGTTGGTGTACATCATCCAATTGGGGCGAAGTGCGTACCGGATACCCACCGTCGGGTTGGCGCGGCGAAACACCGATGAACTGCCCGTTGGGGCCGTTGGGTTGAATTGGTCAATGGCTTTTAAGCGCACCACGTCGGCCCGGAGGGCGGCCGTTGCGCTGATTTTTTGGGTTAAAAAAACTTCCGTCAGGGCAAAAGCGCCCACCCCGGCAAAACGTTCGCTTTGGTCAAAGGTCAAATTGCCGCGTTGTCCCGAAAGGTTATCGTAACGCGCTCTTTGGTCGTGCTGCACGCCCGCATCCACGCCCGTTTGCAGGCGGAAACGCGCGCGGGTGTACGTGTGGGTGAGGGTGCCGCCGCCGAAATACCGGGTCAAATCTACCCAGCCGCCGCTTTGGAAGGGCAATCGGTTGTCAAAATCCCGGGTCGTGACAAATGCCGTGGCTGCAAACTGGTGGCGTTCGTTCAGCGTGTGTTGCAAGGTGTACCCCAGTCGGCCCTGTTGGACTCTTTCGCCGGTGTTAAACTGCACACTGGCGGTGCGCGCCTGTCGCGGGTCGGTGGCACGTTGCTCATCGGTGAGGCCACCGGGATCGAGGGCGTAAGGACTGGCACCGTAGTTGAGCAGCAGCGTAGATTTGGTTTTTTCGGAAAAACGGTATTGCCATTTTACGTTGGCGATGGTTTGTCGGGTACGGCTTTGGGCGCGGTAACCGTCCAGCGCCATTTGGCTCACGCTCACAAAAAGCCCCGAACGACCCTTGGGTAACGCCGCTTTTACCTGCCAGCGTTGGAAACCAAACGCTCCCGCCGCCCATTGCGCCGACACGTACCGCTCGGTGGGTTGTTCGGTTTGAATCCACAAAACACCACCCGCTGCGTTGCCGTACAAACCAGCGGCGGTACCGCGCAAGGCTTCAATTTTATCCACTGCGCCCATGTCCAAATTATCCAAATCGGTTTGTCCATCGGGGGAAGTATCGGGAATGCCGTCGGTAAAAACCCGGATGCCACGCACCCCAAACGCCGAGCGCGCCCCAAAACCGCGCACCGAAATGCGCAAATCCTGCGAATAATTATCGGTATTCCAGGCGTACACTCCCGGTATCGCCACCAATGCCTCGCCGAGGGAGCGTTGCGCCTGCGCCCGCTGAATCCATTGCTGATCGAGCACGTGCACCGCAAACGGCAGCCGCTGCAAAGGCGTGGCCATTCGAGCCGCCGTGATGGTGACCGAAAACGAATCGCGGAGCCACGGTAAAGAATCGGGCGTGGGGGCGGCAGACTGGGACATAACGGTTATGGAGCAGCCGACAAAAGCCGACAAAAGAAAAAAGCGTAGCATATTTAGTTGGGAAAATGAAGGGCAAAAGTAGGCTATCTTTGCGCGTAAAAACTTCACTGCCCCCATTTCGCGGGTTAAATTTTTACATTTTTACATTCGTGCCAATGAACCGCAACAACGTTATGTTTTTTATCCGCTTTTTTTGGGTGCTGTCGGGTGTACTCGCAGCATCGGGGGTAATGGGCCAAAATTCCCCGATTCGCCTCACGCCCAACCTCGTCATCCGGCAATCGGTGACTATCCAACCCGATACGTATACTTTGTCCGGCAGCGCCAAAGATGTATTTGCCGATAGCCTCGGTGGAACTAAATGTACACCCGTTATCCGCATCGAAGGCAAACACATTGAAGTGGATTTTCAGCAGGCCAAACTCATGGGATCGGACAATCCCGACCGGCCCGACCTGTTTCACGGCGTGGCTATTCTGATTAAAGGCAACGATATTACACTCAAAAATGCCCGTATCAGCGGCTATAAAGTGGCCATTATTGCCGAAAATTGCACCGATTTGAAGTTGATTAATTGCGACGTTTCGTACAATTACCGCCCGCGCCTGCTTTCCGGCCGCGAAAAAGAAGACCTCGCCGATTGGTTGAGTTACCACCACAACGAACGCGACGAATGGTTGCGCTACGGGGCCGGAATGTACCTCAAAAACTGCCCGCAGGCGGAAGTGCGCGGCTGCAAAGCCAAGGCCAACCAAAACGCCCTGCTCATGACCGGCTGCAACGAAGCCCTGGTGTGGAACAACGTTTTTCAGTTCAATTCGGGGCTGGGTATTGGGTTGTACCGGTGCAGCAAAGGCCGGTTTATGCACAACAAACTGGATTGGAACGTGCGCGGTTATTCGCACGGTTTTTACCAACGCGGCCAGGATTCGGCGGGTATTTTGTTGTACGAACAATCGAGCAACAACCTCATTGCTTACAATTCCGCGACCCATTCGGGCGACGGGTTGTTTTTGTGGGCGGGCCAAACCACGATGGATACCGGCGCGGGCGGCTGCAACGACAACCTGATTTTTGGCAACGATTTCAGCCACGCACCCACCAACGGCGTGGAGGTTACGTTTTCGCGCAACGTCATTCGGGGCAATATGATCCGCGAATGCACCTACGGTATTTGGGGTGGGTACAGTTACGAAACCCTCGTGGCGGGCAACCTGATTTCGGAGTGCAAAACGGCGTTGGCCATCGAGCACGGGCAAAACAATACCATTCGGCAAAACCTGTTTTTAGACAACCTCAGCGGTATAAAATTGTGGGATAACCCCACCGAACCCGGCGATTGGGGCTACCCCAAACAACGCGATACCCGCAGCAAAAACGCCGTGATTGACCGCAACGTTTTTCTCAACAACGGCACGCCGCTGCACATTTCGGGTTCCGACAGCGTGGCGGTGAACGGCGAAAACCTGTTTTTTAACTTTGCGCAATTGCTCGACAGCAAGAGCACCAACCCGCATTTTCGTTTTTTGCGCAACGATATTTACGCCGACAGCAGTTTTTTGCCCAAAATATGGGCTACGCCCGACCTCAGCGGTGCCCAAAGCCTTAATTTTTCGCACCACGGGTTGCCCGAAAATCCCTACCAACCCCTCGAAATTGCGGTGGCCGAACTCCAGGAACCCGATAGTTTGCCCGGCGGTATGGTAGCGGCCCTTCCCGGCGATTTTCCACGCGGACGGCAATTTATTCTCGTGGACGAATGGGGGCCATACGATTTTCGGCGGCCCATAGCCACCATTGACACCGCCACTACGGCCCTGGTGCACTCTACGTTGCTTGGTCCGGCGGGCGATTGGAAAGTGGCGCAAATGAAAGGGGTTAAAAACATCAGCAGTCAAAAAGGAACGATACCCGCCGTTATGGTGGTAGAACGGGAACGCCCCGGGCAGCCCGTTTGGGTGCAGTTTGAATATTCCAGCCCCGAAGTGACGTATTCGGTTTTTGGCAAAAAAATCCCGCCGGGTGAAAAATACTTTTTTGAATTAAAATTAGACTAATCACGGCTTTTTTTGCCAAAAGCCAACCTATTTTTGTCCCGCAAAAATGACAAACGAGGAATTTAAAATATTTGCCACTACTATTCCCACCGACCCCGGCGTGTACCGCTTTTTGGGCGATGGCGACGTGGTGTTGTACGTGGGCAAGGCCAAAAATTTGCGCAACCGCCTGTCTTCTTATTTTGGCGAAAAAAAGCACCAATTGGCCAAAACGAGGGTATTGACCAAAAATTCCAAACGGATTGAGTTCACCATTGTCGAAACGGAACAGGACGCGTTGTTGCTCGAGAACAGCCTGATTAAGCGGTTTATGCCCAAGTACAACGTGCGCCTCAAAGACGAAAAGTCGCCGTTGTCGTATATCTGCATCAAAAAAGAGCGCTTCCCGAGGGTGTTTGTTACCCGCAAAGCCATTCGCGACGGTTCCACGTATTTTGGGCCGTATTTGCACAAATACCGCATCAACGAAATTGCTGAACTGATTCGGAAATTGTTTCAGTTGCGCACCTGCGCCCTGGCGTTGACGGAAGATAATATCATGCGGGGCAAGTTCAAACCCTGCCTCGAATACCACATCAAAAACTGCGCGGCACCGTGTATTAACCTCGAAAAACACGAAACGTATTTGGCCAAAATTGAGCAGATTAAGAACATTCTCAAGGGGAATTTTGGCGCGGTAAAAGCCTATTTGCAGGCCGAAATGCACCATTACGCGGGTAATTTGCAGTTTGAATTGGCCCAGCAAATGAAGGACAAACTACTTATTTTTGAAGATTACCAGGGCAAAAGCACGGTGGTGAACCCCAATATCCGCGACGTGGATGTGTTTGCCATGGCCGGTGACGAAAACGAGGCGTACATCAACTACATGAAGGTGGTGAACGGGGCCATTATCCAAACCTACACCCTGACGCTCACCAAAAACCTGGACGAAGACAGCGAAACCCTGCTGGCCTTTGCCATTCCCGAACTGCGCGAAAAGTTTACCAGTATCGCCCCGGAAATTATTGTTCCCTGCGAACTGGTCATTCCCGATAACCCCGACCTGCTGATTACCGTACCCAAAATTGGCGATAAGAAAAAACTGCTCGAACTGGCCGAAAAAAACGTGCAGTATCACCTGTTGCAAAAAAAGCGGCAGGCGGCCAACCAAACGGGCAAAATGACGCCCGCCGAACGGATTTTACGCACTTTACAGGCCGACTTGAGCATGAGCGAAGTGCCGCTGCACATCGAGTGTTTTGATAACTCGAACCTGCACGGTACCAATCCGGTATCGAGTTGCGTGGTATTTCGCAACGCTAAACCCGCCAAACGCGATTACCGCCACTACAACGTAAAAACCGTGGAAGGTCCCAACGACTTTGCCACGATGGAAGAAGTGGTGTATCGCCGCTACAAACGCCTGCTGGCGGAAGGCCAAAGTCTGCCGCAATTAGTGATCATTGACGGGGGGAAAGGCCAACTCAGTGCCGCCATGAAAAGCCTGCGGGCGCTGGACCTGGAGGGTAAAATGACCGTGGTGGGTATTGCCAAAAAATTGGAAGAAATCTATTTCCCTGATGACCCGGTAGCGGTGCACATCAATAAAAAATCGGAGTCGCTGAAACTGATTCAGCAGGCCCGCAACGAGGCCCACCGCTTTGGTATTACGTTCCACCGCGACCAGCGCAGCCGCAATTTCCTCACGACCGAACTCACCGAAATACCGGGAATTGGGGGCAAAACCAGCGAAAAACTGCTGCAACACTTTGGTTCCGTGGCCCGCTTGCGCGCCGCCGCGCCTGAGGAGGTGGAAACGTTGATTGGGAAAGCCGCCGCCAAAAAAGTAGCGGCGTATTTCGCGGAGGCAACGGAGTGATTTTAAGACTTTTAGACATCAGACACAAGACATCAGACTTTAGACACAAGATATTCCTCGGGTATCCCAACCCGAAAAATAGGCATAAAGTGCCGTTGTGTGGCTTTGTCTTTCAGAAGGAATCTGTGGGATCAAAATATCGGGCAAAAGCGCGGAAAGAAAAAAGTAAAAAATTTCTTGGATGCGCTTTGAATGCACACGCTGAAATTTGTGATGTTTTTTATAAAATCCCATACCCGTAGATCCCTTCTGGATGACAAAACCACACGGCGTTTTTTTGCCCATTTTGTGGGTTAGCCAGTATGTTTTTTGATATATGATTTCCGATATAAGATTTTTGATATTAGATTTTGCCCGTTGTAGCGCGTACAGCGGCGAGATGTGCATCCCGGAGGTACGGAGTGTATGCACATCTCAGAGCGGATTGGATACCATGTGTGAGATGTTTTCTATTATTCACCTACAATCGGCGGCTTTTTTTGCGTATTTTGTGGGTTAGCCCGTATGTTTTTTGATATAAGATTTCCGATATAAAATTTTTGATTTTTGAAGTTTTGCCCGTTGTAGCGTGTACAGCGGCGAGATGTGCATCCCGGAGGAACGGAGTATCAGATATCAGAATCAACTCATCACTCCTCTCTCATATCTCATCACTCTCACGAACTCTTGCGCTCTTTAAAGTTAAATTTCAACGAAAAAATGTGCGAATACTGCACTTGCGACACATTTCCGATGTCGGTGAGGGCGTAATCCACCTGAAAGCGGCCCAAGGTAAGCCCCACGCCAAAGTTGGGTTGCAGCGTAAGGCGCTCCTCGTTGGGGTTAAAATCTTCCTTTACCCGCTGGAAATTTCCCGCTCCGAGGCGCAACTGCACAAACTCGTTGTAATTGGCTTCGAGGCCCACGCGGGGGTCCAGGTTAAAACTGCTGCTGCTCACCAGCACGTTGCGTTGGCCATCGGTGGTGAACACCAGATCCACCTCGGACGCCAGGGTGGTTTTGCTGCCCAATTTGGCCTTGTACGCACCACCCAATTCCACGCGGGGACGGGTGATTTCGGTGTTGCTCGACGGGATTTCGTTGCCCGTGGCGGCAAAAACCTGTTTCTCCTGGTCCGAAAGACTAAATTTCCAGGCGTTAAACGTCGTGGTAATATCGCGGCCCATTGCCCCGAAGTACCAGTTTTTTTTGCGGTATTGCACCCCAAAATCGGCCCCAAAACCCCACGAATTACCAATCGTGCCAATGACGCGGCGCACCACCTTGACCGTGCCACCCACCGACAGCGCCGGGTTTTTCAGTTTCCGGCCGTAACTGCCCATCAGGGCGTAATCGGCGGCCGAAAATGAGGTAACGTTGTCGTAGTTTACCGTACCATCGGGGTTGACCAAATTAATGGTGTAGGGAATATTATCAATGCCGAGGCGAATCAGCGAAAAAGCCAGGTAAGAGCCTTTTTCAGGGTCGAGTTGTTTGCCAAAACTCAGGTAATCGTACTGCGCTACGCCCACAAACCATTCGGCGTGCATGAGGCCGATTTGGAGGGGAGCCTGAATTTGGGATAAACCGGCGGGATTCCAATACGCCGACGTGATATCATCTACCAATGCCGTTTGGGCACCCGACATCCCGTGCGCCCGCGCTCCCACGCCAATGGCTAAAAATTCATTGCTGTATTTTTGCGAAAAAGCGACACTTGAGGTCAAAAAAAGCAAAACTAATGTAAATAAAATGTTCCTTTGCATATGCTATACTGAGCGTCGTTAGTTTTTGTGCGTGATTTTAAGGGGGCCGTTCCGGGACTTCCACGCGCGAATCTTGCGGAACTGAGTATGAACGCCGGGTCAGACTGCATCTTTGACCAACATTGATACCGTTTGGTTGCCCGCAAAAGTAGAATTACTAATTTTAACAAAGACACGAAACTATTCGTCATGGCAAAATTTTGCACCTTTTTCCTCTTGCTGACATTGGGGTACACGGGATTAAACGCCCAAAACACGTATAATTTAGAATTATTGGCCACTTGGGACGCGCCGGATCTGCCGGTTGCCTCGCCCGGAAACCTCAACCTCAAATACAGCGGTTGCTGGGGTATGGCTGTGAATGGCCGCGAATACGGCATTTTGGGCGGTGCGGGCGACATTTTTATTTTTGATGTCACCGATCCCAACAATGTTTTTTTGCGCAAAAGATTCCCGCGTCCGTTTGTGACCATTTGGCGCGAATTTAAATCGTACCAAAACCGCCTCTATGCCGTTACCGATGGCGTGGACGAAGGTTTAACGATTTACGACTTTTCGCAAGCCCCTGATACCATTATCGAAACCTATTCGAGCACCGAATTTTTTAACAAATCGCACACCATTACCCTCGATACCATTTCGGGAAATATTTACCTGAATGGCGGTTCGTCGGGCGCGGGCATTACCATTCTAAACGTAAAAGACAACCCCGACGCGCCGGTTTTTGTCACCAAAATCCCGCAATTGACGGGCGGTTATATCCACGATTCGTACGTGCGCAACGATACTTTGTACGCTTCTTCGGGCAACAGCGGGTACTTTATTTACGATTTTAAAACCGACGTGATGAACCCCCAATTTATCGCTTCGGTATCCACCGGCGGTTATAACCACAACTCGTGGCTCACTGCCGATGGCCGCTACGCTTATTACACCGAAGAGATCCCGAAAGGCCGTCCGGTGCAGATTGTGGACCTCGTCGAAATGACCACCACGGGCCAGGTGGAATTGGTGGGCAACGGCTTTTTGGATAATTTGGTGCCCGGCGGCACCGAGGCCATTCCGCACAACGTGTACATCAAAGACAATTTGTTGTTCAATTCCCAATACGAAGACGGGCTGTTGGTGTACGATATCAGCAACCCAACGGTACCCGTTTTGTTGACCAGTTACGATACCCACACCCAAAACACTGGCTACAACGGGTATTTTGGCAATTGGGGCAATTACCCGTGGCTGCCTTCGGGTAATATTGTGGCGGGCGATATGCAAAATGGTTTTTTCCTGTTTAAATTGACAAACAGCACAAATTCCACGCAGGATATTGAAAAATCCCCGAATATTGTGGTGGCGCCCAATCCGGCCAACGACGAAGTTGTTATTTCTTTTACTGAAAGCACAAAAAACTGGCAGTACACGTTAATTAACAATACCGGTCAGCGGGTTCGTGCCGCCGCCAATATCAGCGGTACGCAGGTCCGCGTTGCGCTTCAGGGAGTACCAGCAGGATTATACACAGTGGTAGTTTCGGAAGAAAACGGATTTCCGGTGGCCCGCAAATTAGTCGTTCACTAAACCCTTTTAAAAAGGTATGAAAAAACTGTTTTTTTACAACATGTTACTGGCAGCACTGCTTATTGGTGCTTGCAAAGAAGACAAATCAGTCCAACAAAACGTTACGGCAGCCGAGGCCCAACAAGACCTCAACGGCCTGAAATTGATGGAGGAGAAAAAAGCCGAATGGCAACATGGCACCATGCGCCTCTATCCCATTGAAGCCGAAGAAGAACTGTTGATGGCGCACGCGGCATTGGCCAACGTAAAAACCCTCGACGAAGCCATGCAACTCAACGGGTTTCACATCACCGAACGCAAAAACTTTGGCCGCGACAATTCCGCGTGGTTCAACGGGCTTACCCTCGTTAATAAAAGCACCGACACGGTATTTATTATGAGTGGCGACGTGGTAACGGGCGGCAACCAGGACCGGGTAAACGCCGAGGACCTGATGGCATTGCCGGGTACTATCCGCAACATTGACGTTTTTTGCGTGGAGCACGGTCGCTCTTCGTATTATAACCCGTCGGCCACCGAAGAAGAGCGCAAATTGGGCGCGTTTAATGGCTACTACGCCATTGCCAGTCCCCGCGTTCGCGCTGCCGTTAACCAAGGCAACCAGGGTGCCGTTTGGAACGCCGTGGCGCAGGTGACCAAAGAAAGCAACGCCGAAACTTCGACGCAGACCTACGCGGGTTTGGACAAGGAGAACGACGTTAAACAAAAGCGCGACGAGTACGTGCGGTTTTTTACGGGCAAATTTGAAAGCATGGACAAAGCCGTTGGTTTGATTGCCGTTTGCAACGGAAAAATCATCGGGGCTGAATTGTTTGGCCACCCCAATGTCTTTCAACGCCGCGTGGAGGCCCTCATCCACGGTTACGCGGTAGATGCCGCTACCACCACCGACGAAGGCGCAACGGTAAGTGACGAATCCGTTCGGGAGGTTTTCCAACAGTTGGCTACCGCTACGGCTCGTAAAAACGGCAGCAATCCGGCGTATTCGCGCTTTGATTTTGGCACCGAATGGCTGCACGTTTATAAAAAATAGATTTTTATGAAAATAAATTTGGTGGTCTCGTTCCAATTGCCTTACCTTTGCGGCTCAATATCGCGGGATGGAGCAGTTGGTAGCTCGTCGGGCTCATAACCCGAAGGTCGTCGGTTCAAGTCCGGCTCCCGCCACTAAAAACAAAAAAGGTCATTATCGGTAACGGTAGTGGCCTTTTTTCGTTTTGGCACTTTGGCGAGGTGATGTGAAAAAAAGGCGTATATTTGTGAGGTAAATGTCGGCTTAGATGTGCTCTTATGCCGCATTCCCGGTTTGGGACTCCTCCATGCACCATACATCAATTGTTATGACAACAACATTGAGAGTAAATATCAAAGATTTGGATCTCCAGTTTTTTAAAGAATTACAAACGCAGGCGGGAGACACTGCTCAAGTAGAGATACGCGTTGAAAGCAATCAACACGGGGAAGGTTTGTTTACGGAAGATCAATTTTGGCAGATTATTGAAATGTTTGACTGGAGCCAGAAAAACCGAGAAGCCATTATAGCACCGGCAGTGGTTGCATTGTCGGAAATGCCTATTTCTGCAATATACCTTTTTGAAGATTTTTTATCCGAAAAACTGTACAACATAGACACCAAAGAGCACGCAAAGGCGTACATGCACCAACAATCAGACGATTATTTTTCAGCCGACGATTTTTTGTACGTCAGGTGTGCGGTGGTCGCTGAAGGTCGTCAATATTATGAAACAATAAAAGCCAACCCGTCCGATCTTTCAATCACCATAGATTTTGAACATCTTTTATCCGTTGCCGCAGAAGCGTATCTTCGGAAAACTGGCCGTTCTTTTGAGTATACGCCGATATACAATTATGAGTCAAAAAGTAACTCGGGAAAGTGGTAATAACGAGCAAATATGGCGCACAAGAACTCATACGAAAATGAAGAACTGCATCATCTTTACGAAATTCTGGACCGCGATAGAAATGATGATATTTTCAAATATGGCATATGCTGCAAACCAATTGACGAAGATGGAACATCTAGCAGAATGCGCGAACAAGTTAATGCGTTGAATCGTATTGATAAGTGGGTAAGGTTTTTTGCCAGAGTAATTATTCGTGACATTCCGGGTAAAAGAGCAGCGCGGGAACTCGAGAAACAACACATCCGAGATTACACAGAAAGAACCGGAGAGCGTCCCAGGAGAAATCCCACGGATTAAGTCCTCCTTTTTATTTTCCTACTAATTTTTTAGGCATTTAATGTAGTATTCGTGCCTGCTCAGCCAATTTTCGTTGGTGAACCTACCCAATAAAAAAATTTTACCCAACTTGGGTACACAAGATTTTTTTTTATAGTTACCTTCGCACCAACCTATTAACTTTTAAAATTCTATTAACATGAACTTAAGAAAAAAATTAATTTTTTCTATTGGGTTTCTGACTGTATTTTGGTCAGCGGCATTTTCCCAAAACCGAATTTCAGGTAAAGTTATGGACATTGAAGATCGCGCACCACTCGTGGGTGCGTCCGTTGCTGCTACCGGTTTGGCCATAGGGACCAATACCGACGAAAACGGCAACTTTGTCCTTTCTGTACCCAATGACGTAAAAACCCTCTCCGTATCGTACACCGGATACAACAAGCAGGAGGTTGACATTTCGGGCAAAAGTACCATTGAAGTGTACATGACATCATCTACCGCCGGTTTGAACGAGGTTGTAGTGGTGGGTTACGGTACTTCCAAACGCAAAGACCTCACCGGGTCCATCAGTAGTGTCAGTGCGGCGACCATTGAGCAGGTTCCGGTAATTTCGGCCACGCAGGCACTGCAAGGCCGCGCTACCGGGGTCCAAATCATCAACAACGACGGCGCACCGGGCGGCAATATCTCCATTTTGATCCGGGGGATCGGGAGTCTTGCCAGCGGCGGTAACAATCCGTTGTTTATCATTGACGGTTACCCTACCACGGGCGGCATCAACAATATCAATCCGAACGATATTGCTTCAATTGATGTGTTAAAAGACGCTTCTGCAACGTCCATTTACGGTATTCGGGCGGCCAATGGCGTTGTAATCATCACCACTAAACGCGGTTTAAAAGACCGGGTTCAGGTGTCTTTTGATCATTTCACCAGTTTTCAAAGTCAACCTAAAAAATACGATCTGCTGAATGCACAACAATTCGCCACTTTATCCAACGAAATTCAAACAACCCAACCCACCACACCCACTTACACCCAATTTGAACCCTGGGCCAACCCCAGCGCATTAAATACGGTGGACTGGCAGGATGCGTTGTACGGTAGCGGCCTGACCCAAAACTACAGTCTGGGCATCCGGGGCGGTAGCGAAAAAACGCAGGCGTCGGCCTCATTTGGCTACTACGACCAAAAAGGTATCGTGCTGGGTTCTTATTTTAAACGATTCACCGGCGGCTTCAACCTCGATTATCAGGCTACGCCTTGGTTAAAATCGGCCAGCAGCGTTAAATACGGCTACCAGGATGCCAATACACCATTGGGTACCGGCGGACTATTTCAGTTGATGGTAAATCCGCCCACCCTCGACGGCGGCAACAATGCCACCAACCAAATTAAAGACGAAAACGGCAACTACGGTTTTTATAACCCGATTAACCCCAACGTTTTTAAATTTGCTAACCCGGTGTACGACGTAGAATCTCGGGAAGCCATCAATATTTCGAATTATATCCTGGCCAATACTTCCGTGGAAATCCGGTTGTTCGACGGCCTGAAGTTTAAATCCAACGTGGGCGTGAACTTCAATAATTACGACGGTTCCTTTTTCTTACCCGCCGATAACCGGGCCAACCTCCAGTTTCCGGGGGCCGTTACTACAAGGGCGATTTACAGCCAAAACATCAACAATAATTTTGAGTGGTTGTGGGAAAATACCCTTTCGTACGATAAAAACTTCGGCAACCATTTCCTGAACATTATCGGCGGTGTTTCGGCGCAGGAAAATAGATTTTCGGCAATGGGCGGTACTGGTGAGCCACCCAACAACGTCATCCGCGATTTGGGTCAGGTGGCTAACCTCCAACTCAACCGCTTTGGCAATGGCCGTTCTACGTCCAGTCTGGCATCGCAATTTGGCCGTCTCAACTACCAATTCGACAACCGTTACTATTTGACCGGTACCCTGAGAAGAGACGGTTCTTCCCGTTTCAACGAAAACAACCGTTACGGTGTATTCCCCTCCGGTTCGGTGGCGTGGAAAGTATCCAATGAATCGTTTTTGCAAGGCGCCAAATGGCTGAACGACCTGAAAGTAAGAGCGGGTTACGGCGTAGTTGGTAACCAGGCGAGCATTGGGTTGTTCCAATACGAAGCCTTGTTTGCGGGTAACTTCCCGGCCAGCCAAAACGGCGGCGGACAAAGTAATCTCGGTTATCCGTTTAATAATGTGTACCAAAATGGTATTGCCCAAACCCAACCGGCCAACCCGGATTTGCAGTGGGAAACGGTAAATATGGCCAATTTCGGGATTGATGCGGCCTTCTTGAACGGCGCATTGACCGTTACTGCCGATTGGTTCGACAAAAGATCCAAAGACTTTTTGTTGACTATTCCGGCTTCTCCACAAACCGGATATTTGTTCATTACGCGCAACGTGGGTGAAATGAGCAACAAAGGCATTGAACTCGCGGTGAATTACAGCGGCAACTCTGGCAAAGAATTCAAATACGACATTGGTTTGAACTGGTCGGCCATCAAAAACCGGATTACCAGCATTAGTTCCGGGGTGAAAAACCTTACCAGCGCTAACTTTGGCATTGGTTTAACCGGTACGGGTTGGAATGAATTTAGCCAATACGTTCCCGGCGGCGAAGCAGGTGAATTTTACGGTTACCAGTCTTTGGGAATTTTCCAAACCCAGGAACAAATTGATGCCCTGAACGAAAAATCACCCACGGGTTTTTATCACCGTGCCGCAACCCGCCCCGGCGACCGCTATTTTGCGGACCTTAACGGCGACGGCGTGGTAAATGCCGAAGACCGGACTTCACTCGGTAGCCCGCAGCCCAAGTTTTTCGGTGGTCTTAATTTTAATGCCTCGTACAAAGCGTGGGATTTCAACGTGTTTTTCTACGGTTCTTACGGCAATAAAATCCTGAATTACATCGAAAGCAACCTGCAAAGTTTCCAAAAAACGGGATCTGAAGGCGTGCAAAACGTGAGTGTAAACTACTACGAAAACCGTTGGACACCCACTAACCCGTCTGAGACGTACGCCCGCGCACTCCACAACGACGCCAACACGCTCAATAATGTTCCTTCGAGCCATTGGGTAGAAGATGGCAGTTATTTGCGTTTGAAAAACTTGTCCATTGGCTACACGGTACCCGCCAATTTGTCGAAAAAGGTAACTGCCTCCAAAGCACGGGTGTATGTATCCGCCCAAAACCTGTTAACTTTCACTAAATACAGCGGCCTCGATCCAGAAATCGGGATTCAAAATGGTAATCCTATTTTCAATGGCGTGGACAATGGTGTTTATCCATCGTCCAGATTTGTCACCGTTGGTCTTAATGTTACATTTTAAAATAAACACTTAAAATATGAAAAATTATAAAATAGTAATCATCGCAATGGTTCTTTCTGTTGCGTTTTTTCCTATAGCGTGCAACGAAGGATTTTTGGATCAAACGGACTCCTTCCAAGGTACCGCCGATGGTACTTTTACCAAGTCCTCCGACGTAGTAGCGTTGGTAAATTCCGTTTACGACACGTACCAAAACAGCGATTTGCTGAAGAAATGTATTTGGTACCGGGCTAATTTTAGCACCCACGACTTTTTCAACTGGGGTTCCGATGTGTTTTGGAACAACTACCAGATTCCCGCTACTTTTGGTGGATTAACCACTTTTTGGAACAACTCGTACATCGGTATTGCGCGGGCAAATGCCGCCTTTGATGTTATTGCACGGGCCAAAGAAAAAGGTATTGTTACGGCGGCTTTGGCCGACCGCTTAACGGGTGAAGCCTACTTTTTAAGAGGAATGACCTACTATTATCTCGCCGCTTCTTTTGGCGGGGTACCTTTAGAGTTAAACGCCGTATCCGATGGTTTAGGCCCACGCGCTACCCGCGAAGCCGTATTCCAACAGGTAGTGGCCGATATGCAGCAAGCCGAAAGATTGTTGTTGTCAAAATCAGATTTGCCACAATCCGAACTCGGACGGGCGACCAAAGGCGCGGCTTACGGCTTTGAAGGGGCCGCCCGAATGTGGTTGAAAGACTACGCCGGTGCACTGGCCGCGTTCAATAACCCGGAACTAAACAAGTACAGTTTATTGTCCGATTTTGCCAATGTACACGAATACAGCCAGCAAAACAACGACGAAAATATCTTTGAAGTACAGTTCCAATTGCCTCCAGGCGGTTCACAAAGTTGGGACGGTAGCTGGCAGCCGCCCGGCGCTGAATTGGGCTGGATTGACAGTTTTAGTTGGCCCGAGGAGATCACGCAGCAAGGTTACGATTACGGAAACCCGGCCCTGTGGTATTCTTATCAGCCGGGCGACCGCCGCAAATTGCTCACCATTGTTGGCCCCGGTGATACCTTGGCCAGTCCGGGCATTATTGCCAAATGGGGTGGTATCAAAGGTTATATTCCCGTTGTGGCTGGTTTTGCCGCCAATGATCCAAAGTACAAAGCCGATGACGGTACCATCCTGAACACGGTTGGAACCCTCACAAGACCTTGGTACGGCAGCGACGGTGGCCGCACCGGGTACTTCTGCGCAAAGAAATGGAGAGACCCAAACCTTACCGGTAACTACGGTCAATCGGCTATTTTTGGTGACCAAAACCAAACGCTGTTGCGCTACGCCGAAATTTTGTTATCCAGAGCCGAGTGCAAAGTGCGCACCGGTGATATTGGTGGCGCTATGGCCGACCTGAAACTCGTTCGCGACCGCGCATGGGGTGGTTCGGCTCCCGCCGTGATGCAGGATGGTGCTAATTTCGACGGCTCTCCGGCGGAACCCATCACCGATCCGTTGCAAATGGTATTGAGCGAATACCGCCACGAACTTACCGGCGAGTATTCCCTCTTTTTCAATTTGTGCCGCGCCGGTGATACCGAAGCCATTGCTTTTATTAAAAAAGCCAACGGAACGGTGGACAATAGTTTTGAACCCGTTCCTAACCCGGCTCCCGGCCCAACGAACGATGGTATGAAACACGGTTTGTACAATACAACACCTTCGTTGAACAACCTGTTATTGCCCATTCCGCAGGCCGCAATTGCGCTGAATCCTAATTTGACGCAAAACCCCGGTTATTAATTTGTTGTAAACTTTTGGCTCAATTGCAATGGTCACCTGACGTTGCAATTGAGCCATTTTTTTTAGGCTATCTCACCCAACGAGAAGCCTTTTTTTGTGGTTGTTTCCATTGCGCTACTCAAGATTGCTTTATTTCAACTATTTGAAGATGACTAAAAAAAAATTAGTCCTGGTTTTGTGGTGCATTACCGCGCTCATGGCCTGCCAGGACAAATCGATATTATTTGAAAAAATAAACGCCAACCGCTCCGGCATTCATTTTAACAATGTTATTACCGAATCGGATTCGCTCAATCCCATGAGCGTCGTTAATGTGTACAACGGCGGCGGGGTTGGCGTGGGCGATTTTAACAACGACGGATTGCCGGATCTTTACTTCACGGGCAATATGGTGGCCAGCAAATTGTACCTCAACAAAGGCGATTTTAAGTTTGAAGACATCACCGATGCCGCCGATGTGGCGGGTATGGGCCGGTGGGCAAGGGGCGTGGCGGTGGTGGACATCAACAACGATGGCCGGTCGGACCTGTACGTTTGCAACACCATTTCCACCGATACCCTGCAACGCCGCAATATTTTGTACGTTAACCAGGGCGTCAACGAAAAAGGTATCCCCTATTTTAAAGACATGGCCGCCGAATACGGTTTAGACCGGCACGAATTGTCCACCATGGCCAATTTTTTTGATTACGATAACGACGGCGACCTCGATGTGTACCTCACCGTCAATGAAGCCTCCACCGTGAACCCGAATAAATTTGGCAAAACCCTCAACGAAAACGTCAAAACAAACAAAGGCGGCAAAGGAAAATTGTACCAAAACAACTGGAATGCGGCGTTGAACCACCCGGTTTTTGTGGATGTTTCGGCGCGGGCCGGGATTCAATTCGACGGATTTGGCCACGGCGCTACTGTCGCCGATATTAACCTCGACGGCTGGAAAGACATTTACGTGAGCAACGATTTTTTGTCGGATAATCTTCTCTACATTAACAACCAAAACGGCACGTTTACCAATCGCTCCAAAGAATACTTCAAACACACGTCTTTTAACGCGATGGGCCAGGACATTATTGACATCAACAACGACGGCCTATCCGAAGTGATTGAACTCGATATGAACCCACGGGATAACTATCGGAAAAAGATGATGCTGCCCTCCAGCAATTACAATTTGATTCAAAATTTTGACTTTTACGGCAGCCAGTTTCAATACATCCGAAATACCCTGCAACTCAACCAGGGGCCGCGTTTGTTGGAAAATGATTCCGTGGGGCCGCCGGTATTCAGCGAAATTGGTTTTTTGAGCGGTGTTGCCCAAACCGATTGGAGTTGGACACCCTTGGTCCAGGATTTTGACAACGATGGTTTCCGGGATATCATCGTCACCAACGGATTTCCCAAAGACGTTACTGATCTTGACTTTATTACTTACCGCCAAAACGCCATTATCGGGGATTCGCCCCTGAAGTTGCTGGACAAAATTCCCGAAATCAAACTGGCTAATTTTGCCTTCAAAAACACGGGTGGTATTCGTTTCAACGATGTTACGGCCAATTGGGGTTTATCCACGCCCAGTTTTTCCAACGGTGCCGCGTACGCCGATCTCGACCAGGATGGCGACATGGATTTGGTGGTCAACAACATTGGCGACGAAGCCTTTTTGTACGAAAATACGCTTCGCACCCCCAACGACAACGAGCACCATTTTTTGCAGGTAAAATGCGTGGGCACCCCGCAAAACAAAGACGGCATTGGGGCCTGGGTTGATATTTATTACAACGGCGCGCACCAATCTTACGAAAACACGCCTTACCGGGGTTATCTTTCCACGTACCAAAACATGGCTCATTTTGGTTTGGGCCAACAAAACACAGTGGATTCCGTGGTGGTGCGCTGGCCCAACGGGAAAAAACAAACCATCCCGAACGTCAAAGCCGATCAGTTGCTGCTGGTGAATGTCAACGATGCCACCGAAAACTACGAATGGCAACCCAACGAACTAAAGACTCCTCCCCTGTTTAAAGAAATTACCCAATCGGCGGCGCTTCAGTTTACGTACCAGGACCGCGACTTTATTGATTTCAACATTCAGTCCACGTTGCCGCACAAACTTTCCGAGTACCGGCCCGCCCTTGCGGTGGCGGATTTGGACGGCAACGGACTTGACGATTTGGTTATTTCCGGTAATTCGTACGCCGAACCCTCGCTTTTTTTGCAACAGGCGAATGGCCAATTTACCCAACGGGATTTGACGGATAAAAAAAACATGCTCCCCAAAAATTCAAACGACGAGGGCGTATTGCTGTTTGATGCCAACGGCGATCAGCGGCCGGATTTATACGTGGTTTGCGGGGGGTACAATTTTGAACGCAACAGCCCCAATTACCAGGACCGGCTGTATATCAATACCGGCGACGGCCATTTTGTAAAGGACGAAAAAGCGTTGCCCACGAACTACACCAGCAAACTTTGTGTAAAAGCCTTGGACTTCAACCGCGACGGCAAACTGGATCTTTTTGTTTCGGGGCGGGTTGATCCGGGGCGGTACCCTCAGCCGGTCAGTAGTTTTATGTACCGGAACGATAGCGAAAACGGCATCGCAAAATTCACCGATGTGACCAGCGAAGTGGCCCCGGAGTTAAACAATATCGGGATGGTCAGCGATGCCCTTTTTACCGATTTTGACAACGATAACCAATTGGATTTGATCGTCGTTGGCGAATGGATGCCCGTTTGTTTTTTTAAAAATAACCAAGGCGTTTTTAAAAATATTTCCCAAAATTCCGGCGTAAACGACCAACCGGGCTGGTGGAATTCCATTGTGGCCGGGGACTTTCGGAATTGCGGAAAAACCGATTATATCATCGGTAATGTGGGCCTGAACACCTTGTACCAGGCCAGCGACGAACATCCGGTATTTGTTACGGCCAAAGACTTTGACAACACCGGCGGCTACGTACCCATTGCGTCGTTGTTCCTGCCGGATACCAAGGGTGCGTACCGCGAATTTCCCGCCATGGGCCGCGACGATATTCTCAAAAGGATTCCTTCTTTGCGCAAACGGTTTAACACGTACAAACCCTTTGCACTGGCCACGATGGACGAAATTTTTCCCGCCGACCGCATGAAAGACGCCCAACGTTTGAAGGCCACCATGTTGCAATCCTGTTATTTGCGCAATGAAGGCGAGGGCCGGTTTACCATTATTCCTTTGCCCGTTGAAGCCCAGTTTTCGGTGATGAATGGCATGGTCGCCGACGATTTCGACGCCGACGGCAACCTCGACGTATTGATCAACGGCAACGATTACAGCACCGAAGTGTCCATTGGCCGCCTCGATGCCATGAATGGTTTGTTGTTAAAAGGTGATGGGAACGGCAACTTTTCGCCGTTATCTATCCTGCAAAGTGGCATTTATATTCCCGGCAACGGAAAAGCTTTGGTGAAACTTATGGCGGGCAACGGCAATTACCTCGTTGCGGCCAGCCAGTTTCAAGGCCCTTTGAAATTGTTTTCTTTGAATAAAAATTTGAAAAATATCCGAATCAACCCGGACGACGTGAGCGCGGTGGTGCAGTACAAAAATGGAAAAACCCGGAAAGAGGAATTTTATTATGGTTCTTCGTTTTTGTCCCAATCGGGGCGGTTTATTGCCGTTGGCGAACACGTTTCCACCGTCCAAATTACCGACAGTCAGGGGCGAACTCGAAATATCCCATAGGTAATTTCACGCATGTCTTGTGTCTAATGTCTTCTGTCTAAGGTCTAAAATCTAATGTTTCTTATCCCCCGGATCGCAAGGAACCCCGGTGCCGGGATGCACTGCGGGGTTGTTGTCGTCGCAGTCTTCGTAACTGAAATAACCATCGGCGTCGCGGTCTTTGTAAAAATAGGTTTTGGCCAATTGAAAGGCCGTTTCGCCCACTTGTTGACCAATGAGGCGCCCGGGAATATCGTCGCAAGGGGCTTGAATACCCGCCCAAATGCACGATAAACTGGCTTGGTCGGCGGCATCGCGGTAAGTGGCCCATTGCAACGGAATGGGCATTGCCGGGCTTTGTTCAAATTTCACAAACTGGCTGTCGGGATGCACCACGTATTCGCCCATGCCACCCGGAAAATACGGATCGCCGGTGAGCAATTGAAGCACTTCGGCCCCGGAGTGGGCAAAAGCCGCGTGGGACGACACAAACGCGCTAAAGGGCGGGGTGATAAATTTTTTATCCTGGTAAGGAACCCAATTTTCGCCCAAAATCCAACCAATACCCGCCGTTTGGTTGGGGCCTTTTACTTTATCGGCCCCTTTCCAGGTGTAGAATTTTATTTTACCCACGTTTTCTTTGCGGGCGCCGGCCAGGGTATCATTTTTGGTCACCACGGCTACGCGCCCCGGCAGCAGCGGCATCCCTTCCCAGTGGTACGAAGGTTGCTTAGGATCGCTGCTTTGGCCCTTAGCGGCCATGTAGCGCAGGGCTGTAATGGGGCGCGGTCCATCGAAACGGCCTTTTAGCCCCCAAGCGGCAATGGCGGCATCGTGGAGGGCGGCACCGAGCGCAAAACAGGACTTTACTTCCCATTCGAGATCGTTCATCACCGGTCCTTTGCCATTGAATTTTTTGACCAATTCGGGGCGGTCGCTGACGTAATTGAGCAGCGCAAGCCAGTGCCCCGGCGGGGTTTGGTCCGCCGGACCTTCAGCCCAGTATCGTGCCGCGACGCGCATGTAGTCGCCCCGGGGAATCCACACCGGCGCGTACAGTTGACCGCTGCGGGGATTCACCGAATGCCCAACACTGGCATCGCGCCCGCCATTGAAATCGTAAAAAGCCGGTAATTCGGTGCGGTTGGCCGGGTATTTGGCAATATTGCCCATGCTGCGCGGCGATACGTCCCAGCGCAGGGTATCTTTGGGGTTGAGCAGTGCCGACCAGTGGAGTACCAGAGAATAATTCCACATGTACTCTTTGGCGGTATTGCCCCCTTTCAGGCTATCCAAACGGTTAAAAAAGAATTCACCGGTATTGTGGTAATAGTGGTAATCGCGTCGGTTGCGCTGGTATACTTTCAGGTTTTTTCGTTCGAGGGCAAATGGTTTTACCCGTCCCCAATCGGCTCCCTGGCAGGTTTGGGTGCCGGTGAAAATGCGGTTTCCGCGTTCATCCAGCGAATCCAGCAAGGAGGCAAATGTCCGTCCGCGACAAGCGCATTCGTACACCGGATAACCATCCGGGTCAATGGCATAGTTCAATTTGAGGGGTTGCCAGTGGTTGGGGCTAATATCCGGTCCAACGCCGGGCACGTTTACTTCCAGCGGTGTATTATAGGGTTGGTACCGGTTGTCGAAATAGTTGTTGGCTTCTTTGGACTCGTCGTTGCCGGCCATTTGCAGCACCGATTGGGCGATATAATTCCCCAGGGCCGCCGGTGATCCGTTGGTGTAATCGGCATTGTAGTTGCGCGGGTCGTAGCCCAGGGATTGCATCAGTTCGCGGTAGCGGTACAAACTGCCGGTGTATTGCGGCGATTTGGAAAAACGCGCCATCAAAAAGCGGTAAGCGGCAAAACTCATGGCCTCTTGGCGGGCGGCTTCAATATTTTGGGGTTTGGGTGGTGGCGTGAAGGCACACGTGTAGCCATTAACGGTTTTTCCGAGCAAATAAGGCGTTGCAACGTCGTCGTAAGCCGCCCAGGCATCGTACATGGCCACCGAAAAGTGAAAAATTGTTCGGGCTTGTACGTTGGCCCGGTTCAGATCTTCACTGATGGATTTTAGGAGCAGTTCGTTCCATTGGCGCATCACGGTGGGTTGGGCCATTAGCCCGGCCGTCATATTGACCAATAAAAGCAGCGTTACAATGGATTTTTGTATAAAATAGCGCATATAGACTAAAAAACGTCGGCTGTAGCCAAAAAGCGGTGCTAAATCAGCATTCCGGCCAGCGTAGCCGATAAATAAGACGCCAGGGTTCCGGCAATCAACGCCCGGAAACCAAGTTTGGCCAGGTCGGCCCGGCGGCTGGGTTCCAGAGCACTGATACCACCCACCTGAATGCCCACGGACCCAAAATTGGCAAATCCGCAGAGGGCAAAACTCACAATTGCGAGGGTTTTGGGCGACAAAGTGCCCGCATCAATGTATTCTTTTAACTGAAGGTACGCCACAAATTCGTTGGCGACCAATTTGGTGCCCATGAGTGCACCGGCGGTCATGGATTCGTTGCCCGGAACGCCCATTACCCAGGCAAAACCGGCGAATAAAGTACCTAAAATGGTATTCAGGCTCAAATCGGGGTAACCGGCGATGCCGCCCATTTTGCCCAATAAAAAATTCACCAAAGCAATGAGGGCCAAAAAGCCGATCAGCATCGCAGCCACATTGAGACCCACGCGCAAACCATCGGAACAACCGGCCGAAATGGCATCCACGAGGTTAGAAAACTCTTTTTTGGTTTCCAATTTTACCACACCCTGCGTTTCCGGCTGTTCGGTTTCGGGGTGCATAATTTTTGCAATGGCCAAAGCCCCCGGTGCCGCCATAATGGATGCCGCAATGAGGTACGGCGCGGGCACCCCAAACATAATATACGTGGCCATTACCCCGCCGGCAATGCACGCAAAACTCCCCGTCATCGAAGACATTAGTTCGGAATTGGTCATGCCTTTGAGGTAGGGTTTAATCATAATTTGTGCTTCCACCTGGCCCACAAAGGCGCTGGAAATATTGCTCAGGGTTTCGGCCCCGCTCACGCGCATGATGTAGTTGAGGCCAATGGCCAATTTTTCCACAATCCATTGCATAATGCCGAGGTAATAAAAAATATTCACGAGGCAGGCCACAAAAATAATGGTGGGAATAATTTTCATAAAAAAGATAAATCCGCTGCCCGGAAACACCGTATTGAGTTTGGTGTCATCGGCGAGTAAACCAAAAACGAATTTGGCCCCTTCGTCGGAGAAACTCAGAATTTTGGTTACTTTTTCGCCCAACCACCTGAAAATATCGCGCCCAAGGGGCACTTTAAGAATAAAAACGGCCAAAATCGCCTGTACCAATAAACCCACGCCAACGGTGCGGTAATTGATGGCTTTGCGGTTGTTCGACAACAAATACGCTACGCCCAAAATGGTGGCGATACCCAATAATCCGATCAAACGATCCATAAGTTTTAGAAAAAATGCGGCCCTGCGTGGGCGCGTTACGAATTAATTTGCGGCCAAAAGTACGCGAAGATGTTAGAATGACAACCAATAGCGTAATTTTGCCCTGCATTTTTTTTAAAAAGTAAAAACGCAACCGCTCCCATTTTGGCAATGTTTTTACAAAAAACTATTCTCGCGCACCAACATGCAGCATTCAATGCAGGAAGAAAAAACAAATAGCCCTTACCTTATTGGCATCACCGGAGGCAGTGGTTCCGGCAAATCCACTTTTATTCGCCGTATCCGCGAAGAGTTTTCCACCGACGAAGTCTGCATCGTTTCGATGGACGACTATTATTTGCCCCGCGAAAACCAACACGTGGACGAAAAAGGCGAAAAAAACTTTGATTTGCCCAAATCATTTGACAAAAAGGCTTTTCGGCGCGATATTGAAATTTTAATGGCGGGTGGTACGGTGGAAAAACAGGAATACACCTTTAATAATCCGTTGGTAACGCCCAAAATGTTGGTGTTCAAATCGGCACCCGTGATTATTGTGGAAGGGCTGTTTGTGTTCCACTACAAAAAAATTGCGCCGATGTTTAACCTGAAAATATTCATCAGCGCCAAAGAAAATCTCAAGGTGATTCGGCGCATTTACCGCGATCAGGTGGAGCGCAATTACCCGCTGGAAGATGTGTTGTACAAATACGAACACCACGTATTGCCGTCGTTTGAACGGTTTATCGAACCTTACCGCGAATCGGCGGATATTGTCATCAACAACAACGAGCACTTTGAACACGGTTACGCCGTACTCAAAGGGTTTTTGACCGCCCAAATCAAAGGACTATGAAAAAAATCGCTCTGATCCTGCTGGTTTTAGCCGCGTTTACGGCGCACGCTCAGGTATTTATGCCGCCCTTCGAAAATACGGCCAATTTGGCGATGGGCGGTGCCACTGCCGGTTGGCGCGAACCCATTAACGGCGTTACCAATCCGGCGCAACTCGGCTACGCTTCCCGGCTGGGCGTATTGGCGTGGTCGGCCGTCCCTTACAGCATTGGCGGGTGGCAATCGCACGGTTTTCAGGCGTTTACGCGGTTGCCGGGTCGCAGTGGTGTCGGGCTGGATATTTTGCATTCGGGCATTGAAGGCTACACCGAGCAGCGGTTTCAGGCGGGATACGGGCGGCAACTCAGCGACAAACTGGCGTTGGGCGGCACAATCATGGGGATGCGGGTCTCCGCTGATGAATACGGTAGCCGCACAGCCGTGAGTTTTGCGGTGGGTGTTACGGCGCAGGTATTGCCCACGGTGAGCCTGGGCGCCATGATACAAAACCCCGTTCCACAAAAAATTGACAGTTCCACCATCGCCAACCTGCTTAAAATTGGGGTGGCCTGGCAACCTTCGTCGGCCTTTGTGCTCAGCGCCGCCGTGGACAAAGACCTGGAGCGCCCGTTTCAAATGCGCGCCGGAGCCGAGTACCGCCCCAACAACACCATTCGCCTGCGACTGGGTGTGCGCAACGCGCCTGCGCGGATGGCATTTGGGGCCGGTTTTGCCTTAAAAAACGGCATTCGGATTGATTTTTGCTCCGAATGGCACCCGGTATTGGGATTAACCCCCGGCGGTATGGTCGGCTGGATTTTATAAACTTTTTTAACCACATGGCAGCATCCGTAGAAATAACCACGACCCAAAACGTTACCATCGAGTACGAACTGGCCCGCCTGCGCGACCGAATGATCGCCTTTGCGCTGGATATGTCCATTGTGACGGTGGGGTATGTTATTATATTTTTGGCCTTTTCGTCCCTGTTCGACCGCCTCAACCAATGGTGGGCCATTTTTATGAGCATTAGCGCGATTGTGGGGTATTTTTTATACCACATTATTTCGGAGGTGGTTTTTAACGGGCAAACGCTCGGCAAACGTGCGACCAATTGCAAAGTGGTGCGCCTCGATGGAAAAGAGCCGCAATGGAGCGATGTGGTGCTGCGGGCCATGCTGCAACTGGTGGATGTGTTTAGCACCGGCGGTGTCATCGGGATTATTTTGGTCAAAACCACCCCGCGTATGCAACGCCTCGGCGATATGGCGGCCAATACGGCGGTGATCCGGTTGCGCAGCAGTTTTAACCGGTTTACCCTCGGCGAAATCCTCAATATTGCCACCGCTTCCACGTACGCGCCGCAGTACCCGCAAGTGCGCACCCTCACCGAAAACGACATGATTTTGATCAAAACCGTGCTGGCCCGGTACCAAAAATACCCCAACGAAGCCCACGCCACGGCCATTGATGTCCTCAGCGACCGGCTGATGAAATTGTTAGACATTACAACCATTCCTGCAACCCGGCTCGAATTTTTAAAGACTCTTTTGCGCGATTACATAGTACTAACCCGTTAACATTTTCAAAACGACGTTAACATTTTGAAAACCGAAGGCGCAAATTTGGCGGTTTGCGGTTTGGTTTTGCTACTTTTGCCCTCGAAATGCAGCAAACGCTCCACGAATTTAACGGTGTCATTGACCAATGTCGCACCCTTTTTATTGCCAAAACAAAAGACTATGGCACGGCTTGGCGGATACTCCGACCACGCAGTATTACCGATCAATTGTACATCAAAGCCTCGCGGATTCGCAGCATTGAGGAAAAAGGCGTGCAAAAAGTGGGTGATACCATTGCCTCGGAGTTTATCGGGTTGGTGAATTACAGTATTTTGGCGCTCATTCAACTCGAACTGCCCGAAACGGCCTCGCTCGAATTACCCGCCGAAGAAGTTGCCGTATTGTACGACAAACAAGTGGCCGAAAACATTCGCCTGCTGCAAGCCAAAAACCACGACTACGGTGAAGCCTGGCGGCTGATGCGCGTGAGCAGCATGACCGACCTGATTTTGCAAAAATTATTGAGAATCAAACAAATAGAAGATAACGACGGCGCAACCCTCGTCTCCGAAGGCCTCGAAGCCAATTACCGGGACATTATTAACTACGCCGTATTCGCACTGATTAAATTATGACTTCGTTACCCACGTTATTAATCACTTTTGCGGTGATTGGAGGTGTTTTAACCCTCCTGACCCGCCGCCAATCCAATAACCTCCTGATGAGCTTTCTCCAATATTTCTGCGGAGTATGGTTCATTTTTTCGGGTTTGGTAAAAGCCGTTGACCCCATCGGGACGGCCTACAAAATGGAAGATTATTTTGTTCAGTTTGAAAGCACTTTTGCCGGATTACAGAACTTTTTTAACGGGCTGGCCCCGCTCTTCCCGGCTTTATCCAAACAAAGCACCGGATTTTCCATTTTTATGGTGACCCTCGAAATTGTACTCGGGGCCATGTTGATGATTGGTTACCGCCGCAAACTGACGGCGTGGTTGTTTTTCCTCATTGTGGTATTTTTTACCCTGCTCACGGGTTTTACGTTCCTCACGGGTTACGTTCCTTCGGAGGCCAATTTCTTCGATTTTGCCAAATGGGGACCTTATATCAAAACCCAAATGCGCGTAACCGATTGCGGTTGTTTCGGCGATTTTATCAAATTAGACCCGCGCATTTCGTTTTATAAAGACCTCGGCCTGATGATTCCGGCCATTTTGTTCCTGTTCCGCTCCAAGTGGATGCACCAACTGCTCCAACCTCGCCAAGGGCTGATTGTGGGTGCCTTAACGGTCGCTACCCTTTGGTTCTGCTGCCACAACACCTACCTCAACCTCCCGATGGTAGATTTCCGTCCGTTCAAAATTGGCAATAATATCCGCCAGATGAAGGAAACCGAAGCCGAAGCGCGCAGCAACGTGCAAATCATCGGTTGGGTCATGGAAAACACCAACACCGGCGAAGTAGCCACGTACATGGAGCCGGATAACCCACCCAAAATCACGTATTTCAAAACGTACCCCAAAGACCAGGGCTGGAAGGTAAAAGACCAGATCAAAACCGATCCGTTCATTGAAAAAGACGGCCAAAAAATCACGGTTACCGAAACCAAAGTGAGTGATTTTGCGGTAGAAGACGCCGAAAACAACGAAGTCGGTGAAGATATTTTGGGTGAACCCGGTTACAGCCTCATGATTGTGGCGTACCACCTCGAAGGGGACATGGAAAAAGAGACCTACACGGTGCAGGACACGGTTTGGGCTTCGGATACCATTCGGGTTAACGCCGATTCGGTGACCATTGGCAAAAAATTTGTTTCCGTGCAATCCCGCCAGGAATCCCGCGAAATATTCGTTCCCGAAGCGGCTTTTGGTGCTTTGTTTAAAGATAAAGTAAATCCCGCCGCGGCAGCCGTGCAAAAAGCCGGTTGGAAAACCTACGCCATTACCACCATTGCGGACGGCGAAAAAGGTTTGGGTCTGCGTACCAAAACGGGCGCTACGTATCCGTTCTACCGCGCCGACGAGAAGTTGCTCAAAACGATTATCCGGGCTAATCCGGGTTTTGTGATCCTCAAAGACGGCGTTGTGCTGGGCATGTACCACCACCGCCACCTGCCCACGGGCGAGGAGATTTTGGCAAAATTTAAATAAGGTTTTGCCTGTTTTTTCAGGAAAAAGCCATCCCGACGGTTTGTTGGGGTGGCTTTTTTGATTGGGGGGAAGTTATCAATGCCCCGGCGGGCAAAAACTTCAAAAATCTTACATCGGGGTTCTTCAATTAAAAAAAAACACGGGTCGTTGCACAAATTATCGGGTATGTAGCCGCACGGCCGTGCGGTCATACGATTTATCGTAAAAAATGGGCTATTGCTTCCGTTAATTCGCGGGGTTTATCGGCGTGTACCCAGTGCCCTGCGCCCTCAATCGTTACCAATTGCGCCTGTGGAAACAATTGTAATATATCGGGCCATTCTTCGTCGCGGATATAATCGGATTTGCTGCCCCGGATAAACAAAGTGGGTTTATCAAATGGCGGGCCGCTCACCGGGGCCAATATGTTTTGGTAATCGCGGTGCAGGGTGTCCAGGTTCATTTTCCAGGTGTATTTGCCCTCCGCGCTGCGCGTGATGTTTTTTAACAAAAATTGCAGGGTTCCGTAATCATTGATGCGTTCGGCCAAAAACTGTTCGGCATCTTGTCGGGTCTGAACGGTATCGAGCGGAAGTCCCAGCAGCGCGTCAAAAATGCCGTCGTGGTTGCTCATGGAAAGCCCGGGGGCCATGTCCACCACGATCAATTTATCCACCATGTCGGGGTAATGCATGGCCATCTGCATGGCCACTTTTCCGCCCATCGAATGGCCCATAAGGGTGGCCTGGAACATCCAGCGGGCCTCCATAAACGCTGCCAGATCGTCGGCCATTTCCGGGTAGGAATGAGTGGCAGTGTGCGGCGAGCGGCCGTGGTTCCGCAAATCGGGGGTGACAATGAGGTGTTGCTCCGACAAGGTTTTGGCGATGGTTTGCCAATTATCGGAGAACCCAAATAAACCGTGCAAAATGATGACGGGTGCGCCTTGCCCGAATTCTCTCGAAAAAAGTTCCAAATTTTATAACGTATTTAAGGGACAAAAGTAGTGGATACCGAAAAATATTCGCGAACAGTGCCGCAAACTATTTTTATTTTAACAAAACAAACTGAAATAAAAACTGTTTCCTTATTTTTGCCGTTGATTGTCCAGCGGCAACTTCATTACACAAATACTTATTACAAATTTTGCACTAAGTTACACCATTAGTTATCGCTTTTCAATCCGTGCATATAGCAAATACCATGGCTATCTATTCTATCCGGGATTTAGAAAAACTCACCGGAATCAAGAAACATACCATACGCATATGGGAGCAGCGGTATAATATTATCACGCCGAAGCGGACGGATACTAATATACGCTACTACACAGACGACGAGCTCCGTCTTCTGTTCAATATCGCTTTGCTTAATCGCAACGGATATAAGATAAATAAACTGGCCAAAATGACCAAAGAGGAAATTGCGGCCATTGTTGACCAGGTCTCTAACCGAAATGAAGGCAGCAGCGCCAAAATTGATGCGCTTACGCTGGCCATGCTTAATTTAGATGAACGGGGCTTCGAGCGCATTTTTGCCGCCAGCGTTGAAGAACGCGGTTTTGAGCAAACGATGGTGTACCTCATTTACCCATTGCTCGAAAACCTGAAGGCACTTTGGATTACCCGAAGCATCAATCCGGCGCACGAAAAGTTTATTACGCACCTTATCCGCCGCAAACTGCTGCGCGCCATTGACGAAGAAGGGCTGGAAGATGACCGCGAATCACAACCTTTCGTGTTGTTTTTGCCGGAAGGCGAATCGCAGGAGTTGACCTTGTTATTTGTGTATTTTCTGCTCCGCCAACGCGGATTTCGGGTTATTTACCTCGGCGGTTATACCTCCCTTAATGATCTCCGGGACGCCTGCTCGGCCGTGCCACCCGGTTATGTCTTTTCCATTATTGACAATCCGCTACCGCGCCAATCCGTTCAAAATTACATCAATCAGGCGGCTATTTCGGCCCAAAAGAACCGCGTATTACTCACCGGTTCACAATTGGCCCAACACCGCGACACCCTGGTTATGCCCGATAACGTGTCGGTCCTTGATGGCTTAAGCGACACCTTGTCGTTTTTGGAGCGCATTAAATAAAAACGCGCTCTGTTATTTTCCACGGTATATTTAGCATTATTTACGTGCCAAGTCGGTTCTTTTTAAGAAATATCCACGGCTGGTTTATGGTCGATCCATAAAAAAAGAGGCAGTTCAGGCACCCGGCCGAACTACCTCTTTTTTTACCAATATGGCAAGCCCGTAGATTCCTACTGAAAGACAAAGCCACTGAGCCTTTTTGAAGGTCTTAGCGGTTTGGGGCGCTTTTGGCAAATGTCTTTTGTCCAAAATCCGAGTCGCTTTGAGATGTCATCCACTCCGTTCCTCCGGGATGCACATCTCGTCGCTGTACACGCCACAACGGGCAAAGTCTTTTGTCTAAGGTCTTCCGTCTAAGGTCTAAGGTCTAAAACCTACGTTTTCTGATGCTTTTTCTTGGCCGCCGGGAACAGAATATTGTTCAAAATCAGGCGATAACCCGCTGAATTGGGGTGAAGTGACAGGTCCGTTGGCGGATCACCTACTTTGTGTTGATAGTCTTCGGGATCGTGGCCGCCGTAAAACGTAAAAAAGCCTTTTCCGTACGTGCTGTGGATATAACGCGCCTCCGAGGCGGGTTTATTTTCGCCCATGATCAACACGCTGGGTTTGATGTATTTCTTGATGAACGCCGTGTTTTGGCCCATAAATCCTTTTACCGTGCGGGTTTGGCATTGGGTAAGCATGGTGGGCACGGGATCCCATTTGGCCGAAAAATCAAACAACGTAAAGTAATCCTGTTCGGGAATAACGCGCCGGGAATCGGTGGCATCAATGCTGGAGTGCTCGTACCGCATGGGGTTGCGTTCGATCTGGAAATCGGTGAACGCAAACGTTTTGCTAAAGTTTAATTTGGTTTGGGCGGTGGGATCCGCCGGGTCGCCGTCGAACATATCCGCGCAAATGTCCACGCCATCGGCGGCAAGTGCAATGTCGTAGGTGTCGGTTGCCGAACACATGGCAAACATAAAGCCCCCCCCGGCGACATATTCGGCAATTTTTTTGGCCACCGCCAATTTGAGTTGACTTACTTTATCAAAACCATTTTGGCGCGCCAGGTTTTCCATGTGCTGCACGTGTTTTTTATACCAGGGTTGGCCGGAATAATTGGCGTAAAACTTACCGTATTGGCCGGTAAAATCCTCGTGGTGGAGGTGGAGCCAGTCGTAATCGAGCAATTTGCCCTGCAATACTTCCGTGTCGTACACCACTTCGTAGGGGATTTCGGCGTAGGTGAGCACGAGGGTAACGGCATCGTCCCAGGGTTGAATTTCTTCGCCCCGTTCGTTTTTGTCGGGGGTATACACCGCGATTTTGGGGGCTTTTTCCAACTTAATCACGTCCTGATTCACCTCCGGATTGGCGATTTCGTTGCGAATATTTTCAAATTCGCCGTTGGCAATAATTTTATACGACACATCGCGGGTTTTGCATTCCTTTTCGATGGTGGGCGTGTGCACAAAAGCAAAGGCCCCGCCTTCGTAGTTCAGCAACCAATAGGCTTCTACCCCTTGGGCCAATACCCAATAGGTCATTCCGTAGGCTTTGAGGTGGTTGCGCTGCCCCGTTTCGGCCATGGGGATAATGAGGTAGGTGGCGGATACTTGCACCCAAATACCCAGCAGCGCGACAAGAGAAAGAAATATTTTACGCATAGTTTTACTTTTTTTGAAAAGAGACAAATGTATCGTTTCGAGGTTGTTTGGCGGCATTACCCTACGTTTAAACAAACGTATTTTACCTCCATAAATTCTTCCAAACCGTATTTAGAACCTTCGCGGCCAATGCCACTTTCTTTCATACCGCCAAATGGCGCAACCGTAGTGGCAATGAGACCGGTATTCACCCCAACCATGCCATATTCGAGGGCTTCGGAAACGCGGAATACCCGGCTCAGGTTTTGACCGTAAAAATAAGCGGCCAAACCGTACGGCGTATCGTTGGCCATTTGAATAACCTCTTCGTCGGTGTCAAAACGAATCACCGGCGCGACGGGGCCAAAAATTTCCTCCTGCATAATGTCCATCGAAGGCAATACATCGGCAACAACGGTGGCTTCGTAAAAAGTGCCGGTCATGGCCTTCCCGCCCGTGAGCACCCGCGCCCCGCTGGCAGTAGCGCTGGCGACGAGGCGTTGCACCTTGTCGAGGGCTTTTTGGTTAATCAAAGGCCCAATGGCGACACCCTGCTCGGTGCCCGCGCCCACTTTTTGTTGTTGAACGGCTTGGGTGAATTTTTCCAAAAAGGCATCGTACACGCCCGATTGCACAAAAATGCGGTTGGCACAAACGCAGGTTTGGCCCGCGTTGCGGTATTTGGAAGTAATGGCACCGGCCACGGCTTTGTCCAGATCAGCGTCGTCGAATACAATAAAAGGTGCGTTGCCGCCCAGTTCCAAACTGATTTTTTTTACCGTTCCTGCGCATTGGGCCATGAGTTTTTTGCCCACGGCAGTACTGCCGGTAAACGAAATTTTGCGCACCAACGGGTTCGACGTGAGTTCACCCCCAATTTCGGCGGCGTTGAGGCCGGTAACGATATTGAGTACACCCGGCGGAATACCGGCGCGTTCGGCCAGTTCGGCCAAAGCAAGGGCCGACAGCGGCGTTTCTTCGGAGGGTTTTACAACCACGGTGCAACCGGCGGCCAAGGCGGGCGCAATTTTGCGGGTAATCATCGCGTTGGGGAAATTCCAGGGCGTAATGGCCCCCACTACCCCAACGGGCTGTTTAATGACCATAATGCGCAGGTCTTTGGCGTGGCCGGGAATCATATCGCCGTAAGCGCGTTTGGTTTCTTCGGCAAACCATTCCACAAACGTAGCCCCGTAGCGCACTTCGCCGGTGCTTTCGGCCAGGGGTTTACCCTGCTCCAGGGTCATCATCAAGGCCAGATCGGCTACGTTTTCGAGGATAAGGTCGTTCCATTGGCGCAAAATCCGGGAGCGTTCGCCCGCTGTTAATGCCGACCAGGCGGGTAAGGCCGCGTTGGCCGCTTCAATGGCGCGGCGGGTTTCGGTGGCGCCGAGGTTGGCCACGCGGGCCAGTTCTTCGCCGTTGGCCGGGTTGGTCACCGGAAATGTTTGGCCTTGGTCGGCGTTGGCCCATTGGCCGTTGATATAAGCCTGCGAACGAAGCAGGGAAGGGTCTTTTAATTGCATGATAATTTATTTCTGGGCGCGCAGAACAAGCCACGCTGCAACAAGGGTAAAGGCAATATTAGGCAGCCACATGCCCAGCCCCACGGGAACGTTTCCGCTGGACGCAAAGGAAATGGCAAATTTTTGCAAAAGAATAAACACAAAACCAATCCCGATGGCAATGGCCAAGTGCAAACCCATACCACCGCGTACTTTTCGACCCGCCACCGCCAAACCAATTACCGTGAGGATAATATTGGTAAAAGCATCGGCAAAACGGCGGTACAACTCAATCGAATACAGGCGGGTATTGGAAAAACCCCGCGATCGGTCGCGTTCAATGGCGTTGTTCAGCGCCACGGAGGTCATCTCCTCGTTTTGGTTGTGGTAAAAAATAAAATCCTGGGGGGCCAGGTTAATATTGGTATCCAACGGCGTGGTATAGCGGTGGTATTGTTCTTTTAAACCGTCAAAATTCCGCACGGCGTACGATTGCAGGGTCCATTTTTGGGTCTCTTCTTTCCACACCACGTTATCGGCTTCGAGAATAGATTTGATCCGGCTACCGTCGAGTTCCTGCATCCGCAGGGTGCTGATCCGTTTGGCCTTGCTATCGTATCCTTTGATGTAGGCTTTGGTGGTAGGCCCCATCATAAAGTGGATATTACTGGATTTCACCTGCTGTTTATCGGTCCACACAAAAGTGCGTTCGAACCAGAGGCGGCTTTGGTTTTTGATCGGAATAAAATAATTGCTCAGCGCCAGGTGCAACACCGTAATAAAACCGGCCGCGATGAGGTAAGGCCGCATCAGGCGTTGAAAACTTACCCCGGCGTTTAAAACGGACAGGATTTCGGAGTTAAACGCCAGGCGGGACGTAAAAAACACCACCGTAATCAGTACGTACATCGGCATGAGCAGGCCCGTCATGTGCAGCACAAAACCCGGATAATAGTCAACCAGGATGTTTTTGAGCGTACAGGCGCTTTCAATAAACGTGCGGACCTTATCACTAAAGTCAATCGCCATCGAGATCATGGAACAGATCAGGATGGCGAAGAAAAAAGTAGATAAGTATTTGCCAATGATATACTTGTCGAGGGTGGTCAGCATGGGTTACAGTTCGAAGTTCGGTTCTAACTTTTGTCCTTTATCGCCGGAATAAAATTCGTTTACCAACCGAACCGCCTCTTCGGGGTCGTCGGTGATGTGGAACAATTGGAGATCTTCGGGGCTAACCGTGTGGTGGCGTTCGACCATGACTTCGGTGATCCAGGTGCTCAAACCCGACCAAAACTCTTTTCCCACGAGGATAATGGGGACGCGGGTAATTTTTTTGGTTTGAACGAGGGTCAGTACTTCGAACAATTCGTCGAGGGTACCAAAGCCGCCGGGCATGACCACAAAAGCCTGCGCGTACTTTACAAACATCACTTTGCGAACAAAGAAATAGCGGTGTTTGAGGTTGTGCGAAGGGGCGATAAAGGGGTTGTGGTGTTGTTCGAAGGGCAGGTCAATGTTCAGACCCACCGATTCGCCGCCTTTGATCCAGGCCCCTTTGTTGCCTGCTTCCATGATGCCGGGGCCGCCGCCGGTGATGACGCCGTAGCCTTCGGTCACGAAATGCGAGGCGATTTTTACCGCCATTTCGTAATAAGGGGTGCCGGGTTTGGTACGGGCAGAACCAAAAATGGATACGCAGGGACCAATATTGTTGAGAATTTCGAAGCCATCTACAAATTCGGCCATTACCTTGAACATGGTCCAGGCATTTTCGCCGCGCATTTTACTCCATTTTTTGAGGGCTATTCCGTTGGCATTTCTCACAACGGGCTGTACAGGACTTTCTTCGGGTGTGTGATTTGTCATCTTACGAGTATTTGAGTAATGAAGGAACGTATAACGTCCAATATCTTTTGTCTAACGTCTTTTGTCTGAAGTCTGCTGTCTAACGTCTTTTGTCTTTAAAAAACGTGTCGTTCAGCGTGGTAACTGGAGCGCACGAGTGGTCCGCTTTCCACGTATTTGAGACCTTTGGCGAGGCCCACCTCTTTGTATTCAGCAAAAACGTCGGGATGGACGTATTCGGCCACTTCGAGGTGCATTTTTGTGGGTTGAAGGTATTGGCCAATGGTCAGGATATCGCAGCCATTTTCGACCAATTCATCCATAGCGGCGAACATTTCTTCTTTGGTTTCGCCCAGGCCCACCATAATGCCGGTTTTGGTGCGTTTCCCGTAGTCTTTGATGCGTTGAATTTGTTCGAGGCTGCGCTCCCATTTGGCCTGCGGGCGCACTTTGCGGTACAGGCGCGGAACGGTTTCCATATTGTGGCTCACCACTTCCTGCCCGGCTTCAATCATGCGAATGAGCGCATCCCAATTGGCTTTTACGTCGGGGATCAGCGTTTCGATGGTGGTTTCGGGCGACCGTTCTTTCACGGCGCGCACGGTTTGGTACCAAATTTCGGCGCCCCGGTCTTTGAGTTCGTCGCGGTTAACGGAAGTGAGCACGGCGTGTTTTACTTTCATGAGCCAAATGGCCTCGGCCACGCGGCGGGGTTCATCTTCGTCGTATTCGTTGGGTCGGCCGGTTTTTACGGCGCAAAAAGAGCAGGAGCGGGTACAAACATTGCCCAAAATCATGAAGGTGGCGGTACCGGCTCCCCAGCATTCGCCCATATTGGGGCAATTGCCGCTTTGGCAAATGGTATGTAATTTAAAATCATCTACCACATTGCGCACCATGCGGTAATTTTCGCCCATGGGAAGGCGAACTTTTAGCCAATCCGGGCGCTTGGGCCGTCCGTTGGTGGTGGTGGTAGCGGCGGCATCGAGTATGGGTAGTTCGTGCATTGTATTAGAGGTATTCGAGTATGCGAAAAAAAGGCAGCAAATTTACGCATTTTTTGGAGAAAACATCCGTTTGCCGGAAAATGCTCACCTGTTGCCGCAAAAATGACGGCCGTATAACAAATGAGGTTGTCTATTGGTTGATGGGTTTTGTCGGAGGGGTGGTGAATATTTTCAAAATGTGTCTTAATATTGTGCAATAATACACTTATATTATCATGCAAAAACGAACAAATTACACCACCGGTGCTCCGTGGGAATCCATTGTTGGATATTGCCGCGCGGTGCGCATTGGCAATATCATTGAAGTAAGTGGCACCGTTGCCGCCGACGAAAACGGGCCTTTGGCGGTGGGTGATCCGGCGGCGCAAACAGAGTTCATTCTCGAAAAAATTCAAAAAGCCCTCGAAAATGCCGGGGCATCCCTCCAGGATGTGGTGCGAACCCGTATGTTTGTTACCGATATTAGCCAATGGGAGGCCATTGGCCGGGTTCACGGCTCGTTTTTTAAAGACATTCAGCCATGTACCACTATGGTCGAGGTCTCGCGCCTCATCGCCCCCGAATATTTGGTGGAAATTGAAGCAACGGCCGTGGTACAATAGCCATTTTACCCAATTTTTTGTTCACTTTTAAACGCATTCTTACAATGAAAAAATTCCTTTTGGGCGCATTCCTGCTCTCCATCACCCTCATCGCCTGCAAAAAAGACAACGGTGCCGCATTTGAAGGTTCTTACAAAGGCACGTATATTGAGGGCGGCGTATCCCTGCCCAACGTGGTCATTACCATCACCGACAAAGGGGATAATGACCTGGCGCTCGCCATTGATTTGGGCGTTGTTTCCTCCTCCTTGACGGCAACGGCCGACAGCGAAACCAAATTTACCGTCGCGTCGCAGTCGCTGCAAAGCAATACCGTATCGGGAATGGGGACATTAAGCGGCACTACGCTCACCATGTCCCTTACCAGTCAGGGAGGTAGTAGTATTAATTTCACGGGCGAAAAACAATGAGGTATTTCCCCTTTTTATGGCTTGCAGGTTTCCTTTTTTTGGGGGGCTGCAAGCCCGTTATTGCCCTCCAATGGGACCCGACTGCCATTCCGGCCGGTCGGAGCATGGTGTATAAAAGCGTTACTGAAACGGAAACCGATCTCTCTTTGCCGGGAAAAATGACCCCGGCTTTAAAAGAAACAAGTATCGCAGAGTACACCCTTACCCTGAATCAGGTGAACCCCGACGGCAGTTCAGAATGGACCCGCCGAATGTTGCGTTACCGGAAAGAAAAAACGCAGGGCGACTCAACGCAGGTGTTTGATTCTTCGCTGCCCTCCGACGACGAATCCATTGAACAAATGGTGAATAAAGCCATGAATGGCATCGAATTCCAGATTTCGGTAGCCCCCAACGGTGATATTGTGCAAATCAACGGCATTGACGCGATGATTGACCAAATGACCAATGCCGTTCCGCCCGAACTACAACCGGTTTTTCGGAAAACCCTGACGGGCCTGGTTGGCAAAAATGCTTCGTTGGATTTTGGCAAAAACATGATGACGTTTACGCCCGTCGCCCGGCAAAAAATCAAAAAAGGTAAATCCTGGATGACCCGGCAGCCCATCAGTACGTTTAACGCAAATGCCGAAATTCGGTACGAATTACTCCGGGAAACTCCAGGATTGGTGGAATTAGTCACCGAACACACCATAAAAACCAACGGAGAAACCCCCGAAATAATGGATCTCGGTTCCGTACAAATTCAAATGAACATAGAAGGAACGGGTGCCGGTTCGGTTTCCCTCGATAAACGCTGGAAAACAGTCCGCAAAATGTACACCGAATACAGGTTGTCGGGCAATATGGAAATTTCAATGCCCACCCTCGCCGCTCAAAAACTACCCGTGTTTATCCACGCCAAAACCTGGGTGGAAATGTTGTGAGTAGCGGACTGGGTTAAAAACACTTCTACTTCCAAAACCATATTTAGCACCGTATGAGTATCTTAAATGAAAAAAGAAACCATGTCATTTTACACATCACGCCATGAAACATTGGCGTTTTTTCAACTTGGTTTGGGGCTGCCAAGTCAGCGGCGGCGAGATGTGCATCCCGGAGGTACGGAGGGGATGACATCTCAGAGCGTGTTACGATTTGGGGTGGGTAATTGTGATGCTTTTTTGTGTTTTTACGACAAGTGTAGTTTCTGAAGTACAGATGGCGCACTTTGGGTGCAGTGGCCGCTTTGAGATGTCATCTCTCCGTACCTCCGAGATGCACATCTCGTCGCAGGACACCTGTTTTCGGTGCGGGGATACCCAAAATCAGTAAATATTTTGCCATCAATTAACGCACAAAATCATCAAAATATGAATAAAACATTGTTCCTGGCCCTGCTATTCGTTTTGTTTTCGGCAGCGATGACGGCGCAGCCGCAACTCCATTTATACACCAAAGCACCGGATACCCTGACTTCCATTTTTGGGCAGGAAGAGTATGAAGTATGGGCAGATCCAATCCCGGTTGATACAGTAGATTTTTTTGAAACTACACCTCGTTACGAGATATTTGTCAACTACCAAGAGACTTATTTTTCGGTGAAATTTCCGGGGAGGGACTGGATTATGGTTCGTGCAGAAAAAGATTTTCATGGGAGTTTTAGAGCAGAGGAATTATTTGACTTTAGAATACGTGACGGTTTTAGTTATAATGAAGATTTAAATTTGATTCCATTATATGAAGAAACACCTGGCTTATTTGACGAAGTAAAACAGGGTAGTAATATACTGGTTCGGTTTCAAGTGATGGCTCGTTTTGAAGGAGAAAATGTAACTTCTCCCTTTACGATGTACTACACAGAGCCGGATACAATTTATCTACCAGCGGCAAATGACCACGATATTGGAGCCTGGAATTATTGGAGAAGTATTCTCAAACAAAGTTTTAGAGCACTTTCTTACATACATGGCTTGGGGGCTTACTCATATTCTGACAGCGAGTTAAACCATATAATAAATACATACCCCGAATCATTGTTGGCTGAATACGCACAATATTTTAAAGCAGACTACGAATTCACGGATTGGCTTTCACAAACGAAACGTACAATTGCAGAAGAAAGAGTAAAGTTATATGAAGTTTTTCATTCGCTGTATAACGCTAAATCACCAATTGTGAAACGATATGCCCATAAAATGCCGTAATAAATACACCCCCTTCCACATTTTCTTTTAAAAAAATGGAAACAGGAAAAAACAAATCCTTCGTATCAACCCGTTAAAAAAAGTTAGTTGTTCACACCTTCTTTTTGGAGAGAGTACGCATCTTTCATTATTGGCTAATCCAATAAAACCAGCAGAGTGCGCGACAGAATTGGGGCAGCGTTACCAATCCCCGTCCGTCCCTTACCAGTGCGGCCTTAGAAAAATCCCGATTTTGCTCCGTTGGAGGCCGATGAAGCCAAAAACTGTTTGAGCCAAACGTCATTTGCGGGGCGAAAGCCCCCGTGAGGGAGAACGGCGAGTTTTTTTGGCGCGGCCGGAAACGGAAAGCAAAATCGTAGGATTTTTCGTCAGCCGCGGGCTTTTTGCCTACTTTTGGGCCCCAAAAAGTAGGAAGTTGGCATAAAAAGAACAAAATTTTCACCAACTACTATTCTATGGCGGAGCATGAGGTGATATGGGTTAAAATAACACACTACTCCGATTTTGTCACGCACTCAAACCAGCATAAAAAGCCTTGAAAGATGAATAAAACGATAATACTCGCACTGCTCTTGAATACCGGCGTACTTTGGTCGCAAGCCCCGTTCGACAGCATACAACTAAGTATCCCATTAAAAGATACGGTCCATTCTACGTTTTCACAATTCTCTTTTCCAATTAGGTTGCAATACACAGATACGTCTGCTCTTTATTATCTTTTTACTTCCCTAAGAGTGGAGGCGCAGCAGGTAAATGGGCAGTGGATAAACATAGAAGACCCCGTGACAGTAACTGATGTTTTCCCAATATCGACAGATCGTTTTCAAGACGGGGTCTGTCTTAACTTTCTTTATCTTTTCATGTCCGATTTGATGACTTTTAATGGTTGTGTTGACAATGGATGTGTAATAGATATTAGAATTTCTTTTGTTTTCAACACCGAAGACGGCCCTTATGTCCGGAAAACTTCAAATATTTGTAGTGTTTCCCTTCCCAAACCAACGGCGGATGAACGGGTGCAATTTCTTTTTTTAAAAAATCAATTTCCCGAGGCCTTGGAAAGTATCTCATGGCTTGATGGTATTAGCCAAGAAAAATATGATATTATAGAGGCCAAAATATCGGAGTTTGGTCCCTCCATTCTTAAAGATATTATGGCCTATTACACCATGGAAAAGAAATTTATAACGTTGTTGCATCTCAATGGTAACGTAGTCAATCAAGAAATAAAAACTGTTCTGGAAACGGAATTCGGTTATCTAAGAACATCCGAAAGCAAGATGGTCGCTTCAGAAGTAAAACGTTTTCTGGATAGACTAAATTCATACTAATTTATGAAACAACGATAGCCTATGTCATCATGATGCATCACTTGGGTGGCATAAAACACGTCCTCCCGCATTTTTTTGCCCAAAAATCCACTGCATCTACCCGTACCTTTGCCCCATGACACTACACCCACTCCTGATTGGCGACCTGCAACAACATTTTTTACGGTGGTACGATCCCGCACAATGGTCGGGACTGTTTATCATTTGTGATACCCACACCGAAGAACACTGCCTGCCGGTGTTGTGGCAAAAAACCGGCCTCCCGGCCAATACTCCACGAATAGCCGTAACACCGGGCGAAATTCATAAAACACTCGATACCTGTCAGCGTATTTGGTCCGCCATGTTCGAGGCGCAACTGGATCGCCGGGCGTTGGTGCTCAACCTCGGCGGGGGCGTTGTGGGCGATATGGGTGGTTTTTGCGCCGCTACTTACAAACGTGGCGTGGGTTTTGTCCAAATTCCCACCACTCTCCTCTCCGCCACCGATGCCTCGGTGGGGGGAAAACTGGGGATTGATTTCCAAACGGTAAAAAATGCCGTCGGGGTGTTTCAAAATCCGGCGGCGGTGTTTTTGGACGCTTCTTTTTTCCAAACATTATCACAGCGCGAACTGTATTCGGGCTACGCCGAGGTGGTAAAACACGCCCTCATTGGCGCCCCCGACCTTTGGGCGCAATTGCGTACGCGCACCCACCTGAACGGCGTGGACTGGAACCAGGTGCTGCGCGACTCGGTGGCGGTAAAAATTACCGTGGTGGAACAGGACCCTTTGGAAAAAGGACTGCGCGCTATTTTGAATTACGGGCATACCATTGGCCACGCGTTGGAAAGTTATTTTTTGCATACGAGCGAACCGCTCACCCACGGCGAAGCCATTGCCTGGGGAATGGTCTGCGAATCGCGGATTCAGGAAAAACGCCGCCCGGAAACCGTTGGGGCCGTTCGTTCGGACGAATTGGAAGCGTATTTTGCGCATTTTTACCCGCGCCGCACCCTGCCAACCGGGGCTTTAGACGATATTTGGGCATTGATGCACCAAGACAAAAAGAACCAATCGGGGCAAATAAAAATGTCGTTACCGGGCCAAAATCCGCTCGAACTCACCTGGGTTTTGCCCGAAAAAGCCGATGTAGCCGCTGTGCTGTAATTGTTGTACCTTTGCGCCCACATGGTACAGTCATTTTCAGATTTAAACCTCTCCGGCCAGTTGCTGCGTGCCTTGGCCGACATGGGCTTGGAAACCCCAACCCCCATTCAGGCAAAAGCATTTCCGATCATTATGTCGGGGCGCGACGTGGTGGGTGTGGCCCAAACCGGCACGGGTAAAACCCTCGCTTATTTGTTGCCCATTTTGCGCAATTTTACTTTTCTCAAACAAAATAACCCACGGGTGGTCATTCTGGTGCCGACCCGCGAACTGGTGTTGCAATTGGTGGGAGAATTGCAAAAAATAACGGCCTACATGAATATCCGCATTGCCGGAGTGTACGGCGGTACCAATATCAATACCCAATCGGCGGAAGTGAGCCAAGGCGTGGATATTGTGGTGGGTACGCCCGGTCGCCTCATGGATTTGAGCCTGAACCGCGCAATCCTGATGTCGGGCGTGCGCCAATTGGTGATTGACGAAGTAGATGAAATGTTGAGCCTCGGTTTTCGCGGGCAACTGACCACCATTTTTGATATGTTGCCCAAACGCCGGCAAACCCTGCTTTTTTCGGCCACAATGACGGAAGAAGTGGATAAATTGATCCAGGATTTTTTCAATAGCCCCGAACTAATTGAGGTCATTCCGATGGGTACGCCGCTGGAACAAATCCGGCAATCGGGGTACCGGGTGCCCAATTTTAAAACCAAACTCAACCTGCTCACCCACCTGCTCAAAACCGACGATACCACCCAAAAAGTGCTAATTTTTGGGGCTACCAAACGCATGGCCGACAATATTCACGCGCATTTGGAGGCCGATTTTCCGGGGGCATTTGGGGTGGTACACTCCGATAAATCCCAAAATTTCCGGATCAACTCGGTGCGGGCGTTTCAAAAAAATAGCCTGCGTGGCATTATCGCCACCGATTTGTTTGCGCGCGGCCTCGATGTAACGGACATTACCCACGTCATTAACGTGGATACGCCCAAGGAGGCCGAAACCTATATTCACCGCATTGGCCGTACGGGCCGCGCCGACAGCGACGGGGCCGCCATCACGATGATTACCGAAAAGGAAATCCCTTTTCAGGAAGCCATTGAAGGATTGATGAAAAAAGCCATCCCCATGCTGCCCCTGCCCGAAGAAGTAGAGATTTCCAACGAACTCATGATGGATGAAATACCCATTCCGGCGGGCAAAAACTACCTTCCGCCGACGGCCATCAAACGTTCAAAAGGCGCTTTCCACGAGAAAAAAGCCAGCAATGTGAAAGAAAACCGGGGGAATAAGGCGAATAATATCAAGAAGAAGAAATACAAGAAGTAGGGTAAAAAAAGTGAGCCACCCGAACAGTACGTCTGGATGGCTCTATCACCTTAAAAACAAAAATAACGATTGTATTACTTCTTGGTCACGCCATCAATACGAATCATATCGTTTATAATTCGTACCGCTTCGAAGAGTTGAACGTCCTTTTGGCGTTCTTTAATCCAATCTTCGTTGCGGGCGATACGGGAAGTATCTACCTGGATATAAGACATATCTGCGGTGAGATTGATAACGTTAAAACCGGAAATTGGTTTAAACATATCCTCGTATTGTGCAGATTCTTCGTCCTGTTTTTTACTCCAGGTGCGGAATTTGTCGGCATTTAGCGGGTACATGCGCTCATCTTTCAATTTGCGAAGACGCACTGCGTTCTCGTTAATCTTTTTGAAAGTAGCGTCGGCACTTACGCGTTTGTCGCTAGCAGCGCGCAAGGTACTAATATCTGGCAATATATACGCACTTTGACCAAAATCTACTCCATCAATTGTTGTAGAATTAAGTGCAAACTCGTTTTCACCCTCTCCTTTGTCCACCAAATTGTAAAAATCGGGCAGAACAATGTCGGGTTTTACCCCTTCCAACTGTGTTGTTTTACCCGTGATGCGGTAAAACTTTTGCACCGTCAATTTCATTTCACCCAGTGGTTTGGTGCTTTCCGAACCCGACAATTGGTCGAGGTTGAGGAAACGCTGCACCGTGCCTTTTCCGTAGGTGCTGGTAGAACCCACAATCAGGGCGCGTTTGTAATCCTGCAACGCGGCGGCCAAAATTTCGGAAGCCGAAGCACTGCCACCGTTGACCATCACCACCATCGGGCCACCCCATTCAACGTCGCGATCGGTGTCGTTCATAATATCCGGGCGGCGATTGCGGCTTTTTACCTGCACAATCGGGCCACTTTCGATGAAGAGACCGGACATTTTTACCACGTCGCGGAGCGAACCACCGCCGTTGTTACGCAGGTCGAGTACAATACCCGATACGTTTTCGGCTTTTAGTTTGGCCACCTCTTTTTTTACGTCTTCGTAGCAGGAGGTTTCCCCCTGCGGCGTGAAGTCGGCGTAAAATTTCGGCAAATATATGTAACCTATTTTATCCGATTGACTATCTGCCTGCAAAATTAATGATTTTGCAAAACCTTCCTCCATAATGACCACATCGCGGACGATAGTAATCTCTTTGGTGCTGCCATCGGGCTTCTGAATAGTGAGGCGCACGGAGGTACCTTTTTTACCCCGAATCTTCGACACCACATCGTCAATTTCCCAACCCATGATGTCAATGTAATCTTCGTTTTCCTGGGCTACTTTTACCACCACGTCTTTGGCTTGCAGTTCGCCTTGTTTCCAGGCCGGACCACCGGGTACAATTTCGGTAACGGTGGTTTTTTCGCCGTCGCTTTGCAAACGAGCGCCAATACCTTCGAGTTTGCCGGACATTTGAATGTCAAACGCCTCTTTTTCTTTGGGCGAATAATAACCCGTGTGCGGGTCGAAAATACCGGTGAAAGAACCGAGGTACATTTCCATGCGGCGCGAGCGGTCCATTTTCTGGAGGCGCTTGTACCATTTGTCGTACACATCGAGCACTTTGGCGCGGGATTCTTTTTCGAGGGTGTCAAAAGATTTTTTCTCGCCCTTGAAATCAGGTTTATTTTGTTTGTCTTCTTCGTCAATAACGCGGGTCAATACCTCGTATTTGAGCATTTGTTCCCAACGGCGGCGCAATTCGGCGTCGTTTTTGGGCCATTTCACCTTTTTACCGTCCATATCAACGGATTCATTGGTGGAGAAGTCCATTTTTTGGCCCAAAATTTCGCGGTACCAACCCTGTGTTTTGGTCAAAGCCGCCTCGGTGCGTTGTACGGTTACATCAAAAAACGTGAACGTACCGGCGTTGGCCTGATCGTCGAGCAGTTCTTCAAAAGGTTCAAACGCCTTGATATCTTCCTGGGTAAAAAAGCGCTTGCCACCGTCTAAATCTTCCAGATAAGTGCGGTACAAATCTTTGGAAAACTTGTCGTCGAGGGTTTTGGGCTGAAAGTGCATTCGCTGTAGCCCGTCGAGTACGGTGCGCATGATTTCAGCGTCTTTTTGCGGATCGGGTGTATTATTTCCCCCAAAAAATGAGGTGGCGTTGCCAAATAAAAAAGCCGCGCCAGCGATACCGACAAAAGAAAATGCTAAAAGTGATTTTGATAGTTTCATGTCCGGGACTAATTTGGACGGGTCAAAGTTGCCAGTAAACAACATCTTTTAAGGTAGATTAGTTGAGAAAATAATCGTTTTTCGGACGATATGGTTACGAACTGTCACTTACACACGGCAAGCCTTGTTTTGACATACGAGGGTAAGTAACGCAAATAAGGGTAAATTATGTTGTCTCTCCAAGATAAATTCTACGAAATAAACATAATGGTATATGAACCGCAAGTATGGGTAAGGGTTGCATAATTTACAAAAAAAATCAGCGACCGTAATAAATGGAAGTACATTTGCGACTAAATACAGCGTGCACACCGCGCAACATTACAAAAAACGTAACCGAAACAAGGTCAAAATATGTATCCTGATCTGTCATACCTTTTCCACGACATTCTTGGAACCGCCCCGGATAATGGGCTGTCTGTTTTTAAAACATTTGGATTTTTCCTGGCCATTGCCTTTTTGGCGAGTGCCATGGTTTACCGCGCTGAACTAAAGCGCAAAGCCGACGAAGGCATTTTTTCGTCCGTCACCGTCCGGGTCATCGAAGGCTTGCCCGCCAGTTGGTCGGATATTCTGATCAACGCCGTGGCCGGTTTTTTCTTCGTCGGGAAAGGCGTGTACGGTTACCTGCATTTCACCGAATTCCGGCAAGATCCGGCTTCCATTGTGCTATCGGGCAAGTTTCACTACCCGGCGGCGTTGTTGGGCGCTCTGCTGTTCGGCGGCCTCATCTGGTGGGATGCCCGGCGCAAACAAACCCCACAACCCACCGAACGCCTGGAGCAATTGTTTCCGCACGACCGCATCAGCGAAATGACCGTTTGGGCGGCCGTGGGCGGTATTCTGGGTGCCAAGGTTTTTGATTTGTTCGACAACTGGAACGCTTTCCTGCGCGATCCGCTGGGGTCGTTGTTATCGGGCGGTGGCCTGGCTTTTTACGGCGGGCTTATCCTTGGGTTTGTGGCCGTGGTATGGTACCAATGGCGCCTCAAAATTCCGTTTTTACACGCCGCCGATGCGGTGGCACCGGCCCTTACGACCGGTTATGGCGTGGGCCGTATCGGTTGCCAACTTTCCGGCGACGGCGACTGGGGCATTGTTAATACGGCGGCAAAACCCGGTTGGGCCTCCTTTTTGCCCGATTGGGCCTGGGCTTACCGCTACCCGCACCACGTTTTAAATACGCCCCACACCGACCCCGTGCCATCGGTGCCGATTGAAGGTTGCACCTGGGAGTATTGTATGCAATTGGCCGAACCGGTGTTTCCCACGCCGTTGTACGAAATTGCCGCGATGGCGGGTGTTTTTGCTTTACTTTGGTTTTTGCGCAAAAAAATCACCATTCCGGGTCTTTTGTTTTTTATCTACCTCGCCCTCATCGCGATTGAACGTTTTACGGTGGAAAAAATCCGCGTAAACGTGCGCCACGAAGGCTTTTTGGGCATGACCCAGGCCGAGTTAATTTCAGTGGCGTTTGTCCTCATTAGTATCGCCGGTGGTATTTATTGTTGGAAAAGAAACGCTAACCAATCGTAGAAGTTAGTGCTGATTTTGCCAAAAACATTTCAAAAATCAAAAATCTTACATCTTAATTCTTAAATCAAAAAAACATACTGGCGCAAACCACAAAATGCGCTAAAAAGTACGTATCACATCTAACATCCTGTAACCGCCGATCTTTAGTCGGCGGCCATCGTGCCCATTCTTTTGCATCTATCATGCTGACAAACATCACATCACCGCTGCATGACAAGATGTGATGTTTGTCAGGATGATAGATGTGATCCTGGGTCGCATTCCGGCCCCCAGATGAATCAGGGGGTTACAGGATGATAGATGTTTTTGGTGGTAAATTGTCTAAATCAGGATTTTTAGGATTTTTTTGGTGCTTTTTTGCCCAAAAAACTTCTGCTATCTGCTATCATACACCATCAATCATATATCAAAAAAACCACGGTGTTGAGCGATAGCCGAAACATACTGGCGCAACCCATAAAATACGCTACAACACCCACCAATCTCCCCGTGCCACCGCCACGCTATCCAAATGGTACAACAAAATAGTGGCATCGGGTGCCAGGTGAAAAGATTCCAGCAAAACCCGGTTTTGTTGGAGCAGTTCCGGGGTCATGGTTTCTACGCGAACCCGGTCGTTGGGTGCCAGATAGTGGCCCCCAAAAAACACCGGGCGCACTACGTTTAATAAAGCCGCATCGGGTACAAAAGCCGTGGTATCGGCCAATAAACCGCGATTCGGCTCCGGCACAATGCGCCACAAGGCATCTTCGCGGTAAATTAAAGCCCATGAAAACATGGGCAACGCCAAATCCAGCGGGAGCGGGTACGCGGGTACCTGGGCGTAAGGTGCAATGTCTTGCGGGTCAAAAATGGAGTTTTTGGTGGTTATTGCGTCAATATCGCCCGAATTATAACACATGAGCGTTCCCCGTTCGGCGGGAGGCACGCCCGTTTGGTTGGGGTTATGGTATTGGTGCAGGCGAATGGTAATATTCAATTTTGCGCGGGGCAATTGGCGTTTGAGTTGTTTTAAAAAAGTAAAATAGGCTTTTCGGGTCGAGCCGGTCCAGTCGCAATCCACCTGAATTTCGGGCCAATCGGCGGGTTGTTTTCCAAATTGCCCGCCCACACTTTCCAACGTTTCCAGCAATCGTTCGGCCAGCCAGGCGGTAGCGCCTTCGTCGGTATTGGCAAATACATTGTTGGTGATAAAAAAACAGGGCACCATCTCCATTGCGGCCACCCCCAGGGTGTCGCGGGCACGCAGGAGCGCGTATGGTTCAATCTCACCGGTGGCGGGGTTGCGGGCCACGTCGGCGAATTTAACAAATACGCGTTTTACCCCGGATTCCTGCAAATAATCGCGCAAAAAAGGCGTTATTTCCCAGTTTGTTTTCCAATAATACACGCCGCGCTGCCGCGTCGCGGGGGGCGTGGGGGAACAGGCGAAGTGTAAAAGTGTTAAAAAAAGTACCAGTCTTGAAGTCATTATGAACGTGAAATTACGAACTTTTGTAAATGCGCAAATTGCCCAAGTGGCGATTTGTTTGTTTTGAGTGCATGACAAAATAGGGGCATTGTCTCCAATCCCCATCCGTCCTATACCGGTGCGGCCTTAGAAAAATCCCGATTTTGCTCCGTTGGAGGCCGATGAAGCCAAAAACTGTTTGAGCCAAACTAAATCGGCGGGGCGAATAGCCCCCGTGAGGGCGACCGGCGAGTTTTTTTGGCGCGGCCGGAAACGGAAAGCAAAGTCGTAGGATTTTTCGTCAGCCGCGGGCTTTTTGCCTACTTTTTGGGCCCCAAAAAGTAGGAAGTTGGCTTAAAAGAACAAAATTTTCACTAGCTACCATTCCTCTGCAACATATACGATCTCTCACTCCAATGCCCAACACTAATGGTTTTGGCATTAGAATTGGAACTACCTTTGCCCGCCGTTGTTATACTGCAACAACACGTTAATATCAAAAATGGAAAAAGTAAGAATTGACAAATGGCTTTGGAGCATTCGAATCTTTAAAAGCCGCACCCTCGCCACCGATGCGTGTAAAGGTGGTAAAGTCAAAATTGACGGCGAATCCGTAAAACCGTCGTATATGTTGGCCAAAGGGGAAGAAGTAACGGTAAAAAAAGACGGTTTTAACTTTGTGTACAAAGCCGTTGACCTCATCGAAAAACGCGTGGGTGCGCCCCTCGCCGTGGTTTGTTACGAGGATGTTACCCCCGAAGAGGAGTTGAACAAATACAAAGCCTGGTTCGAAAACAGTTCCAAAATTTCGGAAGTGCGCGAACGCGGCACCGGCCGACCCACCAAAAAAGAACGCCGCGAAATCGAAAAGTTTAAGGAATAGCAATACCACTTACCGCGTACAGCGCCAACGATTTATCGCTGTACGCGCCGTTGGCTTCGGTACATTTTTCGTTGATCAGCGCCAGTGGCGGCGGAAAATGCAAGGGCGCTTTTTCTAAGTTCAGCGTTCGCCAGTGGCCCGTCTGAATATCTTCGTTTTCCTTTAACGACGTAAAAGTAGTGGTCAAAAGGTACGGAATCCCGCATTTTTTGATGTTGGCCAACGCCTCCTGAATGTGTTCAAACGAAAAATGCACCAAACAATCGCGCACCAAAATGCAGTCCACCGTGGGCAAAGTATCCGTTAACAGGTTCAGGTGATGAAATTGGCGGTGCGGCGAACCGTATTTAGCCTGGTTTTGGGCAATTAATTCGGCCACAATATCGCCGCCGATGTAATTAATCCCCTCCAAATCAACGTGCTGCATCCAGTTAAAATCGCCGCAGGGCAAATCCAGCAACGATTGAATGCCGCGGGCGCGCAGCAAACCGGGCAGTTCCTGGCGCAGCACTTCGGTTTGGCTCAATTCCGAACCAATTCCCGAAGCCGACTCTTCACTTTTCCAGTGGCGCTGGGTGTAGGTTTCGGTAAAAATTTCGCTCACCGACTTGTTGGCAAAATCCATTTTCGAAATTGTACGCCGATAATTCCAGGCGTGGTACCATTTTTTAAGTGAGTCAAACATTTTGATATAGCATTACAAAATCATCCATAACATACCGGTCGCCCACCGGCAAATCGTACACCGATTCAATTTTGAACCCCATTTTGAAATAAAAATTGACACTTTTGATGTTGCGGCGATTCACATTCAGGCGCAGTACCCGCAAATCGGGGTAATGGGCCAATACTTGCTGAAACACCTGCGCACCAATGCCTTTTCCACGGGCATCGAGGTAAAATTTATTGAGGTAATAGGCACCCGGCTCCTCTTTTTTACTCAGGGCGCAATAACCGCAGGGTTGTTCGGCACCTTCCAGCGTAACCATCCAATAGGTGTGCGCGGGATCCGTAATTTGGCTTTCGATCACATCGGGCGCGTACCAGGTGTCGAGCATGTAGTCAATTTGTTCCTGCGTAATGACCTCTGGATAATGTTCATTCCAAATTTTTTTGGCCAAAGCACAAACAAGTGGTGTATCGGCGGCAACGCCTTTGCGAAGCGAAATATTCATACCAAAAAGAGCCTATAATTTAACAATATCGCGCAAAAACGCCGCACTTTCCCGCTCAACGCCCTGCCAGTCTTTCGACACAAACTGCGAAGCAATGACGTGGTCGCCGGTTTCGGGCAGGCTGATTTCGCGTTTGAGCGCCGCCGGAGTACCCAATTGGCCAAACATCTCACGCATGGCCGCTACCGATACCACTTTATCCTGGTTGTCTTCGTCTTTGTAATAATAAGCCATAAAATACGGGCATTTCACGCGGGCAAATGTTTCGGGAACCATGCAGCGTTCCAAAAACTGGGCGAATTGCACAATGCCTTCAAAACGCTGGTGATTGGTCCAATAATTGGCCATAATGGGTTTTTTAAAGGGCCAATCGTTGTGCTGGCCACCGCGAAGTTGGCGGGCAATTTGTAAACCCCACGGACCGGCCAACACCCCCGATGTACCCGAAGCAAGCCGAATACAGGGCGACCAATTGACCAACGCTTTAATTTCCGGGTGGCGGGAAGCCAGCAACAGACTGAGTGCACCACCGGCCGAAGTAGCCAGAATAACCACCGAATCGCCCAGTTGGCGGGCAATGTGGTAGGCGCGCTCGGCCGATTCAATGTAAGAATCCGTGGTGAGTTCCAGCAGGTTATTTTCGCCTTCTTGCACGCCGTGTTCGTCCATGCGGGCCAAAAAGAGGTTAGCGCCAAAGGTTTTGGCCAAATTCCGGTGGACGGGAGCGCCTTCTTCGTGGCTGGCCCCGAATCCGTGAATATACATCAGCACCACGCGGGTTTTTTCTTTTTTAGCGGTATCGGCCCATACAATGGTGGCTTCGCAGCCGGGTTTAATGCCCGGTTCGGCGGCTTCGGATTGCGCCAATTCCTGCTCCAAATTGGCCAATGAGGCGGCGGGCTGGTAATTGGGCACCTGGAACGTAGGCGCGTCGGGGCGTGGCCCCAACAAATAAACGGCGGTTAACCCAATGACGATAAAACCGAGCCATTTAAGGGTTTTGAACAAAAATTTTTTCATATTAACGAAGCCAAAAAACCATAATACCAATGATGAGAATAAAAATAAACCAGGCCCAAAGGCTCAGGCTGTTTTCGCGCCAAATATTAAACATCCCTTCCATAATGTTGCGCCAATCCATGTCGCCCCGCACCGTTCCCTCGCGCACCAGCATAAAATAACGCCGCAGCCCTTTGCGCGCCTGATCGCCGTGTTTCGACAAAATGAGAAAATCGTTGTTGAGGTAACGCAGTTCAAACAATTCGCTGCGCCCGCTGATTTCGATAATTAGAGAGTTGCTGTCATTCAGTTGTTTCCAGCCGCCTTTAAAAATATTGCCGTCCACCACCATCATGTATTCGCCACCGGGGTTAAAAATGTGGAGAAATACTTCGTGGAAAGCCTCGTCGTCGCGCACTTCGCGCCAGCGTTTTGACAACCAAAAACCCGTTTCGCGGAGGTCCTCTCCGTAGGGCGCAACTTTGGGAATAATAAAATCCAGGTGCTCGTCGAACGTCCCTAAATCGGAGGGGAGCGAAGGACTGAACACTTTTGAAATATCGTTACCGATTTGTTCGAGCAGTGAAGCCATATTGGTGCAAAGATATGAAGTTGTTTGAAACAGTATATCTTTGCGCCTTTCTCGAAAAAAGAAATAAAGTAGTTCCTAAGCAACACAAAATCATGCTATCAACACCACTTACTGAACGCCATATCGCCTTGGGGGCAAAAATGGCCGAATTTGCCGGGTACAACATGCCCATTTCTTATTCCACCATCTCCGATGAGCACCACGCGGTGCGCAATGGTGTTGGTATTTTTGATGTATCGCACATGGGCGAATTCATCGTAAAAGGCAAAGATGCCACGCGTTTTTTGCAAACGGTCACCTCCAACGACGTATCAAAACTGGCCATTGGCGACGCGCAGTACTCCTGCATGCCCAATGCCAAGGGCGGTATTGTGGATGATTTGCTCGTGTATCGCCTCGATGAAGATATGTGCAGCGAAGGCGAACAGGCGTACATGCTGGTGGTCAACGCCAGCAACGAAAAAAAGGACTGGCGCTGGCTGAAGCGGCACAGCAAAGGTTTTGAACTCAAAATGACCAATATTTCTTCAAAAACCGGTCTCATTGCGGTTCAAGGTCCCAAAGCCGCCGCTGCTTTGCAAAAACTCACGGATATTGCCCTGGCCGATATCCCCTATTATTCTTTCAAAAAAGGCCGTTTTGCCGGTTGTAACAATGTGTTGGTATCGGCGACCGGTTACACGGGTTCCGGTGGTTTTGAAATTTACGCCCGCAACAAAGACATCGCCAAAATTTGGGATAAAGTGATGAAATCCGGTGAAAAACACGGCATTAAACCCTGCGGATTGGGCGCGCGCGATACCCTCCGCCTCGAAAAAGGTTTTTGCTTGTACGGCAACGATATTGACGATAAAACCAGCCCGCTGGAAGCCGGTTTGGGTTGGATCACCAAACTCAACAAAGGCGTTGATTTTATGTCCATCGAGCGGTTTAAAAAACAAAAAGCCGAGGGGGTAAAACGCAAATTGGTGGGCTTTAAACTGGAAGGCGAACGCCGGGTTCCCCGCCACGGGTACACCATCGAAAGCAAACGCGGTGCAGTGATTGGGGTGGTTACTTCCGGCACCCATTCACCTTCGTTGGATATTCCGCTGGGCACGGGTTATGTGAAAACAAAATTTACCGAACCCGGTACGGAGATATTTATCGTAGCCGGAGGAAAAAAATTGGCCGCAAAAGTAACCAAACTACCTTTTTTGTAAGTTTTGGACATTATGACGCGCTAAATGCTCCGTCGTTTTACATTAATTTTGCACCTCATTAACGGTACGCCCCTCAACGCGCCGTTCCTCAAAATAAACTTTACCATCACTCATCTTTGTCGGGACAGGAGTCGGACGCAGGCAAAGAAGACATAAGTTAAAGTGTAACTCTTATCAGTTTCAGCGACCGGCTTTTAGTTACCATGAAAAAAATTACCGCCTTGTTATGGGTTTTTGTGTTGCCTATGCTGGCTTTTGCCCAATCGGGTAGCCACAAAATTTCCCAGGAACTCTCCCAAAGAATGAACGCACACCCTACCGAGTATCACGAAGTATTGATTACTTTGGCCGATCAGGTGGACACGCGCGCGCTTTTGTACAAGTACGAAGCCGAAAAAACGCCCCTGGCTCAACGCTCTTTTGAAGTAATTACCCAACTTCAGGAAAAAGCCGCTGCTACCCAACCCGCTATTTTGGCGCGTTTGGACCAAACGGCCGGCGTAGAAAAAGGCTCCGCGACCTCAGTTTGGATTGTAAACGTCATTTACGTCCGCGCTAATTCCGATGCCATCGAACGCATTGCATCGTGGAATGAAACGAGTGAATTGATACTTAACTACGGCCTCGAAAACGAAACGGGCACCAACGTTCAGGAATCTGTATCTACCCCCAACGGTTCGGAGCCGGGTTTGCGCGCCATCAAAGCGCCGTTTATGTGGGCAAAAGGATACACCGGATACGGCCGCAAAGGTTTGGTCATTGATACCGGCCAAGACGGCGACCACCCCGCGTTGTTGGCCAATTTCTGGGGCAATCAGGTGCCCAAAGCGCAAGCCTGGAATGGTAGCGCCTGGCCCGAAGACTGCGCCGACCACGGTACACACGTAGCGGGGATTATGTTTGGTCTCGACCGCAAAACCAACGATACCATCGGGGTGTCGTACAATGCCAATTGGCTCGGTGCGCCCATGTTTTTCCCCGTAAATACCGAAGGAACGGGCTGTTCTCAGGAGTTTACCCAAACTATTTTTACCAATTTGCAGTCGTTCCAATGGGCATTAAACCCCGACGGAAACGCCGCCACTACGGCCGACCAACCAGACTGTGTTAATAACTCCTGGCGTGCGGGTAACGTTGATTGCGGTACTACCACCGCCATCAACTCGATCAATGCGTTGGAAGCAGCGGGTGTTGCCGTTATTTTTGCGCAGGGCAACGCTGGCCCCAATCCTTCAACGGTAACTTCCGGCGCGGCGATTAACACCGATTTGGTTAATACCTTCGCCGTAGGTGCGGTAAATGGCAGTAATGCTTCTTTCCCCATTGCGGATTTTTCCAGCCGCGGCCCCTCTCCCTGCGGTGGCACAGGCGCGTTGCAGATTAAACCGGAAGTATCAGCACCGGGTGTAAGTGTTCGTTCATCGTTTAACAACGGCATTTATTCGGCCATTGATGGTACTTCTATGGCGGCGCCCCACGCGGCGGGTGCTTTGATTTTGTTAAAAGAAGCATTCCCGGCGTTGTCGGGTATTCAACTCAAAACCGCGTTGTACAACAGCGCCATTGACTTGGGTACCGCCGGTGAAGACAATGTTTATGGTAAAGGGATGATTAACCTCGAAGCGGCGTTTAACCTTTTGGTGAGCCAGGGTAATACGCCTGCGACACCGGTTTCTTTCGAGCGCGACGCGATTTTGGCCGACCTGAAAATTCTTGGATTGTGCAAAGGTCCGGTGGAGTACACCGTTGGTTTTGAAAACGGTGGCACAACCGCTATTACCTCCATTGATTTTTCTTACGGAATTGAAAACGGCACTCCACAGACGTACACCTGGACGGGCAATTTGACCACCAACACGTTTGTTAACATTAAATTGCCGGCACTGACGGGCATTAATCCGGGTACTTATACCGCTGTCGTTACGATTACTTCGGTAAATGGCCAATCGGATACCCGCCCGTTGAATAACCAGATCAAGTTGCCCTTCACAATGGCCAACGAAGATTATGCCAGCGCCGTTACCAATAGCCTCCAGACAACGCCAGTGTGTTCCGGCAGCCGGGTACTGCTCACTTACGATACGGATTTGGCCAGCAACGAAGTTCCACAATGGTACGCTTCGGCTACCGGCGGTACGGTATTGTCGGAAGGCGCGTCTTTCCTGACCCCACCATTGTCACAAAATAGCACTTATTACGTGACTTCCGTGGCGAATTATAACGTTGGTAAAGAAAATGCAACCGGTACCTCTTCCAATACGAAAGGTGGTGCATTACAGTTTGATGCTTATAAGGCGTTGAAAATTAAAACGGTAAAAGTATTTGCCGACGAAACAGGTGCCCGCATTATCGAATTGGTAAACAACCTCGACGCGGTAGTGGCCTCCAAAACGGTTAACCTGACGCAAACCGGCGAACAACGCATCACGCTCAACTTTAACGTTCCGGCAGGTGAAGATTATATACTGCGCCTTACCAACGGGAAAGAATTGAAACAAACCGGCAGCGCCGGGTATCCGCACACGGAAACGGGTGTGATATCTATTTTCCGGGGGATTACACCATCGGGGATCAATACCAACCTGACGTATTATTATTTCTACGATTGGGAAATTGAAGTTGGTTTGGTGTGTGGTCGTACGGCAGTACCCGTAACGGTATCGCCTTCACCAACGGCACCCACCGTGAATTTTGAGACGAACCCAACCACCGTGGTTGCAAACACCCCGGTGACGTTTAATAACCTCACGGCGGGCACTACGGCCCAGTTTTGGGATTTTGGCAACCAGCAAACTTCTACCGACGCGCAACCATCGGTAACGTACACCGCTGCGGGCAACTATAAAGTGTATCTTATTGCCACAACGGCCAACGGTTGTTCTAACGCTACGGAGAAAACCATTACGGTGCAACCCACTTCCGGTACCGCCGACATTAGCGATTTTGAGCATAAAGCCACGTTGTTCCCCAACCCCAACGATGGTTCGTTTGCCATCCGTTTCGGGGCCTCGTACGCGCCCGCAAACGGCGATGTGCAGGTGTTCGATATGTTGGGCCGGGCAGTACTTACCCAACGCAACGCCGTACAACAGGCAACGGTACAGGTAGAGGCTGCTTCCTTGACACCCGGTGTTTATTTTGTGCAAATCACCGAAAACGGCGAACTCCGCTGGATGGGACGTTTTGTGAAAAAGTAAACCTTTTAAGGTAGCAATAGAATAAAGTAACGGGTCATCTCTTTTGGGAGGTGGCCCGTTGCTTTTTTTGGAGTCAAAAACACCCGCCATTTCCGATTGCGCCAAATTTTTTTAAAAAATTATTCTTTTGTTTAAAAAAACTGATTTTTGCAAAAAAAGCCAATTTTTGCCTTAGAAACAGCATTTTGGGCCGAAAAACTTAATAAATTTATCACAAGGGACCAACAATATTTTGGCATTTTGGGTTATTTTTCAGCACTCTTTAAAAAACAATTGATTTCTTTAAAAAAAGCGCTTACCTTTGTAGCGGTTTTGTTCATTCGCATTCGGAACAGGTATTTATTTGTTCCTTCAAGTTTAAGCCACATGCCATTGTTTCCGGCATTATTGCTTTAGTCATTATTACTTGGTCTATCCTGCATCAAGTCAAATTTCTTTAGTTGTATTCCCGTTGCTTTCGTAGTTTGTCTTGCTTGGTGCTGTCTGGCATCAAAACCTCTTTTATTAATTTTTTAAATTTTATTACAATGCAAAAAGGAACGGTTAAGTTCTTCAATGAATCAAAAGGCTTTGGCTTTATCGTAGATTCAAATGGCCAGGAAATCTTTGTTCACGTTAGCGGACTCAACGAACAAATCCGCGAAGGTGATACAGTTACTTTCCAAACACAACAAGGACGTAAAGGTATCAACGCTGTTAACGTCAGCGTGGTAGGATAAACGAGTAGGCGGGGTGTACGGTTCAATACTGTACACCCCGCATTTTTTTTGCCCGGTTTATTGTTTAATGATTCGAATAGGCACCGAAACCTGCTGTTCTTCCACTAAAGTTATAAAATAAAGCCCTGGTTTCAGGTTTGTTAAATTCAGCACCATCTCCCTCACTATTCCTGTTTCCTGCTGTTCCAATACTTTCCTTCCCGCAATATCGTGTATGTCCACCCGAATTTCCCCTTCATCCGATATGGTCCGCAATTGTAACCGCAACTCCGAAGTGACCGGATTGGGATAAGCGGCCTCAATACCCACGTATTTATCTTTTCTGAATAAATGCACTACGTTGGAATAGGCTTCTGATGAAGACTGCGTATCCGAAAAAGATAACCGATAATAGGCGTGTTCCGGCGGATTTTTATCCTCAAAGGAATAACTGTGCCCGGTATTGGAATCTCCTTTTCCAGCAACACTGCCGATATTTTCCCATTGATAGCCATTGTTCGACCGCTGAATAATGTACCGCTCTATACCCTGTTCCAGGGTGGTTTGCCACAACAAAAGATTGGTCGCACCGGTGTTTTTGCCCGAAAACGCACGCAATTCTAAGGGTAACGGCCCGGCACCAAAATGCGCCATAAACTCGCCCACATGGTTATACGCGGCACTCAGGTAAAAAGAATTGGTACAAGCCATGGGGACCGTGTCAATTTTGGTCAACAAGTACTGTGTGCCGTTGATATTGTTGGACGGATTACAATCGGCAATACTTCCTTCAAACAGGGTTAAGTTTAGGTCGCCGATGTTGGCCAATGGCATATTGGTGTATTTTTTTAACGAATCAAACTCTGCTTTGGTGTAAAATAAACGGACCTCTACGGGTAAAGTATCGGGTTGGCTGGTATAAATGCGGTAATAAGCCGGCATGTATTTCAATCCGCTACTGGTCATTTGAACGGTATTAAACACGCGCAATTGGCAAAAAGCAGTGTCCAGGTTTTGTTCGTTGGGCCAAATGGCGGCGGCAATTTCGCCCAAATCGCCCGTTGCCGGTTGGGTATAAATGCCGTACCAACGGTTGCCACCGGGGGCTTTCCCATTTACCCTGGTGCGATAATAACCACTGGTACAATTGGAAAGATTGGTGCGTTGCACGCAATTTTTTACTGAAATACAAAAATACGGCGTCTCTTGCGGGGTGCCGCCGTACGAGGCATCTACCTGAATATAATACACTTCGCCCGGCGTCAGTCCGGTGTACGGAATACTGGCGTTAAGGGTATTAAAATTGATGCCAATTGGGCTGGTTTCGTTATCGTCGCTCTCCAGTAGTTGGTAGGTCGTGTAGTCGGTGGGGTTACCCACCTGATACAGCGCAACGCGGGTGTCCAAAATTAGTCCGGTTTGATAGGCTTCGGTACTAATGGTCACTGTGCCACTGCCCGGAGCCGCAAAGGAGTACCAAAGGGTGCGGTTGATGGAGGCCAGCCAGCGACCAGCGTAACCGTCGGTAGTATCTATGTCGGGGTCGGGTTCGCCCGGATCTTTGGTGGCCGTGAGGTTGGATTGAGCCGCGATACAACTGCCATTAACGGTTAATTCTACCGCTTGCCCCGGAAAATCGTTGAGGGGTTCGCAACCACTGATCCTAAGGGTTTGGCTACTCTCCAATGTCACACTGCAATCGGCCATAATCAGATACGTTTTATTGGCCTCCAGTGGACCTAACGGAAGTGTTATGTTACCGCCTGCGTTTCCGATGCATTTCCAAAGATTGTTGTTACACTCCTGGTTGGGAATAACCTCCTGAAGATAATAACTAAACGACGACGGAATGCCAAACGGCGGTGTGGTAATCACCAGTGAATAAACACCCGCCCCCGAGGGAGTAAAGGAATAATACGATTCCTGACCGGGAAATAACTGGTTGTTCGGACAAGGGAATGGAACGGTAAACTGCCCGGATCCAGCACTCGTAACCAAGTGCGTAATATTGCAACCAACTGGCGTGGCGGTGGCGCAGGTTGGACCACCGGCGGGTCCGGCAACGGGTTCCTGTGCCGATAGAATTTGTAAGGAAAATAGTCCAAAGACCATGAGTAATGTGCTCTTCATAAAAGTAAAGTATTTAAAATGTAAATCGGTAAGGCAGAATGAAAGCCCGGTTAATAAACGTAATTTTATTGTAAAGTCACTGTTATCATTTCGATTTTAACGTCAAGAAGCGGGTAAAAAGATCCCCAAGTGCCCAAAAACAGCGCATAGCGTGCATGAATTATTAAAAATCAGCGTTAATGCTGAAAATCTTGGCGGAATTTGGCCTTTTGTGTTAATTTTGCCGCAGTCAACATAGGCACGTTTTTAAGATATTTACCGTTCGGCGGAACGTGCCGCATCAAACACTCAGTAAAAAACTGGTTTATGAAAAAAATTAACTGGATTCGTATCGCTTTGCTCCTCCTTACTGTGGGTATGTTTTTGCTGGAAGCATGCAGTTTGTTCAAGCCTAAGTGCAATTGCCCAAAGTGGTAAAATTTTCTTTCTGAATACCTCGGTTATCCGCTGCACCGCGATAACCCAATCTCGATATACATTATGAAAGTGCTCAAGTTTGGAGGCACCTCGGTGGGGTCGCCTGATACTATTCGTCAGCTTATCCAAATCCTGAAATCCTACCACCGCCGTGGAGAACGTTTCAGCGTAGTTTTTTCGGCTTTTTCCAAAGTTACCGACGCGCTGCTCGAACTGGCGCGCCTCGCCTCCGAAGGAAATCCGCAATTCAACGAACAGTTTGAACGCATCAAGGCCCGGCACTTCGCCGCCGCCGAAGAATTGCTGCAAACCGAATACATCGAACCCATTCTGCAAAAACTGGCCGAACATTTTGAGGCATTGCACGACGTGGTACAGGGGATCTATCTCCTGCGCGAAGCCTCGCCCCGCTCGCTGGATTTTGTGGTGAGTTTTGGCGAACGCAATTCGACCCTCATCATCGCTCAGGCCATGACCCAGGCCGGTATTCCCACTCAATACCTCGATGCGCGCCTTGTTATCCGCACCGATCACCAGTTTGGCAGCGCAAAAGTAGATTTTGACGCCACCAACCAACTATTGCGCGAGTATTACGCCTCGCACCCGCAGGTACAGGCCGTTACGGGTTTTATCGGCAGCACTTCTGATGGCCTCACCACCACCCTTGGACGTGGAGGTTCCGACTATACTGCCGCCATCGTGGGGGCAGCACTGGATGCCCAGGTTATTGAAATATGGACCGATGTGAACGGCGTACTTACCGCCGACCCGCGTCGGGTGAAAAAGGCATTTACCCTCCCATACATGACCTACCGGGAAGCCATGGAAATGAGCCATTTCGGGGCAAAAGTGATTTATCCACCCACGATTTTGCCCGCTTTGGCCAAGCACATTCCGCTGGTGATTCGCAATACCTTTAACCCGGATTTTGAGGGTACCTGGATTGGCCTTACCCCGCCGCCGGGTCTGAGTAACGAGCAGATCAAAAATTTGGCCGCCAGCCCGATCAAAGGTATTTCGTCCATCAATCAAATTTGCTTGCTCACCCTGCAAGGTTCGGGTTTGTTTGGGGTGCCCGGCGTAGCGGCCCGTTTGTTCGGGGCAATGGCCCGCGCCAAAGTGAACATTGTTATTATCACCCAAGGTTCCAGTGAAGCCAGTATTACCATTGCCGTGTCTCCGGCGCAGGCCGACACCGCCAAACATTCCATCGAAAAGGAATTTGAATACGAATTGCGCATGGGGCAAATTGAACACCCGCGCATTGAACGCGATTTGAGCGTGGTGGCCGTGGTGGGCGAAAATATGCGCTACCAACCGGGTATTTCGGGGCGAATTTTTAGTGCTTTGGGCAAAAATGGCGTCAATATTGTGGCCATTGCGCAAGGCAGCAGCGAACTCAATATCTCCGTGGTGGTGCCGTCGCACGACGAAACCAAAGCGCTCAACGCCATTCACGAGGCATTTTTCCTGTCGGATGTAAAAACCCTCAACCTGTTCGTGGTGGGTACCGGCCTCATCGGTAAAACGCTCATGGCGCAAATGACCGAAAACGCCGAACACCTGCGCACCAAACGCCGCACCGAATTGCACATTGTGGGTATGGCCAACAGCCGTAAAATGATTTTTGACGAAGGTGGCCTCCACGCCGATACCTGGCAGGAATTGTTGGAAAATTCCGATAAAACGTTCTCCATGCCGCGTTTTATCGAAAAAATGGAGGAACTCAATTTACCCAACAGCATTTTTATTGACAATACCGCCTCCACCGTTGTTTCGGATTTTTACGAACAAATATTAGACGCGAGCATTTCCATTTCAACGCCTAATAAACTGGCCGCTTCGTCGTCGTACCTGCAATATATTCGCCTCAAAACCATCGCCGAAAAACGCGGTGTGCAGTGGCGGTACGAGACCAACGTAGGGGCTGGTTTGCCCATTATCACGACCCTCAACGACCTGATTACCGCCGGTGACCAGGTGTTGCGCATCGAAGGGATTCTCAGTGGCACCTTGTCGTTTATTTTTAACCGCTTTTGCGCCCCCGACAACACCGCGCCGTTTTCGGCCATTGTGCAGGAAGCCAAAGCCTTGGGTCTCACCGAACCCGATCCCCGCGACGATCTCAGCGGAGCCGATGTGCGCCGCAAACTGCTCATTCTTTCGCGGGAAGCTGGTTTGGCCTTGGAAATGAACGATGTGCAGGTGGAAAATATCCTCCCCGCGCCCTGCTCCGAAGCCCCCGATGTGCCCGCTTTTTTTGCGGCCCTCGAAGCGCACGACGATCATTTCGAGCAACTCAAACAACAGGCGGCGGCGCAAGGCGGCGTATTGCGTTTTGTGGCCAAAATGGAAAATGGCACCGCGTCCATCGAACTCAAAACCTACGACCAAACGCACCCGTTTTTTGGGTTATCCGGGAGCGATAATATGGTTGTATTCACCACCGATCGTTACCGCGAGCGCCCGCTGGTTGTCCGTGGCCCCGGAGCGGGAGCCGCCGTTACAGCCGCCGGGGTTTTTGCCGAAGTGGTGGCCATCGGCAGCACCGTTTAACAAAAGATGATTATAGGTATTGGCGGCGTCAGCCGAAGTGGGAAAACCACCCTGGCCTTACAGATGAAGGCTACGTACGAAGCAAAAGGGCACACCGTAGTGGTGTTGCACCAGGACGATTACGTGCAACCCGAAGCCCAAATTCCGCTGGTTCGCGACCGGGTGGACTGGGAATGCCCGGAATCAATGGATTTTGAACGGCTGCGCGTGGCTGTGGAAGAAGCCGCGCAACGGGCCGATTACGTCATCGTCGAAGGGATTTTGGTGTTTTATGACCCGGCGGTAAATGCCCTATTCAACGAGCGTATTTTGTTGGAAATTGACCGCAATACGTTTTTGGAACGCCGCGCATTGGAAACGCGTTGGGGTGTGGAGCCGCTGTGGTTTCGGGAATACGTGTGGGAGAGTTATTTAAAATACGGTAAAATCGGGTATCAGCCCTGATTGCGCCGAAAATGAACTACTTTTGCCTAAGAGCATGTCTAACCATACCATCTTAATTATGCTGCAACACGCGACACTTCAATTTCTTTCGGATTTACAACAAAACAACAACAAACCGTGGTTCGATGAACACCGGAAAGCCTATACCACCGCCAAAGGTGATGTGGAACAATTGGTAAAAAACACGCTGGAAATACTCGCCGATATTGACCCCAATATCGCGGGTTTGGAGCCTAAACACTGCATGTTTCGCATCAACCGCGACGTGCGTTTTTCGGCCAATAAATCGCCATACAAAAACAATATGGGTTTTGCCATGACCAAAGGGGGCAAAAAATCGCCCCTCGGTGGTTATTATGTGCACATTGAACCGGGCCAATGTTTTTTTGGCGCGGGTATTTATATGCCCATGCCGCCGGAACTCAAAAAAGTGCGGCAGGAAGTAGCCTATTGTTTTGACGAATTTAAAGGCATAGTGGAAGGGGAAGCGTTCCAACGTTTTTACGGTGGCGTCGAAATTGACGGGCATACGCTGGTGAAAGTACCAGCCGGTTACGCGCCCGATCACCGCGCCGCTCAATACCTGAAACTAAAAAGTTATTTTGCTTCCCACGACATCAGTGACGGGGATATGTGCGGACCACAACTCCTGGCTACTTTGGCCGAGGGCTTCCGTATTGTTGCGCCGCTGGTGGCATTTATTAACCGGAGTTTAGAAGAAACTGAAGAATAATGCAGGAAAAACTAAAAGCATTTGAGCGTTTGCTCATCATTATGGATGAACTGCGCGAGCAGTGCCCCTGGGACCGCAAACAAACGATGGAGAGTTTGCGCAACCTCACCATCGAAGAAACCTACGAATTGGCCGATGCCATTTTGGAAAATGATTTAAAAGGCACCCAGGAAGAAATTGGCGATATTATGTTGCACATGGTTTTTTACGCCAAAATTGCCTCCGAACAAGGCGCATACGACATCGCCGATGCCCTCAACGGCGTGTGCGACAAACTCATTGCGCGCCACCCGCACATCTACGGGGATGTAACGGTAAAGGACGAAGCCGAGGTAAAACGCAATTGGGAACAACTCAAACTTAAAGAAGGCAAAAAATCGTTGCTGGCCGGGGTACCTACCAGTTTGCCCGCCGTGGTAAAAGCCTACCGCATGCAGGAAAAAACGGCTCAGGTGGGTTTTGAATGGGATACTACGGCGCAGGTTTGGGAAAAAGTGCAGGAAGAACTTCAGGAATTACAACACGAAGTAAATACAAAAGCACATCCCGATAAAATCGCTGACGAATTCGGGGATGTGCTTTTTTCACTTATTAATTACGCGCGTTTTATTGGCGTGGACCCTGAAACGGCCCTTGAACGCACCAATAAAAAGTTCAAACAACGCTTCGAGTACATCGAGTCCAAGGCTCCGCGCCTCTTAAAAGATATGACGCTGGAGGAAATGGACGTGCTTTGGAACGAAGCAAAAGCCGGAGGTTAGACGCTTTGTTTAAGCCTCTTTGAGCATTTGCTGGCCAAAAATAAAGGCAATTAGGAGTAATACAGATAAAATTAACATAGGATTATACGTTTTTGTGCGTGAAAAAATCGGGTTACATAATTGTGCTTTAACGGGGGGAGTAATAAACGGAAGTATGAACAGCAAAACGGGGCATTTTATTCCCCCGCTTGCGTTAATGAAATACTAATTTAAAAAGAGAGTGGCATAAAAACCACGATCAATGCCAACCCATCGTTAACATAAATACCGCCGCACCCGAAAAATAGCCCAATAAGGCCAACAACGAAATGCGTTTCAGGTACCAGAAAAAGTCAATGCGCTCCATCCCCATTGCTGCCACCCCGGCGGCCGAACCAATGATCAGGATACTGCCGCCCGTTCCGGTGGTGTAGGCGATAAACTCCCAAAAGAAGTGATCGGGCGGATATTGGGTTAACGAATACATGCCCTGGCTCGCTGCCACCAACGGCACATTGTCCACTACCGCCGACAACAACCCAATGGCCAGTACAATAATACTTTCGTTCCCGATGGTCGTGGATAACCATTCGGCAGCGCCTTTTAATTGTCCGGTTGCTTCCAACGCCGAGATGCTGATTAATATCCCCAAAAAGAACAAAATACTGGGCGTGTCAATTTTCCGCAGGGCGTACACGACCGTCAGGAAACTTTTGTCTTCGGTGTCTTTTTCATTGTGAATTAATTCGGTAATGATCCAAATAACGCCCAAACCCAGCAAAATGGCCATAAACGGCGGCAAATGCGTTACTGTTTTAAATACCGGAACAAACAACAACACCCCAATACCTACGCCAAATACCAAGTTCCGGTCGCGCTCCGGCGACAACACGGTGTTAGGATCTGTTGGCGGTGGTGTTACCGTGCCTTTTACATTTCGGGACACAAAAAGCAGGGGAATCAGCAAACACACCAAACTGGGAATAAACAAACGAGTAATGATGTTGAGCGGGGTAATTTGTCCGCCAATCCACAGCATGGTCGTTGTTACGTCGCCCAGTGGTGACCAGGCGCCGCCCGCGTTGGCGGCAATGACGGTAATTCCGGCAAAAAACAGTCGTTGATCCCGGTCCGAAATAAGTTTGCGCAGCAGCGATACAATGACAATGGTGGTGGTCAGGTTATCGAGGATCGCCGAGAGGAAAAATGTGATCAATGCGACCATCCAGAGCAGTTTATTGGCATTTTGGGTTTTTATCCGATCGGTGATAATTTGAAAACCGTCGTGGGCATCAATCAATTCCACGATGGTCATGGCACTGAGCAAAAAAAACAAAATACCGGCTATTTCGCCCAAATGTTCCATCAATTGGTGCGTAACGGCGTGTTTGTCGGGTTGGTTTAAAATATAAAATACCCAACACATCACCCCGGCGACCAGTGCCGTTGCAGCCTTGTCAATTTTGATGGCGTGTTCGAAACTAATGGCCAAATAGCCAACAATAAACGTAAGAATTATCGCAATTTCCATAAAGATGCAGTGTGCGCAACCTTATTTCTTTTTCTTCTTTTTAGTTGTTGCTGCCGACTTTCCTTGAATATCGTACGCCAAAGAAACATTGAGGCTGGAGTTACTGAATGCGTATTCTCCAATGCCGCTAAAAACCGAAAGAACCAGGTTACAATTAACATGAACTGGCGCAAAGTTAATACCGGCGCTGAAACCAAGGTCAGGTATCAGGAAGTTTCCCTTGTTTTCGATGTCTTTAATTTTAATCAAATCTTGTTCGTCAATACCCAAATCAACGGAACCGCCGTTGAAACTAAGCCGCGAATACCGCAAACCTACCCCAACGTTGGCCAATTCTCCTTTACTGACGATACCAGGTTGCAAAAATATCCGGTTAAAATTGAGTACCGCCTCTCGGCCAAGATCATAAGTATGTGCGGTTCGGCCCAGGCCACCTCCGGCACTCAATGTAAAATCAGTGTATTCAGAAATGGGAAAATGGCGCGAAACCCCAATTTCGGTCAAGAAACCCCGCCCCGTGTGTTGCTCGGAGGGTGGTGCCGGAAATCCGAAAAAACTGCGTGTGAAAGCGCCGCGCAGGTACATGGCATTTACCATAATTGATGTTTTGGGCGCAATGCCGTAACCACCTTTAAATTCAAAACCTTTCGCTTGCTGACTGCCGGTCAGGGAGCCTTCGAGGGTGATTTCCCCTTTGTTTTTGGCCTGAGGCAGGTGAAGCGTGTTCGGTGCGTAATAAAAATGGTTGGAGCAGGAGGCGAGCAAAAGGCTGCCCAGTACGATCCAGAGAAGATACGATTTAGTTGGCATACTTGTGTAGTGTCGAGATTTTTAAATTAAACAGGCTGTCTTTCGGCAGTGGTTAAATTCTGCTTTCAGGACAGCCTGTTGTTATGTGCATGTATTACCTGCGGAGGGCAAGTGCACCAAAAAATTATTTAAATGGATTGGAGAAACGAACGTCCGTACGGAATTTTTCATCCGTGAGGGTGTTGAAGAATGCAATCAAATCTTCTTTTTCCTGAGCGGTAAAGTTCATTTTTTTCACATCGCCATTCGTATCGCGCAATTCAAATCCAAGGTTTGGCGTGTTTTTGATGCCCGTGCTGTAGTGGTCAATTACTTCTGAAAGGGTGGCAAAACGGCCATCGTGCATATAAGGTGCCGTGATGGCGATATTGCGCAACGTAGGCACTTTAAAGGTACCCATTTCGTTGCCGATGCCCGTAATAGCACCTACACCTTTGTCGCTGTAACTCTCGTCCAAACCATTGTTGGATAAGAACTTGCTGGGGCGGCCAAAACTGGACGTGTGGCAACTGGAGCAATTGTTAATGTAAAGTGCTTTACCACGGTTTTCAGCGGCACTGAACTGGGTAAAGTTCGCATCGTAGTTGATCCAACCACCGTTGTTAGAGGTATTGGCAGCATCGTCGAAGCGGCTTTGGTACGAACCCATGGCGTTTACAAAAGATGAAATGGCGCGAGATACAAGTTCACTGGTTATCTCAGTACTACCAAATGCTTTTTTGAACAAAGGCTGGTAATAGTCCTGATTTTTCACCGCGTCCACAATTTCGTGCTCCTTCATGTTCATTTCGAGCGGGTTCAACATGGAGGCAATGTTCTGCTCCGATGCGGTAGCCGCGCGGTTATCCCAGAAGAAAGGAATACCAAATGAACCATTGAGGTCGGTGCCGTAGTAAGCGGCAAAGTTAGCAACGGAACTCAGGGCGATAGAGTTGCGGGTACCTTCGCGGGATTCAACCCCGAGGCTCACGCGACGGTCGTCGGCAAAACCGATTTCCTGCTTGTGGCAACTGGCGCAACTGATGGTTTTGTCGCTCGACAAGTTTTTGTCGTAAAACAATACGCGACCCAAAGTGGCTTCGGCGGCCTTCACAGTAGGCGAAGTAAGACCCGCGCGGGTGAGGTGGTCAGGAAGTTTCGGTGTGTAATTAATGGACTCATCCGGAAGGTTGAGCGAACGAGAAATTACATCATATTCTTCCTGTGTGTAGTAGTAATACTCGACATTTTTTTTGCAAGCGCCAATCAACATTGCAGTTGAGAGCAACCCGAAAAAAAGGAACGATTTTTTCATGATAGTCTAAATTTTGATGAAAAGATGTGAATACGTGTTTTTGTTTATTATCCAATAGACGCAAACAATAACGAAATGGTTGGATAATTCGCTGACAAAAATATGGCAAATCTTTCTACGTAGTTAATGAAAAATCCTCTAAAAAATATAGTTAAAAAGATAATATGAGTAAAACGCGCGTTTTAACACGAAAACAAAAGAGATTTTATACCTTAGCGGCGTTTTTTAACAATAAATTATATCACCTTATCCGCCCATGGAACGTTACACGGATGTATTCAAATCGGTACTTGTGCAAATTGCAACGCCTTTTAGCACCGGAACGGGCTTTTTTTTAAAAGACTACAACCTGATTGTAACCAACCACCACGTTATCGAAGACAACCGCACGGTGATTATTGAAGGGTTTAGTTTTAAAAAACAACTTTCAACGGTAGTCTTTATCGACCGGAAATTTGACCTGGCTTTTTTATCGGCACCCAATAACGCCGGTGAATTACCAGCCCTGAAACTGGCCGACAGCAGTAAAGCCAAAGCCCGCGACGAGGTAACGGCCTACGGCCACCCGTTTGGGCTTAATTTTTCGGTAAAAAGTGGTTTTATTTCCAATACCCGCGAAGTGATGGAAGGGGTGCCTTATATCCACATTGACCTCAGCCTGAACCCTGGCAATTCGGGCGGCCCTTTGTCCAATGCCAACGGCGAAATTTTGGGGGTAAATACCTTTATCATGCGCGACAGCGATAACGTCGGGTTTGCTTTGCCTTCCGAACTGCTGTTACAAACCCTCGAAATATTTAAACAAACCAACAGCGAAAATGCCGCCCGTTGCCACGGCTGCGCGCAATTGGTTGTGCCGGAAACCAAAGACGGCGATAGTTGCGTCAACTGCGGGGCAACGGTTTTGTTACCGGGCGATATTGAGACCTACATTGCCGCCGGTATCCCGGGGTCCATCGAGCGCCTCATTGCCAATATCGGGCATAATGTTCCCCTTTCGCGGTGCGGCCCCAATGCTTGGGAAATTCAGGAGGGCAGCGCCAAAATTATTATTACCTACCACGAAAAAACGGGTCTCATCAGCGCCGATGCCGTGTTGTGCGAATTGCCCGAAACCCAAATTAAGGATATTTACGTGTATTTATTGCAGGAAAACTACCTCAATTCGGGCATGACCCTGAGTGTACACGAACAAGACATCATCTTGTCGTTGCTCATTTACGACCGTTACTTAGACGAAGAAACGGGTAAAGAAATGTTTCAGGAACTGTTTGAAAAAGCCGATTATTACGACAATGTATTGGTCGAGCAATACGGTGCTCGCTGGAAGGCGTCGAATTAATCGAGTACTCCCTTGCGTTTTTCCTTGTAATAATTTACACCGGCCCCAAATACCCAACCGATTTTGCCGTCTTTAGTGCGGATTTTGACCCAATGGTCGGTCACTTTTTCGTAACCCAGGCTAATTTCCTGGGTCCAATCGGTGCGTTTTCCGGTAAAATACACTTGCTCGTACAGGTCCAATTGCCCAATGGTTTTGCTTTTTAAGCCGGGTTCTTTGCGTATTTTGAGTTGGTCAATGGTCACAAACAACATTGTTTCTTTGGGCGCGGCGCTGGTTGCGGCGGGCGCGGGCGCAGTAGTGGCCGGGGCGGTAGTGGTCGGAGCCGCAGTGCGTACCTGGCCGGGGTTGGCCGGTGCCGGTGTTCGCACCGTTGGTTGGGTGGTGGTGGTAACGGGTTGCGGTGTAGGGGTGGTGGTTACCGGAGCGGGGGTGGGTTGCGCCACCGGCGTTGTGGTTGTCGTAGTGGGCACTCGAACGGTATCCCGGCGGACGGGGCGTTCATCGGCTTCGACGTCAGAGCCGGCCGTTCTTTTTAAATAATCGCTGCGGCGGCTTCCGCATTTGGAAACCATCCACAAGGCAATACAAACAAAAAAAACACCAATAATAATGGTATCTAACTTCGGCAATCGCATATTTTGAGTTGTTTTTGTTCTATACTGAGCGTAGTTGAAGTATAGCGGCGGGCAAATTTACAACTTTTATCGCTTATGGCTGAATTGGCGTTGGCAAAAATCCCCAACATGCGCCGAGTTGTTGTACCTTTGCCGCTCTTTGTGTATATCCAATGCAATCCGGTGCTTTACTCTACCAAATAGCCCTTACCCGCATTCCGCAAGTAGGCGCGCTCACTGCCCGTAACCTCATTTCCCGGTTCGGCAGTGCGGAAGACGTATTTAAAGCCCACAAAAAAGATTTGCTGGCCATTCCCGGCATTGGCCAGGGAACCACCGCCGAGATACTCGCGCCGGGACCCTTACAAGCCGCCGAACGCGAATTGGAATACATCCAGAAAAACGGCATTCAAGCCATTTTTTACACCGATGCCCGCTTTCCCGTTCGGTTAAAAACCCACCGCGACAGCCCCATTATCTTGTATTTTAAAGGCTCCGACGCGGCATTGCTCGACCAACCAAGAATGGTGGCCGTGGTAGGAACCCGCGACATCAGTGAGCACGGGCGGGCCATTTGTGAAGAATTGGTGGAAGGTTTGCGCCCGTACAATATTGTGCTCGTGAGTGGTTTGGCCTTCGGGGTGGATGTAACCGCGCACCGCAAAGCCACCGCCATCGGGATGCCCAATATCGGGGTGCTGGGCCACGGCCTGGGCATGGTGTACCCCGCACAGCACAAAGCCATTGCCGAACGGATGATCGAAAACGGCGGCCTGCTCACCGAATACGCCCACGATACCGGACCCGACCGCGAGCATTTTCCGATGCGCAACCGCATTATTTCGGGCCTCTGCGATGCGTTATTGGTGGTAGAAACCGCCACCAGCGGCGGCTCCATGATTTCGGTGGAGTTTGCGGCCAAGCATAATTTGGATATATTTGCGGTACCGGGTCGCCCCAAAGACCCCCGCAGCGCCGGTTGTAATTTGCTCATAAAAAACAACCGCGCGAAATTGGTCGAAACCGCCGAAGACATCACCGAGGCGTTAAACTGGGGTTTGGACGGGTTAAAAAAGCCCATTCAAACGCAACTTTTTGTAGATTTAACATCAATGGAACAACGGATCGTGGACATCGTACGTCAACAGTCGAACATCCACATTGATGAACTGAGCGCCGCCGTGGATATTCCTTCGGGAGCATTGGCGACGCATATACTTCAACTCGAATTCAAAGGGGTACTCCGTACGCACCCCGGTAAAAGATATACTGTCGTTTAGTGCTGTCTAAAAAAAAACGTCAAAGACATACCCTCTACTACGCATTTGCCGATTTTTTGATGGCAATGCTGGCCTGGGCGCTGTTTTTTGCCTGGCGAAAGGCCAGCGAGGGCCTCGATGTGCGCTCCTCCATCCAACATGACCCGAATTTTTTGCTCGGTATTTTGGTCGTCCCCACCGGCTGGGTACTGCTGTACGCCATTTATGACCACTACCTGGACATCTACCGGTTATCGCGTTTACAGACCCTTACCCGCACGTTTTTCCTGAGTTTTTTGGGCGTTTTGTTTTTGTTTTTTGCCCTCGTCCTCGACGACGTGGTGCAAACTTACCACAATTATTACCGCTCATTTGGGGTCTTGTTTTTGTTGCATTTTTTGCTCACGGCCACCATGCGCATGATTTTGCTCACGCGCGCCAGCCGGAGGTTAAAAGCGGGAAAAATTACCTACAATACGCTCATCATCGGGGGGAACCAAAACGGTCTCGACCTGTACCGCGACATTGTTAAACAACCCAAAGGTTTGGGGTATAAATTCATCGGATACCTCGATACCAACGGCGGAGAAGCCCAACCGCTGGGCGATTTTTTGCCAAAATTGGGCAAAATTGACGATTTGGCGGAGGTCATTCGCACCCACCAAATTGAAGAAGCCATTATCGCGGTAGAAACCTCAGAGCACACCAAAGTACGCGAGTTGCTCAACGTACTGTTTGATTTTGATTTTCAGGTATTGGTCAAAATCATCCCCGATATGTACGATATTTTGTTGGGTACGGTCAAAATGAACCACCTCTACGGGGCGGTTTTGATCGAAATCCGGCAGGAACTCATGCCCAAATGGCAACGCGTGCTAAAACGCGCCATTGATTTGGTGGCCAGCACCCTGGCTTTGATTTTGTTGTCGCCGCTGTACCTGTACATTATTATTCGGATAAAATTATCGTCGCCCGGCCCCATTTTTTACGCGCAGGAGCGCATTGGTTTGCACAATAAGCCGTTCCACATTTACAAATTTCGGTCCATGGCCGAAAACGCCGAAAAAGACGGCCCCCAACTCTCGCAGGGCGACAGCGACCCCCGCGTAACGCCCTGGGGCGCCACCATGCGCAAGTACCGCCTCGACGAATTGCCCAACTTTTGGAACGTGCTGCGGGGCGATATGTCGCTCGTTGGCCCCCGCCCCGAACGCGCTTATTACATTGACCTGATTATGGCCAAAAACCCGCATTACAAACACCTGCTGAAAGTGCGGCCCGGCATTACTTCGTGGGGACAGGTGAAATACGGCTACGCGTCCAACGTGGACCAAATGCTCGAACGCCTGAAATTTGACCTGCTGTACATCGAAAACATGTCGCTTTCCCTCGATTTTAAAATTATGTTTTACACGGTGCTGGTGCTGGTGCAGGGGAAAGGGAAGTAATTTGGTGCGGATGGAGTTGTATTTTGTATAAAGTAAAGCAAATTTTATTTTTTTTGAGGTAAAAGATACAGGATATAACTTGATTTTATTGCCTTTGTAATTCATTTTTAAACATCTTTCATTATGATAAAACACAGTTTTTGTACCCTAATGCCTACAAAATATTTCATTCCAAGCACACTACTATTAGCCGTACTATTATTTTTTTCGGCTTGTAAAAAAGACGGACCACAGCCACCAGCAGAACCACAGCACTTGATTGAATTGGGCAAAATTGCTTGTACAATTGGAGATAAAAAATCCATATATTTTGGTAGTTTGAATATGGTTTCGAATAGAAGTCATTTTTCACTTTCGACTGGTTTCACTTTTGCATACCCTCCAAATATTGACGAAACTTTGGCATTTGCATATATCCCTTTGAAAGTCGGGAAACACCCAATACATAGTTTTCCAACGAGTAACTTTGGCACCCCAAGGGCTATCGCCATATTAGACTGGACTATTGAGATAGACCAACCCGTAGCCCAACTAAAAACCACGGACGACTACCCCGACGATTTTATTGAAGTAGTCCGCTTGGACACCGTTAATAAAGTGGTAGAAGGGCGTTTTCAGTTTCACCTGAAAAATATGGATACCGATAACCCGCACTTGGCCACGTTTAATCTGCCCAGCGCACTGTACGTGTCAGAAGGGGTTTTTCATTTAAAAGTAGAGTAAATTCGTAATCAACCCGGCAGCAGATAGGTTCTGTTGCCGGGTTGTTTAATATTGTGGTGGTTGTACGGTATTTTTGCGCTGCCAAACCCGGTGAAGCATTTTTTAGTAGCACAAACGAAACACCCACCCTTATTCATGAACCGCATCACCTCTATTGACTTTGCCCGTGGGCTGGTGATGGTCATTATGGCCCTCGACCACACCCGCGATTTGGTACACGTATCGGCTACTACCGCCGACCCGCTGGACCTCCAAACGACGCATCCGGCCTTGTTTTTTACGCGCTGGATTACCCATTTGTGCGCGCCCATTTTTGTATTTTTATCCGGTACTTCGGCGTATTTATCGGCCCAGAACAGCGGCGACCCGGCGGCCAACCGGTGGTTTCAGTTGAAAAGGGGGCTGTGGTTAATTTTTCTGAATTTCACGCTGGTCAATTTCGGAATTTTTATGGATCCGCACTTTGGTATTTTGTTTCACCAGGTGATTTCGGCCATTGGGTTCGGGTTTGTTTTTTTAGCCCTGCTCATGGGTTTACCAGCCCGAACACTGGGCATTATTGGGTTAATCATCGTTGCCGGGCATCATTTGGTGCAGGGCGTTCAGTTCGCGCCCGGTTCGGTTACGCAGGTTATTTGGTCACTTTTGTTCAACGCCGGGGCGGTGCCGTTGGGGCCAGATCGGTTGTTTGTGGCCGGGTACGCCATTGTTCCGTGGTTGGGGATTATGCTGTGCGGGTACGCCACCGGGGTTTTGTTCCAACGCAGTTCCGCCGACCGCCGGACTTTGTTTTTAAAAATAGGTCTGGGGGCATTGGTTTTGTTTGTGGCCCTGCGCACCTTGAATGTGTACGGCGATGCCGCGCATTGGGTACCCCAAAAAGACTTCGTTTTTAGTGCATTATCTTTTATCAACCTCAGCAAATACCCGCCTTCGTTCCAATATGCGTTGGTGATGTTGGGGCTTTTATTCGTGGGTTTATGGGCTTTTGACCAAACCCAAAACCGTTTTACCCAAATCATTTCGGTGTACGGTAAAGTGCCTTTGTTTTATTACCTCGTGCATTGGTTTGTTATTCACTTCTTTTTGGCCGCTATTTTGTTGGCGCAGGGCTACTCTTGGGCCGACATGGATTTCTCCGGGTTCAATTTTGGGCGGCCTAAATCGGGAGGTGGCTTGGAATTGGGTGGCGTTTACGCCGTGTGGTTATCGGTAGTGGTTTTGTTGTACCCGGCTTGTCAGTGGTTTTGGGCGTATAAATCCAACCATCGCGAAAAGACGTGGTTGCGGTATTTGTAAAATTACTTAACAAGACCAACACAAATCACTGTCGGCGTTTTTTACCCGTTCAATGCCAACGGTTTTGGCCCAATTGGCAATCTCCCCGGTGCTGTTCCAAAAATCAAAATGAGGTTCAAAATCCATCATTTCACGGATTTTTTGGGTGTTTAACATTGAGTCCGCCGAAACAGCCGCCAACGACTGCGGGGTAAACTGCCGCGCTAAACCCAAGGTGTACAATACCCGCGCCACTGCCCGCAGCGGACCCAATGGCAACGGCAAAAAATCGAGCGGTTGACCGTAAATATCCGACAAAAGACGGTGCACTACGGCGTTCATGGCGTACGGTTGTGCGTCGGCCACGTTAAAAATCCAAGTGCCGGGTTGGTGGTGTTGCTCGCAGGCCGTAACCGCCTGACACAAATTACCCACGTGGGTGAGGGAACTTTGCACGGCCATCGAACCCGGCGAAACAATCCGCCCGCCGCGCACCAACCGCATCAGACGGGGCAATAACACCCGGTCGCCGGGGCCATAAATCGCCCGGGGCCGCAAAATATACAACGAACGCCCCGTCCAGTCCTGCTCCAGTAACCACTGCTCCGCCAGGTATTTGGACCGCCCGTACGGCGACAATAAACTGGTTTCAATGGGTTCATCCTCCGTGTGCATCGCCCGGCGCGGGTCGTACACCGAAGACGACGAAATATACACAAAACAAGGGCTGTTGCGGGTGGCTTCGTACACGTGGCGGGTGCCGTCCAAATTGGCGCGGGCGAGGTCCGTCCACGCGGCGGCATCGGAGGCGAGGGCGGCGGCGTGCACCACCACTTCCGCCGATATTGGCGCGAGGGGCCGGGTAAGATCCGCCCGGTGGTATTGGGCCACGTCGAGCAGGCGCGACGGCGCGGTCGAACGGCTGGTGGCCAGTACCGGGTGCCCCAAGGCCGCAAAATGCCGCACCATTGCCGCGCCCACAAAACCCGTTGCGCCGGTGATAAAAATACTTTTGCTCATGGGCTAACGGTTTAAATGTTCCTGTAAACGTTGGCGCAGCGCATTTTTATCCACTTTTTGCTGGCGACCGCCCCGGGGCAGGGTTTCAAAAAAGATCAGATCGGGCAAGGCTTCCCCGTCAATGGAAAAATCGCCGTTTTCTAATTGTTTCCGAAATGCCGCCGGGGCAAGTTGGGTGTGGGTTTCGACAAAAAGTGCCACCACTTCGTCGTGTTGTTGTTCGTCAAATACGCCCACAAACGCCGATTCTACCACGCCGGGAATGCGATTAATGGTCGGTTCGTACAAACCCGGGTACAGGTTAAAGTTTCGGCGGATAATCATGTCTTTTTTGCGGCCCGTGAGCACAATACGTCCTTTTGCGTCCAAAAAGCCCAAATCACCGCTGGCGTGCCAGGCATCGCGGGCGCTCAGGTGCAGGTATCGTGCGTAGGTCTGCGGGGAGCGTAGGAGAATTTCGCCGTCGGGGGCAATTTGTAGTTCGACGCCGGGAACGGGTTGGCCCAAAATATCCCCCGCGTCGGTGGGCAAAGTGGCTTTTTCCCGGCCATCTATGGTGGCAACAACTAAGTTTTCGGTCATGCCGTACAAACACGTTAATTGAACATGATGGGGCAAAACGCGGATAAAACGTTCCAAAAAAGAGCGGTAAACCGGCGCTGATCCCATAAAACAGTGTTGCAAACAAGCGGGCAATACTTCGTTCCGTTGCTCCGCCCGGATGATCAGGGGCAAATAATCGGACGGCGGACCAAACAAGGTCGTGATTTGGTGTTGTTCGATAAACTGAATTTTCGCTTCGGGCGAAAGGTGCGGGCTCCACAGGTGGACGGTCACCCCGGCGTTGAGGCCAATGAGCGCGAATTGCGGTAAATGTGTGGCCAAAGCGCGGTTTTTGCCTTGGCCCAACAAATCGGCAATTTGCCGCACCGAAACGCCCAACGCACCCACCTGGTGCACCACGCCTTTTGGCAAAGCCGTGGACCCGGAGGTGTAGGTAATTAAAAATTCATCGGTATCGGATAAGCCCTCTTCTTCGTTAAGGCCCGTTTCCGCTTGCAGGATTTTCCGGAAAGGCGTGTGTTTTTGGACAATGGGCAACCAATTTCCCGTGGCGATGGTGCGCAATTGCGGCGAATAAGGGAAATAAATGCCTTTTTTCGACCACCAAAAATACAAAAAACGGATAATCGGGTGCTCTTGGAGCAGCAAAAGGCGGTAATCCACAAAAGCCCATTGCGCGTTGAGTTGCCGGAGTTTTTCGCGGTAATTATCGCGGCCCATTTCGGGATCAACGATGGCCAATTGTAGCCCACAGCGCATGGCGGCGTAGGTCAGGCACACAAAATTCGCGTCGGGAGCGGCGGCGACCACGGCAATATCGCCCTTCCGAACGCCCAAAGCGCGCAAACCGGCCGCCATCCGGGCCGAAGTTTCCAGCACATCACCCACTAAAAGCGTGCGTTGGGATTCCACCATCGCCGGGGTATCGGCGGGGCGCTCGTGTAATAATTGCAATAAAGTATTCATAAAAGAAGGCAGAGGGTTACCAGATCATGAGTTGGACGGAAGCACTAACCCCGGCGGCCAAACCCAACCAGGCGACTTTATCCCCTTTTTTGACTTCGCCCCGCGAGAGGCGGCGGTGCATGGCCAACGGAATGGACGCGGCGGCGGTATTGCCGTAGTGTTGAAAGGTTTCTTCCAAAACATTGGGCCGCAGGTGCGTTAAATCGCTGATGAGCCGGTTGGTGCTGCCCGATACCTGGTGGGTGAAAAAGTGTTGAATATCATCGGGATTCCACCCGGCTTCGGTGGCGCACTGGTGAAAAAACGCGGTGCCATTTTGGGCCAATACCTGTTTTAATTCCACCGTTTGGCCTTCAAAATAGGTTTTTTCCATATCGCGCGGATACATGGAACCGCCCCCTTTAATGGTGCACAATTGCCAGTGTTCGCCTTCGGTCATAAACTTTTGGTACACAATCCCACTTTCGTCGTCGGAGGCGGTGACCAACAGGGCCGCGCCCGCGTCGCCGAGGCTAAAAGCGGCCAGGTGTTTCACCAGATGGTCTTTGTTGGTGAGGTGAAACGGAATGGTATCGCTTGGTTTTTCGCCGTTGGCAATCAGAACGGAACGGTACATCCCCGATTGAATCAACGCGGAAGCCATGAGCAGGGCGCTGGTGACGCTGTTGCAAGCATTTTTAACGTCGGCGGCGGGGCAGCGCAAACCGAGTTTGTGCTGGACCATATTGGCGGTTGCGGGTTCAATGAGATCGGCACTGGCGGCGGCGAAAATGAGAAAATCAATGTTTTCGGCCCCGATTTTTTCCACAATGGGCCGGGCGGCTGCCACGGCCAAATCGGATACTTGTTCGTCGGTGGCCGCAAAATGTCGGTTTTCACTACCAAATAATTTGTGCAAACTACCGGGCGGCAGGATACGGGAGGCAGCATTTACAAGGTTTTCCATGTCGGTGTTGCCCACTTTATTCGCGGGCAAATACACCGAGATGTCTTTAATTTTTGCTTTTATCATTATATAGTAACGTTCATTATCCAGCGCCAAAGTGGGCGGGTGATGGCATTAAATCCGTTAAACTCCTGCACAAATTCGATGGTGTCTTTCAGGCAGTGTTTACTCAGTTTATCGCGCAGGTTGCGGCTGGCTGCTTTGGTGTATGCTTTGGGGTTTTCGACGCCAATTCTTTCAAAAATGGTATCGTTGACGTATAAAGTGCGCAAAAAGTAGAGGTTAAGCAGTACGATGATGCTATACGTCGTACGGCGGAAAAAGCCAGCGTTTTGGGTGTAGCGTTGCAACCACAATTTGGCGTAATGGATATGCCGCCCCTCTTCGATATTGTGCAGTTCGGATACTTTGCGCAATACGTTCAAAACGGCTTTGTCGCGGCGAATATATTTGCCGTAAATATCGGTCATTAATTCTATCGCCAGTACAGAAATAAAAAGGCCGTCGTCGGGCATATAACGCACAGTGAGTTTGCTCCAGAAGCGGTGCCAAAAACCTGCCGTGATGGGTTTTCCGCCAATTTTATCAATGGCCGCGCTAAACATTTCCTGGTGGCGGCACTCTTCGATCAGTTCGCGCAACAAAAAACGGTATTCGACGGAATCGGGCGTGAGGGTGAGTAGCCGACGGTTAAAAAACATGCAGGCCAACCCCTCGGTCCAGGCGTACGAATACATACTTTGTACAACTTCGTGGCGGCCCAGTTCGCGTTGTTGTTCGGGCGTGAGCCGGTCCCAAAGCGGGTGTCCCTGCAAGGAAATCAGGACATTGGGTAAAAAAGTGTCGTGGTCTTGCACCGGTTCGTGCCAGGGGACGAATGTTTCGGGCAATAAAGGTTTTTCTTTGCTAATGCGGATAAGCCGCTCGATAGTTTCGTCTGAAAATGCTGCTGACATAAGTAGTTGATTTTTATGGCTGCAAAGTAGCGGGTAAAAAAAGTCGCTGGTTTATACTTTTTCGGCAAGCGATATAATTTTTTTAATTGAATACGAGGAATTTTTGTGTCCAAAGTCCAAAGTCTAAAAAAAATTGTTGCCCTCCCCTTGCGAGTTTGAAACAAAAAGTATTACATTTGCAACAAAAAATGTTTCAAGATGAGACAAAAGTCATTAAAGCGTTTGATTATCAATCAGTTTATTAAATTTCGCCGTTTCAATAATCGCTATGCTATGGTTCAGTTTGTTAAAAAAAATTGGTTTGTTGTAGGTTTGGTCATTTTGGGGATGGCCTATTTTCGCAAAGAATTAAAAGCCTACTTTAAGGCGGAGGCGCTGCCGACGCAGGAAAAATTTACGCAGGCACCCGCTGCCGACAAGGCGGGGCAATCGCTGTTTGGGGTGGGAAACGAAGCCACTACGGGCGGCAACAACGTTCCCATGCCCGACATCAGCACCCCGGATGCCAAGTCGTTTTTGCTTCGGTTTGGCAAAGTGGCCAAAGGGGAACACGAAAAATACAAAATACCCGCATCGGCGTTTTTGGCTTTGGCTTACGTCAATAGCCACGCGGGCCAACGCGCCATTGTGGGCGAGGGCAATAATTATTTTGCGCGGCTGTGCGGCAGTAATTGGGACGGTGAGCGCATCGAAATAGGCAGCACTTGTTTCCGGCAATACCCCAAGGCCTGGGATAGTTTCCGCGACGCCAGCAGCCAGTTGTCGGCTACCCGTTGGGCGCAAACCTTAATTGAGGAAAAAGACCTGAAATGGGAACATTGGGTAAAGGCATTTGCCGACAATGGTTATTCGGACGTAAAAAATGCCGAGGAAGAAATGGCGAAAGTTATCCGGGCGTACCGTTTATTTGAACTTGATTAGCCCTTCCGGCGAATATTCAATGTGGCGCGTGCCGCCCCGCCAAGGTTTTTATGGGCGTCTTAGGGTGTCCTTTGGGCGTTTGGGGTTGGGCAGCACGCTTCCACATCTTCTCGGGGGGGCATAACCGGTTTAGGGTATGAGCAGTTCCCAAGGGTGCATAATTAATTCATTTTTGTTGGCTTTTCGGGTTTTGAACCGGGGCCGGGCGGCTTTTTTCACCCTCGAAAAAAGCCACGCGGCCCTTTTGGTTGCGGCTTCGCGGCCCGGATCATTTTCCCAACTATTTACCAACGGTGCGCGTTGGATGCACGGCGCGTACGGGGTACTGCACGGTCCGGTTCCGCCATTCCCGGTGGCCGTGCGGTGGGAGCGTTATGGTTGGTGGAAATATGGCATCAGTGCGGCGGGTGCGCTGGTTGTGTTTGCAGTGCCCGCGCCTTTTTGGGCGCAAATGGGTTTGTTTGTTGCCGTTTTTTACGCCATTGAAGTGCAATTGTTGTTTTTGTTTCCGTTGTTGATGTTCGGTGCTCCAGCGCCCGTGCGCACGAGCGTACGAATGGTGTGGCAAGTGGGCTTTTTCCGGGCTTGGCTAACGACCATCGTACTGGCGGCGTATATGCTGGCGGGGTTATTGCGCTGGCGGTCGCCGTTGCGGCATTGGTGCATCGGGTGTTTGTGCGTGGTGTTTTGGGCCGACAAGTTGTACACCGTGCGGGATTCCTAAAAACTTAACCCGCGTTTTTTGGGTTTGGCGCAGCGCGGTTTTTATACCTTTACGCGCTGAACTATAATCAAACAACCGATTTTTAACATTTGTGCAGCACGAAAAGGCAGCGATTACATTATGCAGGAACAACACTTTTTGACAACTATTTTTAACGAAAAAAATTTTACCCAAGAACAGTTAACCCATGTATTAAGCCAGTATCAGCGGATGGAATTTGCTAAAAACGACTTTTTGGTAAAGGAAAATACAACGGCCGGGTTTTACTATTTTATGCAAACCGGTTACGCCCGGTCGTACGCCATAGATTTGGAGGGCAACGACATTAGTACCAAATTTTTTAGCACCGGCGATATTGTGATTGACTGGCATTCTTATTTTTTAAAAACAAAATGCCGCGAAAATATCCAGGCGATTACCCCGTGCGTTGCCTGGAAAATTACTTTTGAAAATTTTATGAAATTGTTCAACATTGAGGCATTCAGGGAGGTGGGCCGAACCCGCCTGGTGAACAATTATTTTGAGTTAAAAAACCATACGGTTTCGGTGATTGCCGATCCGGCCAAAGACCGGTATTTGAACCTGCTTGCGTCAAAACCGGATATTATTCAAAATGTCCCGCTGAAACAAATTGCGACTTATTTGGGCATCACCGATACCTCTTTGAGTAGAATTAGAAAAGAAATAGCCGATACAAAATGAACACCCTCGTCCAGTACCCCCTTCCGCAATGGATGTCGATTGCTTTTTTGATCGCAATTCCCCTGCCTTTTGTGCTGATAACCCTTTTTGTGCGCCGGGAAGCCACTCGATTGCAACAACACCGGGCATTTGGGGTAGTTGCCTTGTTTTTCGTTTTGTACCTGGCGTATATTGCCCTGGCGAGCCACAATGGATGGTTTAACCGGGTTTCTTTTCCGCCCCGGGTACTTCTGTTGACGACTTTCCCGTACGCGCTGTTGTTGTTTGGCGGGTTACTAAACACCAATATTTACCAAAATATTTTAAAAAATGCGCCGTTGGAAAGTCTCGTTCGGCTGCATGTTTTCCGCCTCATTGGGGTGTTTTTTATTTTGCTGGCCGTACACGATGCCCTGCCTAAACCCTTTGCTTTTATCGCGGGTGTTGGCGATATGCTGACGGCCGTGAGCAGTATTTTTGTGGCGAAAGCCATTCAACAACAAAAACCATACGCCCGGCGGTTAACCTTTTATTGGAACCTGTTTGGGGCTGCCGATATCCTGTTTACGGCCATTGCCGCCAATGTGCTGACCAAAATTTCCATCAACACCGGCGCAATGGGCGTTGACGCGCTGGCAGTCTTCCCGTTTTGCATCATTCCGGCCTTTGCGCCGCCCACCATTCTTTTTTTACATTGGGCTATTTTTAAAAAAATTACCGCCTGATTGCTTTCTTGCCATAGGACAAGACGGGCCCCATAACCGCCCTCTACCTTTGCACCGTTGTTAAAAACTAAAACACATTTACAATGGTAAGCAAAAAAGAATTTATGCTTTTGTTCCGCTACGAACCAAGCACCGAGTACCAGCCCACCGAGGCCGACATGAACGAAATGCACCAGCAATGGGGCGCATTTATTGGCAACATGGCCATTCAGGAAAAACTCGTCAGTACCCACCAATTGGGTTTTGAGGGCCTGCAAATTTTCGCCGACCGGTCCGTTGGTGAAGGCATCCACATTGCCGAGCGCCAAACACTGGGCGGTAATATGATTATCAGTGCGAATTCCCTTCTGGAAGCCGCCGAAATGGCCAAAAACTGCCCCATCCTGTCCGTGGGCGGCACTGTAGAGGTACGCGCCATTCAACCCATGTAACCCTCCCCAATTTTTCAAAAAACATTCGCATTATTTCTTAAATTTAATTCAAAATGAACAAAAAAATGATTATCTCCATTATAGCCGCCGCCATTATCGCATTTTTAGCCTTTGGTTTTTACAAAGCATCCGGCCTTACCAATATCCAGATTGTTAGTTCTGTAACCATAAAAGGCACGAAAGAAGAAGTATTTGACATGGTGAAATACCTGAAAAATTTCCCCAAATGGTCGCCTTTTTTGGCCGAAGATCCCACTCAAAAATACGAAGTGAAAGGCACCGACGGTGCGGTGGGCGCCCAGTACCACTGGGATGGCAACGGTGGTAAAGATTTGGGCTACCAGGAAATTGTGAAAGTCGACACGTTCAAATTCATCGGGATGAAATGCGACATTCAAAAACCATTTGTGGCCAAACCTACCTTTGATTATTATTTTGCCGAAACGCCCAACGGAATCGAGGTAAAACAAGATTTTAAAGTGCAGTCCGGTTTGGTGGATGCGTTTTTTATGTGGCTTTTTAACGCAAAAGCCGGGATGGAAAAAACCAACGCGCAGGGTTTGAGTTTGCTCAAAAAAGCCGTTGAACAGTAATAAAACGAACACCGAACACCGAACACCGAACACCGAACACCGAACACCGAACACCGAACACCGAACACCGAAAAAAATAATACATATCTAATTATTTGTTTTTTGGCAAAAAAAAATATCACGTCGCGATCCGATAAATACACTTCGGTGTTCGGTGTTCAATTGTTCGATGTTCAACGGTTCGGTGTTTACAAAACTCGGCTTCTTTTTTGTTTCTCGCAGTTGCACTACCTTTACCCGCTAACGAGATCATCAATTCAACGTAAATGCGCAACTGGCAAATCAAACTATCCTTATTTCTGAACTATTTTGTGTTCGCCATTCTGTTAAACAGCGTGGGAACGGTTATTTTACAGGTACAACGCAATTTTGGGGTATCGGAGGGTTCGGCCTCGGTGCTGGAGGCTTTTAAAGACCTGAGCATTGCTTTTGTTTCCTTTTTGTTATCGTCGTACATCACCCGAATCGGGTACAAACGCGCCATGTTGCTGGCCCTGGCTTTTGTAACGGCGGGGTGCTTTTTGTTGCCCTCGTTGCCCGAGTTTTGGGCCACCAAACTGCTGTTTGCGCTCGTCGGGTCGGGTTTTGCGCTCATCAAAATGTCGGTGTACGGCACCATTGGTCTCATTACCGCCGACAAAAAAGAGCATATCAGCATGATGAGTTTTATTGAGTCGTTTTTTATGATCGGGGTATTGGCGGGTTATTTTGTGTTTAGTTTTTACATGGACGACAACAATCCGCAGTCGCTCGAATGGCTGCGGGTGTATTACCTGCTGGGCGCGATTGCCGCCGCCGCGTTTGTGCTGTTGTTATCGGCTCCGCTGGACGAATCGTCGTTAAAAGTAGAACAAAATGCGGCCATATCGCTGGCGGATTTTGCCCAAATGTTCCGCCTGATGGCCGTTCCCATTGTGTTGATTTTTGTGGTTTGCGCGTTTTTTTACGTGTTGGTGGAGCAAAGCATCATGAGTTGGCTGCCCACCTACAACAATAAAGTATTGGCGTTGCCCACCACGTTGAGCATTCAGATGGCCAGTATTTTGGCCGGAAGTACGGCGTTGGGGCGTTTTGTGGCGGGGCTTTTGCTCAAAAAATTCAGTTGGTACGCCGTGCTCACCACCTGCCTTTTATTGGCGGGTGCGTTGGTGTTGGTGGCCGTGCCTTTGGCCAGTAAAGGTACGGGCCAACCCATAACGGGCTGGGGCGATGCACCGTTGGCGGCGTTTATTTTTCCACTCATTGGTTTGTTCCTCGCGCCGGTGTACCCTGCTATTAATTCGCTGATTCTCACGGCGTTGCCCGTTCAAAAACACGGCCTGATGTCGGGTCTGATTATTGTTTTTTCGGCTTTGGGAGGCACCACGGGTTCCATCGTTACCGGGAACATTTTTGAACATTTTGGCGGACAAACGGCGTTTTATTTTTCGTTGGTGCCCATTTCCATTTTGATTGCGGGATTGTATTTTTTCCAAAAACAACAAACAGCCACCGCCCATGAATAAGTATTTCCACATCGAAGACCTTTCGCCGCTGTACGAAGCCGTGCAAGCCAGCGGCATTTTCCCGGATTCCAAATATTTCCCCGATTGTGTGCCGTTGTCGTTGCCCGAAACCATTGTGGCGGCGTGGGAACAAGCGCAATCTGCCCCTGATTTTGACCTGAAAATGTTCGTGGAAACGCATTTTGCCGCGCCCGAACAACCGGAAACCGGTTACGAATCGGGCCAAAGACCGCTGACGGAACATTTGGAACAACTATGGACGGTGCTGCGCCGCGAACCCGCCACCGACGAGGCGCCAACCGGCACCTTAATTCCGCTGCCGCAAGCATACATTGTGCCGGGCGGCCGGTTTCGGGAAGTGTATTATTGGGACAGTTATTTTACCATGCTGGGGTTAAAAGTAGCCGGAAAAACGGATTTAATCGCGCAAATGGTGGACAATTTCGCGTACCTGATTGACCAAACGGGCCATATTCCCAATGGCAACCGAACCTATTACCTCAGTCGGTCGCAACCGCCGTTTTTTGCGCTGATGGTGCATTTATTGGCCGACATCAAAGGCCCCGGCACTTTGTTGCATTACCGGCCGCAATTGGAAAAAGAATACGCGTTCTGGATGGCGGGCGAAGCGCAATTATCGGAGGACCAGCCCGCGCAGCGCCGTACCGTCCGGATGCCCGATGGATCGGTGCTGAACCGTTACTGGGACGACCGCGATACGCCCCGGCCCGAAGCCTGGGTGGAAGATGTGCATTTGGCGCAGCAATCGGGGCGGCCGGAACCGGAAGTGTACCGGCACATCCGGGCGGCGGCCGAGTCCGGGTGGGATTTTAGCAGCCGGTGGTTTGCCGACCCGCAGGACATGGCGACCATCCGCACGACCGATGTGGTACCCGTGGATTTGAATTGTTTGTTGTATTTTTTGGAAAAAACGCTGCTCGATATTTACCGCCAATTACCCGACCGCACCCCGGCCGATGTGATGAAGGAGCGGTCGCGCCGCCGCCGATTGGCGATTGAACGCTATTGCTGGGACACCAACGAAGGTTTTTATTTTGATTATTTGTGGCCGGAGCGGCGCACGACTGGCCATTGGAACCTGTCGGCGGTGTTTCCTTTGTTTTTTCAAATGACCTCGCCAGAGCAGGCCAATTTGGTGGCAACGCACATTGCCGAACAATTTTTGCAACCCGGTGGCGTAGTCACTACCCGGTGCACCAACGGCCAACAATGGGACGCGCCCAACGGCTGGGCACCCCTCCAATGGATGACGTACCGGGGATTGCTGCAATACGACCACTACGAATTGGCCGACCAATTGCGCCAACGTTGGGTGGCTTTGAACGAAAAAACCTACACCGAAACGGGCAAAATGATGGAAAAATACAACGTCGTGGACATCAGCCAAACCGCTGGCGGGGGCGAATACCCCAACCAGGATGGATTTGGCTGGACGAATGGGGTGTATTTGGGGATGAATGCGACGGAGGCATAAGCATTAATAGAAAGAGGCCTTCTCGTAACCTGACACTTCGACGGTTCGAGATTCGGTGTTCGATGTTTTTAACATCGAACACCGAACATTGAAGTATCTTATTTACAAGACGACCTCCTATACCGTTGCGGGCATTAATGCGCCACCACAAACGGCTTGGCCACCATACTACCGTCTTCCGCTTTTAACTGGAGATAGTACAAACCATTGGCGTATTGTGCCACCGAAATTTCGGATTGTTGCTCACCCGATGCCGCAAACGCACCTTTGCGCTCGTACACCACCTGACCAATGGCGTTCATCACCGTAAGGTTTACTTTGGCGGTAACACCCAAATCGTACGAAACAATCATGGTTTCGGCGGCGGGGTTCGGGGCTACGGTCAACGATGAAAAGTGGTTCACGTCGTTGGTACCAACGGTTGATTCCGCAAAAGCCTCGCTGAAACGCGCACCGTAATTGCCCGAAATACCCCGAAAATTGGTGCCGTCCATGTTCAACAAACGGATATTACCCGGTGCCACCAAACCGTTACCGGTGCCGTCCACCAACACAAATGAAAAGCAAGTAGCGGGGATATTTAAGGTATCGCGGCGATTGGCGTTGTTGGGGTAAGCCGATGGATCGCTTGGCGCACCGCCGGGGAACTGGCCACCGCCGTTAGGGCCTACGAGCAGGTTGCCACCTTCGGCAATCAATACGTTGTTATCGTCGTAAGCCGCCCAATAAATATCTTTGGCGTTGTTGTCCGTGCGAATGCGCACTTCCACCTGGTTGGTTTTGTACGTTGTAGGAGGTGCTACAAAATTCACTTCCGAAACGGACGCCTGGCTATTTTCAACGCCGTTTACTTTTGTGATTTCGGCGGTAAGTGTACCAACGCTGGTGACGTCAAAAGCGTCGAACACGATGTTTTCCAAATCGAGTACTTTGATATCTCCTTCAAATTCAAGGGTTTGGATCACCGTGCCATTCCAGCGCAGTTCGGCTTCAAGGGTCGTGATTTCGCTGGTACCGAAGTTGGTAACATCAAAACTTGGCGTGATGGTTTGGGTGCCGCAAAATTCCAAAGTGCGCGCACCAGCGTCAAATTTGCTGATTTTGCCCCAGTTTTGAGGAATATTACCAACGAGTGGGCTGGCGTTAGTCCACAGTGCAGTAGCACCCAACGGCCCGATTTCGCTCACCGTTTTGTTGGGGTTAATCAGATAAACAGTGGGGAAGTAAGCAATGTTGTATGCATTGGCAATGTCGGCATTGTCCAATATGGGGTACGGTGTGCCTTGTACCCAGTTCCCCTGGGTTCCGCCCACGCAACCGGCCGAACCGTACAAACAATTGAGGTTGGTACTGCCGTCGCCTTCAACGAACATTACCATCGCCTTGCCGTCGCCTTCCGGGCCGTGAGCCGCGTAAAACGTTTCCAGCGCGCCGCCGTTGTGGTAACTCCAGCAGGGTCCACACCAAGTAGCGGATACGTCCATAATCACCGGGCGACCCGACTCCAAAATGTCGTAGAGGGTCCAGGTGCGGCCATTGAGGTCAACGGCGGTAAAGTTGGGTGCCGTTGCACCATTGGGCAATTGGGCTTGGGTCAGGAAAGTCAAACAGCAAAATACAGCGAGTAATAGTAGTTTTTTCATAAAAAAATAAGTTGGAAACAAGAATATAAGTGAAAGCACAAGAATATGCCGGGCAAATGTAACCAAAGACTACGGTCAGATTTTGTCTTAAAAGTACTATTCGCTATTTTTTTGCGCTAAAATCAAACTTAACCAGATTTATAACGCATTCAATCGCCCAAATATCCATTCTGCACATTTGCCCGGTAACGCCACCCGGGTACCCACCTATATTGCAATGTTTTCTTTCTGAAGTCTAAACAATTTTCTAAAGTCTATGCAAAACAAATACCTCGTTCTTACGGTGGTGCTGTTGTTCGGCACCTTCAGCGCAATGGCGCATTTACCCAAAAAAATCACCAAAAAAACGAAAGCCCAGGTGGAAAGCCGCACTTTTTGCGCCAATTCCGAATCTGCCATTGACCAGGAAATTAACAATGTCCGCGCCCGTTTGCTGGGCGGCGGCGATTGCTGGTGGGATTTTACCAACGGTCGTTACGTGGTGCCCAAAGTAGATGCTACTTCGGGGCAGGAAGAAGTATCGTCCATCTTTGCCGCCGCCGTCTGGATTGGTGGTTTCGACGACAATGGCAATCTCAAACTGGCTTGTCAGGATTACCGCGAATCGGGCCTGAACGACTTTTGGCCGGGGCCATTGGACGAAGAAACGGGCAAAACCGACGTTGACCAATGCAAAAACTGGGACACCCATTTCCGGGTCACCAGCGACGATATTCGCCAGCATTTGGCCAATTTAGCCGCCGGAAACCTCAATATCAACGATGTGCCCAAAAGTATTCGCGGCTGGCCCGCCCGGGGCAACCCTTATTTCGTTGAGGTGCACGGTTTTTCGTTGCCCGCCCGCACCGAACAGGGCCTGGCCGGTTTTTTTGATGCCGATTTTAGCATGGATTACGACCCGCTAAAAGGTGATTATCCGTCCATCGAAATCCGAAAATGCGAGCCGTACAACCGCTATCCCGACGAAATGATTTTTTGGATTTACAACGACGAAGGCGCCGGACAAACCCACGGCCAAACCAGCGGCAAACCCATTCAAATGGAAGTGCAGGTGCAGGCATTCGGGTACCAAACCAGCGATGCCCTCAACGACATGACCTTCCAACGGTACAAACTCATCAATCGCGCCAGTGACCCCATAGATTCCACGTTTTTTGCCATGTGGGTGGACCCCGACCTGGGTTGCCACCTCGATGACTATATCGGTTGCGATACGCTGAACGAACTCATGTACGTCTATAACCAGGACGAAACCGACGGCCAACCCAATTGTAACTGCCCCTCGCCGTCGGGAGAAGTACCTACTTATTGTGAAAATATCCCCATGTTGGGAGTTGACTATTTCCGGGGGCCTACGCACTGGGTGACCAAAGTGGATGCCCAGGGCAACGAAGAGCAGGTGTTGGAGGAAATAGGGATGTCGGCTTTTATGTATTATAATAATGGAGGCGTTCCGGGGACCCATCCAGCCACTGGCGACCCGGAACTGCCCTTCGAATTTTACAATTACCTCAACAGCCGCTGGAAAGACGGCACCCGCCTCACGACGGGTGGCAATGGATACAATCCGGGCAGTACCGATTATACCTTGTACGCGTTCCCCAGTTCGCCCAACGACCCGACCGGCTGGTCCATGTGTTCGGAGGATTTGTTCCCCGGCGACCGCCGCACCGTGCAGGCTTCCGGGCCGTTTCGCCTCATGCCCGGCGCAACCAACGAACTCATCATCGGGGTGCCGTGGATTGCCGACGTGAATATGCGTTGCCCCGACGTGGAATTGATCCTGCGCGCCGATAAACTCGCGCAAGGTTTGTTCGATAACTGTTTTGAACGCCTCGAAGGCCCCGACGCGCCCACCGTTGACTGGATTGAACTCCACCAGCAATTAATCGCCGTTTTGTCGAATGATGCCATTTCTAACAATAAAAACGAAGGTTATGTGCAGGCCGATTTTTTGGCCCCCAACCGCTTTTTAACAAGCACCGACCCGGCCGTGCGCGACAGTGCTTTGTTCAAATTTGAAGGGTATAAAGTGTATCAACTCATTAACCCCAATGTTTCCACCAAAGATTTTACCGACCCCGACAAATCGCGGTTGGTGGTGCAGGTGGACCGCCGAAACAACGTAAAACGCATTTTTAACTGGGAAGAAACGACCGATCCCGATGAGCCGGATAATCCGACTAAAAAAGTGTTTTACCCGGTGGAAAAAGTCAACGGCACGAATGAAGGGTTGAAACACACGTTTTCCATCACCGAAGACCAATTTGGCGTGGGCAATAACCGCGCACTCATCAACCACAAAAAATACTATTACGCCGTGGTGGCGTATGCGCACAATAATTACCAAAATTTTGAGCAAATAAACGGCCTCGAAACGGGCCAAAAAACGCCTTACCTCGAAGGTGGGCGGGTCGAAATAAAAACCGTCATTCCGCGCCCCGTAGTGGACCAAATGTTGTACACCTCCTACGGCGATGTGTTGCCCATTACCCGATTGGAGGGCGAAGGCACGGGCGGAAACTACCTCAGCATTAGTGACGAAACCCGCGATGCCATGCTCGAACCGGATTTTGACGGCCAAATTACCTACGACCTCGGCAAAGGCCCGTTGAACGTTACGGTGTTTAACCCCTTCGAAATTCAGGAGGGCGACTACGAAGTGGAATTTTACGACAGCAACCCGAACGATGCCATTTTGGACAACGATGCCAAATGGATTTTGCGCAACAAAGACAACAATGGCAACTACCAGGAAATTGCCCGTTCGGAACACGGTTTAAACGAATTTAACGAAGCCGTTTTTGCCCAATATGGCTTTAGTATTACCATTGGCCAAACCGCCGAACCCGGCGATTACGTTGCCGCCAAAGAAAACCTTAACGTGCTTTCACCCGGCGAATCCAACGGCGCCCTGGGGGCCGAAATCCGGTACCAAAACGCCGAACAACCTTGGCTGACGGGCCTTGTTGACCAGGAAACGGGGGTGTTTAACTACGTTCAGACCGGCCGCAACGAAAAAGACCATACCCTGGACCCCAAGCAGGCATTAAGCACCATGGGTGATGGTTACTTCGTACCGTTCGGGTTGGCCACCGGGAAATTGCTCTACGGAACGGCCACCCCGCAAGGGCTGCCGCGCACCGTTACACCCGCCTGGACGGGCCGCTTTGCCGGTACAGTACTCCACGACGAAAGCCTCGGGTTGGCGTACGGCAACAACGCTGCCGACCCGACGTGGCTGCATACTTTGCCCAACGTGGATATTGTGCTGACGCCCGATAAAAGCAAATGGAGCCGCTGCGTTGTGATCGAAACCGCCAGTGAATACATTACCGCCGAAACCAGTAGCATTCCCAATGTGGTACCGGACCCCGGCCTAAAAACCGAATCCAACTCGGTGGTGCGGCCCCGGCAGAGTTTTGATACCCGCTACGGCCTTTCGGTGGGCAAAGAGGACGCTAACAACGATGGCCTGCCCGATCCCGATAATGCCGTGGAACCGGATTCCATTTACGATACCCCAACAAAGAAAAAAGCCAATCCGCTGAAAGGGCAACCCCTGCGGGGAATGGGCTGGTTTCCTGGTTACGCCGTCAACGTAGAAACGGGCGAACGTTTGAATATTTTCTTTGGCGAAAATTCGGCGTACAGCAAAGCCTTAAAAGAGTCCTACACGGGCCGCGATATGCTTTGGAACCCAACGGACGAATTTGTGCGCACCGATAAAACCAACGGCGAAGTCACCGATTTGCTGTTGGGCGGGCACCATTGGTTGTACGTCACCAACACGCGGTACGACGAATGCGCGTTCCTGCGCAGCCGGTTTAACCCCGACTACACCAATCTTCAAACGTTGAAACTGATTAACAAAAAAACGGCTATCCCGCAAGTTTCGTGGGCCGGCATGTTAACCCTCGCCCCGGGTTACCAGTTAACCAGCCTGGCCAACGGACTTATTCCGAATGAAACCCTGATCAGTCTGCGGGTGCAAAACGCCTACGGGGTAAAAACCAACGCCGGGAACGGGCACCCCAAATACCGTTTCCGCGTGGAAAGTGGCCGCGAACGCGCCGAACTGTTCGGTGAACACGTGGCCAACGCCCTGGATTCGGTTAAACTCGTGCCCAATCCTTATTTCGCTTATTCGGAGTACGAAAACTCCAATACCAGCAACGTGGTCAAAATTACCAATTTGCCCGCCCGCTGCGTGGTGTCCATTTATTCGCTCGAAGGGCGATTTATCCGTCAGTATAAACGTGATGAGCAATATGTTCCCTACCGTCAAATTTCCCCGGCGCTGGAGTGGGATTTGAAAAATACGCAAGGTATTCCCGTTGCCAGTGGAGTGTACATCGTTCACGTGAACGCTTACGACATGGGTGAACGCACCCTGAAGTGGTTTGGCGTTACGCGAATGTTTGACCCACGGGGTTTATAAAATCATTATTCCTATCGTAATTATTTTCGTTGCCGCGAATTGACCATAATGGGAGCTATGGTCATTCGCGGCTTTTTTGTCCTTAGTAAACAATAATGGGCGTGGTTTTTAACACTTCGCCAGTGTTTACCGATTTGATGGAGCAAACGTAGGTGCCCGGAATGAGTTGGGGCAACGACCACACGTGGCGAAAAAAACCATTGCGGCGGGTGGTATTCGCTGATTCACCAATGGAACGTCCGTACATATCGCGCAATTCGATGGTCAGTTCTTCGCCCACTTTCAGGTAAAAATCAAACACCAGGTTTTGGCCCGAATGCACCGGATTGGGGTAAATTTTGGGGGCAAAATACTGGGCCGGATTGTACGTGCCCACGTAGATATTGGCCATAGCACCGTCCATCCAATGTAACCGCTCGATGGTCCAGTTTTTTAAATAATCCACTTCGCTTTGGTGCGAAAGCCCCACGAAGAAATTGGGCCATTGGGGCGTGCCGAGAATGGGCCACCGCTGAAAATTGCGGCTCGCCGGAGCACCCGATACCAACGCTGCCAACGAGTCAATCATTTGAATCACCTCGTCGTCGGTGATGGAGGAGGCGCGTAAATCGAGCCAACGTTGCTGACTTTCGATCAAATAATTGCTGTCTTCGCGCAGGCGCGCCCACCAGAAGGGAATCACCCAACCGTCGGTACCGCAAAGGCTGTTGAAATTCCAGGCCCATCCCGACGTGGATTCGCCCTGGCAATAATTGGCATTTCCGTAAGCGATGTTAAAATCCCACACGGGACCGGCGTGTAATTTGCTGTACCCGATGGTGTCGCGTTCTTTGTAAAAATACGAACTGATGCGGTAGCCGTCTACGTTGCGCGATATTTCATTGGCAAACATAAAATCAATAAACGACGCCCGGTCGAGGTACTTTTGGTAACCCTGTTCGGCATCCTGAAACTGCGAAGACTTGAGGGACGTTTCCATTTTGTACATAAAATCCTCGATATAGTCTTTTTGCGGCGCGGTGATATCGTCCCACTTGGGATAGTGGTAATACAACCGAATTTCCTGTCCGGCGGTAGTGCTCAGCGGCGGATACGACGATGCCCAGGATTCCCACCAGCCCCCTTTGTCCAATTTAATGATGTAGCCGCCGGAGACGTCGGTTTCCTCCATTTTGGCAATGTCCACCCGGTCGCCGTCGCGTTTGATGCGTTCGCCCAACACGTACACGCCACGGTATTCGCCGTTGAGCACCAGTTCTACCATTTTCATCCGGGGTGTATAACTGAGGTTGTTGAGTCGGCGGGCCATTTCAAAAGCCACCACGTCGCGGATCAGCGATTTATCGGAAAAAGGCGATAACAGCACCCAATCGCTTTCTTTGGGCATTCCGAGCAATTTTTTGCTCACATCATTGCCCAACGAATCGCGCAATTCGATACCGTAAGGTTTTTTATCACTAAAAAACTGGGAAGTTTGGCCCCGGATTTCCACGCCCATCCAGCCATCGTAGTCGTTGAATGGGCCGTTGACCGAATTAATTTGCCCCGGTCCGTTGTCAACAATGCGCAAACGGGCGGTAATTTTGGGTTCATCAAGAATCGTTTCGCCGTCGGTATCCATCACCACAATGGGCAGCGTACTGGTGGAAAAATTAACTGGTTGTGCGGCAATCGGGTGAATACATAGGGTAATACATGCAATACGTACGAGGTGTAACAGTCTTGTCATAAAAGCCGTGTTTGATTTATTGGCCAAAGGTAGGCTTTTGGTATTCGGCTCGTGTATGAAAAGGCGGGAGTTTTTGCCCAAAATGGATAAAACTGCGCTAAAACCGCTAATATTCTTGTGCTGCCGGGTTACAACGTACGAACGGTGGACATACCACCATCCACGTGCATGACCTGGCCCGTTATCCACGATGCTTTATCGCTGAGCAAAAATACCACGGCATTGGCAATGTCGTCGGGTTGACCAATGCGCCGGAGTGGGTGGCGTTTGTTACTGGCTTCGAGTTTTTCGGGCGAATTAATCAGTTTATCGGCCAACGGCGACGCGGTGAGGGAAGGTGCCACGGCATTGACGCGCATGGTTGGGGCCAATTCGGCGGCCAACGCCAGCGCCAGTCCTTCAATGGCACCTTTGGCCATGGCGATGGAACTGTGAAAAGTCATACCCTGCGCGGCGGCTACGGTGCTCATCAGTACGATGGATGGGTTACCGGCGCTTTTTAAATTCGACAAGTACTGCTGAATAACGCCCACGGCCCCCAACGCATTGATGCGGTATTCTTCCAAAAATTCGGCTTCGGTGGTGCGGTGCAAGGGTTTGAGGTTGATGGTGCCCGGAAAATACACCAAACCGTGAATGGGCGTATCCAATTCGGGCAAACTCGATTTGCTGTAATCGGTGACTTGGTACGTGTGGTCGTACCCCAATCCGCTGAGGTCTTTGGTACTAATGCCGCTTACGGTAATGCCCTCGGCGTGGGCCATGCGCAGGGCTGCCTGAGCAATCGCGCTGGATGCTCCGGCAAACAAGTAGTGTTTGCTCATCTTTTAGATATTTTATTAAGCGTAATACCGCGTTGGCGGTTGCATTTGAAACGGGTGACCGATGCTTCGCGAAGGGCGCGGTGTTTGGTATCGCGCCCGTGCATGCGTTTGCGCCACATCTCGAAACTGCTGCGTTTCATTTCGCGGCGCATGAGTTCAATCACCTCTTTTTCCCGAAGTCCAAACTGGGCTTCGATGGCCTCAAAAGGAGTACGGTCTTCCCAGGCCATTTGAATAATGCGGTCAATATCTTCCGGTGGTAATGCTGTCGTCATACTGAGGATACACAACAGCCGCACCCGCTTTTTGTTTGCGTTTCAATGGTTTTAGAATCTGTCTAAATCGTGCCCCGGTGGCGTTCCCAGTAATTTTGGTCTTCCACTTCTTCCAAAATACCGAGGTAAGAAGAATAACGCATCTCGCTAATGTCGCCGGTTTCCAACGCGGCTTTTACGGCGCAACCCGGTTCGTTGCGGTGCAGGCAATTGCCCCCAAAACGGCAGTCGGCCGAGTACCGAAACATTTCTTTGTAACTGTGGGCGATATTGTATTTGTCTTTGTCGTTGAACGCCAGCATTTTAATCCCCGGCGTGTCAATAATGCGGCCACCGTAGTCGAGTTCGAACATTTCGGCAAAAGTGGTGGTGTGTTGTCCTTTGCCCGAATGATCGCTGATTTCGCCCGTGCGCAAATCGAATTGGGGTTGAATGGCATTCACCAAACTACTTTTTCCCACGCCCGATTGCCCGCTGAGCAAGGTGGTTTTGTCCTTCAATAATTCATAAAAGGCATTCAAACCTGCCTTGGTAACGGTAGAGGTCAGCAATACGCCGTACCCGGCTTTTCGGTACACATCGGCGACGTATTGAAAAAGTTCGTGGTGTTCGGGGGTGTACAAATCGGCTTTGTTAAAAACGATGGTAACCGGAATGTCAAATTTGGCCGTCATGAGCAAAAAACGGTCAATAAATCCCGGTTTTATGTCGGGAAAAGCCACGGTCGCCAACAACACCGCCTGGTCAATATTAGCCGCCAGCAAATGCAAATCGTGTTTGCGGCGCGGCGACTGTCGCACAACGTAATTGCGGCGCGGCAGGATTTTTTTAATTACCGCCTGCCCGGTTTTTTCATCCGGCCATATTTCCACGCGATCACCCACGGCAATGGGATTGGTGAGTGGAATATCGTCCAGCCGGAATTTGCCCACAATGCGGCATTCCACCACGGGTTGGTTGGGTTCGTCGGTTCGGACCTGGTACCACGCCCCGGTGGATTTAATTACTGTTCCTGTATTCAAAATAGTGTAACTTGGTTGTTATGTCGTTATATACTGAGCAAATATAACTTGGTACATCTCGACAAAGTTCCGATGAATTCTTTGTTAAATGATAAATGTGCCCGAAAATCTTTGCGCACGGTGCCCAATGGGGCTTGAGGTGAAAAACGTTTTGGCGTGATTTTTGCCAAACGCCCATTTGCATCGGGAACTAAACCTCCTAAAAAATGCAATTAACAGGCAACTAAAATGCTATTTTTGACGCCATAATCCATCAGTAACGCGTCCGAAGCCTTTGCTAAAGTGAAAAATGCGCATTTGTACGCATTTTGACCCGTTTCGGTGGCGTTCGTGGCCAATAAAAATACTGCTTATTTTCCTCCGGCGGAATACCCCGGATACGCTCAGAGTTATGCTATTGTACAATATGAAAAAAACTGGTTTCCTTTTTCTGTTTATCGGCATCGTCATCGCCGGCTGTGTTACTACGAAGAAAAAAGACGACGTTAGTAGGTTTAAAAGGGGCTACAACAGCCTCACCACGCATTATAACTATTGGTTTAATGCCAACGAAATTTTGCGCCTCAAAGAAGCCGAACTGAGTAAAGGTTACAAAGACAATTATAACCAATTGTTGCCTTTGTACCCCGAAATGGCGGGCGAAACCCCGTCCAAAAAGGAACTCGAAGTTGCCGAAAAAAAGGCCGCTACCGGTATCGGCCTGCACCAAACGGGCACTTGGGTCGACGATTGTTACCTGCTCATGGGGCAGTCTCAATATTACAAGCGCGATTACGAAACCGCCGAATCTACGTTCAGTTACATGCGCGAAGAGCATAACCCGAACAAAAAAGTAAAAACCAAACTCAAAAAAACCAGTACCAAAAAGAAACCGGCCAAAAAAGTAAGCAAACGCAAAAAAGCCAAAGCCAAAAAGAAGGCCGCCGCTAAAAAGAAAAAAGACGCCGAAGCCCGCAAAAAAGAACTGGCTAAACAAAGAGCCGAAGCCCGCAAAAACGGGACCACCGTTCCCAAAGATACCCCCAAAACGACCGAACCCAAACCCACAACCTCCACCAAAAAGGACACCAAACCCGAAGACGAATACCGCCTCGAGGTAACGGGCAAAAATCCTTACCGCCTCCACCGCCGCGAAGCCGCTTACCCGGAGGCAATGGTGTGGTATGGCCGCACCCTCATCGAGCGGGAAAAATACGAGGAGGCCGAAATGTTGTTCCGCGAACTGCACGAAGACCCCTGGTTCCCCAAACGCCTCCAGGATGACCTTGCGAAAGCCGAAGCCTACCTTTGGATTGAACAAAAAATGTACGATAAAGCCGGTTTGGCCCTTAATAAAGCCATTAAATACGCCAAAAACAAAAAAGACCGGGCGCGTATGGCCTTTATTCAGGCCCAATTGCTCGAAATGGCCGACCAGAAAAAAGAAGCCTTCGCCGCCCTCGAAATTGTACTCAAAAGTAAACCCGATTTCGTCCTCGAATTCAATACCCGCCTCCACCAGATTATGGATGGCTGGCACGCCAGTATTTACACCAGCGCCGAGGCCAACAGCCGCCTCGAACGCATGTTGAAAGAAGGCAAAAACAGCGATTACCGCGACCAGATTTATTTTACCCTCGGTGAAATTGCCTTGGCCGACAACAAGAAAAAAGAGGCCATTGCTTATTTTGCGCAATCGTTGGCTGCCTCCGCCGGAAACAATACCCAACGCGCCGAATCGTACCTGCGCCTCGCCGATTTGTACTACGAAACCGAAGATTTTGTGGCGGCAAAAGCCTATTACGACAGCACCATCACCGTGTTGTCCAACGCCGATGAACGGTTTGAACGCGCCCAACGCTCGGCTAAAGACCTCACCGAAATCGCCCGCCTCATCACCACCATTGAGGCCAACGACAGCATTGTCCGGGTGTTTAACATGAGCGATGCCGAACGCCGCGCCTTGGCCAAAAAAATCCAAAAAGAACGCGACGATGCCACCGCCAAAGCCGCCGCCGAGGCCGCTACAGCCAAAGCCGTTGCCACTGATAAAGGTCGCCCGGCCGGTCCCGTTTCGGCCGCCGGTATTAAGCCCTCTACCTTTTATTTTTACAGCGACGCGGCCATTAAAAAAGGGAAACGCGACTTTGAAAAAAACTGGGGCGACCGCAAATTGGAAGATAACTGGCGCCGCAGCCAACGCCTCATCACCGGTGGTGCGGGCGATGACCAGGCCGGTGCCGATAAATCTGATGACCCGGCCAAAGCCCAAAAATCGGAAGAAGAGTTGATGGCGGAAATTTTTAAAAATATTCCCCGCAACCAGGCCGAATTGAGCGTTATCCACCTCGCGACCTACGAAGCCATGTTCAAATTGGGCACCTTGTTCCGCGATAAATTGGAAAATAACCCGCGCTGCGTGGGCACCCTCGAAGATATGCAGGGCCGTTACCCCGATACCGCCCGTTTCGACAAGGAAACCTGGTATTATTGTTACCTGGCGCATACCGACCTCCGCAACCAGCCGCGTGCGCAGTATTATTTGGATAAATTGGTGGCCAAATACCCCAATAGCCCTTATACCAAATCCATCACCGACCCCAATTTTGCCAACGCCAGCAAAGAAAAAGAGCGCGAACTCAACGTGTATTACGAACAAACGTACGCGACTTTTAGCAAAGGAGATTACAAAACGGCCTTTAGTCGGTGCGAAGAAGCGCCCAAAAAATACGGTTCTACCAACGTTTATACGCCCAAGTTTGCCCTGCTCAGTGCCCTGTGCATTGGTAACCTGCAAGGCACCGAAGCCTATTGCAAAGCCCTCACCGAGGTCATTGCGCGTTTCCCCGAAAGCCCCGAATCTACCCGCGCCAAAGAAATTGCCCGTCTGTTGGCGTGTAAAGGGTTTGAAGGTGCCGGTACCACCGACGCCAAAAAACCGGAAATTGACGACGCTTTTGTCACCGAACACGACAAACTCCACTATTTTATGGTGGTGTTAACCGGCAGCGATATCAAGTTGGAAAATGTAAAAAGTGCCATTTCCGACTATAACCGCGAAAACCACAAAAACGACCAATTGCGCCTGTCGAACATTTTCCTCGGCACTTCGCAGGATCAGCCGATTATCGTGTTGCGCAAATTTGATAACAAAGAAAAAGGGTTGAAATACCTCAACGAGGTGAAAAACAAAAAGGATTTCCTCGGAGAAAACAACAAAACAACCTACGAGAAGGAGTTTTTTATCATTACGCAGGAAAATTACCGCCGCGTGTTAAAAAACAAAACCCTCGATGGATACCGCGAGTTTTTCCAGTCGAATTATTCGAAATAAGTAGAGACGCGATGCCTCGCGTCTATTCAAAATAAGAGAAAAGTAGAGACGCGATGCCTCGCGTCTTTGCACTACAATTGTGAAACATTAAACACCGAACACGCGAACACCGCAGCGGTTTCGGTGCGCAACCGGGCTGCACCCAAGGTAATGGGCGTGCATTGGTGTTGTTGGGCCAAAGCAATTTCTTCGGGGGAAAAATCACCTTCCGGGCCGATAAAAATGACGGTATCTTGTTGGGGAGCCAGCACCGTTTTGAGGTGGGGCATCTCCGATTCGGGCGGACACCAACCGATAAAACGTTGGCTTTCCGCGAGGTTTTCCACTACTTTTTTAAACGGCGTAAGCGGGTGTAGGACGGGCAGGTAGGTCCGCAGGCATTGTTTCATGGCCGACACCACTACTTTTTCGAGGCGGTCGTGCCGCACGGTGGTGCGTTCGCTGTGGCGGCACAGCAGCGGGGTGATACTATCCACCCCAATTTCCACGGCTTTTTCCAAAAACCACTCGAATCGTTCGATATTTTTGGTGGGTGCAACGGCCATGTGCAAGCGCGCGGGTGCAGGAGAAAATATTTTTTCCCCTACAATGCGCGCTATAACGTGGCGTTTGCCAATTTCGGTGATTTCCGTTGTCCACAGCGTACCTTTTCCGTTGGTAATTTCGAGCCGATCGCCCACTTTATGCCGGAGCACGGTGGCGATGTGTCGGCCTTCTTCTTCGTCCAAATAAGCGAAGCCGGCTTCGATCCGCGTGGTATAAGAAAGGATATTCACTAAAATTTAAGGTGTTTTACGGTCAGGCCGCTGTTCATCAACTGTTTCAGCGAGTTGACCCCGATCAGCAGGTGTTGATCCACGTAATCGGACGTTACTTTTTTGTCGCTTTCTTCGGTTTTAATACCATCGGGGGTCATGGGCATATCGCTCACGAGCAACAGCGCCCCGGCGGGCATTTGATTTTTGAAAGCGGCAACAAAAATGGTGGCGGTTTCCATATCAATGGCGATACAGCGGAAATCGCGCAGGCGTTGTTTGAAGTCTTCGCGGTGTTCCCAAACCCGTTTGTTGGTGGTGTACACCACGCCCGTCCAGTAATCGCGGTTATGGTCGCGAATGGTGGTAGAAACGGCTTTTTGCAGGGCAAATGAAGGTAACGCGGGCACTTCTTCGGGCAAATAGTCATTACTGGTACCTTCACCACGAATGGCAGCGATGGGCAAAATCAAATCACCCACGCGGTTTTTGCCGGTTTTAAGACCGCCGCATTTGCCCAGAAACAATACGGCTTTGGGTTTAATGGCCTCCAGCAAGTCAATAATCAGACCCGCGTTGGGGCTTCCGATCCCAAAATTGATGATGGTAATGTTTTCGGCGGTAGCGGCCTGCATCGGGCGTTCGAGACCGGAGATGGCTACTCCGTGTTGGTCCGCAAACATTTTAACGTAACCCGCAAAATTGCAAAGGAGAATGTACTGTCCAAAATCCTTCAAGGCCATGCCGGTGTAACGCGGCAGCCAATCTTCCACCATTTTGGCCTTAACGGCCTTTTCGCGTTCAAAATTCGTCTCTTTTACGCCATCCAAATCCTCCTGCGTCACTCTGACGAATTGTTCTTTGTGTTTTTCTTCCATATTTATATTTTTTTAGTGAAAAGTGAAGAGTGAAAAGTGAAGAGTGAAAAGTGAAGAGTTTTCTTCCCGTTGTAGAGCGTTCTATTTTACTGAAAAACTAAAAATGAGGTATATTTATAGTTTTGATTTTCTGCACCATAGATTCTTCTTCACTCATCACTTTTCACTCTTCACTTTTCACTCATCACTATTTACTTTTCACTCTTCACTTTTCACTCATCACTCTTCACTCTTCACTCTTCACTCTTCACTCTTCACTCTTCACTCATCACTTTTCACTCAAAACCCGTTTCACGGTAGCGCCAATTTGTGCGGGGCTATCTACTACGTGAATACCATTTTCGGCCATGATGGCCATTTTAGCGGCGGCAGTATCTTCGGCACCGCCCACGATAGCACCGGCGTGGCCCATTTTACGGCCTTTGGGGGCAGTTTGACCAGCGATAAAACCGATGACCGGTTTTTTGTTGCCGGTAGCGCGAATCCAGCGGGCGGCTTCGGCTTCGAGGCCACCACCAATTTCACCAATCATAATGATGGCTTCGGTTTCGGGGTCGTTCATAAAGAGTTCTACGGCTTCGCGGGTGGTTGTACCAATGATCGGGTCACCGCCAATACCGATGGCCGTTGAAATACCCAAACCGGCTTTAGCCACTTGGTCGGCGGCTTCGTACGTAAGCGTACCGGATTTGGACACCAACCCGATGGTGCCGCGTTTGAACACAAAACCGGGCATAATACCCACTTTTGCTTCGCCCGGCGTGATAACACCCGGACAGTTGGGGCCAATAAGGCGGCAGCCTTTGTCGGCGATATAGGCTTTGGCGCGTACCATGTCCTGCACCGGAATACCTTCGGTGATGGCCACAATAACTTTAATACCAGCCTGTGCCGCTTCGATGATGGCATCGGCAGCGAATGCGGGCGGAACAAAAATGATAGATGTGTCTGCTCCAGCCTTGATGACCGCATCTTCTACGGTATTAAATACTGGGCGGTCGAGGTGCGTTTGGCCACCTTTTCCGGGTGTGACACCACCAACCACATTGGTGCCATATTCGAGCATTTGTTGGGCGTGGAATGTTCCCTCTTTTCCGGTGAAGCCCTGTACGATGATACGTGAATCTTTGTTTACTAAAACAGACATATGGTATTGTTTTAATCAAAAAATCCGGTAGCCGGACTTTTGAAAATTATTATTGTGATGTATTATTTTTTTGTTTTTAATTTACTTCTGGATAACAAAAACGTCTTCGTTATTTTGTTTCATGTAGTAGTGTTCGCGGGCGTAATTTTCTTTGGTCAATTCAAAATCTTCGGCTTCTTCGCGGGCTTCTTTAATTTTTTGTTGATAAAAAACGCGATCATCCTCCAAACGGTTCAATGCGCGGCGCAACTTTATCTGGGTGATAAGGTCGTTTTTATCAATAAAAATCAGGAAAAACAAAAAGATTACCGTTGCCAGGTAGTACCTGTTCTGAAGGGTGCGGGGCAACTTGCTGCGAAGTGCCTGCCAGGGATTTTGTGGTACGGCCATAAACGAACTTTAGTTATGCTGAGCGTCGCCAGGTTTTGTGCATTACTTTTTGGTATAGTCCTGCATCTTTAAGCACAAAACCTGCCGTGTCGAAGTATAGGTCAAAATTTGAACGGCCAAAAGTACAACTTTCCGCTGATTTGTGTATTATCTAAACAAAAACTTACCCCACTTCCACAGGGGCGACCACTCTTTGCGCACCCGAAAATAGGCTTTTTGTACACCGCCGAGGTAGCGCCGACTCTGTTCCACGCTTTTAATCATGCTGCCTTCAAAGTCGAAAACGGCCAGTTGGAGCGTATTTTGGGCGTATTCGATGGCGTGCCATTGTAATAATATACCCGAACCCGATTGGCGAAAAGCGGGGTCGTCGCCGCCCCACAGCAGGTAAGCCGATTGCTGGTCCCACACCAAAAAAATGGCCGAGTGCACGGCGCCGTCGTTTTTGCCCACCGCGTAAAAGGCCCGACCGGCGTTCCGCTGCGCGAATGCCTCATAAATTTTGGAAAAATAAGTGGGGTCCAGGGGGAATGAAAGCCCCTGCCGGGTAAAACTTTGGGCGCACAAATTGTACAGCGTTGTGGCCGGTAAATGGGTGGTCACGTCCACCAATTCCCGCGCTTTTTTGATTTTTCGTTTGTAGTTGGCGGTTATATTCTCCCAAAGTTCGGGGGTGGTGGCAGGGCGTAAAGCAATCTGGTAGGAGTAACGGGTAGTTTGCGAAAAGCCCCGCCAATACAAGGGCAGCCAATTGCTAATGGTGTAATTAAAGTCCTGTTCAAAGGCCGCTAAACCCGGCGGAAGCAGGTTGGCCATTTCTTCCAGAATACGCATTTCGGCGGAAATTTCCCGTTGTTCAGGAACGATGTACGGCCCCATGAGTTTGCCCATGAGCGGCATGGCGATATAAGTCCAAATAGCCTTTTTTTTGAGGAAAAACGGCCAAACCCCGACAATTTTACCTTGATTCAGGTGCACAACGGCGTCCCAAATGCCTCCGGTACACACGGCATCGAGGTACCAGTCTTGCATAAATACCGGGAAATCGGGCGGAGCCTGCGCACAAAATTGGCGGTATAATTCTTTTGGGTTGGACATTGGGACAAAGGTAGCCATTGAAAAATAATTTGTGGCAAATTCCTTGCGCATCTCAAAAAATCCCGTAATTTTGTAATCGTTTTGTGATTTAGCACAACCGATTGAATTTTTTTAAACTCCTTTCAATGACGTTAATATTACCTTATAATTCATAACTATCAATTTTTTCTATCATGATTAACAAAGTAACCTTAATTGGTCGTTTAGGTAACGACCCCGAAGTACGCCGCCTCGAAGGTGGTGCCGTTGTATCTCGATTCTCCCTGGCTACCAGTGAATCTTACAAAGACAAAGACGGAAATTTTCAGGAAACCACCGAGTGGCACAATGTTGTGGCTTGGCGCGACCTGGCCGAACGGGCTGAAAAAATGCTGAAAAAAGGTTCTCTCGTTTACGTTGAGGGTAAAATCTCTTACCGTAAGTACACCGACAAGGACAATGTAGAGCGTTTTATCACCGACATTTTGGCCAACAATTTCCGTATCTTAGAAAAACGCGAAGGCAGCGGAAACACGGGCGACCGTAACTTCCCCTCTGCCGAACCGGCCCGTTACCAAGGCTCAGGTGGTACCTCAAATACCGCCCCTGAACCGGCCGAGGTGGAAACGGTGGCAGACGGCAACGATTTGCCCTTCTAATTTTCACTAAACGATCGCATTATGGGCTGGCTTATTGCCGGATTAATTGTATATTTTTTGATGGTAGTGGCCGAGAAAGCCCTGATTGCCGTCACACCGCATGAATTAGAAATGCTTCGGGCCGAGGGGACACCTTCGGCCCGTCGTGTCGTTAATATGGCCGAAGAAAACAGCCGTTCTTTTTTGGCTGCGGTCGCCATTGGTCGCCTCTTTATGCTGGTTGCCATCGCGGTAGGTTTTTCCAATTGGTTGCTTTTTCAACCCTTTTTTCAAAGCATTGCGGAGCAGTCAAAAAGCCCCGAATTGTTTCGGTTTGGGTTGGCACTCGCGGTTATATTACCCTTGTCGCTGCTACTCTGGAAAATGACCGGCATCAACCTGCGTCGCCCGCAAAATCCCGTCGCGGGTTTTTGGCTGCAACGGCTGAGTGTGCTCATTACCATTTGTAGTGTTGTTTTTAGACCTTTTTTGCCCAAAAAACCGAAAGTGCCGTCGGTAGTAATGACCGATCCGCCGGATATAGCGCAACAGCAGCAAATAGATACGAGTAAAGGCGAAATTGAAATGCTCAAGAGTATTGCCCGGTTTGGTGACGTTACGGTGCGCCAGGTGATGCAACCTCAGCCTAAAATTGTGGCCCTCGATCTCCAAACGCCGTTTCATGAGGTGCTTGCCCTGATTCGAACTTCTGATTTTTCGCGACTACCGGTTTTTGAAGGTGATTTGGACAATGTGAAAGGAACCCTATACGTAAAAGATATTGTGAACGCGATTGGGGCACCCGCCGATTTTGACTGGACCCAGCGCATACGACCGGATGTTTTTATTGTTCCCGAGTCGAAACCAGTGAGTGAATTGTTGCGCGAATTTAAAGAGCGGCACTTGCACCTGGCATTGGTGGTGGACGAATACGGTGGAACCGCAGGTTTGGTAACTCTCGAAGATATTTTGGAAGAAGTTACCGGAGAAATCCGGGATGAATTTGACGAAGAAAACGAAATACCGCCCTACCAGCAATTAACCACTACCGAATTCCTGTTCTCCGGCGCTACCATGATTAATGATGTGTGTCAAATTGCCGGCATTGACTCCGATACTTTTGATGAATTCCGGGAAGATGCCGATACCATTGCGGGGTTGGTCCTGGCCATTTTTGGCGATATTCCGGCCGTTGGTGATGAAGTGCGCTGGAATCAATACTTGTTTACCATCATAAAAGCCGACAATCGTCGAATTGAAGAAGTGCGGTTGACGATTTTGGAAGATTAATGCTTGAATTAGCAATAACAGTATATTTTCCAACTATTACCCTCAACTGACCCCCCTGCTGTTAGTCAGGCTCCCCGTTAATATTTCTACTTTTGCGGGCTTTTTGTGTGTTGGACTCCGGCACTTATCCAGTCTAAACTTCTTTTGCCTAATATTTCTTAACTTATAATACAATATGAGAATTTACGCTTTTTTAATCGCTTTGACGTTTGCAACATGGGCAAATGGTCAAGGTCTCCCCATTGACATTAACGGGACACTTTGGTCGCCCACTACTACCAAAGCCGTGGAATCGGCCGGTAGTAAAAAATGGATTACTCCAGAAAAATACCAAGCGGTAACACTTGACTATTCCGCCATGTTTAGCCGCTTGTTAATGGCACCCCACGAAAACGAAGTCCTGAACAACGGCGCAAAACCATTGGTGATGGAATTGCCCAATCCCGAAGGTGGTTTTTCCTTGTTTGAAGTGTTTTATTTTCCCATTATGCACCCCAGCCTTCAGGACCAATACCCCGAAATTCGCTCGTACGCGGGCCAGGGTATTGACGACCCCAATGCTCGGATCTTTTTTGACATGACCCCCAAGGGTTTTCACGCAATGGTCATTAAAGGAAAAAAAGGAGCCTGGTTTATTGATCCGGCCTTTGACCAACGCACCGATGTGTATTCGGTTTATTTTAAAAAAGACTACGTAAAAAACAAAGAAGACCGCATGGTTTGCCACTTTGATGAAGAGGAAGTAGAAATTAAAGTGCCCACTGCCAACGCCGCCGAATTTACCAATAACTGCGGGATAAGACGCCAGTATCGCCTTGCTTTGGCTTGTACCGGCGAATATGCCGCCTTCCACGGCGGTACAGTGCCATTGGCCCTGGCCGCCATGAATACCACCATGACCCGGGTAAACGGTATCTATTTAACCGAGGCCAGCATTCAGATGAATATTATTGCCAACAACAGCAATATTATATACCTCAACGCCGCAACGGACCCTTATACCAATAATGACGGTGGTGCCATGTTGGCCCAAAACCAAACCACCTGCGACAATGTTATCGGATCGGCCAACTACGACATTGGTCACGTATTTAGCACCGGCGGTGGCGGGGTGGCGTACTTGGCCAGCCCTTGTAACAGCAGTATTAAAGCAGGTGGCGTAACGGGCAGCGGTGCCCCGACGGGTGACCCGTTTGACGTAGATTATGTTGCGCACGAAATGGGACACCAATACAACTGCCCGCATACTTTTAGTAGTTCATTGGGTAGTTGTTCGGGGAATGGTAGTGCAGCCAATGCTTATGAACCTGGTAGCGGAACCACTATTATGGCCTACGCGGGTATTTGTTCGTCTGATAACGTACAACCCAACAGCGATCCTTATTTCCATGCGGGGAGTTTGGCCCGTATTGCCTCTTTTGTGACGGGGGCTGGTCATACCTGTGATCAGGAAACCAGCAATGGCAACACCAAACCAGCGGTGGCGGCCTTGACCAACGTTAACTTTCCGCGTTCAACGCCGTTTGTACTTAACGGCAGTGCCACCGACCCCAACGGGCACCCTCTAACCTATTGCTGGGAACAAATGAACGCGGCTTTGGTATCTCCTCCAGCCCCGACCAATACTACCGGGCCTTTGTTTCGGACGTTGGAGCCGGTATCCGAAACGTACCGTTATTTCCCCAGTTACGACGATGTGTTGGGCGGTGTAACGGATCCATGGGAAGTATTGCCTTCCGTCGGCCGTACCCTGAGTTTCCGCCTTACCGCGCGTGATAACCAGGTGACGGGTGGCTGTACCGACGAAAAAAACATGGATGTCGTGATTTCTGGCACCGCCGGACCATTCGTAGTGACCGCCCCCAACGGTGGCGAATCTTTTACGCAGGGCGCGGCCACTACCGTTACCTGGAACGTAGCCGGTACTACCGCCAGCCCGATTAGTTGCGCCAACGTAGATATTTTGTATTCTACCAACGCCACCGATCCCACCACATACGTTGTTTTGGTGGCCAATACCCCCAACGACGGCACTCAGTCCGTTACCATCCCCAACGTCAACTCGCCGCTGTGCCGCATTATGGTGCGTTGCAGCAGCACCAACGGCACTTATTTTTACGATATTTCGGATAATGATTTTACCATTGGTACCAGTTCTGCGTTTTGTTATTCTTTTACCAGTACCAACGTGCCGGTAACGATCCCAGCCACGGGCACCCCAACGGTTACTTCTACCCTTACGGTACCGGGAACTTCGGTTGGTTTTATTACCGATGTGAACGTAAAAACCCTGACGGGAACGCATACTTATATTAGTGATCTTACCGTGTCGCTTAAGTCGCCGGCCAATACAACCCGTACCTTGTTCGGTCCGGTGTGCACCAGTCAGGATAATTTTAACCTGAAATTTAACGACGACGCAACCAATACTTACGCCAGCATTCCCTGTCCGCCCACTTCCGGCTTGTTTTATAAACCTAAAACAACATTGAGTAATTTTAACGGTCAAGCGGCTCCTGGTACCTGGACATTAACCATTTCGGACTCGGCCAATGACGACGGCGGTTCATTAACGGCGTGGGAAATTGAAGTTTGTCTCTCCGACGAGTTGGTGCTGCCCGTAGAATTATTGCATTTTTCGGCGGCAAAAAAAGCGCAATCCGTTGAATTGGAATGGATAACCGCGCAGGAAAAAAACAACGTTGGGTTCACCATCGAACGCAGTACGGGCGAATACCTTGCTTTTGAATCCATTGGTTTTGTTCCCGCACGGGCAATTCCGGGCACCGAAACTACGTATCAGTTTACCGATAAAAACGTAAAACCGGGCGAGGTGTACTATTACCGCCTCCGCCAAACGGACATCGATGGCAAAATCACGTATTCCGACGTTGAAAAAGTGAGTTTTGGCTCAAAAATCGAGATGAGCATTGTACCCAATCCGGCGAATCATTTCGTGCGCATCAACATGGCCGATCAGGAAGCCGAAATTCGGGCTGAAGTGTATCAACTTGACGGTCGCCTCATGTACAGTGGCACGCTTACCGCCGGGCAGGAAATTAATACCCAACTCTGGCCGGAAGGCACCTATATTATTACGGCAGCAACCAACAAGGCGGCAATCACCAAAAAATTTGTGATTTTGCGTTAAACAGCCTTTTTACGGATAAAAACCACGCCCTTTCATCGTAAACCCACGGTGAGAGGGCTTTTTGTTTATGAACCAAATTCCCGTACAAACGCCTCCAGATCATCTTCTTCTTTTAGTTGAAGCCGTTTGCGCAGGCGTTGCCGCATTTTTTTGATGGCATCGGTGGTGACACCGCACAAAAATGCCAGTTCGGTGCGTGACATATTGAGTTTTAACAACAAAAACAACCGCTCTTCGGAGTCTGATATTTGTGGGTAATAGTCTCGGAGTTTTTTTATCAGGCCCGGGTGTACCTTGTCAAAATAGGCCACAAAAGTCAGCCAGTCCTGCGTAGTTAAAATGGGTGTTTCGTAGGGCGAATATGGGTTTTCGGTGGGTTCGGGGGGGAGATCCGAACGCACCACCAACCGGGCGGTTAAATCGCGGATTTGTTCATTTTTTTCGATCAAAATTTGGGTGAGTTCGTTCAAATGCTGCTGATTTTGCCGCAAAATGCGCCGCCGGTTTTTGCTCCAAAAATAAAAAAAGAACGTCCCAATGACGGCCAAACTTACCGTAAGTCCGGTAATAATCCATGATTGGTTACGGGTTTTGATGGCTTTTTGCTCCGATTCCTTTAAAAATTCAATTTCTCGCTCTTTTTCTTTGGCCTTGTACTTTATATCCAACTCCTCGATGGTGCGCATTTTTTCGCCGTTAAAAAGCGAATCTCGCATTTTTTTGGCAGTTTTAAATAGCAGTAACGCCCGCGCCGGGTTACCCGTAGCTTCTTCAATTTGCGACATCCGCTCGATGGCGCGCGCGTGTACATGCAACTGTTCCATGTTATCGGCCTGTTCAATGGCCAGTTGGATGTACCGCCGGGCCGGTTCCCATTGTTGTAGTTCGCGGTAACAATTTCCGAGGTTTAGGTACATGCCGGGCAGGTTATCCAGTGCTCCCGATGCTTTGAGCAGGACTAGCGCGCTGTCCAGAAACGGCAAAGCCCCGGCCCAGTCCCGGCGGTCGCTGTACGTAAATGCCAACTGGTTCATGGCGGCGCACTGTTCAATGATCGACCCGTGGGTTTCGAGTAGCGGAAGGGCGCGGGCTAACGCCATTTCGGCGGCTTGGGGTTGGCCCGCGCTGCCGTAAAAAATGGCAATGGTGGCATAACCCCGACCCAGCCGGGCCGAATCCTGGAGCCGGGCGTACGCCGCCAGTACAGGCTCGGCCGTTTGAATAGCCTGTTTGTGTTCGCCCATTTTTTCGTACACGGCGGCTACATCCAGTTGGGTGCTGTAATATTGCGTCGAATCGCCGTTCGAGCGGGCTAGTTCCAGCGATTTTTGGTAATGCTCTAAAGCGGCCGCGTAATTCCCCTTATGCGTTTGTTCATCGCCTAATTCGTTATAATAGGTGGTCAGCGTATCCCCCTGGGTTACTTCCGGGACGGGCACTTCTTTAGGCGAAGGCGCGGAGGTGCAACCTACCCACAATAACACACCCGTGAATAAAATACCAAAATGCATCGCGTTTATAAGTAGCGTTGAATAAACTGTAAAATAAGGCTCGTTCCGCCGCAGTTTTCCCGCAAATATTGCTGAATCGCCGCCCTTGCCGACTGTCTTGCGGGTTCTTGTTGAAGCATTAATAATGTTTCTTGCAACGAATTGCTGTCGTGAACGCTAAAAAATCCTTGGCGGCGAATTAATTGTTTGGCCTCTTCAAATTTATGGTATTTGGGGCCAAAAATAACCGGCAACCCAAACGCCGCCGGTTCCAGCGTGTTGTGAATACCGGTGCCAAAGCCTCCCCCGATGTACGCCCAATGGCCGTATCGGTATAAGGTATTTAACATCCCTACGTTGTCGATAATTAACCAGCGGTAAGCCGTTACCTGTTCTGGATTGGTCGCCGAATACGCCACTGCTCCCGCGCCCAGGCGCTCAAGCAGGCGGGTTACGTGCGCCTGTGAGGGTTCGTGTGGGGCGCAAATCACTTTTAAATTGGCCAAATCGGGGTGTTGTAAAGCCGTCAACAGCAAATCTTCGTCTTTTTCCCACGAACTCCCCACCACCAATATCCGATGGTGCCGGGCAAATGCCGCCACAATATCGTTGTCGGGTGCCTGCGCCGCAATGTCCAAAACCCGATCAATGCGGGTATCTCCGGCAAGGGTAGTTTTTGTACACCCGATGCCGTGTAGCAGATTGATCGAATCTTGGGTTTGTACAAAAAAATGCGTAAAACAAGCCAGCATCCGGCGGCTCCACGCGCCGTACCATTGGAAAAAATACTGTTCGGGGCGAAATAAAGCGGCAATTAGCCAAACGGGAATCCGGCGGTGTTGCGCTTCGAGTAAATAATTAGCCCAAAATTCGTATTTGACAAAAATGATTAAATCCGGCTGTACTTCGTCCAAAAAAGCGCGGGCGTTGGCGGGGGTATCCAACGGCAAATACAAAATGGTATCGGCGTGGGGATAGTTTTTGCGCAGTTCGTACCCCGACGGTGAAAAAAAGGTAAGTACGATGTGCCAATCGGGGTGTTGTTTTTTTATTTGTTCCATGACGGGTCGCCCTTGTTCAAATTCTCCCAACGATGCCACGTGTATCCACAGCGTCTTTTTGCGGTTTTGGGGCAGCGCTGCGGCCAGCCGATTCCGCCAATTGGCCCGCCCTTCGACCCCTTTTTTTATTTTAGTATCCCAAAAAGCCCCTAATTGCATGGCCAATGACAGGACGTAGATGGCAATATTGTACAAGGTATGTGTCATTTCTGGGGGCAAAGTTAGGTTGGCTTCCGGTAAAATACGGCAATTTGATGCCGGATAGATGTTTTGGGCCATTTCCTGTTTCAGGGGTATGGCAACTTTGGAGGGAAAAGTAAACGTTTGTTACCTTGAAATTTTACATTTTTTTTTGGGCTACTCCCTCTTTTAAAATTCTTTTTTCTTAACAAAATGCTAAATACGCGCTTTTTTTAAAAAAAATGTACCCTATTTTTGGTACGTTTTTTCAACAAATGCTACCTTTTTTGAGGTATTTTTAAATGAAAAAACCACTCAAAAACCGTTTCTTTTAATTTTGACGCCGTTTTCTTGCGAATATAGCATTGTTTATTTTTTCAACAAAATCAAAAAAATGCCCTTGCAGGTTTTGAGAAACTTCCGCACTTTTGTAACGTCAAATAGATAGAACAACAGCAACGACAACGAGATGTAAGATTTGACACACAGATTTGCCACTTTTCATGAGATTATATACGGGAAACCGGCGCGCCGCAAAAGAGCGGCGCGCTTTTTTTTTGCGTATATGAAAAGTACGATGTAATATTGCACCGCTTTTAATTAAAGAACTGTCTTTAAAAAAGCATTTTGTTCACGACAATCAAAACTGAATATATCATTGAATGGCTTGTTTAGGATGTTCCTGTTCCACGGGAAAGGATAGCGTAGGCGGGTGCGGGTCGAATGGCGGATGCTCTACTGGTGGATGCAACAGGCATAATACATACGATTGGATTACAGCACTCGGCATAGCGGACACCCAACCTTTTGATATTGTTGAAGTATCATTTAAAAACGGTTCCCGCAAAGACTTTTTCAAAAATCCACCCTTTACCCGTACGACCACCGGCGATTTTGTGCTGGTAGAGTCCCCGGCCGGAGGTTACGACCTCGGTAAAATTTCACTTTCCGGCGAATTGGTGCGCCTTCAGATGAAGCGCAAACGCGTAAAAAACGACGCCAAACTGGGCGCGGTGATCCGCAAAGCCAATGAGCGCGACCTTGAGCGCCTCGATGAGTTGCGCAAAGAGGAGAAAAACGTGATGATTAAAGCGCGTACTATTGCCCGTACCCTCGATCTGCAAATGAAAGTTTGTGACATTGAGTTCCAGGGAGATGGCCGCAAATGCACGTTTTTTTACACCGCCGAAGGCCGGGTTGATTTCCGCGAATTGATTCGCCACTACGCCAAAGAATTTAAAGTAAAAATTGAAATGCGCCAAATCGGTGCGCGTCAGGAGTCGTCCCGAATCGGGGGGCTTGGGAACTGCGGCCGTGAATTGTGCTGCTCTACCTGGCTGACCGAGTTCAAATCGGTGAATACCGCCGCTGCGCGTTATCAAAACCTGGCCATTAACCAAACCAAACTATCCGGTATGTGCGGGCGACTCAAATGTTGCCTCAACTACGAACTGGATACTTACGTTGATGCCCTCGAAGATTTCCCGGATAAAGCGGATAAATTAAAAACTAAGGCCGGACTTGCCGTTCTGATGAAGACCGACGTGTTCAAACGCCTTATGTTTTTTGCGTACGCCGACAACAAAATCAAGTTTTATCCGCTTCACGTTGACCAGGTCTGGGACGCTATGGATATGATCAAAAACGGTCAAATCCCCGAAAGCCTCGACGATATTCTGGCAATGGCACCACCTTCTACCGACGAAGTAGAAGAAGATGAACCGGATTTCGAAAACGTAGATAACGTAATTCAACTTCCGCTCGAAAAACGGAAGAAAAAGAAGAAAAAGAAGAAAAAAGCGCGTGGAGAAACTGCCGCTGCCGCCGTTGAACGCGCCGAACAGGCCGATCTGGCGCGGGTGTCGGGTCGCTCCGGGCAACAGCGTGGCCCACGCCCCGATGGTCGAGGCGGCAACAATAATCCCAATAACCGGCAAGGTGGCGGCGACAATCGCCCACCCCGTCCCGAAGGTGGGAATAATAATCGGCAAGGTGGCGGTGATAACCGTCCTCCAAGACCGGAAGGTGGCGGCCAGTCGCAAAAAGGGGGCAATAATAACCCGAACAACAAACAAGGTGGCGGCGACAACCGTCCTCCGAGACCAGAAGGCGGCGGTCAGCAACCCAAAGGCGGTAATAACAACCCGAACAACAAACAAGGTGGCGGCAGTGACCGTCCTCCGAGACCGGAAGGTGGCGGCCAACAACCCAAAGGCGGTAATAACAACCCGAACAACAAACAAGGTGGCGGCAGTGACCGTCCTCCGAGACCGGAAGGTGGCGGCCAACAACCCAAAAGCGGTAATAATAACCCGAACAACAAACAAGGTGGCGGCGATAACCGTCCGCCGAGACCAGAGGGCGGCGGTCAGCAGCCCAAAGGTGGCAACAACAACCCGAACAACAAGCAGAGCGGCGGCGACAATCGTCCTCCGAGACCGGAGGGTGGTGGCCAACAAAAGGGAGGGAATAACCCGAACAATAACAAACAAGGTGGCAAACCCAAAGGTGGCGAACGTCCGCCGGGCGGGGATACACCAGCCGAATAAGGGGCCGGAACTGCCCATTTACAGTGCCCTGCGCGAAACTTTGGTTTTGCGCAGGGTATTTTTTTTGGGGTAAATTGAAGGCGTTTTTTACAGAGACCCGCGAATAATCAACTGACAGGGATTGTGAATGTTATCTACTACCTTATCCAGCAACATGCGCGCACCGGTGATACCCATTTGGCGAAAATCGGTGCTGATTACGGTAATTCCCTTGTCAATAATTTCTTTATAGGGCGTATCGTCGTACGAAACCAATCCGATGTCTTTGCCCAATTGCCAGTCTTTTTCCCGGCAATATTTGATAAATTTTACCAATTCCCGTTCGTCAAACAAAATATACGCTTCGTCGCGGAACACCACGGCCGAATCAAACCCGGTGAGGATTCGGTAGGGCATTTTGTGGTTTTCGCAAAAACGAATAAAGCCATTGTTGCGGCCATCAGGCATGTATGTCAAAGGTGCCTGCGGGCACAACATATTGAGACGGCGGTACTTTTTTAACAAATCAAGACCCTGGCGCAGTCCTTCTTGAATATCGTTTTCAAAATCCTGGTGCACGCACGCGACCGGGTATTTGAGGGTAGGTACATCTTTATCCAAGAGGGTGAGTTGGTGCGGGGGGATTTTTTCCAGCGACGCCGAGATATCGGTGGAGACGTGGGCTACCACCACGTAATGGGTAAACCGGCCGAGGTTGGCCGTTAGTAAATTATCGAAGGTATTGCGATCGTAGTGGTGGAAAAAGATACTTACCCGCGCGTTGGGCGGTAGTGTTTCTTTAAATCCGTTGTACATGATTTCTTTGTAAGAACTCAATTCATCAAAAAGTAAAAGAATATTATACCCTGTTTTTACATCTGTAGCAGCAATATAATATCCTTTACCTTGATGCGCTTCGATAATTCCGCGTCGCCGCAGTTCATCGTAGGCTTTTACGACCGTCATTCTGGCAATGCCATAGTGTTCGGAAGTTTCATTGACGGAGGGAATTTGATCACCGTGGTTCCATTGGTTAGAGCTAATACCAGTTAATATGGCATCAACGATTTGTTGATACTTAGGTGTTCGGGAACCATGATCGATTGATTTATTTTGCATAGTAAAAGTGACAGGTATATAACCTTGCGCCAAATACCTGTCCAACTCAATCGTAATTTTACTATTCTATACTATTCTAACACTTAACTTGAGGCAAAGTTAAGAATTAATTACGCTGATGGAGGTAATGTGAAGGCACTTTTTTTTCAAAATTTTTATAAAACCCATTTTTAATGGCTAAAAATGGCGCAATGCGCTCACATATGCGTTTTTGGCATTCATTAGAGTGCATTAGCAGTGGCAAGTTACGTCTATTATAGATTAGAATAGTATAGAACAGTTGTTTTTTTCAAAAAAAATCTAAAAGCGGGAAAATGGCGCAAAAATGTTGGCTAAATACCTGAATTGTGTTTGAAAAAGCCAAAGTGCGGTTTTACTTTTGTGCGTTATGGCTACTTTTTCGGCGCACGAGGTTATTTCATTGTTGAATCCCCAAACGGGAATATTGGAGGTATTGAGGGCGGCTATTTTGTTGCAGGCCAAAATAGAATCTTCGGAAACGAAGGATTTTTATTTTCAAAAAGGGTTACCCGCGCACCGGGCGAAGTTGGAGGAATTAAAAAAGCGATACGCCGAATCCGCAGCGCTCGTCAATGATAACAACGTGGATTTTTTTGTGGAAAAAATAGGGGAGTGCCGCGAAAAGATCAACCAAATAAAAACGACTTACCGTTTGAATACCATTTTTCAAATGGCGCTGGGAAAATTAGAGCAACAAATAGCGTATTACACCGATTTGTTGGCAGTGAAAGGCCAGTTGGGGTATTTAAAACCTTACGACGAGTTGATGCAGGATGAAGCTGCTTTGTTGGTTGTGTTTCGATAGTAAATTAATAGAGCGGACAACGAGATTCGAACTCGCGACTTTCAGCTTGGGAAGCTGACGCTCTACCAACTGAGCTATGTCCGCGTAATGCTGCAAAGATAGGGGCATTAGATACACCCGCGCAACCTTACCCCCTTTTTTTGTTGAACCTTCGGATAAATATTAATTTCAAAACTTCAAAAAAACGCAAAAACTGATTCCGGTGCGCAAAAGTTCGGGACAAATAACTTACATTTGCTCGACACATACCATCTGTTTAAGCGTGTTTGAGGCATTTTAAAGCCAACAAACCTTCTCAATTACAATTTACCAATGGCGCTCTATCACCTGGTTTATCAGAGCAAAGTTATTCATCCCTTTTCCGATGCAGAATTGGCGGTTTTGTTGGAAAAAGCGCGGGAGTTTAATGCGCAATATAATGTTACCGGCTTGCTAATGTACGGTTATGGCAGTTTTTTGCAACTGCTGGAAGGTGACGACGATGTGATCAAATCCTTGTATTACCTGCGGATATCCACCGACCCCCGGCACCACGCTGCCCGGGTACTGCGCGAGGGACAGGTCGAACAACGCCTCTTTGATCGCTGGGCTATGGCGTTCCGGCCCATTGATGCCACTTTGTTCAAAGATGTCACCGGATTCGTTCACCCGGACGCTGAATCGGAGTACGGGCGCAACCTGCTGGCTCCGCTCGCTACCATGCAAGCGCTTGAAATGTTGTCCATTGACCTCAAACGCAAAGAAAATAATACCTGACCAATCGCCACAACTTTACTACCTTCACCGCTGTTTAGATTCAGAACTTTCAATTATTTTTGAAAATAGAGTATGTCCTTGGATACCATTAAGCAGCCTATTGCGACGGAGTTAGATATTTTCGAGCAACGTTTCCGGGATTTGATGCGCAGTAAAGTGCCCTTGCTGGATAAAATTACCTGGTACATTGTGCAGCGCAAAGGCAAACAAATCCGCCCCATGCTGGTTTTGCTGAGCGCCAGGTTGTTTGGCCCCATCAACGATGCTTCCCATACCGCCGCTTCCATGGTGGAATTGCTACACACGGCAACGCTGGTGCACGACGATGTGGTGGATGACTCCAACGAGCGCCGGGGCTTTTTCTCCATCAATGCCCTTTGGAAAAATAAAATTGCCGTACTCGTGGGCGATTATCTGCTTTCCCAAGGATTGCTCATTAGTGTGCGGACCCAACAGTTTAATATGCTTGGTATCGTTAGCCGGGCCGTTACCGAAATGGCCGAAGGCGAATTGTTACAAATGGAAAAAGCCCGCCGACTCGACATTAAGGAATCCATTTATTTTGATATTATTCGCCAAAAAACGGCTTCGCTCATCGCCGCCGCTTGCAGTGCCGGTGCCGCCAGTACTACTTCTGACCCCGAACAAATTGAAAAAATTCGGTTGTTTGGCGAAAAAACCGGCATCGCCTTCCAAATCCGCGACGACCTTTTTGATTTTGGTACCGACGACGTGGGCAAACCACTCGGCATTGACATCAAAGAAAAAAAGATGACCCTGCCCCTGATTTATACCCTTCAGCATTGCGATAGCAGCACCCGCCGCCGAATCCTGAACATTGTCAAAAATGAAAGTGATAAAAAGGAAAAAGTCAACGAGGTGATCGAAATTGTGCGCAAAAGCGGCGGTATCGAATACGCCCACGCCGCCATGATGCAATACCGCCAGGAGGCTTTTGAAATATTGGAATCCGTGGCCGTGGAATCGCCCGCCCGGGAGGCGTTGCGCGCGCTGGTGGTGTACGTGACTGAGCGCTCCAAATAACCCGCAAATCAACCTATGATATACCAAGATTTACGCCTGAAATACCAGGACATCTTTCTCCGTCTGGAGCGTAAAGCCTCCCGCATTGCCAGTTTACGCCTTTTGGTGGCGCTGCTGGTCCTGTTTTCTTTTTATCAATTGACCCAAACCGGCTATTTCCTGTGGCTGATCATTGCGCTGGTGGGCACGGCCGTATTTGCGTACCTCGTTCGGGTGTACCAAAGCCTGAGCCGCGAACAACGCATTGTGGAAGGTTTAGTGGCCGTTAATCACAACGAAATTCAGTTCCTCGAACAAAACGAAGGCCCGTTTGATCCGGGCACCGAACTCCAGCCCGAAACGCATTTTTACGCCTACGACCTCGATATTTTGGGCAAAAACTCGTTGTTTCAATACCTGAACCGAACGGCTACCTGGCCCGGCAAAACGGCGTTGGCCAATATGCTGCTTCATTCCCTGACCAACCCCGACGCCATTTTGGCCCGACAACAGGCGGTGCGCGAACTCGCGCCCAAACTCGATTGGCGGCAACGGCTTTTGGCAGTAGCCGCCCTAAAAAAAGACGATGCCCGTGCCACCACCAATTTGTTGCGGTGGGCCGACCAACCCGCCATACCAGTACCTCTCTTTTTTAAAATACTCGCCTGGGTTTTGCCCGCCGCACTGTTCGGCTCCTTAATCGTTGGGATGGCAACCGGCAACAGCACCTGGGCGCAAATCGCCTCCGGAATATTTGCGGTAAATTTGTCCGTATTGGGCTTGTTTTTTAAAAAAATTCAGGGGGAAATTGCGGCATTCGACGAAGTTCACGTCCAATTGCGCCAATACGGTTTACTCGTGGAAAACATGGAAAACGAGCCGTTTGAAAGCCCGCTGCTGCGCGATATTGTGGCCCAACTGCACACCGATACCTCCAAAGCCAGTACCGAAATCCTGTACCTGTCCAATTTGTTCAACCGCCTCGACTCCATCGCTAACCTGATGGTCGTCCTGCTGTTCGACGGTTTGTTTTTATTCCACGTTCACCAGTTAGACACCTTACAGCGTTGGAAAAAAAGGTTTGCCCACCATATTCCGCAGTGGCTGAATGCCATTGGACAAATGGAAGCACTGAGCAGTTTGGCCAATTTTGCGCACAATAACCCCGATTTTGCCTACCCGACGCTTAATGCACAGCACCGGATTTATTTTGAGGAGTTGGGCCACCCGTTGTTGCGGCGTGAAAAACGGGTGTGCAATACCGTAGAATTTGACCAGCCCCGTTTTGTGGTATTAACCGGTTCCAACATGTCGGGCAAAAGCACCTTTTTGCGCAGCCTCGGGGTGAACCTGGTGTTGGCGGGTACGGGTGCGCCCGTGTGTGCCCGCGTGGCGCAGGTGCATCCGTTGCCGCTGCTGGTATCCATGCGCCTGAATGATTCTTTATCCGACAGCGAATCGTACTTTTTTGCGGAAGTAAAACGCCTCAGCGAAATTGTGGACTTTGCCACGCGCCAACGCACGTTTGTGTTGTTGGACGAAATTTTGCGCGGCACTAACTCCGACGATAAACGGATGGGAACCGTGGGCGTATTAAAAAAGATGGTGGAATTGCAGGCCATTGGGGCCATTGCCACCCACGATATTGAGGTGTGCAACACCACTCTCGAACACCCCGACAGCCTCATGAACAAGTGTTTTGAGGTGAATATTGTCAACAACGAAGCGTTATCGTTCGATTACGTATTGCGCGATGGGGTCTGCCAAAACAAAAGCGCCAGTTTCCTGATGCGCAAAATGAAAATTATTGCCTGATACCGGACTGTTGTCCCTGGCCGCGTTGATATGCTCCAATTGCTGACCGGAACGCAGATGCTCGTCCAAGTGCAACGTATTATTGCTCGTGCCACGTTTGGTACTGCGAGTACCGTTTATCGCGCAGCATTGAGCGGTAGTAATCGGTGCGCACGGTTTCCGTTGAGTCGAATAGGTTCTGTGCATGGCGCACGTTCCACTGCTATCTTTTCTTTGTCCATCTGGAGTTAATGACCTTGCTTACAATTATGGGATATGATTTTGCTTTAGGCAGTTCAATATCGTATAATTCCAATGTATCATTATGTGTTTCGACTAACACCTGATTCGTTTTACCTGACAATAAATTGATGCCTCCAAGGTCTCTTCTACACCCAAATGAATCAAAATTCTCCGATAAGAACTTATACATTGAGGGGCTTATGTTATAGTGGTCTAAACTGGTGATAAAGTGATTGTATGTCAAAGTACCCAGCCTTGAAGACTTTCTAACTTGGTCTTCAAAAAGCGATTTTACAAAGAGAAATGACTCCTTATTATGGATAACCTCCAAAGTATCGTTACCTTTTAACCTGAATCTGTAATAATTATTTGCTTCAATTCGAGGAGGTGCAATGGAACGTTCACGTCCATACGCCAGGGTATCATCTTTTAAGGTTGCAATAAAGTCGTCGTTATCATTATTCATGGACAAAACCTTAACACTGAATGTATCGTGACCAATAGTTGTAATAATATAGCAAACGTCGCTCTGCTTACATGCGCAAGGGAGTGTCCCTCGCTCAATGCTATTCTTATATTCAGCATCAAGCCACACCCCAACCAACTTAGTGTTCGTTGAATGGTCAGTGCTTCTATCGTTTAAATTCTGTCGGTTACTTGCCGGAACAGACATGGATTCTGATTGGTTATTGAAGCAATGAAACTGCAATATACTCCCCAGAAGAAAACAAGTGATCCCTTTGTAGGCCATTTTAAAATTTATTTATTGTTTTTTTAATTCTGATGCCTCATTTGGTTCTAACCCTCTAACACATGGATTATCACCATCAACTAATCTTCCGTTTGATATGTTGAGGTTTAGCCTGTTGCCTTTCACGCGGTATACTTCGGCTCTGGGAATTTCCCGACGCTCAGTATGACATAGTGCCGGTTCCAGCAGTAGCTCTGTCTCGATTGAACAGGTATTCGCCCACACGGGTCGAGCCTTAAAGATACATTAGCACGTTGCTTTATCGAGCCTCTGCCCAATAAAAATCCTCAACTAAATTATCTTTGAATGAAATTACAAAAAAACAATCTCCAGATCCATTGTAACCAGCAGTATAAGCCAAGGTTTTTGTACCTGCATAAATACCTCCAATTACATTTTTGGAGGAACGTACGTTACAGTTCTTAAAACAATCCCCGCCGCACCCATAGCCCAATAATTCAATGACTACAGATATTGAATCATTCTCCTGGATTCTATTTGTAACAATATCACATAGCATGGCTTCTCTAAGCGTAAGGCATGAATAATAACGGGTGAGGGACGTATCATCCTGCGCGATCATTCTATTATCTACACTTGCACACCGTTCCCATTTGGATTTATCAAAGTGAGCACTATCCCCATTACAAAATGGGGCATTGTGTGGGAACTGGTTGCATGCCACAAAGGGCAAAGAAACGATGATACCGTAAAAAAATATACGCATTGTAGTGAGTTTAATGCTTCGCTGTCGGTTTCTCTTCGGTTGGGTTATTCTCATTGATCAAACCAGTTTCTTAGGAGCCTCAACTGCACGGATAGCGGCTATCTTATCCCCAATAACTTTTTTTTCAGTTTCTAAAACAACGTGTTGGAGCGCCCGTTCGTAGGCCGCTCGTGCCGCATCCGGTTGTTGGCTTTTTTGGTAAAAATCGCCCAACGCGGCGTGGTAAAAATGGTTGTTGCCCAACGTTGTTAATGCGGTTAAACTTTCAATACCTGCCAACGGCCCTTCGGCGTAGCCCCGGGCAATGGCGCGGTTAAAGGCCACAATGGCCGTCGGGTTCAGGTGGTACAATAAGTGATAACAATGGTAAATGGCCGTCCAATCGGTGCGTTCAAATGAAGTCGCCCGGGCGTGGTGCGAGGCAATGGCCGCTTCAATGTGGTACGCACTCACCTCGTCGCCACTCGCCGATGCTTTTAAAAAGGAATAAGCGCGAGAAATTAAAAACTGGTCCCATTTTTCGCGATTTTGGTCTTCTAACAGCACAATTTGCCCCAAATCATCGAGGCGACTGCCAAAACGAGCGGCGTGGAAACACATTAACGCCATAAGCGCATTGGCTTTGCGCAGGTTGAATGTCGTGATATTTGACCGCTCGGCGCAGAGTAATAACCCCAGACGCAGGGCTTCTTCGCTCAAATCGTGCCGAATAACGGCATCGGAGGAGGAGGACTTATAACCTTCGTTGAACAAGAGGTAAACGGCCTTGAGTACGGCCTCGAACCGGTCGTCGAGGGTAGTGCCGACCGGTACTTCCAAATGAATACGTTCACTTTTAATTTTTTCTTTGGCCCGGTAAAGGCGTTTGGCCACGGTATCTTCGGGGGTAAGCAGGGCGGCGGCAATTTCGCGGGTGTGCAGGCCACACAATGTTTTTAGGATGAGTATCAATTGCACATCGCTGCCGAGTGCGGGGTGGCAGCAGGCGAACATAAGGCGCAATTGGGCATCCTCTATTTCGTGGTGAAGGAAAATGGTGTCGAAACCGGCACCATTTTCCTCGTTTTCGGCATCTAAAGCCGCCGCAATATGGGGTGCGATGTGGGTCTGAAAATGTCGTTCCCGGCGCAAATAATTAATGGCGTTGTTTTTGGCCACCCGGTAAAGCCAGGCCGACGGGTTATCGGGAACGCCCTTGGTTTTCCAGGTGTGCAGGGCCGTCAGGAGGGTTTCCTGAACAATATCTTCGGCGATATCCACCCGGGAAAAACCAAAAAATTTGGTCAGCGCGGCTACCATTTTACCTGATTCGTGCCGAAACAGATGCTCCTCCATCTCAATTAAAACAGTCCATAATACATTTTCAAAGTAGGATCGCTCTCTTTTTCCTTAATTTCTTCAATGTACGCCTGAATAGCATTGGCTTTGGTCTCGTCCCCTTTTTCGCGGAAAAAGTTACGGGTATCGGCCAAGGCTTTCGTAGAAGCAAAACGCCGCCATTCGCTGTTGGTATCCGGGGTAGTGGCGTTGGTTTTCCACGACTGAATTCCGGTTTCCAACGCCGCGTCGTTGTTCAAACCCACGAGGTAACGCTGGTAAAGTTCGAAGAAAGAAAACGCCGCCATTTGGTCGGCTTTAGCGGCGCGTTTTTGGAACCAGGGCAACTGCTCAACGGAAGGCGTTTCGGCGTACATTTCGGCTAATGCATTGGCAATTTCCTCGTTATCGTCGTTTTCGAGGGTTTTGGAGGCTGCTACCGCGGCGGCTTTATCCAATTTGGACAATACACTCAACGCGGCACCGGCAACGCTATACGGCGCATCGGGTTGAAGCCCTTTTTGGATAACGGGGATGTACTGTTTATCTTCCAACGACCCCAAGGCCATAATAGCCGTGGCGCGGGTACCGGGATTTTTGTCATTTTCGGCAATATTGGCGATCAATGGCGCAACGCCGGGCAAAGAAGGGTCAATTGCGTTGAGCGCGTAACGGCGAATATCGGGGCTTTTGTCGCTGAGGGCTGTTTTGAAAATATCGTATTCCGGCACCGAATCGGTGGCCGACAACGCGGCCAATGCTTCCACGCGGTCGCGGTAATTGGGGCCGTATTGGAACAAAGCGCGCCATTCCTCGTTGGTGTGGTGGTCGGTTTTTACGCACAACAAGGTTTTTTCGGCGTCCACGTTGATCACGAGTGGTTTGCGGTCGCTTTTGAATTTAAAACTTTGGCGGCGTTTGGTGACGTGAATTTGTTCGCGGCGGGCTTTGCCGGAGGCATCGTAAATATCCACCGACAAGGGCAAATTAAACACGTACGCTACGTTGTTTTCGGCGGTTTGCTGCTGCTCAATGGTCACTTCGGTGGTTTGGGTGGCTTCGTCCCAGGCGTAAGCAATGTCCAGGGACGGGTGCCCGGCCCCAAAAAACCACTGGTTAAAGAACCAGCTCAGGTCTTGTCCGGTCACGTCCTCGAACGCCAGGCGGAGTTCGTGGGCTTCCACATCGGTGAACTGGTGGCGGTTGAGGTAGGTATTCAGCGCCGTAAAAAAGGCTTCATCGCCCACGTAGTTGCGCAACATGTGCAATACGGCCCCGCCTTTGTTATAAGAGTGGGCATCGAACATGTCTTCGCGGCTGGCGTAACCGTAGTGGATCAGCGGGTGGCCGCCGTCGGAAGCCGAATAAATATAGCCTTGCTGCTCATTTTGGAGGTGCGCATCGGCAATGTCTTTACCGTGTTTGTGCTCGAGCCAAAGGTATTCGGAGTAGTTGGCAAAACCTTCGTTCAGGGTAAGGTTTGCCCAACTTTCAGTGGTGACCAAATCACCAAACCAGTGGTGGAACATTTCGTGGGCCACTACTTTTTCGTTGGTGTAATCGTTGTCGAGTAACTCGCGTTTGGTTTTTTGCACGTATTCCCCAAAAATCACCGCGCCGGTATTTTCCATGGCACCGCTCACGTAATCGCGCACCACCACCTGATCGTATTTGGGCCAGGGATAGGCGTAATTGAGTTTGGTGGAGAAAAACTCCAGCATTTCGGTGGTGTACGGGAAAATATCGCGGGCGTATTGTTCGTAAGCCGGTTCAACGTAATAGGATACGTCTTTGCCGCGCCATTTGTCTTTTACCACCGCAAATTCGCCAATGGCCATCATAAAGAGGTAAGGCGCGTGGGGGAGTTCGTTTTTCCAATAGTCGGTGCGGGTACCGTCGGGGTTGTTTTTGGAAGAAACCAAGAGGCCGTTGGACAAGGTTTTGTATTTGTTTTCAACGGTGATGTACATTTCCTGAGTGCAGCGCTCGTTGGGTTTATCAATGGTTGGGAACCAGAATGAATTGCTTTCGGTTTCACCCTGGGTCCAAATTTGGCGGGGTTTACCGGCTTCTTTTCCGTCGGGATTGATAAAATACAAACCTTTATCCTGCGAAATGGCGGCGCTTCCGCCGTACGATTCGCGTTCGTCGGGTTTAGCGGTATAGGTAATGGCCACTTCAAATTCTTCAGTCCGTTTATAGGTTTTATCGAGTGAAATGGCGATTTTTTCGTTGTCGTACGTGTATTTCAACGGGGCATTGGTACGGGCCAGCACCACCGATTTTACGTCGAAATTTTTGGCGTCGAGGGTGAGTTTATCGGTGGCATAAAACCACGGTTTGAGGCGCAGAGTTGCTTTGCCATTGGCGCGTTTTTTCTCCCAATCAAAACTAATTTCAATTTTGGTGTGGAGCAAATCGTGCTCAAATGTATTGGACGCATTGTAAACGGGCAATGAATCCGGGTTGGCTGCGGCCGGCAGGGTGATATCAATCGGGTCCATCATGGTGTACTCCAGCGTTTCCTCGTCTTCGGTGGGTTCACCGGTGAGGGGTTTGGAGTCCACAAACTTTTCCGGCTCGTCCGGCTTTGCGGGTGTTTTGGCGGCTTTAGAGCCAGATTTAGGGTTGCACGCAGCCATAACAGCAACGCAGATGCACAGTATGACCGGAATTCGGAAAAAACTTACCATTGTGTATTGTGAAATATATAAGGAGTATTTGAAGATTGAAGCGTACGAGGGGGGTACGTTCAAAGCACAAAGGAACAACGTCTTTTGCAGGAAAGTATTATTTTTTCGCTAAAATATCCCTTGAATTGTACAGAAATGAACTTTGTTCTGATATTTGCGGCGAAGTTTTTTGTTTTGTGGGCTGGGCACATGTGTTTTTTGATTTAAGAATTCCGATTTAAGATTTAAGATTTTTGAAGTTTTTTTTGGGGTTGTGGGCTGGGCACATGTGTTTTTTTGATTTAAGAATTCCGATGTAAGATTTAAGATTTTTGAAGTTTTTTTTGGGGTTGTGGGCTGGGCACATAAACAATATTTCATCATACTATCCGTAAATTACTAAAAAATATGAGTAACGAAACTAAAAAAGGGGTAGAAATAGAAAATCGGTTGATTGAATTCGCATCGCGTATTTTAGATTTGACTGATTCTTTACCCCAAAAGCCAACTGCTAAACACATGGGCGGGCAAATTATGCGTTCGGGGACATCTCCAGCATTGAATTATGGGGAAGCGAGAGCCGCAGAGTCCAGGGCAGATTTTGTGCATAAATTAAAAATACGCTTAAAAGAACTTCGAGAAACGCACATTGCTTTGCGCATTATCAAAAAACAAAAATGGACTTCAGATGCACAATTGGAGCCTATTTTGGATGAATGTAATCAACTGAATGCCATTTTTGTGGCCAGCCTCAAAAAAATGTCAAGTTAGCCTGCTCCACAAACCCCAAAAAACTTCAAAAATCAAAAATCGTATATCTTAATTCTTAAATCAAAAAAGCGCTCTACAATGGGCAAAAACATAATATTCTCATGGACGAACCACAATACATCACGTACCTCCGCGATTTGGCCTGGAACTACGGCCCCAATATTATTATCGCCATCCTTTTATTCGTTGGCGGTTTGTGGTTAATCAACCGCATTTCACGCGTATTTGCCCGTTTTTTGACCATGCGAAAAATTGATCCCAGTCTTCAATCTTTTTTTATTTCCGCCGCCGATGTCGTGATGAAAGTAGTCCTTATGCTCGTTGTCGCGGGGCGCTTGGGGATCGAAACCACGTCGTTTATTGCCGTATTTTCGGCGGTTGCTTTCGCCGTGGGTTTGGCCTTGCAGGGCAGTTTGGGCAATTTTGCCTCCGGCGTACTTATTTTGTTGTTTCGTCCGTACAAATCCGGCGATATCGTTACCGTTGGGGATAAAATGGGCGTAGTGGCCGAAATCCAGATCTTTAACACCGTATTAATTACGCCCCAGGGCAAAAGGCTCATTATTCCCAACTCCAAAGTGACCGAAGGTGCCATTGAAAATATGCAAATGGACGCCGAAATCCGCGCCGACATTAAAGCCAAGGTAAAAGATTCCACTTCGCTCGATGCCCTGCGCATTGCCGGTAAAAACGCCATTGTACAATGCCCCCACCGCGTTAAAGAGAAGGAGTTATTCGTGGAAATCAGTCATTTTATTGACGATAGCATGGAAGTGACCGTTGGTTGCTGGACCACCGGAGCGCATTTTTGGGCGACTTATTACGCCTTACACGAGTATTTTAAACACGAAATGGACAAAGCGGGCATCGAACTGGCACCCTCGGCCAATTAACGGGAAATGGATTTTTCCCAAAGGCGCACCACCCAATAACCCACCAGTAAAAAAACGCCGTAAAATACCGTTACCCCGACCATGCGCGTGTGCACCAGCGGGTTGGTAATCGTATTGGTAATATGGTTAAATAGTCCATCGGGGTTGGATACAATGTCCCAACTGTTGAACCGCAGGTAACGCCCCAAATAAATGCCATAGCCCGATAAAAAAGAGATTACCCACACCGATGCTTCGGCCCAACGGCGGCTCCAGAGGGTGGTAATGGCTTTGTGCATCTGTAACAACGCCGCGAAATAAAACAACAAACCGCTCAGGGCAATGGAGAACAACGCGAGGGTATCGTACCAAAGCGGCATTTCGGCGCGGGTGCGCAAATGGAATAAATCGGTGATGATATAGGGCGAATTGGGTAAAAAAAGCACCGACAACAAAAGGCAGGCCACCGTTGCCGCCTTGCGTTTGCGCTCCGCCAGCCAGACCGCCAAATCGGCACCCAAAAACGGCAAAATGGCCAAAAATAAGTTCCAGATAAAAAAGAAAAACCAACGGGTATCGCTGACTTCCATTCGGAACAATAGGACAAAAGTATTCCAAAAAACCAGCAGCATGGCCGCCTGGTAGCGGGTAGAGATGTTCAAAAGCATTTAAAAAAATCTTTTGGATGGAGTGAATAGTACCCGCGAACGGACTTATTTATAACCAAAACGTTGCAGCGACATATCGCTGTCGCGCCAATTGTCGCGCACTTTTACGGTGGTTTCCAAAAAAACTTTGGTTTGCAAAAACGCCTCCAGATCGGCGCGGGCTTTTTCCCCCAATTTTTTAATGGCCGAGCCACCCTTTCCAATGATGATGGGTTTTTGGCTTTCGCGCATGACGTAAATCACCGCCGAAATCCGGGCTAATGGCACCCCCGCGTTGGTTTTGGTTTCCTGAAACGACTCGATGCCCACTTCGCAGGAATAGGGAATTTCGTCGCCGTAGAGGTGGAATATTTTTTCGCGGATAATTTCACTGGCAAAAAAACGCTCCGGCCGGTCGGTTAACTGATCTTCGGGGTAAAAAGCCGGGGATTCGGGCAGGTAAGTTTTTATTTTTTCGAGCAAATCGGTGGTACCTTCCGTTTTTAAGGCCGAAATCGCGATGGAATCGGTGAATTTGATGCGGTTGCGCCACCAGTTGCCCGCGTCATCAATGCGTTGTACATTCACTAAGTCGGTTTTATTCAGTACCAAAATTAGCGGTGCTTCTACCTTTTTAAGTACGTCCAAAACGGGATTATCTGAGTCCAGGTCATCCTTCAGGTCGGCTACGTACAGCATAACATCGGCATCGTCCACGGTGCCTTCCACGAACCGGTTCATGGCTTCGTGCATTTTATACGACGGTTTTTTGACGTATCCCGGCGTGTCGGAAAACACAATTTGGAAATCTTCACCGGTCAAAATACCAATCAAACGGTGTCGCGTTGTTTGGGGTTTATGGCTGATAATACTCATGCGCTCGCCCACCAGCGCGTTCATCAGCGTGGATTTACCCACGTTGGGCTTGCCTATAATGTTTACAAAACCGGATTTAAATGTCATAATTTAAGCCCAAAGGTACAGAGAGAAGAGTGATGAGAGATAAGAGATAAGAGATAAGTTTTCACAAACAATAACTCGTCGCTCTATGCCAACGCTTTTCGGGCATGTCCACACACTCTTCACTCCATACTCTTCACTTTTCACTCTTCACTTTTCACTCTTCACTTTTCACTCTTCACTTTTCACTCTTCTCTATACACTCTCCTCTCGTTTGAGTTTACGCTTGGCGATCATGAGGTACATCACCGGGATCACCAACAGCGTCAGGAACAACGAAAATGCCATGCCACCCGTGATCACCATACCCAGCGGCACACGGCTTCTACCGGCGCTACCCAAGGCCAACGCGATGGGCAATGCCCCCAAAATGGTGGCCAATGAAGTCATCAAAATGGGGCGGAAACGTTGTGTAGAGGCTTCCAGTACCGCCTGAAATTTTGATAAACCCTGTTCGCGTTTTTGGTTGGCAAATTCTACAATCAAAATCCCGTTTTTGGTGACCAGACCAATCAACATAATCATCCCGATTTGAGAAAAAATATTGATGGTTTGTCCGCTCAAGGTGAGCGCCAAAAACGCCCCTGCAATGGCCAATGGAACCGTAAAAAGAATAATCAAAGGGTCAATAAAACTTTCAAACTGCGCCGCCAAAATCAGATATACCAGCAATAATGCCAAAATAAAGGCAAACATGGTGTTGCCCGAACTCTCTTTAAAGTCACGCGAAGCACCGCTCAGATCGGTTTGGAAAGTTTCATCCAACAAGTTTTTTCCAATCTCTTCCATCGCTTCAATGCCTTCGCCAAGGGTACGCCCCTGCGCCAGCGATGCCTGAAACGTGGCCGCTTTAAAACGGTTATAATGGTACAACGTGGGCGGGTTACTGCTTTCTTCCAGGTGTACCACGTTGTCTAATTGAATCATTTCGCCCCGGCTGTTGCGCACGTACAACGCACTGAGGTCGAGTGGCTCATCGCGGTCGTTGCGGTCCAATTGCCCAATCACCTGGTACTGTTTGCCATCCATGTTAAAATAACCAAACCGGCGACCGCTGAGGGCCAATTGTAAGGTTTGTGAAATATCGGCGGCGGTGAGGCCCAGTGCATTGGCTTTGTCGCGGTCAATGCGAATATTGACCTCCGGTTTGTTAAATTTGAGGTTAACGTCCACGTTGGCAAAAACGCCCGTTTTGCGCGCTTCATCCAAAAATTTAGGCACCACTTCGGCAATTTTGGCAAAAGAAAAATTTTGAATGACAAACTGCACGGGCAATTGGTTACCACTGGCCAAACTGGTCGTAATCGTCTGTTCTTGGTTGGGGAATGCGCGTACTTCGGGGAATTTCTTTACCAATTTTGATATTTGGTCGTAAATCTCCATTTGGCTGCGTTTGCGTAGATCCGGGTCGGGCAACAACGTACTGATAAAACCATTGTTCGACGCGCTGGGACCGGCAAAACCGGGGGCCGTGATCCCGAAAATCATACTGGCATCGGGGATAGAGTCGAGGAAAGTTTGGGTCATGTTGTAAATGATACTTTCCATTTTGTCAAAATCCGTGCCTTCGGGAGCGCTCAGGTTAGTCCGTACAATACTGCGGTCTTCGAGCGGTGCCAATTCCGTTTTGAGGTCTTGGGGCAGGTACCAAATCATGCCGCCGCAAGCCGCCACAATGAGTACCGAAATCCATTTGTGGCGCAGGAACCAGTTGAGTACATTTCCGTATCCTTTTTCCATGCCCACAAAAAACGGTTCCGTTTTGCGGTAAAACCAACCCTCGCGGTGGTCTTTTCCGGAGAGATAAATATTGAGTACGGGTGTCAACGTCAGCGATACAAACGCCGATATTAACACCGCCGAAGCCACTACGATACCAAATTCGCGGAACAAACGCCCGGTAAAACCTTCGAGGAAAATAACCGGCAAAAACACCACCGCCAACGTAATAGACGTGGAAAGTACCGCAAAAAAGATCTCTTCAATGCCTTCCCGAACGGCCTGGTACTTGTTGCGCCCCTCTTCTATTTTTCGGAAAATATTTTCGGTGACCACAATGCCATCATCCACCACCAAACCCGTTGCCAATACAATACCGAGCAACGTAAGTACATTGATGGAAAAATCAAACAGGTACATGACAAAAAAGGTACCGATAAGCGACACCGGAATATCCACCAGCGGGCGTAGGGCGACTACCCAGTTGCGGAAAAACAAATAAATAATCAGTACCACGAGGCCAACGGAAATCAGGAGGGTTTCTTCTACCTCCGCCACGGCGCGTTTCACAAATTTGGAGCGGTCAAGACCCACGTCAATGATAATATCTTCGGGGAGATCTTTCCTGATTTCATCCAACCGGCGGTAAAACTCGTCGGCAATTTCGATTTGGTTGGCACCCGGCTGCGGCAAAACCGTCAGGGAAAGGCCATATACATTGTTCCGGCGCGCCGAGGTTTCTTCAATTTCGGGGCCTAATACGGCTTGTCCTACGTCTTTAAACCGAATAGCACCGCCATTGGGCAATGGTTTGATAATGAGGTTGTTAAACTCCTCTTCGGTGGTGAGTTTAGCGGTTGTTTTGATGGTTAGTTCGGTAACGTCGCCGCGCACTTTACCGCTGGGGAGTTCAATATTTTCCCGTTGGAGGGCATTGAACACATCCTGCACGGTCAGGTTGCGGGCCGTCAGCAATTTGGGGTCCATCCAAAGGCGCATGGCCGGGCGTTTGAGACCAAAAATAGAGACCTGGCTCACGCCCGGAATGGTTTGGAGGCGTTCTTGCAGCACATCTTCGGCGTAGCGGCTCAGTTCCATGATATTCCGCTTGCTACTGTTGATGGGCATAAAAATAATCGGGCTGCCGTCGGCGTCCGATTTATTCACCACCGGCGGTCCGTCAATGTCCTGCGGGAGGTTGCGTACGGTTTGGCTCACCTTGTCGCGCACGTCGTTGGTGGCCTTTTCGAGGTCTTCTCCCAGTTCAAATTCGATGGTGATATTGGAACTTCCGGTGGAGGAAGACGAAGATATATTGCGAATACCCTGGATGCCGTTGATGGCTTTTTCCAGCGGTTCCGTCACCTGAGATTCGATAATTTCCGGGCTGGCGCCGGTGTACGAACAGCGTACATTTACCGTTGGTGGATCAATCGCAGGGTATTCGCGGGTACCCAGAAAACTATAGCCCAAGGCCCCGAAAAGCATAATCAAAATGCTCATAACGATGGCCAGAACGGGGCGCTTGATGGCTAATTCTGAAAAATTCATGTGTTTGTATTAGTTCTTCTCGTTGCCTACGTTTTGCAACCGAATGCGTATTTCTTCAATCATGCGGCGTTGCGCTTCCTGGTCGGCCACGTTGCTGTTTTGGTCTTGCTCGTTCTTTTTAATGTCCTCTTCCGCTTTTTTAATTTTGGCGTTGTATTCCTCAATGTCTTTGTGGAAATTATCGTTTTCTTTTTCCAATTTGCGTTTGGCGTTTTCGAGATCTTTCATTTTTTTCTCGGCATCCTTTAATTCGCGGGCAACCACTTCGCGGCGAACTTCGATGTAAAAATCGGTGAGTGCGCTCACTACTTCATCGGCCGATTGCCCGTGTTCGCGGCGATTGAGAAACGAAGAGCCTAAATCAAACCAAACGTTGAGTGCGGCATCATTTTTGTTTATTTCTTCTACGGTCGAACGAAGCGTGTATTCGTTAGGGCTTACACTGCCACTTAATTTGGCGGCAAACCATTCGCCCGACTTTTTATCTTTTTTCAGTTTAGCGCTGAAACGGTCTTTGGCAAATTTTTTCCACATGTCGGCAACAAGATTGTCGTCGGCACCGCGAAATTCCACGCGAAAACATGGCCGCGTGCCAAAAGACATGGTTTTATCCATTTCCCGAACGGGACTTGTTTGAGCAATTGCCTGAAAACAAAGCATTAGGGCAGCAAAGAAAATAGTAAGTTTTTGATGGATCATGGTATTGAATTGTGTTTTTGATGTTATAAAAGGAGTATGCGCTAAAATTGTTTTTGCAAATGCGAACAAAGTTGGTGTAACTCTTTCGTTATTTGCACTTCCAAAAATACGTTTTTTTAATTTTTCTTCATTCTTTTAATAAATACTTACATGGCCAAAATCCTGATTGTGGATGACGAACTGCCCATCCGCCGCACATTAAGAGACATTCTTGAGTTTGAACAGTACGACGTAGACGAAGCATCCGATGGACTGGAATGCATCGCGAAGGTACAAAAAGAAAAGTACGACGTCGTTATTATGGATATTAAAATGCCAAAAATGGATGGCATCGAGGCTTTAGAGCGTCTGCAAATCCTTGCCCCCGAATTACCGGTGGTGATGGTAAGCGGCCACGGTAATATCGAAACCGCCGTGGATGCCGTTAAAAAAGGAGCCTTCGACTATATCTCCAAACCGCCGGATCTCAACCGGATGCTGATTACCATTCGCAACGCAATGGACAAATCGGAATTGGTAACCACCACGCAAAAACTGCAAAAACAGGTGCGCGGAGGGAACAAAGGCGTGAATATTATTGGCGAAAGTGCGCCCATCGTGGAAATTAAACGGATGCTCGATAAAGTGGCACCCACCGATAGCCGCGTCCTGATTACCGGCCCCAACGGGAGTGGTAAAGAATTGGTAGCCCGCTGGATTCACGAAAAAAGCAACCGCATCAACGGCCCCATCGTGGAAGTGAACTGCGCCGCTATTCCGTCAGAATTGATTGAAAGTGAACTTTTTGGCCATAAAAAAGGCTCGTTCACCGGGGCAGTTGCCGATAAACCCGGCAAATTTGAACAGGCCGAAGGAGGTACACTTTTCCTCGACGAAATTGGGGATATGAGCCTCGACGCACAAGCCAAAGTGCTCCGCGCCTTGCAAGAGAAAAAAATCACCCGCGTGGGCGATTCCAAAGAAATTAAAGTGGATGTGCGGGTTTTGGCTGCTACCAACAAAGATTTGCGGGAAGAAATTGCCAACGGCCGTTTCCGCGAAGACCTTTATCACCGCCTCGCCGTTATTGTGGTGCGGGTTCCTTCGCTCAACGAACGCCGCGAAGATATTCCGCTGTTGCTGGAACATTTTAACCGCCGTACCGCCGAAGAATACGGCCACGCCCCCAAAACATTTGCCCCCGAGGCCATTAAAGCCTTGCAGGATTACAACTGGACCGGTAATATCCGCGAATTGGCCAACGTTGTCGAACGCCTTTTTATCCTCTGTGACCAAAAAGTCACCCACGACGACGTCATGTTATACGTTTACCCCAACCGAGGATAGAAGAGTGAATAGTGAAGAGTGAAAAACGAATAGTGAAGAGTGAAGAGTGAAAAACGAATAGTGAAGAGTGAATAGTGAAAAACGAATAGTGAAGAGTGAATAGATAAAAGAGCCTATGGTGTTGAAAATGAACACTATACACGCAAAGGTTTTTCAATTCACCAGTAAAAAACACTCTACGACGGGCAACTCTTCACTCTTCACTCTTCACTATTCACTATTCACTTACTCGCTTCCGTCGTTTTTGCCGCGTTCTACGGCGAAATTACCCACCTTTTTGCCCGAATCCAGGCCCGCTTCGCAGTCAATACGGAAGTGAATACAACCGTAAATGCGCGACTCAGAGGCTTCTTTTGCCATGGCTGTTAGTTCAGAGGCATTAGAGGGGAACAAATAAGCCAGTACTTCCGCTGCTGCTGCCGAAAATGTGGAGTGCCCCGAAGTATATCCCGGGAAATTAGGAATCCCCGTTGATGTTTTAATATCGCGATCTACCGTCGTTGGGCGCTGGGTAAGGTAATAATACTTGGTATGCCAGCACAAAATACCGGCGTCCTGAACGGCAGTACTCATGAGTGCCATGGCGCGTGCTGCGCGAATTTCGTTCCATTTATTGTCCAAAATCAATTCAGCGGCTTTGCGGTTCCAGTGGCCGGGAGGTGTATAAGAACCCGCTCCGTCGGCCCAATAAGTCGCAATGCGGAATTGCTCGTTGGTGCGATTTTTGGCAATATCCTGCATCTCCTGGTAGTCTTTTTCAAACTCAGGGGTGCCGGGCAAATAAGGAGCCGCCGGGCGCAAGGCTATTTTTTGGTCATCGGTGAAATTCCAGGGCTTCACATTGCCAAAAAATGGCAGCATCGGTGGGCGGGCCGGAATATCAACACTTTCCCATTGGGCCGTAAAGCCACGGGCCGTTGCGTCGGCTTTCAGCAATGGGTAATCGGCTTGTTTGTTGGCCGCGCCCATGCGGTCGGTTTTCGCGTAAGCAATAATACGTTTAGCCACGGCTGCGCCCAAAGAATCACCGGCATCAATATCACTTTGTACATTCATACCGCCCCAAAGACGGCTGTTTTTGTGCTCGGTAGAACGCTCGTCGAGCAATGCAACCTCACCGGGAAATAAGAACTTGAGTACCTCGCGCGACGCAGCGGCCACTACCGCATCTTCCGATGGGTACGAAGGCAGGTCGTTGGTGGGCAAAAGCGGCGTAATGCCCGAATCGTTTTTGTACGGCGCGAGGCGGTTGTATTCAAACTTGGCTTTCCAGGCCGTTACCAAAGCGTCGTATTGGGCCACGGCCAACAACGCAAAAGCGCGGGAGGCATACGGCGGGTTAGCAAATGGAAAACGCGGGTAAGCGGTTGGGTTGTTCGCGTCTGGTAACGGATACGTACCATCAGCGTTGTAGTTGGGTGGAACGTTGTAATTGGCGGCCAGTTCGCGCGCAATTTCGTGCCAGCGCAAAGTGCCATTGCTGCCCCAAAACTGCACCGCTTCTTTGTCGCTTTCCGTCGCGTTGCTCATAACGGTTTTTAACTGTTCCAATTCCGTTTTGTACGCATCTGATGCAACGGCATTGGGAGCAGGTACCGGGATTTCGGAACCATCCGCGAGGATATAGGTTTTCCAGGTGCCGCCGTTTTCGTCCAGTTTGGTCTCGGCGTAAGGCGCGATCGTGGGGTTTTCGGGTGTTTTGTTGCAGGCTGTGGCAACAAATAAGGTAATGAGTATGTATAAAGGTATTTGTTTCATAAAAAATTACAGCGTAAACATGTAAAAAATGCCGCCGTTGATGGCGGTGGATTGTCCTACGTTGCGGCCTTGCAATACGTACGCGCCGCCCGCCGAAACGGCAAACTGACGGGTAATCCAGTACTTGGCCCAGGCACCGGTGCTGGTGGCCTGCATTTTGTTGGTGAGCATAGGGCCTTCGTTGTAGCGAATGTCATCGCCGCTGAGGCAGGCACCGCGTTCGGCCCACAGTTCCGCCTGAAACTTGGGGCGCAAAATACCGAGGCGCAAAGTCGCATCAAAGAAATTGGGCGTTGGAACCCGGTTGCCGTAAATCAACTGGTTGTTGTAAATGTACGCGTCACGGTTAATTTTAACGTCGGAGCGCCAACTGTGGCCCGCCTGCGCCGTTGCGTACCAGCCTTTGGCGGTGGTAAAGTGAACAATACCGCGCAACGATGCCATTTTGCATTTTAAACCAATGCTAAAGGGCAAAAAATCGGTTTGGTACTGCGAAGCGGGAATGGAAAGGCCGCCCGTTGTTTGAAATTTGAGCGCACTGGAACCCATTTTGATTTCGTACGCCTGCCATTTGAGCCACAAAGCAAAATCCTGAATGCCGCTTTGTCCCTGCAAATAACTCGCCGAAGAACCGGTGCGAATCCAAGGTAAAGCCGCCATCACGTTGAGTTTGTTGGTGATACCGTAAGCGCTCATGAGCAGTACGCTTTGGTTGGTCACCGTGCCCAGGTTGAGGTTACTGCGTTTGTTAGTGCCTTCCCAATATTCCGACCACGAACTATTAGTGTATTGGAGCACGTTACACCATTGGCGCTTTTGCATTAAAAGGCCATCGGTGGGGGATTGCGCCAGTGTCTTTACAGACCAAAGCGCGAGGAGTAAAACCGTAAGTTTTAATTTCATACCAAATAAGATAAATAGAATGGATAAGGTTAGTAAGTTAACAAGTGTTTGAACCCCACAAAGATAGATTCATTTTGTTCAAAAAAAATTCTCTTATTCTGTTAATAAAGCAAAATTAAGAAAAAACAGCCAATTTCTTATTTTTACCTTTTTGTTTTAAAATTTGAAAAGTGTGTTTCTTTGAAACAAATTTTTTATTTTTATTCCTGAAAAATACCTACCTTTGGCCGCCGGAATGAATGGTAAATAAAGTTGCTGTTCTTCAATTCGGTCTCAAAAAACGTAAAAACAACAGTATGCAAGAAGTAAGATATACCGAAGACGAAATTAAATCCCTCGATTGGCGCGAACACATCCGCTTGCGCCCGGGGATGTACATTGGTAAATTGGGCGATGGTGCCAGTGCCGACGATGGCATTTACGTGTTGCTCAAAGAGGTCATTGATAACTCCATTGACGAATACGCCATGGGGTACGGCAAACAAATTGACGTACAAGTGAAAGACGGCGAAGTGTTTGTGCGCGACTACGGGCGGGGTATTCCGTTGGGAAAAGTGGTGGATGTTGTGTCAAAAATCAACACGGGTGCCAAATATGACTCCAAAGCGTTTAAAAAATCGGTGGGTTTGAACGGGGTAGGTACCAAAGCCGTAAACGCGCTCTCCGAATATTTTAAAGTAGTGGCCATCCGCGAAGGACAGGCCAAAACCGCCGAATTTCAGTTTGGCAACCTCAAAAAAGAAAGTAAAGTTGAACCCACCAAAGAGGAAAACGGTACCATTATTTCCTTTAAACCCGACAACGGCCTGTTCCGCAACTACCGCTACCTCCCCGAATACGTGGAGCAGCAATTGTGGAATTACGCTTACCTCAACGCGGGTCTGAAAATTAATTACAACGGTAAAACATTTTTTTCCAAAAATGGCCTGCTCGATTTGTTGAGCAAAAAAACCAACAGCGAAAACGTTCGTTACCCCATTATTCACCTCAAGGGCGAAGACGTGGAAATTGCCATGACCCACGGCGATCACTACGGCGAACAATATTATTCGTTTGTCAACGGCCAAAATACCACCCAGGGCGGTACCCACCTCAATGCATTCCGTGAGGCGTTGATTAAAGTCATCCGCGACCACTTCAAAAAACAGTTCGACGCTAAAGACATCCGCGAAAGTATCATCGCGGCCGTGGCGGTGCGGGTAGAAGAACCGGTGTTCGAAAGCCAAACCAAAACCCGCCTCGGTTCCGAACGTATCGCCCCCGATGGTCCCGCCATGCGGACGTTTATGGCCGATTTTCTGGCGCGCGAACTCGATAACTTTTTGCACAAAAATCCCGAAGTCGCCAAAGAACTCCTCAAACGGATTCAACAAAGCGAACGCGAACGCAAAGAGATTGCCGACGTTAAAAAAATTGCCAACGAACGCGCCAAAAAAGCCAATATCCACAATAAAAAACTGCGCGATTGTCGCTACCACCTCAACGAAAAATGTTCGGAGGAGCAAAAATTAGCCAGTACCATTTTTATCACCGAGGGTGACTCCGCGAGTGGTTCGCTCACCAAATCGCGCAATGTGGACGCGCAAGCCGTGTTTAGTTTGCGTGGTAAACCGCTGAACTGCTACGGACTGACCAAAAAAATTGTGTACCAAAACGAGGAGTTTAACCTCCTCCAACACGCCCTTAACATCGAAGATTCGCTCGATGACCTGCGTTATAACCGTGTCGTTATCGCCACCGATGCCGACGTGGACGGGATGCACATTCGCCTGCTGCTGTTGACGTTTTTCTTGCAGTTTTTCCCCGATTTGGTGCGCAACGGTCACTTGTTTATCCTCGATACGCCGCTGTTCCGTGTTCGCGACAAACAACAGACGTTTTATTGTTACTCCGAAACGGAAAAACAACAGGCCATTAAAAAATTGCGTGGTAAACCGGAAATCACCCGATTTAAAGGGTTAGGGGAGATTAGCCCCAATGAGTTTAGCGCGTTTATCAACGAAAATATTCGCCTCGACCCGGTTATCCTCACCGAGGACATGAATATTGACCACGTTTTGGACTATTACATGGGCAAAAACACCCCCGAACGCCAGGAATTTATCATCGAAAACCTGCGTTTTGAGTTGGATGTCATTGATACCCCCGAAGAAGAAGCCCAAATTCAGCCCGAGTTAGTGGCCGAAGAAATGGATTAATTTAGACGCTTTTAACGGCAATAAAGTCTTCTATTCGCTCGTACACTTCGGGTGCGGTAAGGCCGTGCCCGAAGTTTTTGGTGATCCACAACTCCGAATCGGGCCATGCTTCGTGCAATTTGACACTTTCGGTGTATTCGGTGACGTTATCGTCGCGGTCGTGGATAATCAAAGTGTCCATGTCGGCCAAGCGATTGACCCGGCGGGTAATGTCAATATCGTCGAAGGGCAGTTTAGCAAAATCTTCAATTTCCCTAAACGCCGCCTGCATCACCGTGTCACTAATGTCCAGATGCCGCGATGAACGCTCCATCGTGTACCGGAGACTGGTAAAAGGAGCCAACAAAACGGCTTTTTGCGGGCGAAACGCCACGCCCGTGTTGCTCAAGGCCCATACCACCGACGTAGCACCCACCGAGTGCCCGATAATGAGGTCCACGGGTGCGTGTTTTTGCAACAAGTACCGGATAATTTCGGCGTATTCTACCATCGTGAACCGGTTTCCGCTCGACCGACCGTGGGCGGGTGCGTCCACGGCAACGACCTGATAACCGGCGTTGAGCAAAATCGGTACCATTTTACGCCAGCGCCCGGAGTGGCTTTCCCAGCCGTGCACCAAGAGAGCGGTTGGCCCTTTAAATCCCCAGTGCCAAATACCGTAGCGACGGTTATTTACCGTTTCGTACGTAAGATCGGCGGTAGCCAGGAAATGGTGTTCTACCGTTTTGGGTTGTTTCTTTTTGGGTTTGCAAAACAACGAAAAAGCAATTTTTCCGGCCAGTTTTGGCGAAAAAGCCGCTAAAGCATTGATACTTTGGATAATAGCGTGGGTCAGGGTGAATTTTTTCATATACCTAACGATGTGTTTGCTGTAGTGAGGGAAGTGGCCGGAAATGCGTGTACGGAGCGTTGTACAAAATCTTCGAGGTATTGCTCATGGCCCGTAAGTTTGTAAAACACGACCGCGCCTTCGTATTCCATAATCAGCCGTTGGGCTTCTTTGCGGGCTTGCTCCGGGTCGTAAAAATACCCGTACAACATGCTCAGGGCGTCGGTCCATTCGTCAAGTGCACCGAGCAGCATTTTGTTAAAAAACTCATCGCGGCCGGTTTCGAGCGCGATATTGGCAAAAAAACAGCCTTGCCGCTCGATCATGGCCAACCGGCGTTGGCGGCGCAGCATTTTTTCAAAACGTTGTTCGATGGGTAAACTTTGGTCGTGGGCAACGGAAAGTGTGTACGACCGAAATTGCTCCAATGCGTATTGTACCACGCTTTCCATCAGCAATTGTTTCGTGGGATAATGGTGGTACAACCCGGCTTTTTGCAAACCCGTGGCTTTGGCCAGGTCTTGCATGGAGGTATTGTGGTAACCATTGCGATGGAATACTACCCAGCAGCGCAACAAAAAATCGGATTTTTCTATCTTTTGAACCGGCATTTACACATTTACGTCCGGTTTTTTTAATAGAAATCTATTTTACCAACCGAACGGTAGGCAAAGGTAAGGGTATTTTTTATTTTACCAACCGATCGGTCAGTATTTTTTTCTTGCGCTAAATTTTAAGCGAACGGGTACGCACCCAACGGATCAGGAGGTAGAGTAGTAGCCCAACTGGCCCGGCGACGAAAGTGAGCAGCAGGCAGGGTGCCACAAAAATGTGCGGAATTTTGCTTTTGTGCGCGTCGTTGGTTTCCCAAATCCCCACGAGTAGGGCAAAGGCCAGGTAATTCAGCCAGCCAGTCATGAGCATATCCGTGTTGCGGAACAAGTTGCGAATACCGTCAAAAGAAAACACGTGGCCGCCTTCGTTGCCGGTTCTCAGATAAACAAACGTGAAATAGGTGCTGGCCACCATTAAAATAATGGCAGAAACGGAGGCTAATGTTTCACTCCAGCGCCAATTGGGCGCAAAAGTGAGGGCTAACCAAGGGATAAAAATGAGGATACTGGAATACCAGTAAAAATTTTCAGGCGTCATAGCCCGCAAATATCCGAAATTAATTGAGAACGGTGGGGGCGATCATGACAAATTCGGGGATTTCTACCTCGAACTGAGTTTGATCATCGAGGCGTAACATGGTATAATAACCACGCATTTTGCCAATTTCGGAAAAAAGATTGCAAAAAGAAAGGTATTCGTGCGCTTCTCCGGGTTGAAGAACGGGCTGGCGTCCTACGACACCTTCTCCCTCCACTTCGCGGACCGATCCATTCGAATCGGTGATAAACCAACGCCTCCGAAGGAGTTGAATCACGGTTCCAGCGCCGTTTTCGATGCTGATGTGGTACCCAAATATAAATTTGCGTCCCCGTGGGTTGGAGTGTTCTGGTAAGTACTGAGTTTCAACACTTACGGTAATTCCATTCGTAGTACAGCTGGCCATGAAAAAAGATGTTGACCTAAAACAAAAAAAGTTTTGGTTTTGTTCAATGCTTTTTGCGTTTTTCGACAAAAAATTTAGACAAAAAAATAACCGTACCCACTCATTACAGCGGGTACGGTCAAGGAAAAAAAGAACATGTATTTCAATTGGAAGTGGTGCATTTGTTTTTTTCAGGGGATTATTGCTTTCAACTGGTGTAGAAGATTTTCTTTTTCACGCTGCTGAACTTGCAGTTACCTTTGTAACCACAAGTTCTCAGCGCAACACAGGAAATTGTTTTCACACGAATGTTTAATCAAAAACTACTACTATAAAAAGGTTGTAAAAGATTGCGTTCACGTAGGTAGTTTGTAAGAAGTGTACTCAAAAGGTTGTAAAAGATTGTATTCAAAAGGTTGTAAAAGATTGCGTTCACGTAGGTAGTTTGTAAGAATTAGATTCACATGGTTGTCAAAGATCGCTTTCACGTAGGTTGTTTGTAAGAAGGATTGTTTAGTTGTTTTGTTTTTGATGATGCAAAGGTCGGGTGACTGTGCGTTCAAAAAAATAACATTTTTGAGACTTATTTCCCAAACCTTTGCTTTCAGTTGGCTGCTCAATACCAAAAAATTGAATCAACGTACCAATGTATTTTCATTTTGATAGTACAAAGGTCGGGCGACGCGGCAGGGAAAAAAAGTACACTTTTAAACGATTTTTCCAAATCGCTCCGAAACCTTTATCGCATCCATATTTTTAAAACGGCACTTCTGTCGTCGGAAAGGGTCGTGTTAACGAGGTAAATACCCGGAGTTAGTGGTGTAGTGACCGGAAAATGGATGTATTCGGCAGTTTTATCGCCAGTGATATGGGTTTGGATCATGCGCCCGTTTTCATCCCAAAGCGCAATATGCTGAATGGTTACATGGTGGGGATTGTGCAGATGTACCTGTCGGGCGGTGGCATCAAACCAGCCCGTGATCAGTACCGGTTGTGGCGATGTAGGCGGCGTTTCTACGGAGACCGGGATAAGTGCATTGGCCAAAATGCCGTACACCACGGCCGCCTGGCGGGTATTTTGGTGTACCGTAAACTCACTGGTGAGTGGAGCCGAGCGCTGCGAAAACCAACGTTCGTGCCCCGGCCATTCATCAAGGGGCGGATGCACGAACTGTGCGGCCCACATATGATTCCAAGGCCCAAGCGGTCCATAATCGCCACTGCGCCAGGGGCCATAAGGAATCACGCCGGGCAATACCGCCGTTTTTCCGCCGTACCACCAGTCTAAATGAAAAATTTCCTGGGGCGAATGGTCATTTAGCCCGGTCACCCAACTCATGTGCAACGGATTGTTACCCAAAAAATAATCGGCGGTCGTTTGGATTCGGTTTAACCAGGTCTTTGCCTGACTTGGGTTATTGTCTTTTTCCATCAAATAACCCAATACCCCGGCCTGAATCATTGGTGTGGTGCCCTGCCCTACCAACATGGGAAAATAAAAATTACCGCCCCACCGGCAGGCGCGTTGGTTGGCCGTTGTAATCAGTTCTTCGTTGGCGGCTTGGGTAATGAGTTGCCGAGCGGTGTTTTTGGACGTTGCATCCCCCAAACCTGAGGGCAAAGTGGCGTAATAATAGGTTGCCAATAACAAATCTTCGTTACCGGGTAAAACACCGGTAGTGGGCCATTCGGCAGCGGCATCCAGCAGGTAGGCGCTGTTGTACTCCGATGCTCCGGTGAGGCGCAGCAGTTGTGCGGCGGCGTACATGCGCACGTGTGCGAGCCGGATACCGTGTTGCTCATTTTCATCGCCGGGCAACGTATTGTTCTGCGCCCAGTTCCAAGCCGAAATGGCCTCTTGTCCCCAATCAACGGTGGGTTCCCAGCCATTGGCCTGAATTAAATAGGCGGCATTGGCGGCCATTCCGGCGTATTTATACGTCATCCAGGGATCTTCTCCCAAAAGATACCAGTCGCGGTTGTTGTCCTGCCACGACCCCTGCCCGATGCCGTTGGGAGCATCGTCGCCCCACAGGTCCCCAAAAACCCTGGACCCGGGCACGCCGCCGGTACCCCAGCCTTTGTTCGTAATTTCCTGACGTGCGCGGTGTAAAAACTGCGGAAGCCACATGGCTTCGTCAAAAATATCCGAAATGCCATTGCCACTTTCGGGAATATTCAGCCGCCCGTCGCCTTGAATATCGAGGTAGTTTTCGTTGAGTAAAAACAACCACGCCGGGATATGGGAATGTTGGTAATAGCCATCCCAGTCGCCGGCATCCTGGTACCAGCCCCAGGTTTCGGTCAAATTACCTTTTTCGGCCGCTTCAATCAGGGGTTTATCGGCTGCATTGCCGTTAAAATCAGCCAGATCAAAAGCGCGGACACTGCTGTATTTCAGCCGGTTTTCAAAACCGGGCGTTAGTGTTGGAGAATGGGGGACCGGCCGGGTAAAACTGGTGTGTGGGGCCTCCAGCGGAATACCACTCCTATTATGATATAGTCCGCGGATACTTTTAATAAAGGCGTCCTCATAAACGCGGTTACGAATGGAAAACACCGGTGAAGTACCCACCCCGGGAATATGAATCTGGAACTCCCCGACGAGGCCAAAACCACTAAAATCGCATTCCCACACGTCGGCCCCCAAGAAATTACCGTTGGGGGTATCTTCGGTTTGGCCCGTTTCGGCTTGGGTGGCCGCCGCCCGAAACTTCACCAAACCCGTGAATACACTAAATCCATTGCGTAACAGGTAAAAATATTTATCCTCCCACGCGCTAAAATCCAGCCCGCCTTTGTCGCCCGCCCAATGGTACAAATAGGCAAATTTTTCGCCCGCGTTGGGTTGGTACCCTTCCCGATTGACGTGAATGGCATCCGATACCATTTGTTTTTCGTAAAAAAGAAAAGTCCACGAACTTTGGTTGGTGGCCAAACCATCAAATGTGAGGGTGTACGTTTTTAGTTCGGTTAAAGGTTGGGGCAAATACAGGTAAATCCAGTGCTCTTTGGCGTGGTCGGGCGATGTATTCGTGCAGCCGTTGTTAAATGTTTCGCAAAGCCAGGCAAAATCAGTGGCTTTCGATTTTCGGCCAATGTCCACGGGTAGCATTGGGTTGGTGTAATTGGTGTCGTTGGTGCTGGTGAGTTGGTACGCCGAAAGTTGCAGGGCCAAATCGAGGTTAAGCGGATATGTCACGGCGGTTTCGTTGGTACGTGGTTCTCCAACTTTATGGTGTTCTACATACCCGTCATCGAAGTGAATAACGATTAGTTGTTGGTGAATAATACCAATGTCCACAATGGTCGCCGAATGGGCAAAAGTGGAAATAAGAAGTCCGAAGGCAAAAAAAATGTTTCGTTGGTGCATCATTATATTGTTTTGATGTGTTAAGAAGGTGTGCGCCAACAAAGAAACAAGGGTTTGTAAAAAAAATATCAAAATACCAACGTTTTGACTAATACAAGCGTTTAGAAACTTAAATTTGCGGCACGAACACTATGTTTATCTCTCCAACGCAGCGATTAAGGCTTTACCGCGATTTTAAGTCTATTGATCCTCGAGATCCATTTAGCATTATCCGGTATTACGAACAGCACGAAGAAGCGCTGAACACCCTCGACATGGATGAATTTATGGACTGTGCGTTGGCGTATATTAATGCACTGTTTGAGGCGGAAGAGTACGCACGGCACATTGTCATGTGCGATTTTATGATTGAATTTGTGATGCGGGAAAACGTGACTTATTTCGCTGGAGAAGATGTTTTTTGCACATTATTGTACAAAAAAGGGTTGTCGTGGTATCGGTTGGATGAGTATAAAAATGCTGCCCGCGTGTTGCAGTCGGTCATGAAAATTGCCCCGGAGAACCAGCAGGCCCGTCTTATTCTGATGAATTGCCTGTTACAGGAAATGCCCAGACGCCGATTAAATATCCGCGCCTGGGGCATTTTAATATTATTGCTTTCGGCCATTGCCGCCGGGGCGAGTGGACTGGCCATCCAACCTTTTTATCCCGAGTGGTTACCCCTAACAACCTATATAGCGGGTGCGTTATTTGTTACGGGTGGTGCTATTTATGTTTGGGCCGAAGTAGAGCACTATTTTAGGTGCAAAAAAGCAATTTATTTCCACCAATAGTGGCGAATTTTTACGTTTTTAACGGTCCCATCGGCTAATGTAATGGTAGCGTCGCGGTCGCAGGTGCCATCGCCAAAGTCGAGGGTGCGGGTAAGGCCGTTGCGGCTAAATTCAATAATACCTTCACCAATCCACGTGCAGGGGTTGCGTTTTACCAAAGGCGTTGTAATGGAGGTGGTGTACGCGTCGCCGTTGCGGTTGATGCCTTCGCCCTGGCCAGTAATGGTCCACACATCGTCGAGGCGGGTAGCAGTAGCCGAACCTTCGGTCATGGTGCGTGAGCGGGTCGCCGAGTGGGTAGCCACCGAACCGTCGGGGTAAGTGAGGGTTTCGTCTACGCTCACGTTAAAGTTAGGCAAACCGGCGGTGTTAATACCTACACTGGTCACGGTTTTGCTGCCTTCCAATTGTACGTTTTCGATAAAAAAGTTGTCAAAACTAATGGTGCGAACGGCACCGGCCATGTTCATGGGGTTGGTTTGGTTAATCACTACTTTCCCTTTAAATGTGCGGCCATTTTTGGTACAACCCGCGTCGGAGTAATCAAGGGTAATGGTATTAGGCCACGTACCTTTAGGTTGGGCAAATGTAACGCTGGGGCAATCGTTGCGGTCGGTGACTTCGGTACTCATTAAACCGTCCAAAGCCTCATCCGCGTCCAGATCCAATTGTTCGGAGAGGTCATTGTGTGCCAAAAGATCTTCGGCGGTCAGTTTATCGGCGCTGTTGACGCCCAGGTTGTCTTTTTTACAAGATTGGATAAATAAAGCAGTTACAAAAAGCAGTGCAAGGGAAAAAACGAATTTTTTCATTGTTGTTTAAATGTTGATGCGTGCATCGGTATCACGCGGGTTAAAAGAATTTTTTTAGAACTAAGGAATCCTTACGTTGTTGTTAACGGGGCTTTGGACGTGACCGCGCCAAACAGGTTTAATGGGGAGTTGTTAAAGTTTTTTAACAAATTAGCCGTAAATTTGCGCTTTAATTGCCCCCCACTATTTCGCCACTGGCGATTCCTTTTATTGTTGATATGTTGACTTTTGAATTGTTTACGCCCACCGACGACCTGCGGCCCGTGTTTATGGCCGGTAGTTTCAACGGCTGGGTTACCCGCGACGAGCGGTTTAAGATGGAAAAAATAGATGAAGGGCGTTACCGTTTGGTGTTGCCGCCAGATCTTCATTTGGGACGCAGCGTAGAATATAAATACGTGAAGGGCGGCTGGGACAGCGAAGAACTGGACCACGAAGGGTTCCCGCCCGTGAACCGGAAAATAAGTACGACCCATCCTAAAATCAGTGATGTTGTTCCCCGCTGGAAACACCACGGTAGTGGCTACGACCCGGCTTTTTATCCCGATATTCGGATTGTGGCCAAACAGTTCAGGATTCCTCAACTGGGCCGCCGCCGCCGTATTTCGGTGCTTTTACCCTGGAATTACAAAGAAACCAACCGCCGTTACCCGGTTCTGTACCTGCAAGATGGCCAGAACTTATTTGAATCCGGGGCACCGTTTGGCACTTGGGGCGTTGACAAACGAATGGCCAGCCTGGCGCAGCACGGCAAAGGCGATTTCATCGTGGTGGCCATTGACCACGGCGGCAAAGAACGCATCCGGGAATTTTCGCCGTACAGCACCGCCCGTTGGGGTGAAGGATTGGGCCGCGATTACGCCCGTTTTTTGGCCGAAACCCTGAAACCGTACATTGATAAAAATTTCCGAACCCTGCCCGCCCGCGAACACACGGGCATTGGTGGGAGTAGCATGGGCGGGCTGATCAGCATTTACGCCGGGGTGATGTATCCGCAGGTGTATTCCAAATTTATGATTTTTTCACCTTCGCTTTGGGTGTCGCAACAAATTTTCAGGGAACCCTTGCGGTTTCACCATTTATCGCCCACTAAAATATATTTTTATGCCGGTGAACAGGAAAGTGCCAGTATGGCACCGGGTGCCCGCCGTTTTAAGGATATTATTGAACAACGGGGTTTTCAGCCCGGCACTGTTCAGTTTCGTTTGGAACTGGACCCGGCCGGCAAACACAACGAAGCGCGCTGGGGCGTCGAATTCCCCAAAGCCGCGCATTGGCTTTTTGGATAACTATTATGCACGATATCGAACCACACTTCCGCTGGAGGGATACCTATACCGCCGAAACCGACGAACGTTCGCCGTTCTACGGCCGGGAATACAGCGAATTTGAGTTTACCCACCAACTCTATAATTTTTACCTGCATCCGCAATGGGATGAAATTGGCTCGCCTACATTGTATTGCAAACTGTTGTACGTGGATTACGACGACCAATGCGCGCTCATCGAGTTGATTGGCGAATGGAATGACGTGTTGCACAACGACATTATGCACCTCAAACACAATCTCGCCGACGCGCTTTACGACGCCGGGATCAATAAACTGGTCTTTTTTTGCGAACACGTGCTGAATTTTCACGCCGATTTACACGATGATTATTACGCCGAATGGGCGGAAGAAATCACCGAAGACGGCGGTTGGATTGTGTTCGTCAATACCCGCCAACACGTGATGGAGGAAATGCACGCCGCACGGATTAACCGATACGCGCATTTTGGCCCCGAATACAACGATATTAACTGGCGCACCCAAAAACCTTTGGTGGCCTACCAGTTAATTCAGGCGATGGTGGACGGGCGCGTGAAGCGGCTGTTGTAACTTATTTCAGGAAAAAACAGTGACAGTAAACGGGTTAACTAAACCGCTACCGATTGCCGGATAAGTTCCGACGGTTGTAGCCCGGTTACGCGTTTTACCGCCCGGTTAAAGGTGGATTTTGAGTTAAAACCGCATTCAAACGCAATGGCCAGCAGCGTCAAATGTTGCAACGACGGGTCATGGGCTTTCTCCTGAAAAGTATTTACCCGAAAGGTATTGACGTAATCGTTAAAATTTTTGCCAAAAGCCGCATTGATTACGTTAGATAAATGCGTCGAATGGGTTTCCAACGCTGCCGCCAATTGGCCCAACGACAAATCGGGCAATAAATAGAGCCGTTCTTGCCGCATGACCATTTCAATTTTATTTTTCCAAAGGTCCAAATCGCGGATGTTTTCCGAAGCCAAAACCGCTTTTTCCGGCGGCGGCGGCTCCAGTGTGGCCAGTTGCACCGGCGGCATCTCGAACAACAACTGGCGCGGTTGTGGCTGGTTGTACCCCGCAATACTGATGTAATAAATGCCCGCTGCCACCAACGCCCTTTGTATCCAGATCTCCTGGTAAGATAAATCTACCCAAATCGTGGCCGTAAAAAAGGCCACTGCGGTACCCGCCAGCACAAACATAACAATCAGAAAATTCCTAAACCACCGAAACTGCAAATCATCGGCGTCTGATCGCTCCGTGGGCAGCCATTTCCGATAACGGACGTACAGAAGCGCCGATAACACCAAATAAACCAGCACCGATACATTGGAAGGAAGTAGTTCTAACCATATATAGGTGTACAACTTCCCGTACATCTGCGTAGCCCACCAATGAACGGCCGCATCGCCCATCAAAAATACCGAAACGTGCTGCACTACGTACAGTGTGTACGGCATAAAGTGCCACCCATCGCGTCTGCTGAGTGTATAATTGGTGTTTAACTGAGTTTTGAGGTAGTAATAGACCAATGGCCCAAAAATAAAACCCACGTCTTGCGGTAAAAACCACCATTCCTGGCCCAGAATGTGAATGCCCATAAATCCCAGCATCCAACTCAGGTTGTGCAGGCAGGCCGCCGTAATGATACCCGCCAAAAAATAATCGGATAAACGGGTTTCGCGGTAAGCGCGAACCAGCAGCAGCACCGTATAAATGGCGCCCTGAACAAAAGCGAACAGGAGCACCACGGCGAATAAGTTGAGTTGTATCAGTCCCACAGGTTAAATGTTTTGCCTTGGTCGGTGGCTTGTGCCGTAACCAGTATTTTACCCGTGATGTCGTTGCCTTTTCCGTCCATCATTACCGGTAAATCGGTGTCTTTCATCCGTTCCAGCGTGGCACCCACCTGAAGTTCAATTTTTTTGGAACCGTAGGGAAGGTACACCACAATATAAGAACCATATGCGGCTGGTTTTCCGACTTCGCGTACTTTTAGAATGACCTTACGGGGGAACAAACTATTGTTTTTGACCCAAATACTAACCGTAGATTGGCCCGGCTCCGGGGCGGTTTGGGCCGGGCAAGAGGTGGCAAAAACACTGGCGAGCAGGGCAATAAGAGCGATAAAAAGCGTGTGTTTATTCATTTTTTTGTGTGTATTGGTGAAATAATGCCACAAAAATGGGGAGCACCCGCTTACCCGGCGCTTCAAAATATGTTTTGACACCTATTGTTCTTTAATTCGCCGAAACCGGCGCCGTCAATTTAAAATGGGGATTGTAAATAATGCCCAAAATATTGCCCCAGGGATCGTACACCGACGCCACAAAAATACCATCGCCTACGTTGGTGGGTACTTCGCAGGGCGTTGCGCCGTGGTCAATTAAATCATCGTATTTGGCCTGAATATCCTCAACGCCCCAGTAGGTATCCACTCCGCGGGCTTTGTTGCCCGGGGCGGCGTCGGGGTTGGGTGTAAGCCCCAACTCGTAACCACCCACGTTAAAACCAACGTAAAATGGCTCGTTAAAATACGGTTCGATGCCCAAAATAACCGAATACCAGGCCGTGGCTTCGTGCAAATCGGGTACGTGGTAAATGGCCGTGCGCAGGCCAAGTAATGGATTTTTCATAATAAAATGATTTTTGGTCAAACGATTGCGAGGGCAAAGGTAAACGGTTTTTTATTTTTTAAAAACAAACTGTTTGTTTTTTTAGAAAAAAGATCGAGCATCCCAACAAACACCTCATCATGCCACGCAGCGTTGATGTGATATTTGTCAGGATGCTCGATGCAAAAGAGCGGGCACAATGGCCGCCGACTAAAGTACGGTGGTTCCAAAAAAGTGAACATAACGTAAAAACCCCAGGTGGACTAATCTGCCAAATCTGTAAGATTTGGTAGATTTCTGCCGAAAATATGCGCCGCAGGCACCGCAAGCCTATTCGTGCCGTATGCTAACTATGTGCCTACAAAACCGCCTATTGTAGACCTGCTCTTTTAAAGCGACAAGGCCGCGCGTTTATTTAGTAACGGTAAACAGCGCTTCTTTTACGTTGGCGGAGTTAGGCCCCACGTACAATTTAAATTTACCCGGATCGCACTTAAATTGTACGGCATCATTCCAATACGAGCGATCTTCGGGGGTGATGTTAAATTGAACGGGTTTGGCGTCGCCCGGTTCCAGGTGTACCCGCACGAAGGATTTGAGTTCTTTCAACGGGCGGGCCACGTCGGCGGCCGGGTCGTTGATGTAGCATTGTACCGTTTCGTCCACGGCCATGGTACCTTTATTACTTACGGTAACAAAAGCGGTGAGGGTTTCGGCGTTGCCAATGGTGCTTTTTTCAATGCGGATTTCGGAGTATTCCACGGTAGAGTAACTGAGGCCAAACCCAAACGGATAAGCCGGAGTTACCTCCGAATCCAGGTAACCACTGGTCCACAATGTGCCAAATTTTTCCTGCGGACGACCGGTGCGCAATTGGTTATAATACAGCGGAACCTGGCCCAAATTGCGCGGGAACGTCATGGGCAAACGACCGCTGAAGTTGGTTTTACCCGTCAATACATCAGCGAGGCCATTGCCGGTTTCGTAGCCCGGTTGCCACGCGACCACAATGGCGTCGAGGTTGGCCGAAGCCCATTCAAATGTTAGCGGGCGGCTGTTGAACAGCACCATTACCACGGGTTTATTGTTGATTTTGAGGGTTTTGAGCCATTCTTCCTGGTTACCGGGCAACCCAATATTGGCCACCGAACGGCTTTCGCCGCAGTTGTACCCCATTTCACCTACGCAGGCAATAACGATATCGGCGTCTTTGGCGGCTTCAAAAGCAGTACTTTGAGCCATAACATCACAAACGCCGTTTTTGCCCACCTGCGCCACTTTTACCTCGTACCCAAGCGCTTCGAGGGCTGGGCGAAGACCTTGCGCCGGTGTCACCACCTGAGTAGAATCATAAGCGCGGAAACCAATGCCAAGCGTCCAGAAACTCATGTAATCTTTGTTGCCCCGGCTATCGGCATAAGGGCCTACAATGAGCACTTTTTTCTTGGTGGTCGTGGCTTTCAGGGGCAAAATATTGTTTTGATTTTTGAGCAATACCATTGATTGCGCGGCGGCACTGCGGGCCAGTGTACGGTATTCGGCTTTGCCAATTTGAGATTTATTGCGCTCTTTATTGAGGTATTTAAACGGATCATCGAAAAGACCCAGTTCAAATTTGAGGCGCAGTACCCGGCGCACGGCTTCGTCAATTTGAGCCTGCGTAACGCGGCCATTTTCGAGGGCTTTTTTTAAGCCGCGTTGAAAAGTACCACCAGCCATGTCCATATCGCTGCCCGCTGCCAGGCATTTGGCCGATGCGTCTATATCATCTTCGGCGGCACCGTGAATAATGGTTTCTCCAAAAGAATTCCAGTCGCTCACAATCATCCCTTTCCAGCCCCATTCGCCGCGCAAAATATCGGTAATCAGGTGTTTGTTCATACTGGCGGGCGTGCCATTGAGGGTATTAAAGGCATTCATAAAAGTAGCCGCATCGGCTTTAGCGGCGGCTTTAAACGGTGGCAGTACCATTTCGCGCAGGCGTTGTTCACTCATGTCCACGCTGTTGTAATCGCGGCCGGCTTCACCAAAACCATAACCGGCGTAGTGTTTAACGCAGGCGGCGAGGGTGGCCTGGTCGTTGAGGTTACGGCCCTGAATTCCCCGGATGCGGGCTTCGGCAATGCGGCTGCCGAGGTAAGGGTCTTCACCGGCACCCTCCATGCTGCGCCCCCAGCGCGGGTCGCGGGAAATGTCCACCATGGGCGCAAAAGTCCAGTTTTGGCCATCGGCGGCGGCTTCGGTGGCGGCTACGCGTTCAATTTGTTCGATGAGCGACAAATTCCACGATGCGGCCTGGGCCAATGGAATGGGGAAAATGGTTTTGTACCCGTGAATGACATCGAAACCAAAAATAAGGGGAATGCCGAGGCGGGTTTCTTTAACCGCTACCTGCTGCATGGTAATTTTATTGTCGAAATTGGTGTGGCTGAGAATACTGCCAACGCTGCCGTCGCGGATGGAATTGAGCAGATTATCTTTTTTTACATCGGTACCGGTAGTGATATCGCCCGGGACCTGGTGCAATTGCCCGATTTTTTCGTCGAGGGTCATCTTGGCCAGCAGGGCCTCAATTTGTTTGTCGTAATTTTGGGCACTTAGGTTAATCGTAAGTGTTACTAATAGGGAAAATAAGATGAAATAGCGCATATATATGAAGTTAATGATTCTTGTCGGGCGGGATTGGAATAAAAGTGGATCTGGAAGTTTTATGGGTATTATTCAAAATATGGGTTGCAAAAATAGGCAATTTTAATGTAAAATACGCCGATTGGGAGGGGCGAGAATTTTTTTTGAAAAAAATAAACAAAATGTTTTTGTGTTTGAAATTATTAGTTTAATTTTGCACCGTTAAATCTTAAAAGACGGATTCTACACCATTAACAAAACTATTATTCACGCGGTAATTGGCCCGTTTTTCTTTTGGGCTTGTTGCAGTCAAACTCTACTACCATGGCGAACGAAAAAGACGCTAAACTAAAAACCTTGGAAGCCACCATTGAACGGCTGGATAAAACGTACGGTAAAGGTACCATTATGCGCCTCGGCGATAAACAAACCGTTGAGGTGGATGTCATCCCATCCGGCTCTTTGGGGCTTGATATTGCATTGGGCTGCAACGGTTTCCCGAAAGGACGTATTATCGAAATATATGGCCCGGAATCTTCCGGTAAAACGACATTGGCCATTCATGCCATTGCCGAGTGCCAGAAAAAAGGCGGTATCGCGGCGATTATTGACGCGGAACACGCTTTTGATCGCTTTTACGCCGAAGCATTGGGTGTAAATTGCAACGATTTGCTCATTAGCCAACCGGATAATGGCGAACAAGCCCTGGAAATTGCCGAAAACCTCATTCGCTCCGGTGCCGTCGATATTTTGGTCGTGGACTCCGTGGCCGCGTTGGTGCCCCGTTCGGAGATTGAAGGTGAAATGGGTGACTCTAAAGTAGGTCTTCAGGCCCGCCTCATGAGCCAAGCCATGCGTAAACTTACTTCTTCCATCGGTCGTACCGGTTGCTGCTGCATCTTTATCAACCAGTTGCGCGAAAAAATCGGGGTGATGTTTGGTAACCCGGAAACCACTACCGGCGGTAACGCACTCAAATTCTACGCTTCCGTGCGTCTTGATATTCGCAAAAGCGGCGCGGCGTTGAAAGATAAAGAAGGTAATCTCATTGGTAACCAGGTAAAAGTAAAAGTGGTGAAAAACAAATTGGCACCACCGTTCCGGATTGCTGAATTTGAAATTATTTTTGGAGAAGGCATTAACAAAACCGGCGAAATTGTGGATCTCGGTGCGCAATTTGACCTGATTCAAAAAAGTGGTGCCTGGTACAGTTACAACGGTGCTAAAATTGCTCAGGGCCGCGATGCTGCCAAGCAGTTCCTCAACGATAACCCGGAAATGGCGCTTGAAATTGAAACTAAAATTAAAGAGCGTCTCGCTGCCGGCGGTAACGTTACTCCCGCTGCCAAAGGCCGTGCCGTAGCCGCCGATTTGGACGAGGACGATGATGCATAATTGATGCTCCTTACTGCATGATTATTTCCTTTTCAGTAAGGGTATTTTACAATAAAAAAAGCGCCACTTTTATCCTTTACGGACGAAAGTGGCGCTTTTCGTTTTTACTTGGCTTTTAAAATCAACTTTTCACAAATGTATTTCCCGATTTCCCGGCCATTTTTTAGACCGACTACATTGCCGGTGCGATAGTGGATACCACCGTATAAACGGCTCATCCCTACTTCGTTGGCGGCTTCGTTAAACGATTTAAAACTGCGGGCGGGCAAACCAAACTCAACTTCGGTGCTATCGGTGAATGCTACGTTATCGCCAAAACTGTACGTCAGGGCTGCCGCTGCCGCTGCCGATATGGTACTGTGTCCGCTGGTGTGTTCGGGGAACGGCGGTGTTTGGATCAAAGGAACCCATTCCGCGTCGATGTATTGGTTGATATACGATTCCGGGCGGATCAAATTGGTCTTGTATTTGGTATGCCAGCACGAAATAAAAGCATCGGCAATGGCCGTTACCACCCGCACGTAGGTTTCGGCGGAGCGCATGATATCGGCTTTTTGGTCGCGGCAGGCGCCGGAGGTAATCAACATCCAGTGGCCACCCGGGCTGATTTTTTTACGACCAAACGACAAGTGGCCGCTTACCTGCAAAGCAAACGGATTATCGTCCCAGTACCAGGCCGTTAATGAATCGGTGGGGTTCAGGTTATTCACAATATCGTACACTTCTTTGGCCTGATTGTAAAACGCGCTGCCTTTGGTGGTGCTAAAGGGCAATGGAGGCTCACACGCAAATTGTCCCGCCGAATCCAGTACCCAAGGTCGGATTTTTGACCAGTGTGGCTCCAAACCATCGGCGTACATCGGTGGGGTTGGGCGCCAGCGGTCCGGGGCTTTGGTATCAATTGTGAATTTGGGTGCGCTGCGGGTTTGGGCGTAATTATCTTTTTTTGACCACGCCAAAACGTGTTTGGCCATCGCGTCGCCGTACGCCATGGAGCGGTCGTACACGTCCTGTGGCATATTCATGGCCTTAAATTGGTCAAAAATATCCTCTTTTAAGGATTCAACCTCGCCTTCGGAAAACACCAATGCCTTACTTACTACCAGCATGGCATTCACCCCGGCGAGCGGATAACAGTATTCTTTACCCGCTTCTGGCGGTGGGCCAGCCGGGAGGTCGGTCAGTTGCCCGGCCAGGCTTTTGTACTGCGGGAAGCCGGGGGCCATTGCTTCGTAGCCGGCAATGGTGGAATAAGCAAAAATGCGTGATGCAATGGGTGGCGCAAAAATATCGTAGCGGATAATATCTACGGTGCGGCGGACCCCCGCGTGCAAAAATTCGGGATTGTTGGCTTTGGTTTGGTAGTCGTCGCTGACCGGCCCATTACCCGTTGATTTTACGGGTTGTTTGCAGGCGGTGTACGCGAGCAGCATGGTAAAGAATAGTAAAAAACGCTTCATCAATAGTAAAAGTAAAAAGTTCAAAAAGGATGTGGCACTAAGGTTTTATATCTTGTTTTAATTGTTCCTCCAAAAATTGGGTCATTTTGCGGTACAGGTGCAGACGGGCGGCTTTATCACCAATACCGTGGTTGCGATTGGGGTATAATAGTGCTTCAAACTGTTTATCGGCCGCAATCAGGCGGTTCGACATCTCGGCGCTGTGTTGAAAATGTACATTGTCGTCGGTAAGGCCGTGAACGAGCATATAATTACCCCGGAGTTGCTCGGCGAAATTAACGGGGGAGTTTTCTTCGTAACCTTTTTCGTTTTCGCGGTGGGTGCGCATGTAACGTTCGGTGTAAATGGAATCGTACCATTTCCAATTGGTCACCGGGGCTACGGCAATGGCCGATTTAAACACATCACCTCCTTTGAGCAAACAAAGACTGGACATATAACCGCCGTAACTCCAGCCAAAAATTCCGATGCGCGCCGGGTCCACGTAATCGAGGGTGCCCAAGTGTTTGGCGGCGTTAATTTGGTCAATGGTTTCTAATTTGCCCAATTGCAGGTACGTACTTTTTTTGAACGCTTCGCCCCGGGCACCCGTGCCACGGTTGTCCACGCAAGCCACTACGTAACCTTGTTGTACAAGCATTTGAAACCACCAGTAGTTGGCACCTTTCCATTGGTCCAGCGCCTGTTGGCTGCCGGGACCGCCGTACACGAACATCAACACCGGGTGTTTGGTGCCCGGTGCGGCATTGTCGGGTTTCATAACAAACCCATTCAGGTGGCCTTGCCAGGGGCCGCCGTCGTCTTCGGAGGTGTAGTTGAGCGGGATTTGGATAAATTCGGCGGGAACAACGCCGTATTCCGTTTGTTTTTGGCGCAATTCGGTATTTTGTTCCAATGCGCGCACCTCCTTGCCCGTACGGTCGCGCACTGCGTATTGTGCGGGACTGTTCAGGGTAGAAACGCTGCTGATGTAGTAATCGAAGTTGCCGCTGAATTGGGCATTATGGTACCCGGGAGCGCCCGATATTTTTTTGATTTTTTTACCTTTTAAATTAACGCTATAAATTTCGCGCTGCATGGGGTTGTTAAAGGCCGCCTGAAAAAGCACGTGGTCATTTTTTTCATCCACCCCGTAAAAAGAGGTAACATCAAAAGTGCCTTTGGTTAACGCCACTTTTTCTTTACCTTTCATATCATGTATATAAAGGTGATTAAAGCCACTTTTTTCACTTTGCCACACAAAACCGCTGCCGTCAGAAAGGAAATGTGGCTCATGAAGGTCCAAATAACATTTGTTTTGTTCTTCCAGAAGGATGGCGCATTTGCCCGATTGTGGATTGGCTAATAAAAGGCGGAGGTGGTTTTGGTGGCGGTTGAGGCGGGTAACGCAAAGTTCACCTTTGGGCGTCCAGGCGATACGGGGTAAATAATCATCCGGCTCGGCTTCGGTTTGTACCGCAACGGTTTGCTCGGTGGACAGGTCATAAATAAAGGCCGATACAGTGGCGTTTTTTTCACCGACTTTGGGGTATTTAAATTTAATGAGTTCGGGGTACTCCTTATTATTATAACGTTCCATGGTCATTTCGGGCACCTCGCGTTCGTCGAAACGCAGGAATGCAATTTTGGTACCGTCGGGACTCCACTCAAAAGCGCGCACCAGTTCAAATTCTTCTTCGTAGCACCAATCGGAGGCACCGTTAATGATTTCGTTTTCTTTTCCGTCGGAGGTAATTTGGGTGGTTTCGCCGGTTTGGAGATTTTTGACAAAAAGATTATTTTTGGTAACCCAGGCGACGTGGGAGGAGTTGGGGGAAAAAGTGGCGTATCGCTGGGGTTGGTTGTGAAGCGGGGTGCAGATTTGGGAGGCCAGGTCACAAACGAAATAATCCGACTGACTACTCCAGCGGTAAATAGATTGGGTATTGGTGCTGAGGAGCAAACGTTTGCCACTGGGGCTAAAAGCGTAGTCGTCCATGTTTTTTTTCCAGTTGGGCGAAAGGCTGGTCGTAGTGGTGGCATCGAACAGGGTAGCGGTTTTTTCGCCCGTTCGAAGGTCTATTTTATCAATTTTAGTATCATTTTGGGTAGAATAGTGTACGCCATCGCTGAGAAAACGAATACCTCGGGGGCCGCCTTTGGGCTGAAATGTTCCTTTTTCCCAAATATCTTCCAGTGTTATGGGTTTGTGCTGGGCCGAAGCGAGTACTCCGATGGATAAAGTGAATAAAAGCGCAAAGGGGAAGCGGAAATTGGTCATTGTACGAGATATTTTATTTTTCAGGTGCAAATATAGTTCAGGCCGTATTTATTTTTAGCGGTGTGGTAGTTTGGTACGATAATTGGTAAAGATAAAGCATCCCCCGCATTAGTGTTTTACAAAGGTTGACAATTCAGGCGACCTCTTTTTTCGACGATACAAATAGAAATATGAAGTCTTTGAGTGTTTTGGTAGCAGACCATCATCCATTATTTGCCGAGGGAATCCGGACGGTACTTTCAGCCCCTGGCAATGCTTTTCAGTGCATTGTTACGGCGGTCGCCAGAAACTCCGATCAGGTTGAGGGGTTTTTAAATGAATATCCCACCGATTTGTTGTTGATTGACCCGAATTTACCGTTGGTCTCGGAAAGCGATATTATTTCAAAAGTCAAATCCCGTTACAACAAACTGCGCGTCGTGTTTTTCACGAGTATGAACGAGCCGATGCTGGTGCAACGCGCCTTAAAAGGAGGTGCCGATGGTTATTTGCTCAAAACGGCGTCAAAAGATGAGTTGCGCAGTGCCATCCGGGAAGTCAGTGAAGGTCGTACGTACATAGGCAGAGGGGTACAGACAATCCCTTCGGAGTCAAAGAGCAGTACCGCACAAAGTGCTACGATACCCGAGCAGTTATTTATTAAAAAGTACGGGTTAACCAAGCGCGAAATGGAGATTATTAGGTATATAGGTCAGGCATTGACCAACAAAGAGATTGGAGATCGGTTGTTTATCAGTGACCAGACCGTAAGCGTACATCGTAAAAACATTATGCGTAAACTCAAGGTAAACAGCACTGCAAGCCTGATTCGGATGGTATTTGAACATCAGATCCCATTAGGGAATTCGTAAATACCGTAATTTGGGTAGGCCTGTGTCGTGTATTGGCATTTCGTTTGCTTAGTATTGTTAAAAAACACAGAAAAGGATCTTTTTTCTTTTTTATTAAAATCCAAGTAATTACCTTTGCGTCATCTTTATTTAATCAGCATCGTGTTAATTAATCAACTCATGAAATTTGGTTACATCTACACTTCTTTTCCCGACTCCTTTTGTACATCAATTGCTGTTGTCGGCACTGTAAAGAAATAATTAAACCTACTGCAATGACGAGGTGTCTTGCGGCGGGTTCTTGCTATTTATACAAACTTGTAATTTTAACAATTTTATCATTAATATTTAAATTTTTTCTAATCTCATGAGGAAAGCGAATTTTACTATCGCTAAAAATGTTTGGGGTTGGTTGCTCGTTTTGGCAATGACTGCCGTTGCAAATGCAAATTTGTCGGCTCAGTGCTCTTTGACTTGTAACAACCTTGTTCAAATTTCTTTGGATCAAGACTGCTCCGTTACATTGGATGCAGACATGATTCTCGAAGGAACACCTGCTCAAATGTGCCCAGGTGGCAACTTTCAGGTGCAGGCCAAAATCAACAACGTATGGGTGCCTTCATCAGGTAACTTCGTTGCTAACAACAGCCACGTTAACCAGACTATCCAAGTTCGCGTTCGCGACTTGAACTCTGGTCAATCTTGCTGGGGTTACATCAGCGTTGAAGACAAATTGCCACCTGTAGTTGATTGTGTTGACATTACAGTGCCTTGCGCAGTGACTAACTTCTCTCCAAGTTCATTGGATGGCCTCGGTTACGATGATGTTTATCCAACTGCTTCGGACAACTGTTCTTCAGTTACTCGTACATTCCACGACACTTGGTTTGACCTTCCATGCGGTACCGTTCAAAACGGTGACTTGAGCGGTTACTACAAGCGCGATTGGACATTTACTGATGCTTCTGGTAACGTTTCTACTTGCACGCAATTTATCTACGTAGAGCGCGTACACGTTGGTGATGTTGATTTCCCAGATGACGTTACTGTAAACTGTTCAAATCCAAACACTTCACCATTGGTAACGGGTGTTCCGTTTTACTTCGACGGAAGTGTGAACCAAGAGTACAAATTGTATCCAAACGCATCTTACTGCGAGTTGAACGTAACTTACACGGACCAAATCCTTACAGTTTGCGACGGTACTTACAAAATTCTCCGTACTTGGACTGTATACGACTGGTGTTTGCCAACGTCTCCATTCCCACCAACTTCTAACCCACAGTACTACATTCAGTTGGTTAAAGTTGTTGACGAAGATGGCCCATCTATTGGTAATATTGACGACGTAGAAGCCAGCACAAACGCTAACAATTGCTGCGCAACTGTTGATCTACCAAACGTTATTGTTGCAGACAACTGCTCACGCATCGCCAGCGCAGTTGCTACTATCTATGGTTACGACCAGTACACTGGCGACCTGATCGGTACATTCACTGTAAACGGTACATTGACAACATTCCCAGGTAACAACCTGTGGACTCCAGATACTTTGGCGACGTTCGGCTTTACGCCTTGCTTGCCAATCGGTAACCACGAAGTAGTTTACACCATCACTGATGACTGCGGTAACGCTTCTACTTCTTCTTTTGATTTGACAGTTGTTGACCAAACTCCTCCACAAGTTGCGGCGGACGAATGGACACAGATTTCCATCGGTATTGACGGTATGGCGTTTATCAATGCCTCTACTTTCGACGATGGTTCTTACGATAACTGCGGACCAGTGTATTTCAAAGTACGCCGCATGGACAACAACCCATGCCAATTGGTTGATCGTTTCCACCCACAGGTGAAATTCTGCTGCGAAGACATCGGTGATACCATCATGGTTATCTTCCGTGTGTACGACGTAAATCCAGGTACTGGTACAACTGGTTTGGAAGAGTTTGAAGGTCACTACAGCGATGTAATGGTACAAGTATTGGTAGAAGACAAGTTGAAGCCAGTATGCCAGGCTCCTGCGAACGTAACGGTGTCTTGCGAAGCGTTTGATCCATCTTTGTGGGCTTACGGTCAAGCAACTG
>JAAFJN010000010.1:0-75008 GCA_013298845.1 Chitinophagales bacterium
AAACGATTGGGATCGAGGTAGTCGTAACGGTCGGTTAATTGTTGCCAAACGGCCACCAAACGGGGGATTTGAGAAGTATAATTGGCATCGCTCAGTTCGTAGCCGTGATGGTTGTCAATGATCAATTTAAAATCGTAATCATTGGCCCACAAAATCATACTGTCCACCAAATCAAACGCCGTGTGGTTAAAATCGAGCAGATACGGTGCGGAGGTACTGCCGAGCCGTTCAAAAATGACGGGCAGGCGAAACGTGGTAAATCCGGCGTCGCGCAAGGCGCTCACTTTAGCGCGGTTGTATTTATTCACTTCAGGATACGCCCCAAATTGAATCAACCACCAGGCTTCCAGCCAATTAGAAGTATTCACCCCCAAACTCAGGGAACTGGCTCGGGCCATGGTTTCGGGTGAAGCGGGTAATCCGCTGTTGCCGCCGCCGCCGGAGTTCACCAATTCAATGGCGTCAAAATACACCGTGCCGCTGCCGCTTTGGGTAGATGAACTCACGCCCAAATCAATTTCCCGGATGGCATTGGCGTTAATATTGCCATTGGCGGTGAGTGCGTTCATGGCAATATCTACTACGGTGTAGGCTCCGGCTGTTCCGCCAATATCCACCTGATTGCCAAAATTTGCGCCGTTTCTCAGTTGAATCGTCAGGGTTTGACCCGACGAAAGGCCCCGGTACGCTATGCGCAAATGGGTATATCCCGATAAATTGCGGGCGCTGCTATTGCCCCAATTATCCATGTTTAGGCCAACGCCGGCCCACCAATTGGTAAAAGAATAAACAAATTTATAGTGCTTGGTGCCTTCGTGCGGGGTTTCGCCCGTTACTTCGGACAAGGTCGCCGAACCACCGGTACCAGCCTCATCCCAGGTACCGGTGATGAGGGTTTGGGTGTCGTTGTAAATAACGGGTTGGGCCGATACGAAAGACACCAGGAACAGGGCCAAAAAGAGGATAATTATACGCATACGTTATTGGAATGTTTGGGGTGAAAACTTGAATTTTTGTTAAAAAAAATACCTACAACCGAACACCTACTTTTTTAACCATTTCGTTTTTCCAGGTCATGTAGTCACCGGCCAAAATGTGTTTGCGGGCTTCTTTCACCAGCCAAAGGAAAAAACCGAGGTTTTGCAGGGTCGCAATTTGCATTCCCAAAATTTCATTGCTGATAAACAAGTGCCGCAAATAGGCTTTGCTGTGGGCGCTGCTGGTGGGCACGGTGTTGTTGGCATCAATGGGCGAAAAATCGCGTTGCCATTTTTGGTTGCGGATATTGATAATGCCTTCCGAGGTGTACAGGAGGCCGTGGCGGGCGTTCCGGGTGGGCAACACACAGTCGAACATGTCAATGCCGCGCTGAATGCCTTCCAGCAGGTTTTCCGGGGTGCCCACTCCCATGAGGTAACGCGGGCGGTGTTTGGGCAAAATATCGGTGACTATTTCGGTCATGGCGTACATTTCTTCGGCGGGTTCGCCCACCGATAAACCGCCAATGGCGTTGCCTTCGCGGTCGAAGGAGGCAATGGTTTCGGCCGATTCAACGCGCAAATCTTTGTAGGTACTGCCTTGCACAATGGGAAACAGGGTTTGGCTGTAACCGTACAAGGGCTGGGTATTGTCGAACTGCTCGATGCAGCGTTGGAGCCAGCGGTGGGTAAGCCCCAGCGATTTTTTGGCGTAAGCGTACTCGCAAGGGTAGGGCGTACATTCGTCAAACGCCATGATAATATCCGCCCCGATGACGCGCTGGATGTCCATTACGTTTTCGGGACTAAAAAAGTGTTTACTGCCGTCAATGTGGCTTTGAAAAGTAACCCCTTCTTCTTTGATTTTGCGGCGGTGCGCCAACGAATACACCTGAAAACCACCGCTATCGGTCAAAACCGGACCCTTCCAGCCGTTAAAACCGTGGATGCCTCCGGCTTCGCGCAATACATCGAGGCCGGGGCGGAGGTACAAATGGTACGTGTTTCCGAGGCATATTTGGGCCTGAATATCGCGGGATAATTCGTGTTGGTGCACGGCTTTTACGGTTGCCGCCGTGCCAACGGGCATAAATATGGGGGTTTCAATGGTACCGTGATCGGTAGTGATCAGGCCCGCGCGAGCGCGCGAGCCTGAATCCGTATGTTGCAGGGAAAAATCCATTACTTTTTAATCAAACTTTCAAGTACGTCTTTGTTAACCACTACCTTATACTCCTGACGCAATTTTTCCACCCAGTTTTTTTCCAAAAAGTCTTGGTAATCGGCTACGGCGTAACCTTTTGCTTCCGTCAATTTTTTAGAAGTTGGGGGCATGATTTCTTCAATTTTCATGAAGTTGGCCGTTTTGGTACCTTCGTCGGTGCGGGGAGCGGTCAAAGAACCAGCTTTCCAAATGGCATCGAGGTCTTTGTTTTTACCTTTTTCGTACACGCGTTCCATAACGTTTACCATCTCTTCTTTTTTGTTGAATTTTTTCAACACGTCGGCGGATGGTTTTTTTGCGGCCATTTCGCGCACTTTTACCAATAATTGAGGATCGCTGGATTTGATGGTGTAAATGCTCACTTTAGCGCGCTCATCCCATTTGTATTTGTCTTTGATGTTTTCGTTAAAAAACTTTTCCAAACCAATGGTATCGGTATTGGCGCGGTCCCACACTTCTACTTTAGCGGCTTCGAACAACAACATACCACCTTCGTATTCGCGCATGAGGTCGCGGAATTCAGGGTATTTTTGGTCGAGTTGGGTTTCTTCAAAACGCAGGGTAGTTTCGTCTTTCCATTGTTTGTACAATTTTGAGATGGTCTCTTCCACGGGATACCCTTTTCCACGCATGCGTTCGCGGCTGGCGTTGGCGCAATATTGTTCAAAATCGGTCAACGAGTAGGTTTTCATGCCAAAACTAAAGAGTGGCGTCAACGGTTTGGCGGGGTCCATTTTCCATTTAAAGGTGTGAAAAACTGTATCGTGCTGCATGGCGGTCCATTTGGCCAATGCTTCGGGGAACTCTTTGAACTGACCTTCGCGCTGAATCCGGGCGATGATACTTTGTTTGGCGGCTTCGCTGCGGCTATCGCGCTTCACGCGGTCGCTCAAACCCCGTTTCATAGTTTCAAAGGACGCAATGGGGCGCGCCGATTTGCGGCGGATAATGTGCCAACCGATGGTCGTTTCCACCGGCGTTGAAAAATCACCGTCGTTTTTAAGGCCAAAAGCGGCATCTTCAAACCCTTTTTGGTAACGGTTAATGCCAAAAAAGCCAATGTCGCCATTTTTGCTTTTGGTCATGTTGTCTTCCGAAACAACGGAGCAAAGGCTACTCCAATCGGCACCGGCTTTGAGGGCGTTGTACACGCTGTCAATGCGCGTTTTAGCCAATGCGGCTTTTTCCGGGGTATCGCCCTTGCGGATCAAAATTTGGGAAACTTCCACTTCGCCACGTGCGGGGCGGAAACCCTGTACTTTTACGATGTGGTAACCGCTATTGGTGCGTACCGGGCCGGTAATATCGCCCGCTTTAGCGCGATAAACGGCATTTTCGAGGTTGTAATAACCGTCGGGCAGCATGGCCGTCACAAAACCGACGTAACCTTTACTGTCTTTGGTGGCTTTGTCTTCGGTGTTGTCTAATAGTGCCTGGTCAAAGGATTTTCCACCTTTAATCTGCTTCATGATGTCCTGAATGCGGTTGAAGGCCACAATTGTGTCTTTAGCCGCCGCATTTTTATCGAGCGGAATAAAGATATGGCTGATTTCAACGTCGCGGAGCATACGGTCGTGGGCTTCGCGCACCAGTTTTTCGGTCACTTCGCGGTCAACGAGGTACGAAGCGGCCAATTGGCGGCGATAACCATCCAATTCTGATTTGAGCGCGGGAACCGTATCAAGGTAAAGATCGCGGGCTTTTTGTACTTTTAATTTGAACTTTACGTACAAATCAAGGTATTCTTCCAACGAAGCGCGGCTAAAATCCGCTTTGTCCTGGTTGGTTTTTGTGTAAATCCCTTTGAACTCGGATACATGAACGGGATTCCCTTTAACGGTAAAAAGGATGGGGTCGTTAGGCTGCGCGTATAAAGCGGCCATCGAGCCGATGAGGAGTATTAAAGAGGTTAAAATTTGTTTGAGCATAAATGTTACGATTTACGTTATTTGTTAGAAAGAAAAGGTTTTGTGTAAAAAAACGTGCAAAGGTAGTTGGATACTGCTTATTCCAGTCTAACTTTGATTTAATTTTATGCAAGAATGCGACTTGAGCGCAATTATAGAGACAACAAATTTTTGAAAATGATGAAAAAAATACTGCTGCTGGCCATAATTTTTTTTCCAATGGCCCTTTTTGCCCAATCGGTGAACTACGGAAAAAACAAATTGGGCAAATACGCTCCGGTCCGTGGGTTACGGATGTATTATGAAGAATACGGAAAAGGCGAACCCCTATTATTTATTCACGGTAATGGTGGCTCTATCGCCGATTTTAAAGGGCAAATTCCGTATTTTTCTGAAAAATACCGGGTCATTGTCGCTGACAGCCGCGCCCAGGGTAAATCGTTTGACCCGCGTGATTCGCTCAGTTACGAAATGATGGCCGACGATTACGCCGCCTTATTGGACCATTTGGGCATTGATTCGTGCCGGATTGTGGGCTGGAGCGACGGCGGAATCAACGCCTTGCTACTAGCCCTGCGCCACCCGAAAAAAGTGTCGTCCATGGCTATTACCGGCGCTAATTTGTGGCCGGATACATCGGCGGTGGACAACGAAATCCACGATATGGTTAAGATGATGAACGACAGCCTCGCTAAAGTACCCCAAACCACCGATGTAAAGGCGTTTCGGAAACTTACCCGGCTCTTGTCGTACGAACCCCACATCAAAACGGGGCAATTGAGTGCGATTCAATGCCCCGTTCTGGTGATTGGCGGTGATAACGATGTCATTAAACCGGAACATACGCTGCTGATTGCCAAATCAATTCCGCGTTCCTATTTGTGGATTCTGCCCAATTCAGGACATTCCACGCCCGTCGTTTACAAAGAAATATTCAACGCCGTTGTGGCCGATTTTTTTGCCAAACCGTACAAGCGATTCGTTGGTGAAGACAAGTTTAAGTAAGTGAACACCGAACACCGAACGCCGAACATCGAGCACCGAAGTGTCAACTTATGAAAGAGCCTCATCGAATTCAGTCATCAGCACCCAGAAAACCATGTTCGATGTTCAAAACTCCGGTTGTCTAATTTTTCACCGTTTTAACCACCGAAACTCGGGTATAACGACCATGTTCATCCATTACCACGACGTGGTACACCCCGGCGGCAAGTGCGGCTGAACCGCATTGGAAAGCAGTTGCACCCTCGGGAATCGAAATGTTTTGTACCGTTTTTCCCCAAGTGTTGATGACCGTTGCCCGAGTGTATCCCGTACCGCACTCAATGGTCCAACTATTTGTCGAAACACTGGGAATGGCTTTGATGCCCGTGGTGTTTGTGGCGGCTATTTCTTCGTTGGACGAGGTGCATTCCAGCGCGTTAAGGTAATCCCACAGGTCTTTGTCGAAATCAATGGGTACAGGGCTGGCACTGGCACTTAGGCCCTGCCGGACGACTACCCATCCCTTGCTGGGAACAACGTGGATTTTCTGGTCATCTTTCCCGAGTGCCGAATACATATCGGCGGGGGCATTGGACAATAAAGGGCCGGGGAATACAAATTGAACGGTGGGTAACATAAAACTGGGTTCTCCGTTGAGCCACCACAGGTACCCGTAACTTTTGTTCAGGGTTTGTGAGGGGTTAATCATATCGTTGTAGTAGTTTTGGTTGTGCAAAAGGGTATCGCCATTCCACACGCCCTTTGCCAGCGTTAATAACCCAAAACGCGCCATATCGCGGGCACGTCCGTACATGACATAATTGAACCAAAAACCGTTCATACCCACTTTTTCAAACAACCGGGTGCGGGTAAATTGTTGAAACGTTATCCCCGAAGCATTGGCCACCACGTTGTGTGTCAGGTGGTAAGGCGCATTGTGATAGGCCCAGCGGGTACCGGCCGAGGCTTTAAACACCAGACAAGCGGGAGTGAGGCAATTGTCGTCGGGCACGCCGTCGTCGAGGCCGGTGGTCATGGTTAATTGGTGGCGAATGGTAATCAAATCCTCTTGGGCGGGTGTCAACGAAGTCCAGCCTTGTCCCAAATACGCCGAGGTTTTGTCATTAATATCCAACAAACCTTCATCCTGGGCCATGCCTACCAAAAAGGCGGCGAGGGATTTGCCCGCCGAAGCCCAATAAAAAATAGAGTCTTTGGTATAGGTGCCGAAGTATTTTTCCAACACAATTTTGCCGTCTTTGAGCAGCACAAACGACTTGGTGTCGCGTTCGTCCAGAAAAGCGTAGAGGCTGTCAATTCGTTCCTGGCAAAAACCCAAATCCTGAGGTGGGGTAGTGGCCCAGGTGGAGCCGGTTAAAGGGGGGAAATAGAGGTTTTGCGCAGGGGCATTGCCGGAGAACAGACAATAAATTCCGAGAAGTAGTAGTAGTTTATTCATGCGGGTTAAGACTGTTTGGAATGGGAAAAGTTTAATTTTGGAGCGCAAGATGGGCAATTTCAAAATTAGCAGTATTTTTACTGCCTCAAAACACACCCTTTATTTTTTCAACTGTTTGCGCAATTCTTCTAACTCTTTTAATAACTGCTCCGCTTTTTGTTTTTCGGCTTCTAATTCTTGTTCTTTAACCTCTAATTCTTGCTCCTTGGCTTCTGCTTTTTGCCGTTCTGCTTCTGCTTTTTGCCGTTCTAATGCGATAACTTTATCTTTTTCCGACGCTAATTTTGCCAGTTCTCGTTCAAATATCCGGTCAATTTCGTCTTCAACGTCCATTTTGTCCCGTATTTCCTCGCTGGCTATGGCTCTTTCCAATCGGGCAACCATCTTTTGCACCAAAGGCTCGTTCAAGTCCCCTTTGAAGTCTAATTGATGTTTATCCTGTGTCTTAAATTCGGGACTAAATACCTGTAATACCTTTTCAAGTTTTGTCCTTGATCTGCCAGCCAATAGTTTTAATTGAATTAGATAAGAATCATGGGTCAATAACTCCACAAAATCTTCTTTTACATCCAATACTTCCTGAGTTATTACGTCCTTGTAATCCCTGTTAACTTTGACAACGGCATTTTTGATATTGTCCAACGGGAAGCCAAGAAAATAAATAGTTACAATTGGTAAAGGAAGTTTTTTAGATATGCCATTTTCTTCCAAAACAACGTCTTCTTTTCGGTAGTTGTCGCCCAAATAACGCCTGAATCGCATAACATCAAATACCTGTTTGGCTTTTTGTAATTCGATTAAGGCTTTTTTATGCTCACCCGACTTGGTTTTAATGATTGCTTTGAAATCAAATCTTAAAATACTAACGCTGGAAGCCTGGCTTTCGGTGGAGGTTTCTTGTGGTTTTACCTCCAAACTGACGACTTCTTCCCCCAAAATAGTAGAAAGTAGTTCACGGGCAATTTCAATATCCTCTAAGAGATATTTGAAAACGACATCGTATATCGGATTGGCGATGATCATGGATTTCTTTTTTATTTGAGTTTATTACGGCAAAAGTAGGTCATTTTATGCAAAAATTCTACTCTTCAAACCAAACCTTTTCCCTGTTCCCGGGTTCGCCGTTGTAGTTTACCGTAATTTCGGTACCGGCCGGAATATCTTTAACGGCGTAAAAATCAATGGTTTCGGCGGCGAAATCCATGCCGTATTCCGCGTTGGGTTCGTATTCGTGGTTGTACAAAGAGCCGTAACCCAAACACACGGCGTAAAAAGCCCCGTCGTCGCCCCAGTCAAAATAATAATCGTCGAGCATGGTTTGGCGAATATGTGGCAATTGACTTTGCGGAAAAATTAATACGGGACAAATTTCAATAATTTCACCAGCCTCAATGTCTCTGGCGGCAAAAACACCCCTTCCGTGTAATTCAGACGGGCCAAAATAGATCTCGGCGTGTTGTAATGACATGTAAAATCAGGATTGAACCTCCTGTACTTTTTTCCGGGTGAAACGATTTTTTAGCCAACGTATTCCACTTTCGAGGCGGTCGGTGCTAAACAGGGCTTCGTCGTTGCTGGCCCTTTTGGTCAAAATAAAGGCAATGGGCATCATAATGATACAGGGTGCCATAGCCGCCCAAAATGGCTCCAAAACGAACGATTCAGCCAGTTTTCGGCATAAAATAGTCAAAAATACAAAGGTCACAAAAAATACAATGGATACCAGAATCGGGTAACCAAACCCGCCCTTGCGAATAATGGCCCCCATTGGCCCCCCGATGAACAAAAACACAATGCACACCAGTGCGGAACCGTGTTTGGAGTACAGTTCATAACCAATTTTGGCGTTTTCGAGGCGACGGTTGTCAATTTGCGCAGTGCGGTTTTCAATGGTCGTTAAATGCAATTTGACTTGCCGTACGCCATCTTCCAGCATGTCTTTGTGAAATTTTTCGGGAAAAGTGGCGAGAAATTCTGGGTAATCTTTGAGTGGTTTGTTGATTTCCTGCAACGGCGTACCCGGCGGAACACCCAGTGCTTTAAATGCATCGGAAGGGGGTATCTGCGCGGGTTGTTGGTTGCGTAACTTCTTTTTTGAACTCGATTTGAGCAAATTGGCCTTGTTGATGCTGTCTTGTTTGGCCGCAACCGGGTTCATTTGCAGCATCGGTTTGCGTTTCAGGTTGATGAGCATGTCGCCCGCCATGTCTTGCCGACCGTTGTAAATCATGACGTTAATGGAGTCAATACTGGCATTGAGTTGGTCAACGCCGAGCATCGAACGCTGAGACTTGAACCGCTCCTGATCGGTGGGATTCATTTCAAATTCCTGCATGTCCCACACTTTGGTCCACGATTTAAAATTGGTGCGTATAAACGGATACTTTTGTTTTTGTTGCACCCCGTTGCCGCCCGGTTCCTGGTACTGCGCCCCGTCGAAAAGGTTCATCACAAAATAACGTTTATCAACGGTCGTAAACATTTGGCCGCTGTCGGCGAGGATTTGGCTGAATTTGGTCCGACCATTGTTGGTTTGGTCTTCAATGATGACATTTCCAATGGTTTCGCCGTCTTTGGATTTTTCGCCCACCCGAATGATAAATTGGCGAAAATCTTCGTTAAACGTGCCTTTTTCAATCGAAAGCGCGGGTTTTTGTTTGCGAATGTCAAACAACCGCGAGCGAAACTGCAAATTGGCTTTGGGAATCAGGTAGTCGGAACAAAAATAAGAAAACAACGCAATGCCGGTGCACACAACCATGAGCGGCACCATTACCCGCAAAAGGGCAACCCCGGCCGATTTGAGACTGGAAAGTTCGTAGCGCTCGGCCAGGTTACCCATTACCATCACCGACGCAATCAGCACCCCAATGGGCAACGCCATGGGGAAAGTGGAAATCGAGAGGTAACCAATCAGTTCGAGCATAATAAAAATACTCACCCCTTTGCCCGCAATTTCATCAATGTACAGCCATAAAAACTGCATGATGAGTACGAACAACGCGACCCCAAAAGCCACGAAAAATGGCCCGATAAAACTCTTCAGCAGTAATTTGTCAATCTGTTTCATGCGTGTGTTTTCCCGGCGAATATGCGCCTAAAATTGTAATCCACCTAACGCTTTCATGGCGCTGATCGTTGCCTCGGGGTCTTTGGACGCAAAAACACTGCTACCGGCGACTAATACGTTGGCCCCGGCTTTGAGCAAACTTTCGGCGTTTTGTAAACCCACGCCTCCGTCAATTTCGATGAGCGTTGCGGCGTTGCGCTCTTCAATCATACTGCGGAGTTTTTGGGTTTTGGGCAAGGTTTGATAAATGAACTTTTGCCCGCCAAAACCCGGATTTACCGACATCAAACACACCAAATCCAGGTCTTCGATGAGGTCTTCCAACACCGAAACGGGAGTGTGCGGATTGAGCGCCACACCGGCTTTGGCTCCGGTGGCTTTTATCTGCTGAATGGTGCGGTGCAAATGTGGACAAGCCTCGTAGTGAACCGTAATTACTTCGGCTCCGGCGGCCCTGAATTGTTCAATGTAACGCTCGGGTTCCACAATCATCAGGTGTACATCGAGGGGTTTTTGGGCCATTTTAGCCATTGCTTCCACGATAAACATCCCAAAAGTGATATTGGGAACAAAACGCCCGTCCATCACATCTACGTGAAACCAATCGGCTTCGCTGCGGTTTACCATCGCCATATCATCGGCGAGTTTGGTGAAATCGGCGGCCAGCAAAGAGGGCGCTATCAAGTGTTTTTTCATGCTTTATCTTTTGTTTCAAAATTCATTTTAAACCCGATGCGTTGGTTAGGTTCGGGTGCGTCGTCGTCGTAGTCTTCCCAATTATTGACTTCGGTGACAAATGTTTCCAGGTGTCGGAGAATAAACGGTGTTTTTATTTCTTCGGGGCGGTAAATCGCGATGGTTTTGGGTGGCTGTGGCTGGCCGTATTTTTCAATAAAAGGATAGTTGATGAGCACCAGAATTTTGCCGTTGAACAGTTGCTGGTACACCAATGAACCATTCTGTTTGATAAGGTCGCGTTTGAGGCCATCACCCACGGGTTCACCCAAGCCGCTGCTGCCAACACCCAAGGAAAAAACAACCGCCTCCAGGTTTTGGATTTCGCGGCGATGCTCAATTTTGCCCGGCAAACCGACGATACTCACGGCTTCTTTTAATTGATTGATGATGGCTTGACAAAGTTCACCTTGCCACAAGTTGCGATAATTTACCGTGTTTTGGAGGGTTTCCTGGTATTTTTGAACCCTTTGTTTCAGGTTGTTGTAATCTGTGTCCTCTAGTGTCATAATTTTGTGGTGGATTTAGAGCGGGCAAACCTACGATAAAAAAATGCACGCTCCAATTTTTTGTTTATTACTACGTTTTGCCCACGCAAAACGTTATCGTATTCACGTATAACATTGTACGGCAGTACAACTTCATTTTTACAAAAAAACAACCGCGCTGCCGATCGGTTCAACCTATTTTATTAAATGTCAAAATCATTTTTAGTACTCAGCACTGTTGCTTTAATGGCGCTCGCCGCGTTTCCCGCTTGTAAAAACGAACCCAAAACCGCCGAGGCTGAAAAACCCGCCGCGCCGGAAAAAATCCAAATGACACCCACACCATCACCCGAAGGTGCCGCAGTTTATAATATTACCGAAGGAACGGTGTACTGGACCGGTCGCAAATCGGTAAAAGGCCAACACAATGGCAAAATGAACGTAAAAGCCGGTTCGGTTATCGTAAAAGAAGGCCGTATTTTGGGGGGTAAAATTCAGGTGGATATGACGTCGCTCGAAATTATGGACGAACTCGACGATACCCAAAAAGGACAGTTGTTGGGGCACCTCAAATCCGACGATTTTTTTGGAGCCAACCGTTACCCAACGGCCGAATTTACCATTCAGGAACAATTGCCCAGCAATACTCCCGATTTTAATAACGTCATTGCGGGGACTTTAACCATGAAAGACAAGACTAATCCGGTGAATATTCCGGTAAAACTCAAATTAGACGAGAACGAACTTTCGGCGGAATCGGCCACTTTTATTATTAACCGCACCAAATGGGGCATCAACTTCGGTTCCGGCATTATTGGAACCGTAAAAGATAAAATGATTGACGATAACGTGTCGGTTGCTATTACAATCAAAGCAAAAAAGGGCTAAATCCGGCTCCGTGCGGCGGTTTGGATTTTGCTTTTGGGTTTCCCGGTACAAAACTCAAACCGCCCCGGAGTGTGCCCTGAACGCAGGTCTCATTGACCTCCTTCGCGGTGAGGCACAGTCTGTACCGCCGCATTAAACAATGTTAACTGTTGGATACGGGTACCAACCAAACTGCCCAAACGAATTCCTTCTTCGCAATCCATTCGGTAATGTACCCCGTTATACAGCCGAGAAAGGGCATTTTCGTATGCCATACTTTTAAAATTGGAAAAAGAACGGGGCATCCCCAAAAGTTCTTTTCGATTGACATAACTGTTGTCGGTCATTTCAAAATTTTCTCCAAACACCTGCTCCAATACACCAATTGCCGCATACCCGAAAGTAGCGTGCCCCGATGGAAACGACGGAAACGGCGGCGCTTCGTGCAAGGGACTCCAGTTAGGCTCAATATTGCGTCGAATATAAGTGGCGGGCCTTTCGACATTGTACAGGTATTTGGAATACCAACACGTTACGGCGGCGTCGTTGAGGGCGATACCCAGTTTCAGATAAAGGCCCAATACCGTTTTGAGGGATGGCGGCTGCTGCTCTACGGCCTGGTGCGCAATGGAAATCCAGCGGGCAGTTGTGGTAAATGAAACACCGGAGAAATCATCGCTCCAAAAATTCGCAATCCATTGTTTTTCGGGCGATAAGGGTTGCGAAATAGCGTAAACCTCCATCGCTTGTGCAAACATAACCGAGCCTTTATCTTCCGAAAAATGGGGCTTTACCGGGGGGATGCCTATTTCATCTACGTGCAAATAAAAAGTGCGCGCTTTCCCCCAATGCGGCAACAACGCCGGGTAACGTTCGTTGCTGTCCGGTTGCCACCCTCCGGCTTGTTGCGGCAGAATAAAATTGCGGTCGTAATTAAACAAGTGCGCCATGTGCCCAATCGAATCGGTGGCCGACCAGGCGCACACGGCCTGCGCTACGGTTTTGCCATATTGAGCGGAGGCATTGATTTCTTCTTCGGTGTATTCCTGGCTGAATTGGGCCAAAAAATGTTCCGAAAGTGCTAAATAGCGCTGTTTTGACGTCATTTCGGTTGTCGCGAAGAAGTAGTTCGTCATGACGGAATAGGCCGAATTTAAAGCAATTGCCGGAATAAATTTTTGATCCGAACTCCAAATGGGCGGCACCAAACCACCCGTTTCTTTGGCAATGGACACCCCATTTTTATACAAAGGCAATCCGGTTTCCCACGCGGCAATACCCATGTACGCGAACATACGCGCGCTCACGGGAGGCCGATAACCTTCGGTGTTTTGGTCCAAATCCACCAGTAATTTATTCCACTCCTGAACTACGGTCACGGCATCTTTTGATTCGGAGGGTTCTTCTCCCGAGGGCCTGCAACCACTCCACACAACCGCCGCAACTACCAACGCGTAAAATAGCCGCGCGAGACTTTTGAGGCGCAAATTGGTGGTGTGAAGGTGTTTTTGGGGTACGTGCATATTACTGTCGGGTACCGCCAACTCAACCGGCTCGTTGAGGGCAAAAAGCAGCGTAAAAGTGGTGCCATTATGTTCATCTGATTGGACGCGCAGATCAATTTGGTGCAATTTGACGATACTTTTTACCAGAGAAAGCCCCACGCCCGAGCCTTTTTGGCGGGTATGCTGGGTGCTCCGGTAAAAGGGTTCAAAAATGCGTTCTATTTCATCGGGAGGGATGGGTGCCCCGGCGTTAGATACGGCAATTTCCAGTTGGTTATCGGGTTGAAGGCCGATCCGGGCCACCACCGTTTTATCGGGTGAAAACTTGCACCCGTTTTCAAATAAATTTAAAAGAGCGGTGCGCAACAAGGCTTCATTGCCCTGTACACACATCAACGATTCGTCTTCGGGTAATTGGTCAATTTGGATTTTTACGGTGTATTCCGGGTGGTTTTTTAACAAAGCCGCCCGCGTTTGGTACAAGAGTTCATCGGGGCGGATGGGTTCCATCTCGATTGTGTTTTCCTGCGAGTGAATACGCGCCAATTGTAATAATTTATCGGCAGTATCGGTCATATTTTGCACGTATTCTTGCAGCGAACGGAGTAGTGTATCTTGTTCTGAATGCAACCCGGTTTTGTTTTGAGCCAGTTGTAACTGAGCGTGCATGGCCGCAAGGGGGTTGCGTAATTCGTGCGACACATTGGAAATAAACCCTTTTTGCATGTAAAATGCGTATTCTATGCGGTCCAATAAGCGGTTAAAAGTAGCCGCCAAATGGGAAAGTTCGTCTTTTTGGTGTTCATTTTTGATCCGTTTACTCAAATCGGTGGGTAAAATATGTTCCACCTCGTGAACGATATGCGAAACTGGATACAAGGCTTGCCCGGCGTAAAACCACCCACCATAAGCCACCGCCAAAACGACCAGAACTAACGTTACCAAAAGGATGTTTTGCAGTTGGTATAATTTGGAAAAATCGGGCCGATCTTCCGAAATAACCAGGTAGTTACCACCCGACGATGACATAATATTGGTGGTAAAAATGGCAAAACCATCTTGTTGCAACTTGCAGGTGCCCGCTTTTCGGTACGTGGCCAACTGGCTGGGCGTAGGCAGGTTCCCCACGGTATTCAAGGCAAATACCAGTTGCATTTTAGGGTCGAGGATCAGGATATTCCCGGCATCGGGCAGGCGATCGGCGGGGTTACCCACGTTTACATCAATGGGTTTTAGTTCATCCTCGTGTTTTAGTACCATGTGCGCCGTCATTCGTGCTTTCCCCTCCAACAGCGTAAAGAACTCGTTTTCAACGTGATACTTAAATTGCTGGTAAATAAACACCAATGCCGCAATAAAAATGCAGGCCGTTAGCAACATGAACTGAAGCGTAAGTCGTGTTCTTATTTTCATTATTCTTTAACGATATAACCCACCCCGTGATGGGTATGAATTAGTTTTTTTTCAAACTTTTTATCAACTTTATTGCGGATATACCCGATGTAAACCTCAATAACGTTGGTGTTAATTTGTTCATCAATATTCCAAACCTGTTCCAATAACTCTGTTTTGGAAATAACCCGGCCCTGGTTGCGAACGAGGTAGGTCAGTAAGGCAAATTCGCGGGGGGTAAGGATAATTTTTTCATTGCTGCGCCATACTTCCAACGTTTGAAGGTCCATTTCCAGGTCTTGAAAAACCAGTTTACTGGACACTGATGAGATATTGTGCGCCCGGCGGACCAATGCCTGAATCCGCGCCAACAATTCGCGTAAATCAAATGGTTTGGAAAGGTAATCATCGGCACCGGACTCTAAACCCAAAACCTTGTCTTCGGGTTGATACAAAGCCGATAATAACAAAATTGGGGTGGTTATATGGGCATTTCTTATTTTTTTACAGAGTTCGACGCCATTTAGTTGTGGCATAATTATATCGCTGACAATGACATCATATTCGCTTTTTTGGGCCATTTGAAGACCCGTCGCTCCGTCAAAAGCGCAATGAACGATTATTTGGGCGTCTTCCAAAAATGCCTTGACACTTTCGGCAACCTTCAATTCATCTTCAATTAATAATACCTTCATGTAAGGGCAAATATCTAAACTATTGCGCGATGCGCAGCAGTTGCGTTGTATTTCTTAGAATTTTCTTATCGGTTTTTTTATTTGCTCCGCCAATTTTGGCCTGAACTTTGTACCCGAAACTTTTAATACCATACATTCTTAATCAAGAACAAACATGAATTTTTTTAAACACAACTTTTTGTTGGGTTTTATGGCTTTCCTCTTGTTGGCTAGTATCATAATCCCCGCCTGTAAAACGAACGAAACGGACACCCCGGAGGCCGCACTGGTCAGTTCATTCGATAACGACGTTATTTACGAATGGAACGAACTATTTCTCGAAATAGAACGCTACGCTGCTGGTTATCGGCCTGGCCCCGCACCCCGGGCTTTGGCTTATTTGGGGCTTTCGGCCTATGAAGCCTGTTTGAAAGGTATGCCGGACCACAATTCGGTGGCTAATTTGTATGCTGGTCTCACCATTCCGGAGGCCGATAACACCGAGTACCACTGGCCTACGGTGATTAATGCCTCTTATGGTTATCTTATGCCCCGTTTTTTCGCAAATGTAGATGAAAATTTGCGTCAAAAGATCCTGGTAATGGAAAATAAATGGAACGAGCAAAGCCGGGAAACCCTCAGCACCGAGGTTTTTGAACGCTCGCGCAAGTACGGTATTGACGTAGCCGCTGCGGTGTGGGAATATTCAAAAACGGACGTTATTGGCCACGATCACTACCTTGATCCATTTCAAAATTATAACTGGAATGAATTTTACGACAGTGAAGGCGATTGGCGCCCAACTTTCCCCGGCCCGGGCAAACCCATGGGCGGAGTTTGGGGCGGTGCCCGCACTTTTGCAATTACCGAAAAACTATGTCGTAAACCCCTGAATTATTCAGCAGCACCAACTTCTGAATTGTACGCCCAGGCATTGGAAGTGTACGCTCAAAATACCCCAACGCTTTCTTACGAAGATGAATGGGTGGGCGAATTTTGGAGCGACGACTTGCTCAATCTTACATTCAGCCCGGGTCCACGCTGGTTGGCGGTTGGCGATCAGGTATTACGTTTGGAAAAAAGTAATCTCGAAATAGCACTGTTTATGACCATCAAAATGGGTTTCACCCTTAACGATTCGGCCGTTGCTTGCTGGTTCTCTAAATTCTTTTACAACGTAGAACGCCCACAAACGTACATCAACCGCGTTATTGATCCTACTTGGAAACCTGCTTTGTATAACCCACTCACGGGTGAAGAAGGCGTAACGCCCTCGTTCCCGGCTTATCCTTCTGGCCACTCCACTATGGGTGCCGCCGGTGCCGAAATCCTGGGCGATCTTTTTGGGTATGCTTACGCCATGACCGATCGTTGCCACGAAAAGCGCGTTGAGTTTGAAGGCACTCCCCGTACTTTTGGTAGTTTCTTCGAAATGGCACAGGAAAATGCCTGGTCTCGCGTGCCACTGGGTGTGCACTTTCGCATGGATTGCGAAGAAGGTGTTCGCTTTGGTACCGAAATTGGTCGCAAGATTAATAACCTGCCCTGGAAAAAATAAAAATTTTCAGCAGTAAAACAGTGCGATAACCGCCCGACCGATGCGTGTATAGTTTAATGATCAAACTATGGCGCATCGGCCGTGCGGTTATTGTTTTTTAAACGAAATTGTTTAATGTTACATTTCTGATGGACAAAATAATATTTCCGGTACTTCTTTTATTTGTTGCGGCCTGTACCGCCAATTCAAACAGTGACCGAAAGGAGTTTTTTGAAAATGGCCAAATCAAAAGCCAGGTGCCTTTGGTGAACGGAAAAAGAAATGGCAAAATGATTGATTATTATCCCGATGGGAAAATCAGGGCAGAACGGGCTTTTGCCGACGATGTCCAAATGGGAAAAACGGTGTTCTACTATCCCGATGGGCAGGTGCAGGAAATACAGTATTATCACAACGGTGCCCGGATCAACGGCGATTCTATTTGGTACCCCAATCGGGCATTACAATTTGCCGTAACCATGCAGGCCGGTAAAAAAAACGGCTATTTGCGCAAATGGGACGAATCCGGCAACATGATTTATGAAGCCAAATATTCTATGGATACCTTAATTGAGGTAAACGGAACGCCCTTATCTATTAAAAGAAATCCCACCCCAATTGACCCGCGAAGGGGGTATTAGTTAACTTTTGCATTTCAGAAACTACTATAAGATTTTGTATTTATGAGGCGTTTTTTATTTATATTTTTTATCTTTTTTAGTGCGGTTTTATCCGCCCAAGTCAATCAGGATTCTTTAAAAAATGTTCAACTGAAACAAACTACAGTAACCGGATATAGACACGATCAATCCGTTAAAACCCTTCCCGGAATACACCAAACGTACATTATCGGGGGGCGCAAAAGTGAAGTGATTAATGTGCAGGATTTGCCCGCAAATATTGCCGAAAAAAACGGCCGACAAATTTTTGCAAAAATACCCGGCGTTTTTGTTTATGATATGGATGGCTCGGGAAATCAGGTGAATATTGCAACCCGCGGCCTCGACCCGCACCGCAGTTGGGAGTTTAATGTCCGCCAAAATGGCGTTGTGATTAACTCCGATATCTATGGTTATCCCGCCAGCCATTACAGCCCACCCATGGAATCGGTCAAAAATGTGGAGATGGTACGCGGTACTGCGGCTTTACAATACGGCGCGGAATTTGGTGGTATGATTAATTACGTAACCAAAACGGCCGATACTACCCGCGCATTTTCCTTTGAAACCATGAATACTGTGGGGTCATTCGGACTACTCAGTTCGTATAATGCCGTTGGTGGGCGTAAAGGCAAATGGACGTATTATGGCTACATTCAAAGACGCACATCGGAGGGATACCGCGACAATGCCCGCTCTACTTCCGAAGCGCAATACGTTAATATCCAATACCAAATTAACCGCCGGATGAACCTTACAATGGAATTGGGGCGCAATAGTTACGTGTACCAATCGCCCGGTCCCTTGACGGATAGTATGTTTTTTGCCAACCCTAGGCAAGCGACGCGCAACCGTAATTTTTACCAACCCAATATTTATGTGCCTTCCATTCATTTTAACTGGCAAATTAGCGACCATACACAATTGAATTGGATCGTTTCCGGCTTGTACGGCAGTCGCAACAGCGTAGAATTTGAGGGGTTTGCCGACCGCGCCGATGCCATTGATCCGGCGACCAATCAATGGCGAAATCGGGTGGTAAATATTGATAATTTTGATTCAAAAACCTCCGAGTTGCGCTTGTTGCACCATTATCAAATTGGCCGGTTTAAAAATGTAGTGGCGGCGGGTATTCGTTATTTCAACAATGACATGCACCGCCGACAGCAGGGCAAAGGCACCAATGGCACCGATTTTGATTTGTCGATCACCGGCGATTGGGGCCGCAATATGTGGTACCGCAGCGAAAGTATCGCGTTCTCCGTCGAAAACATGATTTACCTCACGGACCGATTCATTGTCTCCCCCGGTTTCCGGTACGAATACGGAAAGACGGACATGACCGGTTTTATCAGTTATTTGGACCCGCAGGATATTCCCAACCGGATTAATCACAATATTCCCGCTTTGGGCATCAATACGCAGTATCTCCTGACCGAAAATGCCCGTTTGTACGCGGGTATTTCGCAAGCCTATCGGCCGGTGTTGTTTAAAGATATTATCCCCGGTTCTACCCTGGAACGCGCCAACAAAGACCTGAAAAATGCTTTTGGGTACAATCTTGAATTGGGCAGTAGTGGCCGCATCAAAGACGTGTTAAAGTACGATATCACCTTGTTTCGGGTACAGTACAATAACCGGCTGGGTAATATCGTCGTGAACGAAAATGGCACCAATTATATCCTAAAAACCAATATCGGCAACAGTTACACCAACGGGGTTGAGTTTTTTGCGGAAGCCTACGTTTACCGCTCGCCCATAAGCCAGGTTTCGGTCTTTTCCTCCACGTCTTTTATGGAGGCAAAATACCAGGATGCGCAATTGGCCGTTGGTACCGAAAACCGGGATATTAGCGGCAATTCTGTGGAAAGTGTTCCGCGTTGGATCAGCCGCAACGGCCTCAATGCAGCCTACAAAAAATGGAATGGTGTCCTCCAGTATAGTTACGTGGCCGAATCGTTCAGCGACCCTTTGAATACGGTAGCACCTACCGCCAACGGTGCGCGCGGAATTGTACCGGCCTACGGCGTTTGGGACTTCAACATGGCGTATCGGGTATTCCCCAATTTGGTGTTGCGTGCAGGTGTCAGTAATTTTTTGGACAACCAATATTTCACCAAACGGCCTTTGTTTTATCCCGGGCCGGGTGTTTGGAGTTCGGACGGACGTGGCTGGAATATATCTATGAATTTAATATTGTAGCCGACCTACTTTACCCGCCAAAGGACGCCGTTTTTGGTCGAATAGCGGGTAATTTTCCCTTCTTGCTCCAAGGCTTCCAATTGTTGAGTGGCAAGGGCCTTATCCACGCCACTCAACACGGCGTATTCGCGGGTAGTTAGGGTAGGGTATTGGGCGAAAAGACCCTTCCAGGTTTGCACGTATTGTATTTTGAGTGCTTCGGGGTGTAAAGCCATTACGGCATTTTCAAATTGCTGGTAGGGCTTTACACCGTACACTTTTACCTGATTCCCAGATGTATCGCTAAACAATAGGGTAGGGAAGCCCCTGACGCCCAGTTTACGACCCAGTTCGAGGTCTTGTTGGAATGCTTTTCGGGCGTCGTTTTCGTAGTCGTGTTTTAGTTGCGCGGTATCCAAACCGGTGGTAACGGCGGCGGCCGACAAATGCGCCCATTTGGTAATGTTCTTTTTTCCCAAAAACACCATGTGCCGTATCTCGCGCAAAAACAAAATGGCCTTGTGGGCATCCTGCATTTGGGCGGCTTTAAAAGCGATGGAGGGCGGGTACGAGGAATCCAGCGGATCTTCGAGCCACACATCGCCATCAATCGGCATATCGTAATGCAGACTCACCTCATCCCAGTGGTGCGCCACGTCGGAGGGTTTACTAATGCCACCGCTGTTATAACTCCAATCGGGCAAAAGACCGCCCATGTGGTATTCAATTTCAATGCTGTTGGCGTATTCCAGTTTGAGTCGGCGCAATTGCGGCTCAATGCCCCAACACGATGAACAGATAGGATCGGTGTAATAAATAATTTTAACGGGTTTGGTCACTGCCGCAACCGAAGTAGTGCCGTTGGCGGCGTTGGTACCGGGTATTTCGCAAATTCCTACCTCCGGATCGCACAAAAGTGGATTTATTTTGTTGTTTTCCATACCTTTACTGGTGTCCTGACTGTTACAATCACTTAATAAAACAAGCATTAACAGACTAAAAAAGGTGATTCGTACAGTCATTTTTAAAGTGTAAGTTTTAATTTCACCACAAAGTTCGGCCCAATTGGCGGAACAAACAATTAGTCAGAAAAACATGACTACACCACAATCGGAAAATTGCCCCGTGGAGGGACTGATAAAATCGCTGTCGGGGAAATGGAAACTGCAAATGTTTCGGCTCGCCCTCGAAGGACCATTGCGTTTTAACGCATTATTGCGCCAGTTAGAAGGTGCCAACAAGCAATCCGTGGCCATTGCGTTAAAAGAATTGGAAGAGCAGGGGCTTTTAATCAAAACTGTTGTTCGCCAAAAGCCCTTGCACATCGAGTATCATTTATCCGAAAAAGGGCACGCGCTGGTTCCCATTTTTCGACAATTGGAAACGGCTTCTTAAAAAAACGGCTTCATTTCTACCTCAATCTGCTCGCGCAGTTTTTTGAGTTTTAATGCGTACATTTCCAATTGTTTGTCCTGCTCGGTTTCGGGTACCCATTTTTTTACGGGAACGGGTTTGCCATCGGCATCCACCGAAACAAAAACAATAACGCAGTGGGTCTTTTTTTCAAACTCCGGCTCCGAAAAACTCCGCGAAAACACATCCACCGCGATGTGGATACTGGTACTGCCCGTGTGAATCACGTGCGCATCAATGCGGATGACGTCGCCGATACTGATGGGTTTGTAAAAACGAATGCCGCCCACGTATACCGTTACGCAGTACGTGCCTGCCCACGTGCGCGCGCAAGTGTAGGCCGTTTGGTCAATCCATTTCATCACCATACCGCCGTGCACTTTTCCGCCGTAGTTGACATCGGAGGGTTCGCTGATGAATTGAAACGAAACTTTGTTGTTATTTTCTGTCATGTTGTGGGTACTGCGCGGCATTGCGGGCCATTTGGGCCAAATGCCTTTGAGCGTGCAAACTTAGGAAATAAATGTACTGATACACGTCAATTTTTCCCAAATTATTTACCGTCATGGTGGTTTTGTACAAAGTGCCCTGGCCATCGGGTAGCCGGGTGAGCCAGTCTAAACAAATTTGTTGCTGGGCGGCGAGTTTGGGCCGAAAATGCGACATAGGCAGTTGTTGCTGCGGTTCCATGTGTTCGGGGCGAATCCAGCGAAACGAAAGGTGCCGCCCAACTTCATCAAGTGCGGGTGTTTGCAGGGTGTAATCCGTTAATTCCGTTTCCCAGCCGGGTTTTTCGGCCAGTTTAAGTGCCTTGTTGCCGCCCTTGTCAATGAGTTTGAGCAGGAAAAAATTGGTGAGTGAAATGTGTTCCAGGATTTCGTTGATTGTCCAGCCGCCGTCGTTAGGCCGCCAGTTGCGAAGGGCTTCGGATTGGTCAAACCACTGGTCAACGGCATCAAAAGTATCTCTCAGATGGTTGTGAATGGAGTGAATAGTCGCTTTTATGGTCATCATAATGGGTAAGAAACTGTGGGCGATGCTGCATAGTTCCGATTTATTGCGTAATTTTGGCAAATATTTATGCTCTTAAAATCAAATAAAGATGATACTACATTACATGAACACGGATTTGGTGCTTTGTTCCGACCAAAATCACGCCGAATTAATTGATTTTTTGGCATCCAGCGGCTTTATAGTGCTATGGTCTGATTTAGCCGAAGATGGTTTTTGGTGGTCAAATCTTGAGATAGGCGACTCCTTTGACGACCCGGAAACAACTATTATGACGATGTTGAGCATTTTGGATCATTTGCCCGAACCACAACGGTTGCTTTGGGATGGACTGTTGCAGCGCACTTTAGACATTGGTTATGAATCCGGCACCGAACCCCGTTTACTGACGCAAGACTTATCCGTTGGAACCCTGAAACGGATTGCTGCCCTTGATACGGGCATAAAAATAACCCTGTACGCTATGTAGCCTACAGGGTTATTTTATGTCAATTGGTGGGGCTTTATTTTTTGCTGAATTTGCTTCGTAAAAGTTCAAACACCATGGGTAACACCGAAATGCCAATGATACCAATGACCACGATTTCAAAATTCTCTTTTACAAAGGGCAATTTGCCAAAATAATAACCGGCGAGGGTCATACTGGTTACCCATAAAATGCCACCGGCAATGCAATAACCGATAAACCGGCGGTATGTCATGTCGCCAACTCCCGCCACAAATGGCGCAAATGTGCGTACAATGGGTACAAAACGCGCCATAACAAGCGTACGACCGCCGTATTTTTCGTAAAATTCCTGCGTTCTGGTGATATACTCGCGTTTGAGGAACCAATAATCGCGGGTAAATACTTTTTTACCCAAGAAATCCCCAAAAAAGTAGTTGACATTATCGCCCAATATGGCGGCTCCCACCAAAATGGGAATCAAAATCCATACGTTTAAGGTGGGGCTGCTGGCGGCTACCGCGCCGGCAGCAAACAAAAGTGAGTCACCCGGCAAAAACGGCGTTATTACCAAGCCGGTTTCACAAAAAATAATCAGCGCCAGAATGAGGTATGTCAGCGTTTGATATTCGGTAACCAGGTTCTGAAGATGTTCATCCAAATGGCGGATAAAATCCAAACCCTGCGAAAGTAAATCAATCATTGTCAGATCGTCGTGTTGTCAATTTATTTATACAAATACTACCCCATTTACGGCTTCTACGCCCATAATTTCGGGTATTTTACCTTTAATGGCCTCCGTAATGCCGGCTCGAAGTGTCATAGCCGACATGGAACAGGATTCACACATGCCCGTCCAGCGGATAAGCACACGCATATCTTCGGTAATTTCCACTACTTCTACATTACCACCATCTACCTGAAGGTGCGGGCGCACTGTTTCCAATGCCTGCTCTACGCGAAGGGCTAAATCTTTCTTTTCCTGATCATTCATGGCACAAAGGTATTTTATTTGAGACGATCTGCAAACTTTTGGCGGAATTTGCGAACTTTTGGCGAAATAACAAAGGAACAATACGGCTGATGCGGATTGTCTTTGAAATAATTCTGGTGGTATTTTTCGGCGACGTAAAACTTGTCAAACGCCGTAATTTCGGTGACAATGGGGTTGGGCCAATCGGCTTGAGCGGCCGTTTTGGCGGCCCGGGCAATGGTTTCCTGTTCGGGCGTATGGTAATAAATCACCGAGCGGTATTGTGGACCACTATCGTTACCCTGTCGGTTAAGCGTGGTGGGGTCGTGTACTTCAAAAAAGATTTCCAAAATATCACTGTAAGAGATGATTTCGGGGTCAAAACTCACCTGAATCACTTCCGCGTGTCCGGTAAGTCCCGAACAAATATCGTTGTAAGTGGGGTTGACTTCCTTTCCGCCCGAATATCCGCTTTCTACTTTGGTCACTCCTTTGAGGTCTTGAAAAACGGCTTCGACGCACCAAAAACAACCGCCACCTAATGTTGCTATTTCTTGCATGGTAAATATTTACAAAATAAAACCCATAAAAAGGGCTGCTAAATAAACCCCATTTTTACAAAAAAGTTTGTAAAATGCAAGTATTTAGCAGCCCTAACGCTATTTAAACCTAAGTTTTACCCCGGTTTTTAGAAACTATACCGCAAACCCAACTGCAACTGCCAGCGCGACGCCAGGCTGAAATCGTTGAAGAAGGTGGTCGTGGTGTTCGGGTCAAAACTGTACACCGGTGTGTTAGTAGTTGGATCAACACCCACACTGATTGGCTGGTACAAACCAGTTTGTGACGCAAACTGACGCACACCCCAGTTCGGGTTGACCAAGTTACCAAAGTTCAACAAGTCAATGCTGAATTGTACTTTTTGGTCACCGGCAATGACAAAATCCTGCAAAATACGCATGTCCAAACGGCTAAACCAAGGGCTGAGTGCCGCGTATTTTTCCGCAAATGCGCCCCGGTTTCCGCTCAAATAGTCGTCTTGCGCGATAAACGACTTGAGGGCAGTGCGTTGGCGGGCCGCGTCACCGGCAAATTCCATCTGGTCAATTTCGTTGTCCGTTGGGATATACATTAAATCGTTCAGGGCCGAACCATCGCCGTTGAGGTCACCGCTGTACGTGTAACTGTAGCGTCCACCTTGAGCGGCTTCACCAAAAATGGAGATCGTGGTGGCCATTTTGCCGTAGCGGAAACGGTAGTTACCCGAACCCACAAAGCGGTGGCGGTTGCCGTACAAAGAAGGTTGCAATACACCCTGGTTGGTATTTAACACGTTGGCTGGGTTACGGTCGTACGCATCCGACGAAATTTCGGCGTCAATGGAAGCCGCGTCTTTGGCGTCAAGGTAGTTATAACCCAACGTTACCGCGTAATTTTCGCGGGTGTACGATAATGATGGTGTCAGGTTAAACGTGTAACCGAGGTTGGTATTGGTCACCACGTAGGCGTTGGTAGAGCCGCCAAATGGACCAGCAGCGCGGTCGGAACCGAGGTAAATCGGGCGGGTATCAATGCCGTTCAAACGGCCCGTTGGACGGCGCAAACCGTAGTTTTGCACCATTACCGCGTTGATATCTTTGGTGTAAATAGCATCTACGGTAGCCGAGAAGCCATTACCAAATTTGTGGTCATAACCGAGGTTGGTGCGCCAAACCTGCGGGAATTTGAAGTTGGGGTCCGTTACGCAATAAAAGAAGAAATCGGGGTTGGCCACTTGGTTGCCAATCCAAACAAACGGGAAACGACCGGTAAACAAGCCGGAACCACCGCGAATCTGCGCGCTTCCGTCGCCTTTAGTGTCGTAGTTGAAACCAAAACGGGGCGAAAACAACGGTGTTTGCTTGGGCAATACCGTGTGGTCAAATTTGATCGGATTTTGATTGGCATCGTAATATTGAACGTCGGGGGCGTACGAGCCACCAGCACTGAGCAAACCACCTTTACGGTCAATATTTTCTTGAATTTTCTTTGCCGTATCGAAATACAAAGGCATATCGGCGCGTAAACCAAAAGTCAATGATAAGCGGCGATTTACCACAATTTCGTCTTGTGCATAAAATGCCGCCTGACCTAAATTGGTTTCGGCTAATGACCATGTATTGTTTTCGTTGTTGCTGGCAAACGCTGATTTTGCGGCGTTTACTTCACCATCAAATGCACCGGAGTTAATCCATTGTGCAAAAGTATCAATAGAAACGCCAACCGGGTCAAATACACGGAAGCCGTAAGAGGTCAGGTTAAATGAGTTATTGAAGGTGAAACGTTCAAAAGATGCACCCACTGTGAAGGTGTGACGACCAACGTACAGGTTCAGATTATCCGTTATCTGGAGTACATTTTGGTCCAAAACGTTATTTACAGAGAACGGCTCGTGTCCAGCAATGATGTAGCGCGTACCGTCTTTGTGGATATTCAACACCGGGAAGGGATCGGAGAACGGGTTACGTGAATCGCGGAAAACGGTGGTTCCAACCTGCAATTTGTTCGATGCGCGGCTGCCAAACAACGATTTTAATTCCGCAATGCCACCGTACAATTTATTATTAATGGTGTAACCGGCGTTTTGCATTTGCAGGGTCAGTTGGTCGGGGCCACGGCGACCAATGGCCGACGGGTGCGCGGGTTTGTCTTTGGATGCATCCATAAAATTACCCATGATGCTCAACGAGTGGTTGTTGTTGATGTTGTAATCCAACTTGAGCAACCCTTTTTGGTTATCGGTGCGGTGGCGGAAATTTTCGATTTCGCCCGACTCGTAACCATAACGTTGTTTTAATAAATCGCGTACCAATTCCATATCGCTGGCCAAAACGCGTGATTCATTGGACGCACCCGTTCCGCGATTGGGAACAAAATACGAACCCAAATCCGAGCGGCGCTCCACTTCGAGGTTGGCAAAAAAGAAAAGTTTGTTTTTGATAATTGGTCCACCGATGCTAAAACCGGTTTGCAATTGTTGCAAATCGCCGCGAGCGGCTTCGTCGTCACCCACTTTTACACCGTACATGTTTTTTTGACGGCCAAAACCAAATACTGTTCCGTGAAATTCATTGGTGCCCGATTTGGTAACGGCATTAATCGCCGCACCGGTAAAACCAGCCTGCGTCACGTCGTAAGGCGCAATGGCCACGCTGATTTGTTCAATGGCGTCCAGCGAAACGGGTTGGGCGTCGGCCTGTCCGCCGGGAGTAGCGGCATCCAAACCGAACGGGTTGTTAAAGATGGCACCATCAAGGGAGTAGTTGTTGAATTGGTCGTTGCGGCCACCAAAACTACCACCTTCCGAAGCCAGTGGATTGAGACGAGTAAAATCCTCCAAAGAACGGCGAATAGTGGGCATGGTGCGGATTTGTTCGCTGTTCACGCCGGAAGAGCCGCCACTTTTGCGTTCACCGCTGAGTGCCACAATGTCAATGCCATTCATGGTGATGGAACTGGACTCCAAGGCAAAATTGCGCACGGCTTTTTGTCCCAAAACAAGTGATTGAACGGTAGATTCCTGGCTGTTAAAACCAGTGTAAATCACTTTTACGGTGTACGGACCACCTACGCGCATGTTCGGAATGGTGTAACTGCCATCGGTGCGGGTAATGGTACCATAAGTGGTGCCCGAAGGAACGTGAACAGCAATTACGGTAGCGCCAACCAGTGGTTCGCTCTCTTTGTCGGTTACGGTTCCGATGAGTGTCGAGGTGGTTACTTGCGCCAAAAGAGAAGTAGCCCCCACGACGCAGAGCATCAGGAGTGATGTAAATAAACGCTTCATAAAATAGAATTAAAAATTTTGGTGAAAATTGGGCGCAAACTTAATACAAAAATAACATTCAGAATATTAAGTTTTGCTCATTCTATTTTGTGGTCGTCGTTTAAGAATAATTGGCAAGATAATTGGGTTTCGCCCGAATTATTTTAATTCCATTATTCCAAAGTTATCGGCGTTTTGCCAGGCATTGTCTTTGGGTTCGCTGGTTGCCGGGAAACTTCCCATAACATGTTCTTTTTCGGAAGAGCGATCATTATCGTAATACGCCGCCGCAAATTTCAATTTTTTACCTTGTTGGAGCATTTTGGGGATGTTTTCCCCGCCGTCGGTGTAGGTTTTGCCGTCGTATACTTTTACCCCTACCTCCCAAACGCTAATTTTTCCGGAAGTTGTCCGGCGCGAAATACAATGTTCGTCGAAGAATTGGTTGGAACTATCCGGTGCCATATCGGCTACTTTACCATCCAGGGCGATGTGGTAAGCAAAAGCATTGTAATTATAGGCGTGATCGCCACCGGAGGCATCTTCATCGAGGTATAAAACGAGGCAGTCGTCATCGTCGTACTGTATCAGGCCGTCAGGATGGATATCGGTCAGGGTATCGTCGGTGATTTCGGCCAGTACGTAGAGCATATTATCATCCCAAAGCACTTTAAAGCGGCCTTTGAAATCATTGGAATCGGGGGCGTTTTCTTTCCAAGAGTACGGAATGGGGTACCAGGCTGCATTTTCCCAGGCTTCGTCGGAGGCGGAGCCATCAAGAACCGGGGTGCCATTAACAGCGTCCAGGTTTTTATTTTCGTTCTCCGGGCCTGTGTTTTTGGCCGGGTTTGTATCGCAAGCCAGGAAACCACCTAAAATACAGAGAAAGGAGAGTGTACGCGTAAATTGTAACAACATAGACATAAAACGTTGATTTTCTGTTAATAATAAAAAACTTGCGGCAAAAATACAATGGCTAATTTAATCAGCAAATAGATTTTTTATCTGGAACGACTCCAAATTTAGCATCAATTTTTAACAAACCGTTTGAAATTTTAGTAAGACAATTAAAAAGTTCTACTTTTGCGCCGGAATGTGATAGTGGTTAATGAACACTATCTCTAAATTACCGTTTAAAGTAAAACTTTCAATATGGATAGTAGCGCTTATTTACCCGTTGTTCTTCAATCTTTAGTTGCCATTGGCTTTGTGGTATTCGTGTTAGTGGTAACGCACATACTGGGACCAAATCGCAAAAGCAAAATCAAAAATGAAAACTTTGAATGTGGCATTGAATCGCAAGGTAATGCCCGTATCCCGGTTTCCATTAAATATTTTATGACCGCCATTCTTTTCGTCCTTTTTGACGTAGAGGTGATTTTCTTTTATCCTTACGCCGAAAATTTCCGGGCGTTGGGTTGGAATGGATACATGGCTGTACTTATGTTCGTAGGCGTGTTCCTGCTGGGATTCGTGTACGTTTGGAAAAAAGGTGCCCTTGAATGGGATCGTTAATTGTAAAAATACTCAAATCAAGTAAATAATATGGCAAAAATAGAAGAAATGCCTGAAGGTTACGGTGGCGAAGGCTTTTTCGCTACTTCTTTAGATAAAGCGGTTGGTTTGGCACGTGCTAACTCCATCTGGCCGTTGCCCTTTGCTACGTCCTGCTGCGGTATCGAATTTATGGCAACCATGGGTACCAACTACGATTTGGCCCGCTTCGGGATGGAACGCCTGTCGTTTTCGCCCCGCCAAGCCGATTTGCTGATGGTCATGGGTACAATTGCTAAAAAAATGGGTCCGGTTTTGCGCCAGGTTTATATCCAAATGGCCGAACCCAAATGGGTAATTGCCGTGGGCGCTTGCGCCAGTTCGGGTGGTATTTTTGATACCTACTCCGTTTTACAAGGTATTGATAAGGTAATTCCGGTGGACGTGTACGTGCCCGGTTGCCCGCCTCGCCCCGAACAAATTATTGATGGCGTTATGAAAATTCAGGAACTGGTGAAAAATGAGCCGCTGCGCCGCCGCCATTCTCCCGAATACCAACATTTGCTCGAAAAATATCAGATTGCATAATGGCACTGACGAATGAATTGGCTTTTGCCAGAATAGAACAAAAAGGTGCTCATTTTATTAAGAGCAGCGAAACCGCTTACGATGGTATGTTAAACGTGGTGACTACCCGTGAACAAATCATCGAATTTTTGCGCTTTTTACGCGATGATGAACAATTGCAATGCAATTTTCTGACGTCGCTGTGCACAGTGCATTATCCGGAAAGCGCAGGCGAAGAATTCGCCATCGTTTATCACCTTCATAATTGGATGGATAATTTCAGAATCCGTGTGAAGGTATTTTTACCCGAAAGTGATCCTTCCATTCCTACCGCAACCACTCTTTGGCCTACCGCCAACTGGATGGAACGTCAGGAATTTGACTTTTTCGGTATTCAATTCACGGGACACCCCAACCTTACCCGCATCCTGAATGTGGATGAAATGGACGTGTTCCCCATGCGTAAACAGTATCGCCTCGAAGATGGTACCCGTACCGATAAAGATGACCGCTACTTTGGTCGCGACGGTAATTACGCCCAAACTTTTGATTAGACTATGCAAGTACAATCATACTTTTCGCAAATTGATAGCCTGGAAGGTGAATTGGCAACCCTCAATCTGGGACCAACGCACCCCGCAACCCACGGAATTTTCCAAAACGTGATGAAAATGGACGGCGAGCGCATTGTTAGCGCCGAACCAACCATCGGATATATCCACCGCGCTTTTGAAAAATTGGCCGAACGCCGCCCGTACAACCAGATTACTCCAATTACCGACCGCCTCAACTATTGTTCCTCGCCCATTAATAATATGGGGTGGCACATGACGGTCGAAAAACTGGCGAAAATTGAAGTGCCCAAACGCGCGCAATACATGCGCGTTATCATTATGGAATTGGCGCGTATTGCCGATCACCTCGTGTGCAACGCTGTAATCGGGGTAGACACGGGTGCTTTGACGGGCTTTACGTACATGTTCCAGGAGCGCGAATTTATTTATGAACTGTACGAAGAGGTTTGCGGTGCTCGTCTGACGACCAATATCGGTCGTATCGGCGGGATGGAACGCGACTTTTCACCCACTTTCCACAAGAAGTTAAAACAGTTTTTGAACGAATTCCCCGCGAAATTCGAGGAGTTTAACAACCTGTTGGAGCGCAACCGGATTTTTATGGACCGCACTATCGGTGCCGGCCCGATTGAAGGAAAACGCGCCATGGACTACGGTTTTACTGGTCCTAACCTGCGCGCTGCCGGTATTGACTACGATGTGCGCGTGATGAATCCTTATTCTTCTTACGAAGATTTCGATTTCATTGTACCGGTGGGCATTAATGGCGATACTTACGACCGCTTTATGGTACGTCAGGAAGAAATTCGCCAATCGCTCCGCATTATCCATCAAGCGTACAACAACCTGCCGGAAGGAGATTATCACGCCGATGTGCCAGATTTTTATCTGCCGTCCAAAGAGGATGTGTACACCAAAATGGAAGCCCTCATTTATCACTTCAAAGTTGTGATGGGCGAAACCCCGATCCCGGCGGGAGAAGTGTACCACGCGGTAGAAGGTGGTAACGGCGAATTGGGTTTTTACCTCGTGAGCGATGGCGGTCGTACGCCGTATCGTTTGCACTTCCGTCGTCCCTGCTTTATTTATTACCAGGCGTACCCGGAAATGATTAAAGGCTCCATGCTCTCGGATGCCATTTTAACCATGAGTTCGATGAACGTGATTGCAGGAGAGTTGGATGCTTAATTAAAAATTGAATTAAAAGAAATTTTTTCATAAAATGCACGCAGTAACTGAAAATAGCGCACCTTTTAACTATTCGGATGCTTCACTGAAAGAAGTAAAGGCGTTGATGAACAAATACCCCGAAGGCCGCGGTAAAAGCGCGCTGATTCGTGCGCTGCACATCGCGCAAGAGGAAAACAACGGTTGGCTGAGCGTTCCCGCTATGGATCACGTAGCCGAAGTATTAGGAATTACGCCCATCGAAGTGTACGAGGTAGCCACGTTTTATTCCATGTACAACCTGGAACCCGTGGGCAAATACGTGTTGGAGTTTTGCCAAACCGGCCCCTGTGCCATTGAAGGAGCGGAGCGTATTATTGAATATACAAAATTGAAATTGGGCGTTGGCAAAAACCAAATAACCCCCGATGGTCTTTTTACCATTAAACAGGTAGAATGCCTCGGTGCTTGTGGTTATGCACCCATGATGCAAGTGGGAGAATTCTTTCACGAACACCTTGACGAAGCCAAAATTGACCAGTTTATTGAAGACTGTCGTGCAGGGAAGATTGATAAGGGGACGTGGAAAATGCACTAATATATTTCTATACTTAACGACGACTAACTTTATTGATTTATGGCTACAACATCTACCATTCTCGACAGTGATATGTCCGGGGGACCTACTCAGGAAGCCGATAATAAACCCAACCTTTCGTTGTGGCAAATTATCAGTATGAGTTTTGGTTTTTTGGGTATTCAGTACGGATTCGGTTTGCAACAGGCAAACATGAGTCCGATTTATCGTTATTTGGGAGCCGACGAAAGTTCGATTCCGGGTTTATGGCTCGCCGGGCCGTTAACGGGATTGTTGTTGCAGCCAATCATTGGTGCGTTATCCGACCGAAGTTGGTCGCCGCGTTGGGGCCGTCGTAAACCCTATATCTTCATTGGAGCCATAGTGGGTAGTATTGCTATGATTTTGATGCCTAACTCAAAATCGGTGTTTATGGCTGCCTGTCTTATGTGGCTTCTTGATGCGGGTTTGAACTCCGCAATGGAACCGTTCCGTGCGTTTGTAGGCGATATGTTGAACCGCAAACAACGCCCGGTTGGTTTTTCGGTACAATCCTTTATGGTAGGTTTTGGACAAACAGCCTCCAACCTGATGCCGTTTATTCTGCCTTTAATTGGTATTTCAATGGCATTAACCAGCGATCAATTTGATTTGTCCAATGGTATTCCGAATTCCGTTCGTTATCCGTTTTACATCGGTGCAGCGGCCATTTTGTCCACGGTATTTTATACGATGTGGACAACTAAGGAATACCCGCCCGAGAATGAAGATTATAAAAAGCCCCACCAGTTTACCGCTGAACAAATTAAAAATATCGCTTTTTGGCGCTTGGCACTCACGGGTGGCGCGGCCTTAATGGCGGGATTGTTTGCGGCCAGAACGGGTGGCGCTACCAATGGTTTGATCTGGGCTTTTGGCATTTTGGTCATATTGTATTTGCTGCTGGGTTTAGGCGTATTTAAAGAAATTTTGGCATCACTTTCCGAAATGCCAGAAGTGATGAAGCAATTGTGGTGGGTAAAGTTTTTCACGTGGTACGGTTTGCCGCTTATGTGGCAATATTTATCTCTGGCTGCGGCAAAGTACGCGTTTAATGCGCCCAGCCCGGAGGCCAATCCAATGGGTTTTGAAGAAGGAAAAAACTGGGGCAGCCTTTGTTTTGGGATGTTCAGTATTTCCTGCTTCGTTATTTCGTTGTTTATCCCGCAAATCGTAAATCGCATTGGCAGCCGCCGACTCACCCACGCTATTTTTCTGGGTATCGGGGCGTTGGGCTTTTTTAGTGTTTTGATCAGCAATGATAAAATGGTATACCTTGTTGGTATGACCTTAATTGGTTTGGCTTGGGGTTCTATCATGTCATTGCCTTATCTAATGCTCGCCAATTCGGTAAGCGCATCCCGAATGGGGGTTTACATGGGTATTTTTAATGGATTTATCTGCGTACCGCAATTTATTGGTATGCTGACAGTTCCGCTTTATTATAAATCAGTACTGGGCGACGATCCACGTAACGCGCTTGTTTTGGCGGGTGTTTGTATGGTACTTGCTGCCGCCAGTTGTTTTTTGGTAAAGGAAAAATAACTTAAACTTTTTATACAATGAGAACACTTTATTTTTTTATCGCTACGCTGTTGATTTTATCTTCTTGTCAGGAAGAAGCACCTGATTCAAGCAAAGAATTAACGCGTTTAAGAAAAGAACTGGAGCAGAAGCGGCAGGCGTTGACCGATCAAAAGGAGATTGCCAAATTGGAGGACGAACTTAACCGGATAGATCGGGAATTAAACCAGGTCAGCACAGGAACCGTTACCAATCCTAAGGCCGCTGCCACAACCACAACGAATGACACCCCCGCCGCGTCCGGTTTTGCGACCGATGAAGAAGGTGCGGCGGTGATTAAAGGAAACAGCGTGAATATGCGCAGCAGCCCATCGGTGCAAGCCACTCGGATTGCCAGTTTTAATAACGGAGAAATTGTACGCGTACTCGAAGCCAAGCAGTCGGGAAAAAATAATGAAGCCATTTTGACCAAAAATATTGAACTCTATGGCGACAATAATCAAACAGGGAAACCATTGGCAACCCTGAATAAAGGCAAAGCAGTTGTGATTGAAGGGTATCAGGGAGATATGCTAAATGTATCTTACCAACACCCGGAACGCGGCAAACTTTTTGCCCAAATTAAAGAATCTGATGTCGAAAGCATCGAAAATGGAGCATGGTACAAGGTCACCCGAAGCAACGGACAAACCGGTTGGGTGTACGAAAAATTTATCTCCGTTAACTAATATCAAATTTTTAAAGACATGGCTCAATTACGACCAGAAGAAATTGATAAACTATTCAAAAAACCGGGCGAAAAGCGCTACGATTACTTTATTAAAACTGTAGCCGATACGGAAGAAGTGTTCGGGCTGGCCGATGAAGAAGGTTGGCTGCTGCTGGGTGATGAAGACAACGAAGAAAGTGAAGACATTTTGCCGTTGTTTCCCGGTGCTGAATTTGCCGAGCGTTTCCGCGTTGAACACGGTTTTGAAGAGTACGGCATTGGAATCGTGGATGTGAACGAATTGCTCACTTGGCTCGATGAAATGGAAGAGGATAATATGGTAGTTGCCGTATTTCCCGATCTACAAGCCAGTGGGGTTGTGATTGCGCCCGCCGGTTTGAAACAGGATTTGGCCCAAGAGTTGGAGAAATACGACGAAGAGGGCAAAAAACTTAAATAAAGTTGGCGATCATTTTTGAAAAATAAAATCTTAAAATAACAAGATCAAAGTACCGGTATTATCCAAATAACTTTGAATAAAGTAAAATATGGGACGTAAACTACTTTTGGAACACGCGCACGTAGAAGGTATCAATACCTACGAAGTCTATCGTAAGCACGGCGGATATCGTTCCGTGGAAAAGGCGCTCAAGTCCATGACGCCAGATGAAGTGGTAGAGGAAGTAAAAAAATCTGGCCTCCGTGGTCGTGGTGGTGCGGGCTTCCCAACGGGTATGAAATGGTCGTTTTTGGCCAAACCCGAAGGTGTGCCGCGTTACCTGTTGTGCAATGCCGACGAATCGGAGCCAGGTACGTTTAAAGACCGTTACCTCATGGAAAAAATTCCCCACCTGCTCATCGAAGGGATGATTACCTCTTCTTATGCGCTGGGTGCCAATACCTCTTATATCTACATCCGGGGCGAATATTCGTGGATCGTTTTTATCCTCGAAAAAGCCATTCAGGAGGCTTACGATAAAGGTTGGTTGGGGAAAAATATCCTTGGAACGGGGTATAACCTCGATTTGTACGTCAATCCCGGTGCAGGTGCTTATATCTGCGGGGAAGAAACGGCACTCATCGAAAGTTTGGAAGGCAAACGCGGCAATCCGCGGATCAAACCTCCCTTCCCGGCGGTAAAAGGTTTGTGGCAGGCCCCAACGGTGGTCAATAACGTAGAAACTATTGCGGCGGTTGTTCCGATTGTGAACGACGGTGGCGACGAGTACGCTAAAATTGGCATTGGCAAAAGTACCGGCACCAAATTGATTTCGGCCAGCGGCAACATCAACAAACCAGGTGTGTACGAAATTGAATTGGGTGTACCCGTGGAAGAATTTATTTATTCGGATGAATGGTGCGGCGGCATTAAGCGTGGCAAACGCATCAAAGCCTGCGTTCCCGGCGGTTCTTCCGTTCCAATTTTGCCCCATTACCTCATCAATAAAACAGCAGCCGGTGAGAGCCGCCTCATGACCTACGAAAGTCTCGCCGATGGCGGTTTTGCTTCGGGTTCCATGTTGGGTTCCGGTGGTTTTATCGTGTACGACGAAGATCAGTGCATTGTGCGTAACACCATGAATTTTGCGCGTTTTTACCACCACGAATCCTGCGGTCAGTGTTCGCCCTGCCGCGAAGGAACCGGCTGGATGGAAAAAGTATTGCACCGCATGGAGTACGGACAAGGCAAAATGAGCGATATTGATTTATTGGCCGAAGTGGCTAAAAAAATTGAAGGAAATACCATTTGCCCACTCGGCGATGCGGCGGCTTGGCCCGTTTCGGCGGCTATCCGCCACTTCCGCGAAGAGTTTGAATGGCACGTGAACGAACCCAAAGCCTGCCTGGAGCGGAATTATGGTTTGGTGAGCGAGCCGGTAGCAGCAGTATAGAGCCATAATAGAATGAAAGATAACGGACATATCACTTATTTTGAGATTAAAAACTTTAAGCGTTTTGATGCTTTAGAGTTGACCGATATCGGTCAGTTCAATCTTATTGTGGGTGATAATAATGTGGGTAAAACTAGTTTGCTGGAAGCGTTATCGGTGCTAAACGATAAAAACGCTCCTTCTTCCTTGTCAATGTCGCGTGTGATTTTTCAAAATTTTGGTTTTACGCTTCATAGAAGAGGTATTCAGTTTGATCAAAATAAAGATCTTTATTTTAAGTATTTGGCTAAAGATGCTCGAAAAGAACTAAATATGCGATTTAAGTATCAAAATGATGATGCTTTTTTCACTTACACGTTAATCAACGGCGAGAGAAGTGGCGATTCGGAAGTGAAGTTTTTAAGAGGGAGTGGGCTTATGGATCAGTTCAAGACAGCACTTGGTTATACTACCCAGAATCCCTCATTCATTCCTGCCTCCATTGATTTTGGGCAGAATATGGTGAATGATTACCAAAGCGCATTGGTGGAATCAATGTCTAATAAACGGTTGATTATCAATAATTTAAAATCTATTGATAATCAAATTGAAGAGATAGAAGTGTTGCCATTGTTAGGAAAAAATCATGTTATGATAGGTTTTAATAATCATGACTTGTACATTCCAATTACAGCAATGGGAGAAAGTGCGGTGCGGGTTTTTTATTATTTGCTACATTTAATAAAGAATGCAGATGGGATACTGCTTATTGATGAAGTTGATACCGGGATTCATTATTCTCGGATGAAAAGTTTTATGAAGAATCTGGTATTATTGGCCCAAAAAAACAATGTGCAGTTATTTTTATCAACGCATAGTTTAGAATGTCAGCAAGCATTTGTCGCGTTATTTGAGGATGAAGATATGCAATCCTTTCAGCCGCTTGTTCGACAGTTTTCATTAATCGAGACACAGGAGAAAAGAGTAGTGGCAAGTGGCAGAAATTTTGAACAACTACAAAATGCCATTGAAATTGGCTATGAGACAAGAGGAGGGCGTTGATTTATGATAAAAGTAGATATTTGGACTGAAGGTATCGCAGATCAAAAATTTATCGTTGATATCTTAAAAAAAGGTTTTGAGTTCGATTTCCCTTTACCAAAGAAAGGTACCCGCGAAATTGTATTTGACTACGAAAGCGATGCGTATAAGATAAGAGTACTGGCGTTGGGTAGTGTTAGTGCGGTTACTACACTAAATGGGTGGGAAAAGAAGAAAAACGATTTTAAGGATAATACTTTAACGGGTATTAAAAACTTGGTGATTATTGATACTGATGATAGTTTTGAGCAACAGAAGCAAAAAGTAAAAGATACTCTTGTTGATGTTGGGTTTGATATTGATTCAGATATTTACCTTTGGCCTGATAATCAGCCACATGCGTCAAAATCTGATTTAGAATCATTGTTAATTCAATTGGTACATGAGGATCATACAGGGGTTTTGAGTTGTTTTGAAAAATATGAAGAATGCCTTAATCAACAGCAGAAAGGTTATAATACGCCCGATACAAAAGCAAAAATATATTCTTATGCACAAACAATTACTGGTGATGGTAATGAACGTTACCGGGATTACACAAATGATTTGCATTGGAATTTAGATTTTACCCAACCGCCTTTGAAACAATTTTACGAATTTTTGAAAATACACTTGGATAAATAAATTATGCCAAAAGTAACAATAGACGGACAAACAATTGAAGTAGCGGAAGGTACAAGTATCCTTCACGCTGCGCGTCAACTGGGTGGAGAATGCGTACCACCGGCCATGTGCTACTATACGCCTTTGAAAGGTTCCGGCGGAAAATGCCGCACTTGCCTCGTTAAAGTCACTAAAGGGTCGGAAAAAGACCCACGCCCTATGCCTAAACTAGTGGCTTCGTGCCAAACAATGGTCATGGACGGTATGGAAGTGGCCAGCAAAAGCGACCAAGCCGTGGTGGATGCCCGCAAAGGTGTAGTGGAGTTTCTGCTCCTCAACCACCCGCTGGATTGCCCCATTTGTGACCAGGCGGGCGAGTGCCATTTGCAGGATTTGGCTTTTGAACACGGATCGGCGAATACCCGTTACGAGTTCGAGCGCCGGACTTTTGAAAAAATTGACATCGGGCCTTATATCAAATTGCACATGACGCGTTGCATCCTGTGCTACCGCTGCGTGTACACGGCTAACCAAATTACCGATAACCGCGTACACGGCATCATTGGTCGCGGCGACCACGCCGAAATTAGTACGTACATTGAGAAAGCCATTGATAATGATTTCTCCGGTAACGTTATTGATGTATGTCCAGTTGGTGCTTTGACCGACCGTACTTTCCGCTTTAAAAGCCGCGTGTGGTTCCTCAAACCGATGGATGCGCACCGCGATTGTGATAAATGCTGCGGGAAAACCACCGTTTGGGTTTCCGGCGAAGACATTTATCGCGTTACGGCCCGTAAAGATAAATACGGTGAAGTGGAAGAGTTCATTTGTAACACCTGCCGTTTTGAAAAGAAATCGGCGAGTGATTGGGTGATTGAAGGTCCACGCGCCATTGAACGCCATTCGGTAATTAGCCAAAACCATTACGCCAATGGGGCGACAACGGTGGTTTAGCACCTACCATCTACTATTTAATAAACTATTATGATAGATATATTACTATTTGACCTGGCGTTTATCCTCCAAAAAATGGGGTTGATTACCGTCGTTTTTTTGGTAACATTGGGCATTGCGGCGTATTCAACGTACGGTGAGCGCAAAATTGCCGCTTTTTTGCAAGATCGCCTAGGGCCGGATCGCGCCGGTCCGTTTGGGTTGTTACAACCAATTGCCGACGGGGTAAAAATGTTCATGAAAGAAGATTTTATCCCAACGGATTCCAATAAATGGCTGTTTATCCTCGCTCCGGGCATATTTATGTTCGTGGCTTGTATGACCAGCGCGGTCATTCCGTGGGGAACGACACTTACACTGGGTGGCCTAAACCTCGATCTTCAGGTAACCGATGTGAACATTGGTATTTTGTACATTATGGGATTTGTATCTCTCGGTGTGTACGGGATTATGATTGGCGGTTGGGCTTCTAACAATAAGTATTCGCTGTACGGTGCCATTCGTGCCAGTTCACAAATGATTTCTTACGAATTAGCGATGGGTTTGTCCCTGATTGCGGTGGTAATGATGACGGGTACGTTGAGTTTGCGCGAAATGGCCGCTCAGCAGACCGGTTTTCAGTGGAACGTATTGTATCAACCGCTGGGCTTTATCATTTTCTTCATTTGTGCGCTTGCCGAGTGTAACCGCGCACCTTTTGATATGGCAGAATGCGAAACCGAGTTGATTGGTGGCTACCACACGGAATATGGCTCCATGAAACTGGGCTTTTTCCTTTTTGCGGAGTACATTAATATGTTTGTATCCTGCGCCGTCATTTCTACGGTCTTTTTTGGGGGATATAATTTCCCCGGTATTGACCCTAACTGGTTGGGTGGCCTTATGGGGCCAGCGGTTTTATTTGCCAAAATTTTCTTTTTCATTTTTGTATTCATGTGGATTCGTTGGACCTTGCCGCGTTTCCGCTACGATCAGTTGATGCATTTGGGCTGGAAGGGTTTGATTCCTTTGGCCATCTTTAATATGTTATTGACGGGTGCTTTGACTTTGCTGTTGGAGAAGTAAAAGAACTTTATTTTTCTTTTTAGTGTTTGTCCAAAAAATGTCAAAATTATGAAAAGTATTACTATTAACATTAATGATGAGATAAAAACGCTTCTGGAAAATGAAGTTAATGAGTCCAATACCAGTATGGACGAGTTAATCAATAGCGTTTTGGAAGCACACTTTAAGGAAAAACAAAAGCGCTTTGAAGAGGCTCGGAAATACGTTCGAGGCAGGTATAAAGAATTATATAAAAGGTTGGCGTAATGGATTTTGTTTTTTACCTCAGTTATGAAGATATAATTCAAATCCATGCGGATGTAGTAGACGATAGTGGAGGTGGCACTGGAGTAAGATTAGAGGCCGGAATTCATTCAGCCATTGTAGCACCGAGAGTTGTTTATTACGGTGCCGAATTGTACCCAACAATTGCTGAAAAAGGTGCTATAATCTGTTTTGAATTAGTGACACAACATCCCTTTGTGGATGGCAATAAACGTGTCGGCCATAGTGCAATGGCCCATTTTTTATTCATGAATGGCTATATCATTGATGCTAATGACGAGGAGCAGGAAGAAATTATATTGGCGTTAGCCGCTGGCGAAATAGACAAAGAAACCTTTACCAATTGGGTGAAAACTAAAATAACTGAATTCAAATAGCAAATAATATGCAACTTACGAATCGTTCAAAACTTGTCGTAAATAAAGAAATGACCTTTTGGGAGCGGATTTACCTTCCGGCAATTCTGAAGGGGATGGCTACTACGTTGAAGCACTTTATCAAATTAACCATTGGTAAATCCAACACACTTCGTTACCCGGAAGTACAACGCGAGTTTGCGCCCGTGTATCGCGGTTGGCACGTGCTGAAACGGGATGAGCAGGGACGCGAAAACTGCACGGCCTGCGGTTTGTGCGCCGTGGCTTGTCCGGCCGAAGCCATTACGATGGTGGCGGAGGAACGCAACAAAGGAGAAGAGCATTTGTACCGCGAAGAAAAATACGCGGCTACTTACGAAATTAATATGCTGCGCTGCATTTTCTGTGGTTTGTGCGAAGAAGCCTGCCCCAAAGAGGCTATTTTCCTGACCGATCGGATTGTTCCGAGCGACTATGTGCGGCAAGACTTTGTTTTTGGTAAAGATATGCTGGTGGAAAAATTAGACAACCGTATTGATGTAACGGTGCGCCAAAAGCACGTTCAGGAACGCCGGGAAGCCAAACAGGGGTTAGCGGGTTAATTTTTTACAGGGCTTCTTTATTTAAATAATTCATCATTCATCACTAAAAACATGACTTTAGCGATATTTACAGTTCTTGCTGTTATTTCGGTGATTACCGCCTTGTTGGTGGTTTTTTCAAAAAATCCCGTGCACAGCGTTTTATACCTGATTGTTACCTTTTTTATTATAGCCGCGCAGTACATTTTGTTAAATGCGCAATTTTTGGCCGTGGTACACCTCATTGTTTATGCGGGTGCCATTATGGTATTGTTCCTGTTCGTACTGATGTTACTCAACCTTAATCAGGACACTGAGCCGCAGAAATCATCGGCTTGGAAATTGTCGGCGGCCGTTGCGTCGGGGTTGTTGTTTATCACACTTATTGGTGCTTTGAAAGGCAGTTCAGTGGCCATTGCGGCAAGCCCTAATCCAGAAGTGGGTTTGGTAAAAAACTTGGGTAATGTTCTTTTCAACGATTTTGTAGTACCTTTTGAAATTGCGGGTATTCTTTTCCTTGCTGCTATGGTTGGTGCCGTATTGGTGGGTAAAAAAGACATGGCTGTTTAATTCACCGGAGTATTTGAGTAAATAATTCTAAATTATGTTAGAAATCATTAAAACTGTTCCCATTGAGTATTACCTGCTGTACAGCACAGTGTTGTTTTGCATCGGGGTATTCGGGGTATTAACCCGCCGCAATGCCATCATCGTTTTGATGTGCGTGGAATTGATGCTGAACGCGGTTAACCTTTTGCTGGCCGCCTTTTCAACGTACCTGGGCGACGCGCAGGGCCAAATCATGGTATTTTTTATCATGGTCGTGGCCGCCGCCGAAGCCGCAGTAGGTTTAGGTATTTTGGTAATGATTTACCGCAATACCAAATCAACGGATATTTCATTGTTAGACCGACTTCGTAACTAATTTTACAATCTGCACCGGTTCGGCCGGTTAAAGACATATTTCATGCAGCAATTAGTACCTTTAATACCATTTTTACCTTTTATCGGCTTTTTGATCAATGGCCTCATTGGTAAAAATTTGTCTAAATCAATGGTGGGTATCATTGGCGCGGGTTCACTTCTGGCGTCTTTCCTACTCACCGTTATGTGCTTGAATCAAGTGGGAGCAAGCGGACCAATTCAGTCCACGTTGTACCATTTTATGAGCATTGATCGCCTCAGTCTCGACTTTGGCTTTTTGGTGGACCAACTTTCGGTGTGGATGATGATGATTATCACCGGCGTGGGTTTCCTTATTCATGTGTATTCTATCGGCTACATGCACGACGACGAGGGCTTTTACAAGTTTTTTGCGTACCTCAATCTCTTCGTGTTTTCGATGCTGTTGCTCGTTATGGGCGATAACTTCCTGATGCTGTTCTTCGGCTGGGAAGGTGTAGGTTTATGCTCTTATCTGCTCATTGGTTTTTGGTACACCAACCGCGACTATGGCACGGCTGCGCGTAAAGCGTTCATTATGAACCGCGTAGGTGACCTTGGTCTTTTGTTGGGGATGTTTTTTATCATCAAAACCTTCGGAAGCCTGGCTTACAAAGATGTATTTGCCCAGTTGGCAGGTGCTGATCCGGCGATGGTTACCGTTATTTGTTTGCTCCTTTTTGTGGGGGCAATGGGCAAAAGCGCTCAAATACCGTTGTACACCTGGTTACCCGATGCGATGGCGGGTCCAACGCCCGTTTCGGCGTTGATCCACGCCGCTACAATGGTAACCGCCGGGGTATACCTGGTGACCCGTTGCAACGGCTTGTTCAGCATGTCGCCTGATGCTATGCACGTTGTTGCGATTGTTGGTTTGGTGACGGCAGTGTTTACGGCCATTATTGGTTTGCGCCAAAACGACATAAAAAAAGTATTGGCGTACTCTACCGTTTCTCAATTGGGCCTAATGTTCCTTTCGCTGGGTATGGGCGCTTACGTGAGTGCCATGTTCCACGTTACGACACACGCATTTTTTAAAGCATTGTTGTTTCTTTCGGCGGGTAGTGTTATCCACGGAATGGGCGGCGAGCAAGATATCCGTAATATGGGTGGATTGCGCAAATACATGCCGGTAACTTTTTGGGTATTCCTGATTGGCACTTTTGCTATTAGTGGTTTCCCGTTGTTGTCGGGCTTTTTCTCTAAAGACGAAATTTTTGCCAACACTTACGCGCACGGTGGTGCCATTTGGTGGGCTATGGCGAGTGTAAGTGCCGTTTTGACGGCGGTGTACATGTGCCGTTTGTTGTACGTTACGTTCTTCGGCGAATTCCGGGGAACCGAAGAGCAGCGCCACCATATTCACGAAAGCCCCAGCGTCATGACGATTCCGTTGATGGTATTGGCGGTATTGTCAGTAGTGGGTGGTTTGCTTAATACGCCCCACTTTATGCACCTCCCCGGTTCTCAGTGGATGGCGCATTGGTTGGCGGGTAATGGTGTAAACGGTACGCCGATTGTCCCAATGGCCGAAGTACATTTATCGGCCAGTACCGAGTGGTCTTTGATGTCATTTACAACTGCGTTGGCGTTGCTGGTGATTGTTGCCTTGTATTTTGTGTACGGGAAAGTGGCCAATTTGCCGGTTTCGGACCAAAAACAAACCGGTTTCACCAAAGTTGTGGCGAATAAATTTTACGTGGATGAACTCTACAATTCCCTGTTTGTAAAACCAACGGAAGCATTGTCGAAATTCCTTTATCAATACGCCGATATTCAGGGTGTAGATGGAGTAGTGAACGGGGTAGGAACGGGTGTATCCAAATTGGGTGCTATTTTCCGCCGCTTGCAAAATGGTAATATTGAATACTACCTGATTGGTATGGTGGTAGGTGCAGCCTTGTTGTTCCTGACCATTTTCATCTAAATATTACGATTAGTATTCAACAAGATTTGAAAAACGAATAATCAAAGATAATAAATGTCTTTTTTACTCATAATTGTTCCTTTAATTGCATCGGCGCTCCTGTTACTGGCGCGTCCGTCGGGTGTACGCCAAATAGCGCTGGCTGTTGGGGTCGTCAACTTTGCAATTAGTATTTTTGCTGCCTATAGTGCCCTGTACGACGGCACGGTGAACCACGAAACCAACATTGCCTGGATAGAACAGGCGGGTATTCGTTTTAGCGTTGGGATGGATGGCATCGGTATTCTGATGATACTCTTAACCAATCTGCTCACTCCTTTGATTATTTTGAGCAGTCAAAGTCAACGTATCGACAACGAACCGCGTTATTACGGCCTCGTTTTGATGATGGTAGCGGCCCTCAACGGCGTTTTCCTCTCCACCGACGGCATGCTGTTTTATATTTTTTACGAATTGGCGCTCATTCCGATTTATTTTATCTGCGCCATTTGGGGTGGAGAAAATCGCATTCGCGTAACCCTCAAATTTTTCATTTACACGTTTGTGGGTTCCTTGTTTATGCTGGTGTCTCTGTTGTATTTGTACCTCAAAACACCCGGCACCCACTCTTTTGCGTGGACGGATCTGGTGAATGTACAATTATCCACCGTTGAAGCCATTTGGGTGATGTTGGGTTTCTTTTTTGCCTTTGCGGTAAAAATGCCCGTTTTCCCTTTTCATACCTGGCAGCCGGATACTTATGTAACCTCCCCGACGGGCGGCACTATGTTGCTTTCCGGTATAATGTTAAAAATGGGGGTGTACGGTGCTATTCGCTGGATGATCCCCATGACTCCCGAAGCGTGGCACACGTTGACGCCTTATTTTATGGCACTGGCCGTTACCGGTATTGTCTATGCGAGTATTATTGCGGTAAAACAAAGCGATTTTAAACGCCTGATTGCCTATTCATCCATTGCGCACGTTGGTTTGATTGCCGCTGGTGTTATGGCCTGGAATAAAATGGGTTTGCAGGGCAGCCTGATTCAAATGCTCAACCACGGTATTAACGTAGTGGGTTTGTTTTTTGTGGTTGACTTGATCGAACGCCGTTTGGGCACACGCACATTGCGCCAAATGGGTGGTATTGCCAAAGTGGCACCCCGTTTTGCCGTTCTCTTTATGATAATTATGTTAGGCGCGGTGGCCGTACCATTAACCAACGGTTTTCCGGGTGAGTTTTTGTTGCTGAATGGCGTATGGCAATACAACAATTGGTTGGGTGCGATAGCGGGCCTGACAATTATTTTTGGTGCGGTGTATATGCTGCGCGCTTATGGAATGGCGATGTTTGGCGAAACAAACGCAGAGACCGCCGAATTTACTGATCTGGATGGCAGAGAAACCGCCGTGTTGGGCATTGTTGCCGCTTTGGTGCTGGTGCTTGGCTTTTTCCCCAATATCATCCTTCAACTCACCGATGGCACGGTTAACCGCATCCTCGGTTCCGTACAGTTTTAATTGATTCAGATATGACAGCTCTACTAATACTTTTTATAACTGCTATCATTTGTATGTTTGCCGGTTTGTTTGGCAAACGTGACTTGTTGCTTCCCGTGACTTTATTGGGTTTGGCGGCGGCGCTTGGCGTGAGTGCAATGTCGCTTTCCACCGGTGATGCCGGTTGGGGGACGCAATACACTTCCATGTTTTCTTTTGATAAATACGCGCAATCTTTTACGGCCATAACCTTAACCAGTGTTTTGTTGCTGGCGGGTATGAGTAGTTGGGGATTCCGGACGTTGAATAGTTCGTTGGGTGATCACTACGCCCTCATTTTGTTTAGCCTGTGCGGGGCGGTGTGCATGTTTTCGTTTACCAATTTGGTGATGTTGTTCATCGGTATCGAGATTTTGAGTATTCCGTTGTACGTATTGGCCGGTAGTCGCCGCGATGATTTAGCCTCGAATGAAGCCGCCCTCAAATACTTTCTGATGGGTGCCTTTGCAACGGGGATTTTATTGTTCGGTATGACACTGGTGTACGGCAGCACGGGCACGTTTAACACTGCTGCTATTGGTGCGGCGGTAGAACGCGGCGTTGCTTCACCGGGTATGCTTAAAATGGGTATTTTGTTGCTCGTAGTGGGTTTGTCGTTTAAAGTATCGGCGGTTCCATTCCACTTTTGGGCACCAGACGTGTATCAGGGTAGCCCGAACACGGTAACGGCATTCATGGCCACGGCGGTAAAAACGGCGGGTTTCGCGGCGTTTTATCGTTTATTTTCTACGTCCTTTTTGGGTGTAAATGAATTTTGGAGCGTCGGTATCGCGGCAATTGCGGGTCTTACCATGACCTTGTCCAATTTTACGGCCATTTTCCAAACCGAATTTAAACGCATGATGGCCTATTCGTCCATTTCCCACGCGGGTTATTTGATGATGGCTATTTTGGTAGCCGGACAACCGGGCAGCGCAGGCGCTATTTTGTTGTACATGCTGACCTATTCCATTGCTACTATTTGCGCCTTTTCGGCGTATATCGTGGTGGCAGAGCCTAACGGTGACGGCTCTTTTGCGGCATTTAACGGCTTAAGCAAAAAGCAACCTTTAGTGGCTTTGGTAATGGCACTATCCATGTTGTCACTGGCGGGTATTCCTCCGCTTGCGGGCTTTTTTGGTAAATACTTCCTCTTTTCAACGGTGATGCAGCAATACCCTTGGTTGGTGGTGATTGCCGTAATTAACTCCGCAGTGTCGGTGTATTACTACCTGAAAGTGATTATTGCGATGTATTTTACCAAGGAAGAAAATACCTACGAGGTGCTTATTCCATCGTCTATTCGGTGGGTTATGGTGGCAGGCGTGGTGATCATTACTTTGTTAACCGTATTGCCGGGTAATATTTTTGGTTTGATTTAAAAAATCACATAACCAATTGATTAAAACGGGTGTAAAGCGACTTTGGGTTGCTTTACACCCGTTTTTGTTTGTCAACCCAACCCGAATGTTTTAATTACCGTCTATAAGGTGATAACAATTCATTTTTTCAAAACCAATCTTATATGATACGGATTCGCACCCTTTTGTTCTTTGCCTTTGTAGCACTGGCCTCTTGTTCTGATTACAGTCGTTCTGATGGAAATTATGCCTTAGAAGCCGATCAAAACGCCGATCAATACAAAGAATACGGCGAAAATCCTTTTGTATTAGCCGATACCCAATCTGTTTCGACATTTTCGGTGGACGCAGACGGCGGCAGTTATGCCAATGTTAAACGTTTTATTTTGAATGAAAACACCCTTCCGCCTGAGGCTGCGGTGCGCGTGGAAGAGTTTTTGAATTATTTTCCAATGAATTATCCCGATCCCAACGACCAAACCCCCATTGCACTCAATGGTGAGGTATCTGAGTGCCCCTGGAATACCAACCATCGCTTGGTCCGAATTGGGATTAAAGGAAAAACTTTGCCCGTTTTACCCCCGGCGAACTGGGTTTTAATGGTGGATGTTTCTGGCTCGATGGCCTCTGAAGATAAACTGGGGTTAGCCAAAAAAGGATTGGTTCGGTTTGTTAATGAAACAATGCGTTCCACGGATAAATTGGCCATAGTTACCTACGCCGGAGCCGTAAATGTAGCGCTGCCTTCTACATTTGGAAATGAAAAAAACAAAATCATAAACGCCATTAAATCACTTAATTCCGGTGGTTCCACAGCGGGAGCCGCCGCCATCGTTCGGGCGTATGATATTGCGGTGGAAAATAAAATAGACAATGGCAATAACCGGATCATTATGATTACCGATGGCGACTTTAACGTTGGTATCAGCAACACAGATGAATTGGTGAAATTGGTGGAAGAAAAACGCGATCAGGGCGTATTTTTAAGTACTATTGGCGTTGGACGTGGCAACTTTAACGATCAAATGATGGAACAAATAGCCAATAACGGCAACGGCACCTTTGAATATATCGGGGATGAAGAGCAAGCCGAAAAAGTATTTGTAACTGAATTTGGCAAGTTCTACACTGTTGTTAAAGATGTAAAAGTACAGGTCGAGTTTAACCCCGAAACTGTTTTGAAATACCGTTTAATTGGCTACGAAAATCGCTTATTGGCGCAAAATGAGTTTGAAGACGACACCAAAGACGCCGGAGAAATTGGATCCGGACAAAATGTTACTGCCTTGTACGAAATTGAGTTATTACCCAATGCGCAACTGAATCAGCGGTTATTTACCATTGATTTTCGATATAAAAACCCCGATTCAGATGTGAGTGAACCGCTTACGCTGCAAATTGCCAATCAAAATCAATCTTTTACGCAGGCTTCCAACAATATGCGTTTTGCGGCAAGTGTTGCTGCATTTGGCATGTTGCTCAAAAAATCGCAGTACAGTGGCGATGCCACTTACGAAAAAGTATTGAATTGGCTAAACAACACGACTACCTACGATCCCTCAAATTATCGGGCGACATTTATTAATGTGGTCAAAAAAGCCAGTGAATTATAACCTTTTACCCAAATTCCGCCAATTCTTTGGCCAATAACGCCTTATCAACCGGAACAACCCCCGGGGTTTCGCAAACTTGACCACCCGCCAGGTTGGACAAAACGCTGATGTCGCGGGGCGATAGTCCGGCGGCTAATCCTAAAGCGGCAATGCTGATAACCGTATCGCCCGCGCCACTGACGTCAGCAACATTGCGGGGAATGGTAGGGTAAATTTGACTTTCGCCGTTGGCATCCATAAACAGACCTTTTTCCGAAAGGGTAATCATCGTCCAATCGTTCTGGAGGTGTTGGCGTAAAAAGTCGGAGGCTTGTTGCAACGATTCTGGCGTAGGTGCCACTGAAAACGGTGCGCTATCGCGAATTTCTTTTAAATTGGGCTTAAACAACGTTACGCCACGGTAAGCAAAAAAGTTCTTCTTTTTGGGGTCAACGGCCACCGGAATTCCCGCTTTTTTACTCTCAGCCAAAACGGCTTCAATCAAAGGGGGCGTAAGCACACCTTTGTTGTAATCCTGTAAGATAATGGCTCCAATCCGGTGCTGTTGCAGAAGGGATTTTACCCGGTGAAGAGTATCCTCCATTTCATCGGTGGTGAGGTCAAATGTATCCTCCTTGTCAATGCGGAGCATTTGTTGGTTGTTACCAATAACGCGGGTTTTTACCGTCGTTGCACGGGCGTTAGAAAATACAATTCCTTCCGATGAAATGCCGTTTTCGGGCAAAATTCGGCTAAAAATACGCCCGTCTTCGTCGTTTCCGCACACACTACATAAAATGGGAATACTGCCTAATGCTTTGATATTCAGTGCAACATTGGCCGCACCACCCAACCGGTCTTCGGTAGATTTAAAATGAACCACCGGCACGGGGGCTTCGGGCGAAATACGGGTAACCTGTCCCGCCAAATAACGATCCAACATGACGTCGCCCAGGATCAGAATTTTATGGTGTTCTAACTTGGAAAGCAGCAAAATATCAGGATTGAGTTCTTTTTTTCCAATAACGTATCAAACCGGCTACCGACATGTACGCGGGATTAGCCTTGTTATAACGTTCAATATCGGCCTCATTAACGCCCTTAGAGCGCAGTTGTTGCTCGACCCAGACTTCAAATTGTGGCACAATTTCGGGTTGCGGGGTGTTGGCATCAAAATGGGGTTTTATCCAAGCGGCCCACTCCAGCAAACGCGCTGATAATTCCGCGAAGTGCGCTTTTTTATCGGTAATTAAACCATAATGAGTTAAAAACAAGTGATCTGAGGTCCGGGATTCCAGTAAAGCAATGGATTCCAACCAGTCCTCCACGTTAATATCCGGGGGAGGGCAGGGGGGCATGACGGGTGAGTCGGGGCCGATGCGAACCCCACCCACATCACCCGTAAAAATAACGGGCGCTGATGTTTCAAAATAAGAATGGGTCATTTATTCTTCCGTTTTTGCCAAAGGCAGTTCGAGGAAAAACTTAGTGCCTTCGTTGTCTATGGTTTCAAAACGAATGTCGCCACTGTGTGCTTCCACAATTTTTTTACAAATGGCCAATCCCAATCCGCTACCGGAGGTTTTGGTGGTAAAATTAGGTTCAAAAACCCGTTCCCGAATTTCACCCGGTATGCCGCCGCCGTTGTCCGAAATGCGGATAACAGCGTTGTTTTTTTCCTTTAGTAAGGTAACGTTTACTTTACCGCGACGATCCGACGGAATTGCCTGAATGGCATTGATGACCAGGTTGTTCAATACGCGCAATAAGTGGTTTTTATCGGCCAATACCATATACGTTTCATCGGGCAGTTCCAAGGTCAAGTCAACGTCTTTTTGTTCGGTAAACAAGTCAAACACACTTTCTACCAGGTGGTTGATATTGACGGGGTATTTGGGTGTGCGGTCGAGACTGGCAAACATCGAAAACTCGGATGCGGTCTGGGCCAAAGAATCAATTTGTTCAATCAGTCGGCCAGTGGCACGTTTAAGGTAAGCCGCCGCCTGGTTGGGATCATTGGACACCCGTTCCAATTGTTGCATGGAGAGTTTCATGGTCGTCAACGGATTTTTGATATCGTGGGCAATTTGCCGCGCCATATCCCGCCAAGCCGATTCGCGCTCCAATTTCACCAATTGAAGTTTAGAGTCTTCTAATTTATCCACCATGCGGTTATACTCATCCACCAGGCCACTGATTTCATCGGAAGCGTCACCATCGTAAGTGAGCATTTCGTTTTTGTCCACCAACTGCACTTCCTTGATTTTATCCGAAACGTTTTTCAGGGGTCGGGTGATGGTGTTCGAGACCACCCGCGTTACACCGGCGGCGAGCAACAACAAAAAGGCGTAAATACTGGCCAAAATGCCAATAAAATCCGAAATCTCCTGCTTGGTTTTGCTCAAATCATTTCGATACGGCAAGCCGATGTATGCAATCACCGACTGTCCGGCGTTTCTAATGGGCAGGTATTTGGTGGTAAAAGTTTGATTATCAATTTTTTCTTCGGTATCTACGCTGGACAAACCTTCGTTCAGTTCCGTGATGACCGGGGCGTCTATTTGTTGTTCCAAAACACCAATCCGCCGCAAATCATCGCGGGTGGAAGCGACCATTTGGCCTTTTGTATTGTACAAATTTGCGTCAACGTTCAGGCTTTGGGCAAATTGAATCAGGCGTATCCCCAAAACCTGTTGTGCCGAATCCGGCTGAAGCCGACCCGATACCTGCCGCAAATGTGCCGCAACAGCCTGTGCGCGTTCCAGCGATATTTTTTCGGATTTTTCAAGCGCCGAAGCGGAGAAGTGCCGGTACGCAAAATAACCCAATGCGATAAATCCAATGCCTAAAACGCCAATGATCGCGTATTGAATACGGCGACCAAGGGAACCTCTGAAGGAGGGAAGCAACGTTGTTTTGGGTAAAAAGCCGGAAAAAAAGCCAACGACGATGAGCAGTGACGTGGATAAGGTGAACAGTGTTGAAAACAAATACATAAGCCGCAGAAGTCCAATTTCGGGCTGGCCTACAATGGCCACCGTTTTGCCGTCTTCCGAGGCGGTCATTTGTTCTATCTGGCCACCATCCGTTATTTCGGCGGTTGAATTTGGCGACAAACTCATTCCCAAACTTTTGGGACTGATGGTGCCTTGTTCTACAACAAGTTGTCGTTCCCGGGTAACTGCGTAATTGAACCGGGGCAATAATGCCAGATTCTTAAACGCTTTATCCGTGTAAATCTGGCTGTATATTTGGGTGTTTTGTGGATAATTTTCTTCAAAAAAGCAAAATATTTCCACCGGGTGATTGGGGTCGCTCATGCGGTTAATGATCGCCCGAACGAGATAGCGATGCGCGCCGGAACCCGCATAATCTTGTTTTACGTTGGTAAAACCGGGTATGGCGGTTGCTTTTTCCCAAATGGCGTTGATCTCCAGCCGATCCTCCACCTGATCGAGTAAAAGCGGGGTGGTTTCGGTGCGGTCAAAGGCAAAGGTTTTAATATTGTAATATTTGAACAGGTATTTTTGTTCAAAACTCAGTTTACTCAGATACGTCCTAATGGAATCGGAGGAAGGTTTAATGGGCCAGGCCTTAAGCAGAAATGGCAAACGTTTGTCGCTTTGAAGCGCTTGTTCAAATTTGGCAAGTTCCGGTTCCGAATAAGCGGTATCGCGGGACATAGACAGCGCATTGGCGTATCCCTGCCGAATATTGGCATTTTGGGTTTTGTAATACAGCCAAAGGCCGGTAGCTGATAATAAATTAACCGTTAGCAATGCCAAAATGGTCCAACTAAAGGTAGTCTCTTTTTCTTCGGTAAAAATATCAAATAGCAGTGCGGTTAGCATTCCACCACCGACAAGCCAGGCGAGTGTGCTTTGTGCTGCCGCTGGCAGGAGCAAGGTGCCGCCAACGTACACCAGAATAGTGGCGACGATAAGCGCAATACCTTTATGGATTACCGGGGTTTCACCGCGACTAAGTTTACGAACGAGAAACTGGAAGCAGAGTAATAGTACAAATGGTATAAAGGCAATGGCGGAAAAAAGGAAAATATCGACGGACCGATTATCGAGCAAATTGCCCAAATCAATCCTGGAAGAAGCCCTTCTTATCCATTCTCCAAAAACAGTTACCGACGTAATCATTACCGCAAAGGCAACAAATACACCGATAGTTGGGGCGAAGGGGCGGTTCTTGCCGTCAGTTGAATATGTGTTATCTTTCAAATCAGACATGGGAGGGAGTAAACACTCTGCACGTGGCGCAAATGTATTAACTTTGATTAAAAAACTTTGGTTTAATTGCGAATACCGTGCCGAAACTCAAAAATAACCCAAAAAAGGTAAAAAAAGTAAATTTTTGTCTTTTTGATGGCTGTAAATGAAAAAATAAAGCCTCCTCTGCGGCTAACGCAGGGAGGCGACGAAAACAATAAACAGCAGGTTATTCTTATATGGTCGAAATTTTCCGCACCACTTTAAAGAGGCGGGTTGTTTCGTTCACGTCTTCTTCAAATGGGTCATTGTCGAAGTAATTGGCCGAAATAAGTTTCAACCTACTTACCCGGCCTTTGCTGTTGTGCATACGTTGAACGTATTTCACCCAAACGCTGCCACTACTTTTGACCGCATAGATTTCGTTATCTTTGATTTCATTAACGCTATCAATGGGTTTGCACACCACAATATCGTTGTGTTTGATCACCGGATCCATAGAATTACCTTCAATTTGGAAGGCAACCAAACCACTGCCCTTTACTCCGGGGATGGAGAACGTAGAGTAATCTTCGTCACTACCGGCCCCTAATGTGCTACCCGCGAAGGCTTTGATGGTGGTGAAAATAATGTTGCCTTTTTGGTTGATAGGCTCAGTCACGTTTGAAAAGTGTTGCGTTTCAAAACCAAATGGCTGACCAATTCCGTAAAGGAGATAGGCTTCGTTAATATCATAAGCACGTGCAAAGAGTTTAGCCTGGCCGTAGTCAATAACGCGTTTGTTATTGCCATTAAGGTATGCTCTAATTATGTGCCCGTATGATTTATTGCCCAAAACCTTTTCTGCCACATCACCTACGCCTTTGCCATTTCGGTCGTTTTTGACAATGGTGCCCTGCGATTCCAGCAGTTTGAAAACTTCAACGAATCTCTCGTTAAGTTCTATGCGATCATCTTTAATCATCGACAAATTGTTTTAAATGAATGAGAATATATTGTTCTTTCTGTTTTTGGTAATTTTGATGCAAATTTAAAACAAAAACTTTGAACAAACAAAATATTTGACAGATTTTTTTTCAGAAATTTTTTGTTTGCTTCTTTTTGCTGTTTTAAGTCACTGGTTTTTAAGAGTTTGTGTCAAATTGGTGCAAATCGTATCTGATAATAACTCCAATGAGTTTTTCTGCATATTTTTTATCCGTTGCATAACCCGCTTTTTCTAAACCTTTAGCCCAGGTTTCATAATTGCGCGATTTAAACAAATGACTGTACCGATTGGCTTTTTTTAAGAACTCACTGTGGGCACGGTAACTACTCCAGGCGTTGTTGTATTTCACAAAAAAGTCCTTGTGTGTATCGTCGGAGTAGTTCATACAATGCCCGCGTTTGCAGTGCCTCGAAAAACATTTGATTCCAAAATGGTTATTGGCTTTTTGGGCCAGACCACTGTTCCCGGCGCTACTTTCCAGCAAACCCTGAGCGAGAATAATACTCGCCGGGATGCCAAATTTTCGCATTTCGGCGATGGCCACGGGTGCAAAACGTTTGATGTACGTCTCGCTGCGTTCATCGCGGCGTACGGGCACATGGGTTGTTTTGGCGGCACTGTTACCGGAGACTTTTACAGCCTTCGTTGATCGGTTCTTACGGGTTGGCCCGTCAGTGTATTCATGGTGATCGGTAATAGCCATCGAAACGGCATCTTGCGTTATTTCCTGGTCCTCTTTTGAACCCAATAATAACGTTAGTGAAAACTTTTCACTCCACACCATATAAGTTAATCCCAGTAATATGGCCGCTTTCCACAAGAAGCCATCGTTACGGTGCCAGATATTTACTGGCGTTGGTTGTATCCTGCTGTTGTAGGTTTTCGCCCACTCTGAAAAATTGGGTTGAGTTTGCGGCATATCCTTCGTATTTATTGGTTAAAAACTGATGCAAAGATAACACAAAAAGTTTTTCTTTTGCAATATTTTTTCACAATTTTGACAAATAATTTGTTTTAAACAATATAATCGCCTGAAAATCATTAAATTAGAATGCCCGTGCCGTAATTTTTTTTATTTAGTTCGTTTTTTCCTACCTATTTGCCTGTTGAAAAATCTATTTTTGCACCGCACTTAGTTCGTGTATTTTTTACACCCTCTAGGTTTCTTATTTTTCAAATAATTAAACCATATTATCATGACCATTGTAGCAGATTGCGGTTCAACAAAATGCGACTGGCTGCTCGTTCATGGCGAACGCAACCATCAATTGGAAAATACCGTGGGTTTTAGCCCGTTTTTCCACACAGCCAAAGAAATCGAGGAGATTGTACGCACGCAACTGTTGCCCAAACTAAACCCTTCTGATGTAAAACACGTTTGGTTTTACGGAACCGGGGTGCACGACGAACACCGGGCGGATATCGTAAAAGCGGGTTTGGCTCCTTGTTTTCCTAATGCCGAACTCGAAGTGGAACACGACTTGTTGGGCGCGGCGCGTTCGGTGTGTGGCCACAGTGCGGGTATTGCCTGCATCCTCGGTACGGGTTCTAACTCTTGCTACTACGATGGCAAAAAAATTGTGGATAATGTTCCGTCCCTGGGGTGGTTATTGGGCGACGAAGGCAGCGGCACTCACCTCGGAAAAGCCTTGCTGCGTGCCTGGTTTTACCGCGAAATGCCCACCGACCTTAACGCTGCTTTTAACGAGGCTTACCCCGAAGGTGCACACGCCATTAAAGATAAGGCCTACGAAAAAGGCGCTAATGCTTATTTGGCTACTTTTACTAAATTCTTGGGCGAACACTTAGCCCATCCGTATATTCAATCGTTGGTGGCGGGTTGTTTGGGAGAATTCCTCGACCGCCAAGTACTCAAATACTCCGGTGCTCAATCGGTACCGGTGCATTTTGTAGGCTCCATTGCTCACCATTTTCAGGATGTTTTGCAAAAATGTATGGACGAACGTAAGTTGAAATTGGGTAATGTTGTGCGCAAGCCCATTTACCCACTTGCCGATTTCCATACCAAAAACCTGGATTAATGCTTTTATGAAGAAAGACATCAAAAGAATTGCAGTGCTCACCTCTGGCGGTGATGCACCCGGTATGAACGCTGCCGTGCGCGCAGTAGTCCGCAACGCCATTAATAACGACCTCCATATATATGGTATCATGCGCGGTTACGAGGGCATGATTAACGGCGACTTTAAACGGCTGGAAACCAGCGACGTGAGTAATATTATTCACCGTGGTGGCACCATCCTGAAAACCGCCCGCAGTCAACGCTTTATGACTCCGGAAGGCCGTAAATTGGCTTACGAAAACCTGATTGACCACGATATTGATGGTTTGATTGTGATCGGGGGGAATGGTACGTTTACCGGCGCTCAAAAATTTATTGAAGAATACCCGGACATTAATATCCTCGGCGTACCCGGCACCATTGATAATGACCTGTACGGCACCGACTTTACCATTGGTTTCGACACGGCCCTAAATACCGCCGTAGAAGCCGTGGACCGCATCCGCGATACGGCCGATTCCCACAATCGTTTGTTTTTTGTGGAGGTTATGGGTCGCCACTCGGGTTTTATTGCGCTCCAAACGGCCATTGCCGGTGGCGCAGGTGGTGTATTGATTCCGGAAGAAGATACCACCATCGAGGATTTGGTTAAATTGCTTAAAAAAGGCGCGAAACGCTCCAAATTGTTCAGTATCGTGATTGTTGCCGAAGGTAATAAATTGGGAACGGTGTACGATATTGCCCGCAAAGTGGAAGAGCACGTTGATATTTACGACGATATTAAAGTAACGGTGATCGGGCACTTGCAGCGCGGTGGTTCTCCCACGACGCTCGACCGTGTATTGGCGAGTGTATTGGGTTTCCACGCCGTGGAGGCTTTGTTGGAAGGCAAAACGGGACAAACATTGGGTTTAAAAAACAACAATGTGCATTTCTGTTCGTTCCACGACGCCATCACCAAAAGTAAAACGTTGAACAAAGATATGCTCCGCATGGCGCATATTTTGGCGCAATAGTTATCCGCTGCCGTCTATTTTTGGGTAAATAAACAACCGCCATCCGAACAAGTGCCCTTGTTACCGGATGGCGGTTGGTATTTTATTGCTCCGCGATTAGTCCGATTCAATATCCTGCCGTAAGGTCTTAAAATCCTTTGATTTAATGTTGTACGTCAGGCTGGAGCGTAGGCTGGATAAAATTACGCCCGATTTAGAGTTCATCACACTAATGGTTTTGTCCGCAACACTACGAACGTAAATCAAGTAGTGAATGCCCGTCTGGTCGGTTAGAATACGCCGATTCAATTCATCCATGGGGATAATTTTGTACGGATAGGGATATTCCCTCATCAATTCTTCCGGGTCGTCGCGTTCTGTCTCTTTACCGGTGAGTGGATTTATTTTGAGTAAAACATAATCTGGAATAAAGAGTGTATCTTTTTTTAGTTTTTTCAGCAATTTGGGCTGAAAAATATCCCTTGTCAGTGCTCTTTCTTCCTTTTTTTTGATAAAGTACATCACCGATTGCAGGTAGTTTTTTACAATGCCCGGCGACCAGTTTCGAATGTTTCCTTCGCCGTCCAGTTTGGTGGATGTAAATCTTTCGGTGTTGAAATAAGAAAGATGCGTAGTGTACAATTCAATGCGCGCAATTGGGATTTTATCATTCTCTTTTAGCCTTTTTCTTTTTTTGGAAAAATACGATTCATCGCAAATCCACAAATCAAAGTAGAAGGTAAATGTAGAATTGCCTTGTTTGATAAACCCATTACGATCTGTTTTGGTCGTCGTGTTCTCCAGACAAGTGAACGAAAAAAAAGAACTTCCCGGTGCCAGGTATTCCTCCATTTCACTGGACTTGATGCATTTGACGGGCGACAAAGTCCAGGTTTGTTTAATGACATCAATGTATTCTTTGCAGGTTTTAGACGTGGTATCGTCGGTGACCAAATACGTAGTGCCTTTGCGTAAACGGGCCATTTCGTCAATATCCCAAATGGCAATTTGGGCGCGAAGTGTACCGCCGAAGGCCAGGAAAAGGAACAAGATGCTTCTAAAAAAAGTGTTTTTTTGCATGATGTAAGTTTGTTATTGTTTGATTAGTTTGTGCACCTGGATACCATTCCCATTACTACACCGCACCATGTACATTCCCGCCGTCCAGTCGTTGAGGTCGAATCTCAACTGGTTGGCTCCCGGTGCGCACGAATACGTTTGGGTACGAACGGTTTGCCCTTGGCTATTCACTACTTCTACCCGGAAGGATTCGGCTTTGGGGCAATCAATGGTGATGGTCACTTGACTGGTCATCGGATTGGGAGTGACCCAACTGATCCAGTTTTCTTTACCCGATGGGGTAGTGCTACTTACCATTTCAGCGGGCATCAATCGGCTGAGCAGCAGAATGTAGGCGGCCTGATAATAAATGGCCGGTTCGGTAATTTCCCACGAAGATTCGGGCCAGCCGCTGTTGAATTGCAAATAAGCCTTTTGCGGGGGCTGGTTGGCCGGTGGCGAAAGTTGGGCGTACGAAAAATCTTTGTTAGGGCCGCCGGTGACGTAGCCCGGAGGCGGGCCTTTGGGCGATGTAAGCGCATTGTCGTACACCGTTCCGTTGGCAAACCAGGTGTGGTAAATTTCGTCCACGCAGGCATCGCCGCCGTAGTTATACATATTGGACAACATGGACATGCCCAGCGGATTGGTGCCGTGTAACCAGTGCAGGTATTGTTCGGCAACCTCGCGGTACAATGCGGTATTCGCCGGATTTATTTGAAATTGAATAAAATCCATGTTAAGGCTTCCGCAGTTGGCACGCACCAGATTACTGCCCCAATGGTGCGCCCAATCTTCCATAAATGCACGGTAAAGGTCTTTTTGCGCGGTATAATCATCCAGTGAATATTGATAATTCATATTGGCTTTTTGGTTGCGGATGAGTTGCACCGTGGATGCGCCTACCCCTGGCAGCGTGGCATATTCCAGCATCGCCCGCTCCAAAAACTGTTTGTAAGGCCCCCACCAAGTCGTACTGATGGTTTCCAAAGAAGGGAGGCGCGCTTCTACAAATTCGCGGTATTGGGTTTCGTCGGTGGCTTCGTAAAGGTAAATGGCCGCAATGACGGCACTTTCCATTTGGGCGTTTTTTTCCCGGTCGGCATCTCCCGATTTAATGTCACCGTCGTCGCAGGCGGATTCAAAATTTTGAAAATTACCGGTTTTATCCTTGCCCCTGGCCCACGCGGCGGCGGCTCGTTGAATCAGGTCAGCCCCGTACGCCTGAAGGTCGGCGTTGTTGCTTTGCTGATAAACAATACCCGCCAGTGAAAACATAGCCGCTCCGGCCAAAGTAGCCGAGGTGCATTCAGGTAGATAATAACGCGGCCGGGTATCCAAACTTAGCGGGGAGACCTCGTTGTAGTTATCAACGCCCACTTTCAGTACAAATCCATTGGTGCCGGTGGCATCCTGGCAACGTTTGAAAAAATCAAGTTCCCATTTTACTTCATCCAGCAAATCGGGGATACCGTTGCCCGATTCGGGGATATTAAAATCATCGGTAAAAACGGTGGGATTATCCTGATACGCCTGCAAAAGTTGCAAAACCGGGCCTTCGGCAAAGGTGGTGTACTTATTGACATCTCCGGCGTCCATCCAACCACCGCGCAGGTCGCGGGCCGTAGCGGGGTCGTTTTTAGCCCATCGGCTGCGGGCGGCGGGATCTTGGTTGGCCCCCAAATAAGAAGCGCCATCGGTCCATCTATCACCGGCGAACGCGGCGGTTTTTTCATACCCCAGTCGCTGGTAAAAAAAGACGCGCACGGCCTGTTTCAAAACGGCTTTGTAACAGTCATTACCAATGCGGAACGGGTGCGAGCGCACCTGATTTTGAACGTCGTAGAGGTAATATTCGCCCGGAGTCTCAACGGAAGAAAAATCGAGCCACCAGCCTTTATCCCCCGATTGGGTGTGGGTGCTACCCGTTTTCCACGAAATGGGACTACCACTCCACACGCTGGTGTTGTCACCGGTGCGGCGCAGTTCAAAGGTACTGCCGGGCGCATACGCCTGTATGGCGTTAAAACCCGTTTGTGGGTCCGACAAAACGGCCACTTTTTTGCTGTTTTCTAAGTAACCAAATTGGTCAATGCGAATCAGCGGATTGACGGTTTGGGCTGTAGAAGTGGCCGAAAAAAGGAGAAAAAAGGCTGATAATAGTGTTAATAGGTGTTGCATATTGAAAAAATGTATTTTAGTCCAAAATTACCCGGCGGCTCACCCGAAATCCGGCTTCCATCTCTACCGTCACCTCATACATCCCCGCCGGAAAAGCCGCCGTACGCACTACCGCCGATGAGCCTGAAATACCACGCTGCGCCCAGAGAACCCTGCCCGTCATATCCCGAAGTGCGGCATTCCAAGTGCCCGGATAAGCGCACTGAATGTTCAATACCTCGCGGGCGGGATTAGGAAAAACCACCACCTGACCATCGCCGTTGCCCGGTTCAGCCGCGGCACCCACGGGTTGGCAAATGGGCGGGGTAGAAACCATTCCCGCAAAAAACTGGGCTAAATTGGTTTCCCGCAGCGTAAAATTATCGTAAGCGTGGCAGGGCGTATTCACCTGATCGAGACAACTGCCCGGACCCAACAAAAAACTAAACGGGAAATTGACCGCCGTGAATTCATCTTTAATATTGTAGCCGTAATTGCCCGCGCTGTTCCATTTACTGATGATTCGGCTGCCGTACACTTTGGGTGTATTGGCAATTCCGAAACAATTATAACCATTCGTAAAACACCACGATAAACCAGTGTACACCCGTCCACTGTCCATCGGAACTACCAAATCGCAGGGTTGGTGAAAGGAATAAATGGCGGGTTTGGGCTGGTTGGCCGGACTGTTTTTTAATAAATCTGACAACATCGCGCCGTACATATTACCCACCCCTTTGATGCTAAAAGACACATTGGAAGGTTCAATGGTGCCGTTAATGCCGCCCAAATCGGGTCGTGCTACCGCATTTCCGAACGTTTCACCCTGGTTATACGGGCACGATAAAGCATTAGCGGCTGGTTGGGGCGCATCGGGCAAGGCGAAAGTTTGGGTTGGACGCTCCACGTCAGCGTCCAGAAAAGCCGTTCCGAGGGCCACAAAAGCCCCGGCGCTTTCACCGGCCACAAAAACGTTGTTGGGGTCAATGCCCAGATCCGCGTGCCGGCTCACCAAATACCGCAAAGCGCCCTTTCCATCTTGCACGGCGCGGTACCAGGCGCGGTACCATTCGGCGGTGTCGGTAGCAAAAACGCAGGAATAATTGGGGTAGTTACAGTTCCAGGCCGTTTCATCGGCGATAAACCCGAGGCGATAATTAATGCTGGCGGTAACGTAGCCCCGCTGCGCAAACAGTTTGCAAAGGCGCGTGATACTTTGATCTTCTTTACTACCGGCCAAAAACGCGCCGCCGTGAATCCACAGCAGCAACGGGCGCACGGACGTGTCGTTATCGCACACCGGCGTGTAAATATCCATCCGCAGTGTTTCGGTACTGCCATTAAAATTAATAGCAGTACCGTACACAACGTTGAGCAGGCTGTCGTAGGGGTATTTTTTTTCGACCCATTGCTGGGCGTTTAATTCCCACGAGAAGAAGCTGAGTAGAATAATAATTTTAGCGTTCATATTTGTGATTTTGGGGCTTTTAGGCACTGAAATGGACTTATTCGTAGTTTAATTTGTCAACGTTACCGTCCGTCCGCCGCGACCACGGCTGTCAAATGCCCGGAAACGGAAATTACCTTTCGGGGCAATCGGGCGGGTATAAACGGCACTGTTGATGGTGGGTTCACTGCCGTCGGTGGTGTACCGGATGGTCAATCCCGGAAACTGCACGTTCGCCCACAGGGACAAGTTGGCACCATTATTAGGTTCCGGTACATTAAAACCGCCGCCATTGTCATTGATCAATTTTAAACCCACCGTTGGGATACGGAAATTAGCACCGTTTTGGTAATAATTTAGTTTTTTTAGTTCCCGTTTACCCAGCGTATTGGCAAATGTTGACCACGCTTTTTGGTACAAAATATCACGCTGCGCGGCGTCTTTGGTGGTCGCCCATTCCGGGTCGGGTGCCCAGGCGCGTTCCGCCAAACCCAATATTTTGGGAAAAGCCAAATACTCCAGTTCTTCCGCATTGTGGATATTTTCGCTCCATAAATGCCCCTGAATACCCACAATATTGGCTTTCCCGGCCTCGGTAAGTTGTTCTTTTCCTTTCAAAACCGCCGGATCAATCGGGTTGCCAAAACGATCAACTTTGGCATTTTTTAAATAATCCATCGGGATAAAGTAAAAGGGCTTGTCCACGTCGCAAAAACCGCCCCAATAGTAACCGGGTTCGTTAAAGTCTTTTTGGTACGCCAAATCAAAATAGAGATTAGAAACGGGGCAAAGCACTACTTTATACCCCAGATTGGCGAGACGATAGGGCAAATCTTCGGTGCCCCAACCAATCACGGTATTCCAAACATAGGTATGGAAATTATTTTTGGCAAATGGCGGATACACATCCATCGAGTAGTGGTCGTCTTTTTTCACCGAACGCATCCCAATTTCCTCCCAACCCGAAATGTAGAGGTTGCGTTGTTGGGCAATGGTTTGTACTTTTTCCCAATAATACACCCACAAATCGCCGGTACTGTTGTAGTTCATTTTTTTCATCAAATCCTGGCAAAGGGGCGATTTTTCCCAAACGCCGCCGGGTACTTCATCGCCACCCATGTGGATGGTTTTGAGGGGCATTCCGGCCTCCCGGTGCATTTCCAACAGCGCATCTACCGTGGTTTCGATAAAGGTGTACACGGACGGCAAGGCCACGCACATCACGTTGTCGCGGAAGTTTTGGGCCGAACGATACACTGATTTGTCGTTAAAATCGGCGAGCAGATAGGCATTGGCTTCCTTCGTTTTACCGGCGGCCAATAACCGTTCGTACCGCGCATTCATGGCTTTTATGGCGGCACGGGCGTGACCCGGTGTTTCAATTTCGGGTATTACCTCGATGTGCAGTGCTTTGGCGTGGCGCAAAATTTCGATGTAATCCTGGCGGGTGTAAAAACCGCTTTGTGGGTTATTGATGTCGCCACCGGAGCCGTAAGTGGCGGGTACGTTGTTTTTGCTGTCCAGCGTGTGGCCGCGTTGTACGCCTACGGTGGTGAGTTCGGGCAAGGCCGGTATCTCGATGCGCCAGGCTTCGTCGTCGCTGAAGTGGAAGTGGAGGGTATTGAGTTTGTACATGGCCATCCAGTTGAGCATACGCATGACCTGGGCTTTCGACTGGAAATTACGCGCTACGTCGAGGTGTACGCCGCGGTACCCGAATCGGGGGGCGTCTTTGATTTCCACGCAGGGAATTTCGATGGTTTCGGCCGCCTGCCGCCAAACGTCGGTTGGGAACAAACCTTTTAGCGATTGAATGGCGTAAAACATCCCTTTTGGGGTAGAGGCCACCATGTCAATGCCATCTTTACGCACCGTTAATTCGTAGGCTTCGGGGTCTAACTTGGCATTTAATCGCATAGAAATCAAGCGATTAGGGGAATCCGTGGCGTTGAATTGGCCTTTGAGAAAAATCCCCATTTCTTTGTTTAAATAAGCAAGTTCTTTGCCAAAAGACTGGTCGCCGGTTGCGCTGGTACGGCGGTCAATGACAAACGTGCCACCAGTTTCACGGTACGACACGGGCGTTGGAAACACCTTTACCAAATCCTTTTCGGGAATGTCCGCAATTTTGCTGTTTTGCTCAAAAACCATTTGTGGCGTAACCTGATCGTTTTTTTGTTGGCCGTGGCGCAAAAATTTTGTCAAATCGGCCGGGGGCATTGCCGTAGTTTGGGGAATGGCAAAGGATTGCGCCGGGGCGTTGTCCCACACCAGATAATACCCGGCGGGCGCATCGGAAATGTTGAAGGCCCAACTTTCGCACGCGACATTGAGCGTAATGGATGCTCCGGCGGCCAAACCTTTGAACTGGGCCGTGGGCCGCAAGTGAAACAAGTCGCCGTGCACGCGTTCCGTTTCGAGGCCGAAACCCGCGTTTTTATCTACCACGTCGCGGTTAAAATTGTAATAAATGACCCAGCCAGCGGCGGGTAGGGCATCGGTGGTGCTGGTATTGGTGAGGGTAAAGGTGGCCAGAAACTGGTCTTTGTCCTGGTAATTATTGGTGACTAACTGCCAATCAATTTTGAGATTTTTAGGGACAAAATTTTCCTTTTTTTGGGAAAAACTGGTCAATGAAAGCAATAAACCGAGGATAGTAACAGGTAATTTCATAACGAATGGTGCGTGTTTTTGAGCGCGTTTGGGACGTTTTTACGAATAAAAAACATCCCAAACGGCATCTCGTAGCGCAAACGTAATGAATTTGCCGGAAAAAATACGTGCTTATCCCAAAGAAGCGCCTTTTAACGCCGCCCCGATATTCACGTCCATCGTGCGGTGGGCCAGTGGGGTAGTGTATTGGTTGAGCGCGTCCATGGCCGCGTGAATGGCATCTTTATCGTCCAGTTGAGTACTGGCGCGCAAGGCATCGAGGAGTTGCTGGGTGGTGGCTTTTTCCTCGTCCGACAAAATAGCGTCGTTTTGGACCAGGAACTTTTGGCCGCTCAGCAGGATATTATTGGCTTCGTTGCGGGCCTCCAGTACGCCGCGTTGCTGCATATCCGATTGGGCATTTTGGATACTGTCAAGCAGCATCATGCCCATTTCTTCTTCACTGATGCCATAGGTGGGTTTTACCTCGATTTGTTGCGCCACCCCGGAGCGGAGTTCTTTGGCTTTTACGGTCAAAATCCCGTCGGCGTTGAGGATAAAATGAATGTCAATTTTGGGTAGGGCGGCGGGCATGGGCGGAATGCCGGCGAGGATAAATTCGCCCAGTTTTCGGTTGTGCGCCACCAGATCCCGTTCTCCCTGATAAATGCTGATTTTCAGGTTTTTTTGGCCATCCACGGAGGTAGTGTATTGGCGACCGGCTTTCCCCGGCACTTTGGTGTTGCGGGGAATAATCACGTCCATGAGGCCACCCACCGTTTCGATTCCCAACGACAGTGGTGTAATATCAAGCAATAAAATATCGGTTTGATTACCGGCCAGTACGTCGGCCTGAATTGCCGCGCCGAGGGCAACGACTTCGTCGGGGTTGAGGTGGTCAAAAACGGGTTTATTAAAAAATTGACCCACCGTATTTTTAATGACGGGCATCCGTGTGCTACCGCCCACCATCACAATTTTGTCAATTTGAGCGACGGTTAATTTGGCATCGGAGAGGGCGTTTTGGCAACATTTTAAGGTTTTTTCCACCAAAAATCGGCTTTTTTCTTCAAATTCCAAACGCGTAATGGACACGGGCTGGCCTTTTAAAATACCATCGAACCGCTCGTTATCCGACAGCGCTTTTTTAGCGGTTTCGGCGAGCAAGCGCAACTCCTGCATTGTTTCTTTTTCCTTTTCCAAAGTTTTCTCATCAGTTTTTAATTGAAAAGAAAAATAGTCAATGATAATGCGATCAAAATCATCGCCGCCCAGGTAAGTGTCGCCATTGGTGGATAATACCTCAAAAATGCCGTCCTGAATGCGCAAAATAGAGATGTCAAAAGTACCACCGCCGAGGTCATACACGGCGATGATTTCGCCATCGGGTGGGGTAGTGCGGTCAATCCCATAAGCCAAAGCGGCAGCGGTGGGTTCGTTCACGATCCGAAGCACGTCCAAACCGGCGAGTTTGCCCGCGTCGCGGGTAGCCTGGCGTTGGTTGTCGTTAAAATAAGCGGGGACGGTGATGACGGCTTTTGAAACGGCGGTACCAATTTCGCCTTCGATGCGCGTTTTTAGTTCTTTTAAAATGAGGGCGCTGAGTTCGATGGGCGTATAAAAACGGTTTCCAACGCGAATTTTCACGAGCGAGTCGGTGTCTTCATCGAGGATAGAATAGCCCAATTGTTCGCCTTTTTCCAAAATATCCTTGTACGATTTACCCATTAATCGCTTTACGGAGTAGATGGTATTGGCGGGGTCGGTGATCAGGTGTTCTTTGGCGGCATCACCCACTATAATTTGGTCATTGGTTCCAAAATGCACCACCGAAGGAACCAGGGTACTTTTGCCGTTAGCATCTTTCACACAAGTGGCGGCGCCGTCTTTCATGTAAGCAACGAGGCTATTGGTTGTACCGAGGTCAATTCCAATAATGATTTCTTTGGCCTGCTCTATTTTTCCTTCTTTTAAATTAATGGGTATAATTGCCATTACTGGTTGGTGTGTTGTTTTGTGCGTAATTCAAACATGTACTTAACTCAACCCAAACGACCGTAAATTGTTCGGGTAATGTCTAAAAAAAACGAGAGCCACCCCGTTCAACGGAGTGACTCTCGTGTCATATTGTTTGCCGGTTAGCAATTAGTTCACTGGTTTGCCGCGCACTTCACCCGTTACTTCGATATAAGTATCGGTTGGAACGGTGTTGGCAGTAACAGTAACACGTTTACTTTGGTTACCAGGCTTACCTTTTGTGTTAAATTCCACTTTGATTTCACCAGTGCCGCCCGGAGGAACCGGCTCATGCGGCCAGGTTGGAACGGTACAACCGCAAGAACCTTTTGCATTACTGATGACCAAAGGTTCTTTACCGGTGTTGGTAAATTTGAACACGTGTTTTACCACGTCACCTTCGTCCACTACACCAAATTCGTAACGATCGCTGTCGTAACGGATGGTCGTTGATGGGCCGGAAGGGGCGTTGGTGGCGTTTACATTTGTACCCGGAATATTACCGCTTCCCTCCGGCATGCCGGTTTTGGCGGGCGATTGAGTACTGCCACTCAAACCTGATGCAGCAGCAGAAGCGCGGAGCATGTCACCTTCTGATCTGCTAAACCAGTTTGCAATGCCGCCGCCTAAAAGGTTAGCAATCAACAGGCCGCCAACCAAAGCGAGCAAACCTAACTGAATTTTCTTATTCCTTTCCATGTTTTAATTGTGTATGAGACTTTGAAATGTTATGAAAACCGGCGCAAAATTAGCGGTACTTTTCAATACTTTTCCCTTTATTGTGAATAAGTTAACACAAAGGAAAGTAGCCGTTAATCCAGCGTCAATTCAAACTCTACGCGGCGGTTCAGTTCACGGCCTTCGGGGGTGTTGTTATCACCCAAAGGACGCAGTTCGCCAAACCCGGCGTAACGCAAACGAGCGGTTTTAATACCTCTAAACACCAAATAGTCGTAACAAGTTTTGGCGCGTTCGGTACTCAGGCGGAGGTTACCATCATCGTCACCCACATTATCGGTATGGCCACCAATGGCCAGGTTGTAATCGGGGTACTGGCGCATAATGTCCACAATTTCGTCCAGCACGGCGAATGATTGTGATTTCAGGCTGGCTTTTGCGGTTTCAAACTGTACAGCGGACATGGCAAACGCGAGGCGTTCTTTGGTTTCTTTTTTAATTTCGGGACAACCATTGTTGGCAGCCACCCCAAAAGTAGTTGGGCAACGGTCAATGCTATCGTCAATACCGTCGTTATCGCTGTCTTTGGCCACGGGTTTTACGGGGCAGCCGTCGGCAGTAGCGGCGGGTTGGTTCGGGCATTTGTCTTTGTGGTCGGCCACGCCGTCGTTATCGCTGTCGGGGCAACCTTCGTACGGACCTGGCTTATCGGGGCATTGGTCATCTTTATCGGCAGTACCGTCGTTGTCTTTATCGGGGCAGCCTTTGGTATTGGTTTTACCCGCTACCGTTGGGCAAGCGTCATCTTTATCCGCGATGCCGTCATTGTCGCTGTCGGGGCAACCGTTGAGCATACCGGCTTCTGTGGGGCATTTGTCATCTGCATCGGCCACACCGTCTTTATCGGTATCAATCACGGCCGGGCAACCGAAGTTTTCGGGAACGCCGGGCGTGTTGGGGCATTTGTCGTTTTTATCCGCAATGCCGTCGTTATCCACGTCGGGGCAACCAATGAGGGTGCCTTTTTCGTTGGGGCAAGCGTCGTCTTTATCCGCTGTTCCGTCGCCATCAGCATCGGGGCAACCGTTAGCAGTACCGGCCTGATAGGGGCATTGGTCTTTGTCGTCTTCAAAACCGTCTTTGTCCGAATCTTTGAGTACGGGGCAACCTTTGTTCTCGGCGGTACCGGGTTCGGTGGGGCATTTGTCATCTTTATCCGCCACGCTGTCGTTATCGGCATCGGGGCAACCATTGGCGGTACCAGCGATAAATGGGCATTGATCTTCGGTGTCAACAACACCGTCTTTATCGCTGTCAGATGCTTCTTTCACCGGACAACCGCCTTCGCTTTCAACGCCTTTTTCGGTGGGACACTTGTCGTTTTTATCGGCAATACCGTCGCCATCGGCATCGGGGCAACCTTTGAGGCTGCCGGGTTGGTCGGGGCATTCGTCCAGGTCATCGGTGGTGCCATCGCCGTCCGTATCTTTAGGTGCCGTTTTTTCGGGGCAGCCATTGTTGTCGGCATTACCGGGTTCGGTGGGGCATTTGTCGTTTTTGTCGGCAATACCGTCCAGATCGGTATCGGGGCAACCATTCCAACGGCCGGCTTCGGTGGGACATTCGTCTTTGTCATCGGCGAAACCATCGCCATCGGTATCGGGGCAACCTTCAATGGTGCCGGGAATATCCGGGCATTTGTCCATGTCGTCGGTGGTGCCGTCGCTATCGGCATCGGGGCAACCGTTGGTTTCCAGTGGGCCGGGTTGGTCGGGGCATTTATCTTCGTTGTTGGCCACGCCGTCTTTATCATTGTCGGGGCAACCCAACGCGGTGGCCGGGCCCGCTGCGGAGGGGCATTTGTCCAGCATATCGGGAGTTCCGTCGCGGTCCTGATCCAATTTCGCCGGATCGGGTTTGTGCAACAAATAGAAGAAACCCACGCTGACTTGCGCGTTGTCGCGGTTGTCGGTAAATGCTTTTCGGAATTCGGCCTGAGCGGCTAATGAAGCGTATTTACCAATTTTGTATTGAATACCCGCGCCAATCGGCACCTGAGCGTAAGATTTTACCAGGTCGTCGTTGGCGGCACCTACACCGGCAAAGGCATAAGGTACAAATTTACGGGTTGATTCCGTGTTGGATATTTGCGCCAAAATATCGCCACTGTAAGTAACCATATTTTTGCCAAAAGCCGGTGGTAATTTGGAAACGCCAACTTTGACGGGGATACCTATATTTACATATTTGTGGACATTACGGAGGTACATGACCTCAAAACCCTGACTGAGGTGCAACGTTTGGTCGTAATAAATACCATAGTCAAGAAAGTTAAGTTTGGCGGAGATGGCATTCGGAAACTCCTTTGTCTGGGCCGATACCTGTTGTTGTGTAAGTAAAGTAAGTGCGAAAAACGCAAGGGTCAAATACGATTTCATCGAAAACGATCTAATGTTTTGATATTGATTAAAGTGAAACTTGCATAACCTATACAAAAAACCGTACCAAATTTGTGGTACAGCCCCTCCGAGTGAAATTTATTTCAAAAAAAATTTCTTGAAAAATTCACAAAATGCTGATTTTCAAACGGTTGTGTTTTTTGCCAAAATCTTACTTTCTTAAAAAATACTTGATTTCTAATTCTATTTCTACATTTGTCACTCTTATGTACAGTATTTACTATATTCAAAATGAAAAACAACCTTACCATTCTGCTCTTTTTTTACGCTTCGGTAATTTTTGGGCAAACAATTCAATCGGCGCACGTCGCCGATTATCTCGGTCGCCCCACCATTTTCATCAATAACATTCCGCATAGTCCGCAGATTTACGCACTACCACACGTGTATGGTGGCCGATGGTCGTGGGAAGAGCGCCCGGCGCGCAACCTGGCTAATTTTTGTGAACTGGGGATTCAACTGTTTCAAGTGGATTTGTACCTGGAGGATATTTGGTACAAAGGTGCCAAAAGCCTCGACATGGCCAAAGCACAACGGCAAATTCAGGGCGTACTGGATGTGTGCCCCAACGCCGCCATTTTTGTGCGTTTTCACGTGAACAGCCCTTTTTGGTGGAACGAATTGCACCCCGAAGAATGTACGGTGTACGCCAACGGCCCCCTTGATAACCGACGCTACGGTCCACCGTTTAACAACGAAGATGGTGATATCGGTCGCGCCCGTCGGGCAAGCCTCGCTTCCGTGCGTTGGCGTACCGAAGCGGGCGAAAAACTCCGCGAATTTTGCGTTCGGCTGGCCAAAACCAAACAGGGGAAAGCCGTTGCCGGTCTCCATATTGCCGGGGGCGTGTACGGCGAATGGCATTATTGGGGCTTTATGGAGCATGAGCCGGATACCGGACCGGCCATGACGGCCTATTTTCGCCAGTGGTTGTTTAAGCGATATACAACCTCCGCAAATTTGCAAAATACCTGGAAATCAACGCATTATTCTTTAGAAACGGCTACGGTTCCCGATACCACCGAGCGAAATTTTAACTCTGATGGCGTTTTTCGGGATCCATTGGTGGAGCAAAGGGTTGCCGATTATTACCGCGCCCAACAAGAGGTTGTGGTAGAAGATATTGAGTTTTTTGTAAAAATAGCCAAAACAAATTGGCCAAGACCCTTGATTGTAGGGGTTTTTTACGGCTATTTTCATTCCATTTTTAGTCGCCAGGCGGCGGGTGGACACATCCTGATTGAACGTGTCATGGATAATCCCAACATAGATTATCTGGCGGCTCCCCAATCGTACTGGGAGGCCAGCCGAAAATTGGGCGGCACCGGTATTTCGCGGGGCATTGTTGAAAGCGCCCGACTGCACGGTAAACTCTGGCTCGACGAGATGGATAACGGCTATTTACAACAAAACCGCGTTCGGGATTTTGTGCGGATGGACGAGATGCAAGACACCAACTACGCCCAAATATTGGAACGCAGCACCAGTTTACCCATGATGCGGGGGGCTGGGTTTTGGTACTATGATTTTGGGCCGTTGCACAACACCGGCTGGTGGGATAGCCCTTATTATCAAAATATTATTCGAAAAAGTATCGCTTTTTGGAAAGAACAACTGCACCAGCGTTACCAATCATCCGCCGATGTATTGTACGTGTATGACCAATCGCATTATTACTATTCAAAAAACAAAAAAACGGCCATCAGCACGGCGATTCCCGATAAGGGCGTTGAAGATGCATTACATTCCGGTGCAACGGGTGATCATATCTACCTGTTCGATTTACCCAAAATAAATCCAGACCAATATAAGGCCGTCGTATTTGTGAACTGTTTTGCCATTGATTCGGCTATTCAGGTGTTTATCCACGAAAAAATAGCCGCAAATCACCGGACTTTAATTTGGAACTACCTGCCGGGATACATCCACGAAAAAGGGAATAGTTTGGACCACGTAACGCACCTGACGGGCTTTCAACTGGCTACGATACCCAGCCCCGATAAACCCACCGTTGAAACCGCAGTGGGGACTTATGCCCTCAGCGGTCCTTTAACGCCATTGGCCATCGTGCGCGACACGGTAAACGTTGCCGTGATTGGACGTTTACATGGTGATACGTCGGCGGTGGTTATCGGGCGGCAACAATTTGAACACTATACCTCCCTGATTGCGACCGTGCCGCTACAAAGCAGTGAATTATTTCGCTCGTTGTTGCAAGCGGCAGGTTGCCACATTTACACCCAAAGCAACGATTTTACGTTCACCAACGGTGCTTTTTTATTGTTGCACACGGCCACCGGCGGCGAGCGAACAATCGTTTTGAAAAACGGAAAAATAATAAAATTGGAATTGGAAAGGGCCGAAACGTTGTTACTGGACAGCACCACGGGCCAAATTTTGGTTCATTAGTACGGTATATGACAAAGAGTGTTCGTTTGACAGTAACTCCACTCTTTGTCATCGGATGATTGATCTACTCATGTCCACCCATCGTCTTTTTCTGTCTCTCTTAATCTAAAAAAATTACAATCTCCTCTCTTCAATAGAGTATTGTGTTACACGCGACATATTTTATTCTTTGTACGGCTAATGCTGCATCCCGATAAAAATAAGGATGCAGCATTAGAAAGGTTGATTCCTCACGTCCAAGACCCGACTTTATCCCTGATTCTATTTAATATTACCGATTATAAAAAGTTTCTTTGTTCTGTTTTAAATTGGCAAAGGGGTGCAGTTTCCCATGAGACTGTATGTATTGGTGTCCCTATACCCCCTGGCCAACCATTTTGTGGATTAAAATCTCGAATGTTCAGATGTCAACAAATTCATCGTGAAGGCGTTGAATCGGGGTTAGGTTTGCACTAAATGTGCCAATTCTTTAAAGGTTTGTTAATTAATTTGTTACAAATTTGAGTTTTTTATATAAATTCCGCCATTGGGAATTTCGTTCCAAAAAATGGAAATGGCGCGCGCGGGAAAATTTGGCCAAGGCAATTAATTTACCTAATTTTCACACCCCTTAAACACACAATTGCGGCGCAAATCGGACATTTGCCGATCCGCGATGACCAACTCACAACGCAACGCAATTTTTATGAAAAAAGGTTTTAGTTTGCTCTTCTGCCAATTAGTGGCTTGTATGATTTTTGCCCAAAAAACAACGTACGTCGTGCCCGGTGCCGACGCATTTTGCACGATTCAGCCCAATGGTACCAGCGTTATTCCCAGCGGCCGGTATATTACACCCGCTGGCGAGGTACAACGAATTGCCAAAGGCGCTTTTGGGCTGGCGCTGTCTCCCAATCAGCAACGCGCCCTGATTTTGCACCAAAACGGCGTGGTTACGCGCATTGATCGCACCAAAGGCGTGCAGTCTTTGCAGGTGCCAACGACGCAATCCATTGTGGATCGGGCCAAAAACCAGGTGCAGGCGCACCGCTCGGCTTACCTCGGGGTGGTATTTGCCGCCGATAACCGCACCGTTTATCTCAGCGGCGGCGACGATGGTTCGGTGGTGGTATTTGACACCGAAACCATGAAAAAAACGGATAGCATTAGCCTGAACGGCTTGTTTAATAACCAGCGTTTTGAGGATAGTTTTACCTCCGATTTGACCATTGATCGCAACCGAAACCAGTTATTGGTGCTGGATCGCGCCAATTTTCGCCTGGTTAAAATTGATATTCCTACCCGCAACATCATCGCTTCGGTGCCCGTGGGCCGGATTCCTTTTGGCATCACCTTAACGCCCGACGGCAAAAAAGCCCTGGTGGCCAACGTGGGTCTGTTCGAATACCCGCTGATTCCCGGCGTAACGCCCACCAACAAAGACTCGATGATGATGCAACGGACTTTTTACGGGATCCCGTCAAAAGAAGCGGAAGAAGGCATCCGTTTGCCCGATGGCCGGATTATTCCCGGTTTGGGTTCCATGCTCGCCGAAGAGGCCATGAGTGTTTGGGTGGTAGATTTGGACAAAAACCAAGTGGTGGGCAAACACAAAACCGGTTATCAAATCGGGGAAAAAGTGGAAGAAGTCGAAATCGTGGGCGGTGCCAGCCCCAACTCGGTGGTAACGGGCCAGCGGTACGCTTATGTTTCCAACGCTACAAATGATTTAATTTCGGTCATTGACCTGAAAAAAAACAAAATTAAACGCGAAATCCCCCTCAAACTGGACCCTCGTCTCGATCAATTGCGGGGTATTATGCCCTTTGGCCTTTGTTTGTCGAAAGACGAAAAAACCTTGTATGTGGCCTGCCTGGGCCTCAACGCCGTGGCCGTGGTGGATGTAAAGCGCGGTAAAGTAAAAGGGTATATCCCGACGGGCTGGGGCGCTACTCGCGTGGCTTTGGCCGACGATGGCCGCCAGTTGTTGGTATTGTCCACCCGTGGTTACGGGGCCGGACCCAACGGCGGTAAAAACTTTGTGACACCACCGCAAGGCACTTATATCGGCGATATTCAGTTGGGATTATACCAGCAAGTGCCCGTCCCCGATGACGCCACTTTGGCCCAAATGACGGCAACGGTATTGCGCAATACTTTCACCGAAAAAACGGTGGTGGACGACGGCAAAAACCCTTGCCCACCCGTGCCCGGTTTGCGTCAGTCGCCCATCAAACACATCGTTTATATCACCAAAGAAAACCGCACCTACGACGAAATTTTTGGACAATTAAAGCAGGGAAATGGCGATGCTACGCTGGCGCGGTTTGGCACCGGAGTGACCATCGCCACCGATAAAGATACCGTTAAAAACGCCAATGTGATGCCCAATCACCTCAAATTAGCGCAACAATGGGCTTTTTCGGACAATTTTTACTGCGATTCCGATGCGTCCATTCACGGACACCACTGGATGGTGGGAACCATTCCGAACGAATACGTGGAGGCCAATTACCACGCCAAAAGTAGTTTCGACGCTTTTTCAAAAGCGCCCGGCCGCCGGATGCCCGCGACCATCGGGGGCGTTGACCCGGAAGATTACAACGAAATTGGGGGGCTTTGGGAAAACCTGGCGCGCCACAACGTATCCTTTTTTAGTTTTGGCCAAAGCAACGAATTTGCGGGTAATTACGAAGAAGCGAACGATACCCTGTTTGGCACGGCGCACCCGGTGCCGTGGCCTTTACCCAAAGTATTGTTCGACCGTACCTGCCAGGATTTTGCCGGTTACAACATGAATATCCCCGACCAGTTTCGCGTCATTCAGTTCGAACGGGAATTTAAAAAACGTTGGTTATCGGGGGCCGAACCGCTGCCAACCTTCATTTCCATGCAACTCCCCGATGACCACGGAACGCGCCCGCGCCCGCAGGACGGTTACCCATACCTCCATTCGTACATGGCCGATAATGACCTGGCTTTGGGGCGCATTGTGGAATTTTTGAGCCAAACCCAATGGTGGGATTCGATGCTGGTGATTGTTACGGAAGACGATCCGCAGGGCGGCGTTGACCACCTCGACGCGCACCGTTCGGTGTTGATGATGGCCGGGCCTTTTGTCAAAAATGGGTATGTATCGCACCGGCACGCCAATTTCGGCAGCATTTTGCGCACGATGTACACCATTTTGGGGATTCCGCCGGTGAACCATTACGACGCTACCGCCACTTTGCTCGACGATTTTTTTACCCAAAAAACACAAGTGCAGCGCTACGAAGCCGAATCGTGCGATAAACGGGTGTTTTCGCCCGAAAAATCGTTGGAAAAATACAAACGCAATTTTGATTGGCGTTCGGAAAAACAAGGGCTAAAAATGGACGATGAAGGCGAGCAACGCATCGAACATTATTGGCAACAAGGCGGCGGCCAATAGTGAAGTTTGAACATCGAACACCGAACATCGAACACCGAAATTTTAAATATTACATCCCGCGTTTTCTACATGGTTTTTAGTACCAATGGTTGAACAGGATAAGTCGCTTTCACATTCAAATACTTCGGTGTTCGATATTCGGCGTTCGGTGTTCGATGTTCAAAAATGTTCGGCGTTCAAAAATGTTCTTTGTTCAACGGCCCGCCAAATACCCCACAGCAAAATAATACAAATGACCATTGAAATGGCCACTACGATGCCCAGCAATGGGTAGTTTTCCAAATAGCCGTCCTCCCGTTGGTGAATAATCAGGCCGGCAATGGCCGTAGCAATACCGCCGGAAATTTGGGAAACCGATGAGTTTATGCCCATAAACGCCCCGCGATCGGCGGC
>JAAFJN010000010.1:75018-166295 GCA_013298845.1 Chitinophagales bacterium
GGCGGCCGAAGGCACGCTTGCCATCAGGGTGGAGGATGAAATCATGCGGGCGGTAACCCCCATGAACAACAATACATTAACACCAATCAGCATCCACAGCGGTGTTATGCCGAGGTTGGTATAAAACAGCACCAGTACAATTGCCCATATTGTGCCCGCCATAAACACGTACATAGTGCCAATTTTGTCCACCAATTTACCCACCAAAGGCCCGGTCAACATCGAAAAAAGTCCGGTAATCAGGTAAATTTTGGGCAAATCGGCCATGGCCAAACCAAGGTTGTTGACACCAAAAGCGGCCCCAAAAGGCATGAGCATAAAACCGCCCGTTGCCAGTAGTGTGGTGGCCAAAAAAGCCCGCAAATAAAAAGGTTTACTAGCCGTTTGCCACAAATGCTCCATCGCTGAATGGTTCTTTTGAAGGGCTAAATGTTCGCGTACCGGGCGCATTTTTACCAAAATGAGCACCCAAATTGGGATAGATACCGCCACAATGGCCCAAAACGGCGCGTGCCAGTTCCACAAATTAGCCAAATACAAACCAACGGGCAAACCCAATACCTGCGCTACCGCAAACGACATTTGTACAAAACCCATGACCCGTCCGCGTTGTTCGGGGGTAAAAATATCGGTGATGACGGCCAAACTAATTGAGCCAACCACCCCGCCAAAAATCCCGGTAACTACGCGGGCAGCCAGTAAAAACCAATAATCGGTGGCCAAACCACACAAAAACGTACCCACCACAAAGCCGCCAAAAAAGAACAACAGCAGGCTTTTGCGGTCGTAGCGATCGGCAAATCCCGCCGCCATTAACCCCGATGCGCCTGCGCTAAAGGCATACGCCGATACGACCACGCCAAATTGCGCCGGGGTAATGTGCAGGGCGGGCATCAGTTGGGCACCCAGCGGGGACAATACCATAAAATCAACGATGATCAGGAATTGAGCCAGTGAGGCCAACACGATGTAAAATACCTGATACGGGGTAAAAACTTTTTCTTTTGTCATGCTGTAGCGGCGAAATCGCAAATGAGTGGCAAAGGTACCACGATTTGTTGGGCAACTACCACGTGACTTCCAACCGTTGTCCTTTTTTTAACTGAATAACCTTTTCCTGTTGACCGTACACCAGTGTTGTGCTGCCGTTGACCCGCGCCGTTACGGTGCATTTGACTAATTTCTTATCACGCCACTCCAGCGCCAGTTCAAAACCGCCGCGCGCGCAAATGCCTTTTACATTGCCCGAATCCCAGGCATCGGGCAGGGCGGGGAGCAGGTGCGTTTTTTGACCATCGGATTGCAATAACATTTCCACCACGGCAGCGGCCCCACCAAAATTACCGTCAATTTGAAACGGCGGATGCGCGTCAAAGAGGTTGGGGTAGGTGCCGCCGTGGCCTTTGTGCGGGCCGTTGGAGGCGTCGGGGTCCACGTATTTGAGCAGTTCGCGCAGCATTTTGTACGCCCGGTTGCCGTCGCGCAGGCGTGCCCACAGGTTGATGCGCCAGCCTTTCGACCAGCCGGTGGTTTCGTCGCCTTTGGTGTCGAGGGTATTGCGGCAGGCCTGGGCCAGTTCGGGTGTTGCAGCGGGGGTAATATGGCTTCCGGGGTATAGTCCAAATAAGTGCGATTGGTGCCGGTGCCGGGGATCCTGGTCTTCCCAATCGAAGTACCATTCCTGCAAATTACCTTTTTTGCCCACGGAATAAGGGTGCAAATTTTGGTGCACCTCCGCGGCGCGACGAACCATTTCGTCGTTGATATTCAGCACTTTAGACGCGTTGATAAATTGCTCCAACAGTTCCCGAATCATGGCCAAATCAGCGGTACCACCGTACAACGTTGCGCCCTGGTAACCCGTGGGGGTAATGTAAAGGTTTTCGGGCGACGTGCAGGGCGAGGTGATCCAACGGCCATTTTTGTCCAATACCATCCAGTCGAGGCAAAACTGCACGGCACCCTGCATCAACGGGTAGGCTTCTTTACGCAAATATTGCTGATTTTGGGTAAAGGTATAATGTTCCCACAGGTGCGTAGCCAGCCAAACGCCGCCCATGTTCCAGTTGGCCCAGTTAGGGTCTCCTTTCCCAAAGTCGCCCACGGGATTGCTCATGGCCCAAATATCCGAGTTGTGGCAAGCGGCCCAACCACCGGCCCCGTAATAGGTTTTGGCGGTAATGGCCCCGGTAGTGGCAATGTTTTTAATGAGACTTAACAAAGGCCGGTGCAATTCCGAAAGGTTGCCAATTTCGGCCAGCCAATAATTTTCCTCGGCGTTGATATTAATGGTGTAATTGCTGCTCCACGGTGGCCGGATGTACGGGTTCCAGATGCCTTGCAAATTGGCCGGTGCCGCGTCCGTGCGCGAGGAGGAAATGAGCAAATACCGTCCAAATTGGAAGTATAAAATCTCCAGATTTTTGTCCTCCTGGCCTTCTGCATAACGCAGTAATCGTTGGTCGGTGGCCAAATCGGGGGCGGTAGTGGCACCCAATTGCAGCGATACGCGGTTAAATAACCGTTGATAATCGGCAACATGCGCTTTTTTTACCGCCAAATAACCTTTTTGCGCGGCCGTTTTAAGGTTTTTTTGGGCAATATCGCGGTGTGGTGCGCCCTCGGTGGCCGGATTTTTGTCAAAACCATTAAAACTCGTGGCGATGGAAACGTAAATCACGGCTTCGGTGCAACCCGAAAGTACGATGGTGCTGTCGGTGGTCGTTTGCCGTCCGTCGCGGTGAACGACCTTGAACAACGACGTAAAACGCGTGCCCCGGTTGGCGTCGAAACGTATGGCATTAGGCATATCACCCCGGTAACTTGGCTCCACGTGGTACGGGGCATAACCACCGATTTCCAAGTTTTTTTGAGCGTCCGTTTGCGTGGTAAACTTCATCTGGCTATCGAAGCGCAAGGTGCAGTTAATGGCATTTTTTTGGTTGGCCGACAACCGAATAACCATTACCTGATCGGGTTGCGACACAAAATACTCCCGTTGGAATTGGGTGCCCTGACAGGTGTATTGTACCGTCGCCGTTGCCCGCGAGAGATCAAGTTGGCGGTAATAGTTGGTAAACGGCGCGTTACCGTGCTGCATATCCAGCGAAAGCGTACCGAGTGGCATGTAAGATTGGGAAAAAGCCCCCTGCAATTTGTGGTTGAGGGAATCGGCCAGCCGGTAGTTTTCGGCTTTCAGGGCCGCCCGGACGGATTCGAGGTGCTGGTGTGCGTCGGGGTTATTGGCGGCATTGACCGGTTCTCCCGACCATAAAGTCGCGTCGTTGAGGTAAATTTGATCGGTTTGAACGCTTCCAAACACCGAGGCCCCCATTTTGCCGTTGCCCAACACAAGGGTTTCTTCAAAATACGTGGCGGGTTGTTGGTACCAAAGCCGTTCGGCGGACTGGGCCTGGGCCGCAACATGAGCGAACAGGCATACAAAAATGAATAGGGTAGTGGTGCTCTTTTGCATAATGTTAATTTAGCCCGAAAAGTATAAAAAATCTTGGTGTTGCGGAGTGGTTTTGGCGGTGCAAACGAAATTTTAGATAAAAAGTGCTTTTCCTCGTACCTTTGCAGAAAGAACTATCCCTTTGTTATGATGCATATTACGTCGCTTGATCAACTTGATCCAAATGGTACTTACACCTACGCGGATTACCTGCTTTGGCAGTTCACAGAGCGGGTAGAATTACTGCGGGGTAAAATCCGCCAAATGTCGGCTCCTTCGCGCAAGCACCAGGAGATTGTGGGTAATTTATACCGAAATTTTGCAAATGTTTTGTGGAAAAGCCCTTGTAAAGTGTATATTGCTCCTTTCGATGTGCGCCTCACTCGAACACTCAACGACAAAGATGTAATGACGGTTGTTCAACCCGACCTTTGTGTGGTTTGTGATCGCTCTAAATTGGACCAACGCGGTTGCAATGGTGCTCCCGATTTGATCGTCGAAATTCTTTCTCCTGGTAATAGCCGCACCGAAATGCGCGATAAGTTTGAATTGTACCAAGAAGCAGGTGTACTCGAATATTGGGTTGTTTCCCCAATTGAAAAAACGATTCAACGCTGGAAATTAACTGACCAAGGATATTACGTCGGACTACCTCCTATTGTGGAAGGCGATATACTAACAACCCCAATTGTCCCCAATTTGGAGATTAATGTAACGGAGATATTTGAGGATTAAATGACGTTTTCGATCTGTTTTCATGAGATTTAGCCCGATATGATTTTTTATATCGGGCTAAATGTGGTATTTTTGCGGAGATTTAGCCCGATATGGCGATTTTGTTTTATGTTTTCGGATGCGTTTTTTGATTAGAAAGTTGAATGTTTATCCCTGGCTACACCGCCTCATCTACAGATTTCTAAATTATTCTGTGTAAATTTGCGCTATCAACAATGATACTTTATGGCGAAAGATATTTTTCACTATGCTGTAAGAGCGGCATTGGAAGCGGATGGTTGGATTGTGACGGACGATCCTTACCGAATAAAAGCACTTGATACAAACTATGAGGTTGATATTGGTGCTGAGAAAATTGTGGCGGCAGAAAGGAATGGTAAAAAAATTGCAGTAGAGGTAAAAACTTTTGCAGGGCTTTCATTTACATATGAATTTCACGGTGCATTGGGCCAATATCTTAACTATGCTGCTTTTATGGAACTTCAGGATCCAGATCGAGTTTTATTTCTAGCCGTCTCAACTTCAGTGTATGAAAATTATTTTCAGCACCCTGCAATTATTTACATAGTTGAAAAATTTAGTCTAAACATTATTATTTTTGATCCAAATAACAGCACAATAACCCAATGGCTACAAAAGTAAAAAAATACGAAAAAGTATTGGCCGAATGGATGCGGGAGTTTGCCCAAGAGCGCACCAGCCCCGAACTCGAATATCAATTCATTCAAGATAAAGACACCAAAAATTTACAGGTAGTACGTTCCGGCTGGGATAACAACCGTTATTTATACCTGGTACTATTTCATTTTCAAATAAAAGAAAATGGAAGGATATGGGTTTTTGCCAATAATACCGATATTGACTTAGAGCGGGTTTTTCAGGATTTATCTATCCCTAAAAGTGAAATTGTACCTGCCTTTCAACCCGTTTATATGCGCACTTACGCCGGTTTTGCCGAAGCGTAAGCCCACTTGGCTTTACTCCTCTTCTTCATCCTCCCCCAAAACCCATGCCCCTCTTCTCGGAGCGGGCATTTCGGCATCTTCGCCGTGGATAGCTTTCCACAACAATTGGTTAAATAACAAATCGGGAACAGCGTCTTCTTTGGTGTAATCGAACCCTTCAAACTGTTTGGACAACGGTGTTACTGCTGCGTTGTGGTCGTCGAGGTTTACGGCCGGTACTTTGTGGCCAAATGGCCGGGTATCGGCCTTCGCCGTGAAACAGCGGAACATCGGGGTGGCGGCGGCATCGTGCTGGCTCATGGGTGGTAAACCCAAAATCAGTTCCATCGTGCGCAACATGGAATTGGTGGTGTACAAGGTATGGTCCACAAAACCGCGCTTGACGTGCGGACCAGCCACAAAAGCAATCGAACGGTGGGCATCTACGTGATCGGCTCCGTTTTGGGCGTCATCTTCGAGGATAAAAACCACACTTTCTTTCCACACCGGGCTTTTGGACAAATATTCTACAAATAAACCCACCGCTAAATCGTTGTCGGCAACCTGAGCGTACGGCGTACCTTTTCCCTTGCGAAGCCCTTCGGTGTGGTCGTTGATAAAACGAAGGGTATTGAGTTGCGGCAACGCTTTGGCGACCACGAGTGAATCAAAGTCGCGCCGCCATTGGCTAAAACGCGTGGTATCGCGTACTTCCGTGTCCCAACTGGTAAAATACGGGCAAAAATGACCTTCCAGCGCCGGAATATTGGCTTTGAAATCGTCGGCAAATTCGCCGTAGGTGCGGTAACTGATACCGGCCCGCTGGCAATAATCCCAAATAAAACCTTTTTTGGGCCAGGCAATTTTGGCTTGACCTTCGTAGACATACTCGCCTCCGCGACCGCCGTAACTTTGAATCCAGGTTTTTTCGGTAAAATCATTGGCGTAAGCCGCTGTGCTCCAGTTGTGGCCGTCGGCACTGACTTCGGCAGCAACGTAAAAGTTATCCAGCAACACAAATTCGCGGGCGAGCGCGTGTTGGTTGGGCGTAATTTTTTCGGGAAAAATACACAAGGCCGGGTCTCCATTGCCTTCTTTTACATCACCCAAAATTTGGTCGTAAGTGCGGTTTTCTTTAATGATGTAAAAAACGTGTTTAATTGGCGATGGCGCACCCACTTTTTGGGGAATGGGGTTGCCTTCTTCACCTTCGGCGAGTAGTTCGCGCGCTTTGGTGTAGGGCGAATTGGCGTACACCTGCCGGGTCCAGGTTTTTAGTTTTTCTTCGGTGGGGCGCGGCAGAATACTCATGGAGCCCTTCATTAACCCGCCGATATATTCGATTTTTCGGGTGGCGGCGGTGTCGCTTTTTTGGTAAGCCACGCGTTGAGCGGTGCTGGTGGGATCGGGACCGTTTTTGTTGGGAAACGACGAAAATCCTTTGCCGTTGGTTACGAATACTTTTTTGCCCGTTGTTTTAATAGCCGTTGGGTACCAGCCCACGGGGATAAATCCTTTGGAGGTACTTTCGCCGGGTTTTGACACATCAAATACCGCCAGGCAGTTGTTATCGGCGTTGGCCACGTACAACGTTTTTTCATCGGGCGAGAGTGCCACGGCGTTGGTGGTGGAGCCGGTGGGCGCATCGGGGTAAAGGGTGGCGACCAGGGTTTCGACGGCCATACCTTTATTTAAATCAATGACACTGACCGAGTTATCATCGGCGTTGGCCACAAAAGCAAATTTTCCGTCGCGGCGGATAACCATATCGTTGGGGTTGTCACCGACGGTAATTTGTTGGGTAATCATTTGTTTTTCACAATTCCACACGGCGACTTTACCCGCTCCCCACAAACTAATCAGCAGGTGTTTTTGGTCGGGTGTCAGTGCGCAGGTATAGGCTTCGGCGCCCAAATCGGTGGTGTGTACCACTTTTTTGGTGCTGAGTTGAATGGCGTAGAGGCGGTTGCTTTCTTTGGAAACGGCGTACAACAAACCGCGTGGTTCGTCGAGTGCAAGTCCACCGAGCGAAATATTATCTTTAAAAGGTTGTCCGACCGCAAAAGTATCGCGCAAAACCAGTTTTTGTTGCTGAATGGCGTACCGATAAACGGCGTTTTGGTTGCCGCCGGAAACGTACAGTGTTTTTTCGTCTTTAGAAAAAGCCAAACCCAACCAGCCGCAGGGAATTTCGAGCGCATGCAGGACTTTTTCTTTGCGGGTATCAATAAGTTGAAGGCTGTGAATGCCCTGACCATTGTTCAGTACGGCTAAAAATTTACCGGATGCGGAAAGCGCCATGTTCATCGGGAAATCACCCAAAGGCAGCGACGTGCCCGCCGGACTAAGTTGCCAGCCATTGGGCAACAGAATTTGTTGGTTATCATTGTTTTTTTGGCCAAAAGACAACGCCACAGCGGCGCAAAACAGGAGCAGTGTACAGTAAATTTTTTTCATAAAAACAGTAAACATTGCGTTTATTGAGAAACAACCGAGGATAATACGATGAATACCATTATCCCCGGTTGATGTTGAAAATCGGATTGATTTAACGTTGTTGTTGTTTTAATAAATCCCTAATTTCGGCAAGTAATGCTTCCGAAGGGGTAGGAACGGGTGCGTCATTCGGGTTTTTGCCCAAGGCGCGGAGGAAAATGAACAGTGCAATACCGACCATGATAAAGTTGATAACGGCTTGCACGATGGCACCCCATCCGATGGCAATTCCCAGGAGTTCGACCGAGGCTTTTGAAAAATCAAGGCCGCCCATGATTACTCCAAACAAGGGGGTAAATAATTTATCCACCAAAGCGGAAATAATGTTGTTAAAAGCGGCACCTACTACCACACCTACGGCTAAAGTTAACGCGTCGCCGCGCAAAAGGAATGTTTTAATACTTTTAAACATAAAAAAAGTTGGTTGAATAATGACTGATAACACAAAGATACACCATGTGTTTTACATCACCCAATTATACACCTGCGAAAGATGCCCGATAACCGCGTTAGGGTTAGCGCTTTGCAATTGCTCGGCGGTGTGCGCACCGGTTGTAATTCCCAGAGTGACGCCGCATTCGGCATTTTGACCTTCTTCAATGTCAATGATACTATCGCCAATTTTAAGCACCCGTTCGGGGTTGGTAATGCCAAAATGCGCCATTGCTTTTTGGATCATATCGGGGGCGGGGCGGCCATTTTCCACGTCATCGGCGGTGACCGTACAGCCGATGAGATCGGAGGTGTCCCAACCCAATTTGGCCAGCAGCATATCGGCCACGGCGCGTTCATAACCCGTATTGAGGGCCACAAAAACGCCATCGGCTTTGAGTTGTTCAAACAAGGCCGATGCGCCCGGTTGTTCGGTGAATTGACCACGAGCGTAGGCTTTGTTCAGGCGAATTTTAAAATCGGCGAAAATGGTCTGAATATCCGCTTCCGGCACTTTAAAATCCGAAATTTGTAACAAAATATCCCGAATGGCCTTGAGTTTTTCTTTACCCGCGCCGTACAGCAGCACCGTTTCCAGATCCACCGAAAAACCGGCTTGTTGAATGGATTGCTGCACCGTTTTATACACTATATTATCTTCGTCAATGGTCGTGCCCGCCATATCAAAAATGGCCAAATCAATCGTGCGTTGTTTCATGTTATGCGAATAATGTTGAAATGTGTTCGGCGGCAAAACCGGCGCTGCCCGTCATGCCTTTTCCCCCAATCCCCGTAACCACGTGAATGCGGTCCTGAATAGTGGCTTGAAAAATATCGGTGTGTTTACATTGGCTATAAATACCCCACCAACGGCGTTTGACCGTCCAGGTTTGCAGGTCAAAAATGTCGGCGGCGCGATGAAGCATGATATCGTTAACGTCGTCGCGGAGGTCGAAACCCAAATCATCGGCTTGGGCGGCGGCGGCGTATTCGTGGGAATCGCCCAAAATCACCGAACCGCTGGTGGTTTGTTTAAATAAAATGTGGATTCCCCAGTGTTTTTCGGGGGAATCGGCGGGTTCGGCGGCTTTAACAGACTGCCACGACGGACATTCCGAAAACGCCTCGTACCGCCGGATACTCAGTCCGGTGAGGATATTACCCTCGAAGCGTTGAGTGGGTTGCTCGGCCAATTCTAACATTTGAAGTTTAACGGCCACGAGGTCGCTTTTTTGGTACATTTCGGGGTACAGGGTCCGAAATTCGTGCCCGCCGCACACCAATACCCGCTCGGCTTGGGTTTGCCCGCCGTGGGTATCGCGCAGGGTGCAGGTGTCGCCCGCTACGTCAATGCCGCCAATTTGGGTATTGGGAAAATAAGCCAATCCGCGTTGTTCCCGCAAATATTGCAAAATCCGGTGAATGGCCAAATGCGGCTCCAGCGACACCTCTTCGGGGAAAAACAAACCGCCCTTTACGTAATCGGCGCGTAAACCGGCGTAACGGTCGCGGCATTGTTCGGCGGTGAGCAACGTAGAGGTGTAATCGTTGTTTTGATTAATAGCCGCCAATTCTTCGAGCAGCGTCATTTCCTCGGCGTTGGAGGCGAGGTAAACGCTGCCGTTTTGCCGGAGGGAAATATCAAATTGACGTTGAATGTTTTTATAAATATCGAGGCTTTTTCGCCCCAAAATTTGCCATTTTTGGTTCATGCCCGACGGCACCACCTGCCCAAAATTCCGCACGGTGGCGCCCTGCGGGGCGTTGTTTTTTTCAAAAAGCGCCACACTAAGCCCTTTTTCCAACGCGTGAAATGCGTGAAATGCGCCCAAAATGCCGCCGCCCACGACGGCTATATCGTATTTTTTCATGTTGTTGTTTGTAAAGTTAATTCCGTTTGTTCCTCCGTTTTGGGGGCTTTTTGGAAAAAATAAACCATTGCCGCGAGGGAAAATACCACCGACAAACCGGCAATAATGTACGAAACGGTGGTAAAAAAGGCCAACCAATTGATACTTCCCGCGCCGCTGAAATTTTTCCACAACATCACTCCGGCGCTGCCCAAATACCCAAAGGCATCGGCGAGGTACATGAGAAACCCGACGTTGCCGACTTCGCGGTAATGGGCCAACATGCGTTCAAATAAAATGCCCTGAAACACGGTATATCCAATAAATAAACCAAAACCCGCCGTTACCATCCACGCAAGCGGACTTAACCAACCCAGTTCAAATAACCACGTTGAAACACCCAACAACAAGCCACCCACCGAAACGGCCAATAACGTGAGCCGGAACGCCGTGGCATTGTTCCGAATGAGCGATAAACCGCCCACAAAACCCAAAATCAGCAGCGAAACCCACAGTTCCGATTGCGCCAATACGCTCGATTGGCCCGCGTAGCCAAGTGCTGACCAAATTTCTACGGCAAAATTATCGCGGATATCGCGCAAAATGGTGAGTAATATATAGGTCAGCACCAATAGCACCAATCCCGGTGCGTAGCGCCAAAAAAGGGCTTTTCGTTGCGCACCGGTCATGGGTAACCGTACGGACCGCGCTGCAATATCGTCGGGGGAGGGTGGTGGCAGCCGAAGTAGCATGTACGTACTGATGCCCAGCAGCGGAACAAACAAAAGCCCGGTCAGGGCGGGCATCCAAAATGGGCTAACGTGGTAATCGTCGAGCAGTACTTTCCCGATGTATTTCACCGAACCCGAAGCAAAAATAATGCTGATGCCCAAACCCAGGCTCATCAATTCGGTGCGGCGGCGGCCTTCTAAAAAGGAAAAAACCACCCCGAAAACCATACCCAACGGAACGCCATTGAGAAACAAAAACAGCGGACTCCAAGCCACGGGAGCCACGGCAAACCCGAGGAGCGCGGCTTCGGCCCAGGCAAGCATAATTAACAAAGCCGGAATGCGGTGTCGGGGTTGTAATTCACTGATCACTTTTACCCCGATAAATTTGGACAATAAATAACCGAAGAGTTGACTGACCACCAATACCACTTTATAATCAATGCCCCACAATGCCAGATCGCTGAATTGCGCCGCCGCAAACGGTTTGCGAAAGGCGTACATGCTGTAATACGCGCCAAAGGCCGCCAATGTGCCCCAAACGGCGATGTACGCCTCCGATTTCTGTTGCTTCATCGGCCAAAAGTGGCCTTATCGCGTTCAAATTGTTACCATAGATTGTATTAGGTTTGTTTTAATTTTCCGTATATTTAATGTTAAGTTAGCAATTTGACATTCTCTTGTTTTTGGGGTAATGATTTTTTTAAACTAACTTAATCTACATTGTGCCGTTTTTGGGCAACCACTGCTGCTACCTTTGCCCAGTATTTTTAAAACATTTTTATCGAGTAAAAACAACGGGGTTTTACTATTTTTAACGGCATTTTTTTTCACTAAATCATACATTTATGAAGTACATCAACTTCAAGAGTTACGCTCTTGTCCTGTCATTGCTTTGCCTTTCGGTTGCCCTCAGTGCGCAAGTACGCGGCACGGTGAAAGCGGCAGAAAATGGCGAAGTACTGCCTGGCGTTTCCGTTCAGGTAAAAGGAACTACTACCGGTTCCGTTACTGACATTAACGGTAATTTTTCTATCAATGCCAAACCCGAAGATGTGCTGCGGGTTGTTTACGTTGGCTTTAATACCGTAGAAGTAAAAGTAGGTGCACAAACCACGATTGATATTGTATTGGAAACCAACTCAACCCTTGACGAAGTGGTGGTTACCGCTTTGGGTATCGAACGCGATAAAAAAGCGCTCGGTTACGCGGTTTCTGAAGTAAATGGCAACGATTTGACGCAGGCGCGCGAAACCAACGTGCTCAATAGTTTATCGGGCCGCGTGGCGGGTGTACAAGTGGTGGGAACCCCTTCCGGGATTGGTTCTTCGGCGCGGATTACCATTCGCGGCGAGCGTTCGTTGAACATCAACAACAACCAACCTTTGTTTGTCGTGGATGGCGTGCCCATCAGCAACCAGACGTTTGGTTCTTCCGGTGGTCCCAACGGCCGTAACCAGGATGTGGACTACGGCAACGGCGCGGGTTTTGTAAACCCCGACGATATTGAAAGTATGACCATTTTGAAAGGCGCCAGCGCGGCGGCTTTGTACGGTTCACGCGCCAACAACGGCGTTATCGTTATCAAAACCAAGTCAGGTAAAGCCTCTAAAGGTATTGGTGTGTCACTCAACAGCACGGCTTCTTTTGAAACGGTGTTGCGCCTGCCCGATTACCAAAACGTGTATGGCCAGGGCCTGAACGGCGAGTTTGGCTTTAAAGACGGTAACGGTGGCGGTTTGCGCGATGGCGTGGACGAAGCCTGGGGACCAAAAATGGACGGTCAGTTGTTGACTCAATTTGACAGCCCTACTTCCAACGGCTTCCGCGGTGGTGACGTGGGTAACCTCTACGCTCAAATTGCACCGGTGAACCTCACCAACCAGTTAAATGGTCGCGGTGAAATTACCGCTACACCATTTATCGCCCGCCCCGATAATATTCGCAATTTTTTTGAAACGGGCCAAACGTTGACCAACAATATCGCCCTCACCGGCGGTAACGATTTTGGTACCTTCCGTTTGTCATTCACCAATTTGGACCAAAAAGGTTTTGTACCCAACACCGATTTGAAAAGAAATACCATTTCGTTCAACGGCGGTTATAATTTGTCCAAAAAACTCACGGCAAACATCAATTTTAACTACATGAACAACAAAAGCGGCAACCGTCCGAACCTCAGTTACGGTACCGAAAACATCATGTACCTGTTCAATTGCTGGTTGCCCCGCAGCGTAGATTTGGCCGCCATGCGCGATTACTGGCAGGCAGGCCGCGAAGGTTTGAACCAGTATGGTTTCAACTATAACTACCACGATAACCCGTATTTTAACCTCTACGAAAACACCAACAGCCAAGATATTAGCCGCGTATTTGGTAATGCTTCGGTGACTTACCAAATTGCCGATAACCTCCGCCTCATGTTGCGCAGCGGCCTCGATGCGTCCGATGAATTCCGCGACCGTCGCCGTGCGTATTCAACGCAACGTTATTTGTTGGGCAGTTACCGCGAGGAAAAAATCCGTTTTCAGGAGCAAAACCACGACTTTTTGTTGAGTTGGGATAAATCTTTGTCTTCTCGTTTGGATTTGAACTTCTCTTTCGGTGGTAACCAAATGACTCAAGTTCGCAATGCTTCCGACGCTTCGGCTCCGGAATTGGCCGTTCCCGGTGTGTATTCTTTGAACAATAGCCGCGTGGCGGTGCAAACCAGCACTTTCCGTTCGGAGCGTCGCATCAACAGTTTGTACGCCAATGCTCAATTGGGTTTTAACCGTTACCTCTACCTCGATTTGTCGGCGCGTAACGATTGGTCCAGCACTTTGCCTTCGGATTCTCGTTCGTACCTGTACTACTCAGCCAACGTGAGCGCAGTAGTATCCGAAATGTTGAAACTCAAACCCGGCAGTGCTTTGTCTTTTGCTAAAGTACGTCTTGGTTTTGCACAAGTGGGTAACGATACCGATCCTTACCAATTGGCTGCCGTGTATTCGGCGCAAACACAGGCCCTCGGTCTACCAGTGTATTCCGAAGCATCACAAATTCCGAATGCTGATTTGAAACCGGAAATTTCTACTTCGTTTGAAACTGGTTTCGACGTGCGTTTCCTCAACAACCGCATCGGCCTCGACGCAACGTATTACAACACCAACAGCCGCAACCAGATTTTGCCCGTGCCGTTGTCCACTACAACGGGTTACACTGCACGTTTGATTAACGCCGGTTTGATCAACAACCAAGGCGTTGAGTTTATGCTCCACCTCGTTCCGGTTCAACGCCGTGGCGTGTTTACCTGGAACGTTGATTTCAACGCTGCCCGTAACGTAAGTGAAGTAAAAGAACTGTACACCGACCCGGTAAGCGGCCAGGAAATTACCAACTACGTAATGGCCAGCCGTTACATTACCGTTGAAGCCCGCGTGGGCGAACAAATGGGTAATATGTACGCCATTGGTTACGAGCGCGTTAGCAGCGACCCGAGCAGCAAATACTACGACCCAACCGGTCAGTTTGTGGGCCGTATCGTGTACAACTCAGCGGGTAAACCGATTGCAACGACTAACCGTATTTTGATGGGCAACTACAACCCCGATTGGTTGATGGGTATCAATAACAACTTCAACTTTAAAGGCGTAAACCTCGGCTTTCTTTTTGATTTCCGCATCGGCGGTGAAATGTATTCTCATACCCAAACCGTGGGGCGCGAGGGCGGCATTATCTCTGAAACGCTCGAAGGCCGTGCTAATGGTTATGATTTGACACAGGAAGGCAACGGGGTTGTGGGTAACGGCGTAATTCCGCAGGTAGATGCCGACGGTAAAATTATCGGTTATGCCGAAAACGCTCAGAAACTCTCGGCTCGTGAATGGCACACTACCATCACTTTGGGTCGCCGCGTGTTGGAAGACATGACTTACGACGCTTCTTTTGTGAAATTGCGCGAAGTACGCCTCGGTTATACTTTGCCTAAAAAATGGCTCACCGGTGCACGCATCCAAAACGTAAATATCTCTTTGGTAGGTCGTAACCTCGCCTTGTGGACCAAAGTTCCGCACGTTGACCCAGAAACTTCTTCTACTTCCGGCGGTACGATTATCCCCGGTGTAGAATCGGTGGCTTTGCCATCTACGCGCAGTTTTGGTATCAATTTGGGCGTTAATTTTTAATTTTAAACATCATTCATTGACATGAAAAAATATTTTAGCAAAATAGCCACGCTGCTGCTCGTTGTGAGTTTGGCCGCCTGCACCAAAGATTTTGACGAAATTAATCAAAATCCCAATTCACCAACGACGGTAACGCCGGGATTAATTTTGCCTGGTATTCAGCGCGACATGGTGAACACCATTATGAACGAAGCGTGGGGCATTGGGAATATCGTTATCCAACACACCGCCAAAAACCAGTTTGTAAACGAAGATCGTTACCTCTGGGGCGAAATCAACGGCATTTGGAACACCGGTTACGGCAAATTGCGCGACGTAAACGCCATCATTGACTACGCCGAAGCCAACAACCAACAAAACTACAAAGGGGTGGCGTTGGTGATGAAATCCTGGATTTTTTCGCTCATCACCGATGCTTACGGCGATTGCCCGTATTCTGAGGCTGGTAGCGGTAAAGACGGTATTTATTACCCTAAGTACGACGAACAGGAGAAAATTTACGACGGTATTCTCGCCGATTTGAAAACGGCCAACGATATCCTCGGTACCACTACGGAAGCCGTTTCGGGTGATTTGATCTACGCCGGTAACATTACCAAGTGGAAAAAATTGGCCAACTCTTTGCGCGTTCGTGCCTTGTTGCGCATTTCTCGCAAACGCGACGTGTCGGCTCCATTGCGCGAAATTTTGGCCGATGCGGCGAAATACCCGTTGTTTGAAAGCAACGCCGATCACGCGGTGTACACGTATTTGGACAAAACGCCCGATCAGTTTCCGTTGTTCTCGGCGCGGATTGGCTCTTTTAACGAGTTCCGTGCGAGCAAAACGTTGACGGATTACCTGCAATCAACGGCCGATCCACGCGTGGCGATTTTCTTCCGTCCAACACCCGCCAGTGCCAACACCGACACCACCATTATTCGTGGTATTCCGAATGGTTTGAACGACGTTGTTGCGCAAACGTACGCGGGTGGTCAGCAAAACCATTCACAAATTGGCGAAATTTATTACGAAAAGGCCATTTCTGCCGATGGTTTAAAAATTACCAAAGGGGTCATTATGACGTACGCCGAGTTGCAATTTTTGTTGGCCGAAGCAGCGGAACGTGGTTTATCTACCGCCAACGCGGAAACGCATTATGTAAATGCGGTAACTGCTTCGTACGCATTTTACAACCTCGTTCCCGAAGCGGGATTCTTTTCTCGCAATGATGTTGGTTATATCGGTTCTTCTTCCGAAAAATTGACTAAAATTGCGACCCAAAAATGGGTATCGTTGTATTTCCAGGGTATGGAAGCCTGGTTTGACTGGCGCAGAACCCGTTTGCCGGCGTTAACACCCGCTGTTTCGAACCAAAACGATAATAAAATACCCGTTCGTTTTATTTATCCAATTATCGAACAGGCATTAAATAACGGTAACCGCGAGGCCGCTGTTAGCCGTCAGGGCGAAGATAATATCAACGCGTTGATGTGGTATTTGAGATAACATTTTAGTGAAAAGTGAAGATTGAAAAGTGAATAGTATAGTGTTTTTTCGCTGCTTTCCACTCTTCACTTTTCACTTTTCACTTTTCATTATTCACTAAAAAAATGCGACGTTATTTTTTCGTTTTTTTGTTGTTTGCGACCGGCCTTCAGGCCCAAACGCCTGATTCTCTTCCTAATACCCAACTGCACGATGTAGTTGTTACGGCGGCCCGTAAACCGGAGTCGTTGCGTCGCACACCGGAAAAAATAACCGTTTTGACCGCCATTACCATGCGCCAGTCGCAGGCGCGTACCTTGCCGGAGGCTTTAAACCTACTCAACGGCGTATTTGTACAAAAAACCAACCACGGCGGTGGTTCTCCTTTTCTTCGCGGGCACACGGGTAACCAAACCCTGACCATCATGGACGGTATTCGCCTGAACAACGCCACCTACCGTTACGGCCCCAACCAATACTTGAATACCTTTGATTTGTTTTCCACCGAAAAAGTAGAGGTCATGTACGGCGCCGGTAGCACCCAATACGGCAGCGATGCCTTTGGCGGGGTGATTGCCCTGTACAGTGACTTACCCAAACTATCCGACCGCATCCGGCCGATGGGACAGGTGACGGGGCGTTGGGTGAGCGGCGGCATGGAAAATAGCGCCCGGGCCGAAGCGGGGATTTCGGGTAAAAAAGCCGCTATTGTGGGCGGATACTCGGCGCGCCGGTTCGGTGATCTGATTGGCGGCGACACCACGGGCCGCCAAGTGCCCACCGGATACCACGAAAACGCCTGGGACGTACGCGCCCGTTGGAACCCCGCCAATAACTGGGAAATTACGGCCGTCCACCGCCATTTGGCCCAGTCGGACGTGCCGGTTTTTCACAAAATCCAATTGGAAAACTTCGCCGTAAATGCCTTTGAACCACAGAAAAGAAATATTTCCTGGCTCAAAAACGAATGGAAACCCCAGGGCGACCTGCTGCAAAGTGTATCATTGACCCTCTCCCGCCAATTCTCCGAAGAAGGCCGCGTTAGCCGTAAAAACGGCTCTAATATCCTTCGCACCGAAACCGATTCGGTCCGGACATTGGCTGCCATTGTGCAATCTAACTGGACCCTTTTTCGGCGCGGAACTACGTCTTTGGGCGCGGAAATTTACCACGATCGGGTGTTTAGTCACCGCGAAGATCTCAACGAAACCACCCAACAAACGGTTCAAAAGCGCGGATTATACCCCAACGACGCGACCATGCAGAACTGGGCGTTGTTTTTGCTGCAAAATTACCAACTCCATACCTGGACATTCACGGCGGGTGCCCGTTACAACGGCTATTCCATTCAGGTAAACGACACCGATAACGGCGCGGTGGACCTCCGGCCGTCGGCGCTGGTGGGTTCTTTAGGTGCCGTAAAAAAACTGGGCCAACACCACTATATCACGGCCAACGCCAACAGCAGTTTCCGGGCACCTAACATTGATGATTTGGGCACTTTGGGCATCGTTGATTTTCGCTACGAAGTGCCTAATTACGACCTGAAACCCGAAAAAGCGCTGAACCTGCAATTGGGTTACCGCTACACTGGCGCGGCCGTGAGTGGCGAGTTGACCGTCTTTCGGCAGGAACTCCGCGATTTGATTACCCGTACCCGCCGCGGCCTGGACTCGTTGCAGGGTTACCCGGTTTATTTGAAAGAAAACACCGAAAAAGGGTATATTCAGGGCGCTGAGGCATCGCTGAATTGGGCGTTTCACCGGTTTATGCGTTGGGAAAATGCCGCTACCTACACTTTTGGGCAAAATAGCACCAAAAACGAACCCTGGCGCCGGGTCCCGCCCGTTTTTGGCCGAAGCGCAGTCGTTTATTCCAATAAAGGCTGGTTTGCCTCCGTCGAATTGCGGTTCGCGGGCGACCAAACCCGGTTGGCGCAGGGCGATAAAGACGATAACCGAATTCCCAAAGGGGGTACACCCGGTTGGGCGGTGCTGAATACATACGCTGGTTGGGCGGGCCGCCATTGGTCGGTGCAATTGTCGGGCATCAATTTGAACAACGCCGATTATCGTTACCACGGTTCCGGAGTGAACGGGCAGGGTAGGAGTGTGAGTTGTAGTGTAATTTGGGCGTTGCGTCATAATTAATCGCTGCCGCCTTCGGCTTCGCTCAGTCGGCGCGTTGCGTCGTCTTCGGCTTCGCTCAGTCGGCGCGTTGCGTCGCCTTCGACTTCGCTCAGTCGGCGCGAAAAGCGTCGTCTTCGGCTTCGCTCAGTCGGCGCGAAGCGCCGCCTTCGGCTTTGCTCAGAATGCCGACTGAGCGAAGTCGAAGGCGGCATTCTGAGCAAAGCCGAAGGCGGCCGAATTTACACAAAAAAATCGCTGCTGATTGTCCCAATTAACCCCTTTTCCCGCGCCATATCGAACATGGAACGAACAGCGTGGCGACCTTTGGGGCCCAAATCAACGGAATATTCGTTGACGTACAAATCAATGTGCGCCTGCATCACGGCATCGTCCATGGCCTGGGCGTGTTGGCGGATGTAGGGCATTACCTGATCGGTGTGCGCGTAAGCAAATTCCACACTTTCCCGAATGAGTTGATTCACCGTTTGCTGCACTTCGTGGTCCAATTCTTTTTTGACCACAATGCCGCCCAGCGGTATGGGCATGGCGGTGGTGCGCTCCCAAAATTCTCCCAAATCCATGAGTTTGACCAACCCCTTTTGCTCGTAGGTAAAGCGGTTTTCGTGGATGATTAAACCAGCGTCAAACTGGCCCGAAACCACGGCGTTTTCAATGTCGGAAAACAACACTTCCGATTTGTGAACGGCCTTCGGGAAAGCCAGTCCGAGTAAAAAATTGGCGGTGGTCATTTTGCCGGGAATGGCGATGCGCGCGTGTTCAATTTCAGCGTTGGTGAGGGGTTGCCGGGCTACCAGTAAGGGGCCGCAGTTGTTCCCCAAGGCACTGCCCGCGTGGAGCAGTTTATAGTCGGCGGTGAGGTGCGCAAAAGCGTGGTAACTGAGTTTGGTCACGTCGAGTTTGTGCGCAAAAGCCATTTTGTTAAGGGCTTCAACGTCGTCGAGCACGATGTCGAATTCAATTCCTTGGGTATCAATGAGGCCATTGGCCAAAGCGCCGAAGATAAAGGTGTCGTTAGGGCAGGGGGAGTATCCCAGGGTTAATCGCATATTCTGAATATTTGTGGTACTTTTGCGGAATGGAACCTATAATTATTTACGAAGATAACCATTTGCTGGCTATAAACAAACCAGCAGGCTGGTTGGTTCAAGGGGACAAAACCGGCGATACAACACTCACCGACTGGGGTAAAGCCTACCTCAAGGAAAAGTATCAAAAACCCGGGGCTGTGTTTTTGCATCCCGTTCATCGCATTGACCGTCCCGTGAGCGGTGCCGTTTTATTTGCCCGCACTGATAAAGCATTGGGGCGGCTCACCGAAATGTTTCGTACCAAAGACATTCAAAAAGAATATTGGGCATTGGTAGAAAAAGCCCCTTACGTACCGCAGGCAACCTTAAAACATTATTTGGTAAAAGACGAAGCCCGCAACAAAGTAACGGCCTATGAATCGCCCAAAAACGATGCCAAAGAAGCAATTTTAGATTATAAAATTGCCAAAAATGGCAAAAAAGGCGTTATGCTACACGTACACCCCGTTACGGGCCGACCACACCAGATTCGGGTACAATTGGCCAAAATTGGGTGCATTATCCTCGGTGATGTAAAATACGGAGCCGCCGAACCACTCGCCGATGCCAGTATCGCCCTGCATTGCCGCTCCATGTCGTTTATGCACCCCGTTCAAAAAATCCCCGTGACGGTTTCGGCGGACTATCCGGCGGTGTTCGCGCCGCTGCACCATCCGGTGTAGCGCGCTTGTTATCAAAACCCAAATTTTTTCGGGAAAAACAATATTTTTGCCCCTGTCTCTGTTTCTATGCGCATTTTTTTCAAAGTAACTTAACTATGACAAAACTATATATATCCTTTTTTCTCACCCTCCTCATTCATACTGCATTGTGCGCTCAGGACTTTTATAAGCCGGGTGTGCAGGAAATGAAACTCGAATTACCCAGCGCGGGTTGGCATGCGCAACTCGATTCTCTCAAACGGGTAAACCCCGAAGCCCGGATCGCCGGAACGGCTTTACTCAATGGGCAACGGTTCGACAGCGTTGGTATTCGCTACAAAGGCAACAGTTCTTTTTTTAGAACCAGCAAACAAACCTTAAAAAAACTCCCTTTTAACATCAAAATTGACTACCGTAAAAAGGGGCAACATTTTGGGGAATCTTATACCTCTCTTAAATTATCCAACGCATTTCTTGATCCTTCGTTCGTGCGCGACCCGCTCGGCTACGAAATTGTGAGCAGTTATATGCCCGCGCCCAAGTGCAATTTTGTGCGCCTCACGGTGAACAATGAGCCGTATGGCCTGTACGTCAACACCGAAAGCGTGGATTTGGCGTTCCTGAAAAAACATTTTGGGTACAACGGCGGCCACCTCGTCAAATGTGACCCCGACCAATGGCAAAAAGTACGCAGCCAAAGTGGTTGCCCCAAAGGCGAAAATGCCTCGCTGACCTACCTCAACGAAAATTCGGGTTGTTACAGCGCGTTTTACGAAGTGGACGACGTCAGTGCCTGGAAATACCTGATCAATATGATTAAAATATTGAACAAAAAGCCCGCTGAAATCGAAACCGTGCTCAACGTGGATCAAACCCTTTGGATGCTGGCCCTGAACAATGCTTTGGTGAACCTCGATTCGTACAACGGGCTTTTGTCGCACAACTATTACCTGTGGTTCGATTCTACCGGCGTGGGGCACCCGTTGATTTGGGATTTGAACATGTGTTTTGGCGGTTGGCGGCGCAACCTCAGTCTGGAGGAAATGACCGATGAACAACTCATTGGTTATCAGCCATTGGCGGAATTGGACAATAGCCGTCGTCCGCTCATTTCGCAGTTATTAAAAAACAGTTATTACCGCAAAATTTACCTGGCGCACCTCAAGACCATTAATAAAGAATGGCTCGCCTCGGGCAAAGTGAGCCAACGCGCCGAAGCCATGATGAAGGATATTGACACGTACGTGCAGCAGGATAAACAAAAATTGTATTCGTACGAGGATTTCAAAAACGCGATGGACAAAACCATGACCGACGAAAAAGACCATATCATCGGGATTCGGCAATTGATGAGCAAACGCGCGGAATATTTGTCCAAACACCCACTGTTGAACAAAACCGCGCCGGTATTGGATGGTCAAACGGCCCAAAAACAAGACGATAAAACGGTATTTACGGTAAAGGCCAGCGCCGGAACCACGGCCGTGTACGCGCATTTCCGCGTTGATCGGATGTTTGCCTTTAAACGGGTAAAAATGTTCGACGATGGCAGCAACGGCGACGCTACTGCCGCCGACGGTATTTTTACCGCCACCACCGATGCACCCGTTGCCCAATACTATTTCTCCGCCGAAAATGCCGATGCCGGGGTTACTTTGCCCGAACGCGCTTCGCAGGAATATTTTAAGTTGTAGTACTAAGGACTTTTATCTAATATCTTTTGTCTTTACACCACTAAGAAACTAAGAATACACTAAGAAACACTAAGCGTAGCGTGTACATTTTAAAGGTTTTAAAGAATATTTTTCACTTTTCACTATACGCTTTTCACTACGCTACGCTTAGTGTCTCTTACATTTTCTTACAACCTTAGTGGTAAAATGAACACTCTACGACGGGCAGTCTAAGGTCTTTTATCTAATATCTTTTGTCTTTACACCACTAATAAACTAAGAATACACTAAGAAACACTAAGCGTAGCGTGTACATATTGAGTGTTTTAAGTTAAAAAAACACTTTTCGTTTTTCACTATTCACTATTCACTCATCTCTCCTAACTCATCTCTCCTAAGGCACCACCACTTCCGGCGGCAAAAACGGCCTGGCGTCGGCCCCTCCGATGATGATTTCGCGGACAATGGTGCTGCTGATGTGTGAAAACTCCGGTTGAGAAATCAAAAATACCGTTTCAATCCCTTCTCCAACGATGTGATTCAACTGCGAAATGGTTTTTTCGTAGTCAAAATCGGAGGCGTTGCGCAGGCCCCGCAACAAATAACGGGCACCAATGCGGTGACAATAATGCGCCGTGAGGTTTTGAAAATGATCCACTTCTACGGTGGGGTATTGCGCAAATACGTCGCGGAGCCATTGGAGGCGTTGTTCCAGCGGGAACAGGTATTTTTTGGTGGAATTGACCCCCACGGCCACGATAATCTTATCAAAAAGCGGCAAAGCGCGGCGCACCAAATCAACGTGACCAACAGTAATGGGGTCAAAAGATCCCGGGAAAACGGCAATTTTCATACTTGACGATAACGTTTAGCGTCTAAAACCACCTTTGGGCATACCGCCGGGCATTCCCATGCCGGGCATACCCATTTTACCCATGGGTGAATTGGCCATTTGGTGCATAAACTTCCGCATGTCGTTAAAGTTTTTGACAAACATATTGATTTGCTCAATCGTTTGGCCACAACCTTTGGCAATGCGTTTTTTGCGGCTCAGGTTCAACGAATCCGGGTCGGCGCGCTCGGTGGGGGTCATACTTTGAATAATGGCTTCCACGCGTACGAGCGCTTTATCGTCAATATCTACGTCTTTCATGGCTTTGCTAACGCCGGGAATCATGGCCATGAGCGACTTGAGGTCACCCATTTTTTTGATTTGCTGCATTTGCGCCAAAAAGTCGTTAAAGTCAAATTTGTTTTGTTTGATCCGTTTTTCAACGCGTTTGGCCTCCTCTTCGTCAAAGTCCATTTGGGCTTTTTCTACCAACGACACGATATCACCCATGCCGAGGATACGTTGCGCCATACGGTCGGGGTAAAACACATCCAATGCGTCAAGTTTTTCACCCATCGACACAAATTTGATGGGCTTGCCCACGGTGTATTTAATCGTCAGAGCGGCACCACCACGGGTATCGCCGTCGAGTTTGGTCAATACCACGCCGTCAAAATTCAAGTAGCGGTTGAACGTTTCGGCAGTATTGACGGCATCCTGACCCGTCATGGAATCGACCACAAAGAGGGTTTCGGTGGGTTTAACGGTGCCGTGGATAGCAGCGACCTCGTCCATCATGGCTTCGTCAACGGCCAAACGACCGGCAGTATCCACCACCACTACGTTAAAACCGTTGGCTTTGGCGTGGGCAACGGCGTTTTTGGCAATTTCGATGGGGTTTTTGTTCTCCAATTCCTTGTACACTTCCACCCCGATGCTGTCGCCCAACACCGTTAACTGGTCAATCGCCGCCGGACGATACACGTCACAAGCCACGAGCAGCGGCTTGAGTTGGCGTTTTTCCTTTAAATATTTGGCTAATTTACCGGAGAATGTCGTTTTACCGGAACCTTGCAAACCGGCCACCAGCACGACCGCGGGGGAGCCTTTTACGTTGATCCCCACCGACTGACCGCCCATGAGTTCGGTCAATTCATCCATGACAATTTTGACCATCAACTGGCCCGGATTTACGTTTTTGAGTACGTTTTCGGTACCCAAAGCCTTCTCCTTAATTTTGTCGGTGAATTCTTTGGCAATTTTATAGTTAACGTCGGCAGATACTAATGCCTTTCTAATCTCTTTGATGCTTTCAGCGACATTAAGTTCGGTAATTTTGTTATTGCCGCTGATGAGTTTAAACGCTGAATCGAGGCGCTCACTTAGACTTTGAAACATGGAAATGCTTGCTTTTGATAATTTACGGGCGCAAAGGTAATTTACCTAAGGTCTTTTTTCGAGAAAAACGAAACCGTTTTTGCGATAAATTTCACGGAAGCCCGGCGCGGTGGGTGGAATGGCCGGATCTTTGAGTTTTGCCACCAGATAAACAGGTTTGTTTTGGTGGTTTTGGATGAGCGAATCCAGGTCGTCCTGGTGCACGTCGCCCACAATGGGTTTTTTATCACTGTAATACAAATGGGCAAAACTTTTGTAACCCAAAGTACGGATATAACAGTCTTCTCCTTTTTTGCTTTCGTAAAATTCAATCGCGGCCAATTGCGAAATACCTTCAATGTTGCGGATGTAAAACGCCAACGTAAAGGTCACAAACAGCGCGCCACTGGCAAAAATGATCTGTGAGCCGTCCCAAATGCGTTGTTTGAGCAAAAACCACAGGCCCACCAACGAACCCGCCGCCAATACCAAACCCGGCCAACTTTGCCACATTGCCCAATGGACGTTGGCTTTCATATTTTCCAAAGCAAAATTGTCGTTGGCAAACAAAGGTTTTAACCAATCCAAATGTTGCCCCAAATAAGGCACACTGGCCGCCACCAACCCGATAATTATCCCCAAAATAGGTAACAGCGCCAAGGTTACTTTCGATTTCACTTCCCAGTGCATGTGTCGCCACAGGGTTAAGGCCGCCAAATAGGTGAGCGGGAAATAACACAACGACGAATAATGCACAATTTTGGTTTTTACAATCGAAAACAAAATCAGCACCACCCAAAACATAATTTGCATCCAGGTCGCAAAGTCGCTGCGTTGGCAAACGGCGAGGGTGTGGGTTTCCATCACCTCTTCTTCCGGTTGGTTATCGCCCCACAAATTGGGAATGGCAAATACCGAGGCCGGGAAACAACCCAGCAACAGCACCACAACATGGTACCCGAAAAAGCCGCCGTGCCCCGAATCGGGCGTACTGAACAAACGGATCTGGTAGGTGATAAACTCCTGAATAAACCAGGTGCCGTGCATGGCCACTTCCAGGCCAAACCAAATGAGTGATGCCACCGCCGCAGCGGCCGAAAACAATATAAAGTGGTTAACATAACCGGCACTTCTGAACTTGCGCATGGCCCAATAACCCATCAGCGTCAAAAATGCGATGAGGTACGCAGCCGGACCTTTGGTCATGATGGCCAGACCCAGCGACAAACCACCCAGAATCACAAACTGGTATTTTTGCCAAAAAGAAATATTGGGCTGTTGGGAAAAAAACTGCCAGCGAAAACGGATAAAACCGTAGATACCCGCAAATATGAACAGGTTGAACCAAGGGTCAATAATGCCCGATTTGAAGTATAAATGGGGTAAAATGGACCCTAAAAAAGCCAACACCCACAACCAACCAAAAAAGCGGTCGTGCAATTGGTTACCAATTCGGTACACCAACAACAAGGTGAGCAAGCCACAAATAGCGTTTGGAAAGCGGGCGGCGTATTCGGTTACCCCAAAGAAATGCATGGACAATGCCTGCATCCAGATAAAGAGCGGGGGCTTCTCCCAAAATGGTTCAAAGTCAATTTGTGGGCGGAAAAAATCACCGGTAACCAGCATTTCACGGGCGCATTCGGCGAAATTGATTTCGTCCCAATCAAACAGATGCACTCCTCCCAAAAATGGGAAAAAGAACAATAAGGCAAGGCCCGTAATAAATAGATAATCACGACGCATCTAGGAATGTAAAACCTGTTTGATAATATGAATAAACGGATATCGGGTTCTGACAGGCTATTGAAACGGCGATTTGCTGCTTTTGTTCAAAAATGCTTACTTCGCAATATCGAACTTGTATTCCACTACTTCGATGCGTGGGTTGCCATCGGGGCCAATATTTTTAAAAACGACGTTGATGCCAATGGTTTCGGCGGCTTCTTTTTCCGAACTGTCAAATACCACGTTGAGGCGGCCTTTTCCGCCGGGCGCAATCACACCACGGGGGAAATCAACTTTGGTGCATTCGCAGGCATCCACAATTTCAATTTGAATTTCTTCCGACGACGTGTTGGTGTATTCAAAAAAAAGCGTCCGTTTTTCGCCTTTTTTCACCGTACCGAGATCGGTCATTTTTTTATCCCACTGCACAAAAGCGGGTTTGGCCGGTGCTGCCGGTGGGGTAGGGGTAGCGGTTTGGGATTTGGCGGGCGCACACGATACAAAAACCGTGAGGCCAACAAAAGCCGCGAGCACTAAAGTGGAAATGGATGAAAAATGTGTTTTGGGGAGGGAGAAAATACTCATAAATATTGCGGTTTAAATTCGGGTAAACGACCAAAAAATATAATTTAGGATGCAAAGATAGGAATATTTCTTTCAACACCCGTTTATACTAACTACCTTTGCGGGCTAATAAGTGCCCCAATGGCCACTAACACCTTTAAATAATAGTAGGAATGCTACCACAACAAGCAAAAAAATATATCAATGTTTACCTGTCATTAGGCAGTAATATGGGAGATCGGCGCCAGTTAATTACAACCGCCTCCGCGCATATCCACAAACGTATTGGCAAAATTGTAAAATCGAGCCACCTCTACGAAACCCAACCTTGGGGCAAAACGGATCAGGATCCTTACCTGAACCAGATTGTGATGCTGAATACCCTGCTTGATCCGCGTGCCATGTTGGAAGAAATTACCAAAATTGAACGCGAAATGGGCCGCGAACGCAAGGAGAAATGGGGTCCACGCACCATGGACATTGATATTTTGTTTTACGGCAAACGCGTTATTCGCGACAAAGGACTCGAAATTCCCCATCCCGAACTCCACAAACGCGCTTTTATCCTGGTTCCGATGATGGAACTTGATCCCGAATTGGAACACCCCGTGTTGCACCAGGCCATTGACCAGTTGTACATGGACTGCGAAGATAATTCAGACGTTGTGATGTTGTAGTTTGGTCGCGCCCGTATGAATAATCCGTTTGCACGTTATCCTTTTATCGCCATAGAGGGCAATATCGGATCGGGGAAAACGACTTTTTGCCACAAAATGGCGGAGCGTTTCGATTGTAATATCATCCTTGAGCAATTCACCGATAACCCGTTTTTGCCCTTTTTTTACCAACAGCCGGAACGGTACGCCTTTCCGGTGGAGTTGTTTTTTATGACCGAACGGCATAAACAACTGCAAGAGCATTTTGCCCTGCCCAATTTGTTTGAACAAACCTCGGTGGCGGATTATTTTTTTGTAAAAACCCTGCTTTTTGCCAAAAACAACCTCAACGACGAGGAATTTCGACTGTTTCAACGCTTGTTTGGGGTATTAAACAATACCTTTCCCAAACCTAACTTACTGGTGTATTTACACCGTCCGGTCGAAACGCTGCTGCGACAAATTCGACAACGGGGGCGCAATATGGAGCAAAATATCGCCCCCGAATACCTCGACGAAATCCAAAACGCCTACCTCGAATTTTTTAAAACCGAAAAATCCATTCCCATTGTTGTGCTCGAACTGGGCGACCTCGATTTTCAGCGCGACGAAACGGCAATGGATACGCTGGTCCGGCTGCTGGATCAGCCCTTTGAACCGGGTTCAAATATGTTGACCGTTTGACCCGCCGCCAATACCTCCGATTGTACCTGTAAGGCTTTGAAAAAATACAACACCGTGGCGCAAATAAACAGGTGGGAAATATCGAAGTAGTTGAACCACGGACTGGCCGAAAATTTGACCACAATAAAGAGCACCGAAACTAACATCGGGATCATTCCCGTGAGCAAAAGGGTACTTACGGCCCGGTTGCCACTTTTGTACAAACGGTATTCCACGGTACTCATAATGACCAACAAACCAATGGCGGTGTAAATTTCTACCCAAAAAAAATCGAGGGTATAAGCCGATAAAATGCTGCACAAGGCGAGGGTACTGGTATTGGCCAGCGTTATTTTTTTGTAAGCCCCTCGTTTTTCCGTTCCGTAATACCGCAACAGCGAGGCTTGCGCCATGGCAAACGCCGAAATCATGGCCAGTTCCCACCCGGGAAGTTTCCACACCAAACCCAATTTGTACAAAAAGGCGTGTCCCAAAATCCCACCCAACAGGCTCGACCAGCCCAGCGTCAGTTGGAAATAATACATGAACTTGAGAATGGGGTGACTCAAATCCGTTTGGCGCAATTTATAACAGCAATAGAAGCAGGTAACAGCGATAAAAATCCCCGTTAAAGTAGTCACCGGTTCATCAATGCGCAGGCCCAACAATTCAATGGATGGCTGCTGGACCTTGGTAAAAAATGTAAACATAAATAAGAATAAAATAGACGGAAATAGTTCAAAATTTCAGAAAAGAGCCTCCAAATGTCGCCGGTTTAAACATTTCGTTTTAAATTTGCGTTGAAACAGCCGCAAATATCTGTTTTTATCCAATACCTTGAGCAAATCAATGTCAAATGAGCCTCAAAATAACGAGGAAAAAATAATTGAGAAGGCATTGCGCCCTAAATTGCTGGACGATTTTAACGGTCAACAAAAAATTGTGGACAATCTGCAAATTTTTATCCAGGCCGCCAAGCAACGGGGTGATGCGCTCGATCACGTCTTGTTGCACGGACCGCCGGGATTGGGCAAAACGACGCTGTCGCACATCGTTGCCAACGAACTGGAGGCCAGCATGAAAATGACCTCCGGGCCGGTGATGGAAAAACCGGGCGACCTGGCCGGTATCCTCACCAATCTGGAACCCGGCGATGTGTTGTTTATCGACGAAATACACCGCCTCAATACCGTGGTGGAGGAATACCTCTATTCCGCCATGGAAGATTACCGGATCGACATCATGATTGATTCCGGTCCCAACGCCCGCAGTATCCAAATTGCGCTCAATCCCTTTACGCTCGTGGGCGCGACTACGCGCATGGGTTTGCTCACGGCGCCCCTGCGCGCGCGATTCGGCATCACCTGCCACCTCGATTATTACGACGTGCCTACGTTGGAGCACATCATCAAACGTTCGTCGGAAATACTGGCCGTACCCATCACCGAAGAAGGCGCGCACGAAATTGCCCGCCGCAGCCGGGGCACCCCGCGGATTGCCAACGCCTTGCTGCGCCGGATCCGCGATTTTGCCCAAATTAAAGGAACGGGTGAAATTGACCGCAACATTGCCCGCATTGGTCTGGCGGCCCTCGACGTGGACGAACATGGCCTCGATGACATGGATAACCGCATTTTGAACGCCATTATTCACAAATTTAAGGGTGGACCCGTGGGTTTAACCACCATTGGCACGGCAGTTGGGGAAGAAGCCGGTACCATCGAAGAGGTGCACGAGCCGTTCCTGATTATGGAAGGTTATTTGCAACGCACGCCCCGGGGCCGGGTCGCTACCGACAAAGCCTACAAACACATTGGAGCCGTGCCGCCGCGCCGCGATGGCACTTTGTTTTAATTTTTATGGCAAAAGAAAAAACACACCGACATTTTATCCATCAGCCCGTATTCCCCGGCGGCAACAAAGCGCTGACGGAGTTTATCTACAAAAACTTGCAGTATCCAACGGCGGCCCTCGAAGCCAAAGCCGAAGGGGTGGTACTGGTGGAATACGATATTGATTACAAAGGCCGGGTAGTGGCCACGCGGGTCATTCAAAGCGTGGGCCACGGCTGCGATGAAGAAGCCTGCCGCGTTGTAAAACTATTACAGTTTGAAGTGGGCAAAAATCGCGGCGTGAACGTGTTGTTCCACCAAAAGGCCAAAATTCAGTTCAAATTACCCAAACCAGCGGTGGCGCCGCTGCCCGTTGCGCCGCCCGCTGTTCCGGAGATGACGGAGGGCGCGCCGGTGGTGGTGCAGTATGAATATACGGTGACCACAACGGCTGCGCCTGCTCCCGAAGAAGGTGCAGGGGTGGTGTTTAGTTATGTTGTTCGGTTGGGGTAGGGGGGGGCTTTTGGAGAAAGGTTATACTTTACGAATTTGCGCCGTTTAGTAGCAATTTTCGTAAAGCGATTGTTGTGTGTCTTATTTACTATACTCGCTAGGTTTTTTGGTATTACCATCTATTACAACCATCACCAATTTAGAAGGATAATCCACTTCTTGGTCTTCAAATCCGTGAACTTTGGGTGTTAGTAGTTTTATACTGTTTTGCGGAGCAGCGACAGGCAATTTCTTTTCTGTCAAATCCAAAATGCAAAGAATTGACAGTTGTTTAGAATTGGCCGAGGCATAAGCCACTGGTTGTTTTCCATATTTTTCATAAAGTTTGTCTCGATCCGAGATGCTCTTTTCAACTTTTAATTCTACTATAAGACCTCGATATCCTATTTCGATTCTTCCTCCTGCAAGGTGAGATTCTTTGGATATTTCTTCACCTAGATAAGGCAATCCGATCAAATGTTGAATCAGTTTATCTCGAAAGTCATCCTCTGAAACCTTATTTTGGCCTTTATACACCCCTTGTTGTACGCAAAAGCCTTGATAATTAAGAATACCACTTAATAGGTGTAAAAAATTCTCTTTCTCCTCTTTGTCGATTTGTGCTAATTCCTTACTAATTGTATTGGCAATATCCAGAACAATTTTGTTCATTTTTTTGAACCCTGTAATAAAATAACTTGAATTAGGGTCAAGTACCTTAAGGATTAATTGATCATAACCAATAATTGTTGGATATATTGTATTGCCTTTGCTATTTTGGAAATATCCTAATAATCGTATAGAAATTAACTCGTCAAAAGTGCTTTGAGGATATTTGAAAACTATATGTCCGGCGATATTATACTCTTTATTGGTTTCTTTTTTGATTTCAGGAATTGAAAGATTGAACCATTCATTGCTAGAAGTTGAAACTGGCTTTAGGATCAATATATCAAAACCTTCTGGCCACTCATTGAGTGACAACTTGCCTTTTATTGTATATAATTCTTCAGGTTTTAGGATTTGGGGATTGGCCCAAGGCTCACCATCAATAGTGAATTGAAGAGAGAGTAAAATGATCTTGTCATCTTCTTGGCTCTGTGATTGGGGATTAAAATTTCCACGCAAACCTTGCATAGGGTCAACAATAAATGAAAATATGGTAGGAAATGAAATCTTAGTAAAAGATGTTAAAACCTCTTGTATTTCACTTATTTCTGATATCTGCTTAATTGATTCACAAACCGCTTGGAAACTGTCTCGAAAATCAGGAATATGATTGAAGTACTCAAAATTAATTTGCTTAATATGGGTTTTACTGGCCTTTAAATTGTTTAAACCATCTTCTGCATTCATTTCTTTTTGTGCCCATCTTAGTAAGTGGAATAATGATGAAACAAAATAATCGTAATACCTAAAAAAATCTTTATCAGATGATTCTTTTGTCGCTTTGATGAGCTTGTTAAGTTCCAGTTTTACGGCCTCCTCCAAGATCAATACTTCTCCCACCTTGGAAATCTCGAACTCAAAAAAACTCTTAAGTAAAAGAGTTCTAAGATTTTCTTGAGAACTAACTAAATCAGGATTATATTGTCTATATTTCATGGAGTATTCAGGGAATTAATAAATGTTTTGTCAATTTGTTGGTTTAAAATCTTAATCTCAAATTCTGCTATATTTCCACATGTTTTATTCGTTTCAGTGAAAAATTCATTCGATATATTCTTCTCTACTGTTTTATCAAAATAACTTGATAACTCCAGCAATGGCTCATATAGTCTGAAATAGCCAAGAATACTATATAGGTCAAGTACGTCAAAATAATGCCCATTGTGAATTTTTTCAATAACCAGTGTTTGGATCGTATTAAGTTGGTCTACAATAACCTGCTTAGGTATTTTATAGATCGTGGCAAACAAATCCTTTCGACTATCAAAGGATGAGCTATGATAGTCAGGGTTGGTCCTGTACAGGAAACCTAAACATTGTTCCAACCATACCTTATTAAATTCATCATTCTGGTTACGGATAAATGTCAGTTTTTTGATAAAATCAACATCTGTGTAGTAATCTCTTGTGTTGCAATATTTTGAAATATAACCATGAACGATTATAGAATATAATTTTGGGTTTTCTTTTGTCAAGAAAAGAAGGATATCTACAAGTTCCTCACAGTAATTGTAATCTTTCTCCTCATAATAGATTTTTTCCAGTGCTTCTATCCCAGATACCAGAACAAATTTTTGATTTTCATTGAGAAAAGGAAAAATCTTATAGGCCAAATTGGCCGCTCTCTTATGGATTACAACATAGCTGTTGACTACCGATTTTAAAACGATCTGTATTTGTTCTTCCTCAACTTCATTTGGAAACTTCTTAATTACGGAACCAAAGGCTTCAATAGCCTTTCCTTTAACACCTCTATCAATATCGTTCATGAATACCTTGATCATATCAATTAGAGTATTAGTGACTAACTGTTCATGCTTTTCAATCAAATGAGTTACAAAACTTATCGCTTCATATCGTACATCTTTTGAATCAACATCGAGCAAAAAATTATAAATCGATGGTAATATTTCTGCTAATCTTAAGGGTTCTTTAACTGACCTTCTGATTATCGCAATTAATTTACTTTTTAGAAGGCCGTCAGATGAGCTCTTCAGGCTTGGAATAATATTTATAATTTTATTATAGTTGTCTGTTTTGTCATTTGAGATCAAATATCCAATTATTGATTCTGTTTTTTTGATTGTTCGCTCAATTTCCATCCCTATTAAGTTCCTTTCGATGTAAGTCTTCCCCTGCAATGGGTTAAAGGTAGAGATTTTACCATTTGGGTCTTCCAATTCACTCTGATACCACTTAAATGTGTTATATGCTTTGATCTGATCGACTAAATAACCTATTAATGAATCAAAATAATTTAATAAAATACTGGCGCGTCTCTTTGAAACATCTTGTAATACTGATAATACCTCTTCTCGAAGGTCTTTTGTCGTCTCCTTTGCAAAAATTATTTGTAGTAACTTTCTGACAATTATATCAGTATATTCTTGAGATTTGGCGATAAGATCATCCTTTAGTAAAACCAGTTTAAAGAAATGAATAAATCCTATCTTTGCTCCATTGGTCAAGATGGGGAAGGATTTCGCAACTTGATCCATCACTTCTTCTTGATAGTACCTATACAATTCACTTAAAGTTTGACAAGTGATCGCATCGGCAGAATCTTCATAATTATCATCTTCCAATTCTAGCGATATAATAATTGTTTTGCAAAGCGATATGACTGATTCAGGATTGGCGGCAATTAAATCTTGCGATAGAAAGTTTGTATTTATTCTAATTTTTTTGTCATTTATTTTAAATTTCTCATCCAAAAGTTTGAAAAGAAGCCCTGAAGATTGTTTGTGCACGTCTAGAAGCAAGGAAATAGAATTAGGGTAAGATGGGCGGTTATCATATGGCTCTCCAATATTACGCTTAAACCATAAATAATCCAAAATTTTCTTTAGAAAGGGTTCGTATTTGTCAATACTTTCCCATTCAATTACTAATTTTAGAACACTAGCAGTTTCATCAATATGTCTACCTTTTTCAATTGTTCGTACTAGTCTTTCAAAACTGAATGAGGAAATTTTTTTGCCAGTACGAAAGATATTTTGAGTTGTGTGAAGAATCATTGCACCAATTTCTTCATCATCAAAAAAAAGTGAGAGATAGTCTAGTGCAATTTCTCCAAAGAAGCTTGGAGAAATCTTAGATGCTTCAATAATCTTTTTAGATACTTTTTTACGCTCACCATCAATTCCTATTAATTGGATCAAATTCAAAATTGATAATTCGGTAATTTCAGATTTTGACTTTTCTTTAGCAATTAAAACTTCAACTTGTTCTTTTAATGCTTGTTTTTTTTGTTCCTCCTCTTTTTCTGCCTTGATTGCCTTTTCTTGATGCTCTTGATACTTGTGTATAACATCTCTACCAAAATTTGTTTCATGAACTTCGGTATGAAATTTGCATGAACGACAATGTTTAATTATAAAATCGTGAGCGTTCCATTCGAAATTCATTGCTTCATAAACTCCATTGGCGTGAGGACAAGAAACTCGTAAAGTGATAGGGAGTTTATAGGCTTCAGCAGCAACACCCCCTGAAACATCTGCTATTTCTATGTGGGCACACCAATTTTTCACCTGAGGAATAAGTTCTTTATTCTTCTTTCCAAGAGTTATAGTCTCTTTTAAACGCTTATCAGTATCATCCTGCTTTGACATATCTTACGCTTAAATATTTTCGCAAAACTACCCTTACCCGCAACCCCAACAAACCAAAACACGCAGCGCATCTTACTTTGTCGCTCTTGCGAATAACTAACTCCGTCCGCACCAAAAAAACATCCCGCAACCTGCTAAGAAGCAGACTGCGGGATGGTGAAAACGGTTATGGCGGAGCAAATTATCATCAGAGTAAATGGTTCTTGATGCAAAGTTAAGTCCTTTTTTAAAACCACCAAAATTTTATAGGTCAATTTTTTATATGTTCAATTCATCTGTAGGGCTGCCAGGCCAAGCGGAAATGGCCGTCGTGGTGTTACCACTATATTCGCACACCGTTCTACTTTTTCCTTTTTTTTGTCTTTCGCTCAAGCGTTTGAGCGTCAACTTTGTCTTTTAGCCTTCCGGTAGAGCGCTTATTTTTGAGCAAATCATCATAGCCAATAAAATGTATCGGAATTCCTTCAAAAGTGGCTTCTTGTCGTTGAGCAAAACAAGTATCAAAATCCAACCCTTCCAACTGAATAATAAGATCTATTCGGTTAGGTTCATAGCCTAATTGTATTATGTTATCAGGATCGGATAAGTCTTCTTGCTGCAAACCCAATGCACCAAAACCAAATTCTTGTACCGTTTTTAGCAGACGACCAGCGTTTTCTGGATCGGCCCAAACCCAGAAATCAATATCCTTTGTATAACGCGGATAGCCATGGTACGCCACAGCAAAGCCGCCTACAACCAAATATTTAACCTCGTTTGCGTTTAATAATTTTATAAACTCTTTGAAATGTTCGTCCAGTACCATATTTCCAATCATTATATTGTTTCCTGATTTCCTCCAAAGCGCGAATTCGTTCAATTGCGGGGCGACTAAGCCAATAAAGCACGTCGTCAGGTTCCTGTCCTTTTTTATAAATCCGGACAAATGGACGATTTTCAGAACTGGGTTGCATAATAATTCTTTTCTGCAAAAGTACAAAATTACGTTGAAATATCAATGCAGTTGTGATATTCAAATGTCTGGTAGTTAAACTAGTTCATTAGAAATGGTTATTGCGAAAAAGTTAAAGCATTTTTTTAAAACCACCCCACAACAAATCATTTTTTTCTCGTTCCTTTGCTCCCCTTAATTACAATTCACATAATGGACGAATTACAATCCCTAATGGATGCAGTCCGGCTCACGCCCGACAATATACCACTCCGAAAATACCTTTGTGGCGAACTGCTCCGCCGCCAACGCTGGACGGAAGCCGAAATTGAGATCAAAGACGCACTCAAAATGGCGCCGCACGATATGGAGTTGAAAATTGCGTTGGCTACTGTTTTTTGTGAACAACAAAAAACCTCCCTCGGCCTTGTTTTGGTGGAAGAATTGGTGTCGCAGCCAGCGCCACCCGCGCGGGTTTGGTTTATTTATGCCAAACTTTTGCAACAAGCCCAACAGCCACGAGCGGCTAAAGACGCTTACGAAAAGGCGATTATTATTGATCCGGCCCTCAAAGATGCGTTTTTGGAATCGGAGATCAATATGTCTTTGCAAAAAGGCACAACACCCGAACCCTTGCGGGTGCCCGCGCACGGCGATCTCACCGAGGAGGGCAGCGAACGCTTGATTGATGTGGAACGTCCCAAAGTGACTTTTGGGGAAGTGGGCGGTATGGATAGCGTGAAAGAAGAAATTCGGTTAAAGATCATTCATCCGCTGCGCCACCCCGAAATATACAAGGCTTATGGCAAAAAAATAGGGGGTGGTATCCTGATGTACGGCCCGCCGGGTTGTGGTAAAACCCATTTGGCACGGGCTACCGCCGGTGAAATTAACGCCAATTTTATCTCCGTGGGCATCAGCGATATTCTGGATATGTGGATTGGCCAAAGCGAAAAAAATCTGCACGCCATTTACGAAAAAGCGCGCAGTATGAAGCCTTGCGTTTTGTTTTTTGATGAGGTGGATGCGCTGGGTGCTAATCGCTCGGATATGCGTCAAAGTGCCGGCAAACAATTGATTAACCAGTTTTTACAAGAAATGGATGGCATTGACGGCGATAATGACGGGGTATTGGTGCTCGCTGCCACGAATGCACCCTGGCACCTCGATCCGGCATTCCGCCGACCGGGCCGTTTTGATCGGGTGATTTTTGTGCCGCCACCGGACGAAAATGCCCGGGTCGCCATTTTGGATATTTTGCTCAAAGACAAACCCGCGCAAAATATTGATCGAAAAGCAGTGGCGCGCAAAACGCCGGAGTTTTCCGGTGCCGATTTGCAGGCAGTGGTGGATATTGCCATTGAAAACAAATTGGAAGAAGCCATGCGCACGGGTACGCCGGTGCCGCTTACCGCTTCCGATTTTGAGTACGCCATCAAAAAGCACAAAGCCACCACCCGCGAGTGGTTTACTACGGCCAAAAATTATGCCCTTTTTGCGAATGAAGGCGGTAGTTACGATGAAATACTTAACTATTTGAAAATCAAAAAGTAATGGACAATCAACACTTGATCAGCCGCGCCTTAGTGCTGATAGAAACCCGCCGATATGCCGATGCGGAACAAATGCTTATCAAAGGGCTGATCGAAAATCCGCAGGATGCGGATGCTTTATCTATATTGGCATTGTGCAGGATTGGTCTGGACAAATACGCCGAGGCACTCACACCGGCTCAGCAGGCCGTTGCCATTGCGCCCGATGACCCTTTTGCCCTGACCACCCTTGGACGCGCCTTGTTTTTTAACAATAAACCCAAAGAAGCCCGCGAATACTTGCATGGTGCGTTGCAAATGGATCCATCTTTCTCGGATGCTTATTTGGTCTTGTCGCAGTTGGAATTCCACGAAAGAAACTGGGAAATGGCCCTGTACAACGCCGAACGCGGTTTGGAAAACGACCCCGAAGACCAATCCTTGATCAATCTGCGGGCAATGGCGTTGGTCAAACTCAATAGAAGTGAGGAGGCCGCCGAAACCGTGGATTACGCGCTTTACAATGACCCCGAAGACGGGTACTCGCACACCAATAAGGGGTGGGTGAATCTGGAACAAGGCAAGTACAATGAGGCAGTAGCATCATTTAGGGAGGCATTGCGCCTCAATCCGAACAACGAATACGCACGCGAGGGGCTGAAAGACGCCATAAGTGGCAAAAACTGGTTATACCGGGGCCTGTTGAAGTATTTCCTGTTTATGGGCAAGTTGAGCGAGCGCAACCAGTGGGTGGTCATTATTGGGCTGTACGTGGGTATGCGTTTCTTGCGCACGATTTCGGAAACCAATCCATCATTACAGCCGTTTATTGCGCCGCTGCTCGTGGCGTACCTGGTTTTTGCTTTGGCCACTTGGATCGGCAAACCTTTGTCCAATTTGTTTTTGCGCCTGCATCCGGTGGGTAAATTTGCCTTGACCGATTACGAAAAAACCATCAGCAATATCACGGGGGTTATGTTTTTTTCCGGTGTATTTGCAATGGTGGCCAGTTGGATGGAGCCAATTGAAGTGCGCAGTTTTAACCTGAGTATGTTTGGGCTTACTTTATTTGCCATGTTGGTCCCCATTGGTGGGTTATCTTATGGACGAGCCGGTAAACCAGAGCGGACTTGGTTGTGGCTTTTTGCGGGTTTGATGTTTTTGATCGGGCCATTGCACATTGCTTACGCTGTTTTTGCGCATCCGTTACCGGTGACGGAGACTTTATTGTTGGCTTTTGCCATTGGTATATTTTTGTATAGTTGGGTGGTGAATGCGTTTTTGACTTGGGCTTACAAACGGTTTTAGGCTATTACGATGGGGTAGTGCCCGCCAACTGGTTCACCAACGGATTAGCATACATCGCCAACAAATACGCCCGGCCTTCGCCTTCGGTATCGTTCACTAATTTGGCGGCTTTGCCCTCCAAGTACGCGGTGCATTGCGCAATTTCTTCCGCGCCAAACGCCGTTGCTGCGAAATGGGTGCCGTGTAACAAATCGTGGGCAACGCTGTTCACCGCGTGCAGGCGGTAATTGGCGTGAATGGCTTCGTCAATCAACGCGGCCAGTTTTTCCAATTTTTTCTTGGCGTTGGGTTGTTCGTCCAGGGTGTCTAATTGTTCATGGAGGGTGGGGCAAAACTGAAAATGCACCCGGCCTTTGGAGCCGTTGAGGCCCAACATCATGTGTTGCACATCCTCTTCAAAGGACTTTTTGTAATCGGGATTGTTCTTTTTGTTCAAAAACTCCTGGGCCATGAGTGCATCACAGGGGTTGAATTCGTACGAAATGGACACCGGCGTGATGTGCAGCGACCGAACGTATTCTTTCAGGTCGCCTTCGTTACCGAGGCACAACATTTTGACCAGACCGGTTTGGGTAAGGTCATTGCCGTCTTTGGCGCGGCCTTCGCGTTGGGCAATCCAGATGGAGTCTTGTTTGCCCGCCACCTGATCGTGGATATAATTGGAGAGTTGTACCGAAAATTTGTACAATTCCATGGGTGCGCCGGAGCGTTTGATCACAAAACTTTTGTTTAGGCGGAAAATCAATTCCGAAATCCGGTGCCGCATCAGGTTATCGCCGATGGCAATTTGGCTGGTATCGAAACCGTTTTCAAACAGGGTTGTATTCAGGTACGCCGAATCGAGTACGATGTCGCGGTGATTGGAAATAAACAGGTAACGCTCGTCTTTTGACAGGTGCTCCAGGCCGCCCGCCGTGAGCGCAGCAATGCTGTTTTTTTCGATAAATTTGAGGATATTGAGAATAATTAGCCCTTGGAACCCGCGTACATCGTTAATTTTTTCTTTGTATTCCAAAATGGCCTGAAACAAAGGCTCCGGGGTATAGGCTTTTAACCCACCCAAAAAGTGCGGATTTCCAAACAGTTCATCCAAATAAGGTTTTACAAGGCTATCGGGCAATTTATAAATGGCGTCTTCCGGCTCAAATGCTGACATAATAAATGATGTGCTTCTACAAAAAGCCGCAAAGGTACGCAAACACTCGGTGGAATTACCAAGGGGAAATGCAATATGAATAAATGTCTTCACCCCCCATCCATCCGGCCCTTACCAGTGCGGCCTTAGAAAAATCCCGATTTTGCTCCGTTGGAGGCCGATGAAGCCAAAAACTGTTTGAGCCAAAACAAAAAGCCGCCTTCAGATTTGAAGACGGCCCGGTCATTTTCGCCTACGGTAATCGTTAAGGATTAAAAGAAGAAATTGATATGATCTAAAACAAGTGTTTGTTTAACGCACTGCAATGGGATAATTCACCCCCAAATAACTAACATTACCCGAAGATACCGGCGCAGCGTTGCGCAGTTGCATAATACCCGCTACGTGCGGAGTGGCCATTGACGTGCCGGTTAAAGTGGCGTAACCGCCGTTCAGATAAGTACTGTACACGCTGGTGCCCGTGGCAATCCAGTCAACCGGCGGACGACCGTAGTTGCTGCCGTACGTTGGGTCATTGTACCAGGTTTTGTTGCAGCGCATATTGGCTACCGTAAAAATATTGGTTCCGTTGATACATCCCGGCTGGTAATTGGCGGCATTGGCGTTGTTGTTGCCCGATGCAATGGCGCAGCGGGTGCCACCAGCCGCCAAAGCATTAATGGCGCTGAGATACCCCGATCCCGTGGCGCAACCCGTGCCGTAAAAACCACCGAGGCTCATATTACACACGTCACCCGGATAGTCGTAAGTACCAACGTGGTTGATGCCGGACACAATGGTAGAAGTTGCCGAACCACCCGTGCACGGGAAAACCCGAACGGGCACTACCGATGCACCGGCCGCCACGCCAATAACCCCAATGGTATTATTGATCGCACCGGCAGTTCCGGCAACGTGGGTACCGTGTCCATTACAATCATCGGCAGTACCGCCCACAAAGGTAGCGGGATAAGGTGCCGTAGTCACAACATTTAAATCAGGGTGGTCCAAATCAATGCCGGAATCAACAATCCAAATCCAGCGATCAACGTTAGCCGGGGCCGAACCACCGGCATTGGTAATGCCACACGGCGTTGTTTGTGCGTCGCCAACGGCCGGTTTTTTATCCTCTATCAAAAACGGCGGTAACGTTTCCACCCGGTCGTTTTCGATACTGGCTACTTCCGGGCGACGGCTGATGCGCTCCATGGTAGCGGCATCAATGTTGAGCGCGGCGCCCACCTGAAGGGCGGTGTAACGACTAATTACCTGACTTTCAGGAATACCCATTTCTTCCAACCAGTTGTTGAGTTGGGCGGCCACAACGGCGTTGAAGTTTTCCATTTGCGCGGCTTTTTCGGTTCGGTTTTTTATTTGAGACCAATCCAACCGCTCGCGGGCTGGTGCAATAAAGGAAGGATTTAACATCACCAGGTATTGGTTAGGGATAATTTCACCCGCCGAACTTTGCGGGGTGACTGGTGCTAACTCTAATTCGTTGGTTTTGTGCTTGCAAAACGTGAAGAATAGAATGGATAAAACACTTAGAACGAGAATTTTTTTGTTCATTACTAAAATAGTTTGAGCAGGCGAACGATAAGAGCATGTCTAAATTTGCATTTCTCGCCGATATGAAAGTCTTTTTTCTCCCTGCGGCGTTTCTTTTTTTCGCCGTAAATAACCCATTACGACTCAAAAAAGGGCCTTGCAGGCAAAAAAAATCCAATTCATATCGTCAGAGAATGCAATTTTAGACATGCTCTAATGACCGTGCGAATATATACTATGTTTGGCTTTTTTTGGTTTTGCCTCCATAAATATTTTTTATTCGGTCAAAAAAATGATTAAACGGTATTTCGTTGTTGTCTTTTTGCAAATATTCGTTCGCCTGGCGCTCAACTTTTAGCACACGTGCAATACCAACCCTTTTAAATAAGCGCCCTCCGGGTGAAACATACTGACGGGGTGATCGGCCCCTTGGGTCAGGTGTTTTAATACCCTGATTTCGCGTTTTGCCTCAATGGCGGCGGCGGCAATTGTATTGTAAAACAATTCACGATCAATGACTTGTGAACACGAAAACGTGAACATAATGCCGTTGGGCGCCACTTTTTCGAAAGCCAATGCATTGAGCCGTTTGTAACCCTGCACGGCGTTGTGGCGTTTTTCCAAAGACTTGGCAAAGGCCGGAGGATCAACAATCACGACTTCGTGTTTTTGGTCAATTTCTTTTAAATAATGCATGACATCGGCCGTAATGGATTCGTGATGACCGGTAAATGGTGCATTCAGCGCGATATTTTCATCGGTGAGTTCCATCGCTTTGGCCGAAATATCCACCGATTGCACGGAGGCGGCTCCGGCCTGAACGGCATAACACGAAAACCCGCCGGTGTAACAAAACGTATTTAGGACCGAACGACCGGGGACAAATTCGCGGAGTAATTGGCGGTTGTCCCGCTGATCGAGGAAAAAGCCGGTTTTTTGGCCCGTTACCCAATCAATTTTAAACTTTACGCCGTTTTCTACCACAATTGCGGATGCTTGAGCCTCGCCTGCCAGCACGCCGTTTTGTTGTTCGGCGGCGTATTTGGGCGGCAATGCTTCGGCACTTTTATCGTAAATACAGGTGATATCGCCCGCAAATACGTGCAAGAGTGCTTCGGCAATTTGGGCGCGTTGGCGGTGCATCCCGATGCTGTGGCATTGCACCACTGCTGTACTGCCGTAAATATCAATGATCAACCCCGACAGCCCATCTCCTTCGCCGTGGATGAGCCGGTAGGCATTGGTGTGTACATCTGGCAAGCGGCACCATGCGCGTACCTGGCGGGCATTGTTGAATTTTTGCTGCCAAAACGCGGTTGTGTTGGGGTCGGCGGCCTCAAAACTCAACAACCGCACCGCGATGCTGCCATTGTGGTAATGTCCAATGCCCAACAAATTGCCCCAGGCATCGTGCACATGTACCAAATCCCCGTCGTCGGGGTTTCCTTCCATGCGGTGAATGGCACCCGAAAAAATCCAGGGGTGGCGACGACGCACGGGTTCTTCTTTTCCCTTTTTTAATACAATAGTTGTCAAAATACAGTTGCACTTCTCTTTTTGTCGAAATACGCGGGCAAAGTTCTATCATTGCGGCGTTTTTAGCGCATTGTTTAAACGTCTAATTTCTCAACATGAACAAAATACTTGTTTCGCTTCCGGTTTTACTCGTTTTTATGGCCTGTGCCAGTTCTCAAAAAACAATGAGTACCGGAAAAAACCAAAAAAATCGCCAATTTGAAAACGTCCTGATTGCCGAAGGTAAAAAGGGGGGCGCACTGGGGCCTTGCGAACCCACGATTTGTATCAACCCGACCAACCCCAACAACGTAGCGGCCGGTGCTATCCTCGATGCCTACTATTGGAGTGAAAATGGCGGTAAAACCTGGAATGCCAGTCGCCTTAAATCTAAACACGGCGTTTTTGGGGATCCGGTACTCATTGCCGATGCAAAAGGTCATTTTTATTACGCGCACCTCAGTGATCCCGAAGGTAAACAATGGGCCGGTGAAAAACTCCTCGACCGCATTGTTATTCAAAAAAGCACCGATGGTGGCAAAACCTGGACTTCGGGTTCGTATTGCGGCGAAAACCACCCCAAAGACCAGGATAAACACTGGCTTTGCGCCGATCCCAAAACCGGCCATATTTATTGCACCTGGACCGAATTTGACCTCTATAACAGTAAAGACACGAGCAAAGACCACAGTCGTATTTTGTTTTCTAAAAGCACCGACGGCGGCGAAACCTGGTCAAAAGCCACAAAAATCAACCAATTCGACGGTGATTGCCTCGATGACGATAACACCACCGAGGGCGCAGTGCCCACCGTTGGCCCCAATGGTGAAGTGTACGTTTCCTGGGCCTGGAATGATAAAATCTGGTTTGATTACTCCCTCGACGGCGGTAAAACCTGGCAGGATAAGGATATTGTTATAGCCGATCAACCGGGCGGCTGGACCTATAACGTATTGGGGATTTCGCGTTGCAATGGGTTACCCGTTACCGACTGTGACCGTTCCAACGGTTCCCACCGGGGCACCTTGTACGTGAACTGGAGTGATCACCGCAACGGTGAAGACAATACCGATATTTTTGTGGCCAAAAGCAAAGATGGTGGCAAAACCTGGGGAAAACCCGTGCGGGTGAACGATGATAAAACCCAAAACGAACAGTTTTTGACCTGGATGACCGTTGATCAAGTTACGGGTTATGTGTATTGCGTTTTTTACGATCGTCGCAATTATGCAGACAAACAAACGGACGTTTATCTGGCGGTTAGCCGTGACGGTGGCGAAACGTTTGAAAACATGAAAATCAGTAAAGAGCCGTTCGACCCGAGTAAATACGTGTTTTTTGGCGATTACAACCATATATCGGCCCACAATGGCATGGTACGGCCCATTTGGACCCGCCTCCACGAAGGCGTATTGAGCGTTTGGACTGCTTTGATTCAGTTCTAAAACAAGTTGCCCGTCGTAGTGTTTGGTAAAAACGCTGCGACGGGCAACCGTATTATGATAAACAATATTGTACTAAAACCATTTGTTGCGGTCGGCTAATTTGCCCAATTCTTCCCACGTGATGGTAAATTCCGTGATGCCGTAAGCGTACGCCATAATTTCGTAAGGGTTATACACAAAACTTACGCCTTCTTTTACAATGGCATAATTAACCGGGAGGTCAACCGGCGATTCCGGATCAAACAACATTTCTTTTAAGTTATTGAGGGTGCTGTCTTCGGCCTGTTTGGTCATTACAATGTGTTTTTCCAACAACGGGCGCAAAGCCGTGGTATCGCTGATGATGTCGGTCAGGTTCAGCACGCGACCGGTTTGCAAGTCATAGGTGGTCAGGACAACGGCGTACATACCGTGGGCACCACCGTTGTAAGTGGCGTAACTGTACGAAGAAGTAACAAATTTGGGTGATTGCCAGGTAATTTGGCCCGTACCGCTGTCGTAATAACTGGTACTGTACGTGGGGTCATCGGCCATCTTTAGTTGTTCGGTCAAATCAGTGCTCAACATGGCAACGGTACTGTCAATGGCCTGGCGCAGGGGCAGTTTGTAATGATTTCCGAGTACGGCTTTTTTTAAAGAATCATTGATGGCGACGGTGGCTTGGGCGTTTGGGCCGCCTTCGAATTGCGGAAATTCGACCACAACTTCTACACAACTGGAGTCGCGGACGCATTTCCGGACGCTGTCGCGTTGCATGGTAACGCGGAGGTCTTGGCTCACTGGCGCTTTGGGTGTTTCGTTTTTGCAGGCTGCAATCAGGCTACAGACGGTAAATACAATAAATGTGCGTTGTAAAAACATAAAATATGAATATGGTGTATTTTTGGCGCAAAATTACACTTTATGCAACCACTTCACATTCCTTTATTGCCTTCATTTTCAAAAGATTGGCCACAATTGGTGCCTTCATTTACCCTGGAACAAACACCCTGGCCCGAACAATTTCCGTATAAACCACGCGTGGAAGTGGCCATTGCCCATGATCCGGGGCATATTTATTTGCATTATCGGGTGGAGGAAACGCACATTCGGGCGCACACGGATGCGTACAACGGGGAAGTGTGGAAAGATAGTTGCGTTGAGTTTTTTGTGGCTCCGATGGGCGATTCCCATTATTATAATTTTGAAATGAATTGTATCGGTGCCATTCGGTTATCTTCCGGAACGCAACGGCAGGGCAGGGTACCGGCTCCGAGGGCAGTCCTGGAACAAATAACGATAACAACCTCGTTGGAAAAGGCCGTTTTTGAAGAAAAAAGCGGCGGTTTTACCTGGGAATTAAGCGCGATTATTCCCGTTTCTTGTTTTTTTCAACACGAAATTACACAACTAAAAGAGTGCAACCTAAAGGCTAATTTCTACAAATGTGGCGACGATCTTTCGGTGCCGCATTATTTAGCCTGGCAACCGATTGACACCCCTCAACCCGATTTTCACCGCCCCGAATTTTTTGGTAGGTTGAACCTCGCGGTGGGGTAGAGGCCCTTCTTCCTCCTCCTGCGTAACGATGGGTTTGAAACCCATCGTTACGCAGGAGGAGGAGGAAGGCGTTACTTATCTTTGGTGTTTTTAAGTTGGTTGTTCATGCTTTCTTCGGCAAATTTCCCCTGAACGCTCCAACCGCCGTCCACGTAAAACAATTGGCCGGTGACGTAACTGGAATCGTCGGAAGCCAGGAAAACGGCCGGACCCACCATTTCTTCTGGTTCGCCGGTGCGTTGCATGGGCACTACCGCGCCCCAGTTTTGACGGTAATTGGGATCTTCGGAGAGGTTGCGGTCGGTGTTGATGGGGCCGGGGCCAAATGTATTCACCCGAATCCGGTAGGGCGCGAGTTCGACGGCCATTTGTTTGGACATCGCTTCAATGGCTCCTTTGCTGGCCGAATAACAAATCAAGTTTTTTACACTCAAAACCGCGCAAATGCTGGAAATATGAATAATGCTGCCGCCAGCACCCGTTTCGCGCATCAGTTTGGCCGCTTCGATGGAGCAAAACAGCGTCCCTTTGAGGTTGAGCGATATTACTTTATCAAAAATGGCCTCATCGGTTTCCAAAAAATCGCTCCAACCGGTGATACCCGCGTTATTGACCAAGACATCCACCCGTCCGTGTTGGTGCCGAACGTAATCGAACATGGCCCGAATGTCGGCCACCGACGAAATATCCGCAAAACAGGTTTCGGCGTTGCCACCCTGCGCCCGGATATTGGCCACCAATTCGTCGGAATATGCTGTTCCCGGTAAATCGTTCACAATCACGTGAGCGCCCTCGGCGGCAAATCCGGTGGCAATGGCGCTGCCGATTCCTTTTCCTGCCCCGGTAATCAGGGCGATTTTATTTTTTAAGCGCATGATCTTTACAATGGAGATTTGAACCGCAAGGAACAACGATTTTTATTACGACTGCCGCAAATGGTCTATTTTTTCCAGAACGGTACCCAGTTCCGAAAACCGGATTACCCGCAAGGTACTGCGCAACACCCAGCCTTTGGGGTTCGACAATCGGTCAGCAAACATAGACACGCCTTCGTCAATATCGTGCAAAAAATAGTCTCGGGCAGTTCCTTCCAAAAATGCCACGCCGAGGGCCGTATGCCAGGCGGTTTTTCGGGCCACCAGAATGCTAAAATCGGCAATGCCTTCGTCCTGGGTTTTTAGTGCTGCGTCCAGAAAACCCAACGGCGGGCATATTTCGCTCAAGCGGTTTTGGACTTGTTCGGTAAGATTTGAAATAATCACGTTGATGGTATCAAAGTCACGTTGTAAGTCCCAAATAGACGCACCCGGGCAGGTTTCAGCCGCCGCAATGCCTAAATCGAGGTTAATGTGCGCATTAATACCCAATAATAAATGTTGTAATACACTTATTTCGTCGGCATCGGCGGCGTTGAAAGCGGCATTCCAGGCGCGGGTGGTGGGTTGCCCGGCCCGGCGGGCGGCGTAGGCATCGAGGTAACGTTGGGCAAAAATCATGTCGAGGCGTTCCATGCGAGCGCCGTCTTCAAATTGCCCGTTTAGAATACCATCCCGAACGGCGACAGTCATGTTATAATACAAAGCGGGAAAATAACCCATTGCGGAGGAGCGGTTGCGGCAATCGGCAATGATGGTTTCCAATTGGGTTAATACGTCGTTGATGGTGTGCATGGTGCCAATACGTTGGTGATCAATTTTGCAAAAGTAAAACGACTTTAAAATATCCTAAAAAAATATTATTAAGCGATTCCGGTGTTTCACCAAAAGTATATTACCGGTTTAAAATATTTTACCAAACCAGAAAAAGCAAACCCCACCTTCTGCCGTAATTATTATGTTAAGGATTATTTCGCTATATTGTACTAATTCTATAAACGCGCAACTAACACCACATTTTCACGTCAATACCTCTTCAATACTTTATCTAACTGTTTATACATCAATGATTAACACACAAAAATTTACTAAATTTCTTTTTGCAGGATTTTTTCTAACTTTATCACATTTTGTTACCTTTGCGGCCGATTTTTCCAAAGTAATCACTACCAGTACAGAACCTTGTGTACTTCTCATCGGAGTAGAAACGTACGGAGATTGTGACGGTGAAACGGGGGCTTTCGTTTCGGGAACGGTTGAGGGTTCCATTGCAGCGCAGTGGGGTATCAAACCGGGTGATATTATCGTGGGCATTGACCAAACGCCCGTTGATAACCCGGAAGATCTGGTTCTTGCCAAAAACAATTACCGACCGGGAGACCAGTTTACACTTCATTTTGTACGCAACGGTAAATTACTGACGGCCAAAATGCAGTTTCCCAAGTGCACCGTTCAAAACCACAATGAAATTTTATTCGTACAGTTTAACGTTACGCCCAACCCTTCGCACGGGTGGATTGAAGTTAACATGGATGTACAAGAAAATCCGGCGCAATTGCGCATCACTACTTTGGATGGCCATTTGGTGTATCTCAAAGATGTACCGGCGGGCTTTTTGAAAGAAACAATTCAACTGGGAAATACAGCGGGTATGTACCTGCTGACGGTGACCCAGGGCGATAAAGTAACCACTAAAAAAATTGTGGTTACTCCGTTGAATTAAAATTTACAATTGTCATACGGTTAATTAGTTGCCTGGGATGTAAATCTCGGGCAATTTTATTTAATGCAGGTTTTATGCCATGCACGCCGCAAAACCGTCCTGCTTTCGCCGGAAATAAATACTTTTGCGCCGCTTTAACCAATCCACATACGTGTATGATTCCACTTTCCATCCCCAATCTTGCCGGTAACGAATGGCAATACGTCAAAGAATGCATCGAAACCGGCTGGATTTCGTCGGTCGGGGCTTACGTCGGCAAATTTGAACAAATGGTCGCCGATTACGCCGGGGCCAAATACGGCGTGGCCACCGTTAATGGTACCGCCGCCATTCACATCGCCCTGGAATTGGCCGGTGTGGGTGAGGGCGACCTCGTTATTGTGCCCAATATCACTTTTATTGCCTCGGCCAATGCCGTACGTTATACCGGTGCCGACCCGCTGCTCATTGACGTAGACCCGCACACCTGGCAAATGGACCTCGACTTGCTCGAACAATTTTTGCGAGAAGAAACCTATTATAAACGCAACCATTGCTACCGGAAATCGGATCACCGGCGCATTGCGGCGATATTGCCCGTGCACGTGCTGGGCAATATGTGCGACATGGACCGCCTGCTGCGATTGGCCCAAGAAAATGCCGTTGCCGTCATCGAGGATTCCACCGAAGCCCTCGGTTCGCGGTATAAATCCAAAAACGCGGGCACTTTTGGCCTGCTGGGCACTTTTAGTTTTAACGGTAACAAAATCATCAGTACGGGCGGCGGCGGCGTTATCGTGACCAACGACGAAAATTTGGCCAAAAAAGCCAAACACATCACCAACCAGGCCAAAACCGACCCTTTTGAATATATCCACGACGAAGTAGGGTATAACTACCGCCTTGTGAATGTGTTGGCGGCCATTGGGGTGGCGCAAATGGAACAACTCCCCGATTTTATTACCCGCAAAAAAGTCATTGACCGCATGTACCGCGACGGACTCGAAGGAAAAGCGGGCGATGTGGTGTTTCAGCGCGTCGGCGAAAACGTGGACCCCAATTGCTGGTTGCACACGCTCAAAACTGCCCATCAGCGCCCACTTATTCAACATTTATTGGATAATGGAGTGCAATGCCGTCCGTTTTGGGTACCCATGAACCGCTTGCGGATGTTCCGGGGTGAACAATACATTACGGCCGCCGACGAAGCGGGCAAAGTGTACGAATCGTGCATTAGTATTCCGTCGTCCACCAGCCTAACCGATGAACAGGTGCACGAAGTCATTCGCGTTATTCGCGGCTTTTTTGAAAAGCATTAATCCTCCATTTTTACATGAAATATTTTAACCTGAATCAATTTATCGCCTCCATTACGGGGCGCAGCGAAAGCCTGTTTAAAGCGGATATCGAGGCCAATAAAGCCCGTTTATCGCAAGAAATTAAAGGGAAATCCATTTTGGTCATTGGGGGCGCAGGCACCATTGGCAGTTCGTTTGTGCGGGCGGTGTTGCCCTTCGAACCGGCGCGGCTATTTGTGGTGGATACCAATGAAAATGGCCTCACCGAACTGGTTCGCGACGTTCGCAGTACGCTCGATTTGTACGTTCCGCCGGTATTTGTCACGTATCCGATTAGTTTTAGCCAACCGGTTTTTGGCAAATTTTTTCAAAAAGAAGGCCCGTTTGACATTGTGGCCAATTTTGCAGCGCACAAACACGTGCGCAGCGAAAAAGACCTGATTTCCATCGAAGCAATGGTGGAAAACAACGTACTCAGCGCGCGCGATTTGTTGGAAACACTGCGCGCTCAACCACCGGCGCACTTTTTTTGTGTCTCCACCGACAAAGCCGCCAACCCGGTCAATGTCATGGGAGCGAGTAAAAAAATGATGGAAGACGTTATTTTGGCCTACGCCAATTATTTTCCCGCTACCACGGCCCGGTTTGCCAACGTGGCTTTTTCCAACGGCAGTTTGTTGTTTGGTTTTTTGGAACGGTTAATGAAACGCCAGCCCTTATCGTGCCCATCCGACGTAAAACGCTTTTTTGTGTCGCCCGAAGAATCGGGTCAATTGTGCATGTTGGCCTGCGTTTTGGGCCAAACGGGTGAGGTGTTTTTTCCAAAATTAGATCCCGAACGGGATATGATCAGTTTTCAGCCCATCGCCCTCGATTTTATAAAAGCAATGGGTTTTGAGCCGGATATTTGCAGTTCGGATCAGGAAGCCCGCGAAAAAGCCGCCCGCCTCACGGATACTTCCACGCATTACCCGGTGTATTTTTTTGAATCGGATACCAGCGGCGAAAAGTCGTTTGAAGAATTTTTTACCGAAGAAGAAACCCTCGAATTGGAAGCGTTCCGGGAATTGGGCATTGTTAAAAACCTGCCCCGCAAATCACTCGCGGACATTGATGCCATGATTACCGATGTGCGCGCTTTTTTTGTCAATAACGCAACGGATAAAGCCTCTTTGGTGGATAAAATAGCCGAATACGTGCCTACTTTTGAACACATCGAACGCGGTAAGGGTTTGGATGCTAAGATGTAAGATTATTTTGACGTCTCTCTAAAAAACGCTAAATTTGCATCCCTATGGAAAATAACAAAAAAATACAAAACTGGGTTAATGAGCACAAAGAATTGCTTCGGAAATACGTAGGCAAATGGATTGTCTATAAGGAAGAAGGTTTATTGGCCGTTGGCGACACTATTCAAGAAGCCGAAGAAGGGGCAAACACCACTGGCCGGAAAATATTGTATTTTGTTAATCCATTAAATTATAATGGTGTTCGTTTTCGTGCAATTCATTTTAGATAGGCCATGATTTACTCTTTCCGGGGCATTGTCCCCCAAATTGACCCTACCGCCTTCATCCACCCGCAAGCCGCCGTTACAGGCGATGTGGTGATTGGTAAAAATGTGTACGTGGGACCGGGAGCGGCAATTCGCGGCGATTGGGGCAAAATTATCATTGAAGATGGCTGCAATGTGCAGGAAAACTGTACCGTACACATGTTTCCCGGCATTACAGTCACCCTGAACGAAGGTGCGCATATCGGCCACGGAGCCATTATTCACGGGGCCAGCATCGGGCGAAACAGCCTGATTGGGATGAACGCCGTTCTGATGGACGAAGTAGAAATAGGGGAGGAGTGCATCGTGGGTGCGTTGTGTTTTATCAAAACCGGCGAAAAAATAGCCCGTCGCAGCCTGGTCGTGGGTAACCCCGGTAAAATTATCCGGGAAGTGAGCGACGATATGATCGCCTGGAAAACCAAAGGCACGGCCCTGTATCAACAATTGCCCGCCGAATGTTTTGCTTCGCTGCGCCCCGTTCCGTACGAAACCGAACGAAATACCGAGCCAAGCGACGAAAACCCGGCTGATGCCTACCAAATTTGGAAAAAATCGCAATAAAGGCGTATCTTTGCCGCAAAATACTTCATTTTGCAGGACTCCAAAAACTAATTTATTTCCAAAACAAAAACATGCGCATTTTTTACGGCATTTGCTTTGCTCTACTCTTTCTCTCCGCCTGTAACACCGCATCCGACAAGGGGGCAACTGGTTCTACCAATGGCGCACCGCTATTTACTACCATGTCGGCCCCGGAGACGGGAATTCAATTTCGCAATGATTTGACCTACGACCGCGAGTTTAACGTCTATCGCTACCGCAATTTTTACAACGGCGGCGGGGTATCCATCGGCGATATTGACAACGATGGCCTTCAGGACGTGTTTTTTACGTCGAACATGGGGCAAAACAAACTGTACCGCAACCTGGGCAATTTCAAATTTGAAGATATTTCCGAAAAAGCCGGTATCACTGGTAAAGGATCGTGGTCAACGGGCGTAAGTATGGCCGATGTGAATGGCGATGGTTGGCTGGACATTTACGTGTGCAATTCGGGTAACCCGCGCGAAGCCGAAAAAGACAAACAGTCGTTTAGCCGCGAAAATGAATTATTTATCAACCAGCAAAACGGCACTTTTGTGGAGTCAGCCCGGGCCTATGGTCTGGCGGATCGCGGCTTAACCACCCACGCGGCGTTTTTTGATTACGACCGCGATGGCGATCTCGATGTTTATGTGTTGAACAACTCCTTCCGCGCCATTGGTTCTTTCGACCTGCGCAAAAATCTGCGCGAAACCCGCGACAGCCTCGGGGGGCATAAACTGTACCGCAACGAAGGCATGGGCAGCGCCGGTCACCCGGTTTTTAAAGATGTTTCCGTCGAAGCCGGTATCATGGGGTCCGTTATCGCTTTTGGCTTGGGCGTAACCGTGGGCGACGTGAATCAGGACGGCTGGCAGGACATTTACGTTTCTAACGACTTTTTTGAACGCGATTACCTGTATTATAACCAGGGGAACGGCACTTTCCGCGAAGAGTTGGAAGGTTCCATGCGCCACATCAGCGCGGCCAGTATGGGGGCTGATATGGCCGACATCAACAACGATGCCCTGCCCGATATTTTTGTGACGGATATGTTGCCCGCCGACGATTATCGCCTGAAAACCTCCACTTCATTCGATAGTCCCGACCGTTTTACGTTTACCAAAGACATTTATTACAACCAGTTCACGCGCAATATGCTGCACTTGAACAATGGAAGTACACTTGATAACAGCGGTCAGGTACACTTTTCGGACATTGCGTGTATGGCCACTTGCGAAGCCACCGACTGGAGTTGGGGTGCTTTGATGTTTGACATGGACAACGATGGCTGGAAAGATATTTTTGTGGCCAATGGCGTGGCGCAGGATTTGACCGATCAGGATTATTTGTTGTTTATCAGCGACCCGTCGGTACAGCAGGAAATTGTATCGGGCGGTTCGGTGAATTACAAACGTTTGATTGATTCTATTCCGTCCGTGCCCTTGCCCAATTTTGCCTTTAAAAACAACAAAGACCTCACTTTTAGCAACCAGGCTACCCCCTGGGGCCTTGATGTGCCGAGTTTCTCGAATGGATCGGCCTACGGCGACCTCGACAATGACGGCGATTTGGATTTGGTAATTAATTGCATTAATAACGAGGCATTGGTGTATCGCAGCGAAGCCCGCCAGCAGTTGACCAATAACCACTACCTGAAATTTAACCTGAGTGGCAGCGCGGGAAACATGCTCGCTTTGGGTGCCAAAATCCACCTCCGGGCGCAGGGACAACAGTTTTACCTCGAACAAATGCCCATGCGCGGCTTCCAAAGTTCGATGGACCCACGGCCTAATTTTGGTTTGGGCAATATCACCCAAATTGACACCGTGTACATCGAATGGCCCAAAGGTACGGCCAGTTTATTAACCAATGTGCCCGCCGATCAAACGATATCAGTAGCGCAAAAAGATGCGAACCTGCCCGCGTGGCTGCCGACTTTGCGGTTAAAACAACCGAATATATTATTCAAAAAGTCCGGTGTTTCGGCGTGGAAACACCAGGAAAGCACGTTTGCCGACTGGGACCGCGATCGTTTGTTGTATTTCAAATACAGCACCGAAGGCCCGCGACTGGCTACGGGCGACGTGAACGGCGACGGCCTCGAAGATTATTTTGCGGGCGGGGCAGCCAGTCAGGCGGGAGCCATTTTTATCCAGCAACCCAACGGCATGTTTACGTTAACCCGGCAACCTGACCTCCTGAAAGACGCCGCCTGCGAAGACGTGGATGCCACCCTGTTCGATGCCGACGGCGATAAAGACCTTGATTTGTACGTGGCTTCGGGTAGTAACGAAATTGCCTCCATGACGCCGCAGTTGGCCGATCGTTTGTACGTGAACGACGGTAAAGGTAATTTTACCAAAAAAGTTGATGCTTTGCCCCAGCAAAAGCCATTTGCCAGCGCGGCGGTGCGTCCGGCCGATGTTGACGGCGACGGCGATCAGGATCTTTTTGTGGCCATGCGCCTTTTACCCGGCCGCATTGGGGTACCCGTGGGTGGCTTTTTAATGGCCAACGACGGCAAAGGGTTCTTTAGCCCCGTGCAAATGGAAACTTTCCGCAACCTCGGTATGCCCACCGATGCCATTTGGACGGATTGGGACGGCGATAATGACCCCGATTTGCTGGTGTGCGGCGAGTGGATGCCCATTCGGATGTTCCAAAACAACGGCGGCACTTTAACCGACGTTACGACCGCAATGGGCCTAACCAACACCAACGGCCTCTGGAAAAGCGTTGAAACCGGTGATTTTAACGGCGACGGTCGCCCAGATTTTGTGTTGGGCAATATGGGTTTTAACTCCCGCCTCGAGGCTTCCCCCGAACACCCGATGGAACTGACATTCAACGACTTTGACCTCAACGGAACGCCAGAGCAGTTTTTGTCGCGTTATACCAACGATAAAATGTTGCCGTACACTTTGCGCGGCGATTTGGTGAGCAATATCCCGATTGTTAAGAAAAAATACCTGAAATTTAAAAAATACGGCAACCAGGGTTTGACCGATATTTTTACGCCCGAACAAATGAAAGAAGCCATTACCCTGAAAGCGGGTTATCTCGGCAACGCGGTGCTGTTGAGTCAGGCTAACGGCGGCTACCAGTTGGTGAACCTGCCCAACGAAGCCCAAATGGCCCCGCTGTACGGCCTTTGTGTGGTAGATGTTGACCAGGATGGCTACTCCGATATTGTGGCGGGTGGTAACTTTTGGGGTTCAAAACCGGAATTTGGCTACATTGATGCCGATTACGGCTTGTTCCTCAAAGGCGACGGGAAAGGCCATTTCACCCCATTGCGAACTGCGCGCACGGGTCTTTTGCTCAACGGAGAAGTTCGCGATATAAAAAAGATGACCATCGGCGGGAAACCCACTTTGATGGTGGCGATTAATGACCAGCCGGTGGAATTTTGGCGGTATTAAGCCCCGTTTTCTGGATGATTAGCAACACCAGCGACGCCATCAATAAACCTAACACTGCGCCACCCAATACATCGAGCGGGTAGTGGAGGCCAACGTAAACTTGAGAAAATGCAATCAGGGCAGCCCAAAAGAATAATACCGGGGCCGTCCATCGCCCGCACGTGGGCGCGAAGAAAAAACCAATAAAACGCGCCGCTGCGAAATGGTTGGCCGCGTGGGAGGAGGTAAAACTATACCCGCTGCCGCAGCGTTCCACCCGCAAATCCACGTAATCTTTCACCAGTACGCTGTTGCAGGGGCGCAGGCGTTGCACCTTTTTTTTGATCAAATGGCTGCTCGTCATATCGGTTGCGCCCACGCTCAGCACCAGTCCGAGCAAAAAGACCCAATATTTCTTTTGTTCAAAGTGCATCAGGGCGTACACCAAGATAAATAAATACAACGGCGACCAAAACAGCGGTGTGCGGCACCACGGCAACAACGTATCAAACAGGGCATTATCTAACCCCCGATTGATGGCAAAAAACAGGCTTAGGTCCAGACGAATTAGTTCTCCTAACATTTTTCAGCGATAATAATCAATCGGGTAGAATTGGGTTCATCAAAAGGATTCAAATCGTAATCGCCGTACGTCGCTTTGATGGTTAGTCCGGCTTGTTGCATCAGGGTTTCGAATTCACTTAGGGTAAACAACCGGACACGTTCTTCAAAACTATACGATTGTCCGTTTACATCAAATTCCACTTTTTTGTACACGTGTTTTTCGTCGAGGCGTTTGGTGGCGTGGAACTGAATACCGTCAATTTCTTTGGTTTCGGCGGGAACCAGGGCTTTGCGCACCCAGGCGGAATTGAAATAATCGAGCAGCAATAAGCCGTTGGTTTTTAAACCTTTATGAATATTTTTTAACGATTTTAAATGGTCTGCATCGTTGTCGAAATAACCAAAAGAAGTAAAAAAATTAACGATGGCATCGTAGTAATTGATGCGAAAAGGCAGCCGCATATCGTGTTGGTAAAAAGTCAAGCCTGGCTGTTCAAACTGGCTGGCGTATTCAATGCTGTGCAGGGAAATATCCAGCCCCGTAACGTCAAAACCTTTTTCGGCCAAATAACGCGCATGGCGACCTTTGCCGCAGGCCAGGTCCATGATGCGGGCATTTGCCGACAGGTTTAAGGCGCTCAGCATATTGTCCAAAGTCCGCCGGGCTTCCTTTTCATCGTGTTTTTTGTATAAAATATGATAATAAGGCGAATCAAACCACTCAGTAAACCATTCCTTTTCCATAAAACGAAGTATAATTTTGGCGCGAAAGTAGTGCAAATTACCGAATCAAGGTAACATCACCGCGCAGCATAAACTTACGCCCCGGAACATGTTCCAATTCGGCCACAAACAAATACACCCCTTGGTTAGCGTCTTTGTTGCGGAAAGTTCCGTCCCAACCCGCTGAGCGGTCATTGGTAAAAGATGCTGTGCTTTCAAACACCAAATTTCCCCAGCGATCGTAAATACGCAGCCAGTTAATGGGCACCTGTTCTTTGCTAAACAACAAAAAACGCTCGTTGCCGCCCGTGGCATCTTCGGGGAAAAAGATATTGGGCGCGTACACCGAAGGTTGAATCACCACCTGAATGCTGTCGGTCGCCGTGCAACCCTCGCTGTCGGTTACGGTCACCGTGTACCAAGTGGTTTCAAACGGCGTGACCGTAATTTGTGGGCAATCAGCGCAATTGGTAGAATCGGGAGACCACACCGTAAAATCCACCATCCGCGAGGGCGTGGAACCCAATATAACCGTTTCGTAGGGCACAATGGGTTCGTCCAGGCGGATGTATTCGGCTTGTACCCCCAAACTATCGGGTTGGCCAATAAATACATCAATCGGTAAGTTATAACAGCCCGTGGAGTCGCGCACGACCAATTTATAATCGCCCGATCGCAAGTTGTTGATGGTATTGTTGTACGAAAACGACTGGCCGTTATCAATCGAATATTGGTAAGGCTCCAAACCGCCGTAAGGCGCTCCAAAAGCCACCGAAGCATCGGCCAGGCCGTAACAAGAGGGCGGGGTAGTGGCGTACGGGAATTGCGGGGAATTAAAATTGGCAGTCAGGGTATCTTCCGAAAAATCGGTGCGGCGGCACACCCCCAAATACCCCCGGGCCGTGTACAAACCCGGCGCGTAAGCCACCAAAAACGTATCCGGACCAAATTGTAACAGCGAATCGGCGTAATACCATTGTACCCCATCGAAACGCCCACTGGCCACGAGGGTATCCGGGCAAACGCCGTCTCCGATTAAATTCAGGGTGATATTGGGTTTGGCAACTTTACTAAAACCGCTGTAAAAACCACCGAATCCGGCCGCGCCATTTCGGCCAAAATAAGCCACCTGAACGGCTCCCTGCGCGATGATACTGGCCGTTTCGGGGGGATTGTTAGACGAAAACAAATTCAACCGGCGGTAGGTAACAAAATCGGGGTTGCCCTGCACCGCATCGGGGGCGCCAAGGGGTACGACCACGCCATCTACCCGAACGGTCACCACCGAATCGCGCATCGCCACAATCATCAAGCCACCGTCGTATCTGATATTTCCGATGCGGTTGGGCTGGTAAATATTGTCCACGGCGTTGGGAATGGCGCAGGAAATGGGCGGCACAAAAATCAATCCACCCGTTCGTTTTTCATCGTCGGTATTGGCCACGCCACCAATTACCTGGTACATATACGCCGGTTTGGAAGTGAGAATGTGCAGGTTTCCCGCCGCCGTAAATTGATTGGTGGGTACGGTAAAATGTTCTCCCGCCGCAAGGGTAGAGGAGGGGTTGCCATTGCCATTCAGAAAGACCTGCGTATTGTTTTCGTGGGCTACCACGTACGGTATTTCGATGATATTGCCGCCGTTTCCTTTGCACAAAATATACTCTGATCCCACCAGTTCGACGGGAACAATTTGGTCCACGCCGATGTCGTTGGCGCCTTCGTTCACTGGTGCGCCCGTCCAGGAACCCACATTCACCGCAATGGGGTTGGAGGCCGTTAATAAAGACCCAATCAGGCCATTGGGTGGCTGAATGGTGCCATTGGTGCCCAAATATTGCGAAAAAACGCAGGATTCGCCTTTTTGCAAGGTCAATTCAACGCCACCGGGAACTTGGGTATCCGTGCCATTAATCCGAAAGCGCACCCCGGTATCGTAATCGTTGAGTTTGATGACGGTATTATCTTCAAAAGACATAATCCCGATGAAATTGGAACGCCCATTTCCCTGTGATACCCCCTGAATCATTTGGCCAGTCCGGAACGTAGTGCCCAACGCCGACAACCCCTTGCAGGTGAGGTCACACGCCTGGTATTCGGAACTACTGTGCGCTCGAAAATTGACGTAAAATTTCTTTTCCGCCTTGAGGACTAAGCCTTTGTTATTTAATGCGCGGTGCAGATCATCTTCGGTAACCAACGTGTAGGTGTCGTTGCTTGCACCGAGGTCGAACCGTTTGGGCGAACCGTTGGAAATGTTTAAAACCGACAAAACTGTGCCGTTGCTGGTTTCTACACTTACGGAAAAGGGCGTTTGTTCTGGCGTAGTGAGGTACAAAAACTGCGGCCCATATTCGCCCCGGGCGTGCATGGGAGGCACAAAATGTACAGAATCCAGTTGGGCAATGGCTTGAAATGGGGAGAAAACTAATAAAAAGAGGCCAATTATGCCCATTTTTTGGGCCAATTGAATATGTAAACGTGGGGTGATGTTCATGGGTGTAATTATCATTTTGCAAATGTAGGGGGGAATTGCGAAAATATGGTTGCATGGACGACCGGTCGCCCCTACGTTATGATTGTGTTAAAATTAATATAAATAAGCGGCGTATCTCTCTATTCACCCGTTCTTTCCCCAAACAATTAAATAATTATTTTATGAAAAAACAATGCACCATTCTAGCCTTATTGGCGCTGAATTTTCACGCTTTTGCGCAAAAAAACATTTTAAAAGACACCATTGATAACCGTAAATACCGCAACGAAATTGGCATTGATGTACAAGGTATTTTTGCCGGTAATATTGGCGGTTCCTTTATGTACAAAAAACGAACCGGCGACAAAAAACTAATCGCAGTAACGTATTCCGATAACCTGCGTTTTTCGGGCAGTTTAAGCGGCTACTACTACAATAACTCCGTAGATGCGCCTGAGTATTACCAGGTGAACGACAATTACCAAGTTATCATAGCCGCCCCCGATGACAGACACCGGCAAAATCTCTACGTGGGAGTAGGGAAGGAGCGGATTTATTTTTACGGGCGGTTCGGGGCCTATTATGGCGTGGACGCAATTGGAGCATTCAACTATTCAGCAGACAAAAACCGGTATTGGCAAACGTCGAGTGTCATCGCGGATTTACCCGTTCGCCAAACCAATATTAGTGTCGGAGCCGCGCCCTTCGCCGGGATTAAATACCGAATTACCAACCGGCTCAGCCTCTCCGCCGAATGCAATTATTTCCTTGGATACGCCTTAGGACGGGTTAAAATTGGGGATAAAAAAAGTAACCAGGCCAGTAACCAAGACCCATTTATTTTTTATACCCACTCGATCAACCACTCGTTTAATCCGCTGCGGTTTGTTACGTTGAATTATCATTTTAAACGGTATAGATAGATTTGTTTTTTCCTGCTCCCCTCCGTTTCGTTTTCGTTGAGGCGTGTAAAACGCCTCGCTACGGAGGGGAGCGGAATATGGTAATTCGCTGTTATCAATAATCAACAAATTCAGTTACCATTGGATATACCTTCATAACCGTATCAACGGATCGCCTTATCTTGATTTTCAGTTGAATACACCCACTTACAGGATAATTACACTCGTTTTTTAAGTAATAATAAACGGTATAGTACTCTGGATTGCCTTTGTCCATTCTACTGGGTGTTCCAAAAAGTGCAAAAATCTGACTTTTTGACATGCCCTTTAGACAGGAATTGGCATTTTCCCTAAACATACGGATGCTTTCTTTTCTCAGGGCAGTATCCGACCTGATTCCATACACATTGCGATTTACCAATACCCAGTTATCTTTAATGAATCCCATAAAGGGACTACATTGATCAACCGGGATTGGTGTGACCGGTACTTTGGGGGAATGCTTATGACAAGCAGTAATAATGAAAATTCCAGAAAAAAATATTACGAAATGAAAAATCAGATTTTTGAACATAGAGTAGGGGAGTGGGTTTTCAAAATTCCGCTTAGTATGAAATTGTAACTTTCTTTCTAAACGTCCTCTTTTGAAAGAAAGAACAAAATGGTTAGTTCACAAAGATACCAAATTAATTTCAATCTCCAAATCAACTTTCAATGCTGCGTTAAATCCCCAAATACGTTCTGGCGGCGTTTTTAATGCCTCTATTTAACATAATATAAATTATGGAAAAAATTACGGGCCTTTTTTAGCCCAAAAGACTCGCCGGCAACATCAGTAACAACGGCAAGGCGCGATTATAATTTACGGAGTCATAGTCCAAACCAATGTGCACGTTTTTGTAATAATCGGCTAAATAAGTGTGATAATAACGCTCAGACTGTATAAACCAGGCATTTTCGCCCAAAACGGACGCCAAAAACCATTTTTCCAATAACCGCGACATCCGGCCATTCCCGTCCTCAAATGGGTGTATTTTCAGAAAAACCAGGTGTATCATGGACGCAAAATAAAATTTGGTAGCAAAATCTAATTCCTCTGCGTTATTTAACATAATATCAATGTCGTGGAACAATTTGTTAAATTCACGTTCCACGATCGCCGGGTCTGCCGCAACGTACTCAATTCGGCCTTCTTTGTCAATAATTACTTCGTGGTTTTTACGAATTTTCCCGCGTGAATTGGCGCGCAATAAATTGGCACTCAATAGTTTATGGGCTTTGAATAAATTTTTGGCATTTAGTTCGTTTTCGCGAGCAAATTGATACGCTTTGAATAAATCATCCGTCTTACGGGTGTAATCGGCGGTAAAAGATACTTTGTAAAAACGATGCTTGAGGTAAGAATCCAACTCAATCCCCTCCCCTTCTATTTTTGACGAAAAAACGGCAGATACCGAGGTGTAAAACCCAAAATAATCATTCGTAAATTCTACAACGGGCTTTACAGGTAAATGGGCATCTAAACGAACCGGAAGTTCGGATTTGTACCGATCCAATACGGTTTGAGGCACAAGAATCAAATCTAACATTGCACAAATGTAAGGCACTTATTGAAAAAACAAGCCCCTACCCTATCTTTGCCCAATGAAAAAATACCTGTTGGCTTCTCTGGCAACTGTTTTTGCCATTTTATTGCTCCGAAACCCCATCGCCAGCCTCATTGAAGCCCGTACGCGCGAAAAATCCGTCGAAATTAGTGGAAAAGATACCGCTATGGCCTCTTTAAACCCCGTGGAAGAGGATTCTTTTTGGCTGCACGATAACGTGGAAATTTTTAATAAAATTGACTCTCCCCTATTATACCAGTCCCTTTTGGCCATGGACAGCACTGGCCCGGCTCAAAAAATCAGTTGGGATAACCTCAAAGACGTCAAATTTACCCCCAAATACGTCAAAGAATACGGTCAAAACATCGATTTTCCCGTTTTTGGAAAAAAAGTAAAAGCCCTCGACGGAAAAAAAGTGGTCATCAGCGGGTACATCATTCCCCTCGATTCGGGGGGCTTTTACGCCCTGAGCCGCAACCCGTTTAAATCGTGTTTTTTCTGCGGCGGTGCTGGCCCGGAATCTATCGTGGGTATCATCTTTGCGGCCCCGCCCAAACGGTATAAAACGGACGATTACCTGAGTTTTGAGGGCATTTTCCGCCTCAACGACAATGATTTAGAGAAACTCATGTACCAACTTTACGCCGCTAAGGAAATAAAATGAGCACTACCGTCATATACGTACATTTACCCGAAGCCCTGCGCGCCTTCTTGCCGCGCATTCGTTACGTATTTGATTTTATAACCGCTCACCCGTGCACCAATAAAATTTCGTTTGTGCTTGAACGCCCAGCGGAGGGCATTTTTACCACTTTGTATTATGGTGGCTCACCATCGGAGTCCGGCGGACTGCACGTGCCCTGTGACAGGGCCATTATCAGTGCTTCGCCTGAACAACAACCAACTTATCACGCGGTGACTGCGCGTTGGGAGCATCAAATGGTGTACGGAGTAAGTTCCGGCACGAATACCACTCCAACGGACTTTTTTGGGCAAAACACGTTTGGTTTTGATTGGATTTCGACGTTGTTTTTTCATTTGAGCCGAATCGAAGAATACGCTCCAACCACTGTGGACGACATTGGATTAATGCCTTCGGCACAATTATGGATCGTGCGCAATGGTTTGGAAAAAATTCCGGTCGCCGACCGTTTGGTGTGCGCGCTGTCGGCGGTATTTACAGGGACTTTTCGCGAAGTGCCAACGGAGGTATGGACCTCGCACGATTTGGATACCTTGCGGGTATTTGGCGAGGGATTTAACTTGTTGCGGTACTTGGGCGGCACAGCCTGGCGGTATCGGAAAATAACTTTTTGGCCCCAAATTGTCGCCGACTACGCAGCCGTGAAATGGAAAAACCTGAATGATCCGGCGGATAATTTTGACGTGTTGTTGCGCCTCAAAACCACCGGAACCAAAACCCTGTATTTTGGCGGAGGTCGTCACCGGCCGCAGGATATTTTCCCACCGTTGTGCAGTGCCAGAATGTTGCAAATTCGACTTTTAGCCCAGGAAATGGGTTATCGTTTTGGTTTTCACCCGGGTTTTAGTACTTGGAAAAACGCCGAAACCTGGGAACAGGAGTGGCGCGAAGTGGGGCTTTTTACCGGCGAACCACCCTCCCACTCCCGGCAACATTACCTGCGGTTTGCCTTTCCGGAAACAGCCGATATTTTGGAAAAAAACGGGATTAATACCGATAGTTCATTGGGTTTTAGGGATAATATTGGGTTTCGCTGCGGTACGGGTTTTTCGTTTCATTTGTACCATTTTGCCGAAGAACGGCCCTATTCCTGGACCGAAGAACCGTTGATATTAATGGACATCGGACTACTTCGCGCCGGACGGTACCATTTGCCCACTATTATGCGGTTATCAAACGATTTTATTGGGCAAAATACCCACAATACCCGCTTGTTACTCAACTTCCACAACTCGTATTTTTACGAGCCGGAACTGGCCAAGATTCCACTATTGCAGTTGTATAGTCAACTATTGCAAAAAGAAGTAAAACTTTTACGCGATTAAGTTGTAGTTAATGCAGTAGAAGATTTACTTTTGCGCAAGAATTATGGAATTTCAGATCAAAATTAACACAAACGATCAGTTGGCACACCGTGACCCGGAAGATACTGTTTTGGGTAGAAATATTGTGCGCAGCGGTCTGCTATTAATGTACGAGTTGGGTTTCGAACATTTTACGTTCAAAAAACTAGCCACGGAAATTAACACAACCGAAGCCAGTATTTATCGGTATTTTGAAAATAAACACCGCCTCCTTTTGTACTTGCTGACCTGGTATTGGAATTACATGGAATATTTGGTGGTCTTCAGTTTGCAAAACCTGAACGATCCTGAATTAAAAATCAAAAAAATCATCAACCTGCTGATCAACGACTTGCCTCAGGATCTGGATAGTTCCGGGCTGGACAAAAAAGCGTTGCACCATATCGTGGTGAATGAAAGCAGTAAAGTGTATTTGGTAAAAGAAGTAGAAGAAATTAATCAGGTACACTTGTTCAAGCCATACAAGGATCTGTGTGCCCGCATTGCCGGTATCTTTCAGGAGTATGCGCCGGATTACCCATTTCCGCGCTCGTTGAGCAGCACTTTACTCGAAATGTCGCATTTCCAGTACTACTTTATGCTGCATTTACCTTCTCTTACCGATTTTGGAAAAGATAAAGACCCACAAAGTATCGCCCGTTTCCTGGAGCACCTTATCTTTACGACCTTAAAAAATAAAGGTTAGTGCGTAAAAAAAATGATGTCACTTTAGCCGAGGCCATGCAGGCCATGCTAAAAGAGTTTGATTTAAAATCCCGTTTCGACGAAACGAGGGTACAAACGCTTTGGGGTAAATTGATGGGCAAAACCATTGCTACCTACACTACCCGTATTTACGTGCACAAAAACGTGCTACACCTTACTATTGTGTCCGCTCCCCTCAAACAAGAGTTGTCCTTTGCTAAAGATAAAATTAAGCATCTGATTAACGAGGAAATGGGCGAACAGTACATTAAAGAAGTTGTTATAAACTAACCTGTGCAGCCGCGATGTCCGCGCTGTTTTCACAAAAATTCTTTCAATCAATAATGGATCAATTACATCAGGCCGTTAAAGAGCGTATTTTGATTATTGATGGTGCTATGGGCACCATGATTCAACGGTTTAACTTAACGGAGGAGGACTTCAAGGGTGAAATGTTTAAAAATCATCCGTTCGACCTAAAAGGGAATAACGATATTTTGTGCCTGACGCGCCCCGATGTGATTGAAAATATCCATCGCCAATACCTCGAGGCCGGAGCCGATATTATTGAAACCAATACCTTCAGCAGTACCTCCATCGCACAAGCCGATTACCACACCGAGTACATTGCCTACGAACTTAACGTAGCAGCGGCGCAGGTAGCCCGGCGCGCAGCCGATGCTTACACCGCCCAAAATCCACAGCGACCACGTTTTGTGGCCGGTGCCATTGGGCCATTGAACAAAACACTATCCCTTTCCCCCGACGTTAATAACCCCGGTTTTCGCGCGGTACATTTTCAGGAGGTAAAAGAAGCGTACGCCGAACAAATTCGGGGCCTCATTGACGGTGGTTCACACATTTTATTGGTAGAAACCATTTTTGATACGCTCAATTGCAAAGCCGCCCTGTACGCCATTGACGAGGTGATGGAAGAAAAAGGCGTGAAATTGCCCGTTATGATTTCCGGTACCATCACCGATGCTTCGGGCCGGACCCTGAGCGGACAAACCCCGGAGGCGTTTTGGATTTCGGTGAAACACGCGCGGCCTTTTTCCGTGGGTCTCAACTGTGCCCTTGGGGCCGAAGAAATGCGACCCCACCTCGAAGCATTGGCTAAAATTGCCCCTGAATGCTATATCTCGGCGTACCCCAACGCGGGTTTGCCCAATGAAATGGGCGAATACGACCAAACACCCCACCAAATGTGTGGTTTTATTGACGATTTTGCCCGCTCCGGTTTGGTAAATATCGTTGGTGGCTGTTGCGGTACTACGCCCGACCATATCCGGCACATTGCCGAACACATACACGGCAGCCGTCCCATTGCGCCGGTTGCATTGGCCGATCGCTACACCATGTACGCGGGTTTGGAGCCGTTGATTGTGCGCGAAGAGACCAATTTTATCAACGTAGGTGAACGCACCAACGTAACGGGATCGGCTAAATTTGCTTCGCTCATCAAAGAAGGTAATTACAACGAGGCCCTTTCGGTGGCCCGCCAACAGGTAGAAGGTGGTGCCCAAATCATTGACGTAAACATGGATGAAGGTTTGCTGGATTCCGAAAAAGCAATGGTCGAGTTTTTGAACCTCATTGCCGCCGAACCAGACATTGCGCGGGTTCCGGTGATGGTAGATTCGTCCAAATTTAGCGTTATCGAGGCTGGTTTACAGTGTTTGCAGGGAAAAAGTATCGTTAACTCCATTTCCATGAAAGAAGGGGAAGCGGAGTTTATTCGCCAGGCCAAAATTTGTCGGCGTTACGGTGCCGCCGTGGTAGTCATGGCTTTTGACGAAATTGGCCAGGCCGATACTATCGAACGGAAAGTGACTATTTGCCAAAGAGCCTACAAAATTTTGACCGAACAAGTGGGTTTTGACCCAACGGACATCATTTTTGACCCCAATATTTTCGCCGTTGCCACGGGAATCGAAGAACACAACGATTACGCCATTGCGTTTATCGAAGCCACCAAACAAATAAAAGCCACTTGTCTCGGCGCAAAAATTTCCGGCGGGGTGAGTAACCTCTCGTTCTCTTTCCGGGGCAACAACGTAGTGCGCGAAGCCATGCACTCGGCCTTTTTGTACCACGCCATCAAGGCCGGTATGGACATGGGCATCGTGAACGCGGGTATGATCGAAGTGTATGAGCAAATCCCCAAAGAATTGCTCGTGCGCATTGAAGATGTGTTGTTTAACCGCCACCCCGATGCAACCGATGAATTGGTGCGTTTTGCCGAAAACCTCAAAGGCACCAGCGGTGGTAAAGCCGTAGGCAAAGACCTCGCCTGGCGCGAGAATTCCCTCGAAGAACGCATTACCCACGCGTTGGTAAAGGGTATCACCGATTTTATTGACGCTGATATGGAAGAAGCCCTGGCTAAATACCCCACCGCCCTGCGCATCATTGAAGGTCCTTTGATGGACGGCATGAACGTGGTGGGTGATTTGTTTGGCTCCGGTAAAATGTTTTTGCCGCAGGTGGTGAAAAGCGCCCGCGTCATGAAAAAAGCCGTTGCGGTGCTCACACCGATCATCGAACTGGAAAAAAAGGCCGGTGACAGCGATACCCGCCGCACCGTTTTGCTGGCCACGGTAAAAGGCGACGTGCACGACATTGGTAAAAACATCGTGGGTGTGGTGTTATCTTGCAATAACTACGATATCATTGATCTTGGGGTAATGGTATCGGCGGATAAAATCCTCGCCGCCGCCAAAGCAAACAACGTGGATATCATTGGTCTTTCGGGCCTTATTACACCTTCGCTCGACGAAATGGTGTACGTAGCCAAAGAAATGCAACGCCAAGGTTTTACCACTCCCCTACTCATTGGCGGGGCCACGACGAGTAAAACCCACACCGCCGTAAAAATTGAACCACAATACCACAACGCGCCCGTGGTGCACGTCCTCGATGCCAGCCGGAGCGTGGCCGTGGTGAGTAGTTTGTTGACCGATAATAAAGAAGAAAATCAGCGTTTTATTGACGATACCAAAGCGGAGTACGTGCGGGTGCGCGAAGCCCGCGAAAGTCGCCAAAACGCTAAGCAATACTTAGACATCAACGTTGCCCGAACCAAAAAAGCAAATATCAATTGGGCCGAATACACGCCACCAGTCCCGGCATTTACCGGCGTTAAAGAGTTCCGAGCCTACGATTTGGAAGAAATTTCGGAATACATCGACTGGACGCCGTTTTTCCAAAGTTGGCAGTTGGCCGGTAAATATCCCGCTATTCTCACCGATGAGATTGTGGGCAAAGAAGCCACCCAATTATACCACGACGCACAATCCATGCTGCGCCAGATTATTGACGAAAAATGGCTCGAAGCCCGCGCGGTCATGGGCATTTTCCCGGCCAATAGCGTTGAGGACGACATTCAATTGTTCACCGACGACACCCGTCAACAACCTTTGATGACGCTGCACCATTTGCGCCAGCAAAACGTAAAAGCCGCCAATCAGCCTAATTTCTGCCTCAGCGATTACGTGGCACCCGCCGGTGCCGATTACTTGGGCGCATTTGCCGTGACGGCAGGTATTGGCATCGAAGAACACGTGGCCCGTTTTGAAAAAGACGGCGACGATTATTCGGCCATTATGCTCAAAGCCTTGGCCGATCGTTTGGCCGAAGCCTTTACGGAATGCCTGCACGAGCGCGTGCGCAAAGAATTCTGGGGATACGCCTCCGACGAAGCCCTGAGCAACGAGGCTTTGATTGATGAAGCCTACGCCGGTATCCGCCCCGCGCCGGGTTATCCAGCCTGCCCCGACCATACCGAAAAGCAGTTGTTGTGGGATTTGTTGCAGCCCGATAACATTGGCATTCGCCTCACCGAGAGTTTTGCGATGTATCCTGCGGCGGCCGTGAGTGGCTGGTATTTTAGCCACCCCGACGCGCGTTATTTTGGTTTGGGACAAATTGGCAAAGACCAGGTGGCCGATTACGCCGTGCGCAAAAATATGCCCGTGGAAGAACTGGAACGTTGGTTGGCCCCCGTACTCAACTACCAATAAAGCATGGACATAAAAACGGCTATTGACAAGGCGTTGGGGTCTATTTCGAGTTTTTTTCTGAACCTCCCCATTTGGAATGGCCTCATCCGATGGTCAAAGCGGCATTCTCTGCCCGGATTAAAACGTATTCCGCTGTATAATTTGGCGCAGTTTATCGGTGCCGAATTACAAAAAGATGTATTGGTCACCCGCGCCAATAGCATGGCGTTTAGTTTTTTTCTGGCCTTGTTTCCGGGGATGATTTTTTTAATCACGCTACTCCCCTATTTGCCCTACGGCGACAACTTTTTTACCACCCTGGAGTCGTCCATCCAGTCGGTCATGCCCGGTGATTCGGGTCGTTGGGTATTTGAAACGGTCAATGACCTTTTAAAAAATGAAAGGGCTAATTTGTTGTCTTTTGGTTTTTTGCTCGCCCTGTGGTTTTCCAGCAACGGTATGTTGTCCATGATGAACGGTTTGAGTAAGCATTACGCCGAGGTATTTGACCGCCGGGGCATGATCGAACAACGTTTAACGGCCATCAAACTGACGTTTTTGCTCACGTTTATCCTGTTTTTTTCGATGGTATTTGTTATTTTGGGCAATACCATCCTCAACGCCGTTTTCGACGTGGTGAAAGTGGACTGGCTCACCCGAATGGTGCTGTTTGCCTTTCGGTGGGTTGTTATTTTGCTGCTGTTTTATTCGGGTATTTCCGTCATTTATCGGTACGGTTCCTCCGCCAAAAAACGCGTGCCATTTATCAACTCAGGGGCGACCTTGGCCACCATTTTATCGGTGGGTGCATCCTGGGGATTTTCCTTTTACGCCGATAATATCGGTAAATTTAACACTGTTTACGGCTCTATCGGTACCATTATGGCTTTTATGCTTTGGATACAACTCAATTGTCTAATTTTATTAATGGGATTTGAGTTAAACGCCGGTATCGCCGTTATTCGATCAAAAAGAGACAAAGAAGATGCTGATAACTGATCTTATTCGCAAAAGTATTCTTGAACTAAAACCTTATTCCTCGGCGCGTGATGAGTTTAAAGGGGAAGCGTCCGTTTTTTTGGATGCCAACGAAAACAGTTGGGGCAGCCCCTACCCCATTGCGTACAACCGTTACCCCGATCCTTTGCAAAAAACGATCAAAAATCGGCTGTCGGCGTTAAAAAACGTGCGTCCGGAACAGATTTTTTTGGGCAACGGCAGCGACGAAGCCATTGATATTTTGTTCCGCGTTTTTTGTGAACCGGGCCTTGATAACGTCATTATTTTGCCGCCCACGTACGGTATGTACGCCGTGCAGGGTAATATTCACGGCACCGAAATTCGGCGTGCGCCCCTTAACGACCATTTTCAGCCCGATGTGCCGGCCATTCTGTCATTGGTGGACGAACGCACGAAATTGCTGTTTTTGTGTTCGCCCAATAACCCGACGGGCAATTTGATTTCCTCCGACGCCGTGACGGAATTATTGGAAAAATTTAAGGGAATTGTGGTGGTGGATGAAGCCTACATTGATTTTGCCAATTCTGTTTCGTGGGCCAATAAAACGGACGAATATCCCAATTTAGTGGTATTGCAAACCTTGTCGAAAGCCTGGGGATTGGCCGGTTTGCGCGTTGGCATGGCCATGAGCAACGAAACGATTATCGGGTATTTTAACAAGGTCAAATACCCTTACAATATTGGTTTGGCCACCCTTGCCATTGTGGAGCAGGCGTTGCAGTCGGAAGCGCAATACCGCTCATTTGTAGAGCAGTTAAATGCCGATAAAAGTATCCTCAAAATAGAACTGGCCGATTTGGCTTTTGTGGAAAAAATATACCCTTCCGACGCAAATTTTATTTTGGTAAAAGTCCGCGATGCGCAGGTCGTTTACGATTATTTAGCCCAAAATGGCATCATCGTGCGCAACCGGAGCAAAGAAGTAAACTGTGAAAACTGCCTCCGAATTACCATTGGAACCACCGCTGAAAATGAACAATTGATTGCTCTGTTAAAGGGCATGGCATAAACAAACACATGCAAAAGATACTTTTTATTGACCGCGACGGCGTGCTCATTGAAGAGCCAAAAACCGATTTTCAGATTGATAGTTTGGAAAAACTGGCGTTTATTCCCGGTTCCATTTACGCTCTGGCGCGGATTGTACGGGAATTGGACTATATCCTCGTTATGGTCACCAATCAGGATGGTTTGGGCACCGATTCCTTCCCCGAGGATACTTTTTGGCCCGCGCACAACAAACTCATGACCACGTTAGAAGGACAGGGTATTCATTTTCACGCGGTGCACATTGATCGCAGTTTTGCCCACGAAGGATTGCCCACCCGCAAACCGGGAACGGCGATGCTGACGACTTACCTGCAAGGTGAATACGATTTGGCCAATTCATTTGTTATTGGTGATCGTTTGACGGATATGCAATTGGCCATGAACCTCGGGGTAAAGGGGATTTTGATCAAAAACAACGATAATCCCGCCGATTTTTCGGGTAAAATTGATTTGGTGGCGGAACACTGGGAGGAAATATACCGCCACTTGAAATTACCGCCGCGCAAAGTCACGCACCAGCGCACCACCAACGAAACCGATATTTTCATCGAACTGAACTTAGACGGTACCGGGCAATCGAATATTCACACGGGATTGGGTTTTTTCGACCACATGCTCGATCAATTGGCGCGCCACGGTGGTTTGGATATAACGATTCAGGTAAAAGGTGATTTGCACATTGATGAGCACCACACCATCGAAGATACGGCGTTGGCCCTCGGTACGGCGTTTTCGGAAGCCATTGGCGACAAACGGGGCCTTCAGCGCTACGGCTTTTGTTTACCCATGGACGATGTGCTCGCCCAGGCCGCCATTGATTTCGGGGGCCGCCCCTGGTTGGTATGGAATGCCGATTTTAAACGCGAAAAAATCGGAGAAATGCCCACCGAAATGTTCCTGCATTTTTTCAAGTCTTTCACCGATAATGCCCGCTGCAACCTCAATATTTCCGCCGAAGGCCAAAATGAGCACCACAAAATAGAGGCCATTTTTAAAGCCTTTGCCAAAGCCGTAAAAATGGCCGCTCAGCGCGATTTACACAGCCGCGCCCTCCCCTCCACAAAAGGAGTTTTATAGTGAATAGTGAATAGTGAAAAACGAATAGTGAAGAGTGAATAATGCAGTACGATATTTAGGCTTTTTTTTAAAAAATCACAACTTTTTAACGCAAAATGATTTTACAAGTAAACGTCGTTATTCGCTTTTCACTATTCACTATTCACTCATATCTTACTAACCGCTGCTTTTACGAAATCGACGAAAAGGGGGTGCGGATTTTCGACCGTGCTTTTGAGTTCCGGGTGGAATTGCACCCCAATAAACCAGGGATGGTCTTTTAACTCTACAATTTCAACGAGGTTAGTTTCCGGATTAATACCGGTAATGACCATACCCGCTTTTTCAAATGCTTCGCGGTATTTATCGTTAAACTCCCAACGGTGGCGGTGACGCTCGCTGATACTGAGCGTGTGGTAAGCCTCGTAGGTTTTGGTTTTTTTCTTCAAATCGCACGGATACGCGCCGAGACGCATAGTGCCGCCTTTTACGTTCAGGTCCTTTTGGCCCTCCATAAGGTCAATGATGGGATTTTGGGTTTTTTCGTCCACTTCGGTAGAGGCGGCATCAGTGAGACCCAGTACGTTGCGCGCAAACTCGACGCAGGCGCACTGCATACCGAGACAAATGCCGAAAAACGGCACTTTATGCTCGCGGGCGTACCGAATAGCCATTAATTTGCCTTCAATGCCGCGTGCGCCAAAACCGGGCGCTACCAAGATACCGTTTAAGCCATCCAGCGATTTACCAACGGATTTATAACTGCCCTCCAGTTCTTCGGCGTGGATGGGCACAACGCGCACTTTGCACTCGTTGACCGCTCCCGCGTGCACGAAAGACTCGTAAATGGATTTGTAGGCATCGGGTAACTCGTTGTATTTACCGATGAGGCCAATTTTGACCTCTTTGGTGGGGTTTTTGAGTTTGCCGAGGAACGATTTCCACGAAGAAAGATCCGGTTCCCGGCGGTCGTTAAGGTGCAATTTGGAAATGACCACCGCGTCGAGGCGTTCTTTGAGCATGAGCAAAGGCACGTCATAGATACTTTCCGCGTCCATGGCTTCAATCACCGATGACGTTTCTACGTTGCAAAATTGCGCCAATTTGCGGCGAATATCCATGCTGATGGAATACTCGGAACGGCACACCAAAATATCGGGTTGAACCCCCAGGCTAAGCAACTCCTTTACCGAGTGTTGAGTGGGTTTGGTTTTTAATTCAGCGGCGGCTTTGAGGAACGGAACGAGGGTAAGGTGAATCACGATGCAATTGTCGCGGCCCAGTTCCCAACGCAATTGGCGTACACTTTCGACGTAAGGTAATGATTCAATATCACCCACGGTGCCCCCTAATTCGGTGAGTACAATATCGTATTTGCCACTTTTGCCCAGCAACTGCATCCGATGTTTAATTTCATCGGTGATATGGGGAATAATTTGAACGGTTTTGCCCAAATAAGCGCCTTCGCGCTCTTTGTTAATGACCGTTTGGTACACCGAACCGGTAGTAACGTTATTGGCTTGTGAAGTGGGAACGTTCAAAAAACGCTCGTAGTGACCCAGATCTAAATCGGTTTCAGCCCCGTCGTCGGTGACATAGCATTCCCCGTGTTCATACGGATTCAGGGTGCCGGGATCAACATTGATATACGGATCAAATTTTTGAATAGTGACGGAAAAACCGCGCGCTTGAAGGAGTTTAGCGAGTGAAGCGCAAAGAATACCTTTTCCCAATGAAGAGGTAACGCCACCCGTAACAAATATGTATTTTGTCATGAAACTGTTCGTAATGTTACGGGATGCAAAGGTAGGACGAATGTGCGTATCTTTGTGCCTCTTTATGAAAGAAAAACAAATTGTCCGTTTAGAAGACCTCCGCAACATGGGTTACCAGGCGGCTTGGGATTACCAAACTTCTATCCATAAAGCATTGGTAGATAACAAGTTAGCGCACCGCTCGGAGGAGCCCGGATCTTATCCTCAGGCGCACAAATTACTTTTGGTGGAGCACCCGCACGTTTATACTTTGGGCAAAAGTGGTTCGATGGATAACCTGCTTTTGAACGAACAACAACTCGCCGAACGCCAGATTACGTTTTTTCCCATCAACCGGGGCGGCGATATTACGTACCACGGTCCGGGCCAAATTGTGGGGTATCCGATCCTCGATTTGGACTGCTTTTTCACCGATGTACACCGCTACGTGCGCAACCTCGAAGAAGTGATGATTCGGGTATTGGCCGAGTACCAAATTGTCGCCGGTCGCATTGAAGGCTACACGGGCGTTTGGATTGTAAATAGTCCGCTGTTCCCGTCCGAGCATCCCGATACGTTAAAACGCCGAAAAATTTGCGCCATCGGGGTACATTTAAGCCGCTGGACAACGTTACACGGTTGGGCATTTAACGTCAATACCAACCTCGAATATTTTGGCTACATTATTCCCTGCGGCATCGTGGATGAAGACAAAACCGTAACGTCCATGGCGCAGGAATTGGGTCGGCCGGTGGATATGGAGGAGGTAAAACAAAAAATAATGGTACACTTTGCGGAGGTATTCGAGTGCGTTGTAACACCGTAAAGAGGAGTCAACACCTGTCACCGCCTCCTTTTCCTCCGTAAAGAGGGGTTTGAAACCCCTCTTTACGGAGGAAAAGGAGGCACAAATTCAACAAACAATGAAAAAAGGAAGTATTCTTCTCTTGGGTCTTTTATGGAGTTTATCCGTCATGGCCCAAAATTTAAAATTGGATTACGAGCCGGGCCAACCGCTCGTTTTGGAGCATCCCACCGATGGTTATTCGCTCTTTTTATTTTTTCCCAAAACAGTTTATAAAAATCAGGTGTACACCTGCAAAATGTACAAAGTTGACCCCGTAAATGGGCAAGTTTTGGGCGAAAGTTCCGCTAAAATTCAATTAGATGGCAAGGATGACTCCAAAGTGCGGGTATTAACCAAACAATCGCAAGCCGACGTGGCGTTTTTTGCTATCGAAAACAACGACGAGTGTACCGCCTACAAACTGGATTGGGCCACCTTGTCGGTTACCAAAACCGACCATCGGAAACCCCTTGAAAAACAACGGTTTGTGTCGGGTGTTTCCAACGGCGAACGAGGTACGGTCATTGCTTACCAAAACGGCAAAAAGGAGGACTTCGTACTGATGTACACATTTGATGAATCGGGCCAACTAAAGGAGCACAAGTTTGCCGTATCTAAAGGGGATAGTGAAAATTTTGATAAAATATTCAAAAAATTTACGGCGTTTAGCAGCAGCGAATCCTACCGGCCGCTCATGGTTACCTATGGCAAGGAGCACGACCCGGAAGCCGCCAGCCGAAGACCAAAATTATACGCCGGCCCGCAGCAGGTTTGGATGACTTTTGAAACCGAAGTAGCCAATTACCAGGTTATGCGGTTATTTACTTTTGACCTCGAAAAAGACAGTGTTTTTGTCAAAAAGTACACTTATGGCAACGGTTTACGCGGCGAGGACATAAAAGGCTCCAGTTATATTTTTGACCAAAAAATCTTTCAGGTGGCTACCACTAACAGTTCGTTGCATATTGTTATTCGCAGCCTGGCAGACGGTGCCGTTTTGAAGCAATACAACTACGATAACGACGCTGATAAATTAACCTTTGCCAATTCGCCCATTTTTATGCCCGGGCGCGGCTCATTTGGGATAGAAAAGGAGTACGAAAGTCCAAAAAAGTTCTTCCGCCGGTTTAGGGCCTTTAAACCTTCCATTTTGGTGCGTAAATCCGGCGACGACTACCTGATGTGCATCGGTGGCTTTGAGGAAGTAAACACTGGACCATCCACCATGTTTGGAGCACCCGGTGCACCAATGACCATGACGGGTGGAAGTTCGTATGAACGGGTTTGTTCGTTTTATTCAGCGGTAAACGCCAGTACATTGGAGGTGTCTACCAATAAATACGGTCGCACGTTGGTGGATTATTACGCCGAATCTATGTTTGGGAAAGGCAATCTATCGGAAGAAAACCTATTGTTTATCGGGCAACAGCATTACAATGGGCATTATGATAAATCCAGTGATCAATATAAAATTAACCGGATTGGTGATAAAAATTAGCGGAGGAGGTGACTAAAACTTGACGGTCATTTGTTTGTTTAGATGAATGTGGTTTGCGACCTTTGCGCAGATCATTTTTAAAGTACAATATTACATGCAAACAGTGCACTCGCCTGCTATTTGGCAGCAACTCCCCTTAATCGTCAAGGCTTACCAACTTCCCGATAATAAAAAGGCAATAGTACAATCGATCACTTCATTTGGGCCGTTTTTGGCAATTTGGGTGACGATGTATCTTACTCTGGGCGTGTCGTTGTGGCTAACGATGGGTTTGGCCCTGCTAAACGCTTTCTTTTTGGTGCGTATTTTTATTATCCAACACGATTGTGGTCACCAATCCTTTACGGCATCGCGGAAAGCGAACGATTTATTGGGACAATTTTCGAGTTTCATGACCTTTATTCCTTATAAATATTGGTCGAAAAGCCATAATTTCCACCACGGGCACAATGGTTTGTTGTGGGAATACCGCGACATTGGTGACGTGGATTTGCTCACCGTTAACGAATACAAAGCCCTGGATGCCTGGGGCCGTATCAAATACCGCATTTACCGCAGTACGCCGGTGATGTTTTTTATTGGCCCGATCTGGTACATTTTAGTGCACAGCCGTTTGCCGCTGATTAAAATGAGCGGTTGGGAACACGCCCGCAAATCGCTCCTACGCCACAACGTGATTTTGATTAGCATTTATGCAGCGTTGGTGTATTTCCTCGGTTACGAAGCCTTTGTGTACGTTCAATTGCCCATTTTGGTGGCTTTTGGCATGATTGCCATTTGGTTTTTTTACGTTCAACACCAGCACGAGGCCACGTACAAACAATGGAAGGAAAAATGGGAATACGTAAAAGCCGCCGTTGAAGGTAGCACTTTTTACAATTTGCCCCGCGTGTTTCACTGGCTCACCGGCAATATTGGATACCACCATATTCACCATTTAAATCCGTTGGTACCCAGTTATCAATTGCCGCGCTGCTACGAAGAGAACCCGATTTTGGAACAAGTGGCCCAAAAGATTACCTTTTTTGAAAGTCTCAAATGCGTTTTTAACAACCTTTGGGATGAAGACCAGCAAAAAATGATTTCGTTCCGCGAATTCTCTCGCCGTTACGTCAACCAGTAAATCCATGAAAATTCTGCTCACCGGCGCAACCGGATTTCTTGGCGCTCAGGTCTTGCGCATATTGGTCCAAAAAAACTACGATGTGCGCGCGCTCAAACGGCCCAATAGCCGGATGGATTTGGTAGCAGATGTGGCCGACAAGGCTACCTGGATGGATATGGATATCAACGATATTGCCCTCGAAGATGCCTTCGAGGGCATTACGCACGTATGCCATTGCGCGGCCGTTGTGTCGTTTCACCCCAAAGACGTTCGCCGCATGATGCAGGTCAACGTGGAAGGAACGGCCAATTTGGTGAACCTCGCCCTGGATTTTGGGGTCGAAAAATTTGTGCATACCAGCAGCATTGCCGCGCTGGGGCGCTCCAAAGACCGTACCCACCTCGATGAATCCTCCAAATGGGAGAACAGCCCGCTCAATACCCAATACGCCATCAGTAAATATTACGCCGAGCAGGAAGTATGGCGCGGCGAAGCGGAAGGGCTGAACGTGGCCATTATTAACCCGACAATGGTGATTGGTCCGGGTTATTGGTCCGAAAATACGGCCCGTTTTTTCAAACAGATTTACGAAGGTTTAAAATTTTGCCCCACGGGGGCCAGTGGCTTCGTGGATGTGCGCGACGTTGCCGATTTTATGGTGCGGCTGCTCGAAAGCGACATCAACGGACAACGGTACGTTTTGTGCGCCGAAAACACCAGTTATCGGGCTTTTTTCGACGCTATTGCCCATCATTTAAACGTGCCTGCGCCGTCCATTACGGTAGCGCCCTGGCTGGCGGAAATTGCGTGGCGGGTGGAATGGATAAAAGAGGTTTTCACTGGTGCTACCCCGATGGTAACCAAAGAAAGCGCCCGCTCCAGCGTGAGTCGGTTTACCTACGGCAACCAAAAATCATTGGCGGCTTTTCCGGATTTTCGTTACCGGCCCTTGAGTGAGACCATTGCCTACACCGCGCAACGGTTTTTGGCGGATGTGAAAAAAGCATGATTTTGGGGCGTTATGGCTAATAAAAATTCACCCACCGCAGCGAACAAAACAAATTCCAAGTCTACGGGGGCGAGATGTGCATCCCGGAGGTACGGAGTGGATGCACATCTCAAAGCAGAACTGATTTCCGACAAAAGATATTTACCCAAAGTGCGCCACGCTACCCAATCTTTTTACCCAAAATTCCGATCCCGTAGATTCCTGCTGAATGACAAAGCCACATAAGTGCAATTAGGCATGTTTTGTGGGCCGGGATACTTTAAGTTACGCCTTGAAACCCGGCATTTACAACCAATCACATCTAACATCCTGTAACCCCCTGATTTATCTGGGGGTAAGGAGTGCCGCACAAGTTACATCTATCATGCTGACAAACATCACATCAAGTACCGTCGCAGGATGTGATGTTTGTCAGCATGATAGATGTGTACAGTTAATTTACGGCTCTCCCCGGCTTGAAAGCCAGGGTTACAGGATGATAGATGTTTTTCGTAAAAAAAGTCCAATTTGGGGCGTTATGGCTAATAAAATACACCCATATCACAGCGAGCAAAACAAATTTCAAGTCTCCGGCGGCGAGATGTGCATCCCGGAGGTACGGAGTGGATGACATCTCAAAGCAGAACGGATTTCCGACAAGAGATATTCACCCAAAGTGCGCCACGCCACCCAATCTTTTTACCCAATATTTCGATCCCATAGATTCCTGCTGAATGACAAAGTCACATATCGGAGTTCTTAAATCAAAACCAATTATTGTCAAATTCACCCTCAACCGTCGAAATAAATCCAATTTCCCCCTCCCCCGTTTTACCTTTGTCGAGTATGAAGATAAAAACAACACTCTTGCTCTATTTTATCCTTTTTTGGAGCATTCCGACCTTATCAGCCCAGTCCCGATTAAACAATTCCGCTTCGGGGACGTACAAATCCAAAAACATTTACGAAATATTGAGCGGGTTGGAAACAACCTACAATGTCCGGTTTTGTAATGATCCCGAACTGCTGCCCTGGTATAAATTAGATTATTCTTTTACCAATAAAACCCTGCACGAGGTACTCAAAGGGCTACTCAACAAAAACACCCTGACGTACGTACCACTCAACGACTCTCTCATTGCGGTGTGCCGGATTCAGGACCTGCAAAGTGCCTATATCAAAGACCTTCGTACCCGTTGTGTCAATGGCACCATCGAATTACCCGAAATGTTGCAGCCGCTGAAATTGGAAAAAAGCATAGGCGACGCGAATAATGCCGTAAAAAGCAGCAAAATTCGTATTTCCGGCCAAATTTCCGACCAGGATTCCGGCGAAGGCATTGCCGGGGCGGTAATTTTTGTCAACGGCGTCAATTCTGGCCAACAAACCAACGCCATCGGTCAATATCGCCTGGATGTTGGCAGCGGTGCCTCGGCGTTGTCGGTGAAGTATATCGGTTACCGCGAAACCCAAATCGCCCTCTCCGCCTGGGAAGACGGTACAATCGATATTCCCATGGCCCCCATGCCGCTGGGTCTGGGAGAAGTGCTCGTGGAAGGAAACCGCGCTTCCAACAAAACCAACAACGTGCAAACGGGCGTCGAAGCACTGCCCGTGTCCCTCGTAAAAGAACTGCCCAAACTGCTCGGTGAATCGGACGTGATTCGCAGCCTGAACACCATTGCGGGCGTCAGCAATGTCTCGGATGGCGCAACGGGTTTTAACGTTCGCGGCGGCAACCTCGATCAAAACCTGACCTTGCAAGACGATGCCCCTTTGTTCAACACCGCCCACGTGTTGGGCCTTTTTTCCGTGTACAACACTGACGTGGTGCAAAGTGTCACCCTGTACAAAGGACACGTACCGGCCAAATACGGCGGTCGCCTGGCCTCCGTGCTGGATGTAAAACTGCGCGACGGCGATTTTACCCAATGGCGCGGCAACGTGGGCATCAGTATGGCTTCGGGGCGGGGCCGGGTTGAAGGACCGCTGATTAAAAAACGGCTCTCGGTGCTGGCCGCCGTTCGCCGCTCTTACGCCAACTGGATGTTACAATTCACCGATCTGGCCGAAGGACGCGAAAGTCGGGCTTTGTTTTACGACGGCATTGTAAAACTAACGGCGCGGATTGGTGAAAAATCCAGCCTCGCGGTGAGTGCGTACCAAAGCCGCGACTATTTCCGATACGGTCAGCAATACGGTTATGGCTGGGGGAATCTGGTGTTTAATGCCACGTATCGCCACCCCATCGGTGAGCGGGCAGTGTCGGTGATTCAGGTAAACTCCGGGCGGTACAATGCCAATTATTTCGACCCCTCTTCGACCAATAACTTTAACCTCTCTAATGGCATTGATTACCGCAATGCCTCCTGGCGCGTGGTATTTATCCCCAACAGCCGCCACGAACTCAGTTACGGGGCCAATTGGAATCGGAATATTGGTCGCCCCGAAATTCGCACGCCCAAACAGGATATTTCGGCGACGTCGTACCAAAATGTGCCCAAAGACCGGGGCGAAGAATTTGCTTTGTTTGGGGAAGACGAATTTAAAATCAACGATCAATTCAAAATATCGGCGGGTATTCGCGGCGTATTTTACCGCAATTTTGGCCCAAAAACATTAAGAATTTACGAACCCGGCGCGCATTTAACCAACGAAAATATCATTGATTCGGTGGTGTACAGCGGCAACAAAACCGTTAAAACGTACGGCGGTTTGGAGCCGCGTATTTCATTGGCTTACAAATTGGATGACCGTAAATCGTTGAAAATCAGTTATAACCGCGCCAAGCAATACATTCATCAAATGTCGAACCTGGCCTCTCCTACCCCCGTGGACATTTGGCAGGTAAGCAACACGTACGTGCGCCCCCAAACGGGTGACCAATTCGACCTCGGCTATTCTACCGACTGGAAAGACCGCAAATGGGAAATTACGGCGGATGTGTTTTACAAACGAATTCAGGATGTGCCAGTGTTTAAAAATTTGCCCAATTTGTTGTTAAATCCCAACATCGAAACCGAAATATTGCCCGGTAATGGCCGCGCCCACGGTTTTGAAATTTCCGCCAAAAAAAATACCGCCGTGCGCTGGACGGGTTGGGTCAACTACACCTGGACGCGCACCTTCGTACGCACGCCAACGGGTGAAGGCGCGGTGAACAACGGCGATTGGTACCCGTCGGATTTTGACCAACCGCACCAGGTGAATTGTTACGCCAAATACGCGTTTAACCCGTCCATTACCGCCGGATTTAACTATACTTACCGCACGGGTCGCCCCATTTCGGCGCCCGACCGGGTGTATTCGGTGGGTGGGATTGTGGTGCCGGATTATTCATCGCGCAACAACGCCCGGATCCCAGACTACCACCGCCTCGATTTTTCGCTCAATATTGACCAAAACAAAGCGCGGATTTCGGGAACAAAATTTAGTTTCAATATCTCCATTTATAACCTTTTGGGCCGCAACAACCCGTTTTCGGTGTATTTTGAACGCCTGCCGGGTTCTTATCCCAAGGCCTATTCGCTGTCGGTCATCGGGGCGGCTATTCCTTCCATTGGCATGGATGCCACATTTTAGAACAACATGAGCAACAAAACATTATACCTCGTTTTCCTCCTGCTCTTTGCGGCGGGTTGCATTAAAGAAATTGAATTAAAAACCGAAACCGGCGATTTAAGTACCCTGGTGATTTCGGGAGAATTTACCAATTCGACGGGTAAACACGTGTTGAAATTAGTCCGCCCCAATACTTACGGGGTCAGCAGTTTCGACCACGTGGGCGGTGCCCGTGTCACGTTGTTTGATGACAGCGGGAACAGCGCACCGTACGCGGAGGTATTGAACGCTGAAAGTGCCGCTTACGAACTGGACGCCAATGCGCTGCCCGCAGTAACGGGTCGCGCTTATTTTGTTGAAATTGTGCTACCCGACGGCGAAACCTACCGCTCCGAACCCCAGGTGCTGTTACCGGTCATTCCCGTGGATACGTTATTGGTAGAAGCGCGCACCGTCAACCGTACCACGGGCGCTGGTGTGGTGGTGCAGGATCGGTTGGCATTTGTGGATGCTCAAACTACCCTTCCGGCCAATGAAACCCAGGTGTTTTTGCGCTGGCAAGCCGATTGTGTGTATTTTTTCCCGGAGCAGCCCTTGCCGGGTCCCTTGCCGCCACCGACCCGAAAATGTTACGTGACGGAATATTTAACCGAACAACAGGCGGTGGTTTTGTCCTTGGCCAACCAAAACGGACGCACCATTCGCACCCCCATTGCCGGTAAACGGATTGATAAAGCCTTTGAGTTCAAAGCGTTTTACAACGTGGTACAAAAGCGCATTTCGGCCGATGCTTTTGATTATTTCGACCGAATCAGCAAAATCGCCAATCCCGAAGGAACGGTATTTGACACGCCGCCCGGCACCCTGAAAGGAAATTGCTACAATGTCAATAATTCTTCCAGGGCACCGTTGGGCTATTTTGAAGTGGCGGCAGTGGATACGTTCCGGGTTTCGTTGAACGGTTCATTTTTTGGCGCCGATTTCAACTATGCGCCGCACTGCACGCAAGACGATTATTATTTTAACCGCGACCAGGAGTGTTTTGATTGTTTGTTGCTGAAAAACAGCACTTATGAGCGGCCGTTTTATTTTAATTAGAGCCGCTGGCGACGTTTTTACCTAAATCTTCACAAAACGGCCTTTAAATACCTGTCCGTCGTCCAATTTGGCTTCCCAGGTGTACACCCCGGCGGGCCATTGTTGCGCCGGAATGGTCAATATTTGGTTCTCAGCGATTTGCTCTTCACGCATAATTTGTTGGTGGTTATTATAAACAATAACGTGCAACCGGCCCTTTAAACCCATTGGATTAAAACGAATAACATCGGCGGTAGGATTAGGAAACACAAATAACCCTGGCAATTGTGTACAGATCGGGAAATCACTGGTCGCTATTGCCATTTGTACCGCCGCCAAAGCGTCAATACGGCCGTAGCCGTAGGTATTATTGGGGTAATCGAGGCCATTGTTGTCGCTGCAATCGGCTAAACCATCCAATTTGACGCAGGTATTTTTGATAATGTCTTCTACCACGGCAACCTGGCCTTTTAACGCCGGGTTGGCGCTCAGGATCAAAGCCACCATCCCGACGGCGTGGGGACCGGCCATACTGGTACCGCTAAAATACGCGTAGCCGTTATTGGGTGTGCAGGAGCGCACAAATTGGCCGGGGGCTGACACATCCGGTTTTACGCGGTTACTGCCGTCAATGGTCACCGGACCACGGCTGCTAAAGTTAGAAATCGTATCGCTTTCCTGCGTGGAACCGATGCTAAAACTTTCGGCAAAATACGCGGGTGGTCCGTACGTGCTGTTGCAGCCTTGTCCGCCAAAATTCCCGTTGCTCACAATCACCACTACCCCGGCGGCTTTCAGGTTAATGACCGCCTGGCGCATGAGTTCATTCACCGCCAAATCGGTGCAACCTTCGCTCACCGCACAGTACCAGGAATTATTAATGACATCGGGGGCGCGTTCGGGTTTGGGATTTTCGCCGTTGACATCGGTGGGGGCCAAAAACCACTCGAAACACTCGATGTAGGTGGAGGGTTGGCCCCAACCGCGTTCCATATTGCGGCAGCCCACCCAGGTAGCGCCGGGTGCCACACCAATTTGGTTGCCCAGGCCATCGTCGCCGGTCATGGTGCCCATGGTGTGGGTGCCGTGGCTTTGGTCGTCGCAAGGCTGGTCAATATCAAAACCGCAAGGGTTATTCGGGTCGCTGTTGAGCGGGTTTTGTTCTTTAATGGCATCGTGCCAATTGTAGTTATGGTCCACCGCGCCGGTTTGGGCGTTCAGGCCGTTGTAATGGGGGCGAATGGCCGGGTGTTCCCAGTCATAACCGGTATCGGCACCGCCGACGACAACACCTTGTCCGGTATAACCCAAATCCCACACCGATGGCGCGTTGATTTTATTGATGCCCCATTCGGTCGCGCTGCGTTCGGCGGGGGTATCAAAAGATTGCACCGGCTGAATAAACGCCACGTTGGGGTCGGCGGCAATGGCTTCGACCGCGTCAAATTGAGCCAGTTCGTTGGCCAGTTCGGCGGAGCAGTTTTTTACCGAAATAGCATTTACCACGTAAAAACTATTGGCTTTTGCCTGTTTTTGTTGCAAAAAAGCGCGAATATCCCGCTGCGATTGTTCGGCATGGGCGCGCAGGGCCTGAAATACAAATTGGGTTTTGGCGGTTTTGGTCATCATTTGAGCCGCCGGGGTGATATTGGCGCGGCCTTTGACCACCACCAATACATCTTGTTGAGCGCCCGTTGTGAACGCCGCCCGAAGTTCCGCCGATACCTTGGGGTTCATGGTGCTTTGTGCGTGGACCACACCCGTGAGGAAACAGCAAATAGCGAGTATTTTTTTCATAAAAAACATTAATTTTGGCAAATGTATTTTAAAAAGAAATGACGACGGGGGTAAAAGTGGCGATTTGTAGTTTTTGGGCGGGGATTGTGGGAGTGTAAATATTTTGATTGTGTTTTTTTTTGTGGGTTTGAAAATCGGGTTTAACTTTGTGGCTAATCTACTTTATCCTGATGGCATTATACTCTGACATACCTGGGTTGCGGGACGTTTTTTTGGGTGTAGTTGGAGTTGGTTTATAAGCAATAGTGGCGAAGTAAAATGTACTTTGGGTTTTGGTTTGTTGGGGTTGCGTACAAGGGTAGTTGTAGGTGATTAAAAAGAGAATAAAGATACAACCGTAGCTCAGCAAGGTTAGAGCGTTCAACTTATGTTGAAAGGTCGCAGGTTCGATTCCTGCCGGTTAAGAAAGACTTTTATCTTTCTTAACCGGCAGGACGGACAAAATAAAAATCATGCCAGATAGTACTTCATATGAACTGTATAAGGCGTATGTAAATAATGTACGTGAATTCATAACTACGGAACAAGAGTTAAGAAGAACTATTAATATTGGATTAAAGAAAAACAAATATGGTGCCGTCGAAAGATTAACGAAATTGTATGCTTTGCTTTATTCAACATTTAGTGAAGCAAACTTTATGAAAATGATTTTAACACCTTATGGATTTAATCAAGACTTTGTTGATCAAATAATTAAACAAGACAATATAAAGGATAGATGGTACAAATGCATCGATTTAGGATTTTGCGTTTATCAAACAAAATGGAAACCAAAGAAGAGTTCAGAGATTCCGAATAAAATTCAAGAACTAAAAAGGATAGTCGATAGATATGTAGTAAGTCCAAGTATTATCAGAAATAAAATTGCGCATGGTCAAATTGCAGAGGCACTAAACAGTAAACAAGAAAAATTAAATCCTGATTTGACACAGGAATTGAATGACTTGAATCAAGTGAAGATTTTTATATGGTTTCAAGTTCAGGAAAGATTAACAGAAATAATTGAAGATTTAATTGAGTCTCCAAATAAAGTGCATGTTAATTTATATCATACTAAAATTCAGAATTTAACTACATATATTAAAAAAACCTCAAATTGGGATATTTGTTCGAAAATGAATACACCAAGTATGAAAAAAAGAAAGCCACCTACAATATAAAATAAAGTATTTATGTGGTCTATGGTCGTATCGGCGGGGAATAGTGGTTCCTCTTGTAGTTCTGTTTCCGCGCCGCCGGCTATTTTTCAAGGCGCATTCACGGTTGGTGCCACCAACAGCACCGACGAAATTGCTTCTTTTAGTAGCCGAGGGCCAGCCATTGCCTACGCCACCCTATCCAAACCCGACGTGAGCGCGCCCGGTGTACGGTCCAAATGGAACAAAGCGGCTCCGTAGTGCTGGAAGCCTTATCAAGTGGCTTGTACATTGCCGTGTTGCGTGCCGAAAACGGCGCGGTGCTGGTGAGTAAAAAATTTGTTTGGAAGTAGTTGAAATGCAAAGTAAGTGAAATTTGATCAATACACCAAGGCATCAAGACTAATGCCAACCCATTTGATCTGGCCGCAAAATGTCGTACCTTTGTCCTTATGAAGAGGTTTTTTAACACTGCCGGACCTTGTGTGGCCGAGCGCCATTACACCATTGATCCATTATCGCGATTACAAGGTGTAATGGAATTAGTGGATCAACAAAAATACTTTATTCTCCATGCGTCTCGCCAAACTGGGAGATCTACCACCATTATCGCGCTGATGGATTTGCTCAACAGCGAGGGTAAATATATTGCGCTGTACGTCAACGTAGAGACGGCTCAACCCTTTCGTAACGACGTGGAAAGCGCCAATGAGGTCTTTATGAGTGCCATTGACGGCAGTGCCCGATTTTACTTGCCCGAAGCCTACTGGCCTTCTCAACATTGTTTTCAGGTGAATTCCATGCAGGAAGGGTTGAGCGATTTCCTCTCGTATTGGTGCGCCGAACTGCCCAAACCGCTTGTTCTGTTCATTGACGAAGCAGACGCCCTCATTGGTGATTCGATGCTTTCTCTTCTGCGCCAGATCCGCGCCGGTTATAACCAACGTCCCAAAGGTTTCCCGCACGCCATCGCCCTCATCGGGCTGCGCGACTTGCGCGACTACCGCATTTACTCCGATAGCGAAAAACGCTACGTGTTGGGCGGGTCGGCTTTTAATATCAAGGATAAGTCGTTGGTAATGAAGGGGTTCACCTTAGACGAAGTTCGTACCCTGTATGCCCAACACACGGTGGAAACCGGACAACAATTTGACCCCGCTGCCCTTGACCTGATTTTTGAACAAACCCAAGGGCAGCCCTGGCTCGTGAACGCCATCGGGCGCGAACTTTGCTTTGAAACACACAAAGTTATGCCCGAAGGCCGCACCATCGTCCCGGCAGACGTGTATCGGGCGGTTGAGATTCTTATCCAACGCCGCGATACCCATTTGGATCAGTTATCGGATAAACTCACCGAGCCACGGATTGCAAGGGTTGTTGATGCCATTCTCGGTGGAGCAGGCCGGTTTGATCCGGGTACAATCTCCACGGAAGATGTTCAATACGCGATTGATTTGGGCTTAATAGCGCAAGGCCCCAACGGGCTTGGCATCGCCAACCCAATTTACCGGGAGGTCGTGCCCCGCGAACTTACCTACGTTGAGCAGGTATCGCTGCCCCAAAATCCGGCCTGGTACGTGCTACCCAACGGCAAATTGGACATCGAAAAAGTACTGGAGCGTTTTATTAATTTTTACAAAGAAAACGGCGAGTTGCTCACCGAACGCGAACTTTATACCGAATCGGCGCACCATCTCAGTTTTATGGCCTGGCTTCAACGCATTGTCAACGGCGGCGGCTACATTCGCCGCGAATACGGACTGGGCCTCAAATTTGTTGATTTAGTGATTGAATTTGCCGACGAAAAGTTTGCCTTTGAACTAAAAGCCGAGCGTCATTTCAAACAAGCCGATGCCCTTGAACAAATCGCGGCTTACGCTAAGCGCATGAACGTATCGGAAGCCTACCTTGTGGTGTTTCGCCGCCGCATGACCGATCCCGACATCGTTGGTATTCGGGAAAAAATACAACACGGTGATCTTTTGGTGCATTTAATTTGGATGTGAGGTTATCCCCATCAATCCCCCTCATCCAACCGAATCCGCACCAATTTAAGTTTACTCCGGTACTCCGACGGCACGAGGCACTCGTTGGCGCTGACCTGTATCCCGTCGCGGAAGCGCAGGCGTAGGCCCTGGTTAACGGTATTGAGCAGGCTATTTCGGTCAAATGAACCGTTGGCGCTCACCTCGTAGGTACTGCACGAGTTTTCGTACCGCACCTCATCGTTGAACATAAAGAGGAGGTTGGTACGGGTGCGAAACATAAAAAAAGAGGAAAAAATGCCGTCGTCGTCCTGCGAATATTGTTTTTTGTGCAAAATGGTGTTCCATTGCATGGTGCCATCGGGCGAGAACGAGAGCATAAAAAAGTCTTCGTAATAATAATCCACAATACTGCGCACTTCGCGGGCAATGCGCGAGGTGCCCGCCGTGCCGCGTTGAATTTCGTAGTGGCGTTCGGCAATTAAGGCCAAACCGCCGTCGGCGCGGGGAATGACGTGGGCGACATCCGAATCATCAATGCCTTTGGTATCGTCTTCCACGTCTTTTTGGCGCAGGGTAGAAATAAATTTATCGTCAAAATTGCTTTTTTTCAGGATAAAATCGTCCAAATTATTGGGGTTACAACTCAGGTAAAAGGCTCCGTTCGAGCGTTCGCGGCGTTTTTCGCCCCAAAGACCACCCGCTAAAAGGCGGTTATTTTGGTTGTCGTACACAAATTTCACATCCGCAGTAAGGGCATTGGGAAACGGGTATTTGCCCAATACATCGGGTTGGGTGCTGATTTGCAACACGTGAAAACGGTGGTCTTCCACTTTGCTTTTTCGGTTGTCGAACTCCAGGGCCAAAAACAATTTACCCTGGTTGCTCAACGCCATACCGACCAATTCATCGTCTTGGAAACCGTTGGTAAACGTGGCGGTTTTGTCCCAAAGGACTTTCATCAAATCCACCTGAAAACACACGCATTCCATTTTGTCGGATTCGGCGGTGTTGTACACCATAATTTTGGAGCGGTCTTCGCTGATGAGCACTTCCAGTTCGGGCGGGGTAAACAACCGTTCGCCGTACGCTTTAATGGTGGTACTGTCAATGAGCACCGCCGCCGGATCGTATTTGTGGATGCGCAGGAAAAATTTGCCGCGCGCTTTTTGGGCGTAAACGATGGAAAAATCGTTTTTACCCGCCACGACACTAATCACCCGCGTGTTGCGCTTTTCAATGTCTTCCAATACCCGGTTCCAGGAGGTTTTTAATTGCAGGTCAAACGCCTGAATTTCGTACTCGTCGTAACGGTCTCGAAAAACCAAAATCCGGTCGCGCAACCTTCCGATGAGTTCATAGCCGTAATCGTTCCGCAGGTTGAGACCTTCAGAAATATCAATTCGTTGGGCGTTGGACAAGCCCGGAAGGAATAAAAAACCGAGAAGTAGAAGAAGATAGCGCATTGATATGGAATAAGTTAGATGAAATTAAAGCATCTGAACAAACTCGTCGAACAAGTAGCGGGCATCGTGGGGACCGGGCGCGGCTTCGGGGTGGTACTGTACCGAAAAGGCCGGGTAATTTTTAAGTTTGATACCTTCTACTGTCTGGTCATTCAGATTAATATGGGTGGCTTCAACGAGGCTTGGGCTATCGTAAACGGCGGTTTCCAATACTCCAAAGCCGTGGTTTTGGCTGGTAATTTCCGATTTTCCGGTCACCAGGTTTTTTACCGGATGATTAATTCCGCGGTGTCCGTGGTGCAGTTTGTACGTGGGCAAACCCGCGCCCTGCGCCAATAATTGCTGCCCAAGGCAAATACCAAACAACGGTTTGCCGTCGGCGAGCATTTGTTTGACCGTTTCAATGGCGTATCCCATCGAAGCCGGATCACCGGGGCCATTGGATAAAAAGTAACCGTCGGGGTTCCAGGCTTTTACTTCCGCAAAAGGCGTACGGGCCGGAAACACTTTGAGGTAACAATTGCGTTGGTCAAAATTACGCAAAATATTCTTTTTTACCCCAAAATCCATGACGGCGATTTTAAATTTCGCGTCTTCGTCGCCGTAGAAATAGGGTTCTTTGGTGGTGACCACACTCGACAATTCCAAACCAGCCATGGACGGCGTTTCGGCGAGGCGTTTTTTTAATTCCTCAATATCGTCGGTTTCGGAGGAAATAATGCAGTTCATGGCTCCTTTTTCGCGAATATGCTGCACAATGGCGCGGGTATCCACGTCCGAAATGGCCACCAAAGCCTCCGCTTCAAAATAATCCTGAATGGAGCGGTGCGCATTTTTACGGCTAAAATCCACGTTGTAATTATGACAAACAAAACCGGCGATTTTGATATTTTCGCTTTCTACTTCTTCATTTTTGATGCCGTAATTCCCAATGTGAACATTTGTTGCTACCAAAACCTGACCGTAATAAGAAGGGTCCGTAAAAATTTCCTGATAACCGGTCATGCCGGTATTAAAACAAATTTCTCCGGTAGTGGTGCCTTTTTTACCGGCGGCCGTTCCTTTAAAAACCGTGCCGTCTTCGAGCAATAGTATAGCCATGTGTAAATGCGTGTTTGAGTATGCTAAATCGCCGCAAAGGTCGTTCAAGATCAAGGAGAATCCAAAGTTTCATTTCCTTAATTTTTCTTTTCTTTGCGGCATCATGGATACGGCAGAGCTTTTAAAAAAAGTCCGGGAAGTTGAAATCGTCACCCGGCGCCTCAGTAAATTGCTGTTTATGGGCGGCTACCACAGCGCTTTTAAAGGGCGGGGCATGTCGTTTAGCGAGGTGCGCAACTACCAATACGGCGACGATGTGCGCAATATTGACTGGAATGTAACGGCCCGAACGGGTGAAGCCTTTGTCAAAATATTTGAAGAAGAGCGCGAACTCAGCGTGATGTTATTGGCCGACGTGAGTGCTTCGGCGTTTTTTGGCTCCGGCATTGGCCCCGATAAAAAGGATTTTATCACCGAATTATGCGCCGTTTTGGCTTTTTCGGCCAGTTCCAACCACGATAAAACGGGTTTGTTGTTGTTTTCGGACCAAACGGAATTGTACCTCAATCCCACGCAGGGGCGCGCGCACAACCTGCGCATGATCCGCGAACTGCTCAACGTGGCCCCCAAAAGCACCCGCACCGATCTCGAAGCGGCTTGTGTTTTTACCCGAAACGTGCTCAAAAAACGCAGCATTTGTTTTATCGTCTCCGATTTTTACAGCAGCACCCACTACGAATTGGCGCTGAGTGTGCTCGGTCGGCGGCACGATTGCATCGGAATACACGTGTGGGATGCCGCCGAACGCCAATTGCCCGATTTGGGCATTATCGAAGTGCTCGATCCCGAAACCGGTACCCTATACGCCACCGATACCTCCAATCCCGACGTGCGTCGCCAATACACCACCCGTTTTGACGCGCACCGGCAGCGGGTGCAAACTATTTTTCAAAATGCCGGTTGTGATTTGATTAGTTTACGCACCGACCAGGATTACACCCCGGAACTGATCCGGCTTTTTGACAAAAGAAACAGATGACAAAGAAAAAATTAAAGGAGCGGGCCGCGACTATTGCGGCCATTTTGGAAGAATTATACCCCGAAACGCCCATTCCGCTGGACCACAAAGACCATTATACCTTGTTGGTGGCGGTGTTGTTATCGGCGCAATGCACCGATTTGCGGGTGAATGAAGTAACGCCGCATTTGTTTGCCAAAGCCGATACGCCGCAGGAAATGGTCAAATTATCGGTAGAGGAAATCCGCGAAATTATTAAACCCTGTGGCCTCTCCCCTACCAAATCGAAGGCCATTCACCAGTTATCACACATTTTATTTGAGCAGCACAACGGCCAGGTCCCCGAAGATTGGGCCGCATTGGAGGCATTGCCCGGCGTGGGCCACAAAACGGCATCGGTGGTGATGTCGCAGGGATTTGGGCACCCGGCCTTTCCCGTGGATACGCATATTCACCGGCTGGCGGCGCGCTGGGGATTGAGCGATGGTAAAAGTGTGGAAAAAACCGAGCGCGATTTGAAGGCGCTTTTTCCTAAAGAAATTTGGAATAAACTGCACCTGCAAATTATTTTTTACGGTCGCCAGTTTTGTCCGGCGCGGGGGCATAATCCGGCGGAATGTCAGATTTGTTCGTTGGTGGCAAAGTGATCACGGGTTTCCCCTCCCCCCAAAAAAACTTCTGCTATCTGCTATCAGAAATCATCAATCATATATCAAAAAACATACTTCTGCCATCCTGAGACAAGTCTGGATTAGGCGGGCGTCATGCGACGAGATGTGCATCCCGGAGGAACGGAGTGGATGACATCTCAGAGCAGTACGGATTCTGCGTGGGAGATATTTCCTATTGCGCCCCGGAAAACGGCGGCTTTTTTAGCGTATTTTGTGGGTTTGGCCAGTATGTTTTTTAATTTAAGAATTCCGATCTAAGATTTTTGATTTTTGAAGTTTTTGCCCGTTGTAGCGCGTACAGCTCTGAGATGTGCATCCCGGGATGACATCTCAGAGCGAAACAGATTTCTGGCCAAAGACAGCCCTGATGCAAGGGACACGGATTTGCACGGATTAGACACGGATTTGCACGGATTTTTGAAGTTTAAAAAACTCATTTCTCATCGCTCCTAACTCATCACTCCCCCACCTCTGCTCGCGCGAAATTGCATTTCGTGTGAAACGATCGGCGCGGCTGTGCCGCAAGCGTAGCAGAACAAATCGAACCAGCGTGTAGCGGC
>JAAFJN010000011.1 GCA_013298845.1 Chitinophagales bacterium
AAATCCTACGCCAATAGATTCCTGCTGAATGACAAAGCCACACGGCGGGGTTTAATATCTGTTCTTGTTACAGGGAAACTTTGAAGTGTACACGTTTCATCCGCTGGATAATCCACGATTTCGGGCCTGCCAATCTGCCAAATCTCCCAGATTTGGTAGATTTCAGCCCCGAAGTAGCCCTGCGGGCGTGCGCATCGGGTTAGTAATGGCCCTCATGTTACATTCGACTCCTCCAGAGTCGGTACTAAACGCACCTTTTTTAACCCCGAATTGCGATTCGGGGCTATTTACATTCAACCGCATTCGCGGTTACAGCGCGTGGACTCCGCCGCCGACACGACGGCATTAGAGCGAGAAATAGATGTATTGGTGTACGGGTTGTATGGGTTAACGGCGGAGGAGATTGTGAATTTATACCTCTTATTGCACTAGAACATGGTTAATACGCACTGAATTAAGCATTGAACTTAAAACGCCCCAAAACAAAAAAGGCCATCCGTTTGGATGGCCTCTTTTTTTGTCGGGGCACCAGGATTCGAACCTGAGACCCTCCCGATCTAAATCGGGATGCGCTACCGGGCTGCACTACGCCGCCACTAAACAAAAAAAGCCTGTCATCTCTGACAGGCTTTTCCTTTGTCGGGGCACCAGGATTCGAACCTGGGACCCCCTGCTCCCAAAGCAGGTGCGCTACCGGGCTGCGCTACGCCCCGAATCACTTATGATGTTGTACTTATCAAAAGCGGACGCAAAGGTACAGGCATTTTTTTTTCGTGCAAGCATTTTTGAAAAAAAATTTAAAATTTTTTTTGCCCCTAAAAATTCGCCTCGTTGTTGAGCGGTAGTTTTTAAAAAACTTCAAAAAACCAAAATCGTACATCGGGATTCTTACTTCAAAAAAACAAAACAACCCGCAAAAAATGCACAGGCGTGACTAAAATCACGTTGCACAAATTACCGATTCCCCACTTTTGCACAATCTTTATTACCTTGGTATGATTAATCGGCAACCGCCGCACAAAACAAATCACTTTTATGCACAGAATTCTTTTCGTACTGATGACCGGCATGATTGCCCTTATGTCGGCCTGCACTGCCCAGTCGCAAACCACTCTCTCGGCCGCCCAAACCGAAGAAATGCTCCAAAAAGACCCTTCGACGCAGTTGGTGGACTTGCGCACCCAGGCTGAAATTAACCAAACCGGCAAAATTGCGGGTGCCAAACACATCAATTTCAACAGTCCCGATTTTCAGGCCCAAATCGGCCAATTGGACAAAAACAAACCGGTTATTGTCTATTGCGCCTCCGGAGGTCGCAGCCCCCGCGCCGCCGCCGCGATGACCAAAATGGGGTTCAAAACGGTGTACGATTACGCCGGTGGCATGAACGACTGGAAAGCCAAAGGCAAAAAAACGGTCCAATAAACTATGGAACACAGCATTTATTTCCCGGCCATGTGGCTGGTTATTGGCGGTTTGACCGTTGGTTTGGCTTTCGTGAGCAGTGGATTGGCGTTTTTTCAACGTCAAATTACCAACAGCGATACCCTCAACGCGCAATACGGTCGCCAACTCCATCTTTTCCGGCGCGGCCAACGGATGTTGTGGGGCGTTATCCTGCTGATGGTCGCCGGTGGTATGGCCGCCATGTACCTCGACTACGCAACCACGAACCAAAAAATGACGGCCACCCGCAGCCAACTTTGGCCGGTGTTTGATCCGCAAAAAATGTGGAACAAACCCGACGTTTACCTTGCCGAAACCGACGCCGAGGCCCAACTTATTGCCTATGGCCGCGATTTAATTGCCAATACCCAGGATTATTTTGGGGTAAATGGTTTGGTCAACCCCGCCTCTATTAATGGTTTAAATTGCCAAAATTGCCACCTCGATGCGGGCGGTAAACCGTTTGGCAATAATTATTTTGCCGTAGAAAGCACTTATCCGCAAATGCGCGCCCGCTCCGGTGCCCTCGAAACCATTCCCAAACGGGTCAATGACTGCTTCGAACGCAGCCTCAACGGACAAGCCCTGGACACAACCAGCCGCGAAATGGAGGCCATTGTGGCTTACATGCGCTGGTTGGGAACGGGCGTACCCAAGGGCCAAAAACCCAAAGGCGCCGGATTGGTGGAAGTGCCGTTTCTGAACCGCCCCGCCGACCCCGCCAAAGGCCAAATCGTGTACGCCGACAAATGCAGTTCGTGCCACGGCTCCGACGGCCAAGGGCTACCCACCCCGAACAGTGCCCGCGACTATCCACCACTCTGGGGCAATGACAGTTACAACGAAGGCGCGGGCTTGTTCCGCATGTCGCGTTTTGCGGGTTACGTAAAGGCCAACATGCCCTTTGGGGCCAGTTTCGACAATCCGCAACTGACCGACGAAGAAGCCTGGGACGTGGCGGCTTTTGTTAATTCCAAACCCCGTCCCCAACACCCGTTTTTGGCCACCGACTGGCCGAAAATTGAAAAAAAGCCTTACGATCATCCGTTTGGGCCATTTGCCGATACTTTTCCCGAAATCCAGCATAAATACGGCCCGTTTGAGCCGATTGTTGCCTTTTACAAATCACAACAAAAAAAGAACTAACGAGATATGCCACATACACCCGACGATTCTACCTCCGGCCTTGGTCGGCGCACGTTTTTACGCAATTCATTGCTGACCGGATTGGGCGCGGGCCTTTCGCCGCTTGCCTTACAAGCCGAAGACGCTACTTCGCCCGAAACCAACACGCCCGAAGGTGATCAAATCGAAGATACCGCCGCCCAAAACGGGACCATTACCCTCCTGCAAACCACCGATGTGCATTGCCAAATTCACCCGCACGACGAGTTATTTTGGGAAAATGAAAAAGCCGTTTTTCGCAAAACCGCCGGTTACGCGCACATTGCGACGTTGTTTGACCAGGTGCGCAAAAAGAACCCCAACACGTTTATCATTGACACCGGTGATATGTTTCAGGGCAGCGAATTATCGGTAAAAACCAGCGGAAAGGCCATTGCGCCCATGCTCAACGCGATGGGTTACGATTTGTATTTGCCCGGCAACTGGGAGGTGGTGTATTACAAAAAAGCCATGCAAACCCTGCTCGGCGGGTTGGATGCGCCCAAGGTGTGCGCCAATATGTTTCACGACGACGGCACGGGCAAAAAAGGCGAACTGGTATTTCCGGCCTATTCCACATTCTCACGGTTGGGCGTAAAAATTGGATTTTTGGGATACACCGATCCGTTGGTGCCGTTGCGCCAATCGCCCAATTATTCCAAAGGGATTATTTACACCAAACCCGAAGAAAATCTGGCGTATTACGTCAATGTGTTGCGCGAACAGGAACAGTGCGACTTTGTCATTATTTTGGCCCACCTCGGTTTGTCGCAACAAATTGCGCTGGCCAATATGCCCGAATGTAAAGGCGTAGATTATATTTTTGGCGGCGACACGCACGAGCGCGTGCGTGAACCCATTGTGTGCCAATACGCCAAAGTGGTGGAACCGGGTGCATTTGGGTCGTTTGTGGGCCGCTTGGATATTACCGTAAAAGACGGAAAAATCACCGGCGAACGGTACGAACTGGTGGAAGTTGACCCCAAAAAATACAAGGCCAAAAAAGAAATCAGCCAACTCATTGCCCAAATGGAAGCCCCGTTTGTGGCCGATATTGAGCGGGTGGTGGGTTACAGCAAAGTACCGTTGTACCGCTATTTTGTGGTCGAAAACACCATTGATACCCTTATTTTGGACGCGTTGGCTTGGAAAGTCAACACCGAAATTATTTTATCCAATGGTTTCCGATTTTGTCCGCCGCGCAGTACACCCAACGCCGACGGTTTAATTCCGATTACCGAAGGGTACATTTTTGATATGCTGCCCGTGGATGCTACCGTGCGTACGGCCAAAGTCACCGGAGCCGAATTGCTCAAATGGCTCGAAAAAGAACTCAACAACGTATTTGCCAAAGATGCCGCCAAACGTTTTGGTGGTTGGGTGGTAAAATTCCGGGGTATGGAGGTAGAATTTAATGCCTTTGGAGAGCAGGGCAAACGGGTACAAAAAGTGACCGTTGGCGGCCAGCCCCTGGATCCGGCCCGCGCCTACTCCGTTTCGGCCTGCGAACGCGACGGCGACCCCGAAACGATGCTTTGCCGCATCCCGAACGTCACCGAGGGCAAAAACCTGCCGTTTTCGCTGCACCCCGTTTTAAAAGAATATTTAGCAAAACATTCCCCCGTATCGCCGCTGCCGCACGGTTCGGCCAAAATTTTGGACGCGCCCAGCACTTTATTAACCCAAGTAAGCGGCGTAACGTACAATTTTAGATAAAATGACTTATTGGCACACCTTTTCCGAATCCTTCAGCGGCTACGCCACCTATTTAGCCAACGAAGTTTTAAACCCGCACTGGGGTAACTTTTTTTATTGGCTCATTGCCATTTCCCTGTTGGTGTACGCGCTGGAACTGCTGTTTCCGTGGCGCAAAAACCAGCCCACCATCCGGGAAGATTTTTGGTTGGATACGTTTTACATGTTTTTCAACTTCTTTTTGTTTGGCCTGGTGGGTTACAACGCCGTATCGAGTGTAGTTTCGCAGGGTTTTAACGATCTGTTGGCCAACACGCTGGGGATTCGGAATTTGGTGGCCCTGAACATTGCGACCTGGCCGTATTGGGCGCAGTTGCTGGTGTTGTTTTTGGTGCGCGATTTTGTGCAGTGGAATACCCACCGGTTGTTGCATTACGTGCCTTTTCTTTGGGAAATGCACAAGGTGCACCACTCGGTGCGCGAAATGGGTTACGCCGCGCACCTGCGTTACCACTTTGGCGAAACCATTGTCTATCGCTCCATCGAGTACCTGCCGCTGGCCATGATTGGCTTTGGTATCCAGGATTTTTTGTTGGTGCATTTGTTCACCATCACCATCGGGCACCTCAACCACGCCAACATTTATTTGCCGTTGGGGCCTTTGAAATACATTTTTAACAACCCTCAAATGCACATTTGGCACCACGTAAAAGACCTGCCCGAAGGTAGTTCGGGCGTGAATTACGGCATTTCTTTGTCGGTGTGGGATTACCTGTTTGGTACCGCCTGGATACCCAGCGACGGCCGCGACATCAAACTCGGTTTTGAGGAAGTGGACACGTATCCGCACGATTTTTTTGGTCAAATGTTTCAACCTTTTCAACGAAAATGAAACCTTGTTATGGCCAAAAAAATGCCCACGTATAGCATCTGCAACCTGTTGGGGGCCGATCGCTGCATGACGGAAATAGTAGTGACGCGCCTCCGCGATTTTGTGATTTCACACCGCGATATTCAGTTCCCGCACCGGCACGATTTTTACCAAATTGTGCTCTTAACGCGGGGCCACGATTTAGAAGAAGGATTATCCTGATAAAAGAACTGTACCTCAATCCGGCGGCGGCGGGTAGGCATTAACTTGAGGGCAAAAATTTAAAAAAATAACGTAAAACAGTGCTGATCGTGATACAAGTCACGCAAAAGCCCCTCCGAATACGCCGATCTTTGCGCACGTTCACCAAATTTCACCACATCCTTAACTTTAACTTTCTTAGTCATGAAAATCGAACAAATTTATACCGGTTGTCTGGCCCATGCTGCTTATTACCTCGAAAGCAACGGCGAAGCCGCCATTTTTGATCCCCTGCGCGAAGTAGAACCCTATATTCAGCGGGCGGAAAAAAGCAACGCCACCATCAAATACGTTTTTGAAACGCACTTCCACGCGGATTTTGTCAGTGGACACCTGGATTTAGCCAAAAAAACGGGCGCTAAAATCGTTTTTGGCCCCACCGCAAAACCCGGTTACGACGCCATTACCGCCGAAGACAATCAAATTTTTAAAGTAGGCGACTATTCCGTAAAAGTGATTCACACCCCCGGTCACACCATGGAAAGCACCACCTACCTGCTTACAGATGAAACCGGAAAAGAGCACGGCATTATCTCCGGCGATACCTTGTTTATTGGTGACGTGGGTCGCCCCGACTTGGCGCAACACGTGATTGCCGATTTAACCGAAGAAAAACTCGCCGGTCATTTGTACGACTCTTTGCGCAACAAAATTATGCCGCTGAGCGACGACCTCATTGTTTACCCCAACCACGGTGCGGGTAGTGCCTGCGGCAAAAACATGAGCAAGGAAACGACCGACACTTTGGGCCACCAAAAACAAGTGAATTACGCGCTGAATCCTGAATTAACCAAAGAGGCATTTATTAAAGAAATTTTGACCGGTTTGACCACTCCGCCCGGTTATTTCCCCCAAAATGTACTAATGAACATTAAAGGGTACGAAAGTTTTGACGAAGTGATGAAACGCGGCATTCAGGCGCTTTCGCCCCGGGCATTCGACGCTGCGGCCAACGAAACCGAGGCTTTGGTATTGGATACCCGCGATGCGCAGGTATTTTCCGAGGGTTTTGTGCCCAATTCGATCAATATCGGGATTGACGGCAATTTTGCACCCTGGGTAGGCGCGCTGATCCCCGATGTAAAACAACAAATTCTGTTGGTGACCGACGCCGGCCGCGAAGAAGAAGTGATTACCCGTTTGGCCCGCGTGGGTTACGATCATTGTATCGGTTACCTCGAAGGTGGTTTTGATGCCTGGAAAAAAGCCGGGATGGAAACCGACCATATTCACCGCGTAACGGCCGAACAATTGGCCGATATCCGCGCAAACAACCCCGAAACACCCGTATTTGACGTGCGCAAAAAAAGTGAATTCGACAGCGAACACGTTTTGGGGGTTGAAAATGCGCCGTTGGACATTATCAACAGCGCAATGACCAGCATTCCCAAAAACAAAACGGTGTACATTCATTGCGCCGGTGGGTACCGCTCCATGATTTTCGCCAGTATCCTGCGGGCACGTGGTTACGACAATTTGGTGGACGTTGTGGGTGGTTTTAAAGCGTTGAAAGACAGCCAAAAATTTGAAGTATCCGATTACGTTTGTCCCACTACATTGTTATAATAAAAAAAAGTGCGTTTTTGATAAACTTGTTTTTTCAAGGGAAGGCTGCCGTCTTGTAAGTAAGATAGTCAGGTTGGCCGAACAACGAAGTACTGAACACCGAACATCGAACGCCGAACACCGAACATCGAAGTATCTGCTTATGAGACAGCCCCACTGCATTCAATTATCAGCACTAAGGTTATTATAAGTTAGGCAATCGTCGCTTAAACGCGGGATAATGCCACATCATACCCTACGGCGTTTATTAACTCATTATTTCGGTCTTCGATATTCGATGTTCGGCACTTCGTTATTCGTTATTCGGTGTTCGGCGTTCGATGTTCGATGTTCAGCACTCAGGTATTTTATAAAAAAACAATGCACAGTGATATAAGTCACACAATGCCCCATGCGCACATCCCCACCTTTGCAGTAGTTTTTAGATAGGATACGAATATGAAACACATTTACCTGATAATAGCCATTGCCCTACAAACATCTGCTTTGGTGGGCCAACACACCGTGCCAACAGAGGTAGTTACACCCACCCATACACAAGAACACGTCACCGAAACACCCCACAAGAAACAAGCCGCCAACTTGTTAGAGGCTTTTGAACAAGGCCATTTTCGCGGGCATTTTCGGACTTATTTTATGGCGACCGACAATACCCGCAACCTCTCGGATTATTACGCGTGGGCAGCGGGCGGAAGTTTGCACTTTAGCACCGCACCTTGGCACGGGTTTAGTTTTGGGATCGGAGGTATGTTTAACCATAAAATTACCTCCTCCGATCTGACGGCCCGGGACTCGGTTACCGGTGCGCTGAACCGCTACGAAATTGGGCTATTCGATGTAGAAGACCCCACCAATCACCGTGACTTCGACAGAATGGAGGAATTTTGGTTGCGGTACCAGTGGAAAAAATCACTCCTTACGCTGGGCCAACAAGGGATCCAAACTCCATTTATTAATTTCCAGGATGGCCGAATGCGCCCCACCGCCGTTGCGGGCATTTGGGCCGAAATAAAAGCACTCAAAAACACCAAACTGGAAGGTGGCTGGTTGTGGAAAATATCGCCGCGAAGCACCGTAGAATGGTATGGTATAGGCGAATCCATTGGGTTATATCCCAAGGGCCTCAACCCTGATGGCACGGGGAGCGGCTACGCCACCAACCTCGAAAGTGCCGGTGTAGGCATCATGGGTGCCACCCGCCAATGGGGCAAACGCACCAAAATTCAGGTATGGGAGCATTATATTGACAATATTTTCAACACTTCCTTTGCGCAGGTGGATTATACCCACCCGCTCGGCAACGACCACAACCTCCTGCTGGGCGCGCAATTCATCCACCAGGATGCCCTTGCGCACGGCGGCAACGAAGATGCTTCCAAATCGTATTTTGTAAAAGGTGGTCGGTCCAATGTTATCAGTACGCAGGCGGGTTGGCAACGCGGTAACTGGAAAATCTTGGGCGCTTATACCCATATCACTTCAGACGGACGCTTTTTATCGCCCCGAGAATGGGGCCGCGAACCATTTTACACCTTTATGCCCCGCGAACGAATCGAGGGCAGTGGCAATTCGCACGCCGTAACCGGGCGGGTTTTGTGGCAAAATCCCGCGCAAAAACTCAAGATTGAACTCGCTTACGGTCATTTTTATTTACCCGATGTAAAAGATGCGGCGTTTAACAAATACGCGTTCCCGGCTTTCCGGCAGGTCAACGTTGACCTGCGGTACACCTTTGGCGATGCATTAAAAGGACTGAAAGCCCAATTTTTGTACGTGTGGAAAGGGCGCATGGGCGAGGTGTACGGGAACGACCGCTACCTGATTAACAAAGTTGACATGTCGCACTTGAACATCATTTTGAATTATACGTACTAATTTCCCCTCCGAGACGATAAAAATTGTGGCGCGATGGCGCACTAAAGTCATCATCTTTGTTGATAAATATCCCCATTAAAGCACTCAAACTAAAGGCATTTGTATCTAACACCCGCCGCACGTAAAAAACCGAGGCATTTATTTTAGTTTTTCCCGTAACTTTGCGTAAAATTGATAAAAAATGAGATCATTTGATACCTGGAATTACGAGCAAGTAGAAGATGCATTTGGCATTTCGCCCGTTGCCAGTTTACCCAATTTTGAAGAATGGCTTTTAGCCGAAAATTGCGCGCCCTCTGAATTGGAAACGATTATGCTGGAGCATTATCGGAAGTTATTATTAAAAGAAGCCCAAAACTGGAACGAGGACGAACTAAAACTTTTTTTCATTGGTCCGGTCTTGACCCTGGTGGATTTTAATACCGATTTGTTTAAACCATTTACACAGCGCACATTGACGATTGAAACGCCCACGGTTTCGGCGTCCGGGAAAGTTGATTTTATGTTGGCAAAAGGCAAAGTCTTGCCCAAAACGCCTTATTTCTGCCTGCACGAATACAAACAGGAAAATCGTCGCGACAATGATCCGCTGGGGCAATTATTGATCGGAATGGTCGCCGCACAGGCCAAAAACAAGGCACGACTGCCCATTTTTGGTTGTTTTGTTTCGGGTAGGAACTGGTTTTTTGTGCTGCTGGAAGGCGACAAGTATTGTGTTAGCAATGCACACAATGCCTCTGACGAGGATATTTTCAAAATATTTGCCATCATGAAAAAATGCAAACAAATGATTGAAGGATACGCTCAATCCAATTAGTGGGCTTGCAAATGATTTTTGGCGGGTGGAGCATCATTATTTTTTGTCTGTCAATGCTGTAGGAGGGCGAAATACCGAACATTTCAGGTGTATCAACCCACGACTGAAGTCATGGGTTGATAGGGTCAAAATCCATTAGCAGCACATTATATGCAACGTAACTTTTGTCACGGTTTTACGGCTTGCTCAGCAAATGCGTTTTTAAGTGTTCGTAATTCCTGAAAGAATATTTTTTAGACACAATTTCTCCTCCTTTATCAATAAGAATATATTGCGGATAGCCATATAAATCAAAAAACGCCTTAAAATACAGTTGAGCGTCCGGGGAGAGCAGATAATTGGGACCGGTGAGACCTTTTTCAGCACTGATGGTTTGCCAGGCATCCCGAGGGGTATCGCCCGCCAGGTAAGCAAAAGCCACTTGGTCGGCCAATTGGGTGTGCGCTTCCTCCATTTTGGGGAAACCCGCGTAACAAAGCACACAATGCTCCATCCAAAGATCTAACAACAGGGGTTTGTCTTTTGCCGGGGCAAAAATCATTTCTAATTCCTTTTTTACGGTGGCGGGTGCTTCAAACTCGCGCAATATATCGTACACATTGCCCGAATTTTGAAGTTTTACCTGCTGCGCAATGGCCTCCATTTGTTCGGGGCTTTCCCATAGTTCCGGAATTGTTTTGTACCACTGAAACAACGATTTGTACATGGCATTGCGCACATCCTGGGAGGGCAGTTTTTGCATCTGGGTTTTAAATTGCCGTGCCTTGAGGTGACGGTCCGCCGGGTCGCCCCAAAGCGCCCGCTCCTGTTCAAATTGCGGGTTATTATCTACCGCAACATGAATAAATGAGCCACCCATTCGGACAAAATTGTAGTACTTTTCTGTGTTGCGCGAAAATTGACAGGTTGCCGTATTGGGATCGTAAGCAAACGCCAAATAAGGATCCGTGGGGAGCATTGTTTTATTCCCCGACCGGAACGGTTTAGTTGAAATAAAATGAAACGCACAAAAATGCAGAAAATCGGAAAAATAACGAACAAAAACGGGGTCTAACTCCGGGTGCTCCTGTTGCCAAAATGCCGCCCTGGCCAATGTACTGCGGGCATACAACTGGAAGGAATCATTGGCAGTCATTGTCCCAAAAGCATTGATAATATCACCCTCTAAAGAGTCCAGTGTTCCGATGTGCTTGGCGAGTTGTTGGTTGGCGGTGCGCAATTTACCTTCTTTCACCCGCCATTGGGGGCGCCAATGGGTAGAATCCGATTGAATTTCAACAACAACGGCATCACCTTTGTCCACGAGGATTAACGCTATATTTTCGCGGAGCCGAACCTGCACTTCCGTTAAGTCAGTGATGTCCAGAGCCACCTTAAACCGGCCCTTTTCATCAATTTGGGCTAATTTTTTGACCGGTTTTTCAAAATCCAGCGAAGAAAACATCACGTAATGCCCGTCGTTTTCGGGGTGATAGTTGGTGACTGTGCCAGCAATGTGGGCCGTTTGGGCCAATAAAAAATGGGCGAACAGGGTAAAAACCCCAAAAAAGGATTGTTTCATAAACGATTGTTTTAATAATAAATGAACGAATTGTGAATGCCTAAACGCATGGGCGCAATCTTTTAGTATTTTGTTGCACGGGACTTAAAAAAAAATTCTACACCGGGAGCGGCTTCGTTTTTTGACAAAAAATAAACCCGCTTACAGCATTTCGCCGAAAGCGGGTTTTCCAACTATGGTTTACAGTCCTCGTATGATTACTATGCTTTAACCGGCAAACCGAATTCTTCCCAAGCAGTTACACCGCCATCAACCATTGCTACTTGTTCGAACCCTTGTTTTGCCAGAATTTTTGCGGCTTCTTTACCTTTAACACCCACGCGTGAGAAAAAAATCACCGGACGATTGGCCGGAATTTCACCAACGCGATTTTCCAACTCTTCAAACGGAATATTTTTGAGGTTTTTCAAATTGATCGCTTTAGATTCAATTTCTTTGGTAGTGCGAACATCTACTAAAGTGCTGCCCATGATGTACGCTGCGTAAGCGTCGCGGGGGGAAATCACATCAAAACCTGATTTGCTCATTGTGCTGTATTTTTGATAAGGTAGAATAAAAATTTGTATTTACAATGCAAAGTTATGGTTTATTTGCCCCTTCCGGCAAGTTTTAAACAATGTATTTTGCGTCGTTTTGATCTTTGCAAGAATCATAAACCGCAGGTTTTTTGCGTAAAATTTTTTAAAATGATTAATCCTGAATGCCAAACAAGATTTCGATTTCGGAAAAGCAAAATTTCGTAATTTTGCCCCCGATATGGCATCCGGTGGCGCGGGTAAACGTTTTTGCGCCACTTCTCCGGTGCCGTACTTCATTCCTAATCAAGTAGCGCGCGTTGAATAAAGCCCGCTACCACACACCACCACTATGCAAAAAGTATATATTGTATCCGCTGTTCGTACGCCCATTGGGAGTTTTGGCGGAAGTTTGGCCGGCGTTAGTGCCACCCAACTGGGCGCTGCGGCCATTAAAGGTGCCTTAGAAAAAGCCGGTGTTCAGCCCGATATGGTGAACGAAGTGCTGATGGGCAACGTAGTCAGTGCCAACTTGGGCCAGGCTCCGGCCCGTCAGGCGGCAGTATTCGCCGGTTTACCCGCCCACGTTCCCTGCACCACCATTAATAAGGTATGCGCATCTGGTATTAAGGCCATTACCCTCGGTGCCCAAAGCATTATGCTGGGGATCAACGAAATCGTGGTGGCCGGTGGCATGGAGAACATGTCGCAAATTCCGTATTATATTCCGAATGCCCGCTGGGGATACAAATATGGTTCGGGTGAATTGGTAGACGGATTGGCCAAGGACGGCCTCACGGATGTGTACAACCAAAAAGCAATGGGCGTTTGCGCCGATGCAACGGCGGTGAAGTACCATATTTCGCGCGAAGCCCAGGATGCTTTTGCCATTGATTCGTACCAGCGCGTGGCGGCGGCTACCGAAGCGGGTTTCCTGAAATCCGAAATCGTGCCCGTGGCTATTCCGCAGCGCAAAGGTGATCCGGTGTTGCTCTCCGACGACGAAGAATACAAAAAAGTGCAGTTTGATAAAATTCCCGGGCTTCGTCCGGCTTTCACTCCCGACGGCACGGTGACGGCTGCCAACGCCAGTACCATCAACGACGGTGCTTCGGCGCTAATTTTGGCCAGTGAAGAAGCGGTTAAAAAATACGGTTTGAAGCCATTGGCCCTCATTCGTGGCTTTGCCGATGCCGAACAAGAGCCGGAATGGTTCACCACAACGCCCACGGTTGCTGCGCCCAAGGCACTGAAAATGGCGGGCTTATCAACGGGTGATATTGATTATTTTGAAGTAAATGAGGCTTTTTCAGTAGTCACGATGGCCTTTGAACAGGTAATGGGTATCCGACACGATCAAACCAATGTATTTGGTGGAGCAGTGGCACTCGGTCACCCGCTGGGTGCATCCGGTGCGCGGATTGTTACGACCCTGAATAATGTATTGCAACAGCGCGATGGCACATTGGGCCTGGCCGCTATTTGCAACGGCGGCGGCGGGGCAACGGCATTGGTGATTGAAAGAGTTTAAGGGTTGAATTGGTTGAATTGGTTGGGAAGGGTTGAATTGGTTTTGCCCGTTGTAGAGCGTGCGTTTTTTGTACTCGTCGTAGAGCGTTCGTTTTTTGTTTTTTGTTTTGCCCGTTGTAACGTACACGTTTTTTTAGTGAACAGTGAAAATATCTCTAAACTATCTGGTGTGAACACGTACCGCTTATTTCTCGCACTCTTAATGGTAAAAAAGATATGCGGGCCACAAAACGTGTACGCTACGACAGGCAACAAAATGTGTACGCTACGACGAGCAAAACAAATTCAACAAATTCAACAAATTCAACAAATTCAACAAATTCAACAAATTCAACAAATTCAACAAATTCAACCCTTCCAACAAATTTAACCCTTCCAACAAATTTAACCCTTCAACGTCACAATCCAGCCGGCGATTTTGTCCAAATCACCTTTAGGAACGGTTGTTTGTGGTTGCATGGCTGGGTAACCGGGCCAGTTGGCAGGCTCTGGTTTTTTCACCAATGCCGCGATGCGCTTTTTAGAATAACCTTTTGCGCCAATATCTTGCCACATGGGACCTACCAATTTACGTTTTACAGAGTGGCAGGCATTACAACCATACTTGTTTAACAGGGTCTCAATTTCCGCCGGAATCGTCGGATCTTTTTCTGTAGTTACTTCGGGTCCTGGTGCAGCAGCAAATAAGGCTGCCAAAGGAAATAAGAATAAAATGAACTTTTTCATATAAAATTTAAGTGCGTGTTTTGTAAAATAGCACAGGTTGTGATGAATACTCGTCCTTCCTGGCCGCTGTATATACGATAAAACGCCGCAAAAATTACACTTCTCTCCCTAATGCACCCTATATTCCGGCACTTTTGAATTTCGTTAACCAGTTTTTTTAGTGAAGAGAGAATAGTGAAGAACGAAAAGTGAAGAGTGAAGAGTGAAGAACGAAAAGTGAAGAGTGAAGAGTGAAGAACGAAAAGTGAAGCGTGAAGCGTTTTTTTTGTCAGATGATTACTATCGGGCACATTCATTATAACTTTGCTGGAAAATAGTATCACTTAACACCACCCAACATGCTTTGTATCATTCCCGCTCGTTATGCATCCACCCGTTTTCCCGGCAAACCACTGGTCATGCTGGGTGATATCTCTATGATTCAGCGGGTGTATCAACAAGCGCAAAAAGCCAGTTTGGTGACGCAGGTGGTGGTGGCTACCGATGATCAACGAATTTTTAACCACGTTCAATCGTTTGGCGGACAAGTTGTAATGACCAACCCCGATCACCTCAGCGGAACCGATCGCTGCGCCGAAGTAGCCCGTTTGTATCCCGATGAATCATGGGTGCTCAATGTTCAGGGCGATGAGCCGTTTATTCAACCCGAACAAATTGATTTATTGTGCCAAACCCTGCGCCACGCCACCGGAGGCATTGCCACATTGGCCAAAAAAATGGAACAGGAATCGCAACTCTTCGACCCCAACTGCGTAAAAATGGCATTGGCCCAAAATCACCACGCTTTGTATTTTAGCCGCCATCCCATTCCTTTTTTACGGGGAAAAGAAACCACCGAATGGCTCAATACCCAACAACATTATAAACACATCGGGTTGTATGGTTTTGCCAAAGACGTGCTGCTCGAACTCGCTTTATTACAACCTTCGCCGCTGGAACTGGCCGAATCGCTGGAGCAATTGCGCTGGCTCGAAAATGGCTACCGCATTCGCGTCGGGATAACCACGCTCGAAACGATTGGTATTGATACACCGGAAGATGTAGCCCGCGTACAGCACTTTTTAGACATGCTCTTATAATCTCGTTATTTTTATTGGCTATTTAATCGGGGTTCTTGGTACATTTGCCGAATGAAACCGATTTACAAAATATTAGTTGCGGCCTGGCTGCAACTGGGCTTTTTATATATGCTCTCTGCCCAAGCCGATTTACGTTTATTTGCCACCCAACCGGTGTACACCGATGCTTTTGCGAATACCAATTTGCAATTTAGTTTTGATGTATACAACCAGGGCGACCAGACGGCCAATGGCGATTTCCTGATCAAATTTGCTCTTTCTACCGACGATATTTGGTCTCCCGATGATTATCAAAATGGCAGTGTCTTATCCGGCAATATTGCGGCCGGGCAAGCGGTATTGGCCGTGGAAGGAAATATGAACCTGGGGACTTTGCCCGATACCTATTATTATTTGTTGCTGTATGCCGATGCCAACGAACAAATTAACGAATCCGATGAAACCAATAACATCGTTGTCGCGGGCTATTTTCGGGTTTTGAGCGGCAATACCCCCAACCTCACGGCCCAAATCAATGCCACTTGGTGGAGCAATACCAATGTCCTGAATGCCGTGGTGCAGGTCAATAACGCCTCCGCCTGGCCGGTCACCGATAGCACCTGGGCAACGGTGTACGCCGCAAATTCGGGGGCGACCATTCAAAAAATACGCATTCCACCGTTACCCGCCTGGGAGTCATTTAGCGCATCGGTTACGTCAATTCGCTCCCCGCAGGAACTACTTAACAACCCATTTACCATCGGGTTATTGGCCGATGCGGATGGCACCCTCCCCGAAACCGATGAAAGTGATAACCTTACTTTTGTTGATGTACCAGTACCCATGGGCATTACGTTGCCCGACTATGAACTTACCCTTAACCAGCCCACAGTGACCGCCAACGGCGAAGCCATACCCGTTGCATTTACGGTGCGCAACGTGGGCGGGGGCATTACACCCGCGGCGAGCGTCACTTTTACATTGCACAACGATTCCACGTTGTATTGGCTCAATAGTTACCCGCTGGGAACGTATTATTTTGGTACTTTGAACGCCGGACAAATGTACAATGACGCGCTGACGTTGTTGTTGCCGCCCCAAATGAAAACCGGTACGTACTGGTTGCGGGCCACCGCCGGTGATGATTTGTATCCGGCCAATAACCAAAGTGTTTTTTTAATCTCCATTAATAACCCGTTCGTACAACCGGAACGGATTTTGCTCGGAACCGGCCAGGCGCAGGAGGTTCGACAAAATGCCGATTTATCATACACTGTTTTGGTAAAAACACCCGAAAATAACACCCGGGCGGTCCTGGTCAATGCCCAGGGAAACATCATCAACAACGCCGATACCGGGCCGTTTGGCGAACAAACAACCTTTGCCGGACCCAATGCTTTGGTTCGGGTACAACGCGATTCGGGCGGTTTCTTTTTGGTAAAAATGAACGAACAAGGCGTTGTTTTTTGGACAAAATTCATCGCCACGCCCAACGAAGAAATCCCCCAATGTGTTACGACAACCACCGATGGCGGCTTTTTGGTGGGTGGATACCAATATTTACCCAACCCCGCCGGAGCCAGCAGCCAGTTGCCGTTTTTACTCCGCACCGATGCAGATGGAAATGAATTATGGCGGCGCACCGACGGACCGGCAGCGGCGGCCGTAACGCGGCTAACCCAATTACCCAACGGCGATTTCGGGGCTGTTTTAAATTATTACGGCTATATTGAACAAATTTTCGGCTTTGACATTCGCCGCATTAGCGCCGATGGCAGCATTTACACCTACGTTGACGGCATTACCAATAACTACCAAGGCACTTTTTCCATGAATGCCACCAGCCTGAAAGCCGGTTTTCAGGACAGCACCCTACTCTACTCCGTGAACCAATCGGAATACGGAAAATGGAGTACTTATTACCAAAGTTTTTACAAAAAAAACCAGGCCTGGGCGATCAACGAAATGGCCTGTGGCGGAGTTTGTGTTCCGCAAGGCACCACCAGCAGTAGCGTTACCGTACCTGTCAACGACGGCGGTGGCTTAGCCTTGGGCGAAAACACCAGCGCTTACCACGCGTATTACAGCACCCGCCTCGACGCAGCGGGCAATGTTGTCTGGCGTAAACCCTACCCTGCCGGTGCCGTTGATGGTGTACAAAACCTCGCCGGGGACGTGGCGATTTGTGGAAATATGGCCGGCATGGCCTACCTCACCCTGCTCCGCGCCGATGGTGAACCCGCCGACAACAACGTTTGTCTCACCGATGCCGAACCACCAATTCTGACCGATTGCCCCCAAAATATGGTGATCGAAACCATCAATAGCAGCGAATACCTGAACTGGACACCGCCCAACGCCGCCGATAACTGTGCGGTGGTATCGGTCACGAGCAACCTGCAACCGGGATACCTCGCTGCCGGGGTGTACAACATTGAATTTACCGCCACCGATGCCCGGGGTAATACCACAACCTGCCATTTTACCGCCGAAATCGTTGAAGTACCGTGCCTTCCGGGCATTTATTACTCCTTTTGCGACGACAACCAAACCTCCGGTGTTCCCACGGATGATTCGCTAACGGTGAATTTCAACTTGATCAGTCCCGATACCGTGGGCTGGACGGCCTTGTTGCAGGATTGGCCGGGTGCCGCACCTTTGAGCGGGATTTTTAACCAAAATTATCCGTTTCAATACGCCATGAGTGATATTAGTCCGTATTTGCTCGATGGCACTTTAACTTTTCAAGTGACGGGGCAATCGGGTAATCTTTGCGACCAAACGATTACTTTCCTGTTTGATACCAGCGATTATTGTTACAACCTGCTCACTTACACGAATATAGCAGTATCCAATCTCACGCTGGAGAATCCCGTTGTGCCGGCCGGTTCCAACCTTTTTTTCCGTTTCGATGCGCGCAATACGGGCAATGCCTTGGCCGAAAACACCTGGGAAATGGGCTATTATCTGTCGCAGGATACCACCATTAGCGCGGAGGATTGGTTCGTTCAACAACCACTCAACGCTGCGCTGCCCGCCGGTGCCCTATTGCTTCAATACCCTGATTCCATTGCGATTCCGCTCAATACGGCACCCGGAAACTGGTACATCTTGGTCAAAGGTGATCCGCGCAACTTAGCCACCGAACCCAATGAAGCGGATAACCTCATTTGGGGGGCATTCACCGTAACGGAGCCGGTTTCCGGCACTACGCAACCATCGGCGTGGAAATACCGGGCACAACCGAACCCGTTTGCGCACAGTTTTTGGGTGCATTGCCCAACGGCTGCAACGGGAAAAGAACTGGAAATTCGGTTGTATAACGGCAACGGGACACTGGTCCACCGCACCGTGGAAATCGAACGGGAATTAATCCCCGTCGCACCGGGTCATTTGCCCGCCGGAGGGTATATTTTGGATATTTTAAACGACCAACAACTGTTTCGGCAACGGGTCATTAAACAATAAACTGGGTTGCGGTGAGGGTAAAAAACGGTCCAAAAGCCCTTTTCAACGACTCACCGCAACCCATCTGCAATCGTTAATTCACTTGGGTAATCTCCAGTACCACACTGGTGCGCCGCAACGTAACGTCGGGGTTATAACCCACCGACATCAGGAAATCGCCGGAATACACCGCCGTTTCGTCTAAGGTGGTTTTGGTTTCCGGGTAAACATTTAACTCCCGAACCCGGTATTTTTTATTGGGATCAAGCCCCCGCAATTGGATAGGCTCGATGGTGTAAATAAAATCGAACCGATTGCTCACCAAATAATTGAACATCACGGCTTTATCCTGTTTTTCACTCACGTACATCACCGATGCCACGGGCTGCTCCCAAGGGTTCGACAAACGGTACAAATCGCCGTGCCACACCACTTCTTTGATGGCGTTGTAATCCGTAATGGCCTTTTGCGCCGACGCCAAATCGTTGGGAGAAAGGTGATCTACCACAATATCGAAACCCATTTTGCCCATCATCGCCACGTCGCAGCGGTATTTGATGGATACTTTGCTCCAATCCGTGACGTGGTTACAGGTGGCAATGGCCGGGTAAAAATAAGAATAATCCCACTGGATAAACACCCGTTCCAACGGGTCGGTATTGTCGCTGGGCCAAAATTCGGTGAAATACTTGAGCGCACCGTAATCTACCCGACCACCGCCGCCGGAACACAACATCATGTCTACATTGGGGTATTTGGCCCGCACGCGGTCGAGCACTTTGTACAAACCTTTCACGTAATCCACGTACAATTTGCTTTGTTTTTGTTTGGTTTTGGCCAAATATTGCGAATGCGCGTTGTAAATAACCGCGTTGCAGTCCCATTTTACAAAAGCGATATCGGGATTTTTGCTAAACATATTATCCAAAATACCAAACACAAAATCCTGCACTTCGGGGTTAGAAAGATCTAATACCAACTGGTTTCGGAAATAATGTTCGGGGCGTTCGGGCTGGCGAATCACCCAATCGCGGTGTTGTTCGTACAATTCACTTTTGGGGTTCACCATTTCGGGTTCCAGCCAAATGCCAAATTTCACCCCGGCGGCGGTGGCTTCTTTTACCAAATGCCCAATGCCGTGGGGCAATTTTTTAACGTTTTCCTGCCAATCGCCCAAACCCGCGCGGTCGTCGTTGCGCGGGTATTTGTTGCCAAACCAGCCATCATCGAGCAAAAACATGTCCACGCCCAATTTTTTGGCCCCTTTAAACAAGCCGGTTAATTTGTTTTCGTCAAAATCAAAATACGTCGCTTCCCAGTTGTTCAACAAAGTCAGGCGGCTGCCGTTGCCGTCCAGCAGGCGGTATTTTTTGGCCCAACGGTGCAGGTTACGGCTGGCGGCACCTTTACCGTGGTCCGAAAAAGTGTAAATCAAAGCGGGCGTTGTAAACTCCTGTCCGGCCTCCAACGGATATTCGGAAGCGTGCGGATTTATGCCCGCCATTAACCGCAGGTGGTGGTACGAATCCATCTCAAAATCAATGCGGAAGTTACCGGACCAGGCCAATTGCCCCAACAGTACTTTCCCTTCTTCTTCGGTGGCCGGGCGATCGAACGACAGTTGAAACGTGGGCGGCGCGAACAGGTTGGTGCGGGCACCCAATTTGGAATCCAGCGTTTTGATGCCGTTGGTGAGCAGCGTTTCCTCGGGTTTCATTTCGCGCCCCCAGGAACCGTGGTAACTGGTGAGGTAATAATTTTCAAAAGCAAAATAAAGGTTCGCCGACGCGTATTTTTCGAGTTCGATCGCGCCTTTTTCGTTGTTTTTAATCACGGCCCACTGCTCTACCACGTCTTCGTTGGCGTAGGTTTTGTAATGCAGCGTTATCTCCACGGCGTATATTTCATCCTTTAACACAATTTTGGTGTGCACCACGTTCATGTCGGATTGAACCGACTCGTGGCGCACGTATTTCAATTCGGTGGAGGTATTGCCGTCGGCGTGGGTAATATTCAGGGCCGGTTCCACGAGGTTGGTCGAACCGCTGGAGGTGTAAGCGGCGTTGTAAATGCCCGCGTTATCGTCTTTGTTCCAGTGTTGTTGGGCGATTTGGGCGTAATCGGCGGTGTTTTTGAGGCGTTTGCCAAAATGCGTGATGCACAATCGGTTGGCTTTGTCGGTCGCCAGCACCAACGCGTTATTTTTGGTTTCAATGGGCACGACAACGGCGTTTTGCGCATAGTTAGCCGTTGGAGCAAGCCCCAACCAAACCCCAATGAGCATCAACAGGTTCGGGTATTGAAATAATGTACGTGATTTTTTCATTGTGTAAATGATTGTGTTAGTAATAGTGTCATAATTGCATTGGCAAAATCGCCCGGATTTTCGGTGGCGGATAAATGTCGGGTGGGTAATTGCACGAGTTGAGCCGCTGGAATCCGTTGCACCAAAAAAGTCGCTTGTTCCAACGTCGTTACCGGGTCTTCGGTGCCCGCAATAACCAAAACGGGAACGGTTATTTTTTCCAAATCAGCCCTAAAATCGGCATCGCGCAGGGCCACGCACGACATGAGGTACAAAGAGGAGGGACTGCGCACAAATGCCGCACGCACGCGGGCGACCCGCTCCGGCTGCCCCTGCCGGAAGCCATCGGTGAACCAGCGTTCCATCGTTGCGTCCACAATCGCCTCCAAACCCTGCTTTTGCACCGTCTCGATGCGGGTATTCCAGGTTTCCGCCGTGCCAATTTGGGCGGCGGTATTACTCAATATCAACGTTTCAAAACGCGCCGGACAATTCAGGCCCAGCCACTGACCAACCATTCCACCCATCGACAACCCACAAAAATGGGCTTTTTCGACGGATAAATGGTCCAATAACGTCAAAACCGCCCCCGAAAACCACGCTAACGTCGGTTCCGGTACTGTTGGATACGGGATGGCGTCACCCGTGGCTTCTGCCACGAGCGCGTATCGAATTACCCGAAAATGCGGGGATAACCGCACCGCAAGTTCCTCCCACATAAACATATCGGCGCCCAACGAATTGGATAACACCAACACCGGTTGGGTAACTTCCCCTTGCACTGCATATTGAATAAACATACCTCAGGAAATTTTTTGTAAACGCATCATGTGTTCTGGTATCTGGTCGGTCGTCCAGGAAGTATGGAGGTAGAGTGCCGCCCCCAAAGCCGAAGCGTGTGGTACTTCGGCGGCATATACCGAAAGGTGGGGGAACGCATTGGCCAGCCCGCGCAAATAACGGCTGTTGTGCGCAAATCCGCCATCTACAATTAACCGCTTTACGTTGCTGTTGCCCAGTGCCAACCGGGTAGATTGGGCCTGTTTTTCTACAATATTCCGCATTAATTCGTCGTACTTTTGGTCTAAAACACTCCCTTCGGGAATTTCTTTTTGGTAAAAATCGGGCGAAACACCCCGTTCTTCGGCAATTTTTTTCACGCCTGCTTCGTGCTCGTTCCCTCCAAAATACCGCGCTGATTTGACCAGAGTGCCATCCATTTGAATATAATACAAACAATCCTGCCGCATTTCTTCCAAAGTTAATGGCTCGTCGTTGAAGGGATTCATCGAAATGCACCAGGTGCCCGTGGAAATTAGCAAAAAAGGCTCCTCCATCAAACACAAATAAGGATACAAAGCGCTGCTGCTATCGTGCAAACCGGTGTCCATACCCGGTGGTTCCGGCGACGGTATAGGCGTGAGTTTATCGGTGAGGCCCTCCGCTTTTACCCAATGGTGGTAATCGCCTTTGCGAACGTCCGTCAGCAGGGTATGGCAACCCAAACTGGTCACCTCCAACGCCCGGTACGAACCGCCAATGGTCCGCGATACCCATTCCGGTAAATGCAGGCTATATTTTATTTTTTCGTAAATGTGGGGGCGGCGGTGTTTCAACCAGTACAATTGCAACCCGGCGTTGAGGTTGCCCAACAGCGGAGAAGCCGTTTCGAGGCAAATTTTTTCGGCCGGGCCGTATTTGGCCAAAAATTCGTCGAGCAGATCGGGGGGAAAGGGTTTTAAATAATTGTACAGCGGTGCTATGGGCATTCCATCAGCGTCCAAATGCACCAAACTGGCCCCGTAAGCGGTACAAGACATGTGCTCTATTTGAATGCCGGGCAATTGGAACGCCGCGCTCTGGGCATCTTCAATCCAGTTTTCGAGGGCTTTCAGGTCTTCGCAGGGAAAACCGTCTTCGTCCACGGTTTCGGGTATTTGCGCCGAAACTTCGTGGACAATTTTGAAGTTTTGGTCAAACACCAAGGCTTTTTTGTTGGTTTTGCCAATGTCAATGATAAGCGTGTGTGCCATATTACAAACCAGTTGCAACGCTGTTTTGGCCGCGTTCTTTGATTAAATGTTGTCGAATGTTGGCGGTGCGAAAAACCCCAATGGGATCAATGGCTCCGCCCGCCCGGCGCGTGGCTTCGGCGACCAAAGGCCGTACATCGAGGGCAAATACGTCGCGGAGCAGTTCTTCGGCGGCCACCACGTCGTTTGATTCCTGCGCGGCCTGCAATTGCGCCCGGTCCACGAGCAAGGCTTTGGTGTAAGTGACGAGGATATTGTTCACCGATTGTAACAGATCTTCCAGCGGGTCTTTGGTGTTGTGGCTGGCATCAATCATCCAGGCGAGGGGCGGATTTTTGACCGTTGGGTCTTGCATGGCGTCCACCAATTCGTTAAAAATCAGGAAAAACTGGTACGGTTTGATGCTGCCCGTGGTGAGGTCGTCGTCGCCGTACATGGAGCCGTTAAAGTGGAACCCGCCGAGGCGGCCAAAGTGCATGAGCCGCGCCACAATCTGTTCGATGTTGGTATTGGGCAAATGATGGCCTAAATCCACCAAAACCTGCGCTTTTTCGCCCAAATATTGGCAAAATGCCCACGATGTACCCCAGTCGGGCACGACCATCGAATAAAAATGCGGTTCGTAAGGCTTGTATTCAATCAGCATGGACCAGTCGTCGGGCAGGGCTTGGTAAATCTCGCCCAAGGCTTCGGCGGTGCGTTGCCAGGCCCGGCGAAAATGCTGCTGTCCGGGGAAATTGGAACCATCGGCGAGCCAAACAGTGAGCACTTTGGAATCGAGGGCCACTCCGTGCCGGATGCACTCCACGTTGTGCGCCACGGCTTGCGCGCGCGTAGCCGCGTCGGTGTGCGCGAGGGAACCAAATTTGTACGATAAGGCTTGCCCCGGCTGGTCCTGAAACGTATTAGAATTAACGGAATCAATAGTGAGGCCGAGGACGGCCAGCAGTTGTTGTAACGCCGCCGGGTCGCGGGGAATATCCCAGGGAATGTGCAACGAAATGGAATTGGACGAGCAGTTGAGGGCGTGGAGCAAACCCACATCTTCTATTTTTTCTTCGAGGTTACGGGGTTCGCCGCCAATGGGAAAACGCCCAAAACGGGTGCCGCCCGTTCCCAATGCCCACGATGGTATGGCCACCTGAAAGGCTTGAATTTGGGCGATGAGCGCTTCAATATTTACGCCGCGTTGGGTGAGTTCTCCGGCGATATAGTCAAAAGCCGCCGCGTGCCGGGTGCTTTTTTGTTGGTTGTGTTCGTGTATAAGTTCCATTTTTAGTGATGAGAGATGAGTGATGAGAGATGAGTTAGAAGTGATGAGTTAGGAATGATGAGTGATGAGTTTTGCCCGTCGTAGATTTTTTTACCCCTAAAAATACACTAAGCGTAGCGTGCTCATTTTAAAAAACATGTACGCTACGCTCTACGACGAGCAAAAACTCATCTCTCATCTCTCCTAACTCATCTCTCATCTTAAAAAGCCCATGGCGACGCCGCCGTCCACGTTGAGGGCATTGCCGGTGGATTTATTTAACAGGCCGCCAACGAAGGCAAAACAGGCATTGGCAATGTCTTCGGGCAGAATCACCTGGCCCAAAAGCGTGCGTTTGGCGTAAAAAGCGGGCAATTCCTCGACGGTAATGCCATAGGCTTTGGCGCGACCTTCGGCCCAGCCCCCGGCCCAAATATTGGACCCAGCGATCACGGCATCGGGGTTGACCATGTTGACCCGGATATTATCGCCGCCCAATTCGGCCGCCATCAGGCGTGTCAGGTGGGCTTGTGCGGCTTTGGCCGAACCGTAACCGGCGTTATTTGGCCCCGAAACAACGGCATTTTTGGAAACAATATTCAAAATATCGCCGCCCGTGGCCTGTTTGCGCAAAATCTCCACCGCTGCCTGGCTCACCACAAATTGGCCTTTTACCAAAATATCGTACAATTTATCCCAATCTTCGAGGGTATGGTCGGTAATACTTTTTGAAATGCTGATACCCGCGTTGTTGACCACAATATCCACGCCGCCAAACGCCAGACAAGTATTGGCCAAAGCCACCCGAATACTGGCCGGATCGGTCACGTCGAGCAAGGTTGTGGCCACGGCGTCGCGGCCAAATTGCTGCACAAATGCGGCGCGGGCCTCTTCCAGGCGCACTTCATTGATGTCGTTGAGGACCACACAAGCGCCTTCTTCGGCAAATTTCCAGGCAATGGCTTTACCAATACCCCCCGCGCTGCCTGTTACCAAAGCAACTTTGCCCGACAACGGTTTGGGTTTGGGCATTCGTTGCAATTTGGCTTCTTCCAGCAACCAATATTCAATATCGAAGGCTTCCTGTTCGGCCAAACCCACGTAATCGCTCACGGCCTCGGCACCGCGCATGACATTAATGGCATTGATGTAAAATTCGGCGGCCACGCGGGCGGTTTGTTTGTCTTTGGCAAACGTAAACATGCCCACGCCGGGGTACAAAATGACCACCGGATTGGGGTCGCGCACCGCCGGGGAATTGGGGTGTTTGCAGCGGTCGTAGTAGGCCTGGTAATCGGCGCGGTAGGCTTCAAACTGCCGTTCCACGTGGCTGCGGAGGTCGGTTTCGGCCAAATCGGCGGGTAAATCCAGCACCAACGGCCGGATTTTGGTCCGCAAAAAGTGGTCGGGGCAAGAGGTACCCATGCGGGCCAAACGCTCCAAATCGTTGGCGTTGATAAATTCCAGTACCCGCTCGTCGTTGGTAAAATGCCCGATCATGGGGCGGTAACTGCTGGCCAATCCGCGCAAAACGGGCGCAATTTGGGCCGCTGAAACGGGTACCGGGCGGGCCGGAGCCACCCCACCAAACACGGGTCGGCGTTTGCCGTAATGTTCCGCCAAATACACCGATGCCGTTTCGATGACTTCGAGGGTATTGATATAACTGCTGTAACTGGTATCGCCCCAGGTAAACAAGCCATGTCCGCCCAGAATAACCCCGCGCAAACCGGGATTTTGGGCCACGGTGGCTTCGAGTTGTAACCCAAGGTCGAAGCCCGGCCGTTGCCAGTTGAGCCAGGCCATGCTATCGCCCCAAAGTGCGCGCATGATGTCCGGGCCGTCTTTGCTGGCGGCAATGGCGATAATGGCGTCGGGGTGCAGGTGATCAATGTGTTGATGGGGCAAAAGGCCGTGCAAAGGGGTATCAATGGAGGGGGCGGCGCATTTGGGATCGAACAGGCAATGATCGAACAAAGCGACCATTTCATCTTCAAACGCAAGGCCGCGGTAGCGGTTTTTGAGGGCGCGGAGCCGCTCGGTGTAGAGGTTGGCGCAACCTTTGCGGGTGAGGGTGCCAATGTCGCCGCCGCTGCCTTTAACCCACATCACTTCGGCGGGTTGGCCGGTAACGGGGTCGGTTTCGGTGATTTTCACGGAGGTATTCCCCCCCGCAAAATTGGTCAGGCGCAAATCAGCCCCCAATAAATTGGAGCGGTAAATGAATAAATCTACCTCGTTTCCGGCCATTGAAGCGGCTTTTTGGTCGTCCCAGAGGTACGAAACGTGCTTAAAGTTTTTTGTCATTTTTTATATTTTCGACCTAATTTTGCAAAAAAAAGTAGCATGAAAGAAATTATCAGTTTGGATCAATTGGACTTGGAAAATAGCCAATACTCTTACGCCGACTACCTGACCTGGAAATTTGAACAAACCGTTGAACTGATTAAAGGTAAAATATCGGCAATGTCGGCTCCTACGCGGTATCATCAGGCGATTTCGTGGGAATTGACCTTGCAATTGGGTATTCAACTCAAAAACAAACCCTGCCAGTCTTTCGCTGCTCCATTCGACGTTCGTTTTTTGGACAAAAATAAATCAGTCCGCGCTAACAAAGATATTTTTACCGTGGTTCAACCTGATCTTTGCGTGGTGTGCGACAAAAACAAATTGGACGACAAGGGCTGCGTTGGTGCCCCCGATTTGGTGGTCGAAATTTTGTCGCGTGGTAATTCGTCCAAAGAAATGACCATCAAAAAACAACTGTACGAAGAACAGGGCGTGCGCGAATATTGGATTTTTGCCTCCGAACATGGCCACGTTATGCGTTATCACCTTACCGAGGACGGGGTGTTTAGCGCACCCACCATTTTTGTCAAAGAAGACATATTACCCAGTGTTATTTTTCCCGATTTATCCATTAATTTGAACGACGTTTTTCACTACGAATAAAAGACTTTATTCGAATTATTTTATCAAAAAACTCGGAAAATCCGGCACTTTTTCGCAACAAACCTGCTCCATTACCTGCTGTAATTGTTTTTTCAAAATAGTCGCTACGTGGTCGCCGCCTTCGGCACCCAGCGCGGCTACCCCGTACATAAACGAACGCCCCAAAAACGCAAATTCCGCCCCGGAGGCGAGGGTTCGCGCAATATCCACGCCCGACCGTACGCCCGAATCCATCATGATTTTGATTTTTCCGGCGTATTGCTCCACAATGGGTTCCATGGATTTTACGGCCGATTGCCCAGAGATCGGAAGAGCGCCGCCGTGGTTGGACACAATAATGCCGTCGAAACCGAGGCGAATGGCCATTTCGGTATCTTCGGCGCTGGCCACTCCTTTGAGCACCAGTTTCCCTTTCCAGCGGTCGCGGATGGGGGCAATTTTGGCTTCGTTGACGCGCCCCGAAAAGGTTTGGTTCATGTATTGGCCCAATTGCCCCATGTTGAGGTTTTTGGGCATGTATTTTTTTAAATTGGCAAATTCCGGCTGGCCATGGAACAAGGTGCGCAAGGCCCAATTGGGTTTGCCCATAATCTGGAGCATATTGGCCACGGTCATTTTGGGTGGCATGGCCAGTCCGTTGCGGATGTCGCGGGGACGGTACCCAAAACTGGGCACGTCGCAAAGCACACAAAGTACGTCGCAACCGGCCGCTTCGGCGCGGTCGAGCAGGTCGTCGCGGAGGCTGTTTTCGGCGGGGTGATAGAGTTGAAACCAGAAATTGCCGTCGGTGATTTTCCCGATGGTTTCGAGGCTGGCCGTGGTAACGGTGCTCAAAACAAAGGGAATATTGTGTTTTCGGGCGGCTTTGGCCAATATTTCGGGCGCGCCGGGCCACATTAAACCCTGTAAACCAATGGGCGCAATGCCAAAGGGCGCATCGTAGGTTTTGCCAAACAATTCGGTGCGCATATCGGAGGTGGTATGCTGCGAAAGGTAATAGGGTTTTAATTCTACCTCCCGGAGTTCGGCGGTGTTTTTGTGCAGATTTACATCTTCGTTACAACCACCGTCGAGGTATTCAAAAGCAAACCGCGGAATACGCCGCCGGGCGCGTTCGCGCAGATCTTCTATGGATGGGTACTTCATATATCAAATAAAGATTTTACCTAAAATCAATTACAACGCATTGCCAATGCCCACCAAAAAGATGGATACCATAATTAAGCCCAAACCAACGAGAAAGGTGCGGAACGTGGCCCCGGAAACGCCCTTCCATTCTTTGAGGTACAAACCCCAAAGGTTGGCCGTGAGGATAATGGTGGCCATGTGCAAAATCCAGGAAGAGGCACCATTGCCCAATTTGGATTCGCCCATGCCGTAAAAAAAGAACTGCAAAAACCACAAAATGCCCGCCGCCGCCGAAAACAGGGCGTTGCGGCCGTTGGGCGTGTTGGGTTTTAGGAAATTGCCCAACGTGCGGTTTTTGAACATGAGGTACGTGCACCAAAGGAGATTGGTCGTAAGACCACCCCACAATACCACAATGTACGTGACGTTGTTTTGAAACAGCGGATTAGCCCCCTGCACTACCGCCTGTTCGGCCATTGTTTTCCCGGCTTCGATACCAAAATTGAAAAAAGAACTCAAAATGCCCGAAATAACGGCAATAATCAACCCTTTCACGAGGCTAAACTCCTGCACGCTGCCGGCTTTTTGTTCGGCGGTGAGTTCTTTTTCTTTCATCATACCGGCGCGTCCGGTAACGGCAATACCCGCCAGACACACCGCCACGCCCAACAACACCAATTGCCCGCCGGGGTGCTGTACCATGTCTACCACACTTGTTTTACCCGGCGTGGGGTTAACGGCGTAATACACCGAAGGCACCAGCGCGCCAAACGCCGAACAAAAGCCCAATACCACCGAATTGCCCAGCGACATACCGAGGTAGCGTACGCCCAGTCCGTAGGTCAGCCCCCCGATGCCCCACAGCAGCCCCATGAGGTAGGTGAAATTTTTGACCGTACCATCGGTTTGGGCAATAATGTCGCTAAAATGCGGAATGGTGATCCAGGCGGCAATAAATGGGGCAAAAAGCCACGAAAACAACCCGCCAAACAACCAAAACACTTCCCAAGCCCAGCCTTTTACCTTGTTGTAAGGCATGTAAAAACTGCCGGACGAAATACCGCCGATGGTGTGATAAATAATACCGAGTAGTACTTGCATAAAGTTGATGTTTAAACCCGACGGCAAAAGTGGCGAATTCGCGGGATAATTTAGCAGAAGCGGGAAACTTGTTTGGATTTTTTCATGCCGAGGGCTGGCATTAGACCTTGGGCACAAGACCGCATCCTACACGATTTTTACCTACAAGGAACCGCCCCAAGTGCGCCAACAGTACAAGCCCCGGGTGTGTCAATCTGCCAAATCTGCCAGATTTGGTAGATTTTATCCACAAGAGCAGGAATAAAAGACGAAAGTCTCCGGTGTGTACAACTTCGAATACCCGGCTTTCCCCCAGGAACCGCCCCAAGTGCGCCAACAGTACAAGCCCCGGGTGTAATCCAGCGGATAAAACGTGCCCGCTGCTCGTTTACTTCGAGTGCCCCGATAAACATCACATCTTGTCACGCAGCGGGAATATGATGCCTAACCGATGTACGCGCCCGCAGGGCTACTTCGGGGCAGAAATCTACCAAATCTGGGAGATTTGGCAGATTGGCACACCCAAAATCGTGGATAATCCAATGAATGGAACGGGTAAACTGCTCGTTTACTTCGAGTGCCCCGATAAACATCACATCTTGTAATGCAGCGGTGATGTGATGCTTGTCAGGATGGTAGATGTGAAAAACGAAAAGTGGGGGCATAAAAAATCCCGGCCAATACCGCCGCGATGCTTGCGCGGCGGGTATTGGTCGGGATGATGAAAATCCGGTGTACGGGTGCTAAAAACGCTCGTTTTTACGACAAGGCCGGGTAATCCGTGTAGCCTTTTTCGCCGCCGCCGTAGAACGTTGCGTTATCGGCAGCGTTGAGTTCGGCGTTTAGTTCAAACCGTTTGGGCAAATCGGGGTTTGCCAAAAACAAGACACCGTATGATACCATTTTGGCGATGCCTTTTTCCAGTTCCTGTTCGCCCGTTTCGCGGCTGTAACCGCCGTTGGCCATAATCAGGTGTTGGGTCAAAGGACCAAACGTACCTAACACATCCCGTGGATATTGGGGCAGGGCATCGGTGGGAAAAAGGGCGTTCATCAACTGAATATAAGCCAAAGGCATGGCATCCAAAGCGGTGATGAGGTGCGTGTACAGAGCCGTTGGGTTGCTGTCGATGATATTGTTGTAGGGAATGCTGGGCGAGAGTTTAATGCCCACTTTGCCCGCCCCGATGGCGTCCACCATGGCCTGCATCACTTCCACCACAAAACGGCTGCGGTTTTCGATGCTGCCGCCGTATTCGTCGGTGCGTTGGTTGGCGCTTTCCACCAAAAACTGATTGGGCAAATACCCAAAAGCCGCGTGTAATTCCACGCCGTCGAAACCAGCCTCCATCGCGTTGATGGCCGCTTGTTTGTAGTCCTGCACGATTTGTTTTACTTCCGCCGTTTCCAGTGCGCGGGGTGTTTCGTAGACTTTAGGTCCCTGCGCCGTAAAATGCTCCTGACCCTGAATCCCAATGGCTGAAGGGGCCACCGGCAATTCACCTTTTTTATCCACCGAATGCCCAACGCGGCCGGTATGCCACAATTGAGCGAATATTTTGCCACCTTGCGCGTGTACCGCCTGAGTGACTTTTTTCCAGGCTTCGATTTGCGCCTCGTTGTAAATACCCGGCGTAAATGGGCTGCCCAATGCCTGTTCCGAGATATTGATACCTTCGGAAATGAGCAAACCGGCGCTGGCTCTTTGGGTGTAATACAACACGGTTAAGTCGCCAATAACGCCGTCGGCGTTGGCCCGGCTGCGCGTCATGGGGGCCATTGCCATGCTGTTTTGCAGGGTGTATGACCCCAATTGTACTGTGTTTAAAAGTTTCATAATTTTTGCGTTTTGATGTCGGTATTATCCCGGAATCGCTGTTTATATCTTTTGTCTATTTCGGCGTAAAATAGTTATACGTACAACTATTTTACCAAAAAAAGGTTTACCCCTCCCGAAGTTTGTCCAATAAAGCGTTTAAATGAAAGGCTTCGGAAGCGGAGAGTTTGTTCATCTGTTCGTTTTGGGATTTAAAACTATCGTCAATTTGGGTCAAAAGGTCCAAGCCGCTTTCGGTAATTTGGATCATGTATTCGCGGCGATCCGTTTCCGATTTTCCCACCACGACCCAATTTTTATTCACTAACTTTTTGATAATCAAAGTTAAATTGGAATTCGGCGCAATCATTCTTGACAAAATATCCTTTTGGCACATGCAGTTGGGATGCCCGCCGCGCAAAATGCGCAGCACGTTAAACTGCTCGTGCGTGAGGTTAAATGGTTTTAACGCCGTAGTAATTTTGTTGTACAAACAATTGGCGGTAAAAAGCACGTTTAAAGTGGATTTGAGTTGTTCACTCGCAAAATTGGATTGCTTAATTTCTTGCTCGAAAGTTGCCATAAGTTACTTTTGTGTCGCAAAGGTACGGTAAATAGTTGTAGGTACAACTATTTTTTTTGCACGTGGCGCTATTTTTATACGGTTTACGCGTGAACAACCGTTGCGTAGTGCCGTCAACGTTGGGTAATTTTGGGCAAAATACCGTCAAAATGCCGTTTCGCCCAAAATTACCGCGTTTACAACCGCCTTTATTTGGCCAAAATGGGGGCTTTGGCCATTCTTCCCCAGGCCACAAACAAGGCCATTGCCATAAACAGGATATTGGCACCAATCACCGATGATTCGCCTTTGGATATGTGGAAAATGGTGGCTAATAACTGAATTACAGCCAACCCAACGGCAGCAATGGGGGTTAAACCCGGCTGAATGCGCAAAATGGAAGGCAGCAATAAGCCAACGCCGCCCAGTAATTCGCTCAGACCAATAAAGCGAACCACTCCGGCAGGAGCCTCGGCTACCCAAGGTAGCATTTTGGCCATTTCCTCAATGGGCTGAAATAATTTAGTGCTGCCGGCCATCAGGTAAAGCGCGGCTAATAATACCTGAACTACCCAAAGTGCAATGTTCAGTTTGTTTGAATTTGATGTCGTACTCATGTGAAGTTGTGCGTTTTATGATGAGAGCAAGTCTAAATTTGGGCCAGTGCTACCCTTTTTTGGGCGTAAACAGCGGCTTCAGGGCCAACCAAAACAGCATGGGGAACAAATGCATCGGGACAGAAAGCCCCGGAAACAGTTCGGGGGATTCGATGTCTTCGGGCAAATTAGCCGCAAACGAACCCGCAAAACTAGCAAAAGTCAGCACCAAAAAAAGGGCATTGAACCACGTATCGGCGTTGGCGGGGCCCCATTTTGTAAAAAAATAATACCCCGTGGCGGCCAATACCGTCCCAAAAATGCTCGATCCCATAATGGCGGGTGTACTCATAACGGCCGAAAAATCAACCAAAAGTGCCTCCCGATAGGCCATGTTATAAACAACGGCGGCCAGTCCCGCCAGCACGCCCGCGAGCAGGCCATGTAAAAAATGCGTTTTCATCGGTTATTTTTTTGAAACGGGTACGGTAATATCCAATTTGATCTCGTTGCTTACTTTTTTCGACATGCCTTCCATGGTGCCAACGCCGTAATCAAGGCGATTGACGTTGAAATTGCCTTTAAACGTGTTGTTTGCAAAGGTAAAAGGAATACTAACGGCTTTTTTTACACCGTGCAGATCGAGGGTGCCATCTACCCGGTAGCCCGTGGCCGTTTTGGCAAATGCAGTGGAGGTAAAATTGATGGTGGGGAATTGTTTGGCATCGAACCACTTATCACTTTTGGCGTGTTTGTTTTTCATGCCATTGCCGGTGGTGATACTGCTCACTTCCAAACTGACGTCAAACCGGGAGGCATCGAGGTTTTTTTCGTCAAAAACGATATTGCCGGAAAACTTTTCAAATTTTCCTTCGGCGTCTTCGCCGGAAAATTTAATGGCGTAGCCTTCAGTAATTTGCCATTGGGTGGCGTAAAATGTGGTAAAAGCGGAGGCCAACAGCGTCATGGCCGTGAGGGCTGGAAATATGAACTTCTTCATTTCTTAATACGTTTTTTTGTTAAAAACTGCGTGATTTAATGGCACAAAGGTGGCGGCACCCGCTCCACCCGTGCATTAATCTATATTAAGAAAGAAAAACCGGTCTTATTTTTTCACTTTATCGCCCCGCAATTTGCTCAACGCTTCCGGGGTAATGCCCAAATAAGAGGCAATCATCCGTTGCGGCACGCGTTGTACGATGTTCGGATAGGTTTCTAAAAAGTGTTCGTAACGCTCCCACGCGCTCGCGCTCATGAGCATAATAATGCGTTTTTGGAGTACTGCAATGCGATTGACTAATTTTTCGGTGCCGTTCCCCACCCCAAAAAGTTGACGAACATCAAATCCGGCGGCCTCGGCGGCCCTAATGTCCAATACCTCCACTTCGCTGTCTTCGAGGGCATCAATAAACAAATCGGACGGAATACTTCGGAATTGGTTGGCAATATCGGACGCCAGCCAACCTTCGGGCGCGAACATAAAGATGTGTTCTTTGCCTTTTTCGTCAATGGAATAACTGCGTAAACACCCTTTTTTAACGAAATACCCCTTTGAACTGTTTTCCCCTTTGCGCAACAAAATATGCCCTTTGGGCACCGTTTTGGTGTACACAATCTGGTTGAATTTTTCCAATTGCTCGGCGGACAATGCAATATTGGACAAAAAAAGTTCTTTAAATGACAGCATAACGGCGCAAATTTCGGTGTATTTGCGCGAAAATGCGGAGCAAATTTTAAAATCCAATCCCGTAGACGCACGGCCGTGCGTCTACGGGATTGGGGATAAACTGCCCGGTATTTACAGGTCGGATTGAATACCCAATTGTGCAGACGCACGGCCGTGCGGATTTTGGGAAACCTGCCCGGGATTGAATGCCCAATTGTGCATACTCACGGCCGTGCGGATTTTGGGAAAACTGCCTGGGATTTACAGACGCACGGCCGTGCGTCTCTACTTTAATACTGCTTTTGCCGCATTTCCCATGATCAAATACCCTTTGATGGAAGGGTGTACGCCATCTTCGGCGATATCGGGGTCCATACCATTTTGGGCATTTTTGAGCGCCGAATGGTAATCGCAATAAGGGACTTTGTGTTTTTTAGCCAATGCTTTAATCCGCTCGTTGAGGGCGATGATTTTATTGGGCACATCGGTAATTTGTTTGCGCCAGGGAAACTCGGAGGCGGGTAGCACCGAACTCAGTACCACTTTAATACCATTGGCTTCGGCCATTTCCAACATGGATTCGATGTTGCCGATGGTAAAATCCGGGTCGTAAGGGCCGGTATTTTCGGCAATATCGTTGGTACCTACGTTGATAATCACGTATTTGGGTTTTAAATTCACCACATCCTGCCGGAACCGCACGAGGGTTTGCGGCGACGTTTGTCCACTAATGCCGCGCCCCACGTAATTGTTATTGGTAAAAAATTCGGGTTGCATCCGCACCCAGTTTTCCACGATGGAATTACCCAAAAACACCACGTTTTTTGCGCCGGGTTGTATTGTTTTATTGTCCTCGGCGTATTTTGAACGGAAGGCCCAATCGTTTTTCTGGCGCTCCTCCCCCGCTTTCCGGAAACCTTCAATTTGTTCTTCGGTGTAGGGTTTTTCCCAATCGGCGGGGTATTTTTTCTTCAAATAACCCTGCATTTTCATCCAATCACCGAATCTTTCGTACCAGGTATCGGTGGGCACCCCATTTTTGCGCATCCCAAAACCGTGGCCGCCTTTTTGGTAAATGTGCAACTCGGCGGGTTGTTTGGCTTCGTGCCATTTTTTGTACAAATCCAAACTATGCGACATCAGGCCCAATTGGTCATCACCGGCAACGGCCACAAAAATGGGCGTGTTGGTCGCCGGAACTGCCGACCCGATAATGGCCCCGCCGTAGGCGTAAATGGGCGCTACAAAATTGGGCCGGTTGGCATCGGTAGCGTTGTACACCACCGACATGGTGAGTGTACCACCCGCCGAAAAGCCCATAAAACCAATTTTTTGCGGGTCAATATCGAAGGTAGCGGCGTTGTTGCGCACGTACTGAACGGCGGTTAAACCATCGTTCATGGCCATTTCCACCACGGGCGCATTTTCCTTGTCCATGTTGCCGCCGCCCATTTTACGCATCAGTTCTTGCACCGGGTCATCGGTGAGGCAATGCACGAGGCGGTATTTGAGCACAAAGGCCGCAACGCCCCGGCTGTTCAGCCATTTGGCCACATCCACGCCCTCGCTGTTGATGCTTAACGTGTGAAAACCACCGCCCGGCGCCACAATCACCGCCGTGCCGGTGGCGATTTCTTTGGGCGGCAAATAGGCCGTAATCGTGGGTTGCGACACGTTGTAAATAACGTCGGTTTGAAAAAGGTTGTTGGTGTTCAGTTGCTCGTTCCAGGTCCAGTTTTCCGAACCTTTGGGCCGCCCCTCGTACAATTGAATCACTTGTTGGGCACGTAGCCCCGGTAACAACGAAAACAGAATAAAAATTAGGGTAAACAGGCTTTTTTTCATAATGAGAGATGAGTTAGGAGTGATGAGGGCATTTTAAAAAATCAAAAATCTTACATCTTAATTCTTAAATCAAAAAACATATTTAGGTGGTCCACAAAACGTCATTTTTGGCTTGTTTTGTGGGTTTCGCCCGTATGTTTTATTGATTTAAGAACTCCGATTTTTGATTTTTGATTTTAGAAGTTTTTTTTATCTCTCATAACTCATCTCTTATATCTCATCACCCGTGCGTCCTTAATAACGCCTTTCCAGTTCATGCCGAAGCCAAAATCGTAGCGGTGGCCGTCGGTGTCTTTGTGGCACTCCATGTCGTAGGGTACGTCTTCGGCTTGTTTTTCGACGGTGCTCATATTGGCCGGCATTTGCATGGGCAGCAGCGCCGAAGGTTCCACTTTTCCCGCCAAAAGATCAAAAATGGCTTGGTCCTGCACCCCAAAATTCACTAAAATCGCCGAGGCTTCCTTTTCTATTTCACTGAATACCATCGGGTTGGTGGTCGTCACGGAAACAATCACCGGTTTGCCTTTCATTTTGGCTTTGGTGTCCTGCACCAATTGCGCATCGGTGCTGTTGGCCGTTTTTATGGATTTGTTTTTGTACCCGCGATCGGCCGATTTTTCCAACGGGTCGCCTCCGGCAATACTTTTTTCGCGGGCATCGGTGGCCGTATAATCGCCGTATTGCAGGCTAATGGGCAAATAACCGTTGCCGCCTTTGGCCAAATCTTCTTTGTTGTAACCAATCGTATTGGCCGGATTTTGGATAAATACCAACGCATAATCCGCTTCGTCGGGGTTATCGGTGACTTTAAAATACTTTTTCACCAAATCCAGGCTCACCGGATAATCCGTGGAGGACGGGGTTTCCATCCCGAGGAAATTGCGGCTGGCCGGTACAAACCGTTTGGGCACGTACACCGTTTTTTGCGCGGCAATGGGCAAGGTTTTTTGGCTATTTTTCACCATCACCACCGATTTCAACTGCGTTTCGTAGCCCGCTTTCATGTAGGCCGGTTTGCCCACCGTGCTTTTGGTAACGGCCGGATCGAGGTACGGGTTTTCAAAAACGCCCACCTGGAAAATATTGCGCAACAAACGCACGGCCGATTGCTCCATGCGGGCGCGCATGGCCGTTTCCCCCAATTCCTTCACCCCTTTTTGGTAGGCTTCGATGATGGGTTTGGCGTTGTTGTTGCCGCCAAACTGGTCCACGCCCGCCATCAGGATTTTGTAGTGGCGATCCACTTCGGTGAGGTTTTCCACGCCCCAGGAGCGGCCATCGAGGAACTGGTCGAGGTGCTTGTGTTCGCCGGTAATACCCCAGTCGGTACACACCACGCCGTCGTATTGGTACTTTTGGCGCAGGAGGTCGGTAATGAGGTACTTATTGTAACTATTGCCCACATTTTCGCCATTTTTAGTATCCTGGTTCCAGGAAATGGTGTAATAAGGCATCACCGCCGAGGCCGATTTGGTTTTTCCTTTGAGTTTAAAAGCGCCGTTGATAAAGGGAATAAGGTGCGCGTTGAAATTATTACCGGGGTACACCGCAAATTTACCACAACCGTAGTGAGCATCGCGGCCACCTTCGCCCGAACCGCCGCCGGGCCAGTGTTTTACCATCGCGTTGACGCTGCCCAGGCCCCAACCGTTGCGCACGGCTTTTTTGCCCAACGACGTTTGGAAACCATCGCAATACGCCTGTCCCATGGCCGCTGAAAGGGCGGGACTTTCGCCAAAAGTACCGTTGAAACGGCTCCAACGCGGCTCGGTCGCAATGTCCACCTGCGGCGAAAGAGCGGTAGTAATACCCAGAGCGCGGTATTCGTCGGCGGCAATTTGGCCAAATTGCTGGATCAGCGCCGGATTGAACGTGGCCGCCATGCCCAACGAACTGGGCCACATGGAAATTTCGCCGCCCGCCGCCGCGTCGTATTCGGCTTTGGCGCGGGTACCGTGGCGCGGGTCCGAACTGTTGTTGGCCGGAATGCCGTTGCCCAGGCTTTCACAATACGCCTGCAATTTATTGTTCCACTGCGCCGCTATTTCGGGGCTTTGAACGGTGGTAATCAATACGTGGCGCAGGTTATCTTCTTTCAAAAATTTCATTTGCTGGTCGGTCAGGTCCGAGGGATCGGTTTCGCCCGCCGTAAAGGATTTGCCTTTGTAAGTTCCCGCAAAATAGCCGGTGGAACGGGCGGGAAGCGATTGGTGGGCCGAATACAACATCAGGCCGGCAATTTCTTCGATGGTGAGCCGCCCGGCCAGGTCTTTGGCGCGTTGGTCGTAGGTGAGTCGCCAATCTTCAAACGGCTCCAGAGTGCCATTTTTGTTTAAATCTTTAAATGCCTGCCCTTTAATCGTCAGGATTTTCACCCCGGACGTGGGCGAATAACCGAGGGTTTGTCCGCCCGGATTGGAGACCAGGTTATACGTGCCTTTGGTGGTTTCGCTCCATTTTTTTTGCGAAAAAGCGGCCGTTTGGCCCAACAATAATAAAGCCAGCGCAGCAACGGCTTTTATCGGAGCACAACGGTAAATAACATTTTTGGATGTTGTGTTAATAGTGTGTTTATGCATAAGTAAGTAAGTAAGAATGAAGTAAGTTTCGCAAAATTGAGGCATATTTCCAGCATTTGTTTTAAAAAACTAAACTTTTCGACCGTTTCGCCGTATTCGACTTACTCATCGTTTATTGGGAGCGATATTTTCTTTTTCAAGCCCACTAGTGACCGTATCAACCCATGACTTCAGTCGTGGGTAATAGGCGATCTTCTATTGGGCTAAACCGATTTATCGGTTTTTATTGCCAGGCGTATTTCAGGAGGCTTTTTTCCGGGAATTGACGGTGGTTAACCAGGATTTCCGGGAAGCCATGCGCATGGCTGGCTTTCAGGCGCGTACTTTTTTGCATTTTTACCACCACGCCACGGGGCCGTTTGCCGGTAATGACATCCGAATTAAGGCCCGTTATATTGTTCAGGAGCGGTTGGCTGTGGCGTAATATTGGTGCATCACCACCAAGCGACGCAGATTTTACCCAGGATTTATTTCAAAAACCGCCTGAATTTGGGCAACGATGGACAACGCAATGGATTCGGGCGTGTTGGAGCCAATGTGTAACCCCACCGGTCCGTGCAAGGTATTGCGTTGGGTTTCCGACAGTTCCAATCCTTCTTCGGCGAGTTCTTTCAGGAGGCGTTCGCGTTTTTTGCGCGGCCCCAATAACCCCACGTAGCGGAACGGATAGGTTTCCAACGCCTGCCGCGCCAACACCTTGTCGTTGAGGAAATTATGGGTCATTAGTACCAATGCCGTGCGTTGATCGAGGGCAATTTGGGCAAATGGCGCGTCGTGGTGGCGTACAATGCGACAATTGGGCGGAATCGTTTTCATTTTGGACAAATACGAGCGGTTGCCATCCAGCAAACTCATGTCCCAACCCAAAATATCGGCAAAGGCCATCAAGGGTACAATATCGTTGCCATCGCCCGCGATCACGAGGTGAATGGGCGGTGGAATAAACTCCACAAATGCCGTGTATTCGCCCAATTGTTCAAACGATGAGCGTTGTTGTTCGGCGGCGGTGCGGGCCAATTCAAGCAGTTGTTCGGGCGCAACGCCGGGCGGTATTTTATCCGAAAAAAAGGTTTCGTCGGGGTGATACAGCAGGCAAGTACCGGGTTGTTCGTCTTTTTTGCCCTGCATCGAAAAGAGTGTTACCAGCACCGAGGCGGACCGTTGAGTGGCGATTTTTTGCAAAAAAACCAACGGGTGAACGGCATTTTCGTTCAAAACCGGCTCCAACAACACCTGCACAATGCCGTTGCACCCCAACGCGGCCCCCAAACCCTCATCGTCGTCCATGGTATCGTACGTGACGACGGTGGGGGTTTGTTGTTGAATAACGTAGAGGGCTTTTCGCAGCGCATCCCCTTCGAGGCAGCCCCCGCTGATGGCACCGGTGAGGGCACCATCTTCGGTGATAAGCATCCGCGCACCGGGTTTCCGGTACGACGACCCTTCTACGTGTACTACCGTGGCCAAAGCGGTTTTTTGGCCCGTTGGCACCACTTGGCTATAATGTTGAATAATATCTTTGACTTCTTTTAAAGAGGCATAAACCCGCATGTTTTGAACCGGTATTTTTTTACGCTGTACTTTGGGTTACTCTTCGCTTTTCACCAACCGCAATATGCCCACCTGATCGCCGCTTTGCACTTTTATCCAATATACTCCCGCTGGCCAATTTGCTATTTCGGTGCGGTGTTGGGCTGTTCCGTTGTTGGCGGTAATCTGGCGTTGCTCCATTAATTGCCCAATAGAATTGTACCAGCCCAGTTGAACCTCCGAATCCGGCATATTGCTCATCGAAAGCATACAGGTTGTCCGGGCCGGATTGGGGGCTAATTGCAAGTGTGCCGTGAGCGTTGCCGGGTTATTGATGCCAACAATTAGCACAACCACCTGGTTAACCGTGGTGGTGCCGCAATCATTGGTCGCAGAATAAGCAACGATGTACGCTCCCGCCGTTGGATACACATGAAGCGGATTGGCCTCCGTACTGGTGGTTCCGTCGCCAAAATTCCAGAAAAAACTGGTGGCTCCCTGCGCAAGACCCGTAAAATTAACCGTGAAATCTGCCACTACGGTTGTGAAAGAAACACCCGTAGGTGCGCCCAACACTTGAATATAATCGTTTTGGGTAGTTGCGGCCGAATACAGCGGATTGGATGCCGTCAGCGTTACGGGATACATTCCGTCAGCGTTGTACGTCACAATGGGAGCCGGATCGTTGGACACCGCCGGCGTACCACCCGGAAATTCCCATGTAAACTGGGTAGCCGAGGAACTGGATACGTTCGTGTATTGCACTTCAAAAGGCGCGCATCCACTGGTAACACTGGCGCTAAAACCAGCCGTAACCGTTGAAAACAGGGCTAAAGTATCCGTTCCGGTCGAACTTCCGCACGCGTTAATCGCCGTAAAACTGACCGTGTAAAATCCTTCGTTCAGGTAAGTGTGTACCGGGTTGCTATCGGTGCTGGTGCTACCATCGCCAAAATCCCAGAGGTATTCCGTTGCGTTGGGACTATTGCTTTGGCCGGTGATTTGGTTGCCGTCCACGGTAATTTCAAAAACCGCGTCGGGGGCTTGACCAACGGTAATTATTTGGGAAATACTATCGGCCCCCTGGCCATTGGTCACTTTAAGTTGCGCCTCATAAACACCGGGCGTATTGTACACTACCACCGGATTGGCCGCCGTGGAAGAAGTCGGATTTCCGCCCGGGAATACCCATTCCAAACCCGTTGCGTTGCTGGTGGAAGCATTTGTAAACTGCATCGAAAAAGGCGCGCAACCCTGACTGGCATTGGTGGTAAATCCGGCGACGGGTGGCGTACTGACCGTAATCACTTCGGAAACCGTGGCACTTCCGCAGGCATTGATGGCCGTAAGGGTCAATGTATAGGTACCGTCTTCGGTGTACGTGTGCGTTGGTGCGGTTTCGGTACTGGTCGTGCCGTCGCCAAAATCCCACTGGTATGAAAGGGCATTTTGGGTGTTGTTGACCAACGTAACACTGCCATTGCCGTTGTTCGTCCACTCCATGTCCGCGACCGGTACCGTAACCACGGAAACCGCATCTATTTGAGTGTAAATATCTTCCCCAATGGCGTTATTGGCCGTCAGGCTGGCACCGTATGTTCCCGGCGTGGCGTACACCACTGTCGGATTGGGTGCCGTAGAAGTAGCGGGTGAGCCACCGGGAAACGACCAGGCGAACCCCGTAGTATTCCCGGATGAAGTATTGCTATACTGCACCGTAAAGGGCGCGCAACCCTGCGTTGTTGTCACCGTAAACCCGGCCACGGGCAAGGTCGTAATCACAACCGCTTGCGCGGCCGTTGCCGTTCCGCAATCGTTGGTAGCGGTAAGCGTTACGGTATAAACACCGTCTAATGCATAGGTATGGGCGGGACTGGCATTGGTCGAAGTGGCACCGTCGCCAAAATCCCAAACATAAGCATCTGCGTTCGTGGAATTATTGCCAAATTGGACGTTAAAACTATTGGTATTTACCGAAAATGCGGGCGTTGGGGTGGTTGTCACCACAATATCTGTCACCGTGGCCGTGGCCGTTCCGGCCGCGTTAGAGACGGTGAGGGTGGCCGAATAAATACCCGGGGTATTGTACACCACATTGACTTGTGGGCTGTTGGATACCGCCGGAGTGCCGCCGGGAAATACCCACGCTACGGCCGTGGCATTGGAGGAAACCGCGCCGGTGTACGTCACCGCAAAGGGCGCGCAACCCGCACTTCCGGCCTGCGTTACCGATACCGACGGCGGCGTTACAATGGTTAAGGTTTGGGTAGTGGTATCCGCGCCGCAATCGTTGGAGGCAATTAACGTCACGTTGTAAACCCCATCGGCGGTGTACGTATGCGTTGGTTGTTGGTTGGTACTGGTGGTGCCATCGCCAAAATTCCACAAAAATGACGTGGAAGCGGCAGAATTATTGCTAAAATTATAAACAAACGCCGTTCCCGTTTGGGCAAAGTTGGCGACGGGCAATCCGGCACTGTTGATATTGACCGAGGCGGTATCGCTGCCGTAGTCGGTAGCGGCAATCAGTTGAACGGTTTGATTACCCGAAGTACCAAACACAACGGCGTGGGGGCCAATGCCCGTCACGGTCGCGGGAACGGCGTTCGGGCCAAAATTCCAGGTGTAGGTTACATTTTCACCCGGGCTTACCTGAGCGGCAATATCGGTTGCGGTATTGGCGCAAATTTGGGCGGGAGCGGTAATTTGAGCCACCGGGCGCAAGATATTTTTAATAGCAATATTGTCCAAAAACGTGCTGTTTCCGTATCCATTAACGGCCACAAAGCGCAACACAAAATCTTCACCTTTAAAACTCTCCAACGGAATCTGCACTTTATTCCATTGATCGGCCCGCGTTGGTAAATACTCCGAACTAAGGGTTGTATCGGCAAAATCGGGGTCGTACTTTTCCCAAAGAATGACCGGAATAAGGTCCGTTCCGCATTCGCGCAGCAATTCTACCCGCATACCGTCGGCGTAATTGGGGTAAGAGGCGTGGGTATAATCAAATTCCAACCACGGCAAATCAAAACTATCCAACCGAACGGGAGGTAAATTCAGGAAGTCCAACTGGTCCTGCGAGGTATAGGAATAGTGGTCCACCCAATACGCGTTGGTAGGTTGGCCATTGGAGCCGATCAGTCCGGCACCAGTGTACCGACTCCAGGTAATGCCGCCGTCGGGGTTACCTACCGACCATTTGGCGGGCAGAGCAGTGGTTTCAAAATTTTCGGAAACGGGCGCATCCAATACCCCAACCAACGCATTAAACGTGCGGTTTAAGATATTATCGCTCAACGATGCTTCGCCATTTACCCCAAAAATTTCAACGGTTAACGGATAAGTACCATCTTGATCTACCAGAATCGGGGTGGCAAAAGTATAATTGAGGGCCGAACCCGGCGCAATGGTGGGCAAGGTTTCTACTACTGGCGCATTGGTTCCCCAAACGTACCGAATACTGCCGCCCGAAACGGGCAATTGGCCTTTATTCAACACTTTTACCGCGATATTTATTTGGGTTGGCCCGCAGGCCACCAATGAGGTATTATTCGGTACCAATTGCTGTTCGATGGAAACGTCAAATTGTTGAGAACAGTTTTTTAAGCCCCCCGGATGCTGAATAGCAATGGTTCGGCGGCCTTTTATGCCCGTGGGGTCACTGACCCGGATACTGTACCATACTTCCTGATTAATGCTGGTAGTCGGTACCCGCAGGGATACGGCCCCCGGTGACGTGGTGGCAATGTGTTCCATGTACTGCGCACCCAACCGGAAAACATCGTACGTGAGGGTATTGTTATTGGCAATTTTGGTCCAGGTGAGCGTGGTACTGTCGGGACAAACCTGACTCACGGCGAGCGCCGTTGGTAACGGACAAATGGTCAGGTTATAATCGGTGGTATCGCTGCTATTGCCCCGGATAACGGCCAATTTCACCGTCCCGCTGATGGTATTAGGCACTGCCCAGTCAAACGTGCGTACATTATTATTCGGTGTGGCGATGGTGGTGTACGTTGCGCCGCCGTTGGTGCTGTATTTAAGCGAAAAATTAGCGGTATTGCCCAAAGCATCCCACCGGATTTTTTCAATGGTGCCGGGTACAAAACCTTCTCCACCGGCCGGATAGGTCAGTTGTACGCCGTCGGTGAGGTAATCCCAACAGATATAATAGTTTTGCGGACCGGATGGCACCGAAAAACCCCGCACCCGGATGGTATACTGCCCCGCTACGGGGTTATCAATCACCACCTGTTCGACGTTATTGAGCGAATCGCGGCCTTTACCGGCGGGCGTGTCCAAAATAACGGGATTGGGCGTAGGATTCAGTTTCCAGGGGCGATGCGTGACCGTTCCGTTGGGACTAATGACGGTCAGGTCCAGGTCATTCACAATGGCTTTAGCGGCAGCGGTGGATGCGGCCGGATCAACCCAATACAACATAATTTTGGCCTGCGCCACCCCGGCGGGGATATTTAGACTAACATTATTAACGGCATTATTGGAGGAACTGCCCGACAAATAGTTGTTTTGTTCCAAAAGGCGTAAGGCCCGAAATGTATTCACGTGCCCCCAACCGTATTTAAAATCGGGGCCAATATTGCCCAGTTCGTTGGCGGTATTTAACATAGCGGCTTTCAACAGTGCGGAAGGAGCCTGCGTGGCGTTGTTGATGGTTTTGTAGGCGTGGGTGAGTTGGGCCATACACCCGGCAATGCCCGGTGCTGCCGCCGATGTACCGCCGAAGACCTGGTATGTATTGTCGGGATCGGTGGAATTTTGGCCCGCGCCGTGGGCAGAAATATCGGGTTTCAGGCGGCCGTCGTTGGCGGGTCCCCGGCTTGAAGATCCGGCGAGGGTACCATTCGCGTCCAAATTGGCGGTTGCAATTACGTTTTTGCCCATTTTGTGGCCACCGGTGATATTGCCCCATTGGTCCCCGGCGCCGTAATCACAATCGGTGTTATTGGAATTACCCGCCGAAAACACGTGCATCAATTTGGTATTGGCAAATATCTGTTGATCTACCGTGCGGGTTCCCGTGGTGTAGCCCGCGTTACAACCATCGGAATAAGAACTATTGGTGATGGTGACATTTTGTTGTTGCACCAATGTCATGGTATTATCCTGAAAACCCGAAGTATAATCAATAACGTACACACCCGCCCCGGCGGCCATCCCTTTTTTGGTGGGGTCGAGGTTACCCGCGCCACCGATAATGCCCCCTACCCCATCGCCGTGGGTACCGGAAAGTGGATCGCCCGCGCCGGGTTGGTTAAATAGTCGTCCCTGAAAATCAATGTGCGGCCCCAAGGCACCGTCGTCGCGAACGAGGGTATTTACACCCGCGCCGTTGTATTTTTTGCCCAATGGATGCTCACTATCCACCAAGTTACTGCGGTGGTACGAGCGACCGTTGGTATCATCTTTTTGGGCGGGCGGCGCGGTGAGTTCGGCCCACAACACAAAAGGCAAAGCCGCAATGGTCTCTAATTCTGCTTCGCGCACCCGCACCCGCAAGTACTCTTGGTCAACGCCGCGCTGAAGGATGGTAACGTCGTGGCTTTCGAGTAGTCTGGCCCCGGCATCGTTGGAGACATGGGGCAGCAGCAGGAGTACAATTTCGATACCGGACTCGGTAACGGCCCACGTTCCAAACGGGCGTTCTTTGAGGTTGCGGTGCATTTTCCAGGCCGTTTGGGGCGCAACAATACTTCTTACCCCAATCACCGATAATTTGCGCATATCGTACCCCTGTGGCGCGGTAATGAGGTAGGTATTTTGATCAATGTAATGCACAAAACGAATACCGTCGCGCTCCAACTGCGCTTTTTGCTCATCGGTGGGTAACGTTTCGACTTGGATATAACGGGCAAAATTCCCCAACGCAAGTTCCGAATCGGCCACCGTCCAGGCTTCGGGCTGGTTAAAATTTTTGGGGAAATACTCGGTCCCGTGTGCAAAATAAACGGGCAATTCAGATTGAGCAAAAAGAGTTGTGCCGGTAAATACCAGACAAATACAGAGCAGATAAACGTGGCGCATATTCGCAATTTGTTTTGTGTAGAGCAAATGTAGTTTTTGTTCTTCAAACGCCGTTATTGGAGCGCACAAATTGCGTTGAATTGTATAATATTTGCCAATGGGACAGATTGGAATAAAATTTTTACTTTTGCAGCCATTATGGCCAAACAAAAAAATAAATCGCCGAAAGAGGCTACTCCACAACCCGGTGCCGCCACGAATACCGCCATCTCCAATACCACATGGTGGCTGGTTGGAGCGGCTATTTTTCTTTTTGTAATTACCCGAATAGCGTACTCCAATGCGCACGACAACCAGTTTGTGGGCTGGGACGACCAACTCTACGTCACCGAAAACCCAATGGTCCTAAAAGCCGGAAAACCCGGCACGCCGCCCGTCTGGAGCACACCCATCGCGCTGAACTACCACCCGCTCACGATGGAAACAATGGTTTGGAACGCCAAAAACGCCGAGGTAAAAAACGGATTACCGGCTCCGGCGGGGTTTATTGGCACCAACGTAAACATCCACGCACTCAACGGGATTTTGGTGTTGCTGTTGGTTTGGTTATTGACCCAGGGTAACTTTTTTGTTTCGCTGTTTACCGCTTTAATTTTTGCCCTGCATCCCATGCACGTAGAATCGGTGGCCTGGATTTCGGAACGCAAAGATGTGCTGTACACGTTTTTCTTTTTGTTATCGGCAATGGCTTATTGGCATAGTCTCGACCGGCGCAAAAAGCCCTGGTTATTGGCGTCTTTTGGGTTATTTGTGCTGGCTTGTTTATCGAAAGCAATGGCCGTTTCTTTGGTACCCGTATTGTTTTTGTTCGACTGGTGGCGTGGCCGTTCGCTAAAAACGGCGGGGATTTGGGTCGAAAAAATACCGTTTATCGCGACAGCGTTGTTTTTTGGTTTAATGGCCGTTGATATTCAGGCCGGCGGCAATTTTCACGGCATTTTATCGGGCATTGAGGGGGTAAAAACGGCTACGGCGGGTAATAGCCATTTTAGTATTGTAGACCGTTTTATGTTATCCTCATACGGGATGGTGCAGTATATCGGGCGCTTTTTTGTGCCTTTTAACTTGTCGCCATTTTACCCTTATCCCGAAGCATTTATCAATCGGACTACCCTGCCGTCGGTGTATCCGTTTAGTTTGGTGGTCTTTATTTTGTTGAGCGGCTTAACGTGGTTTAGCCTCAAGCGCACCAAAATTGTGGCATTTGGGCTTGGATTTTACTTTTTTACGGTAGCCTTGGTCTCTCAGTTTTTTGCCGTGGGTTTGGTCGTGATGGCCGACCGTTACACGTATTTGCCCTACGTGGGTTTAGCCTTTGCGGTATTGATGGGCATTTGGCATTTTGCCCAAAACAACAAAAGTATCCAAACTGCCGCCTACGTGATCATGGGGCTTTTTTCGGCTTTTTTGCTGGTGCGCACCCAAAAGCAAGTGGATGTTTGGCAAGATACCGAAAGTTTGTGGACTTCGGCGCGGGAACAATACCCCACCGAGGGGCAAATTTTAGCTAATTTAGGAAATCACTACGGCAAATCGGGGCAATTGGACAAAGCCGCCGAATGTTTTGAACAAGCCTTGCAGCAAAACGTCCGCAATGCCAGCGTGTACGAAGGATTGGGCAATGTGTACGGCTTCCGGGGTAACCCGCAAAAAGCCGCCGAGATGTTCACCCAAGCCATTGGAATTGACCCCAACAAAGGCATTTTTTATTATAATCGGGGAACGGCCGCCCTCAATTTCGATGTCAACCAAAGTGTCCGAGATTTTACCAAAGCCCTGGAATTGATGCCGCCCGCGCAAAAATCTGATTTGCACAGCAAACGTGCATTGGCCTATATCCGGTTGCAACAGTATCAAAATGCGCTCAACGATTACAATACCGCCATCCAGATCGGGCCACCCCGCGCCAGCGATTACCACGACCGGGGGGTAGCCAAACTCAACCTGAACGACCGGGCCGGGGCCATCGCCGATGTGCAAATGGCGTTACAACTGGACCCTAACTTTGAACAGGCCAAACAGTCGTTGCGCGTTTTGGGGGGACAATGATTTTCTAAAACAAATCCCGCAAATTGGTTTCCTCCTCGTCTTCATCGTCTAAACCGCGCATATTGGAAGCCAAAAAGTCTTTAAAAATAAGTTTAGTGTGAATAAACTCTTTGTTCAGGGCTTCAAATTCGGTGAGGCCGTGCAACAACAGTTCCATAAACGTAAGTTCATCGCGGGAATCAACCTCGGCAGATTCGGCGGTTTTGCGCAAACCCGCAACTGCCTCTAATGCTTCTTTGTATTTTTTATCGTTAAAATCCAGGAACAAATCCACCGAATTCCCCCCAACAAACCAGGCGCGAATCACGCCGTAAGGGTCCGTTTCTTTGCCTTTGCGCAATTTGGAAGGATTTTTAAAATATTGTAAAAACACCTTTTTCACCGCAGCGCCAATGATGTTCATGGCTACTACGTGCGGCCCTTCTTGCTCTCCTTCGTACACCATTTCCACTTTACCGGTAATGGCAGGCACCACGCCCCAAAAATCGGTGATACGGGCCGTTGTTGATTTGTCTCCGTTGCGCAGCATCCGGCGTTCGGCGGTAGAATAGAGATTTTCGTAGGCCGCAATAGTCAAACGCGCGCTCACGCCGCTTTTTTTGTCCACAAATTCGCTGTCACGGGCGGCGAAAGCAATTTCTTCCACCAAATTTTTCAAAATTTCCGGCACGTAAACGGCCGCTTTTTGCTCGGCGGTAATCCGGGCTTCCTGTTCGGTAATTTTCCGGCCAATGTCAATTGTGAGCGGATAGTGGGTCGTAATTTGGCTTTCAATCCGGTCTTTCAGCGGCGTTATAATGCTGCCGCGATTGGTGTAATCTTCCGGGTTGGCGGTAAAAATAAGTTCTACGTCCAGCGGGAGGCGCAATTTAAAACCACGAATTTGCATATCGCCTTCCTGTAACACGTTGAACAGCGACACCTGAATCCGCGCCTGTAAATCGGGCAATTCATTGATCACAAACAGGCACCGGTGCGCGCGGGGGATCATACCGAAGTGAATAACGCGTTCATCGGAGTACGGCAAACGCAGATTAGCGGCTTTAATGGGATCCACGTCGCCCACCAAATCGGCAATACTTACGTCGGGCGTGGCCAATTTTTCCACGTATCGTTCGTCGCGGTGGAGCCAGGTAATGGGCGTATCGTCGCCTTTTTCGGCAATAATATCGTGGGCATAACGGCTAATGGGCGCCAGCGGATCATCGTTGAGTTCGCTGCCGGCCACCACGGGAATATATTCGTCGAGCAGGTTGACCAAAAGCCGCGCGAGCCGCGTTTTGGCCTGTCCGCGCAAACCCAACAGCAAAATATTGTGTCGGCTGAGGATGGCGCGTTCCAAATCGGGGAGAACCGTTTCGTCAAAACCAAAAATTCCGGGAAAAACCGTTTCTTTCGTTTGAATTTTGCGGATGAGGTTATTGCGTAATTCGTCTTTTACACTTTTGGGCTGATAATCACTTTTTTTCAGTTCGCCCAATGTGCGCAGTTGTGTCAGGTCATTTTTCATAACGTTCTAATGAACAGCATTTGCCCGGAAAGGTTTATAGAAGACCTTAGACAAAAGACATCAGACAGAAGACTTTAGACGGAAGACCTTGGGCAAAAGACTTCAGACGGAAGATTAGTAGGGCGTGCTGCGACGAGATGTGCATCCCGGAGGTACGGAGAGATGACATCTCAAAGCGGTACAGATTCCTGGCCAAAGACATTGGTGCCCATACAAGGGACACGGATTTACACGGATTAGACACGGATTTTTCCGAATCAACAAAAAATCCGTGTCTAATCCGTGTAAATCCGTGTCCAATCATTTTCGGGCTGTACCGCAAGTGTAGCAGAACAAATCGAACCAGCGTGTAGCGGTTTTTTTGCGTATTTTGTGGGTTGTGCGCGTATGTTTTTTTAATTTAAGAATTCCGATCTAAGATTTTTGATTTTTGAAGTTTTTAAAAAACATCACTCCTAACTCCGCACTCAAAAAACCACTATTCTATCCCGAAAAACGCCGCGTTTGCCCACAATTTCCAACGTATAAGCACCGCCGGGAACCCCGTTTAGTGGCATAAAATTACCCGTGCATTCCCGAACCAACGCCCCCGTGGAAGACCACAAACGGGCGCAGTCGGCATCCATACCCGTCCAGTTGATGCGCTCGTGCGCCGGGTTAGGAAACACTTTGACCACCGGTGGACGGGCCGGATTACTGCTGCTCACCTCCGAAGTCACGACGTGTTGTTCGACGCTCGAACAGCCATTGTCGTCGGTGAGGGTAACGGTGTACGTCCCCGGCAACAACCCGCTGATGCTAAAATTAATGTCGCCCGTACTCCACAACACACTGATGTTTCCCGTGCCGCCGGTGGGGGCCAAATCAATGCTGCCGTTGGGTGTATTGGGGCCGGTGGCGTGGGCAATATCGGCGTTGGAGCGCAGAGAATCGGGGGATTCCAGCGGAATATTCCACGAAATGGCGCAGTTGAGGCCGTCGGTGAGAAACCCGGAATAGATGCCTTCGCCGAGGTTTTGCAACGCGGCGGTGGTATCGCCGCTAGCCCATAACCAGTGGAACGGCGCGACGCCGTTGGCGGGCTGGATTTCCAACGCGCCGTCGGTGGTATTGTAACAGGATATTTCGGTGGGCAGGATCTGGACGGAAATGGAGCCGAGGCGGTTGACTTGCGCCGTACCCGTGCCCGTGCAGCCGCGCGCGTCGGTGATGGTGACTATATACGCGCCGTAAGGCAATTGCATGGCGACGCTGTCGGTGCTGCCGGTACTCCAATTGAACTGGTACGGCGGCCAGTTGCCGTTCACCACGGGCGTAGCCGAACCACCGATATTGGTGCCGCACATAACCGGGGTGGTTTGCACCGTGGCTTGGGGAGGCGTTGCCGCGCCCACGTTTACTTCCGTTTGGAGGGTTTCGTTTTTGCCGTCGGTGATGGTAATTTGGTAAGTGCCCGAGGGTAAACCGGACAGGTTGGTACCGCTGCCAGATACCGGCCCGGCCCAGTTGAATTGCAGCGGCAGGCAGGCGTTATCGGGGGCAAAAACAATACTGCCGTTGCTGCTGCCAACGCAGGCGGGCAAGACTTCGGCAGGTGCGGACAAGGCCAGCGGAGCCGATTCATACGCCCCGATGTCCACCGTTCCGCCCTGAATACGAGGTTGCCCGTCGAGGTCCGTATCGCCGGGTTGGACAACGCTGTTGGTACCAGCGTTAATGAGCGGAGAGCAGGGCAATAACCGAAAATCACCGTTGGCGGAGTCGCGGAACATGGGGGAAATGCCGCTGTAAATGGGACCAGTAAAGTGGACTTTAGATACTTGATACTCGTTATAAATATAACTTGTGTCTATTTTTTAAAAATATGTGTTTTTTAAGAATAGCAAATCCTTATTGAAATAACCTTCGTTTATATCAGTATCGTAAGGAACTATTTTATCAACTATTGAGTTTTGGATATGTATTGTGTCTGTACTAAAATTTGATAACCAGAAGTCCTTGGTATTTGCATTAATAAATGTACAATGATCTACGTGCGCCAATCTGCCAGATGTAATTAAAACAGCACAACTATCAGATTTCAAAATAAAAATATTATTATACAATGTTGGTGTATCCGCGAGTCTAACAAATGCGCCTCTTGTTCCCTGTTTTTGAAAAAAACTGTGATATAAAAATATTTTATTAAAATCTGAAGCAACAATAAGAGAAGCACAAATATTATCTTCAAAATAGACTCTACTAATATTGCATTTAGCCGATGATATTGCTATCTTTACAAGTTCATTGTTGAAGTTATTATTTTGCTTAACTATATTATTGAAGAATTCCAATTTCCCCGTTAGTGCTCCAATACAATCTATAAAAAAAATATACTCGTCATTAGGATTTATTGTTGTGTTGTTAATTATTGTGGAATTAAACACTTCGTAAGTCCCGGTGAAACTACCCGATGGCCCATAAGTATAAATCACCGCCCCGTTTTTTGCAACATTCCCGTCAAAAAGACAACTGTCCACCCGAAATTTCTCCGCCAATGACCGCTCCGGGTAAGCGTTCATGGCACCACCAAAAGTAGTGCCCCGGTTGTTTAAAAACTGGCAATTGGTAATGGCAAACTCATCGGAACCATTTTGATGAACATAGTATAACCCACCGCCTTGTTGGGCCGTATTGCCTTCAAATACACAACCCGCCAAATCCTGCGTTCGTTCGATCATACTGCCGCCAAACCGGCACAAACCGCCGCCACCGCCCAAACAACGGTTGTTTCGGAACGTACAATCCACAAAAGACACCGATACCGAACTGCCCATTCCGCCGCCGTTCACAATGGCACCGCCGCCAAAATTTTTAGCCGTGCAGTATTCAAACGTACAATTGGCCACCCGTGCGTAAGCATCGCCGTTAAACCCCATAATGTACAAGCCCCCGCCGCACAATTGCCGGGGCCGACCACTCAACGAAACGGTATTGGTCGCCTGCCCGTGGCGGAAAATAAAACCATCCACGACAGTATTGGAATCCGGCTCAAACAGGTACATAATATTGCGGGAATTATCGGTGCTGTCGCCCACAACCCCGATATCGCCGCTCAACACCACTGGAAAATTCCCCCAATTGCGCTGGTTTCGGGTGGTTTCGGTGCCATTAAAGCCCCCAAAAAGCCGGGTGCCGCTTTTGGGGGTAAAAGAAGTATCGCGGTTGGTATCGTTCGTGGGAAAATAAGTACCCTGTGCTACCCAAACCTCATCGCCGGGTTGAGCCGCTGCGAGGGCGTTTTGTAAATCGGTAAACGCGTCCGTCCATGAGGTACCGGTATTTTGGCCGTTGGCCGCAACGTTGACGTAGTGGATGGTTTGGGCGTGGGCTAATAGGGGAAAAAACAGGAGTAGTAGTGTGCGTAGCATGTTTTTGATGGATTTGAAAATACAAATGTAGTGTTTTTTTGAGATAGAAGACGGAAGACGTTAGACAAAAGATTTTCCCCGGCCATCGCCTGTACCGCGACGAGATGTCCATCCCGGAGGTACGGAGTGGATGACATCTCAAAGCAAAACAGATTTCTGGCCAAAGACAGCCCGTACCAAACAATGCAAGGGACACGGATTTTTTGTTGATTTGGAAAAATCCGTGTAAATCCGTGTCCAATCATTTTCGGGCTGAGCCGCAAGCAGCATGTAGCGGATTTTTTTGCGGATTTTGTAGGTTTGGGCAGTATGTTCTTTTGATATATGAGTGATGATTTCTGATATCAGATAGCAGAAGTATTTTTCTTTTTGTGGGTTTCGCCCGTGTCTGTTTTTTTATTTAAGAGCATGTCTAAATTTGCATTCTCTGACGATATGAATTGGATTTTTTTTACCGGCAAGGCTCTTTTTTGAGTCGTAATGGGCTATTTACGGCGAAAAAAAGAAACGCCGCAGGGAGAAAAAAGACTTTCATATCGGCGAGAAATGCAATTTTAGACATGCTCTAAGAACTCCGATTTTTGATTTTTGATTTTTGAAGTTTTTTTTCCCCTCTCCATACTTCATTAAATTTCGTCGAAAGCGTAAAAAAACGGGGGATTGCTCTTAAAAATTCATAAAGTTGTTCCATCTTTGCCCCCCGATAGAACAAAACATATTGAACGAATGCTACATGAGTATAAATTGCCCTCATTGGGCGACGGCGTGTCGGGAAAAGTAACCGAAATTTTGGTGAAACCCGGCGATAAAGTGACAAAAGAACAAATTGTCATCATTGTAGGCACCGATAAAGTAGATGCCGAAATGCCCGTTGATGTAGAAGGTACTGTTTCTGAAATTTTAGTAAACAAAGGTGATGACGTTACCGAGGGTAGCCTGATCCTGAAAATAGAAACCAGCGGCGCGGCTACAGCCTCGGCTTCGGCCCCCGCAGCAGCACCTGCTCCCACACCAGCCGCTCCGGTGGTAGTGGCGACTGCTCCGGCCGCAGCATCGGGAAGTTACGAATTTAAATTGCCTTCTCTGGGCGACGGCGTTTCGGGTAAAGTCACCGAAATCATGGTAAAAGCCGGTGATCAGGTGAAAAAAGACCAAATCGTAATCGTAGTGGCCACCGATAAAGTAGATGCCGAAATGCCCGTTGATACCGACGGCACGGTAGAAGCAGTTCTGGTGAACAAAGGCGACGATGTAACCGAAGGCAGCGCTATTCTGAAACTAACCACCAGCGGCGCGGCTCCGGCCGTAGCAGCACCCGCTCCCGCGGCACCCGTTGCGGCTCCCGCAGCACCAGCGGCGGCTCCGGCTCCGGCCGCAGCACCGGCTCCCGTAGCCACCAACAGCGCACCGGCGGGTAACTACCGGGTTTCGCCCCTGGCCCGCAAACGCGCCAAAGAACTCGGCATTGATTTGGCGCAGGTGCGCCCAACCGAAGGCTCCAACCGCATCGGTTATAAAGACGTGGTGGCCTTCGTAAAACAAAAAATGGACCGCGCCAGTGGTTCTGCCGCAACCGGTGGTGGCGCAGCAATGCACAAACCATTGCCTAATTTTGAAAAATTTGGGGCCATCGAACGCCAGGCGCAAAGCCGAATCGGGGTATTAACCGCCGAAAATATGCACTTTGCGTTCAATACCATTCCACACGCCTGGATTTCGGAAAAAGCCGATATCACCCGTTTGGAAGAATTGCGCCAACAATATAAAGATGGGGTAAAAGCAGCCGGTGGCGCTTTAACCACCACGGCGATTTTGACCAAAGTGGTGGCGGCTGTTTTGAAAAAAATGCCCCAATTCAACAGCAGTTACGATATTGATACCCACGAGGTTATTTTCAAAAAATTCTACAATATCGGTATTGCGGTGGATACGCCCCGTGGCCTTTTGGTACCCGTTATCCGCAACGTGGACCAAAAAAACCTCACCGAAATTGCCAAAGACCTCACCGAAATCAGTACCCGTACCCGCGACGGTAAAAACAAACCCGATGATTTGGACGGCGGTACATTTACCATCTCCAATATCGGCGGTATCGGCGGCACGAACATGATTTCCATCGTGAACTGGCCGCAGGTAGCCATTCTGAGTATCACGGCTGCTACCAAGGAAGCCGTTTGGAACGAGGCCAAACAAGCCTTTGAACCGCGTCTCATGATGCCCATGACCATCGGTTGGGACCACCGCGTGATCAACGGTGCCGACGCCGCTCGTTTCCTTCAGTTGATTAAACAAATGTTGGAAGAGCCGTTCGTAAGTTGGTTGTAAGACAAATATTTGAACATCGAACACCGAACAAGGAACACCGAACGTCGAAGTGAATATCGAATATCGAACGCCGAAGTATCTGGGATAATAGATGTATTTTGTGGGACGCATTCCGGCCCCGAATAAATCAGGGGAGTACAGGATTGTAATTGCAAATTACTTGATCGAGAACATTGCTCAATTTTGGGTATCTCGGTGTCGGAAACAAAAAAGGCATTTCAGGACTGCTCCTGAAATGCCTTTTTGTTTTCAATATTTTTCCTTAAAAATCACTTCGGCGTTCGAAATTCGGCGTTCGAAATTCGATATTCACTTCGACGTTCGGTGTTCGGTGTTCATCAAAACATCTTATTCCACGTATTTTTGATGCGCCAGCCCAACAAATACATCACCGGGAGGATAATCAAAGTGATAAACGTGGCGAAACTCAAACCAAAAATGATGGTCCAGGACAAAGGCCCCCAGAACGCTACGGAATCACCGCCCAGGTAAATCTTGGGATCTCCCTCGGCAAATAACGTGTAAAAGTCAATGTTAAAACCAATGGCCAACGGAATCAGACCCAAAATGGCCGCCGTCGCCGTGAGTAATACCGGAGTCATACGAATACGGCCCGCTTCCACAATGGCTTCGCGCACGCCCGAACCTTGCTCCCGCAACATATCGGTATATTCTACCAACAAAATCCCGTTTCGGACCACAATACCGGCCAGGGCTACAATACCCACGCCCGACATAATTACCGAAAAGTCCATGTTGGTCAAAGCCATACCCAGCAATACCCCAATGATCGAGAATACCAATTCCGTCATGATAATCAAGGTTTTACCAATGGAGTTGAACTGCGTAATCAGGATGAGCAAAATGATAAAAATCGAAATAATCAACGAGTTCACGAGGAACGTGGCGGCATCGAGGAATTCGGCGTCCTGACCGGCAAAACCAACCGTTACGCCTTCCGTTTTCGGGATATTGGCCAGGGCAGATTTTACGTTTTCGATCACTTCATTTTGGCTGGGCTGGAACTCAGCGGTGATATTGGACGAAATGGTTACGATACGCGACTGGTCCAGACGACGGATACCGCCGTAGGTCGTGGTGTATTTAATATCGGCCAAAGACGCCATCGGTACCGAGCGCAAAACGCCGCCCATGTTCATATCGCGGAACGTGATATTGAGGTTCTCCACCGCGTTGATATTTTCGCGTTGGTCGGGGCGCAACCGGATATTCACCGGAATTTCGTCTTCGCCATCGCGGAATTTGGTGGCTTCTTTACCCAAAATGGCCGTACGGAACTCGGAACCAATTTGAGCGGTAGAAATACCCTCGCGGTTGGCGCGGTCGCGGTCAATTTGAATATTAATTTCCGGTTTGGAAACAATCAGGTCACTGCGCAATTCCTCTACCCCGGGAATATTCAAAGAATCGAGGTAACGTTTTACTTTACCCGCTACGTCGGAGAGTTTTTCAAAGTCGTCGCCGCGAATTTCCACCGAAATGGGTTTGGGTTGCGGCGGTCCGCCTTGTTCCTGGTCCACCGTAATTTCGGCCCCGGGAATGGAACCTTTAGTGGCTTCACGGATTTTATCCATGTATTCTTTGGTACTCACGCCGTTGCGTTGGCCAAATTCCACAAATGCCACCCCTACTTTTCCTTTATTGGAAGTAGAAGAACGGTCAAACTGGTCTTCGGAGGCACCCAGCGCCACGTTAGAAATAATGGATTCCACAATCGGGTTGTTATCGCCCAATACGGCACCCACTTTTTTCTCCAATACCCGCGTCAACGAGTCGGTGACCTGTACATCGGTACCCACGGGCAACGACATATAGACGTAAATGAAGTTCGGATCTGCCTGCGGGAAAAGTACAATATTGCGTTTGCCGGAGGCAAAAAGCATCAAAGAAAGCACAAATGTGGCCAATACACCCACCATCATCGTCCAGGGACGGTTAAGGGCAAAGTTCAGGAACGCGGCGTAACCATTTTGCACGGCGGGCCAACCTTTGCGCTGGAACCAAGCCACTGCGCGTTGCAACACCGTGCGGTACAACAACACAAACAAGGCCACAGTCGTAATCAAATTACCCATGAAGAAGTTGCCATTGGCGTAAAAATACACCAAACACAACGCAAAAATGACGTAACCAAAAATGGCGCGGCGGCGTTTTTTCACCGGATCAACCTGAACACCTTCGCGTTTGTCGTCGCCCATAAACCACACCGCAAATACGGGGTTGATAATGTACGCCACCAACAACGAGGCCGTGAGGGTTATAATTACCGTAACGGGCAAAAAGCCCATAAATTTACCAAAAATCCCGCCCCAGAATACCAACGGGAAAAACGGTGCCAAGGTCGTAGCCGTACCCGATAACACGGGCAAAAACACCTCGCCAGCCGCTTGTTTGGCCGCTTGTACAATGTTCAATTCCTTGTTATCGTGGTAAATCCGGTGGGTGTTTTCCACAACTACAATCGCGTCATCTACCACAATACCCAAAGCGAGCAGGAAGGCAAACAACACCACAAAGTTGAGGGTAAACCCTAAACTCGGCAGAATCATAAACGCAATTGCCATCGACAGCGGTACCGACATGGCCACAAACAACGCATCGGTGGCACCCATGAAGAACATGAGGATAAACGTTACAAGGATAAAACCAATGATAATGGTATTGATCAAATCGTGCAGCGTTACGCGGGTAGCGCGGCTTTGGTCGCCGGTAATGGTTACCTCTAAATTTTCGGGAAATTCGGAGGCTTTCATTTCGGCCACCAACTCTTTAATTTTGTCGGAGGCGTTAATGAGGTTTTCACCACTGCGTTTGATGACGTTGAGCGAAATAACGTTGCGGCCATCCAGGCGGCTAAAACTCTCCTGGGTTTTGTAACCCATGCGCACGTCGGCAACGTCTTTGAGGTAAAGCATAGCACCCGCCTGCGAAGCAATGAGGATGTTTTTGATTTGCTCCACGTCTTTAAAATCGCCGCGAATAGATACCGAACGGGTCATACCGCCAATGTCCACGTTACCCGCCGAAATGGTCATGTTTTCGTACATGAGCGCATTTTCGATGTCGCGGAACGTGAGGCTGGCCGCCGTCATTTTGTATTTATCCACGTCAATCTGGATTTCTTTATCCAAAGCGCCCACGAGGTCAACGCGGGTAATTTCGCGCATTTCTTCGATGCGGTCTTTTACCTTATCGGCGTAGTCTTTGAGTTTATCGAGGCTAAAATCGCCCGCGATATTTACGTTCATGATGGGGATTTCGGAAATATCAAACTCCGAAATGGTGGGATCTTGCAAAAGGTCGTTGGGCAAGTCGCGTTTGGCTTTATCCACCGCGTCCTTTACCTTTTGTTTACACAGTGCCACGTCGAGGCTGGTATTGAACTCCACAATAACGTTGGAGAAGTCCTGCACCGAAGAAGAAGTCACTTTTTTTACGCCATTGATCCCTTTTAACTGTTTTTCAATGGGTTTGGTCACCAATTGCTCCATGTCGGTCGGAGACGCGCCGGGGTAAATGGTGGATACAAATATCGTGGGAACCACTACATCCGGGAATTGTTCCTTTGGCAGGGCATTGTACGACATAATACCGGCCAGGGTGATCAGTACCGTAATGATAAAGATCGAGGTTCGGTTATCAATCGCCCAGGAGGTGGGTTTAAATTCTTTCATAATTAATGTGTGTTTGAATAATTGAATATTCGAGTTGATTGCCGTATTCGTTTATCGCCCCATCCAAAACGGGAGTGCGTAATATGCGTGCACCCAACCTAAATACAGACAAAGTGGGGTATATAATTTAGTATCTATCCGGGCAAATTCAGTTGAGCGAATTTTTTTAAAAAAGCCAACGTATTTGAAGTCGCCCACCGACCGAGCCAGAAAAATGATTGCTATGGCGATATTTCCAATTAAAATGAAGCGACTATAATGCGCAAAAATAATTGTACTTAGCCAGGAAAAAATCGCAAACAGGATCAGACCAATACCAACTACAAGACAAGCTGTTAATCCGGGTACAAAAACAGGATTACCATTTTCTTCAGACTGAGGCAGTGCGTTTTGGCTCCATTTTCTCCCGCCCGCAGCCCAGTAAAAGTGTATTGCCCCAAGAAAGGCATAAATGACTCCGTTTAACCACATTAATTCCAGCATGCTTGTATTTTAAATGGTTTAGAAATTAACCGTTTCGCCGTTGTTTACATCCTGAAAACCCGTCGAAATCACCCATTCGCCTTTTTTCAAGCCGCTCAAAATTTCTACCTGACCGTTGTAGTTGTTCCCTTGTTTCACTACGGTTCTTTTTACAATGGCTTGTTTATCAGCACTTTTTTCGGCAACCAATACAAAATCACCTTCCGCAGAAGATTGAATAAGATTCACCGGAACCACCACTGCATTGGGGTTTTGGTAATCTACAATTTTCATGACGGCTACCTGGTTGGCGCGGTAGTCGGCACCGGCGGGCAACGCGCATTCCACGTCGAACGTACGTGTCATCGGGTTGATGGTTTTTGCCACGTAAGTTACCGTTGTGGTCAGTTCTTTGTTCAAATCGGGGAAAAAGACCTGTACTTTATCGCCTTTTTTCACTTTAGAAGAATAGGCTTCGGTAACTGCGCCGTGCACTTTTAATTTGCTCAGGTTTACGATATTGCACAAGGGCATACCCGGAGCAATCATTTGGCCCTGTTTCAGGATCACCATATCTACGGTGCCGCTGGTGGGAGCGTAAATGCGCGACATGCTCATTTGCTCGCGCAAAGTGGCAATGGTGCGTTCGAGTGATTCTTTGCCGTTTTTCGCCTGAATATACTGCACTTCGGTGCCAATTTTTTGGTCCCAAAGGCCCTTTTGGCGGTTAAAAATATCTTCGGCTACTTTCAGTTGACCTTCAAGTTCGGCGAGGTTTTTGTTCAGCACCGCGTCGTCAATTTCGGCAATCAACTGACCCTGGCGCACATTATCGCCGTTTTTCACCAATACACGGCGTAAAGCACCCGGCATCCGCGAAGTAGCCTGCACGCTTTCTTCGGCATCTACTTTACCCTGGAGGTCAATGTAGTGGCGGAACACGTCGGTTTTTACTTCACTCAAGCCCACGGTGCGAATTTTGGGTGCTTTATTGGTTTTGCCAACTTGCTTTTCCAACTCCGCAATTTTGCCCTCCAATTCCGTTTTTTGTGCTTTCAATTGCTGCAACTGCTCTTCGGGGGTACCGGCTTCTCCGCCGCCACAAGAGGCAATAAACAACGCTAATAATAAATAGATGGTATTTTTCATAAATATAGTGATTTCAATTTTTTTAAAGAAACTATCAAAAGGTTTTTTTGTCAAAAACACTTGAATTTTGTCAAAAAATTTGCCCTAAAAACAACATTTAACCAAAAACGTGTACGCTACAACGAGCAAAACAAATTCAACAAATTCAACCCTGCTAACAAATTCAACCCTTAATTCCCCAACGCTTTGCGAATGGCCACGCGGGCTTTCAACAGATCAAAGCGGGCGGTCATAACGTTTTGCTGGGCGGTAAATACACCTTGTTCGGCCTGCACCAATTCAAAACTGCTGCCAATACCGGCTTTGTATTTGGTTTGGGTAGTGTTGTAAATTTTTTGGGCCAAATCGAGGTTTTTCTGCTGGCTGGCTACGCGGTCCTGCGCATTGAGGTATTGTTTGCGGGCCACTTCCAACTCCAGGGTAAAGGCATTTTCGAGCAGGCGTTTTTGCTCATCAATGGTTTGCACGGCGATGAGGGCGCGTTGGCGTTTGGCTTTATTTACGCCGCTGTCCCAAAGCGTGGAGGAAATGGTAATACCGCCCACCGTGGAGGGGATAAAGTACCAATCATTGAACGTGGCGGTGCCTTTTTCGCCAAAACCACTTTGCGCGTTGCCTTGCCACTGGAGGAAACCTACGACGTTGGGCATCCAGGTTTTTTCGTACAAACCCACTTGAAGTTGGTTCAATTCACGGCCTTTGAGCAGGTTAAGGTACTCGGGGCGGTTCATGAAGTTAATGGCGGAAGTGAGGTCAGCATCGGTGTATTGCACCATGAGGGCCTCGGTGTTGTCGTTGAGGGCAATTTTGTCACCGATGGGCATTCCCATTGTTAATTTGAGGGCATCTACCACAATTTCGCGTTGGCGGGCGAGGTTTTCGCGTTCGCTGCGGAGGGTGATTAACGCCAATTCGATGCGATCAACGTCCAATTGCTCCACAAAACCGGCTTTATTAATTTCTTTGGTTTCGGCGAGTAATTTCTCCAGATTACCGGCATTTTTGTCAATAGTCTGCAAATTTTCGTCAATCATCAGCGCGGGCAAATACGCGTCAATGATTTGGTCGCGCAGGGTGCGTTTGGCCACGTCCAATTGAACATTCACCAAATCGCGGTAAAAATTGGCCGCGCGTTTGGCTAAACGATACGAGTTGCTAAAAATCAACTGATTGGCCGATAATTTCCCGCCGATACTGTGCACGGGGCTAAAAAAGATTTTAGAATCGGGATCGGTAGCAAACGCGGCGCCCAGAAACGCGCCGAGGGCTTCGATTTCTTCTCCGGTGAATTGTTGTGATACAATGGGGGGAAGGGTGATTGGCCCGTCGGTACTGGCGCCAAAAGACAAGGCACCGCTGGGCAAACCACCGCGCTGAATAAAGCCCGTGTAGTCAAGACCGGCGGTTACCTGCGGCAAACCGGTGGCGGTATTTTCTTTAATGCGCCAGTTGGCTTCCGTAATTTGGAGTTCCGCGACCTTGATGTTGGGGTGGTTGCTTAACCCGTAATTGATGCAGTCGTTGAGTGACATTGCGGTTTGCGCCTGCAAACCGATAGCGGCCACCAGAAGGACGACTAAATGGAAAAATTTATTCATAATTAAGTTATTATTCATCGAGTCAAATATTGTTTGCCTTTTTCGGACACAATACCGTGGAGGTAGTGCACGAGGTATTCTTTAAAAACGGCGACTTTGGAATAGTCTGAAGAAGGGAAAAGGGCTTCATCAAACAGTTGGAAAGAGGTAATAATATGGAGTCGCGTCAGGATATCTACGTTAATTTCGGGGCGGTAAAGCCCTTCGCTAATGCCGCGTTCGAGGTTGCGCCGAACGATGTCGTACATAAAACCGCGCTGGTGTTCCATCACAATTTCCCAGGCGTTGCGGTGATAGCGTTGGAGGTCGTGCACGATATTGGTTTTCATTTGCCGAAGTTGCTGGGAGTTCATTTCAATCACCTGCATAATTTCTTCAATGGCATTTTCGGCATTGGCAAATTCGCGGTTGCACATTTGCTTTTCGTGCTCAATGTGCTGTTTCAACATTTTTAGCACCAAATCATCCTTATTTTCGACAAACTGGTACAACGTTTTTTTGGATATACCCAATTCCCGCGCTATGTCGTCCATGGTAAGACTTTTTATTCCATAGCGCATAAACAGATCCGTTGTTTGTTGCAACCATTTTAATTGCTGATCAGTAATCATAGTGCAAAGGTAAACGCCGGAAACGAAAATAGGTTCAAATCGTTTCCGGTGTTTTTTGTGTTTCTGATGAATGGTCGTTTTTTTCGGATGAATCGTTGATTCTTATCGGCCAGTTGTTGGGTTAAAAAAGCCCGCAAATGGACAATCCGGCGCTAAAGGGGATAAATAAATAAGTTCAAATGGATAAGAACGCCCAAACAACAGTACATTTGCCGCCTATTCATATCTTTTTAACTATTCACTTCCATGGACTCCCATAGTTCCAACCATCACAAACTTACATTAGGCGGCCTGCTGATCACTCTTGGTATTATTTACGGTGATATTGGCACGTCGCCCTTGTACGTTATGAAAGCCGTGATTAATGGCACTGCGATTGATAAAGCCACCATTTTCGGGGCGGTTTCGCTGGTTTTTTGGATATTAACCATCCAAACGACCTTCAAATACATCACATTGGTTTTACGCGCCGATAACAACGGCGAAGGCGGCATTTTTTCGCTTTATACGCTGGTGCGGCGGCGGCAGCGGTGGTTGATCTATCCGGCCATGATTGGTGGTTGTTCGGTCTTGGCCGAGGGCATGATTACCCCGCCCATTTCGGTATCGTCGGCCGTGGAAGGTTTGGAAAGTTTGCCCATGTTGCACGGGGCGCACATTCCGGTAGTGGCCATTACCATCACCATTATTTCGTCGCTGTTTGTGATTCAGCAATTTGGCACGGCGGCGGTTGGGCGTTTTTTTGGTCCTATTATGACAGTGTGGTTTTCGATGTTGTGCGTCCTTGGCCTTAAAGAATTGGTGAATTATCCGTCCATTTTATTGGCCCTAAACCCATATTACGGCATCAAACTGCTCATGCAACACCCCAGCGCGTTGGTGCTAATGGGTGCGGTGTTCCTGTGTACCACGGGCGCGGAAGCGTTGTACGCCGATTTGGGGCACTGCGGGATTAAAAACATTCGGACCAGTTGGGTATTTGTGAAGTTTTGCCTCGTCATGAACTACCTGGGGCAAGCGGCCTGGGCCTTGCAATACGAAGGACAACGGCTACCGGCTGGCGCGCCCAATCCGTTTTTTGGGATGATGCCGGAGTGGTTTTTGCCCATTGGGATTGTCATTGCCACTATGGCGACCATTATTGCGAGCCAGGCGATGATTTCGGGGTCGTTTACGCTGATTAGTGAAGCCATCCGCCTCAATTTATTGCCCAAAATGACGGTGGTATTCCCCAGCCAACTCAAAGGGCAGTTGTACATACCGGCGGTTAACTGGACCTTATTGGCGGGTTGTATCGTGGTAACGCTGCATTTTAAAGAAAGTGCGCGCATGGAAGCGGCGTATGGTCTTTCGGTAACGATTACCATGCTAATGTCCACCATTTTGTTGGCTAATTATTTCGTGATGCACCGGATTCGCCCCATGCTGGTGTGGATTTTCCTGATTTTTTACCTGATTTTTGAAGGCTGTTTTTTTGCGGCCAATTTGCTCAAATTCAAAGACGGCGGTTTTATCACCGTCATAATGGCGTCGTTTATTTTTGCGCTAATGTTTATTTGGCGTTTGGCCAAAGCCATCCGGACGCGGTACATCCAAAATATTAAAATCCAGGATTACGTGGACCAACTGATGATGTTGAGCAACGACGTATCCATTCCCAAATACGCCACCAACCTGGTGTTTCTCAGCAGTGCCAAATCGGAGAAAAAGGTAGAGGAAAAAATTCTGTATTCCATCCTTCAAACCCAACCCAAACGCGCCGATATATACTGGTTTGTGCACATCGAAGTTACCGATGAGCCTTACACGATGGAGTATAAAGTAAATGCCATTGCGCCCAACGATATTTACAAAGTGAGTTTCCGGCTCGGTTTCCGGGTGGAACAACGTATGAATGTGTTTTTGAAAAAAGTGGTGGAAGAATTAATGGAAGCCGGTGAATTGGAAGCCGAACCACGTTACCACGTCAGCCGCAACGAAATGCCAACGGGCGATTTCCGGTTTGTACTCATTCAGGAATTCCTTTCGCACGAAAATGATTTGCCCGTGTACGAGCAGGTGGTGATGAGTTTGTATCTGTTTATCAAAAAATTGACCGCTACCCCGGCCAACTGGTTTGGGTTGGACACGGGTGCGGTAACGGTCGAAAAGGTACCATTGATTTTGCGTCGCGTCAGCGATGTGCGTTTAACGCGTATCCGATAACGCCGTTATAACGGCAACGCCGAATACCGTTCAATAAACGCCTGCAATTCATCCACCATATCGGGCGAACCAATCACAATGGTACTGCGTTGGTGGAGTTCTTTGGGTTCCAGTTCCAAAATCCGGCGGAGTTGCGAATTAATCGCCTTTCCGCCCGCCTGTTCCACAATAAACGCCAACGGGTTGCACTCGTACAAGAGGCGCAATTTGCCCTTCGGATATTTGCGCGTGCTGGGGTACAAAAAGATACCGCCCTGAATCAAAATCCGGTGAATATCGCTCACCATACTGCCAATGTAGCGCAAACCATAGTTCTGATCGCTGCAATGGTCAATGTAGCGCCGCATTTCGAGGTCAAATTTGGAATAATACCCCTGATTCACCGAATAAAACTTACCGTTATTGGGAATCCGCATATTCCGGTGGCTGAGGCAAAACTCCCCGATGGACGGGTCCAACGTAAAAGCATTTACGCCCCGCCCCGTGGTGTACACCAAAATGGTAGAAGTACCGTACAAGACATAACCGGCGGCGACCTGTTTCAGGCCCGTTTGCAAAAAATCATCCACGGTAGCCGGGCCATCGGCGGAGGAGTGGCGGCGGTAAATGGCAAAAATGGTTCCAACCGATACATTCACGTCAATGTTAGACGAGCCATCCAGCGGGTCGAACATCACCACGTAATGGCTTTTTTTACTGCCAACGGGCGGAATCAATTGAATATCGTCGTTTTCTTCGGACGCAATGGCGCAGCATTCCCCCGAATTTTGCAGACATTCAATCAGTTTTTCGTTGGCATACACATCCAGTTTTTGCTGGGTATCACCGGAAGTATTAGCGGCCCCATCGGCGGCTCCGGTGATGTTTACCAAACCGGCTTTATTTACTTCGCGGTTAACAATTTTGGCCGCCACGCCAATGTCGCGCAGCAAACCGGTGAGTTCCCCCGTCGCATAGTCAAAGTCTTTTTCCGAACGAATAATAAATTCATCCAGAGTAACAATGCGGTTCGTGGGAATTGGTGTGGTGGTGGTGGGCTTCTTCATATATTTTAGTTAGACGTTAGACATAAGATGTTAGACATTAGACATTAGACGTTAGACAAAAGACGTTAGACATTGGCTCGTCGGAGCGATTTCACCACTAATAATACACAAAAATTCACTAAGCGTAGAGCGTTCATTTTAAATATCTTAAAGAAAAAAAACTCATCACTCCTCTCTCATCACTATTCACTCTTCACTCCTCTCCGCCAATACGTGGCCAGTCCGTACCCCGTAATCAAATCCCAGATGCCCCACCAGGCGGCGATGAGTGCCATCCCGCCGAGGCCATCGAAAAAGCGAAAAATGAGCAGTAACCCCAAAGCCGTATTGTGAATGCCCGCTTCAAAAGCCAGGGCACGGCAATCCTGTTCGGGCAAACGGAACAATTTGGCCAATCCATAACCCGATCCCAACGCGCCGAGGTTGTGCACCAATACCAAAACGAACACAAAACCTAAGTAATTCAGCACGTTTTCGCGGTTGGCCAATACCGCCAATACCAAAATGGAGAAAAATATCAGGAGGGCAATGCGCTGTACCCACGGGCGAATTTTCTCAATAAACGCCGGAAATTTAGCGTGCAGCCACATCCCCACCAACAACGGCAACACGATTAACTGCACAATAATTAGCGCCATATCCAACATACTGATGCTGAAACTTTTGCGCAATTCCTCCGAGTTTTCGATGAATTTTGACCAAAATAAAAAACCCGCCGGGGTCACAAACGACGCCGAAAGAATAATAATCGCGTTGAGCGTCACCGATAACGCAATATTCGCTTTGGCAAAATGCACCAAAAAATTGGTCATATTCCCCGAAGGACACATACTCACCAATACCATCCCCATCGCCACACTGACCGGTGGTTGAAACAGGTACACCAACAACAAGGTAAACAAAGGAAACAACAGATATTGGACCGTCAGGCCAACAAATACCGCCTTGGGAAAACGAACCACCGCCCGAAAATCGGATAATTTAATGTCCAACGCCACGCTGAACATCAAAAAAGCCATCGCTAAGTTTAAGATGACCAATTGGTCGGCGTTAAAATGAATCCGCAAGGTATCAACTGGGTGCATAGACGTTAAATTTTGGCCCAAATGTACTTGTATTTGTACGAATTGCGAGATACTTCTTTCCTTTGTTCCATGAAAACCAACCAACTTATTGTAAAAATTGCCTTGTTTTTGGCCTTGCTGAACGGCAGCCCGTCGTGTACTGCCCAGCCCGTCTCCGCACCACCGTCGGAGGTTCACGCTCAACACACACCCGCCGAAGCGTGGGTCGGAAAATCGCAGGACAGCCTTGTTTTTTCCGAAAAAATCACCAAAGTAAAGGGCAAAACCCTCGCCGAATGCGCGTTAAGTGCCGCCCAATCGTTCATCGGGACGCCATACCGCTCGCACACGCTGGAAGTAAGCGACCCCGAAAATACGGTCATTAACCTGCGGGGTCTCGATTGCTGGACCCTCATGGATGCGGCAATGGCTATGGCCATGTGCCAGCAAGATTCGAACCCGGATTTTTATAATTTTGTCCGACACGTGCGCGAACTGCGCTATAAAAACGGCATTCCCAACGGCTACGGCTCCCGGCGGCATTATTTCACCGAATGGCTGCTCTACCTCACGGAACAGGGTACTCTTTACGATATTACCCCGGAACTGGGCGGTGTGCCGATGAAAAAGAAAATCAATTTTATTACGGCCAATCCGGCCTTGTACCCGCGCACCCGCGATACCTCCGAGTTGAATAAAATAAAAACAACCCAAGACCACCTGAGCACCCAATCCTGGTATTATATCCCCAAAACAGCGGTAAAAAAAGCCCAAAAACACATTCGCCCGGGCGATATTATTGTGCTTACCTCCGTGCGTTCCAACCTCGATGTGGAGCACCAGGGATTTGCCATGTACGACACCGACGGCTCCATGCGGCTACTCCACGCCTCGTCGAACCGGGGCCGCGTGATGTTGTCGCACCGCCCCCTCGACGAGTACCTCAACCGGATCAAAACAGTATCGGGGATAATGGTGTTTCGGTTTAAGGAGTGATGAGATGGACAAAAAACTTTGTCCATGCCGAAAAGCGTCCGGCGGCGAGATGTGCATCCCGGAGGAACGGAGTGGATGACATCTCAGAGCGACTCGGATTTCCAACAAAAGACACTTCCTAAAAGTGCGCCGCACCACTCAAGCACCTCAAAAACACCAGTGGCTTTGTCATCCAAAAAGGATCTATGGGATTGGCACGCCCCGTAAAACGGGCAAAAAACCACCGTGAAATTTGACTTGGGATAGGTTTTGAGCGGCTACGCTTGCGGCACAGCCGCGACGATCGTTTCACACAAAATGCAATTTCGCGCGAGCAGGGTTGGGAGAGATGAGTGAGGAGAGGGTCTTCAAAACCGCACTTTTGTCTGAAAACGGTAAAAAACAAACTTTTTTTGGGAACACAGGCAACGAATTACACCCATTTGCGTTCTTATCATTAAATATACTTCATACGATAGAATGGGTTTAGTATCATCCCCTGAGTTGCAATTAACTCAGGGGATTTTTTTATCTAAATACGAATGGAAAGGCCCGTGCGGACGTTTACCCTTGGGCTTTTAAGGGGCGAAAACACCCCACCCAAATTATCCGACGCCACAAAAAAGCGAATGGGGCCGGGATTGAGCGACAATTGCGCCCCGATATTCGTAACACTTTGGTCGTTTACCGCATACATCAAACCAACACCAATCAACTTTATGGGCATAAAATGCGCACTCACCCCAAATGAGGTCTTGTTTTCGGCGTTGCCTTGTTCGTGAAACAACGATGTGGCCACTTGCAAACGTTTGCCAAAAGCATAATTGGCCCCAACAAAAAACCGGGAGGGCACCGCCGTGGAGAAATTGGTGGTGATTTTTGAAAATTGAAAAATGTCGTTCAACGTATCCAATTTATCCGAAAAATTGAGGTCACTTTCGCCGTTAATAATGTCCGAACCGGGAATGGTTACGCCGTTGTAAGCGTAATCGGCTTTGGAATGAAAATAATTAGCGGCTTCCCAACGCATACTGGCCCCCAAATCAACCGCGGAGGCGTGTACCGTCAACCTATCCGTGATGTCGTAGGTGAAGCCAAGGTCAAATGCCAAACCCGAATTGGCCCCGCTAAAACCGTTTTGGAACTCGCCGGTCACCACGTCAAAACCCAAACCGCTGGTGTCAATGGCCGAAACAATACCGGCGGAATAAAACCCATAATCGGTGCTCATTTCCAACTGGTAAATGTCGGGATTGGTGTAAATGGACATTTTATTGGCCTGTGGATCGGTGATAAACGCACTGATACCGGCCAAATACTTCACTTTGGCACCGACGCGTAATTTGCCAAAAGAACGGGAAAAACCCACGCTCAGTTCGTGCCAGTCGTGGGTACGGGTAGAAGGCGCCACCTGAATCGTTTGACCAATAAACTGCGCATTCCCTTCCCAAAACAATTGCGCCAACTCTTTGGTGTAGGTGATATTGCTGTTGAGTCGAATGGCGTGCCCCAAGGTAATGGCCGATTTACCCGGCCCCGGCAACCGAAACCCCACCGACGCCGTTTCGATGCGTTGGCGGTACGATACTTCGTTGACCGGGTCTAATTTTTCGATAATTTGGCCAAAATCAAAAAACCGGGTGCCGTTTTCGTCGCGAAAAAGGTCATTGTAACTCAAGGTGCCGCTGTGCCAGGCATCAATGGCAACAGAAGGCAAGCCAATCACGATGCGTTTTTCTTTGGGAAAATACGCCGGATTAAGGCTCGATTGTTGCCAGGCATCGGGCATTTGTGACAACATAAGTTCCTGCTGCGCGTGCGCAACACTGGCCACAAACAACAACGGCAAGAGGTATATATACAAAATGGTACGCTTCATAGAGATAGTGATGGTTTGATCAGATTTTTGTTTTTACACGAACGCCCATTTTTACCACGGCGCTTTGGTTGGCTAAAATTTTAACCGGAACCGTGCCATCGTTGGCCGAGGTAAACGACGTTTTTAAATAAGCCGATTTCGCATCTTTGCGCAAACGGTTAAAACGATCCGCGGTGAACGGAATAAAAGTCTCCGTGCGGGTGGAACCGGTGGTAATGCCCGTTGTGGGATCAATTGGACCGGCTTTAATCACGTCTTGCGGGCCATTGGCAAACAAAGAATCCACGGCGACTGTATTCACGTCGAGGAAATACACCTGCAAATTGGTGGTGAGACCCATCGTATTTTCCGTCACTAATTTAAACTCGGCTTCATCAAAAGGGGAATCGGCGTCGCTGAATTGGCTAAAATCGAGGGCAAGGGTTTGGTCGGCCGCAAAATCTTTTAAAGAACCTTCCAGCAACAGTTCCACTTTTACGTTCATGCGCACGCTGCTGCTGTCGGTGAGAAAACCAACTAAGGTTTGATTATCGTCGGCGTTGGCCAGACCATTCACCTGATAGATCATTTGCACCGGTTCGGAGTTAAATATTTCGGCGATATTGGAATTGGTTTCGTCAAAATAAAACACCGTTTCTTTGGTTTGGCCCACTTCCCCGGCGGCGAAGGACGGGTAAGCAAAATCAATCCCAATTTCGGTACCCGCCTGAATCAAGGGGCTTTCCAACTCCAGTAAATCGCCGTTTTTGGCCACAAAACGGAGGTATTTAATCAATCCACGCGTTGGAAAACCAAAAGAATTAAATACCGTGATGGTCACCTTTGGGTTTTTTACCTGCACATTACCCGTCAAATTGGTTTGGTTAATGTCAATGTCAATGGTTTCGGTGCTGAGGCCGTATTCCACTTTTCCCCAATAGCCTTCGAGGTAAGTAAAGGTCACCTGTTGCATCAGACCAAAAATGGCCGGAATGCCGCCGTTGGCAGGCAGGCGTAAAATGGGGGTTCCATCTTGCAAAAAAGCCTCGTAATTGAACGTAATGAGGTTATTGGAGGTATTAATCACCCAGTCTTTTAAATCCACGGCCGGGATCGTAGCCTGTCCGCCCGCTGGAATATCCTGAAACGCGTATTCAAATATTTGACCGTTTTTGGACAATTGCGGAATGTAAAAACGAATATCAATCGGCTCGGTCATGGTGTTTTTTATCACAAAAAAGATATTACCACCGCTCAAATCCGCGCGGTACAGGGCCACACCATCGGGCGTTTTTACCGGCACTTCAAAATACGATGAATCCACGGCCAACGGCAATTGATCGGCAAAAAACTGAAAAATATCGGTGGCTTTTGACTCCGTTACGTCGCCCGAATAAAACAGGGTGAGGGTATTGTCGGCATTGACAATAATGGTATCGCCGGTGGTATTTTCCTGCAAAATATTGTCCACCAAATCGCTCACTTTGAGTTCGGTATTGAACAAAGGGAAAGCAAATTCGGCAGTGTGGTCCGCAATTTCGGGTATTTCAAAATTACTTTTGTTACAACCCAAAGCCAAAGCAAAAAGGGCTAAGCAAGGAATAAGTAGTTTTTTCATTATTATGTTGGAATAAAGGTGTGATTAACGCAGGCTAAAACCCGCAAAAACCTGAAAACTGTAATTGTGATCTTTGTCGTTGCGCAGGGAAAGAACGCCCTTGTCGTTGCGTTCGTATTTGCTTTGGTCGGCGCTGTTATTGGTCAAATCGGCCAAACCATATTGCAAACGACCGCCCACAAACAACGACCGGCTAACGTAAAACGAAGCCCCCACCGAAACGCCGTAATCCAGCGATTTAAACAAACTGCCCAAGTCCTGGGTGTAGTCGTAATAAGCGCCCAACGATTTGGGGATAGTGGCTTTGCGGGTTTGTGCGTTGTTGAAATACGCAATTTCGGTTTGGGCATCATCGCCTTCGCCAAAATTATCGCGGCGGTAATTATACAACAAAATATTGGTAATTTTACCATCCGTACCGTCCTGGTTTTTCCATTCGTAAATTTGTTCGCCATCGGCCACTTTTGTCAAAAACAGACTGGCGTATAAACCGCCGGAAACTTCGAGTTTACCCCAACGGGCGTACAACGACACCGGCAAATCGAGGTTGTTGTGGGTAATTTGTAACACCGTTGTTTGTTTACCGGTCGTGGTCACCACTAATTGGTCGCCATCTTGCACAAAAGAACGGGTTACATCGCCGTTAAAATTGTATTTGGTTCCCTTTTTGGAGTACAATACTTCACCGCGCAACCCGAAATTATCGGTAAACGGATAGGAAAAAGACGGGCCAATCAAAAAACCGGTCAAATTACTCACCGATTCCAGTTCCGTACCGGTAGCCGACAACTCCGACGGGCCTTTGAGTTGGGAAATATTTAAACCAATTCTGACACCCGGCGTCAACTGGGCCTGTGCACAAAACGCAAAAGTGCTACACAGCAGCGTAATAAATAAACGTGATTTCATCGAATAAAAATCTTTGTAAATAATGTGGTGTAAAGTTTAGTAACGAAACGCAAAAGTCTTGTATTATGCGGCACAAAAGTACATTTATTTAATCCCAAATGTACAATTCAAGCAAAAATACCGGGCTTTGACAAGATTCAGCGTACATTTGCCCACACAAGAAAAATACCTGAACTATGAAAGAATGGCCCCTCTGGGAAATTTTTATTCGCTCTAAACAAGGACTTAGCCACAAACACGTGGGCAGCCTCCACGCCGCCGATGCACAAATGGCCATCGAAAATGCCCGCGATGTGTATTGCCGCCGCAACGAAGGTGTGAGCATTTGGGTGGTAGAGTCTGTACATATCACCGCTTCCACCGAAGATACCGAAGCATTTTTTGACCCGTCTAACGATAAGGTGTACCGCCATCCGACTTTTTACGACCTACCCGAGGCTGTAAAGCACATGTAATGGCCAACCGATACTATATTATTTACAAACCTTTTGGCATGTTGAGCCAATTCACCCGCGAGGTGGAAGGTCAGGTAACGCTGGCCGACCTGGATTTTACGTTTAATAAAGACGTTTATCCCGTGGGTCGCCTCGATAGCGACAGCGAAGGACTGCTGCTCCTGACCAACGATAAAACGGTTAATCAGGCCCTGCTTAACCCCTCGCGCAAGCACCCGCGCACGTACCTCGCGCAAGTGGAAGGCATTGCCACCCCAGAGATGATTGAACACCTGCGAGCGGGTGTAAGCATTAATATCAACGGACAGGCGCACCGAACGGCTCCCGCCAAAGTGTATGCCCTGCCCGAAGCACCGGTACTGCCCGAACGGGTACCGCCCATCCGGGTGCGTAAAACCGTTCCCGATTGCTGGATTCAACTCGAACTCACCGAAGGTAAAAACCGGCAGGTGCGCCGCATGTGCGCCGCCGTGGGGCTGCCGGTACTGCGCCTCGTGCGGGTAGCAATGGGCAATATGGACATCGCGAATATGCAACCCGGCGATATCCGGGAAGTGCCCTACCCTATTGGTGAACGGCGTTAACTACAACGTTTACCCCCGCGACACTACTCCGCAGTAACGTGCACTTGTGAGTTTTCCAAGTTATATTCGTCTTTAAAACCCACCAATTGCACGGTGATATTGCGTTCTTTAGCCCCCGTTTTCACGTAATCGCGGATGAGTTGAAGCACATCATAATCAATGTAAAACGTATCGGAGGCATCAATGGTGACCTGGCTTTTGGGCGCCACATCGTTGAGGGTTTGTTTAATGGCCGCTTTGTTCAAAAACGATACCTCCTGCGCCAGTTTGATGTTGATTTTTTCGCCTTCGTGGTGGTCCGATTTTTTCATAAAATACGCCAATTTCAAATTGGAACGCAAAATGTAAAAAATACTCACCACCAAACCGATGCCCACACCTTTTAACAAATCGGTGAACACCACCGCCGCAACGGTAATAGCAAACGGGATAAACTGGTTCAAACCCGTGTGCCACATGTGTTTAAACACCGATGGACTGGCCAATTTGAAACCAATCATGAGCAAAATAGCCGCCAAACACGCCAACGGAATTTTGTTCAGGATAAATGGAATGGTAAGCACACAAATTAACAAAAGTACCCCGTGCGCAATGGTCGCCATTTTGGTGCGCCCCCCGGAATTAATATTCGCCGAAGTCCGCACAATCACCGAAGTCATGGGCAAACCGCCGATCAGGCCACTCAAAATATTACCCGTTCCCTGCGCGAACAACTCGATATTGGTGTTGGAATAACGCTTCAGCGGGTCCAATTTATCGGAGGCTTCCACGCAGAGCAGCGTCTCGATGCTGGCCACAATCGCAATGGTTACAGCCACCAACCATACATCGGGACGCAGGAAAGCGGTCAAATCGGGAAGTGAAAACTGGCCGATAAAGTCATTAATATCCTTTGGAACGGGCAAATTAACGAGGTGTTCTTGCGAAATGGCCAAATTAGACCCCGTTGATTTAAAAAATTCGTTGAGCAAAATACCCGCAATAACGGCAATTAACGCCCCCGGAATGGCTTTTAGATTTTTTAAAAATGCGACCTTGTTAAAGGCAATTAAAATGGCCAATGACACTAAGGTAACCACAACGGCCCCCAAGTGGGTATAATTTATGGCATCAATAATGGCCGAAAAAGTATTGTGCCCCGTTTTATTTTCGATAAAGAAAAAGTCGCCCTCATTGTCCACGTCGTAGCCAATGGCGTGGGGCAACTGTTTTAAAATAATGATGATGCCAATGGCCGTCAGCATCCCTTCAATCACGTTGGAAGGAAAATAATTGGAAATGGTGCCGGCCTTGGCCACGCTTAACAAAATTTGAAGGACACCGGCCAATACTACCGCCGCCAAAAAAACCTGGTAAGACCCCAAGGTCCCAATGGCCGCCAAAACAATGGCCGTCAGGCCCGCCGCCGGACCCGTTACGCTCAACTGCGAATTACTCAAAATACCCACCACAATACCACCAATAATCCCGGAAATGACCCCCGCAAACAACGGAGCACCACTAGCCAGGGCGATACCAAGGCACAATGGAAGTGCCACTAAAAAAACAACCAAACCAGCCTGAATATCGGTTTTAAATGAAGATGTATCTAATTTCATGTTTGTAACTATTGTAAAAGAAAATGCAGCAATGCCCTTGTGCAACCACAAAAGAGGCATTAAAATTAAAAAAGAAGGTTAAATATGATAAAAACAGGTTCAACTGGCGCGTTCCGGCGGAAGATCGGGAGTACCTAAATAACGTACCTCAATGGTAATTTTCTCCAAAAAACCGGAAGGTTTATGCCGCAAAATATGCACCACTGGCAACGGTATAAGTTCCAATAACGGCGTACATGAATAACTTTTGAGTTCTTTTTCCTCTTTGCTGTCCTCATCGGCATCGTCGGCGCCAAAACTCCAGGCGATTTCCGTCACTTCATCGCAGCCCGTCACCCACTCCACAAAAGGCAGTGCAAGGTTGGCCAACATAACGCCCAATAGAATATAAGCAAAAAGGTATCTCAAAGCAATGACTAAATTTCGACTCGGCGGGTTTGGTGCTTAAACCCTTGGGATGCCCCATATTGCGGATGCACCAAACCAAGCAACGCTTAATATAAATAAAGCGCAAGGTACAAAGATTCATTCATTCAAATTGCATTAATTCTGAGTACCTTTGCTCAAAATTTCCTGAAAAGCCATCCGGCACCTCAGGTTTCATACAGACTTTATTTAATGCTATTTCAAAGAATTGTACCAGAACCGGAACAACCCGAAGCGTTTCCGGCGGATTACGAAAAAATCGTGGTAAAAACGCTGCACGGGTTAGAAGGGGTACTCGCGACCGAACTCGAAAACCTGGGTGCCATTGCGGTACGCCCCCTCAAACGAGCGGTGGAATGCCGGGGTGATAAAAAAATAATTTACCGCATTTGTTACGAATCCCGCCTGGCCTTGCGCGTGTTGGTGCACATCCACGGGATAACCGCTTACAACGAAAAAAACCTGTACCACGCCATCAAAGAGGTGGATTGGGACCAATACCTCGACGTTAATGACTCTTTGGCCATTGACAGTGTTGTGGCCGGTAAAGTATTTACCCACTCCCACTACGTGTCGCTGCTCACCAAAGATGCCATTGTGGACCAGTTTCGGGAAAAATACAACCGCCGCCCCGATGTCAACCTCGATAACCCAACCCTGCGCATCAACGTGCGGATCAACGCCTCCCAATGCGATATCCTGCTCGATGCCAGTGGCGATTCCCTGCACAAACGCGGCTACCGGCGCGACAGCGTAGAGGCCCCCCTTAACGAAGTACTGGCCGCCGGTATGATTGCGCTTTCGGGCTGGAACGGCGAAACCTCGTTTGCCGACCCCATGTGCGGTAGCGGCACCCTGGCCATCGAAGCCGCTATGGTTGCCGTCAAACAGCCGCCCCAGTTTTTCCGCGACGTGCCTTTTGGTTTTATTAAATGGAAAAATTTTGACAAAATGCTGTGGCAAACGGTTAAAAAAGACGCCGATAACCAGCGCAACAAAGATATTTCGATCAAAATTGTGGCCTCGGACATTAATCCCCGCGCCCGCAATGCCGCCTCCATCAACGCACTTGCTGCGGGTTTGGACGGCGTTATCAACATCGAAAAAAGAGCCTTCGAACAAGCCGATGCTCCCGATTCCAGCGGCACCCTCATTATCAACCCGCCCTACGACGAACGGCTCCGCCTCTCCGAAGTAGAGGTTTTTTACAAAATGATGGGCGATACCTTCAAAAAAAACTGGTCGGGCTGGAGCGCATGGGTCATTACCTCCAACAAAGAGGCCATGAAATCGGTGGGGTTACGCGCTTCCCGGCGCATCGAACTCATCAACGGATCCCTCGAATGTACGTACCAGCGTTTTGACATGTACAAAGGTAAAAAAGGACACGTTGAAGACGAAAGTGGCGCTGCCAATACCGAAGTACCGAGTGAAGAGTGAAAAGTGAAGAGTGGGGGCATTTGGGTTTTAACATTCAACTAACTAACTAAACATAATGCAACTTTTAGACGGAAAATTACTCTCCGAAAATATCAAAGCCGAATTGGCCGCGGAGGTGGATCAACTCATTAAAGATGGTAAAAAAGTACCTCATTTGGTCGCGGTACTGGTGGGTGATAATCCGGCCAGTGAAGTGTATGTGAGCAATAAAATCAGAAGTTGTGAACAAATTGGTTTTCGCAGCACCCTGATCCGCCGCAACGCCGATGTAGCGCAGGGTGATTTGCTAAAAATTGTGCACGACCTCAATAACGACCCGGAAGTGGACGGATTTATTGTACAATTGCCTTTGCCCAAGCACATCAACGAAGAAAAAATTACGTTGGCCATTGATCCCAAAAAAGACGTGGATGGTTTCCATCCGGTTAATTTTGGCCGAATGGCGCAGGGTTTGCCCGCATTTTTGCCCGCTACGCCCTACGGTATCCTCGAAATTTTGCGCCGCCACAACATCGAAACCGCCGGTAAACACTGCGTGGTAGTGGGCCGCTCCAATATCGTGGGTACGCCCATCAGTATTTTATTGTCGCGCAAAGGGTACCCGGGCGATTGCACGGTAACGCTCACGCACTCGCGCACGCAAGACCTGCCCGCCGAAGTCCGCCGCGCCGATATTGTGGTGGCGGCCATTGGCATCCCCAATTTTATTAAAGGTGACTGGGTAAAAGAAGGCGCCGTTGTGATTGATGTGGGTATTAACCGGATTGCCGACAGCAGCAAAAAGTCGGGATTTAAACTGGTGGGTGACGTTGATTTCGACGCCGTTGCCCCCAAATGCAGTTTTATCACGCCTGTTCCCGGCGGCGTAGGTGCCATGACCGTTACGGCGTTGCTGATGAATACCATGAAAGCAACCCAGAAGGAGATTTATTCATAGATTTTTCGTCCCAATTCTGCGATAATTCAACCACATTCGTCCATGATATTTGCATGAACCCGGTTATTTCCCGCTTTTTTGCGACCGATTTACAAAATGGCTCTTAACGAAATATCGGGAATCCTGTACATCATTAAACATTAACAACAAAACATTATGGCAAAACTTACAGCTTTTTCAAGGCTATTAATCGCCCTGCTGATTGTGGGTGGCGTTTATTTCGCTGCACGCACTTTTTTACCTCAGTTACAGGGAAAAACCGACGATACCACCACCACGACGACAACCCCTGATGCGGGCGACAACAGCGGTTCGGCATCTACGGGTAACAACGACGCTGGTTCCGGCAATAATACCTCCGCGAGTTCCGGCGCTTCATTCTCCCGTCAAACGTTTAGTTTTACCCCCGCTGCGCCCGTAAACGGCAAACTCAAAGGCGTTGTGGAACTGGGTGCTACGGGTTTTAACTCTTTTATTATCCGGGTGGACAATGCTAAAAACTGGAAATTGGAAAAAGCCGAATACGGTGCAAGTCTCGTGTACGAAAACATGACCACCGACCAGGATGTAAAAGATGGTTTGAAACAATATATCAGCGATATGGTGTCTTACGGCGTTGGTCCGCGCGATATTCACTTTGTGATTAGTTCCGGCGCGAAAAAAGTGGCCGTTACCGACAAAATTATCGCTACGCTCGCTGGCATGAAATACCAGGTCAACACCGTAACACCCGAACAGGAGGGCCAATACGCCCTGCGTTCAGTGTTGCCGTCTGAGTATTCCGGCCGGGCGTTTGTGGTGGACATTGGTTCGGGCAACACCAAAATTTCGTGGAAAAACCAAGGCCAAATTAAAGCGTTGGAGTCTTACGGTGCCAAATATTCGCAAAACAACACCAGCGCCGCCACCGTAGCGGGCGATGTAAAGGCCAAAGCCGCGCAAGTGCCTTCGTCTTTAACGTCTACCTGTTTTATTATTGGTGGTGTGCCGTTTGAATTTGCGAAAAAAGTGCGCAATGGCAAAGAACGCTACACCGTATTACCCGCTCCCGCCGACCTTAAAGCGGAAGGAGATAAGCAGGTAAATGGTTTAAATATCTACAATTCCATTGCTTCGGCAACGAACTGTAAGCAGTTTGTTTTCGACTGGGATGCCAATTTTACGATTGGTTTCTTGTTGAGTTTGTAAATTATTTAAATAAAAAAAATGGCCCGTTGAGCGTAGTCGAAACGGGCCATTTTTTTTATTTAAACAATCCCGGACCAAAACGCGCCAACCAAATGAGCGCCAATACGCCAGTGGCGACGACAACGCCGCGCATGGCATTTTCCCAACGGCGCTTTTTAAACGTGTTGATCAGGAAAATATTAATGGCCAAAGCCACAATCGCCAACGTTCTTTCCCGAAAATTATCGGACAGCCCCGACCCACTAGCGGCACCTTTTTGTTCCAACAGCCCAAAAAGCGCGTACAATATCGCATAAATCGTTAGTGGCAGCAGCATACCGGGAATCAAACCCGTGATTAGTTTATTTCTTCGATCCATTCCTGTATATAAGGTATCGTTTTATAATCTGTTAAATCGTGCATGGAGGGCACAATGGAGATATAACCGTTGTGCAATGCCCATTCGTCGGTATCGGTGCCTTCGTCCTGGTTGATAAATTTACCCGACAACCAATAATAAGGACGACCACCGGGATCGCGACCTTCGATAAATTCTTCCACCCAGCGGCCATCGCATTGGCGGCACACTTTGGCGCCTTTAATTTCCGAGGCGGGCAACTTGGGGATATTAACGTTCAAAAGTTTGCCTTCTTGCAACGGGTGGGCCAACATTTGACGAATAATTTTCTCCGCCCAAATTTTAGCGGCCGAAAAATCGGCGTCAAAGGAAAAATCGCAGAGCGAAAACCCGATGCTGTTAATGCCCTCGACCGAGGCTTCCATTGCCGCCGACATCGTACCGGAGTAAATGATGTTGATGGAGGAGTTACTGCCGTGGTTAATACCCGAAACGCACAAATCAATGTCGCGGCCTTTGAGGATAACGTGTTTGGCCAATTTTACGCAATCTACCGGGGTGCCGGAGCATTCCCAGGCTTCAATACCCTCAAAAACGTTCACTTTTCGAAGCCGGAGGGGATCGTGAATGGTTATGGCATGACCTTTGCCACTCTGTGGTGCATCGGGGGCAACAACGATGACCTCGCCAAATTGGGCGGCCACTTCGGTGAGTGCGCGGATGCCTGGCGCAACAATGCCGTCGTCGTTGGTAACTAAAATAAGCGGTTTTGACATGGTGCAAAAGTAGAAAGATATTTTGTGGGATGCAAAAAGCCAGCGTTAAATGCGCACGGCAGGGGACATATTTATTTGCTATCAAAATTTTATACTAATTTTGCCGTTGTTATCGTGTATTTTTCAACCCCTGTTTTCCAGGCGATATTTAATTCAAAAATCAACAAGTATTTATGACGCGCATTTTAAGCTCATTATTTCTTGCCTTTTGTGCAGTGTTGGTACAGGCACAAGTAGCACCTTCGGCCACCTATATTTTGTTCAATAGCCAAAACATGGATATTCTGGACTATAGACCAGCCTACAGCAACAGCACCACCAAGTATTACGCTTACAACTTCAGAACCGGTGGCAACGACCAGTACATTCTTTACTCCGGCACCGGTGTTAACATGGATTATTTGCCCAATAATTCCGTCAACAGTTCGGCTTTTAGCATCACTGAAGACATTGTAACGGGGGTAAATAGTGTAAAACGCCAAATGTTTGTGGTGCTTCAACAACAACGCGGTTACATCATAGCACCCATTACCAACATTACCAAAGTGACCACCAGCGGCAAATACATTTTTGTAAATGCCCTGAATTACTCTTACGTGTTTGACACCGACAATATCAGTATGGGACGTGAATTGAGCACGGCCGGGTCGGCTTCTTCCGTGAGCCTCAACTCATTCGGGTACCAAAGTTGCAAATACCAATATTCGTTTAAACGCACCCCTAACGTTGCCAATGCCGAACTCGCAGAGTTTGAGTTTATCCCCGGCATCGGGATTGTTTCCGAAAAAAGTGGCCGAAATGCCAGCGAAATGCAAGCCAATCAGGTGAATTTGTGGAGCATTAACGGACTTACTTTGAGCGACTATATCGCCAAAGAATGCGGTAACAACAATAACGTTACACAATATACCCCACCAACGCCCGTGCCTATGCCCGGTACTGTTGTGCCTCCAATTGATCCGCAGTTGGGTAATCCACAAACCGGCACGACCGTTACGCCACCGGCCAATACGACCAATAACAACCAATTAATTTACCTTTCGGCCATTAGCAAATACCCGGCGGTCAACTGTGGCAAAACGGCCGACGCCGGTATGCACATGGTACAACCCAAAGAAACGGTAAACAGCATTGCGCGTTTCTACGGCGTAACAGCGGCGCAAATTTTGAAATGGAACAATATCAAAGACGGTAATAAAATTTCGGTTTGTCAGGAATTACGCATTACGGCACCCGGTGGTAAGGTATCTAAAGGGCTTCAACCCATTATTACCGGAACGGCACCCGTTACAACGCCCGTGGTAACACCTCCACCCGCGCCCGTCAATCCCCCAACGTACACACCAAACCAACCAGCCACCCCTACCCCGGCTCCCGGTATGTTTGTTGGCTCCGGTAGTGCACCCAGTTACCAATCGCCCCAACCACTGCCCAACCCCACCGTGGTAGCACCTCCAACCGCACCGGTCACAACCCCGGCCGCCGGTGCTCAATACTACGATGTGCGCCCCGGCGAAGGCGTTGCGGTGATTGCGCGTAAATTTGGCTACACCGAAGAGCGTTTCCGCGCCATGAATAATTTCCCAACTACCGGTAATGTCCCCTTGCAGGTAGGGCAAAAAGTAAAGGTTGCCGAATGCGAAGTGTACCACTCCCCCGCAGCAGGCGGATTTATTCCACCCGCCGCGAACGGTACCGGTTTACCCCAGATGACCCAACCCGTGGGAAACACCCAAACGCCCACCGGCCTGCCCACCGGAACGTACCAGCCGTTGCCACCGCTCACCAGCGGCACTACACCTTCCCCCGGTACTACCCCCGGTTTTGTTCCGGTGAATAACTTGCCCGTTGGTACTCAACCGGCCGTAACAACGCCCACCGAACCGGCGAAGATCAACAAACGCGATCCGATTGGTTTCAAAGACTATTTTGTAAAAGACAGCGAAACCATTAAAGATATCGCCCGCAAGCAAGGCTTTGATGCGGCGGAATTGGCACTCATCAATGGCCGCACCCAGGACGAAAAATTGGCTCCGGGCACCCGGATTCAATTGCCCATTTATTAATTTAGCGTTTCTTTAAAAACAGAAGGAGCCACCCCGCGCGGGGTGGCTCCTTTTTTTATGCCATTACTTCTAAGAGTATGTCTAAAAAAATTATTCCACCACTACTTTTTTGACAATCCGTTGGCCATTCACCAGCGTAATTTCCAGCAAATAAATACCCGATGCCTGATTGCTCAGGTCAATGGCGTATTTGTTACCGGCCGGAACGGCCGTTTGTAACCAAACCTGACGGCCAATGGCATCGTACACCATCAGGCGCTCGACGGGTTGGGTGTCATTTTCGCTGTTCAAATAAAATAAACCATTGTTCGGGTTCGGCTGAATGGTAAATTTGGCGGAAATGGCCGGGTCGTTCGTCGAAACCGGAATAAGCACATACGTTGCAATCGCAGTGCAACCAAAAGCGTCGGTGACGGTTAACACATAGTTACCGGGACCGAGATTTAAGATACTGGCTTGGGTCGAAAATGGTGCACCATTTAAAGTCCACTCCGTAGTATAAGGTACCGTTGCCCCGTCAATCAAGACAATAATGGCTCCGTTGTTATTGGTTGGATTCGTAATTGCGGCCGAAATCATGATTGGCGTTGGGTTCGTATTGTGTACCACCGAAACGGCCTGCACCGACGTACAACCATTATCCAAATTCGTGGTGGTTAACGTGTAAACGCCCGACATGGTGACGGCTACCGTTGGGCCTTGGGTGGTTGCTCCGAGCGGGTCAGTCCATAGGTATTCGGCATTCGGGATACTGGTAAAAGCCGACAGTTGCACAACGCCCACGCAGGCTTGGGTCAACTGCGACACCACGGATTGTGGCGGTACAGCGACATCCTGACTTACAATAATGGTTCTGGTGGCCGTACAACCAAAGGCGTTGGTGGCGGTTACCACATAAACGCCGGGGGCCGAAACAACCGGGGCCGGATCAGAACTTTGGAAGCCATTGGGGCCAGTCCATTGGTAAGAAAGTGCTGGGTCGGGGTTCGGTAATAACACCACTTCTGGTTGTAAACACGTCAAAACTGGCGGCCCCAGCACCTCGATAATCGGCGGGGTGGCCGCAATTACCGTTGCCGTCGCAACCCCGGAACATCCGTTCAGAGGATCCGTTACCGTTACGGTATAAACACCGGCAACCGTTACGGTCGGGCTGGCTTCGGTGCTGGTATAATTATCGGGACCGCTCCAGGCGTACTGTAACGCACTATTGGCACCCGAAGTTACCGCCGTGAGCGTCACGGAACTCAGGTCACACCCTACTACGCCACCGGTTGTACTCACGACCAACACCGAATTGTCTAATTGCACCTCAATGGTATCGCTCGCCGAGCAGGTGGTTGATCCCTGTTCGAGCGTCGCGACCAATAAAACATTGGCGGGCAAAGAAACCATTAATTCACTACCGTTTCCGGCTGCTGCGCCGTCCACGTACCATTGAATACTGGAGCCGGAAGTCGTATTTGCCCCCAAGGTCACAGAAGTCATGCCGCAACCTATGGTGGAGTTACCCGTAATTTCGGCCGTGGGTTCAAGAACAAATACCTCAACGGTTACGATGCTGTCGCAGCCATTTACCGATGTAAAGGTGTTAGAATACACGCCAGCAGTGGTCACCGCAGTCCCCCACGGCAAGATGTATGGCAAATTAGCCGCACATTCTACTACCGGAGTTAATACCTGCGTCACCGGGGCTACCGGATGAATTTCCAAACAGGTTTCGGCGCTGATTTGGCAAGAACTTGTTGCTTTTACGCATAAAGATACCGTATCGGCAACGCCCGGCAAGGTTGTAACCACAACCGTGGGAGCCACTGTCGTCACCGGAGATGACTGCCCATTCAATAATACGCCCGACGGAGCCGACCAGGCGTAACCAGTGGCACCACTCACCACCGGAACGGTGTAAGTGTAGTTTTGGACACCACCCGCACAAACGATTGTGGAGCCACTCACCTCCGACGGGGCCGACAATGGAATATTCCCACCCGATAAGGCATTAGCGGGGGTTGCATTGATTACATAATCACATACATCCTGAGAAAAACCGTCAATCACCAAAAAATACACTTCACCCGGTACCATTCCCGTAACCGTTTGACTGCTACTACCCTGGCACCCAACGCAACCCGTGTTACAGGCAATTGGGAAAGCCTCACAAGAAAATGGATAAATAGCAAACTGTAAACCATCGCCTTGAACGCAATTGGAACTGGTTACTGTTAAATTCATGGTATTCGAGCCAGCCACAAAAGCATGCCAAAGGTCATTTTGAATTTGGCTGCAAAAATCAGCCGGGGGCAAATCGCCACCAAAACCGCCATTACTTCCCTGATAGCCATTCAAGTCACAAGGCGCGCATAATATTTCTGCGCAGGACTCAGCGGGGCTGTATTGGTCATTGGGACAAATGGGAACCTCAAGGATATCAATATTGGTAAGAATAAAGGTACTCGAAGTGGTACACCCCCAGGTCGTTATCAACGAAATCGTGTACGTTCCCGGCCCGATATTCACTAAATCAAGTGGAACGCCACCGGGATAGGGCACACCGTTTTGGGACCAGACATGGGTGTAAGCACTATCGGGAATATTCAGCGAAAGATCAATACTGCCATTCGCATTGCCATCGGTGGGTTGCGTTGCGACGCCCGAAATAATGGGCGCAACCAAAGATGCGGTGGAAACAGTGGCTGTTTTGGTGCATCCATTCACCGGATTGGTTACCGTTACGGTGTATGTTCCAGAAGTAACCGTAGTAATTTGACGGGTATTAAAAGTTAGTCCGTTAGGCCCCGCCCACTGATAGGAGAAATTAGGCGTAACCCCCAATGGCGTTAATGTATATGGACCAATACAATTGTTACTAAAAACATCAATTCCCGTTAATGGCGGCAAGGTTGTATTGGACAAAACCGTTTTCGTCGCGCTGTTATAACAACCAACGGTATCCGTAACGGTCACTGCGTACGTACCGGCAGCGGTTACGACAAGGTTCGGCCCTACACTGCTAAAACCCGCCGGACCACTCCACAGATAACTTACCCCCGGAGTAGTAGAAGTAGCATTGAGTGCAACGGAGGTCGTTGTACAGGTTAATGTACCGCCACCGGTAATACTCACGGTGGGTTGCCCAACACCCGGCGTTACCACCGCAGTGGCCGTACCCAAACAACCCGCCGCCGTGGTTACCGTAACCGTATAGGTCCCCAAAGCGGATACTTCGGGCGATTGCACATCGGCGCTAAAGCCATTGGGGCCAGCCCACGCATATATGGGGTTGGAGACTGCGGTGTTGGCACTTATCGTCACCGAAGTAGGGTTATTCGTGCACCCCAATACCCCGGAAGTAGAAGTCACGGGAATGTAAAGCGAGTCACGCGTAACCATCACGGTATCAAATACCTCGCAGACCTTTGGCCCGACCGCCTGACGGGTGCGCAAAATGTACATACCCGGCTCGGTGACATTAGGCAGGATGTTCCCGGCAGTTTGGGTACCATTGGGTCGCGTCCATACTTTAATGGAAGGGATTGGGGAATTGGGCGATGGCGCGGACTCCAGCGTAATGCTGTTCATTTCGCAGCCAATGACGGTATTTCCTGTTATCTGAGCAGTAGGATTTAGGTAAATCAGGTTTACAAAGACAATGCTATCGCATCCATCTACCGACTGGCATACGCGCTCATGGGATCCGGGTGTTCCAAATGTCGTATCACACACGGCCACTGTTTCACCCTGACACAGGTAGTATGTCGTAAAAGAATTTATGGAGGGCAGTACAATTACCTGCTGTACCAAAACACTGTCACAGCCATTAACAATGGGGATAACTCCCGAATAAGTACCCGTTACGGATACTTCATCACCCCAAAGCGTGTAATATGGCAAATCTTCAGAGCATACTTTTACGGTGGGTAAAATCGTTGGAGGGATAGGTTGTATAGTCACTACCTTTGTTTTTTGCGTTCCGATGCTGCACCCATTGGAGGGTTGTACACTAATGGCAACGCTCCCATTGGCCGAAAAAGGGAAAGTCACTTCAATGGACTGCCCGCCAGAACCAGGAAAATTTATGGGACCGGGAATGCCATTAAACAAAACGTCTGGATTATTACTCGACCAAGTATAATATCCCGCTCCGGTTGTTGCTGGAATGGAATAGGTTGCCGTTCCGCCCGGGCACACAGTAGAAGGCCCCGTCAGGTTTCCAACTAATCCCAGCGGCACGGGTAGTACTGCTGATGCGGGAGATACCCCAATTGTAAAATCACAAAGATCCTGCGAATAACCGTCAATAATCAAATAATACGTTTGACCTGTAATCAAAGTAGACGTAAAAGTAATGGGAGTAGTACCTCCACCTGAAAAACCGGCATCACAATTAATGGGGCCGTTATTGCCACACCCGGTGTACAAAGCGGCCTGAATACCATCGCCATTCACACAATTGGATGGTGTAAAGGTAAACTGCGCCGACGTTCCCCCGGCCACAAAGGCAAACCACTGGTCATTTTGAATTTGGCTGCACCAACCCGGCGGGGTTGGGTCTCCCTGCCAACCAGCAGTGGAACCAACATAACCATTAAGCCCACTGCAACTAACGCAGGCGGTTTCGCACGTTTCGGCGGGTTCCGGAAAGGATGAAGAACAGGCGGGGGGTATCCCCTGAGCAGCAAGGTGCAGCACACTACACCAACATAACCAAACAACTAATAAGGATTGTAGTTTTTTCATAAAGTAATGATTAAACAATGAAAGAATGAACAAATGTATAACTGAAGATCAGCCCAAAATAATAACATTTTTCAAAACTAATTCCAGCCTAAAGAAGAGGCATACAAAAGCTTTATTGCTGCTTTACTCGTTTGAAACAGCCTTCCTTTTTCTCGAAATAGCGGTTCTTTGAAAAATACGACCGTATTCTTTTACCTTCGCCGACAATTTACAAGTGCCTCATTGACTATGGTGTATATATTTTATGTCCTCTCCGGATTCATTATTTTTCAACTGGTGTTGCCATTTCTAACGGTGGCCAGTTCCCGACTGTTTGGTCACGAACAACTCAACACCTCCCAAGAGACGACCCACGATTACGGCTGCATTATTACGGCTTATAAAAATGCCCAAATCGCGATCCCGTTAGTACATTCCTTACTCCGGCAAATGCACCCCAAATTCCACATTTACCTGGTGGCCGACAATTGCCCCGCCGACTTTTCCACGGGCATTCAAGACCCTCGGCTTTCCGAATTTGTCCCCGAACCGGCGTTAAACCTAAAGGCCAAAAGTATTATCTTCGCCATGGACCGTTTTGTGCGCGCCCACGATTATACCGTTATTTTTGACGCTGACAATTTGGCCCATCCGGCATTTTTGGCCGAGATAGAGCGCTATGCACGCGCAGGTCACCGGTGCGTACAGGGGCAACGAACGGCCAAAAATACCGATAATGAATTTGCGGCCGCCGACTCCCTCGGCGAACATTACAAAAATTACATTGAGCGGTACGCGCCTTATCTTCTGGGCAGTTCCTCGGTGATTAGTGGCTCGGGGATGGCGACCGAAACCACCCTGTACCGGGCCTATTTAAACAGTCCTGCCATTCAGGAAGGGCAACACCAATGGAAAAGGATGTTGCAGGAAGATAAAATTTTGCAAAATTTCCTGCTCTTATCCGGTGAGCGGATTGTTTACGCCCGCAAAGCCATTTGTTACGACGAAAAAGTGGATACTGCCGATGCCGTACAAACCCAACGGAGCCGCTGGTTATTTTCTTATTTTCAAAACTTGCCCAATACCCTGGCTATTCTCCGAAAAGGATTATTCCCGTTCAACTGGAATACCTTTTTCTTTGGATTAATCACCCTTTCGCTCCCCATGTTTATACAGGTAGCGCTCGCGGGGGTGTTGTTTTTAATTGGGTTAGTGGTGCAACCAACGGTGAGTATCGCCATTGCCACCGCCGGAATCATTTTTGCGGGTACAGTGTTATGGACACTTCAATTGTCGGGGCACCCGCAATTAATCACCAAAGCGCTAACGGCTATTCCGGCGTTTATCGGTCGCCAAGGTGTTGCATTATTAAAGATGGGGAACCCCAACAAAAACTTTAAACACACCGAGCACAAAAAATTTATTTCGGTGGACGAAATATTGGGGTCGGATAAAGACGACTCGAAGTCCGGGAATGGGTAAAAAAAAGCCGCCCCGATGTACATCGGAGCGGCTCATGACAGTAATAATCGAAAGATGTTACACGCTTTTATAGGCAAGATCCTCCGGTAAATAATACCTGATTGGAGGACAAAAATGAAAATTCAATATTTAAGGACTCTTTCAAAGCCTTCAATGCCGCATTTACGTCATTGGGTACTTTGGTAGAGGTGTATATACAATCGAGTAATTTTTGATTTTCGACTTCAATATCAATATTGAAATACGATTCATAATCAGCAATTACCTGACGTACGGGAACGTTAATGAATTCGAGGTGCCCGGATTTCCAAGCCAAATCATTAAACGAACTTATTTCACTAAGGGTAATTTTGGGCGTGTTATGCTCGTGGACGGCTATTTTTCCAGCCGTAACAATTGCACCATTATCCGCACTACCAATATCGAACCGAACTTTTCCGGTTTTAACCAATACAGAAGTGCCGCTAGCCATTTCTTTAACACTAAAAGAAGTACCCAAAACTTCTACTTTCTCCTTATTAGAAGTAGTAACGCAAAAATGCACCTGTGGATTGTGTACTACTTCGAAATATGCCTCGCCTTTGAGATCAACGCAGCGGGCATCGAGACCAAATTCCCGAGGATAGGATACGGAACTCCCCTTGCGCAACCAAACGATTGAACCATCGGGCAGTTTAATTTCCCGGTGGTTATCAGCAACAACAACAATGGGTTCTTCCGCTTTAGAAACGGTGTAATAAGCCCAAACTGCTACCGTGACAAATGCAAGAGCGGCGGCGAGACGCGTCAAATTAGAAAAAGAAAAACCTAAAAAAACGGGTTTCTTTTGTTTTTCTTCCCGAATGCGCAGCATTACTTTGGCGAATGCATCGTCGAGGTCAGGTTCAATTTCAGCCGTAACAGGTCCAATATTATCCACTTCATCCCAAACATGCTGATAAGACGCCGCAAGGTGCTGGTGTTCAGCGTTTGCGGCAAGCCATTCCTCCAAACGCGTTAATTCTTCAGTGGTGATTTCTCCACTAAGTTTTTTCGCAAGGAGCGCTATGTGTTCTTGATGTTGCATATTTCTGTTAAAGTCATAAAGAAGACAGGCGGACTTTAAAAATCCCCTACTCTGGTTCAGAATATTTTTAAAAAAACAATTAAAGCGAGTATTACGGGATTATTCAACATGGCGTCTCGCAGCAACTTAAGGGCTTTAGTCATGTGATTTTCGATGGTTTTGGTGGAAATATCCAATTGTTGGGCAATTTCCTTGTGTGATAAACCATCGATACGATTAAGCAAAAAAACAATCCGGCACTTTTCGGGCAGGTTATCAATTGCCGCCGAAAGTTTGGATTCGCGGAGTTCTTGCCCCAAATAACGTTCTTGTTCTTCTTCGGAATGATCGCCCAGTTCCTTTTCCCAGTTTTCAGGCTCCAAAAAAACAAAATGCTTATTGGACTTTATGTAGTTAATGGAATCATTAACGCAAATCCGCCGGAAATACGGTGAAAAATACCCCTGAATTTCGATTTGTTCTCTTTTGTTCCACAAACGAACAAAAATAGTTTGGGCAAGGTCCTCGGCAGTATGTTCGTCTTTAACGTACTTGTTAATGGTGTTCACTGCACGCTTGTAGTAACGGTTAAACAAGAGGCCAAAAGCCGCATCATTCCCCGTTCTCATCCGGGCAATTAACTCTTCATCGTTAATATGTTCGCCGTTTTTCATACTATTTTGCAAAGGTCGTAATTTTTCTCGAAAATAATAGGGGATATGGCCGGAATTATTGTCCTAATGGCAAATTTATTTAATCCCGGTATAATCTTAATCGAATCTGCGGAAATTTTATGACCATCAGTAAATTGCCTTCGCCCACCTTGGACAATAATATATTGTTCATGGGGCTAACACTAGACGAGCGGGCCGTTCTTCTCCAAAACGCCCAAACTGTCAATTACAACAAACATTCGGCCATCTTCGAACCCAATAAACCCGCCAATAAAGCCTATATTCTTTTGTCTGGCTCGGTAAAAATTACCGTTCACGCCGAAAGAAAAGATATTATAAAATACGTGGTTCGGCCAGGAATGCTCTTTGGTGAAGCCTTTTTAACCGGAGAGTTAGTACGCCGCGATTTTGCCTATGCCATGGAAGATAACACCGATGTTTTGGAAATTGACGCCCAAATCTTTTTGATGTTATCCCGCAAAAACTTCAGTTTTGCCCAGGCTTTACTCCATTTTTTGGGAGAACGCCTGCGCCATACCGAACACCAACTCGAACGGGTTGTCCTCAAAGATTCTAAAAGTAGAATCATGGAATACCTGCACCAAATGGGCACTGAGCAAGGTCGCCAGGTTGGTATGGAAACGTTGGTAAAACACAATATGACGCACCAAGACATCGCGGATGTCACCGGCACCAGTCGCCAAATGGTAACCGCCGTTTTGAATCAACTTAAACGCGAAAATGTCTTGTATTTTAACCGCAAAAAAATATTGTTCCGCGACTTAAATTCGCTTCCGGCGGCTTCTTAAAACCGGCGGTTGGTTGCGCAATACAACAATAAAAACTTTTTGCCTCTTTGGGCAAATGGAGTCAGCATGCTCAAGGGAGCGCTGCAATGATATAGAATGGGTTTTGTTAAATATTAATACGAAGGCGGTGCACAATGGTGCGTCGCCTTTTTTTTGCCCCCCTACCCTGACCCGCCCGGCACCAATAGAAACACCGGATAACGACATTTCGTATCCGGTGTTTACCAAACCCTTACTGTGTTTATCAAGGAATGCTGTTGTTGCAACAGATCCGTAGGAAGGACTGAGTCCAATTAATTCATTAATGGATGTTTATCTTCATAGCTTAACGCAAGTGATTGTCTGTACGTTGGGTGACCAACCCAAATTAGCCAAAAAATTCTTCCAGCATTTTTAAAAAATGGTCTTTTTGTCCCGAGGAGACGGCGAGCAGCATTCCGTTGTGCAAAATGACATGCCCTCCTTTTCCCCGTACGTACTTTTTCAAATGGTTAAGGTGGATGGTGTGTGAACGATGAATGCGCACAAAGGCATTCTTGGGAAGTTTGTTTTCAATTTCACACAACGAGCGGCAAACCAACGTTTGGCGACCATCGGTGAAATGGATTAAGGTGTAGTTTCCACTGGCTTCCAGGTAAAGGATATGTTTTATTTTTTCAAAACTAATACCCTCCATCGTCGGAAGCATAATTTTTGTCTGCGTGGCTTTACCCACTTCCGGGTTGTTCCAATTTGCCGATACAACGGGCATGGACAATTCAGGTAATTCTCGCAATTCCTGCGACACCGGCCGGATGCCAAATGAAAATGTTTTGGTTGCAGTCTGTTTTTTTTGTGCCCTTGACATGGTATATACTGTATTAGTTTGAACGGATGATAATGTCTGTTTGATACTGAGCGTCGCGTGGTTTTGTGCATTACAATATGGGAGGTTCCAAAATCTTCCTGCACAAAACCTGCTGAGTCGAAGTATACCGATGTATTTTGCATTTGATAAGACAAAGGTGCGGCTTTGTACGACGAACGCCAACCCATCTTTTGGCATAAGTCAGGTTTCAGACCCTAATTTTATGTTTGGCAAAATGATAAAAAAGTGACAATTTTGAGCCGCGTTTTTTCATAGCGTCAATGGGTTTACCCAACCGGCGCGCTCACAACACCATTTATGGCAAAAATACCTTCCGATAAACTCCACAAACTCATCCGGGCGCTCACCCCGGCGGAACGGCGTTATTTCAAAATCTTTATCCGGGGCAAAACCGACCGCGCCAGCAAATACTTGCACATGTTCGAAATGCTGGCCAATATGGACGTGTACGACAGCAACAAGGTGCGGAAAGTCATTTACGGCGAAAAACAGGAAGAAGACAGCAAAAAATACCCGGAACTAAAGGCCTACCTGTACGACCTTATTTTAAAAGCCCTTCAATCCTTCGATGAACAACATTCGCTGGAGGGAAAAATGACCAATTGGCTGCGGGCGGTTTCGTCGCTGTTCAAACGGGGGCATTACCCGGACTGTGAAACCCTGCTCTTAAAAGCCCAGCGCACCGCCGACCAATACGAATTATTTTCGTGGCAACTTGATATATTGCGGTGGCTGCGGCATCTGGCTTACACCCGCATGGATGTGCAATATTTGCACGATAACTTGGATCTTTTGGACCAAAAAGAAGAAAAGGCAATGGAGCAAATGAGCAATTTGCAACAGTATCGAAAAACCTTTTTCAGGATGTATACCCTCATTCGGAAAGATGCCTTCCAGCGCGACGCCAACCGCGTGGATATTTTAAAAAAAATGCTCCCCGGTCACCTTTTTGACACACCCGACCAGGCCAAATCCATTCGGGCAACCATTATGTATTACCGGACCATTAACCTGTATTATTACGCCATTCAGGATATTGACAATTTTTATGAAAGCGGCCAAAAACTGATTCAACTCATTGAAAATCAATTATTTTTCCTGGAAGAAAACCAATCCGAATACATTTCGTCGCTGAGTAATTTAATTTTGGCCTGCGGTTTGCAAAATCGTTACGACGAGGTGCGGATTTGTTTAAAAAAACTCCGGGCACTTACCCCAAAAACCGAAGACGACCGCCAAAAAATTCACCGCCAATACTACTCTTCCATGTTTTTATTGTGCCAATTCAGCGGCGAATTTGAAATGGCGCAGCAGGAATTGGCCCGTTGCAAGGAAGAGGCCGAAATTTTGCGGTCGCGCAACTACGAAACATCCAGTTTTTATTTCCAGTATTTCTACATGAGTTTTGGTTGCGACCAATTTGAAGACGCTTTGCACTATTTGAACGAATGGTTGTCGCAGCCCCGTTCGGTGGAAAGGGAAGATTTGCAGAGCCTGGCCCGAATACTGAGCCTGATTTTGCACTATGAACTAAATAACCTGTTGTTGTTGGATTCTTTGATTCGTTCGACCCGGCGTTTTTTAAAACAAAAGAACCGTCTTTACGACTTGGAAAAGCAATTTATTCACCTTATGGGTGATTTGATGAAGGCCCCCGGCACCGAAGATAAGAAGAAAATTATCCGGGAATTTGAAGCGCATTGGGATCAAATACCGGGAACGCAGGCATTGACGCAGATATTTGATTTAAAATCCTGGATTGACGCAAAAATCAGTGAAAAATCGTTTGGAGCGATCGTACGGGAGAAATGGGAGAAAAGAATAAAAAAATAAGGATAAATGGCGGGTAACAAACGAACTTTTCAGTTGTATTTATTACCCACCATGTACCCTTATTTGCGATTATCAATTGTAGATGGTTCCTCAGCGCGGGTGTCTAACGATGTCCAACGAACGCGATAATCAAACTTGCGTCCTTTGATGATGTAAATACCACCCTTCACCTCGGTCATTTGTTCTTTAGAAAGTGCAGTCGTAAAACTTTGTACTTTCAATTCATCAAGTGTCAATTTTTCCTTTGCCATAAACAGAGATTTAAATAGTGAGCGAATACGTGATTCAAAAGTACGAACTCTCCGTTCAAATAGGATAATGACGCTTTGAACATTTTTTTGAAAAAGTCAGGTTCCTGAGGTTTGCCACAATTCCCGACGAACGTTTATTTTTTATCGATAATCAATTGGCGGGGGCGGTTGGCAATTTCCCACGCGGTATAAAACGCCAACTGTGCTCGTTTAGCGGCCGCCTCACAATTAATTTTATCGGGGGTATCGGTGGCTTTGTGATAATCGGCGTGGGTGCCGTTAAAATAAAACACCGAAGGAATACCGCGCTCCGCAAAATTATAGTGGTCGCTGCGCTCGTAATAGTGGTTAGGATCGTTCGGGTCGTTGTACTTGTAGTCCAGTTCCATTTTGGTGTACACGGCGTTGTTGCGCTCCTGAATATCGTGCAATTCGGTACTCAGGCGATCAGAACCAATCACGTACACGTAATTACCGTCTTTGTGGCGGTCGTCTATGCGGCCAATCATATCAATATTAATGTCCACCACGGTTTTTTTGAGCGGGAACAGGGGAAAATCAACGTAATAGCGCGACCCGAGCAAGCCTTTTTCTTCGCCACTCACGAGCATACACAATACGCTGCGCTTGGGGCCTACCCCTTTTTGTTTGGCTTCGGCAAAAGCGCGGGCAATTTCCACTACCCCGGAAGAACCGGAGGCGTTATCGTCGGCACCGTAATAAATGCGGTCATCTACGTTACCGAGGTGATCGTAGTGTGCGGTAACCACCACCACTTCTTTTTTTAATTCGGGGTCACTGCCTTCGATAAAACCAATCACGTTGGAACCCGTCAACTGGCTGGTTTCTTTTTCCAGCGTTACTTCGAGTTTATTTTTGATTTTTACGGGTTTAAATCCGCTGCCTTTTTTCAAATTGGCCATTGCCTCGGCTACGTCATCGGTTTTAGAACCAAAAATGGAACTGGCCATGGCTGGGCTGATAAAAAGCGTATTGACGTATTTGGTGAGTTTATCGTAGGCACTTACATCAACCGGGGTCCAACTGTACGTAGAGATCATTTTGCGGTTCTTTTTGAGGTTTTCGGCGATTGCCGGATCTACAATAAAAACCACTGCCGCGCCTTTGGCTTTGGCGACTTCCACTTTCTTTTTCCAGTTCAGGGACCACGAAGAACGGAACTCGGTACCCGTCACCAGGGAAATTCCTTTGTCGTTAATGGGTTCGCCGTCGTACATAATGACGGCTTTACCCGCGATATCGGCTTTACCATAGTCGCTGTATTGGGGGTCGTCGATGCCGTACCCCACAAAAACAACCTCTTTTATTTTTTGCTGGCTAACGCTGTTGGTATAAGCCGGATAGACGTAAAAATCTTCCCGGCTTTTAAAGTCGGCGTCACCCACTTTCACCCCGATATTTTTCCAGGAGTTGCGTTCCAATAAAATAGGTTGAAAATAAGTTCCCCGGTCACCGGCGGGTGGAATACCGGCCTTTTTCATGCAGGATGCCAAAAAATCGGCGGCTTTGCGTTGTCCTTCTTCTCCGGTTTCGCGGCCTTTCAACGAATCGGAAGCCAGCACAAACAGTACTTCTTTAATTCCTTCGGCCGTAATGGTATTTCCAAACGGAATCGGATCAGGAAGTTCGTAGGGCGGTTTCAGCGATTTGGGTTTTCTTCTAATATTGGTAGGCTCTATGGTGTCGGAAGGTGTTGTATTCACCTGCGCCAACAAGGGCGTTGCCGAGAGGCATAAAATACTCAGAGCGATATTTAGTTTCATTACTGATATAGTATGTTTTTGTGTGAATGTCATAATAGAGGTCATCAAATGACGAAGGCTGCACCAAACGCCAAAACAGAAATAATGATACCGTACATAAAGATATTGTAACAAATGCTGAGGTATTGGTATTTTTGGGCCAAAACCTTGCCCAAATAATACAAATCGCGGCTCATGGAACCATATAAGAATTCGGGATCCCGTAACATTTCACCTACACCCCATTGAAAATCTTCCAGTTTCATATTGTAAAAATTACCAAAAAACAACAAATTGACTTTGCGTTGTTTGATCATTTCGCGGGTAGTGTTGCCTTCGGTTACCTTGGGGCGGGTGCTCAAAGTAGCGTAAATCATGGAGCCAAGACACGTCATGGTCAGCAAAATCGTGGGGATAATCAACTTATGGTTATCCTTCAGTTGCGGGATAAGATTGGAGACCATAATGGAAATCACGATGGCATTCACCGAGAGCATCAGGTTGGCTTTGCTATCGGCCATGGTACTAAGGTTCGTGTGCGTGCGGTAGGTGGTTCGGTACATGGTTTCCACCCCGCGCCCGTGCCGGGAGTTTTTAATTTCGTTTTCGCTTTCTTTCAGGATTTTTTCGATGTCATTTTTTCGACTTTTATCTTCCGTAATGGCAATTTCGTGTACTGTTGGGGCTTCGTCGGGGCTAAGGCGGCGTTTTTGTTTAAGTAACTGCTGGATATGTTTTGCTTTTTTCTTGTTAAACATCTCGCGGGCAACGGTGGTGTGGTATTCGTGCCCAAGCATAAAATTGAGTTCAAAATTGATCCAGTCCGGCTCGCTCATGATCAGTTCGCGGGTAAGGATAAACTCCTGGCGCAAGCGACCGGTACGATCCCAATAAGATTTCATACCGAGGTGACTGAGGTCGGCATCGCAAAGAATTTGTTCGAGTAAAGTCACCGGCGATTGCGGGATACGCGTCGCCCGGATGCACCCAAAAATAATTCTCAGGTCACTTTCATCCAATTTATCCTTTAAAAAGGCTTCGGCGTGGACACAACTGCGTTCTTCATGTTCGAAGGCGCCGCCGGTATAGCCGGTATCGTGAAACCAGGCGGCGAACTGAATCAGGTACAAATCACGCTCCGATAATTCAAAACCTTCGGCGAGGGCTTTGGCCGCGCCAACCGTTTGAACGGTATGTTCAAAATCGTGAAAAACGTATTTATCGGAAATTTGTCCTTCAAAAAAGGACTGTACCCAGGATTCAGTATCTCGCAGTAATTGCTCGTATTGCATTTTTGTAATTTGTACAAATAAGTGGAGCGCAAAAGTAAAGAAAATATTTAGAAGTAACTTTGCGCCATGTCATCATTATTAATTAGAGGGGCCAAAGCCCTTGTTCAAGTACACGAACACCCCGTTTCCCTGGTAAAAGGTGCCCAAATGGCGCACCTTCCCACGCTCGAAAATGCGTGGCTCCTGATTGAAAACGAACGTATTACCGCTTTTGGCACGATGGAAACCTGCCCCGAACGGGCCGATGAAATCGTGGATGCCAGCGGGCGATACGTGATGCCCACCTGGTGCGATTCGCACACGCACCTGGTATTTGCCGCCAGCCGGGAAGAAGAATTTACGTACCGCATCAAAGGGATGAGTTACGAAGAAATTGCCCAAAATGGCGGTGGTATCCTCAACAGTGCCCGCAAACTACGTGCCATGCCCGAAGAAGCGCTCTTCGAAGCCGCCTGGAACCGCCTCCAGGAAGTGATTGGGTACGGTACCGGAGCCATTGAAATTAAAAGCGGCTACGGCCTCAATACCGACAGCGAATTAAAAATGCTGCGGGTGATTCGAGACATAAAGGCCAAAAGCCCCATCCCGATTAAAGCCACTTTTTTGGGTGCCCACGCCATTCCGGCGGAGTACAAATCGGACCGTGAAGGGTACATTGATTTGCTCATCAACGATATGTTGCCCCAAATTCACGCGGAGGGCCTTGCCGATTACATTGATGTTTTTTGTGATCGCGGCTTTTTTACCCCCGAAGAAACCGGCCGCATCCTGGAGGCCGGGCTGCGGTACGGCCTGAAAGCCAAGATTCACGCCAATGAACTGGGCATTACCGGCGGCGTGCAAGCGGGGGTGCGGCACAACGCTATTTCGGTGGATCACCTGGAGCATTGCGGCGACGAAGAAATTGAATGTTTGCTGAACAGCAACACCATCCCGACCCTGCTGCCTTCGTGCGCATTTTTCCTGGGATTACCTTATCCTCCGGCCCGAAAAATGATTGACGCCGGACTTCCCGTGACGTTGGCAACTGATTACAATCCGGGGTCTACGCCATCGGGAAAAATGCCCTTTGTGCTGTCGCTGGCCTGCATCAAAATGAAAATGTTACCGGAAGAAGCCATCAATGCTGCGACCATTAACGGTGCTTTTGCGATGGAAATGGGCCACGAAACCGGCAGTATTGCCCGTGGAAATTGGGGGAATGTCATGATCACCAAACCCATACCATCGGTGGCTTATATTCCCTACTCCTTTGGGGGCGACCACGTTGAAACGGTGATTCTAAAAGGCAAAAAACATTGATCAGAAAGGGCCATTCTGCCAAAAAACAATAAAAAATGTTAAAGTCGCGTTTCGGGTTCGCCCGGAAAGCAAATTTCCCAATCAATTAGGTGGAATGGCAATCTTTGATTACTTTTGCGGCTCTTTTGCAAAATCGGAACAACCGTTTGTTCTATACGTGTAAAAGAGATACATTTAATCACTTTTTTACCTTCGCGTTAATTAATGGGCCTTCAAACAGCGTTCTTTTGCTACAACCTGTCTGTTGGTTTTTAATTCCCGCTTTCTCATCATCCATATCCATCAACCCGTTGTAAATTTTCACTTTCAAGATGAAAAAATTTCTAATCCTGGCTTTCGCCATTCTAACCGCATGCTTTGTCCATGCCCAAATTCCGAAAACAATAACCGTACCAAAAGGCCCTTACGCGAAATCAAATGGTCAGACTGAAGTACCTTGTACGAATCAGGCTGGTACTATTTCATTGGGGGCTGCCGGGGTTACTACTCAAAGTAATGACCTAACGCTGGATACGATCTGGTTATGCCGCAACGACTCAATTTTTATCAACCACAATGGTGATTTTAACCTGAGCGGCGACCCGATTCCATCAACAGCACCCGGTGTAGGTTACGCTTTTTACACTTGCCCCCCAACGGCCACCGGCCCAACCCTCCAAAACATCACCGGGCAACCGTTTATTGCCCCTACTCCGGGTCCACCGCCGACACCCGGTCAGCCTTTCATTCCCGCTGATCCTTGTTTGTTGAACAACCCACCGCCAAGCAATGGCCTGATTTACGTGGCCAGTGACAATCCAAACGGTGATATGTGGTTTTTTAACAGTGGTTTTTTGCAAACAAATTTCAATATGGGCCTGCCCTTTTTGGTGCATTTCGCCCCTATTACCTTTGACGATGCGACCAACAATGGTTACGAAACAACAGTACAGGGTGGACCTCCCGGCGAATGCGTTAACGTTAATACAGCGGCGCAATTTGAGGTGGTTTACCTAAACCCCGTTGACGCAACCGGCTTAACAACGCCATTTAATGGCAACGCCTGTCTCGGTCGTTTTAAACTGGGTGGCGGTTATCCGGAATGGGACGCCAATGCATCTTACACGGTGAACATTTACTTAGAATCGAATCCCAGCATTAAAGCATTAATTAATACTCCCGCTACTCAATTGCTGAACAATTTTAACGTCGTGTTTAGCGTACCTCAAGCGGGTAATTATGTTATTGAAATTGAAGACGGCAAAAGTTGCGGCTACCGCAACGTAGTGAACATGGGCGCTTGTACCAGTGCTGAAAACGTTGGTTTTATTTTCCCCAACGCCACGGCTGGCCCCGGTGAAACGGTGTGTGTACCCATCACGACCACCAACTTTAACAATATTCAGGGCTTTACCACTTCGGTACAATGGGATCCAACCATTCTGCAATTGTTACCCGTTGATTTTATCCAAAATGTAAATGGCGACCTCGTAGATTTTGATCCGGTAGGTAACGTTGAAACAGCATTGGTAAACGACGGTTTTCTTGGTATTACACACATTGGCAATAACGCCGCAACGCTGAATAGCACCGAAGTCCTGATGGAAGTATGCTTCCAGGTATTGGCTCAGGTGGATGGCGTTTGTTCTCCACTAACGTTTATCAACCAGCCATCGGCCATCAACGCCAGCAATAGCAGCGGCGATGATTTGGCAGTAGAGGTTACGGCGGGTACGCTTTGCGTGGTGTACAACCCGTTGGAAATTGATATTGATACCTTGCCGTCTCCTTGCGGATCGTTGTTAACCAGTTACACCCTTACGATTACGGGAGAAGAGCCACCTTACGAAATTATTTGGCGACAAATATCCCCCACAACCGGCCCGACCAATTCTTTGTTTAATGTTCCGGCGGGTGTACCGGCTAATATTCCCGACTTACCCGCTGGTACACACACAATTATCGTAACGCCCATAAACGGTGTTGATATTGCCAATGCAGACACGTTTCAAATCGTTGTTGTGGCCCCGGAAATACTGGGTGCCGCCCTTGATTTGACCAAATTGCCCTCTTGTAATGGTCTCGCGGACGGTGAAGTATCGTTAACCGTTTTTGAAGGCACCAACCCGGTAACGGATTTAACGGGTTATACCTTCAACTGGACCGGCCCAACGATCCCTAGCCCAAACGGCCCAGTGCAATCCAACATAGGTGCGGGTAACTATAGCGTTACGGTTACCGACGCGCAAGGTTGTCAGGCATTCGCCAGTGGCACCCTTGGTAACCCACCACAATTGAATAACCAATTACCCACCATTACCCCCGCTACTTGTACGGGTTTGGCCGATGGTTGTTTTGAATACGAAATGCAGGGTGGTACGCCATTCCCCGGCGGTTTGTACATGTTTGATGTATTGTACTGCGCGGAAAGTGGTTGCGCCAACCCCATTAACCAGGGCGATGCTACGGCAAACCCTTATACGACACAATGTAACTTGTTGGCGGGTTTCTACACCATTACGGTAACGGACGCCAACGGTTGTACGTTCACGGACGAAATTGAAGTTCCGGCTTTGCGCACGGTGTCATTGGTTGAAAACCTTTTGGTAAGAGAGCGCCCAAGTTGTAACGGCGGTTCCGACGGTGTTTTGGGTGTAGATGTTGTTGTAACGCCTGCCCCTCCCGGTGGTTCTAACTTTTTCTTTAGTTGGGTACCCGGTGGTACCGGAGCGGTAATTACTTCATTGCCTACTTCCAGCACAATTACGGGCATTCCGGCCGGAACACAATTCATTGCCGCTATTGATGGCAGTGGCTGTTCCGATACGTTGACCCTCGATCTCGACGAACCAACACTGTTCACTGTAGTTCCAATTACGGTGACGAACCCAACTTGTGTATCCACAACCAGTGGTTCCATTGCGGTAACCGGGTTTGGCGGTACGGGTACTTTTGCAAACTTCACTTACGCCTGGGCACCAAGTGGTACCGGTAGCAGCATTTCCGGTCTCGGCGAAGGCACTTACACCGTTACAGCCACTGACCTCAACGGTTGTACGGCGGTATTTGATACAACGTTGATGTTGCCTCCACCTCCGGCGATTACGTCCATCAATGTAACTGAAGTAAAATGCGGTGATGACGGTGCTTTAACGGCCGTTGCCCCAACGGGTACGGGTTTTGTTTGGACTTCTTTGACCAACAACGTCATCAATAACCCGAACCAACCTACGATTACTGACCTGACCGGCGGTACATACGTGGTACAGGTAACTGATGCCAATTTCTGCACCAACCGCGATACCATTGTCCTCGATTCGGTTCCGTTCCTGGCCATCAGTAACTCGACCCTCACCAATCCTTCTTGTAATGGATATTTGGATGGTTCGATTATTTTGGGTGTAACGGGTGGTACTCCAACGTACTCTTATACTTGGTCGGCTCCAATTTCAACGGTAACACCCACTGCCTTGGCTTTGGCCGCCGGTAACTATACGGTAACGATTAGCGATAATAACAACTGTACCATTTCTCAGTCGTTTACGTTGATTGATCCACCGGCGATTAATGTTATTGTTACGACCGCTGTGCCCAACCAGGTTTCTTGTTTTGGCGCGTGCGATGGTACCGCGACCTTGTTGGTCAATTATCAACTGAACAACGACTTTAACTTTAACTGGGCGGATAACAGTACCGATTCGGTGCGCATTGATTTGTGTGCTGGCTCTACCAACGTTACCATCACCGAAACCAGTGCGGCCCAGTGCTTTGTGGTTCAAGCGGTAGTTATTGGTACTCCTCCACCGGTAAATGCCAACCCAATCGAAACAATTGTTGACTCTGTTAGCTGTAATGGTTTGTCCGATGGCCGAATCAGCGTAGCCGGTAGCGGCGGTAATGGTGGCCCATACACTTATATTTGGGGTGGTGGTCAAACTACTTCAACCATTGCCAACTTACCGGAAGGCACTTATCCGGTAACCATTACGGATGTAAACGGTTGCACCGGTACTTTCTCCGGTGTAGTAGCCGAGCCTAATCCAATTATTGTAGCGATTGACAACGTTTTAACCCAACAGATTATCTGCGCGGGTGACGACAATGGCCAATTAGGCGTAGTAGCAACGGGTGGTAATGTTAACCCGCCAAGCCAGCCCCAATATACCTACTCCTGGTCGGACGGCGCCAATATCATTGGTGATACGAACCCACTTTCGATGTTGGAAGCAGGAACATATTCTGTTACGGTAACGGATGTAAAAGGTTGTACCGGAACCACCTCACTCAACTTGCTGGACCCTCCAATTGTGGTAGGAACTTACCAGTTAGGCGATCCATTGAAGTGTTTTGGTGACGAAACCAGCATTACCATCACCAACGTTGGCGGCGGTTCTGGTGGCCCGTACACTTATACCATTGACTTTGGAGTTCCGCTTCCTCCAAGCCTTGCGTCCAGCATTTCCGGTGGTGAGCACTACATCACTTATATTGACCAGAAGAATTGCGAATTCACGGATACCATTATCGTACCACAACCACCGCAGATTTTGGTGAATTTCAACCCACCAGCGGTAGAAATTCAGTTGGGTGACTCTTTGGAACTGACCCCCAATCTTATTGGTGTATCGGTGGATAAATTGGCCAGTTTCACCTGGATGCCGGCTACATTTGTAAAAGATCCAACGCAGTTTAATGCGACCTTGTACACATTTGAATCGGGCACTTTGATGTTGACTGTAGTAGATAGTGCTGGTTGTACCGGCAAAGGCAGCCTCGAAATTGACGTGGATTTGAACCGCAATATTTACGTTCCGAACGCCTTTATCCCGAATGATCCGGAGAATGGTCTTAACCGTCTCTTTGCACCGGGTGGTGGTGTCGGCGTAGAAAAAGTACTTTCGATGCAGGTATTTAACCGCTGGGGTGAATTGATGTATATTCAAGAGAACTTTACACCCGAAAGTTTTGGTGTGTTTACCACGGGCTGGGACGGTCGTTTCAAAGGAAAATTTGTTGATCCGGGCGTTTACGTTTATGCCATTGATGTATTGTTTGTTGACGGTAAAAGATTGCTCTATCGCGGTGATGTAACCGTTATCCGATAGTTTACCATCGTATATCAGATATAGATAGCCACTCTGTTCATTCAGGGTGGCTATTTTTTTAAATATCGAACACCGAACACCGAACGCCGAACATCGAAGTATCTGATTATGAGGCAGTCTTACCAGACGCAATCATCAGTACTAAAACCCTTACGCGGGAGAATGCCCAATAATGCTCTACGGAGTGTTTTAATCTTATCCAATTAAATATTATTTCGGTGTTCGGTGTTCGATATTTGGTATTATATTGATTTAAAGACCGTGTTTGGCGATGTAGTCCAAATATTTTTTGCCAATACCTTTCAATCCTGCCGAGCCGTGCGGCGTATGAAGTTCCAGCAAATGTTTAAATTCTGTCCACAATTCGGGTTCTTTTTTGCAAATTTTCGCCAAAATATGAATCGAAAATGCGCGAATGGCAATATCACTTTGCGGGTCATCTAAAAAAACAAAACACGCTTCGGTTAAACTGTCAAAAACAGAGGCTGGCGGCCCGGACTGCACAAAAATCCGTAAAATATTGCGGTGTACCGCCGGATGTACCGTTCTGCTGTGCAATAAAGCAACCATTTCGGGATACCACGGTTCAAAACGCAATGGTTGTTTTTGTCCGATGGTGCCTACGACCCATGCCGCATATTCGGCTAATTTGCGGTCGGTGCCCATCAAAACGGACATCAGCAGCGCAAGCCGATCAGGGTCAGCACCTATCCATTGAACAATCAGGTTAATTTGCGCTTTAGAACGACCCGATTGAAGCATTTCTGTAATCATAACGGCAAAAATACTGGTTTTGATTTAGCGTATTACCTTTGCCCCAATATTTTCAAAAACCATGCGCATCGCCATACTCCTCACCTTCGTCTTTATTTTTACGCTGCTCACGGGTCATCGTGCTCCGGCCCCCTCCGCTCCCACCGGCCAATGCTCGCCGCAGTGGATTCACGCGGAAGGTTATACTTTTATCCGACCGGATTTGATTGACAGCCGCTCGGCGTACGCGCCTTATTTATTGGATTGGGGTACGTTTTACCGCGACTCGTTTGATATTATTGATTGGCAAAAAAAAGAAAACGTGGAAGAGTGGATGTCGCGCTTTTGCGACATTCCGGCCCCTAAAGACGTGGAAGACGTCATTTACAACGTCAGTGACGCGGATTTAAACTACCTGGCGGATATCACCAAACGCAAAAAGGGCAGTACCGAATTGGGTTTCCCCTTCAAAGGCAACACTTTTGCCGAATGTATTGTGTTCAATGGCTGCGACGAAGTGGTACAATACATCAAATTCGCCCGCCGCTGCGAACAGTACGTGATTCCCAAATCCAGCAAATGGCGGCTTCAACCCGATAACCTCAGCAGTATGCAGGGCTTAATTCGCGTTGGGCAACAACTCATGGACGAAACCGATTCGCATTTCCTCAAACTGCGGTACGCCTATCAGGTAATTCGGCTGGCGCATTATTCGCGCCAATGGAACCAAACTGTGCAATTATTCCGTGATCTGATTCCCAAAGTGGAGCAGCGCAAACCCAGCATTATTACGTTTTGGGCGTTGGGACACGTGGCCGGGGCGTTACAACAATTGGGCAAATACGGCGAAGCAGCCTACCGTTTCGCCACCGTTTTTCGTTTTTGTGCCTCCAAACGCGGTCAGGCATTTGAAAGTTTTCAACTGCGCGACGACAACGACTGGAATGCGGCCCTGCACCTCTGCAAAGACGACGAAGAACGGGCGACCCTTTACCTCCTGCGCGCCGGAAAATACAAATCCACGTTCCAGCAGGACATGGAAGCGGCCTACAAAGCCGACCCCACCAACCCCCAACTCACGCTAATGCTGGTGAGTCACGTGCAGTTTTTTGAAAAAAGACTATTAAGAACACCCGCCACCGACCGCCGTTTTAAAAAAGATATTTTGCTCAAAAGACAAAAAGAAGCGGGGATTCAACTCATTGATTTTCAAAAATTTGTCCGAAAAGTAGTCAAAGAAGGCATTGTGCACGACCTCACCGCCTGGCGGTGCATCGACGGTTACCTGGAAATTATTGCCAAAGATTTATACGCCGCCGAAAAAACCTTTCAGGAGGTTGAACGCACCCTGGATAAAGAAGAAAATGCCGTAGTTTACCAACGGCAGATCGAAATTTGGCGCACCCTGGCCGAAATTAACTCCCTCGACACGGGCCGCCGATTCGATTATAACAAAGCCGCCAGCATCCGCACTTATAAGTCATTCAAAGACCATCCCGACCTTGCGCTGTACCTGCAAGACATGATTTCGGAGTATTACGAAAACAAAGACCTGACGGGCTTGGCCATTTTAACGGTGTACGGCCCCAATGGCATTTTGTACAACCCGTCTATTCCGGTATTGGACCAAATGATTTATCTGGCCCGTCAGGGCAACGAAGATTTTGCCCAGTCTACCGCCGCGTACGACACCAGTAGCGGGCGCACCCAAATGGAAGCGCGACTATTGGAAATAAAAGGAATTACGTTGTTTAACCGGGGCAATCCGGAGGCGGCCATGTTGGTGCATAATTCCATGCGCCGCACCGACGCTTCGGTATTGCCCAAATATTCGCCGTTTAAAGAAAGTATTCGGGACGGTGAGCCACCCGCCAATGCCATTGATTCCCTGCAATTATCCACCGTGGACTTTGTGCGAAAAATGGTGGATTTTGAGCAGGTTGCCCGCGCCAATGAAGCCCTCAATCCCGCCGAAGCCGCCAAGTTTTATTACCTGCTGGGTTTAGGATATTACAATACTTCGTGGTTTGGGTACGAATGGGAGGTGCGCGATTTTAAACGCGATGCGTCCAACTGGAACCGGTTGGCACAAGGGCCGGTGTTTCCGCTCATTCATTCGTACAGCGGCAATTACGAAAACCTCAACCTGGATAAGGCCATTGCTTATTTTGAAAAAGCCCTCGAATTTGCGGGCAACGACCGCGAACTACAAGCCGAAATTGTATATATGGCGGCGCGTTGCCAGCAAAAAGAGTGGTTTTGTACCCCAAATTGCAATTATAAACCGGGCAGCAAACTCATTCCCGTTATTCCGGCCCCCTACAATCAATATTACAATCTATTGCTGCAAAATTATAAAGACACCAATTTCGCCACGAAAGCCATTAAAGAATGTAAATGGCTGGGTTCGTATGCGCGGTAAAGTTATTGTCCGGGATCACTTGAACTATCTACGTCGCCCACTTTAACCCCGAAGAAATTGGCCCCGGTAACATTTTGGGTCAGGTTATTAAAGGTAAGGGTGGACTCGGGCATATTGGCAAACGGATTCGCCGGATTGGGGAACGTGGCATTGGCCAAAAAATACCGCCACGATTTTTGGAACGGAAAATTAGCCGCCGAACCTAAAATCACCTTGCGCGACTCTACATTATCAAATGTCGTAACGGTGCCGCTTTCGTTCACGTCGGCGGCAATCAGTTTCCAATCCGTCATGGGTTCCAGGTTGAGGATATGCCGCGACACCAAAATCAGGTCGTAGGCATTTACACCGTTCAGCGGTAACTCTTTGGTTAATGGTCGAATGGTATAACTGCCCCCCGGCGGCAAACTGGGAAAAATATAATTCCCTTGCCCGTCGGTAGTGACGGTATCCGTGAGGGTTCCCGACAACGCTACCCGGACATTGGGCATATTTACGCCCCACCAGGATTTGACATTGCCGCTAATACTGTGCGGCGTGGTGGGCACATAACCGTTCATTTCCATCAAATCGGTGTTGTTGGGATCCAGGTAATCGCGGAGGCGATCGGTGGTAGAAATGCCATCCCACGATTTATGGAACATGCCAAAATAGGCCGCAAACACGGTACAACCGTTGGAAGAGCCGCCGTGTAGTTGCCCCACAATTTTTTTGGAGGCATTAAACATGGGGCAACCCGATGAACCCGGCTCGTAAATACCCTGATCGGGCGTTACTTTCCAGTGGGTATTCACGGGGCTGATGCCAAAACCTGGCCCCCAGTTAATGGTCGCTCCGTGATTTTCGGCGGGACCGGAATCAGCGCTGAATTTTTTAACGTCGCCCTGGGGGTGGTGAATAAACGTCGAAGCGGTTGCCGGCGACGTACTGCGTGTCCAGCCGTTAAAATATGGGTTAAAACCCGATGGTACCGGGTTGAGGCGCAGCAACATAAAATCGGTTTCCATCCGAAACGCCAACCGGGTGCAACCAATGACCGTCTGAAACGCCGGTTCCGGGCCGGTAGAACAGGTTGCAAATTCGTAGTTAAAGTCAAAAGTCCATTGGTCAAACTGCGGGCTGGTCAGCAAAATTTGGCAGTGGTGCGCCGTTAGGAAATAAGGTACTCCCGTATTGGCGGTATTGGCAATGAGTGAGCCGGAACACCAGGCCGAGCCACCGCTAAAAATCATCAAAATACGGGCAATACCCCGTTTTTCGGTTTGCCAATTGGCGGCAGCGGTGCAGTTGATATTAACGTGGCAGGCCAAAGAAGAACCAAAGCCGCTGGCGGCCCACGGGTCTTCTTCCGCCAATAAGGCCTTTTGGTAAGCGTAATCCACCCGGTTCAACTCGATGGTTTCTTCTCCTTTTGAAAAAGGCGGCGCGTGGTATTCGAGCACCACTTCTGAGCCGGGTAAAGTCCCGATCGTGAAACGCCCCGTGGGACCGAGGTGTTCTTTGGTGTAAGGCCCGCGAATACGCGACTGTGCTGCGTCATAAGCGTACAGTTTTCCACCTTCTGGCAGCACTACTTTTTCAAATAGCAAAATAAGCGCCAAGGCATCGGGAGCGGTGACGGAACAGCGCCACACCTTGGTACTATCGGGGAGGGTGACCCATACGCCCGCGTTCTGGGTAGTAATAAAAGTGGAAATGGGGGCCGCAAAACGCGCTTGTTGGGTTTGCGCAGCGTCTTCGGCTTTAAGTTGTTCGAGGTCTGGTTTTTTGAGCACAACGACCGGGGCGGCCGGGAAATTGTTGTTTTCGGGTAATAATGAAGGGGGTAATGCGCTGTTGTTTTGTGCAACAAGCCCTACGGCCCAAAATAGCAGGGCTGTAGACAATCGGTAACGGATGTGCATGGTATTAAAAAGTGATTATGACAAAAATAAACATCGAACATCGAACACCGAACAGCGAACAGCGAACGTCGAACATAGAAATAATATTTAATTCAACAAGGTTGAAATAAACCGTAGCGCATTTTGTGGCTTTATCTCGCGTTGAAGCACCGATTACCTAAATTATGATGGGTATAATTTAGTACTAATCATTGAACGCAGCAAGGCTGTCTCATAAGCAGATACTTCGATATTCTCTGTTCAAAATTTCGCTGTTCGCTGTTCGCTGTTCGGTGTTCAAAATTTTGCTGTTCGATGTTCTAAACAAGCCTACGCAGCGGCAACCTTGCGGGCTTCCTGTTTTTCGGCGTAGGCGACGGCGGCTTCGCGGACCCACGCGCCATCTTCCCAGGCTTTGCGGCGAGCGTTGAGGCGTTGTTTGTTGCAAGGACCATTGCCGTTCACCACGGCCCAAAACTCTTCCCAGTCAATGGCACCAAAATCGTAATGGCCGCGTTCCTCGTTCCATTTCAGGTCGGGATCCGGGAGTGTTAAGTCCAATACTTTGACCTGTTCGGCGATCATATCCACAAAACGCTGGCGAAGTTCGTCGTTACTGAACCGTTTGATGCGCCAGTCCATACTTTGCTGGCTGTTGGGTGAATTATCATCGGATGGACCAAACATCATCACCGAGGGCCAATACCACCGGTTGATGGCATCTTGCGCCATGGCGCGTTGTTGTTCGGTACCCTGTGCCAACGCCAACAGGATATCAAAACCCTGGCGCTGGTGGAAACTTTCTTCTTTACACACCCGCACCATCGCGCGGGCATAAGGGCCGTAAGAGCAACGGCACAACGGAATCTGGTTCAAAATGGCCGCTCCGTCCACCAACCAGCCAATGGCACCCATATCGGCCCAGTTAATGGTTGGGTAGTTAAAAATGGACGAATATTTGGCTTTGCCAGAATGCAAATCGGCCATCATTTGATCGCGGGTTACGCCCAATGTTTCGGCCGCCGAATAGAGGTACAAACCGTGACCGGCTTCGTCCTGAATTTTGGCCAACAAAATTTGTTTGCGTTTCAGCGACGGGGCGCGGGTAATCCAGTTCCCTTCGGGTAACATGCCCACAATTTCGGAATGCGCATGCTGGCTAATTTGGCGAATCAGCGTTTTCCGATACGCGTCGGGCATCCAGTCTTTCGGCTCAATGCGCACTTCGGCGTCAACCTTTGCCTGAAAATCTGCTTCTAATGAGTAGTTCATAGTGTAAGTAAACCGTAGTTATTATTTGAAAAGGCGTGCAAAAATAAGAAAGAATGTTGAAATTTGATTAGACCTTATACCAAATTGGTCTTTTATTTTTTAAATTGTCTCCAACACCAGTTGACTGATAAAAAATAAGGCACCGTGGAGAGCAATACTTTCCAATTCATACTCAATAATCCTGCCAACGCAATGAGGGCAAACAACAATCCAATTCCCACCAAACCCGTCATCACCACGCGCCGGTTGGGCCGACGGCTAAACAGGGATACCAACAACAAAATTTGCCCCATCAAAGGCAACAACACAATGGGGTGTGTAAATGTATCAATGCCGCCGTTTTTTTGGAAAAAAACCAAATATTCACTTTCGTAAATAAACGCTGAATTACCCCCACCCCACTCCATGTACCCCCATAACGAGGTTAACAACGCCGCCAGAATAGATGTTTTTAGACCTGTCATTTTTATAATCGTTCTATACTTCGCCTTTTTTGTTCGGTGTATATACCTTTGGGGCGCTTTGAGGAGGTAAAATATAGTGTTCCGAAGAGCAAAAATAATACCGTTTATGCGCAAATCATTTCACCACGACCACTATTTTTTAGCCCAGTACCACCCCGATCTTATTGTACTCCGCAGCCCCGATGAACTGGCGCAGGTGGCTATTGCTCCCGCTTACCAAGGCCGGGTGATGACCAGTACGGCCACCGGCCCCGATGGCCAAAGTTTTGGCTGGATCAATTACGACCACATTGCATCGGGGAAAAAGGTGCCCCACATGAACGTCTACGGCGGCGAAGAACGCTTTTGGATGGGGCCGGAAGGGGGGCAATTTGCGCTGTTTTTCCCCCAAGGTGCGCCTTTTACCTTTGAACACTGGCAAGTGCCGCCCGTGATTGATACCGAACCCTTTGATGTTATAGAAACCCACGCGGATCGGGTGGTTTTTGAAAAAAATTTCCGCCTGACCAACTACTCCGGTACCGTTTTTGATTGCCGGGTAGAACGCCAAATTCAACTGCTGGATGCCGATACCATCGCCCGACACCTCGGTTTGAAACACCTGAACGGGGTGCACGCCGTTGGGTTTCAGTCGGATAATATGCTGATCAATACCGGCGAAAACACTTGGCAAAAAGACACCGGTTTGCCCAGCATCTGGATGTCGAATATGCTCAATGCCTCGGACCGCACTACGGTGGTGATTCCTTACCAGCGGGGCGACGAGGCGATACTCGGCCCGATTGTTACCGACGATTATTTTGGCAAAATACCCGCCAACCGCCTGCAACACCGCGACGGTTACCTGCTCTTTAAAGCCGATGCCCAAATGCGCGGTAAAATTGGCCTTTCGCCCTACCGCGCCATGCCCTTAACCATCGCCTGGGATGCCGAAAATGAGGTGCTGAGTGTGGCGCAATACTCCATGCCCTTCGGTACTATGGACTACGTGAATGCGTTGTGGGAAATACAAAAAAAGCCCTACGCGGGCGATTTGCTCAATGCCTACAACGATGGCATCAACGATACGGGCGAACAAATGGGGCGTTTTTTTGAAATTGAAAGTTCGTCCCCGGCGGCGGCACTGGAACCGGGCGGGGCTATCCTGCATTTTCACCGGATGATTCATCTGCAAGGGACCAAAGACCAATTGGAGGTGATAGCAAGAGCGGTGAGCGGGCTTTCTTTGGGGGAAATGGAGTTGTAATTTTCGGGGACTTGCCAGATGCGATGTTTATCAGGATGGTAGATGTAGAAGAGTGGGCGCGATAGCCGCCGACTAAAGTGCGGCGGTTACAGGATGTTAGATGTTTTTTGTGGTAAATACAACGATTTAGTATCCAAACTGCTCTGAAATGAGCCTCTCGCCGTTGCGGTCGTGAGCAGGTACTTTTTGACTGAAATGCATGTCGCTGAGTTTTTTACCAAAACACAAAAACATCTAACATCCTGTAACCCCCTGATTCATCGGGGGGGATATTACTCCAAAAAGAAGTAAGAATTGCACCTTGAATAAGCATACACAAAATAATGCCGCCCCTCGGTATCCAGCATGGTTTTGTAATTGCCCCTTGCAATATCTACACTGATGAATGCCCCGGAAGGCATACCTTTAAAGTTTGTCTCCGAGAGTTGGAATTCACCGTCGTCTTCCGTTAAAATTGTAGTCCCTAAGGATTGATACTTTGAAAATTCATCATTAAAGCCTGAATTTGCGGAGAAAAGAATACTAATGGCAACTCCTTTATCATTTTTCGGATCCGGATTCCACGTAAATACTGCGTTTCTGGATAAATTTGACCCGTAAACCCAGTTATTGTGTCCAGTTACCGTTGCGTTTAAATCCATTGGAATGTAAAAACGGTCATCCAAAATAGTTGCGTTAGAGGCGTTTTTCATTTGGATGGCAGTGCTATCGCCAAAACAACCCTTAATTGGTTGATAGTCATGAGGAAATCGCTTCTCATACCAACTTTTTTCAGGCGAATACGAAAGCGCTTCTTCGCTAATGACTAAATCCCCATAAGTGGCAGGATTTTTAATGGAATCTCTTAGAATACACTGCACATCGTAACTGCTAACCTGATTCACACCAATGACTTTATTTGAACCAATACTAATGATTCGATCCCAAGATCGGCTGGAATAAATATCCGAAGCCTGCGCAATATTGGAAATAATGCCACTCCTATACCGATTGACATTTTTTTCAACATCATAAATAATAGTGCTTGAATGAGACATTTTTTTTTGACAACCCCAAACCAAGATCAAGCATAATAGAAAAGTGAACCGAAAAACCGTTACCATAAGAAAACCCATTGTTTTCCAATTAACGCAACTATCCCTTATACTGCTGCCACGTCAACCGCCGTTGGGTCAATTCAAAAGCCACCAAATTACCCATTTCCGCGCTTTGAAAACGGTCGTGGTACACGCAGCCATTGTCAATATTGAGGTATTGTTGGTCCGATAAAGCGGCGAGTTGCGCCTGCGTTTCGGACAGCGTTTGTGGTGTGTGGCCGTGCACAATGACGCGATTGCCCAGCCATGTATAATCAATATCGGCGTACCAGCCGCGTTTCCACAATACGCCCACGGTATCGGTGAGCGGCGCGGGATGTAAAAAACTAAGCCCGGCGTGCACGAGAATACAACCTTCGTCTTCGATGCAATATTCAAGATTTTCCAAAAACTGGATGTATTCTTCGGGTACGTGAGCAATATCGCCCACCCCAAAACTGTCGAGGGTTTCCACGCCACCGGCCCGGAGCCACCGGCGCAATTCGTCGCGGTCGTTTCGGGCGTCGAGCATCATTTGTTCGTGGTTGCCGCGCAGGCACCGCACCGAATAGCCGTCTTTTTGCAGTTGTACAATGCAATCAATTACCCCTTTACTGTCGGGGCCGCGATCAACGTAATCGCCCAATACATAAAGCGAATCGCTTTTGGTGAGACCAATGCCCTCCAAAAGCGATTCAAATGTACGGCGACAACCGTGAATATCAGAAATGGCAAACTTCACCGTTTTCGTTGTTTTTTATCCCAAATAAGCCTTCAAACCTTCGGCGGCGCGGGTACGGAGGCGGCTCAATGCACGGTCGCGCACCTGGCGCACGCGCTCGCGAGAGAGGCCAAAATATTCGCCAATTTCGTCGAGCGACATTACCGTTTGGCCATTTAAACCAAAATAAGCCGAAATCACGTCCCGTTCGCGGGGACCGAGGTGCGACAACCCTTCGGCCACTTCATCGCGGAGCGATTGTGACATCAACTGAATATCGGGTTCGTTAGAATTTTCGGGTACCATCAAATCGAGCATGGTCGCGTCGTTGTCGTCGGAGTTGCCAATGGGCGCATCCAGTGAAACGTGGCGGATATTGCTGCGAATCATATTTTCCACTTCACGCGGCGAAAGATCCAGCGCCTCGGCGAGTTCGTCGTCGGTAGGTTCGCGTTCAAATTCCTGCATGAGTTCGATTACTTTGTCGTTGACTTTGTTGTACGAACTGGCTTTGCTCGTTGGAATACGAACAATCCGGCTGTTTTCAACAATCGCCTGAAGAATGCATTGGCGAATCCACCAAACGGCGTAGGAGATAAATTTAAAGCCTTTGGTTTCGTCGAAACGGCGGGCGGCTTTGATCAAACCAACGTTACCTTCATTAATCAGGTCGGACAACGAAAGTCCCTGATTTTGGTATTGTTTGGCCACCGAAACCACAAAACGCAAATTAGCCTGTGTCAATCGCTCCAACGCTTTTTCGTCACCCTGTCGGATTTTTTGAGCCAAACTAACCTCCTCTTCGGCGCTGATGAGGGGCAATTTACTGATCTCGAGCAAATACTTCTCCAGAGCCAGGCTTTCGCGCGCTGTAATTTTGTGAGCAATTTTTAACTGACGCATATATTTAGAGTTATTGACTGTACTGTAAAAGATGAGTTGTTTGGCAAAAAGGTTTGGTATTCGACCACAAATAACTGGTATCCGGTACCGAATATTACTTAAATGGCAACGCTTACGTGAAATAACGAAAAACCGTGCCATTCTGTTACTACTTTTGTCTCAGAAACGCAAACCTCATTGATCAACACACCTTAACCTATAATGGTTAAATGACGTAAAAAGTTTCAACGTCGTTCCAAATAACAGGCAAAAATGACTCAAAAATTTCAAAATATAGATGTATAAAGGAAAAAATCTTAAATACATTACGCTTTTATGGACAAATAAGACAATTACCGCCGTAAAAGGTGGCTGGAGCAAGGTGCAAACCTGGGCCAAAACGCATCCGTACCGGGCCGGTGCCCTGGGGTTGTTGTTGTTGGTTTGGTTGTTTTGTTTACCCCGGCCGCTGTTTAATGCTCCTTATTGCGCCGTGCTGGAAGACCGCGACGGCGGCTTGCTGGGTGCCCGAATTGCCCGCGACGGCCAATGGCGGTTTCCGGTGAACGATTCTTTACCCGAAAAATACATCAAGGCGCTGCTGGTTTTTGAGGACAAAATGTTTTTTTACCACCCCGGCGTTAATCCGGTGAGCACGTTGCGCGCCCTGCAACAAAACCTGAGTGCCGGGCGCACCCTCAGCGGGGGCAGTACCATTACCATGCAGGTCATTCGGATGGCGCGCAATAACCCGCCGCGCACCATTCCGCAAAAATTAGTGGAAATGTTTATGGCCACCCGGCTGGAACTCACTTATTCCAAAACCTCCATTTTACAACTGTACGCCGCCCACGCCCCTTACGGCGGCAACGTGGTGGGCATTGATGCGGCGTCGTGGCGGTATTTTGGCAAAAAATCCAACTCCGTGACCTGGTCCGAAGCCGCTTTGCTGGCCATTTTGCCCAATAGCCCGGCGCTGTTGCACCCCGGGCGCGGGCGCGAAATTTTGCGCGAAAAACGCAATCGCCTGTTGCAACGATTAGTGGACGAAGGTTATATGGACGAATTTGAACTGGAACTGGCCAAAAGCGAACCTTTACCCGAAAAACCGTTGCCTTTGCCCCAACTGGCCCCTCATTTGCTCGATCGGTTACAAGCCCGCGCCGAGGCCCAAAAAAAAACCGTGGCCATACTTCAATCTACCGTTAAAAAAGAATTTCAGGTGCGCCTCGGGGAAATACTGAACCGCCGACAACAACTGTACAAAGGCAACGAAGTGCACAATCTGGCGGCCATTGTGATTGATGTTCCCACCGGCGAAGTGCTGGCCTACATCGGTAATGTGCAGGGTGCGGGCAGCGACCACAACGATCAGGTGGATATACTCACCGCGCCGCGCAGCACGGGTAGCATCCTGAAGCCGTATTTGTACGCCTGGAGCCTGCAAAGTGGCGATATTTTGCCTTACAGCCTGCTCCCCGACGTGCCCACTCAGTTCGGAGGTTATCGCCCGGAAAACTACCGCGAAACGTACGATGGTACGGTATCGGCGCAATTTGCGCTGGTGCGTTCGCTCAACGTGCCGTTTGTGCACCTGCTGCGCGACCACGGTTTGGAAAAATTTCACCACGAATTAAAATTGCTGGGGTTGACCACCGTCACCAAATCACCGGCGCACTACGGTCTTTCCCTGATTTTGGGTGGTGCCGAAGCCAATTTATCCGAAGTCACCAACGCCTACGCTTGTATGGCCCGCCGCCTCGGTGGATTTTACCGGCGCAACGGCCGCATCAGCATGGATGATTTCCGGCCTTTGAGCCTGGTGCCATCACCCTACCCCATCAAAATAGACCAACACCTGGTGCAGGAAAGCACCGGTTTGTCGCCTTCGGCCATTTGGCACACGTTTCAGGCCATGCTGGAAGTTGAACGCCCCAATAGTTCCGGTGAGTGGGAATTGTTCCGCTCCAGCCGCCGCATTGCCTGGAAAACGGGAACCAGTTTTGGCTTCCGCGATGCCTGGGCCGTAGGCACCAACGCCCGCTACGCCGTGGGAGTTTGGGTGGGCAACGCCGACGGTGAGGGTCGTCCGGGCCTGATTGGCGTGGATTTTGCCGCGCCCGTGTTGTTTGATATTTTTAACCAATTGCCCGGCGGCGACGAGTGGTTTGATCCGCCCTACGACGATATGATCCAAATTCCGGTGTGCCGCCAAAGTGGTTTCCGCGCCAACGAACACTGTACCGCCGATACCGTTTGGGTGGGAAAATCGGGGCTGAATGCCGCCGCCTGCACCTATCACCAACTGCTGCACCTTGATGCCAGCGGACAATATCAGGTGAACAGCGATTGCGCGTCGCCGCAGGAAATGCAGCACGTGCCGTGGTTTATTCTTGATCCGCAAGCCGAGTACTATTACCGTAGCCGCCACCCGGAGTACGCCCCTCCCCCACTGTTTCGAAGCGATTGCGCGGGAGCCATTACCGAAACCGCCAAAACGCCGTTGCGCTTAATTTACCCCCGCGAAAACGCCCAGATTTTTGTGCCCGTTGACCTCGACGGGCAGTTGAGCAGCGTTATTTTCCACGCTACCCACCGCGAAGAAGGCACCGAATTGTACTGGCATTTGGACAATGAATTTATCGGTACCACTTCCACGTTTCACCAATTTCCGCTGCAACCCTCGGTGGGCAAACACACGGTAACGCTGGTGGATAAACAAGGAAATCGGCACGTGCGGCATTTTGAGGTTTTGGCAAAAGCGCAATAAAAATTACAGGCGGATACTCCAACCCAACTGGGCATAAAATGGAATAAATGGTTTAGTCTTAAAATCCTGCGTAACAACGGAACCGGCTTTTAAGTAAACATCGCTGCGCCACACCGAATATCCGGCCTGAATCCCGTTGAAAAAATTGCCTCCGGTGGCGGGTTCGTACCAGCCATCCTGCACGCCCGGAAAGTTTTCCCGGTAGGCTTCACCGTGTTTAAAATGCGTCACAATGGCTTTGTCAAAACCAACATCCGCCGCCAAAAACCACCGACGCCGGTAAAAACCCGCCGTTGCCGACACTTCACAACCGAAGTTGACGAGCCGCGCCGAACTATTTTCAAAACGCCGGAAAACACCCTGGCCATTGGCGCTGATTTGCCAACTCCGCCACCGCACCAGCCGGGTTTGCACCCCGATTTTGGTTTTTAAATCGTCCAAAAATGTATTCCCCGACGGGTGCGAATGGGCAATATTGAGCAAAACCGGGCGCGATACCGGCAACCGATACGCGTACGAAATGCCATAGGTCACACCATTGTCAAGCCCCGCATTGACATTTAAAATATGTCGCTGCGCCGGGGTAAACCGCGCCCAGTTCAACGTTTGGCTTATACCCGACTGCACGCTCAGCAATTTGATCAAAAACAATAAAAAAGTAACTTTTTTCACGTTATTTTAGTTGGTTTAAGAAGTGAAGCATGGTAGGAAAGGTATTATCCCAACCCGTTGGAAACGACAACATATCGTGTCCGGCCCCGTTGGTACGGAACAATTCTACGCGTTTAAAATGGCTCGAAACGCGCTCGGCGTGGGCCTGTCCGTACGCCGTGTTGCGCTCGCTGTACAGGAACAAGACGGGTTTATCGTATTGGTGGAGGTTGGTGGTAAAATCAATGTTGTTTCGGTCTCCGTAGTCGCGCAGCGTGGTATTAATCACCGCACCCGAACGCCAGAACGGTAACGGGCCTTCATTACCGACGGGACTATCGCCGGTATCTTCAGCGGCGGCCAGCAAGGCGAATTTGTAATCCAGCATTTCGTGGTCGTTTTCTTTGCCCGTTAAAAATTGGTCTTGATAAACCACATCGTTGGCGGTTTCGCCCAATAAACTATACGCAAACAACCGCGAAAAATAATCTTCTACTTCGGCCCATTGCAAACCTCCCGGCTCGCCCACAATCACTCCGTCAATGGCCTCCGGATAGGTATTGATATAGGCAGCGGCCAGCATTCCGCCCCACGAATGCCCCAAAAGAAACACTTTTTGAGCCGGATCTGTGCGATAATGCGCAATAACCCCGCTCAGTTCATCGTAAAGTACCTGCATGGACGTGTAAGAATCGGCCGGAAACCGCTGCGATAACCCGGAACCGCGTTGATCGAAAAACACTACGCGATACCCTTGGTCGGCAAAGGCTTTGCAATTGAGTAAATACCGATAATCGGCACCGGGGCCGCCGTGTAACACCAACAGCAGCGCACTGTCGGGGTGCCCAAATGCTTCGGCGTGCAACCGGGCACCATTCACCGTAATGGCCGGAATACTGTTGTCCTGGTCGGCGGTACGCGGCACTAAAAAACCGCCCTCGTGCGCATCACGGTCTTTACTACAGGACAAAAAAAGGAGGGCAAACAGCAGCAAGGCCGCCATTTGTACTGTTGTTTTTGAATACATGGCTTAATTTTTCCGTTGAGTAATGTGTTTCAACTACCCTGAGACACCGGAAACAAATTTCACCCTGATACCCGCGGTTAAATCTTCCCGATTTCCCGCTTTTTGCCATCCACCCAAATGTACCGGCGCGCGTCGCCTTTGCGGATAAAATGCGCGTTGCGGTGCATACCCAACGTGTGGTAATACGTCAGGCCAAACGACGGCAGGATATAATAGTCTCTTTTAACAAAAATCGTGTACAAATCCATGTTGATACTCATTTTGTCTTTTTTCAAAAATGGCGGGGCAAACTGCGCGCCCAAATTATTGATCCACACCAAATGCGTACTCGAAGTGGAGGTATTGTCGGAAAAACGGCTGGTAAAACGGCCCACGCCCAAACCCGCGCCAGTGTACACCCACAACGGCGAATAGTAGTTGATCACGGCTCCTGCCATGTACCCTTCCGAGGTACGGCGCGGTGCCGGCGTGATGTAATCAAAATCTTTCCAGGCGTAAGCGGCCACGGCTTTAAAACCCAAATCGGGTAGGCGGTCGCGGTTGCGGCGGCTAAAACTGATGCGGCGGCGGTGCTCGTACTCCACTTTTACGCTGGATACGTTTACACCCCATTCAAACCCAAAACCCACGTGTACGCTGTTGGTAATCAGGTCGGGGTTATTGATGATGTAAATATGTTCCGCCTCGCGCAGGGTTTTGGTGCCGTAAATCCGCTTGAGTTCATTATCGTTCTGAATCAGGAGGGTTTTCAGGTTGGGGTAATTGCGCCAATCGGGCATTTGGTGGAGTTTATTGTTCTCGTACAGGTAAATTTCGGTGAGTTGGTCCGAGGGTTTCCAATTGATGATACTCGACAAACTATCGCAATTATTGATCCGCACCGACTGCAATTGCACCGGCGGTGCGAAATACGTCAATTGCGACAATTGGTCAATGGATAACGATTTGAGGTGGGTATTTTGGTCCAAACCATCCAGCCGCGACGTGCGCATGCGCGATAAACTGAGGAGTTCCAGCAATTTGAGGTTATTGATCCGAAGCGTATCGTCGCGCAAATCGGCCAGGCGCAATTCTACCAAATTGTTATTGTCCTGCAACAATCGGCTAACGCGGACCTGCGGACTGGTGCGGGTTTCAAAGGCACGCAATTCGCAGCAGCCTTCTACCCAAGTTAGCGCTGGGCAATTATCAATGGTCAGGCGTTGAAGCGTGGGCAATTGATCCAAATTATTGAGCGCGTACAAATTTTGGTTATTGCGTACAATGAGTTGTTTTAAATGGGGCAACTGGACCCAATTTTTTAAAATGCGGAGGTTAATGCATTGGTCAAAAGTCACCGATACCACATTGGGCATTTTGGCTAAAATACCGGGCAAATGGTTAAAATTGAACTGATTATCCACAAACTGAATATTTTTAATGGCCTGATAACCCGCCATTTCCCGGGGCAGGGTCCACCAATCACCCTTTAGTTCCACCACATCCTGGCCGTCGCGGTATTTGTTTTTAAAACCGCGAAACAGGGAATCAACGTGGTTAATTTGGCCCAATCTTTTTTGTTCAAATTTACCTTCCCAGGGAATAGCCCGCAAGAAAAACAGCACGGAATCGTAGTGAAACCGCGCCGAATCGAGGGCACCCGCCATAAACCGCTGTTCCGCGTAAATGCCGTGCTGCGATGCCCGCACAAAATGCGCCAGGGTATCGCTCGGTTGCAGAAACCGCGCCAGGGCAAAATACGTGAGCGCGTTTTGGTAATCGCGGGTTTGGGTAATGGTGTCGTAGGTAAAATGCTGAATGGCCGTTTTGTACAAATACTGCGCGGTGCTGCTGTCGGCAAAGGTATTTTGCAACTCGCGGCCTTTGGCGATCAGGGTTTGAACGGTATCGAGCAGGACGCGAATGGAATCAAAAGCCTCGGCGGCAATTTGGCGGTTGCGTTCGGCTTCAACGCGGCTTTTGGTTTCGGCAATTTTGGCCGTTATCGCAAATTGTAACGCGGCTTGGGCTTTGCGGCGATCGTTTTCGGCCACACTTTTGAGACTGTCAATTTTTTCAAAAATATCAAAAATCTCTTTTTCAATGTTGTCACCCAAGTCTTCTTTACAATCGCCTTTAGCCGCCTGAAATTGTTTCAGCGCCAGCCGAAGATTACCGGAGGCTTTGGTAGCGCGGGCAATCTTGAGTTTTTCATCACAATCCTGCGCAATGGATATTTGGGCAAAAAATGCCAAAAAACAGCATAAAAGTATCTTTTTCATTTATTTTTCCAGTTCGTTCAAAATTCGGTCGTACGGCGTAAAGGTTTTTTCCAAACTGTCAATGCGGTGCAGCAGTTGTTCTTTTTGGGCCGCCGAAACCATAAATGCGGCTTCTTTTTCCAACTTGATCTGGTTGACAAGTTTTTCTTTTTTGGTATCAACTACTTTTTTCAAAGCCTCGTTGGCTTTGGCGCGTTGTTCTTCGGCGGTTATCCGCGCATTAACGGCATCCTCTTTAAGTTTTTCGGCTTTTTCGCGTTGTACCACGGCCCAAAGGCCCATCAAAGCCGCCAAAATAAAGCCCACCACCGCCGCAATGGCCGTTCGGCGGGCCGCTTTCCGGCGGCGATCGGCCACTTTCCGGGCTTCGCGCTCGCGTTGGGCGTCCAATTCGGCCTGAACGGCGCGCGCTTCGGCGGCGGCCCGCTCCTGTTTGGCGAGCAGTTCTTCGGCTTGTTTGCGGTTATCGTTGCGCGAATTGAGCAGCGGCGCCAGCAACACATCGTGGCTCACCTCATAGTGCACCCGCCCGTTGATGGTTTCGCGGCGAATCAGGAATTTGTCCTCCAGATAATCCAAAATATCCTGCCCCAACACCATTTGGTGGTTGTGCTGCATGGTTTCGCGCAGCATATCCTTGTCAATACTGATGCGCCGGATGTCCGACATATCCTCGCCGATGACCATTTCCTCTTCCAACATGGTGTAAGCGGTGCGGCGGCTGGTTTCATCGGGCAAATCGGCGAGGCGATCTTCGTAATATTGTTCGTAAATCTGGTCAAAATCCGGCAAATCCGATTCCTGCACCAATACCGGCTGCTCCCCTTTGTTTTTGCGGGTGGTATTCACAATATTTTGCTCAATGGTTTGGCAAACAATCTGCAACTGGAATGCCTCAATCTGGCTTTGCGCTTCTAATTCGTTGTTATTCGCGTTGGTGCGGTGGGCGTTGCTGAGTTCAAAAATAATTTTCCGCAGGGCCGCTGGTTCGTATTGAAACGGTTTTTTCACCAAAAAACGGCCACTTTCGAGCAACGCGGGGCGCACAATGGCTTCTTCGGCCTGGGCTTCCGAAAGGGCTTTTAACTCGTAGCGGGTTTGCAAAATAACCGGTAATTCTTCCCGCATACTGTTGAGCAGGTGAATCCGATCGGAGCGAATGGAGAACAGGGTGTGCACCTCCATCGGTTTGTGCAATTTGCTTTTGGTGCTCCGGTCGAGGTCGGTCATGCCGTCGCGGACGACCTGCGGGATACGGGTGTACAGCAGTTCACTCAATTGTTGGCGGAACTGCGCCTGTGCATCGGAGGGATAGGAAAAAAACTCTTCAAATTGGTCAAAAATGAGAAAAAAACGCTTTTGCCCCACCGTTTTGCTGCTTTTAAAGGCGCCCCAAAAGGTTTGATCTACGTTTTGGGTACGCAAAAAAGTCTGTACATCGGGGTCGGTATCATCGCTGCCCACGCATTCGCGGAGTTTTTGCAACAATGTATCGCTGGGCATGGAAGCGGCATTTTTACCAAAAAGATTAAATCGAATATAGACGGGGCAATTGTGTACCTCGTATTCGTCGCCCGTTTCCTCGTGCACGCGCACGAGCGGTTGGGCAATCAAATCGGGAATAAGACCGGCTTTGACCAACGACGATTTACCATAACCGGATTTGCCAAAAAGCAGGACCAATTGCTCGCGGCTGACCAAATCGAGCAAATCGGTTTTATCACGATCGCGCCCGAAAAAGAGCGCGGCATCGGTGGATTCGAAGGGTTTTACCCCGGGATAGCGGTGAATGGCGTTCATTTTGATTCGGATATGGCTCTGGCGAGTTTAATAACGGCGTCGGCGATTTGGTTGAGGGTCGTGAGGTAGTCACGGCTGTCCATCGTTGCCTGGCTTTGGGTCAGTAATTGGAAGCGCCCGCTGAGTTGAATCGCGGTATTTTCAAAATCGGCGTTGCCTTTGGCGTAGGCCATCAGGGAAGTAATGGCGCGGGGATATTGGGCGTTTTGAATTTCGCGCATGATATTGGTTTCTTCCGGGGCGAGGGGGCTTTCCAGCAAAGTCCGCATAAAGGCCCGGTTGGCGTTTTTGGGGTCGGGATCCACAAATTTGGTGGCTTCTTCCACAAAAAACGGCAAAAAATCGCCTTTGTCTTTGTCCCAAAAATCAATTTTAAACTGGTGCGCCAAAAAAACGCGGGTCGCATCGCTGACTTCGTGGGGACCGGCAAATTTGCGGTACCCGGCTTTTCCGCACAAAATGCGCAGCATAATTTGGGTATGCCATTTTTCAAAATTAAACCCAACAAAAATAAAGGTCCGAATTTTTTCCAACGCCGTGCGCAAGCCATCGGGCAACCCCGAAGCCCCCAACGTGGAACCGATGAGCGAAAACAAATCTTCGTAATCGAGCACCAAGGATTCATCCTCCAACACACTGCCGCCCACGTTATAAATCAAAGGTTCTTCGCGGGTGGGCGGTGCCACGTCGTCGCTGGGCCGTTCGCCCTTTCGGTAATGCGAAAAACGGTGGGTAACGCCGTATTTAAAAAAGGTATCCGACAAAAACGTATCGGGATTGATGGACAAAATGAGGTGAAAGGGCAACCGGGCGATGGTTTTTAAAATATCCTCGTTGTACCCCGGCGTGGCGGGTAGTCGGCTGCACAGGGTGCGCATGCTTTGGGCCACGTCCGATTTGACGGAGGCTTCCTGACCGGGAAACTGAAACAGACCATCTTCGGCGTAGTAGTGGGTAACTTCGTCCTGGTATTGTTCGTAGAGTTTATTGCGCAGGTACATGTTCATCGGTTGCCCGTCGAACTGCATGATATCCGGCCCTACAACCAGGGCGCATTGTTCGTTGGCGATGTAAGTAAGGATTTTATCGAAGGGAAACATGATCTGGCGATTTATAAACAGAGGTTAATTTAGGGAGGACAACCGGGGGCAAAGTTATTCAACTTCATCTTTGCTTAATGTAGTTTTGGCTTAAAACCGTAACATTATTTGGCGTTTTTGTGGGTATTCGATTAATATTTTTTCGGGAAACCCTTTTTCACGGGCGAATTGCTGTACATTTTCGAGTAATTCGGGGATATTGGTATTGGGTACCACGGCGGCCTTTTGTTGAATTTTGGGAACGGGTTTAAAAAAATTCTCCCAATGGCCCATCAAAACCACCCGTGGTTGCACGGCATTGAGCAAGGGCATCGGGAAATCGTTGGCCACGTTGTAGTTGGCCCCGCAGAGCAGCATCAGGTCCACCGGTTGTTCGCGGATCAGGTTTTCGGGCAAATACCCCACCCCTCGGTCGCAGGCCGCACCGGCGTTGGAAAAAATGCGATAAACGGGTTTTCCGGACGGATCGAGCAGGTCAATCACGTAGTTATAGTTCAGGCCCTCTTTGTATTTGAGGCCAAAATAAGCGGGTTTTGCGGGCGGTTGGAGCACGTGTCCGTTGATAAAAGGCAGTTTATGCGGCCCAAAAAAGCAATAATGCCCCGCGTGGTTCGACGGAATGGCGGCAAAACGCATCCGCCCGCCGGGCAGGTAAAAAAACGGCGAAACGGGCAAATCACTGGCCTCCCCTTCGGTCACCGAATGCACCTTAAAAAACGGCTCCAACGATTGCAATTGCCGCGCCGTATCGGGTACGGGTGCCCCAAACGACCGCACCAAATTCACCGCCGTGGTACTGCCGTACAAGGTAACCACGGGATTGCGCAGGTACGATTGCAACAAAAAAGGCACGTCACCGAGGTGGTCGTAATGGGCGTGTGAAATAAGAATGGTCGAAATTTGGCCGGTGCTGTCCTTTTTGGTACCCAACTCGCGTTGCAAAAAAGCGTCCATCAGCGCATAATCAGGGCGGAGGTTGCCCGTATTGAGTTGGGTCATGCTCAGGTTGGAAAAAAACGGGTCGAGCAGGAGTTTATCGCCGCCGTATTGCAACAAATAACCGCCGCACCCGATGTACGACACCAGCAGGGAGTCCGGGTTGGGTTTAGCGCGTTGGAGGGTATAGGTTTGGGGGCTTTGGTCGAGCCAATCGCGGCGCAAACGGGCGGCGCGGCGCGGTGAACAATACACCAGAAACAAACAAGAAGCGAGGATTAAAAAGAGGGTGCGTTGGTGAAGAGCCATGTACATATGTGCTTGGTGTGGGGCAAATGTAGGGAATTCTTTATCTAATTACCATCACTAACCCCATTGATGAACAAATTGATTTTTTTGATGAGGTGGCTTACAAAAGTCTATAAAATCCATCTAATCAATTAAATACATCATTTCGACGATACAAAGGATTTTTGCGAAACGTTAAAAAAAACAAAAATTCTTATCTTTTTAGGTGTTTTAAAGAAACATTCCACTAATTTTGCACACCAAAACCAAAGAAAAAAGTACTTCTCCTCCGAATTCCAAAACCATACTGTATGAACATTATTAGTTTTCCACGTTACACAAAAAACCTCATTACAACTGTCATTGCGAATCTGTCGTTGTAGTGTTTTATATCCTGAGCGTCGCTTGGTTTTGTGCACCACCTTATGGGGACGTCCCAAGGTGATTAACCACAAAACCTGCCGAGTCGAAGCATAACCGAGTACAAAATACTTTAAGATGGTAAAATCCTCAAAAGAAAATTATGCCGGAAATCCTGTTGTAAAAGTGCGGATTGTTTCCCTGAAATCATCGCATGTTACTGTTCGATTAGAAGACGGCAGTCGCGGCATTATCCCGCGCCGCGAGTGGAGTTGGGACCGCAGTGAAAAACCCGACACCTCGAAATGGGTGGAAAATTCGTCGCACGAGGCCGTACTCCTACCAGAGACAAGCCAGGCCGGTTGGGCACTCCTGAGTTTTAGGCAAAAAACCGATCCCTGGGAAGGCACCGAAAGTTGGCTGAAAGCGGGTAAAGTCATTACCGGTGAAGTGGTAAATATCCTCTCTGACAGCGTTTACGTGCAACTAAAGCCCGGCATTGACGCTTTTTGTGCCGCCGCCGACCTGCCCTTGTTCCCCGATGCTTTACCCAAAGATGTGCTTTCTTACGGCGACCAATTACGTGCTATTATTACCCGGGTAGATGCAGAAAATCGGCAAGTGGACATCAGTGTGAACGATTGGATGCGCCAAATTGATATTCGAGCCAGCGAACAGGAAACCCGGCTTGAACGGCTTTTTCGCAAAAAAATAAACGCCGCTACCGATTTACCCCTCAACACCTTTGCCGCCCCCCAGGAAAAAGATGAAACTTCGTATGAAGTGCCCGCGTTGCAACAACTGCAATCGGTGTTGATTGTAGACGACAACCCCGCTGCTCTGGCCATCATCAAAGATATGTTGCAGCCGCTCCAAGTGCACATTACTGAAATAACAAATGGCGACGATGCCATAAAATGGTTTGATGAAGGGCAACTCGCCGACCTGATTATCATGGATATTAACCTGGGGGACCACACTTTTGGGCCGGAAATTGCCGCCCAAATACTGGAAAAAAGACCCGACCAACATTTTCTTTTTACCAGCCGGGACCCGCATAATTTATTGTCTTTTAAGTTTTTAGAAGAAAAATACAATCGCAAATTTTCATTTTTTGTCAAAACCGACAAGGTAAACGACGATCATTTTTTGGAAACGATACACCTTTTACAAACGGGTATTGTCCACAAAAGTAAGTCTATGGTAGCCCGCAACCAAGAGGGTTTTATCGAACAACTCGAAATGCAGGGGTTTGTAAAATCATCGCTCAAAACGGGTTTGGAACAGATGTTATCGGACCTGCGCCGCAGCATCTTTGTGCAACACGCCTTTATTTTGGAGTACGATGAGGCGCATCGTTTGTTTGAATTAACCGCGGCGGCCCACACAAACCGACCAGATTTGTACGAAATAGAGTTAGAAAAACTGTCGTACAGCCCCGCCGTTGGGGTGATTGAAGAGGAAGACGTTTTGTACGTGAACGATATTAACCACGAAACCAAAAACAACCGGTTTCGGAATTTTTACGCCCACCTGGATTTCAAAGTGGTGTACGCCGTGCCCATTAAACTACCGGGTTATGCCACGCGACACGGTTTATTCGTGCTGAACAACACCTCTGATCTTACGGGTGAAGCCATTTTGCAAATCAGAACGGTCGCTAACTTTTGCGCTATATTAATTGAACGCGATTTTATTCTGCGAAAAATGCAGATGTACGAAGACCGTTATTTCAAGGGGCAGTTGTTTGGCACCTTTATGCACGAACTGGGCAATTACATGACAGGGCTTCAGACAAGTATCAAAAATGTTCACCATTTTGGTTTGGAAAAACCCAATCCGGAAAAACTGCAAAGAGGTATTGATGGATTATCGGCCAGTTGTAACGATATTAAAGAGTTAAATGACTCTTATACGCGTTTGATGAGAGATGAAATTGAGTATATTGACATCAACGAGGTGGTAAAAAAAGTAAAACGCCAACTTACATACAAGGCACAAGAAGAGAATAGTGTTGAATTATTACTGGATCTCTATCCCGATATTCCCAAGGTACGCGCCAATCCGCTGCGCGTAGAACAGGTGGTTTCTAATCTGGTGCTCAACGCCATTCAGCACGTATCCCTCCAGTTCAAACACATGAAGGAGATTAACGATACGCGCAAATCAGAGCAGCCTCTGTTGGTGACCAAAGCCGTTTTGGTCAAAACAACTTTTAACGAGCAAAAAGGCACCTGCCACATTTTTGTATTAGACACCGGGCCGGGGGTTCGACACGAACAACAACACAAAGTATTCAGAGCCGGTGAAACCTCCCGCCGCGACGGTCAGGGGTTGGGATTATTTATTTCCAAAAACCTGGTGGAAGCGATGAGTGGTGAAATTGCCCTCGTGGACAGTATCCGATTTTGCGGCAGTGTATTCGGCTTTTATTTACCCATTGGCCCGTCAAAAGCCTAAAAAACACATCATATGGAACCGAAAATCACCCTTTTTTTTGCCGACGATGACCAGCGCATCCGCGATAGTTCGGAACTGTTTTGGGAGAGCCAAGACGTTGAGGCCCAGGCGTTTGCGTCCGGTGGAGAACTATTGGTTGCGCTGCGCGCTGCGAAAGAGTTACCTACGGCGGTATTGGCCGACTACGTCATGGACGGCGGCGGTGAGGAATTAGTCAAAACACTCAACCGGGAGTTCCCCGAACTTCCGGTGATTGTTTGTACCGGACAAGACGTTTCCGGTTCCATGCGCGCCTTTAATTTGGGGGCCTACGCCATTATGCAAAAACCCCTCGATTTATTTGAGGTGCTGGATATTTTGAAAGAATTGGCCGGGCGGGAGCGCATTTTTTCGCAAATGGCCACGGATGTCCTCAAGATACTTCCGGGTTTTTCCACCAGCATTATTTGGTATTTTGACAAGGCCAAAAAAGGGTACAAAGTCGCCGGCTGGTCGGGAAATTTGGATATGGCATTTGAACGCCAATTTATTTTGAAAAAAAGCCAATACCCTCGCATCGGCATCCTCGAAAACGGAGCGGTGTTTGTGGAAATGGATATTCAAAGTTCTGCGGTGTACGTGGATAAAGATGTAGCCGCTGAACGCAAATGGAGGTCAATGGTATCGGTACCACTCATCCACAATGGACGGTTGATTGGCTGGATTGATGCCTACCACCTGAATACCCCTTTTGGCCCAACCAATGTGGCCAACTGGAACGCGCAGCAACAGTTTTTAAATATATTTGGTCGGCAAGCCACTGAGGCACTGCATTCCACCATGCTCACCCAGCAGGCGCGTATTTTGCACGAAACCAATCAAAACCTGGCCGGAACGCTGGATTATAAGTTGATTTTCAATACGATCCTGACCAAGGCCAAAGATTTTACCGGTGCGGATTGCGGATGGATATACGAGTTTAAGCCAAGCACCCAAGAGTTGATATTAGGCGGGCATTTTGGTTTAGAAAAGCATCTGGCCGACGAAAAGCGCAGTTTGGAGAGCGGCGGTGTCTCCGGGCACGTAGCCAAAACGGGTACTTCATTAAGCCTTGCCAATGCCCAGGAAGAAGGTGAAAAATATGGTTTCAATCCACCACTGGATCACCATATTTTATCGGTATTGGCCATTCCGTTGCGGCGGTCGTTTCGCACCCTCGGCGTGCTCAAACTCATGAGTACCGAAGCCGACTTTTTTACTCAACAGGATAGTCAGTTTATGACTTCTATGGCCGCCATTGCAGCCTTAAGTATGGAGCGCGCAAAACTCACCGAACACCTGAATAGACTGGGGAAATTAGATCAAAACGACTCGGACATGAAGGCCCTGAAAAAGTATTTGGTCGAGGCTGTTCGTGACCTCACCGATGCCGACGTTAACCTTTGGATGCCCAGTACCCGCGAAGACGAAGGCGACGATTTTATCCGTATTGATACCAGCAGCAAAAGTGATTTGGACGAAAGTTATCAGGAGTACATCAGGATTGCAAAAGTCCCCATCGCTCCCGGCTCCTCCCTGATTGCTCAGGGATTACACGAAAAAAGGTTCATTATTGTTCCGGATCTGGACAAATATGACCACATTAACAACCCGCCTTTTGTCAATATGGAATGGGCCAAAAAGTTTGGCTGGCATTCTTTTATGACCGTGCCACTTTTGGGCAAACAGGGTGAACCATTGGGAGCCATTAGTATTTTTTCGCAAAAAATCAACCGATTTACCAACGACGACGGCCAACTCATTCAACATTTTGCGAACCAGGCTGCCGCCGCGTTAGAACGGCAAAAAAGCCTAAAAACCCTCGAAGACCTCGCAAAAGTTGCGCAGGAGTTGACCTTGGGTAACCCTTCAGCGCAGGCCCTTTCCAAAAAAACGGCCGCATTGGCAAAAACATTTACCAATGCCGACCTCGCGGTGATTTACCCTTTCGACGTTGACGACGACCAATACTACGATCGCGCTTTGTACGCGTACGCGGGTACCTTGCGCAGTGCAACCAAAGAACTCACCGATCGCCCCCGCACCAACGGTATGGCCGCTTTTGTACGGCAACACCGGATGCTCATTATTGAAGATATTTTGCCCGGACAAACGGCCATAAAAGCCCAAAAAGGGCGACAAGCAGAATCCCTTATTCCCGGCTCCCCCGAATACAACAACGTATTGGGTTTTGTTCAGGGTTCAAAAATTATCCAACGCGAAAATATCCGCGCATTTGTGGGGGTGGCACTTACGGCGGTGGAATCGGGCAAACAAAAAAGTACGTCCCACAACCAGGATGTGGCCGTGTTGTACGTCAACTTCCGATCGCCGCGCCACTTTACAGAAGAAGACTTGCAGGTATTGGATATTTTTAGCCATCAGGTAGCCAATATTATCCACCGCAACCGCTTGTTTGAGGCTACCTCCAAGCAGCAAAAACTGTTGGAAAGCCTGAGCCGTTCGACCCTACACATTATGCAATCGCAAGATAGCCAGCAAGGGTTGGACAGCATAGTATCCGAAGCCGTTTCGCTGTTGCGCACCAAAGGCGGCAAAATGTACCTCACCGAAAATGGCAGCCGACAGGATTTGCGCCTCGTGGCCATGAAAGGTATAAACATACCAGAACTCCAGATCGGAACCCTGATGAGCAGCGATCAAGGTATGGCCGGACGGGTAGTACGCACCAAAAAACCACTGATGACGGCGTATTATCCGGGCCACACCGATAGTATTCCTTCGTTGCACCCTTATTTTTCGGCGGTGCTGGAAGTACCTATGCTGATTGGCAACGAAGTCATTGGCGCATTAAGTGTATTTGATGACCGCAGCAACAAAGTTTTTCGCAAAAACGACCAGGAATTATTGCAAAAATTAGCCGATCAGGCGGCTTTGGCCATATTTCGCAGCCGCCTCAACGACGAGGCCGTGGCCTTGTACCAAACCAGTAAACAAATTTCGGAACAAGCCAACCCCAAAGAATTAGCCCACACGATCTTAACCGAATTGCGCAAAATTATTGGTTTTGACCGTGCCTGTTTTCAGGTATTTACCGATGAAAATGCCCAGCGTCGGGTATTGGCCATGGAAGGAGAAACGCTCTCGCTGCCAGCCGATGGATTGCACCGACCCATTGCGCAGGATGAACTGTTAAAACCCATTTTACACGATAAAAAACCCATTATTTTATCCGATACGCGCAAGTCGTCGCATTGGGATACCACCGTTACCGCTACGCGTAATATCCGTTCGTGGGTTTGCGTACCGTTGGTATTTCAGGGTAAAGTATTGGGCATCATCACCCTGGATCATTTTATCAGCGGCTATTATCAACCACAAGACAGTCAAAAACTAGTACGTTTTGCCGATTTGGCGGCTATTGCGCTGAACAATACAACTATTGACCAACGCTTATTACACGAACTCAACAGATACGTCGCTCGGATTGCCAAAATTAGCCCCACCGATACTGTAAACGACATTTTTTTAGAAAGTGTTGACCTGGTAGAAGATGTATTTAAACCCAGTCGCTATATGTTCCATTACAGCGATCTTGAGTACTTCCAGCAGCGGCGGCACCTGTTAAAACAGTTTCCAATGCACTTTGATCGCAATCCGCGCGCGTTGGGTACTGGCAATGCATTGGCCGACTGGGCATTTCAGCAGGGCGAAACCCAACTTTTCCCCGATGACTTCCCAAGTGATTTGGTGAAAACCCACCCGATTTCAAAGAACCGATCCATCTTTTTTGCACCCGTACTTCGGGACAATGCCATCGTGGGTGTTGTTGAAATTGAAACGCCGGAAAGTGCCTTTGACGAGAACCGGAAAATGTTTCTTTCCACGTTGATTTTACAGGCCAGCGTGGCCATTAAACAAATTGAACAACGGGAGCGCCGGGCCGAAGCGATTAAAACGCGGTTTAACCCGTACGTTGTTGGCGCACCCATTCAGCACCCGGATAGTTTTTTTGGGCGGGTGGGTATATTGGAGAAACTGATGAGTGGTCTTCATTTAAACAGTTTTGCCATTTTGGACGAAAGACGACTGGGAAAAACATCGTTGTTGTATCGTTTGGACTATGAACTCAAATACCACCATAAAGACCCCAATATTCATTTTTTAACAACCCCCATCCTCAATTTACAGGGTTTGGAGCCGGAATATTTTTTTGCGTCATTGGCCAATATCATTAAAGTAGCAATTGGCGATACCGAAGGAAATCTGGCGGATACCAGCCAATATGATTATAATAAGTTTCGCCGGGAACTGGACAAAATTAAACGCAAACTACCCACTAAAGCAACCATAATAGTCCTGTTTCTGGATGAAATTGATTCATTCAACAAATATCCCGATGCTTATCAGCAACAGTTTCGCAATATACTGGTAGGCGAACCTTGGCTGCGAGTGGTAGTAGCCGGAGTAACTATCGAAAAAAATGCTAAGAATACCAGTCCCTGGTACAATACACTCAAGGAAGAACAAGTTGGCTTTTTTACAGAAGAGGAAGCATTTGAACTGATTACCCAACCAGTCATTGGCAAATACACATTTTCCGAACAGGCAATTGCCGAAATCATCCAAAAAAGTGAATTGCGCCCCCGTAATATTCAATTTTATTGCTCGGAGGCACTCAATGAAATGTTCAAAAGAATTAAATCGCTGGAGCCAGGTCAGGTCCCAACGATTTTAGTAGAAGATATTCGAGCAATTACCACCCCACCCCCCGACGACAAAAAGCAACACGTTGGGCATACATCTACTGGGCCTCGTGCACCTGAACCAGATCAAGACATTATTATCTAATCAAACTAAAACCCACCCGTACTTATGGCATATATTTATGGCTCCCCCGTTACCGGTAAAGATTTTTACGGTCGAAAAGAACTACTCGACGAACTGGTACAATTCAACGCCACCGAAACCTATTTTCTCAATGGAATACGGAGAATTGGGAAAAGTTCCGTGTTAAAAGAAGTGGAACGACGCACAAATGAACAGGGGTATTTATCTATTTATCTGGATTTAATGGGCAAAACTACCCCAAAAGAACACGGGGAAGATTTAGGAAGGATTATTGAGAACCGTCTGGCAATGGCACAAATACCTTATACTGAACTTGAATGGGTAGATTTTCATTTTAATGAGTGTATAAGTAAATGGGCGGCTTTTTGCCGAAAAAATGGCAAAAAATCTTTTATTTTGATTGACGAAGCCGAAAAAATACACGAACTCCCTACCCTAGAAATTGAGAAACTAATTAGAAACATCAAAAACACCAAGGATGTACTACAAATTATCCTGACCGGGACTTTTAAGTTTTTTAAACTCCCGGAAAATCGTCCGGACCTAGTTGAATTTCAGGCGCTTTTACAACAAAAATATATTGGTTGTCTTTCTCAAAATGAGATAATAAACATTATTCAAAAAAACCAGGAAACAGGAGGAGGAGGCACTCTACCCGGTACTAATATTAATATAGTTGAAGCGGACTTTAACAAACTATGGCATGCATGCGGTGGCCACCCTTATTTAATCCAATATTTTTGCGCCGAATACTACAACCCCAAAAATAACCAATTTAAATCATTTCCCAATAAATTAACTTCAAACCAACAATTAGACAATATTTTTCAAAATGATTTTGAACTGTTTAATAGCATTCAACAACGGCTAATCCGATATTTACCTGTATCGCCCAAAATAGATTCATCCGTATTGCGTGAATATTCCAGCGAGATTAGCGAATTACAACTTATTGGAATTATCACATCACCCAAAGAAAATAAGTACAAATGTTATGGATACATTTTTGAAGACTGGATGCACGAAAACCAAGTAAAAAAACGGATTTATGTTGCCTGTGCTGACGCTGATGCTGCCCATTTTAACATCTTAGAGCAACACCTTACTATTTATATTAGGAGCGGTAGAATAGATCTTAAATGGGCTAATAACGTAAATTTCGGAACGCTTCAAGTCGAAATTTCAAATCAAATTTCAATATCTAATATAGGCATTTTTATATTATCCCATAATACATGGACTGATGAGCGTGTCATGGATACAGAAATGCCTTTAGTTGAGCAATTCCAGTCTAACATGCAAATTATTCCAATTCATTTAACACCTGGTTTGAAAGCAGTGTACAGTGGATCTGGGTATGTTTTTGATGGGAAGCAGGCACTACCTAAGAGGAAAGACAGTATCAAGGATTTTCAAGATGAAGGTAGTGCATGGGCGGATGTTGCACAAAGCATTATAGATGTTATAAACTCTTTTTAAACAAGCATAAACGCATTAAAAACAAAAAAACACCTGATTTTCCCAGCCCCCCCTACTCCAAAAATAAATCATCCAATGTCAGCACCGTTTCGACCAGCCCGCTGCTGTGGATATTGCGGGCGAGGCCGTAGGTCTTTTCCGCCTCGCAATCAACGACTCACCAATTTATCATAAAAAAAGATCATACCGAGCGAAATCTATGTTTAAAAGGATAGATTTCGCTCAACGTTAACCGAATCATTGCCCCCATTACCCTACCTACAACTTTGTCCCCTTAATAAGTTTGTCAAAATCGCTTTCGTAGTCGCGGTCCTGAATGACTCGGTATTTTTCAAATTCGCCCTCGGCTTTTAGTTTGGCTTCGAGCATGGTTATAGAACCCAGATTTTTGCCCTGTTTTAAGCGCTCATCGTCGAGGACAAAACCTTTGATGATAAATTCGTTCAGCGTTTGGGTGGCCCATTTCCTGAAATCAGTGGCCTGAACGGAGTTGACGCGGTAGCCAACGGCCAATACGGCCTCCAGCCGATAGAACTGCGTTTGGTAGTTTTTACCGTCGTCGGCAGTTATTTCCATTTTGGAAACAACTGCGGATTCACCTAACTCCCCCGTCTCGAAAATATTTTTTAAATGTTTGCTGACCGCAGGTACATTGACCCCAAACAACAAAGCCATCGCCTTTTGCGTGAGCCAAAAAGTGCCCTGGTTAAAATGCACCGATACCTGGCGGTCGGCAGCGGCATTGAATAAAAGGATGTTTTTTACTGGTTTCATCGTACAATTTCTAAGGCAAAAGTAAAGCAAAAATATCGCTTAGTCCTGGAGGTATAAAAAAACCAACGAAAAAAGGGGCAATCTGCACCCGGCAGATTACCCCTCTTGTATCATGTTTTGAACCAAGAATTAAATCAAGTCAAAACGGTCTAAATTCATCACTTTGTTCCAGGCGGCCACGAAATCGTGGACGAATTTGGTCTGGCCGTCGGCGCAGGCATATACTTCCGCAATGGCGCGCAACTCGGTGTTGGAACCAAAGATCAAGTCCACGCGAGTACCCGTCCACTTGAAGTCACCGGTGATGCGGTCACGACCCTCGAAAGCATCCTGGGCGTGTGAAGTAGCACTCCACTTGGTGCGCAAATCGAGTACATTCACGAAGAAATCGTTGGTTAATGCACCGGGATTGTTGGTAAATACCCCGTGTTTGGAGTGGTCGTAATTGGCACCCAATACGCGCATACCACCCACCAAAGCCGTCATTTCGGGCGCGGTAAGGGTGAGCAATTGGGCTTTATCCACCAATAACTCTTCCGCCGAAACGGTGTAGTGTCCTTTGGCGTAGTTGCGGAAACCATCGGCGATGGGTTCCAACACGGAGAAGGATTCCACGTCGGTTTTTTCCTGCGTGGCGTCGGTACGACCGGGCGTAAATGGCACCGTAACGTCGTGACCGGCGTTTTTCGCCGCTTGTTCTACACCAGCGCAACCAGCCAATACGATCAAATCGGCGATGGATACTTTTTTGTTGCCGGTTTGTGCGTTGTTGAAAGCCGTTTGAATACCTTCGAGGGCATCCACTACTTTCGACAACTGGGTGGGGTTATTCACCGCCCAAAACTTTTGGGGAGCGAGGCGCACGCGGGCACCGTTGGCACCGCCGCGTTTGTCGGAACCCCGGAAAGTAGAAGCCGAGGCCCAAGCCGTGGACACCAATTCGGCTACGGTAAGACCAGAGGCCAAGATTTGACCTTTGAGCGCCGCAATATCTTGTGCGTTGATTAATTCATGGGTAACCGCCGGAACGGGATCTTGCCAAATCAGTTCTTCGGCCGGAACTTCCGGGCCGAGGTAGAGGGCACGGGGGCCCATATCGCGGTGGGTCAATTTGAACCAGGCGCGCGCAAAGGCATCGGCGAATTGGTCAGGATTTTCAAAAAAACGACGGGAAACTTTTTCATAGGCCGGATCAAAACGCAACGCCAGGTCGGTAGTAAGCATGGTGGGTGCGTGGCTCAATGCCGCATCGTGGGCATCGGGAACGGTACCGGCACCGGCATTATTTTTAGGCTTCCACTGGTGGGCACCGGCGGGGCTTTTGGTCAATTCCCACTCGAAACCAAAGAGATTTTCGAAGTAGTTATTGCTCCATTGGGTGGGCGAAGTGGTCCACGCACCTTCGAGACCGCTGGTAATGGTGTGTACGCCGTGGCCATTGCCAAAGGTATTTTTCCAACCCATACTCATTTCTTCGATACCGGCAGCGGCGGGTTCGCGACCCACGAACTGGTTGGGGTCAGCGGCACCGTGGGTTTTACCAAAGGTGTGTCCACCGGCAATGAGGGCAACGGTTTCTTCGTCGTTCATGGCCATGCGGGCAAATGTTTCGCGAATGTCACGAGCCGAAGCCAGGGGATCAGGATTGCCGTTGGGGCCTTCCGGGTTAACGTAAATCAGACCCATTTGTACGGCTGCGAGCGGATTTTCGAGTTCGCGGTCGCCGGAGTAGCGCTTATCGCCGAGCCACTCGGTTTCGGCGCCCCAATAAATATCTTCTTCGGGTTCCCACACATCGGCCCGGCCACCGCCAAAGCCAAAGGTTTTGAAACCCATGGACTCCAACGCGCAGTTACCGGCGAGGATCATGAGGTCGGCCCAAGAGAGTTTTTGACCGTATTTTTGTTTAATGGGCCACAACAACAAACGCGCTTTGTCGAGGTTGGTGTTATCGGGCCAACTATTGAGCGGCGCAAAACGCTGGGTACCGGCTCCGGCGCCACCGCGACCATCGGCAGTGCGGTACGTACCGGCACTGTGCCAGGCCATACGAATAAAAAATGGACCGTAGTGACCGTAATCGGCGGGCCACCAATCCTGAGAATTGGTCATGAGATCGAACAAATCCTTTTTAACGGCCGTCAAATCGAGGGTTTTGAACGCTTCGGCGTAGTTAAAATCTTTGTTCATGGGGTTGGACAAAGTAGAATGCTGGCGGAGAATATTCAACCGTAATTGATTGGGCCACCAATCGCGGTTAGAGGTGCCGCTGCTGGTTGGTTTGGGCAAAGTACCGTTCATAAACGGGCATTTGCTTTCGCCATTAACAACACTTGCGGGGGTGTTGGTGCTATGGGTATTATCCATAAATATCTTGGTGTAAAAATGATGTGAGAGATATTGTGTGGTGATCTTGTATCGCACAATTTGGATGTGCAAAAGTACGCGCAATTAACCATAGTAAAAAGTAATTGTTTTTATGAGACCATTGGAAAAAACTATATGGAGTGAAGAGTGTATAGTGAAAAGTGAATAGTGTAGAGTGAAGAATGAAAAGTGTTGAGTGTAGCGTGAAAAACGCGTAAATTTGCCCTGCTTAAGAAGTTAAATTAATTCACATTAGAATAAAATAAAAAACAAAAAGGTTTTTGGAAGACAACAACAAATTCAGAGGCTGTCTACTATTTAAAACCTTTGACATCACACCTTTTCACATGAAATTAGTCCCCTTATTTGCTTTAATCGCGGTACTTTTTGCGGCTTGTGCGCCCACCAAACCACTTTCTTTTTCGGATGAAATTGCGCAGTACCGCACGGAAAAAATAAAAGCAACCATTGCCGGTGACCGCCACCCGCTGGATCCCGGCGATGAACAATGGCTGCGCTTTTATCCCGCTCAGGAAAAATACCGGGTCACCGCGCGATTTACGCCCGCGACCAACCCCAAAACTTTTGAAATGCCCACGTACAGCGGCGCCATCCGGGAATACCAGCCGTACGGAACGCTTACGTTCCCGCTCGACGGGCAGGAATACGTGCTTACCCTGTACCGCAACATGGCCTTGACCCAGGCCATTTACCGCGATTACCTTTTTATGCCCTTCAAAGATGCCACCAATGGCCAAGACACGTACAAAGGCGGCCGTTACCTGGATGTAAAAACGACCGATATTAAAAACGGCACCATGACGCTGGATTTTAACAAGGTATATAACCCCTGGTGCGCATACTCGGATGGGTATAATTGCCCGATTCCGCCCGCCGACAACCATTTAAAAATAGCCATTCCCGCCGGGGAAAAAACCTACGCCGGCGAGCGGAAATTGGAGTAATTGTTGTTGAATTTATTCCCACTGCACCCGTTCGCTCACCGTCGCGCCATTTTCCAACTGCAAGCGCAGCACGTAGGTACCGCTGGGCAGGTTGTTGCGGTGCAGGTGCAGCACGTTGCTGCCCTCGGTGGCGATATTCATAACCAATCGGCCTTGCAGGTCGTACAATTCCGCCAGTTGGATATTTTGCTCCGTGCGGGCGCGCAGGTACGCGAGGGCGGGGTTGGGCGCCAGTTCTACCAGCGCTTTTTCGGCGTTGGGTTGCGTGATGGAGGAAATCATCGAGTAATAATACTGCTCCATTGAGGTTAACGCATTTACGGCTGTTGTATCGGCCCCATCGTAATACGAAATTCGATCAACGTAGTCCTCCTGCAAAAAATCAATTTTACGGGCAAAAACAATCACCGAATTCTCGTTGGTTATTTGGGATGTTGCAAATACCAACCGGTCTTCCGAATCATAAACGTAATCGGTTTGAATATTTCCCTCCCAATCTCCGTTCATTTGGTTCCAGTTGAATCCCCAATGTTGCGTCCTTAGTTCACTGATTGGATCAAAAACTTCAACAGTTTTTACTTCAGGTATCCAATCAGGAGCCACCTGCGTCGCTCTGGTAGTGATAATCGTGTCAGGGCGATATTCGGTGATGTAACGTAATAAATTGGTAATCCCGCCGAGGAAACTAATATATTCATTGTATTCTAAAATTTCCCGTTGCTGAGCGTCATATTCATAAGTAATAGTAGATTGACTCGATAAAATCTCCCCGGAAAAAGTTTCACGTTGGTATTTTTTTATCAAACTTGTTCCCGGAACTAAATCGTTTCTTTGAACATAGTTTGGATCAAAATTGCCGTTGTCGTATCGAAAATACGCCCGAACAGAATCCGTGACCATAGGAAAATCTGAATTATAATAAAAGTAAGTCAGATTCACGGGAATAGACGGGACATTAGGCAAAAATGTAGCCTCTTCGCTGTAAATAAGCCGGTTTTGATCGTCGTATGCATACTTTAAATCGTATATGGATGAGGGTTCTCCATCGGTTGTCAGAATGAAAGCTTTGAGCAAGGTTGTATCACCCAAATAAGTGAACAAAATACGCGACGAAAGGTAAGGGGTACCAGTATTAAGTGATGCAGTACTTAAAATAGAATCCAATTGCAATTCCACAAAATTACGCGACTGCACTTGGGGTAACCCGGAAACGGATAAATGTTTCAAAATGCCAGAAACATTGTGATGATCAGATTGCGGCATCACTAATGGAGATTGGGCCATAACATGGACCGAAAACAATAAAAACGAGCAATAAATAGAAAATTTTTTCATTGAAATAAATTTAAGAAATAAAATAGTATTTGTTAATACTTGATATATAGCACCGTACGGCTACTATTAACCTAAAAAAACTATTCCCACTGCACCCGTTCGCTCACCGTCGCGCCATTTTCCAACTGCAAGCGCAGCACGTAAGTACCACCGGGCAGGTTGTTGCGGTGCAGGTGCAGCACGTTGGTGCCCTCGGTGGCGATATTCATGACCAATCGGCCTTGCAGGTCGTACAATTCCGCCAGTTGGATATTTTGCTCCGTGCGGGCGCGCAGGTACGTGTGGGCCGGGTTAGGTGCCAGTTCTACCAGCGCTTTTTCGGCGTTGGGTTGCGTGGTGGTGGAAGTCATCGAATAATAGTATTGACTAAGGGCGTTTAAAGCCGAAGTAACTGTTGTATCAACGTCATTATAATAAGTAATCCGATCAACGTAACCTTCCTGTACATAATCGGTGACCACAGTAAAATATAAAGGTGCGTTTTCGTAATAAATTCTTGTTTGTGTGAGCACCAACTGATTGTCGGCATCATAGGTGTAATTAATCATAATAGTCTCTTGCCAGTCTTGCGCCGCTCCATTCCATTCATATCCCCAATTTTGGGTGTGGCTGGTACTGATCGGATCAAGAACCCAGACACTTTTAAAGCCGGGCATCCACCCCCCAGAGGCTAATTGTGTCTCATTTCTGGTAACGGTGGTATCGGAAAGATATTCGGTGATATTGCGGTTTAAAGACACCGACCCACTTGGGAGGTTGATATTTTCATTGTATTGCAAAATCTTTCGTTGTTGAGCATCGTATTCGCAAGTGACATTAAATCGATGAAAAACAACGCTATTCATAAAGGTTTCCCTTTGATAACTTTTTGTGAGGCTTGTACCCGGAACTAAATTATAATCTTCAAAAAAATTGGGGGATAAAACACCATTTTCATCTTTAAAATACACTCGAATGGAATCATATACCGTCGGATAGACCGGATTATAATAGTAAAATGATACCCTTACGGTACTCGGCAGACCACCCGCCATTAAAAAAACTTCTTCCACGTAAGAAACCCTATTTTGAGCGTCGTACCCCGATGTTTGCTCGTAGCCACCGGTTAGTTCACCGGTTGATGACAAAGAAAAATTTTGAAGCAGCGTAGTATCTCCACGATAAGTATATAGGGTACGTGCGGAAGTATAAGGAGTACCATTTTCAAACATGGTACTTAAAATAGAATCCAGTTGCAATTCCACAAAATTGCGCGACTGCACCGGGCGAAACACAGTCCCGACAGATGGGTTATTTTGTAAAAAATGGGGCACATTGAGGCTGTCAAATGGTGGCACAGGCAATGAAGATTGGGCCATAATGTGGACCGAAAACAATAAAAACGAGCAATAAATAGAAAATTTTTTCATTGAAATAAATTTAATAAATAAAATAGCATTTGTTAATACTTGATATATAGCACCGTACGGCTATTATTAACCTGAATAAACTATTTCCACTGCACCCGTTCGCTCACCGTCGCGCCATTTTCCAACTGCAAGCGCAGCACGTAAGTGCCACCGGGCAGGTTGTTGCGGTGCAGGTGCAGCACGTTGGTGCCCTCGGTGGCGATATTCATGACCAATCGGCCTTGCAGGTCGTACAATTCCGCCAGTTGGATATTTTGCTCCGTGCGGGCGCGCAGGTACGCGAGGGCGGGGTTGGGCGCCAGTTCTACCAGCGGTGTTTCGGCGTTGGGTTGCGTGGTTGATGATGGCATGGCGTAGTAGAATTGCTCCGTTGCATACACCGTAGAATCGCCGTAATAAAACGTATAACGTACGTTTTTGTCAATGTAATTGTCTTGTACGTAGTTGGTTTTAATACCCGATTTTACCCAAAAAACGCCGTCAAGATAGGAGGCTAACACTTCATATTCTTTCCGGTTATCTGCATCGTAAGTAAAAACATACTCACGATACGGTACCCATTCCTGTTGGCTACCTGACCAGTTAAACCAATTATCTTTTTGAAGTAATGTCGTTCCGGGATAAAATTCTTTTTCGTACTTATGACGCAAATTCCAAATCGGGCTACCCTCTCCCTTGCTTTCAGTAACAGCCACCGAAGCATTCGTTGAGTAACTTGTGGATATGCGATAATATTCAGTGTTGTCGTTGACAATATCAATTTGCTCTGTCAACTGCATTACCTCACGTTCTTGCGCATCGTACTCATAATTCAGCGTTTTTTGTGAAATTTCAACTCCATTAAGGTCGGTCTTTTGAGTCCATCCTGATAACAGGGCTGTACCAGGTATCAAAAAATAGTCTTCTTCTATCACGAAATTCAGGAGGTTATCCATACTTTGCCAATTCTCCACTTTGGATTTAATTACAGAAGGATAATTGGGGTAATATTCGTATTGGCTAACGTGAGAATTTGTCCAACCTCCCGTCCCGGAAATCTTTATGACCTCCTCATAAACAATAAGATTCAAAGGATTATACACTAATTTGGTAAAATATTCGTCTGAATCGCTATCTCCTACCCTATAAAAACTGTTAATCAATGTAGTATCTCCTGAGTAAGAATACAAGAACCGTTTATCCACATCAGACTGCCCAACAGTGTCAAAAAGGGTGTAGATAATAGAATCCAGTTGCAACTCCACAAAATTGCGCGACTGCACCGGGCGCAAATGAGCAGACAACGGATGATTGGAAAAACCGGGTACGGTTTTGTCATCATCTTGCGGATGAATTAATGGTAATTGCCCAAAAGACGGGTGTGCGAAGAAGCCGAAAACCCAATAAATAAAGATTTTTTTCATAAAAAAAAGATTGTGTAAAAAGAAGATACAAACATAAACCCAAAAATCCACAACAACCTTTTTTTAACATATCAACCACCCAACCGCCGTTCCAGCACCAACCAATAATGGTCACTGCCACCCGCCCAAAACCACCCCGATGTCCGTTGTTCTAAACGACCCAAAACCGACAATAAACCGGGAAAACGGGCCATAAGCGGGTCTAAATAAGAAGGTGGCACCCAAAAACCAATGGGCTGAACTGTTTTTACGGTAAATTGTGGGAACAACCGCGCCATTTCGGCGGGCGAATAATACCAGGTATCCACGGTGGTATCAGCGTCGAGGCGGGCAGATACCGGACCGCGCGACCACCGCCGAAAAGCAGTGCGCCATTGACCTTTGAGCAAAAAATACAGGGTTTCCCACCAGCAAAAACGGCCAATCATCACCACCATCAGCCGGGCACCGGGCCGTAATACACCGGCGGCATCTTTATTGAGTTGGGACATAGCCCGGGGCGAAAGGCAGTTAAGGCCCCCAAAATTGGAAAAAACGGCCTCAAACGGCCCGGATTCGTTGGCCTGCGCCAAATCGGTACTCAACTGACCGGCATCGGCGCGAAAAACCTTGATGCGCCCCGCCAAACCCGCCCGCTGTACGTGTTGGCGGGTCACTTCCAGCATGTTTTCGGAAATATCAGTGGCCAATACCCGTTCGTAAACTTCGGCCAGCCAAACGGCATCTACGCCGGTACCACAATTGAGTTCCAACACGGTTCCGCCGCTCCCCGGTAGTAACCCGGCAAAATACCGCACCCGCGCACGTTGCAACCGCCCAGTGGCAGTTTCGGTGAACGTACGATCATATTCGTGGGCAATGGCGTCAAAAGCGGGCATAAACGACAAAAGCCCCACCGTAAGGTGAGGCTTTTAGAGCGGAAAACGAGACTCGAACTCGCGACCCCGACCTTGGCAAGGTCGTGCTCTACCAACTGAGCTACTTCCGCAATTTTGATTGATTAAAACACTGTGTTTCTCCCAATTGCGCGGCAAAGATACATACACCGTTTCCGGCTGTGCAAGTTTTTCGAAAACTTTTTTTGAAAAAAAATCAAAAAAAGTTTCCGACCGATGATAACTTATTGATTACCAACACTTTTCTCCAAAATTCTTTTATACTTAAAATAGGTTTCAATTTGCGAACGAATGGGAATATCGGTGGCGACCTTGCGGTACTCGTTCATGTTATAGCGGTCAATAATCCGCGCCCGAACGTTGTCGGACAACTGTAATTGCAAAATATCGAGGATTTCCTGCTTCAATTCAGGGTCGTAAATCGGGAATGCCGTTTCGATGCGGTAACTAAGGTTGCGCTCCATCCAATCGGCACTGGACAAATATACTTCTTCCTGTCCGCCGTTGTGAAAGACCATCACGCGGGCGTGTTCGAGGAAGCGATCCACAATACTAATCACCTCAATGTTTTCGCTGAAGCCTTTGAGGCCCGGAATCAGGCAGCAGATGCCGCGAATAATCAATTGTATTTTCACCCCGGCATTGGAAGCGGCGTACAGTTTTTGCATCATGTCGTGGTCTTCCAAACTGTTGAGTTTGATAATCATGGAAGCGGGATGGCCTTTTTTAGCGGCGGCAATTTCGCGGTCAATTAAGGCGTACAGTCCGGGCCGGAGGTTGTGTTTGCCCACGAGCAGGTGTTCGAACTTTATATCCTCGGTTTGAATATTTTCCAAAATTCTAAACACCTGGCTAATGTCAGAAATAAGTCGGCTATCTACGGTAAACAAACCAAAATCGCCGTACACTTTAGCGGTATCTTCGTGAAAATTGCCCGTACTGAGGTAGGCGTACATTTGCGCTTTGCCGTTTTCTTCGCGGCGCACGAGGGCCAGTTTGGAGTGTACTTTAAGGCCGGGGAACGAATAATACACCCTGGCCCCGGCTTTTTGCAACTTTTCGCCCCATTCGAGGTTGGCCGCCTCATCGAAGCGGGCTTTAATTTCAACAAACACCGCTACCTGTTTGCCCATTTGAATAGCGCGCAGCAAAGCATTCACAATGCGGCTGTTTTTGGCCACGCGGTATTGAATCACTTTAATGTGCGTAACGGCGGGATCATCGGCGGCTTTTTCAAAAAAGTCAATCACCGGATCGTAACGCTGATATGGCACGTGGATAAGGCGATCTTTTTCCCGAATAACGGCAAAAAGATCCTCCGCATCGGTCAGCACCGGATGCGGCAGGGGCGGAATACTTTTATACCGGAGGTGCGATAAACCAAAATCGGGGAATTTGAAAAAGTCGAAATTATTGTGGTAGCGGCCTTCGGGGAGCATTTCGTTTTTGCCCAACTCGAAGGTATCCTGCAAATAAGTGAGCATATCCACCGGCAATTCGCGGTCGTACACAAAACGGCTCGGTGGCCCCACCTGCCTTTTTTGCAAACTGGCTTTTACCTTTTGCATCAGGTCACCGGAGTACTCATCGTCAATGTAGAGTTCGGCGTCGCGGGTGAGTTTGATGGAATAGGTGTCGGTGATTTTGTACCCGGGAAACAACAGAGAAACGTTGTGCCGCACAATATCGTCGAGCATAATCAGGTCGTGGCGATTCCCTTCGGAGGGCAACTTCACAAAACGCGGAAACAAATCGGAGGGAATCCGCACAATGGCGAACGAACTTTCGAGCAACGGCTTTTTGCGGTCGCGCATGTGAATGGCCAGGTAGATGCTGGCATTGGCCAAAAACGGCCGAATGCGTTTTTTGACCAGTAAAACGGGCATTACATAGGGCAGAAGGTTGTCGTTAAAGTAACTTTCGACCCAAGTCCGCTGCTCTTCGTTGAGTTCGAGGCGGCGCAGGATATTGATATGGTGGCGTTTAAGTTCGGGTACTATTTGTTGTTCAAAAATAGCCGAAAACTCTTCTTGCTGGCGGTTAACGGTCCGATACACTTCCCGCAGCAACTCGCCGGGATCAAAGTCGAGTTCGGCTTTGGTTTTACGGCCCGCTTTTTTGAGGTTGCGGATACTGGCCACCCGCACCCGAAAAAACTCATCGAGGTTAGAGGAGTAAATGGCGAGAAATTTTAACCGTTCCAGTAACGGCACGGCGGGGTCTTTGGCCTCCTGCAAAACGCGATAATTAAACGAAAGCCAGGAAAGGTCTCGGTGTATGCTGGGTATGTCGGACATGCGTAATTTTGACTGATTAAATTTAAAAACGCAAAAATGAAAGATTTACGGCTGTGTTTTGAATTTTTTAGATGAATTTTTTGTGTAGTAGCGAAAGGAGACGTTTTTGAGTAGCGTAAACAAACGTACCTTCGCGCCAATTGAATCATTTTACAATGCAGCATTTTACAAAAATCGGGTTGCTGGGTTACGGCAAAATGGGCAAAACCATTGATGGTTTGGCCGAACAACACCAATGCACCGTTGTGTGGCGCATTGACCGCGACGACCGCGACCAACTTACCCCCGAACGCCTGCGCGAAGCCGATGTGGTGATCGAATTCAGCCGCCCCGAATCGGGATTCGACAATGTCATGTTGTGCCTGCGGGCCAGTGTTCCGGTGGTGAGTGGCACTACCGGCTGGCAAGCACAATTGCCCGAAGCGCGGGCCTTTGCCGAACAACACCAAGGTGCGTTGCTATGGGCATCTAATTTTAGCGTGGGGGTAAACCTGTTTTTTGCCCTCAATAAATACCTCGCCCGCCTCATGCAGGGCCAGCAAGCCTACCAGGCCAACCTCACCGAAATTCACCATATCCACAAATTGGATGCCCCCAGCGGCACGGCGGTTACCATCGCCGAGGGAATCCTGAGCGATGCACCGCGTTATCAACAATGGACGATGGACGCACCCGCCGCCGACCAATTGCCCATTACCGCTGTACGCGAAGGCGAAGTGCCCGGTACGCACACCGTGGAATGGAACAGCCCGGTGGACAGCATTCGCATTACCCACGAAGCACATTCCCGCACGGGTTTTGCCGTTGGTGCGCTGGTGGCCGCCCGCTGGATCAAGGGTAAAACGGGCGTTTTTAACATGAATGACGTGTTGGGATTGTGATGGGAGTGATGAGATAGGAGGTGGACAGGCGCATCTTCCATTCGTTTGCCGGTAAATTACCCTTTTTTTGAACGTTGCTCAACGCGCAACCTACACTTGTCCAGTGGGCTTTTACACATTGAAAAGGTTTATTTAATCAATCAGCCGCGCTGTTTGGGTCAGGTTTCTTATGTTTGCAACACCTTGAGTGCAGCGGCGCATTCAACAATCTTTTTTTTACAATGAACTCAACAAACAACATTACCCGCTTCGTTCTCCACAGTTTTATCTTTTTTGTTTCCCGGATAGCGGAAGCCCAAACCACCTTTAACCAATTGATCACCCAACCCACGACCAAATTTACGGATTTTATGGGGATTTTACAGTCGGGTGATTCTTCCATTTACGGTGTAACTAACAAACACACCAGTTCTTTTTCAGGGACTTACCAAGAGTATTACGCCGTTTTTAAGACCGATAAAAATGGTAACTTACTGTGGGCAAAAGACATTAAACCCAACGGCATTCAAGGGATTGGTGCCGTATTTGCCAGTAATGCGAAAGAATTACCCGACGGCAACCTGGCCTTTTCGTCGGCCAGTGCCCGAATTATTGCGGGCCAGCCAACTTATGGAACGGGAATTATTAAAATGACCCAACAGGGCGAAGTGATTTGGTCAAAATACATCGAAGCCAACAACAGCCACAATCATTATATCAGCGAATATGTGCAACTTAACCCCAATACCGGCGGCTTTACGGTGTGCGGGACCAAAGCAAAAATTATTAATAACCTGCTCAAACGTTTTAATTTTTGCGTAGAACTGGACGCTAACGGGGAAAAAATTCCTGGCCCCGAAAACGAACGCTATTTTGCCCCCCAAACCGGGGCTTATCAGGTTGCTTTTAGCCGAAAAATGGGTAATAGCAACTATATGTCGGGGCAAATTACCGGCACGGCTATCACCGTCACCAAAATACCCGACAACGCCACGGCTCCCCTGTGGATGAAAAATTACCTGCCCGAAGGCTCCACTTTGTGCTATTTTAACGAAAGTTTTATGCTGCCCAACGACGATATCGTGTGGGCGGGTGGCATGTATATCAACAACGGAGCGGATAACGTAGGGCTACTGGTGTGTACCGATAACGACGGCAACCTGAAATGGGCCAAAAAATACGATTCGGGCGATCGGCTCGAAAGTTTTTTAAGCGGAAAAACCACTACGGATGGCATTGTTTTGGCCAGTCTGCAAGATATAATCCTTAAAGTTGACTTTTCGGGTAATCTCGTCTGGGCCAACGAATTTTACAAGGAACAAAACTTTGATGCCTACTTTTTAACCCTGGCCAACTCCGTGGACGGCGGTTTTATTTCGGGTGGTTTCGCCGATGTGACAACACAATTCGAATACGGGCTTTTTTTTAAAACGAAAGCCGATGGCTCCATTGATCATTGCTGCGTTACACCCGCCAATATTACAGTCAGTGACGTAAATGTTACCGTTCAAAATCGCAGTTTTTCTCCTTTTCCCGATAGCGTAAACGTGGTGCCCTGGCCCATTACCCTCACCAACAACACCTGGACGAGCCGCTCCACCTGCGCGCCCGAGGACTACAATATCCCGGAGCCAGCCGCTACCTGTACGGGCGGTTGTATCACGGTGTTGCCGCCACCGTTGCCCGTTGGCGCTACCGCTTCGTGGGAATTTCCGGCGGGGGCATCCGCTACTTTTATCCCCGGTACCGATTCCATTCGGATTTGTTTCGACAACGAAGGCGCGCAAAACCTGCGCCTCAATATCAAACTGGCGGGCGACTGCGTATTTCCGTACGACAATACCGTTTCGGTGACCAATAGCCCTCTGCTACTCACGTTTTCCCTCGCTGATACGGTATTTTGTCCCGGCATCTGCACCGATATTCAATTGGTCAACAGCGGCCCGGCTACGATTACTACCCTCGGCGGAACGGCCCAAGCGGGCGATAGTTTGCGCATTTGTTATCAGCAAGCGGGCACATACCCCATTACCGTCCAACAAATGCAGGAAGGATGCCTGCGCACGCACACCATTGAAGTAACCGTGCAAAACCTGCTCGACGAAACACCCAACGCCTTTACGCCCAACGGTGACCAACTCAACGACACGTTCCGGCCCGTTATTGATTGTATTCCCGATACCTATTTGCTGCAAATTTTTAACCGCTGGGGCGAAATGGTGTTCCAAACCGAAGATTATCTGGCGGCTTGGGACGGCACCTACAAAGGCAATCCCGCGCCCATGGATACGTACATCTGGACGGTGAACAGCAATAATGTGCAAAAAGCGTACAAGGGGGACGTGACGCTGCTTCGATAATCCCGCTGAATTAACCTACCAAATAAGCGCGTCCTTGCAGCGGTTTACCCAGCAAAGGCGTATTCAAAGATTTAGACTGCACCTGCCCGGTTGTCAACGTCCACTCGGTTTCGGGGTGGAAAATGGTGAACCGGGCGGGGGCACCTTGCTCCAACGCGGGTACCGGAAGCCCCAAAATTACAAGGGGTTGTACGGCAATGGCATCCACAAAACGTTCGGTGGAAATGTGTTTGGCCAAAAACATTTGGTACATGGGGTAAGCCGTTTCGAGGCCCGTCATGCCAAACTCCGCGTAAGGGAATTCGAGGTTTTTGGCTTCTTCGTCCCAAGGGCGATGGTTGGTGCAGATAAAATCAATGGTGCCATCGTTTACCCCGGCAATAAGTGCATCGGCATCGGTGCGGGAGCGGATGGGCGGCATGGTTTTCAGGTTAGAATCAAACGGCGAAGCGCCTTCTTCCATCGCCAACGCCTGATCGGTAAAACACAAATTGGCCAAAGCCACCGAAGCCGTTATGCGCAAACCGGCTGCCTTGGCGGCGCGAATCATCTCTACACTTTTGGCCGTTGACACTAAGTGAATGTGCAGGCGTGCGGCAGTGCCCGCGTATTCGAGCAAACTGAGGTCGCGTTGTACCATCAAATGTTCCGACAGGGCCGGAATCCCCTTCAAACCCAGCGAAGTACTCACAATGCCTTCGTGCATTTGGCCGCCGCTGGCGATGGTTTTATGGTGGGGGCGATTGATCACAAGGCCATTAAAAGCCGTTACGTACTGCATGGCCCGGAGCAAAAGCCCGGCATCCTGGATAGCGGAGGCACCATCGGTAAAGGCCACGGCACCGGCAGTGTGCATATCGTAGAGTTCGGCAATGTCTTTCCCGGCGCAATCATTCGAGATGGCCCCGAGCGGATAAAAATGCACGGGAAGCCCCGCTGATTTACTTTTTAAATACACTATTTCCGATTTGGAATGCACCGCAGGCAGCGTATTGGGCATGGTCACTAATGCCCCAAAACCACCGGCTGCCGCTGCTTTTGCCGCCGAGTGCACGTCTTCGCGGTGTTCGTAACCGGGGTCACAAACGTACACGCCCAAATCCGTCCAGGGAATGGACGCAAAAGCGCCATTATGTTGGTGCACCTCGGTTTCGGGCGTTGGAGCCTGAATACCGGGGCCAATTTCGGCAATAACACCCTCTTTTACTAAAATATCTACTGGGGCTGAAACGCCTTTTCCCGCCGAAACGACGCGGAGGTTTTGGTGTAACGTGTACATTGACATGTATAAATTAATTAACGCGGGGTAAAAATATTTCGGCCATCATGCAGCGGGCGCTACCGCCGCCGTACGTTTCGATGGTTTCGATATTGCTGTACAAAATTTGGGTGTGTTGCTCAATTTGGGCAATTTGGTCGGCATCCAACGAGCGGTAAGCCGTTTCGGACATAACCAAAATGGTTTCGCCCTTTTCGTTGCGCACCTGCAACATATTTCCGGCAAATTGGCCCATTTGCGCCATCGTGATTTCAATAACTTCTTTGTCGGTTTCGGCAAAAGCAGCCACCAACAAAGACCGTTCGCGGGCATCTTTCACCGAATCGAGGCAAATCACCACAAAAGTTTCGCCCAAGGCCATCATGACATTGGTGTGGTAAATATCCTGTCCGTTGGCATCGGTGGAATGAAAAACCACCTTTTGATAACCCATGTAACGGCACAATTCTTCCAGCAGTTCGGCATCGGTGCGGGGGCTGAGGCAAGCGTAGGCCAATTTATGCTGGTGATCAAAAATAATGCTACCGGTACCTTCGAGGAACAAATTTTGCGCCTCGTATTTTTCGTAATTTTTACGTTCGCCGTTGAATTTAAACCCGGCCTCCAGCACGGTTTTGATAATGGCCTCGCTGCGTTCGAGGCGGCGCAAAGGTGCCTGCATGGGATAGGTCACGATATACCCTTCCTGGTGAAAAGTCACCCAGTTATTGGGAAACACCGCGTCGGGTTTGGCGGGTTCGGGGCTATCGTTGGCCACAATGACGTTGACTCCGGCGGCGCGCAGTTTTTCAACGAAACGGTCAAATTCCACCGTAGCCTGTTGGCGCATTTCGGCTTCGGAATGTTTTTGTTCTTTGCTTTGAAAGGCATTGCTCTCGGCCGTTTGCGGGTTGGAGGCAAAGTTGGCCGGACGGACCATCAAAATATGAGAAGTGGTTTGTAAACGCATGCAATGGTGAAATTTAGTATGGCGGCGCAAAGGTCGCAATTTGCCCGTAAACTGCCCCATCTATCACCGGGATTTTCTCGGTGAACCACTGGTGTGGTGGGCATTCCACAATAAAAAAGTAATTTTGTCCAAAATAACGGACTATGATACACGATAAAAACAGCGTTGCCACCGCATTAAACACCGAAATAGTGGCTTTTTTAGCCGCCATTTCGGACAAAAACCGCCCCGACAACTGGATCACAACCCCACCCGCTGCGGGCAAATGGTCGCCGTTACAACACCTCGACCACCTGGTTATTTCCATAAAAGCCATCAACCGGGCTTTGCGTTGGGTGCCCAAATGGGTTTTGCGCTGGCGTTTTGGGCGGCCAAATCGCCCCGGCCGCACCTACGATGAATTGGTTGCCCGTTACCTCGCCCGTTTACAGGAACGTACGTTCGTGAATAACCCCTTTGCATCGGCCAATGTGACCGGCGACCACGAAGCGGCTTTGCGCACGGCTTTTGTGAAAGAACACGAACAATTTATTCGGATATTTATGAAATGGAGCGAAAAAGACCTGGACGCATATTTGCTGCCGCATCCGCTCCTCGGCAAACTCACCATGCGGGAGTTTTTATTTTTTGTCTCCTATCATGTTGGGCATCATCGGGCTTTGTTGGGGTAGGTAGGGTCAGGGAGGGTTGAATTTGTTGAATTGGTTTTGCCCTTGTAGTGTACACGTTTTTTTGTTGCCCGTTGTAGCGTGTTCGTTTTTGTTTTTGGACAAAATTTCACACGCTACAAGTGATCTAATCTGCAAAATCTGAAAGATTTGGTAGATTTATTCCGCTAATTTGCCCGACGTAGCGTACACATTTTTACCACTAAGGTGCTAAGAATACACTAAGAAACACTAAGCGTAGAGCGTTCATTTTGAATGATTTAAAAATAAAATTGCCCGTCGCAGTGGCAAAAGCACACTACAACGGGCAAAATCTTATGTCTGACGTCTTTTGTCTGACGTCATGGCAGGCAAGCCTACTCCACGATCAACTTCTTCGTAGCAATACCGTCCTGCGTGCGGATGGTCACCAAATAGGTACCCGAAGCCAATTGGCGGATATCCAGTTGGCGTTGTGGCGTACCGGCCGGAATCACCACATTGCGCAGTGTTTTGCCCGTAATATCGCTCAAAACAACGGTGGCATCGCTGGTGAGGCCATTGCCCAAAAGGATATTTACGCTGCTTTTTGCGGGATTGGGCGCCAATGAAAACGCTGCCGCCAACGACGGTGTTTGGGTACCTACCAAAGCCGAAATAATAAACGTGCCGGTAGCCAAACCACCGCTGCCGTCGGTAACGGCAAAACGGAACGCATCGGTAACAGTAGAGAAACCATAATCGTAAAAACGAACGAGACCATTGTCAATATCCGTCTGACGGAACGTATCACCCGTTTTCAAAATACCCCAACCGTCGAGGTGAACGTGGCCACGAGCGGGTTCGGTCACCATCGTAAATACCAGTTGATCGGCGGTATTATCGGCATCTTCGGCTCTAAGCAAGGAATTGGTGATCACTGCGTTGGTACCGGGAAGCAGTGCCATAATATTGTTATTGACCAACAATGGCGCGTTCACCAATACTGCAGAACACACTTCCAAATCAATGGACGTGATGGAACCGCCGGAGCCTACTTCGTTGTCTTTTACCCACAATTTCCAGTCGCCATTGGCCGTTTGGCCGTTGAAAGCGGATAATGCCTGCGAGGGTTTAATGGCCTCACCCGTGTTGGGCGGACAAGGGAATACGGTTATGGCCGCTCCGTCGTCGAAACCGGCATCCATCGTGATGGACGAGAAACCGCATCTTTGTTTAAACAGGATACGCTCGGTACCCGCCGGAGAAATAAGTCTTACCTCCAACTGGTTAAACGCATCGTGGAACATCTTGAGGTTTTTAACGTTCACGTCGCTGATAGTACCACCGGTTACGGGAATAACGGCTTCAATGGGATTGGTAGAACCCGCGCTGATATTTTTGGGCAATTCACCGGAAGAATACGAGTTACAAGCATCCGATTGGGTAATAAAGGCAAAAGGACCTTGCCAGCCGCTGTTACCACATTCGTTGGCCGCTTGTACACGCCAGTAATATACCGTTGCTTTTTGGAGGTTGGCGGCACCAATAAGCGAGTCCACCAAAATATCGTTGCGGTCCAAAACCAAAGTTCCGGCCCCAAAAGTTGGGCTTTTAGAAATTTGTACTTCGTAGCGGTTCGCGTCGTCAACGGGCGTCCAACGCAGAATGGGCAATTGCGTTACCGTGCTGCCATTGGCCGGTGCTTCGAGGGCAAACGTAGCGAAATCGTTAGATACTACTTTTACGTTAAACACCACTGTATCGGCAATGGAACCGGCTAAAGAAAACACCTGAATATTGTAAGCACCTTCGGCGGTATTGTTGAAGTCCATGTTCAACACCACATCGTCACCGGCGGGTGCGGGGTTGGCGCTAAAATTGGCCACCGCACCGGCGGGCAAACCGGCTACCGAATAAGTTACCGGATCGCTAAAGCCCGCCCAGGCACTGCTGCCAATGGTCAGCGCGAAGTTATTGGGCAAACAAGCCTGTTGGGTAACATCACCCACACAAATGCCGTAACCGGGCGTTGTTGCCGCCTCAATTTTGAAACTATTGTTCGAAATATCGAAGAAAACGTTGTCGGCTGCATCCACCCGAATGCGGTTGGCTACCCCCAATTCATTGGGTACCAATACGCAGGCTTTACCGTTGTTGGGCACACCCGTCGCCAAGGTAATTGGGTACGTCAAACCACCGTCTTTACTCAGCCGAATATTGACAATTTGGCAACTTACGGGAGATACATCGGTGTTGGCAACACTCCAGGTAACATCCTGGTATTCGCCAACGCGCCAGGTAATGTTTGAACTATTTGGGTACGTTACGCGGAACGGACCTGCGTTGGCCGTTACTTTAAATTCAACGGTATCAATGCCTACGCCACCGCCGCCGGGGCGGTTATCGCGGGCCGTGAGGCAAAACGTAAGGTCGCGGGTGTAAGAAGGCAAAATTTCAAACGGCGGGTTTTGGTTTTGCGCAATGGACTGCATCCGGGGGAAAACCCGGTTGGTGGCCGTTGTGGGCGGGTACGTACGGAACAACGGCGTGTTGCCCTGTGCTTGTCCGGGGGGTACCAACGGGCCGGTATCGGCTTCTTCCCAGCAGAACGTCAAAGGATCACCGTCGGGGTCAACCGCGCTGCCGTTTAACTCAAAAGGGGTACTTTTGGGCAAAAACATACCGTTGCGGTACGGAATAGTCACCACTGGCGGGCAGTTATTCACTTCCACTTCGGAGCCGCAGGTATTACCAATGCCGTTTTCCACAAAGTTTCTGATTTCTACAATCGAACAAACGTGGTAGTATAAATCGGCGGTATTTTGCACGTTCGTACCGCCACCGCAGGCACCGGCGTACGACATAATGGTACTTCCGCTACCGGGTTCGCAAGCCACACCGGGTGCGTCGCCAGGACCGAGACCACCCTGTGCCGGGTCGCCGCAATAGGTCCACGTGTGTCCGCCCGTCCATTGGTGACCAATTTCCTGACCAATAATGGACAAAAAATAAGCGCCATAAGGCAAATTCGCCGATGAACAACCACGACCTTTAAAATCGGTGCAGCAGTTACCGCCGGCTACCCCAATGGCATTGCCACCCTGGTAACGCGCAAATACGTGCCCTACGTCGTAGGTATCAAAACCGATGGTTTGGATCATTGCCGACGGATTTTGGCTCATCCACTCCCCTACCGTTGTGCCGGTGTAGGGGTCGGTTGCCGGATCGAGGAACAAAATAGACTCTACGTTATCAACCAATATCAAACGAATAGCCAGGTCGGTTTCGTAAATGGCGTTCAATTGCGCCACGTAATTGATCATAGCGGCCAAAACCGAAGCCGTTGTACCGCCGTGGTCTTGCGAAAACTCACCGGTAGCGGCGCAGGCAAAACGGTAAATTTTTACTTTTACTTTTTCACACAGTTCCAAACCGCGTTCGGTTACACCCGGCATTGTAGTGGTGGTAACCCGTGGTGTACCGGCCTCCCGGATTTGGTTGGGTGCCTCGATCATATCCTGCGTGATAAAACCCGGTGTTTTGTATTTTTCGGGAAAAGCGCGGTGATCGTACACCATATAATAGGTATCGTGGCCTTTAACGGCGCGCTCCAAGTATTCCATTCCTTTATCCGAACGGCGAATAGTACCTTTCAAACCCCAATCGGGCGATACCGTAATCCGCAGTTTTTTGGCCGGATCACTCAGGGCATAACCTTCGTAAGAACGAATCAAAGGATATTTGGCCCACAAGGCTTCGCTAACGAGGCGATACTCGGCCACCGCAAAAGTTTCAAAAGTACCATCGGCTTGTGGCAAAATGATGGTGTAGGGATTTTTGCCAAATTGCGCGGGCGCACCGGCCAACTGCGCACGAATACCCTCGTAATCCAGTTGATAAGAAAAATAAGCATCCGGCTCAAATTCCCGAACGGCATTCTCCGGAACCGCAATGGATTCGTTGGTGATCTCCTGCCAAAAACCTTTGCTTTTTTGCGCAAAAAGCGAGGTAAAGCAGGTGAAAGCAATAAAACAAAGAAGTAGTTGCTTGTACATAAAATATTAAATTAGCATGTTTGAAAACAAAGGTAAAACGATTCAATCGGGTGATCCGGGATTTTTACAATAATGACGCACTTTTTCAATTAATACTGAGCATCGCCGGGTTTTGTGCATCAGTTTGGGGGGATTGTCCAGCATTTTTAGGCACAAAACCCGCCGTGTCGAAGTATAATTTTTCCAACGTCACGCCGTGTGCTATATTTGACCCGAACTGCATTACAGCGACTTTTCACATCTTTTAAAAAAATACCATGCGCACCTTGTATTTAACCCTGTTCCTTTCTTGTTGCTCCCTAATGGCGTTTGCGCAAATTTCGGTGACGCACCTACGGCTGGAAAACCTCGAAAATCCCGTCGGACTGGACGTAAATATACCACGCTTCTCGTGGCATTTATTATCCGATAGACGAAACACCGCGCAATCGCATTACGAAATCCGGGTTTCGCAAGACGAAAGTTTTAAAAAAGTACTTTGGACTTCGGGCAAAAACATGTCCAACCAATCCATTCTGGTGCCCTACAATGGCCCCGCGCTGCAATCGAACACCCGTTATTATTGGCAAGTGCGCGCCTGGGACCAAAACGAAGGAGTCTCCGCGTGGTCATCTGTTGCATGGTGGCACACTGGATTGTTAAAAAATGTTGGTTGGAGCGCCAACTGGATCTCCCCGGCGAATCGTTTGGGCCAAACTAGCCCCTACCTGCGCACCGATTTTACGGCAAAAAAGAAAATTAAAAACGCCACCGTTTTTGTGTCGGCCCACGGCTTGTACGAATTGTACCTCAACGGGCAACGCGTCGGGCAGGACCTGCTTACGCCCGGCTGGACCGCTTACCAGAAACGGCTGCAATACCAATGTTACGACGTGACCAGTCTTGTACAGTCGGGCGCCAATACCGTGGGGACCATTTTGGGCAACGGCTGGTACTTGGGGGAATTGGGCTGGCAAAACCACCGCCATATTTACGGCAAAGAACTGGCGCTCATTGCCCAATTGGACATTACCTACGCCGATGGCAGTACCCAACGCGTACAAACCGACGGCTCCTGGACCAGTGCCGACGGCGCGGTGCGGTTTTCGGAAATATACGACGGCGAACAGGTGGACTATCGCCTCGAACCCACGGGCTGGCACACGCCCGGTTTTAACGCCAGCGCCTGGAAACCCGTAAAAACGCAGGATTTCCCCAAAGACGTGCTCGTGGCCACGTACAACGAACCCATTCGCGCGCAGGAAACTTTTGTACCAAAAGCCGATTTCACCGCCCCAAATGGCCAAAAAACGCTCGATTTTGGCCAAAACCTCGTGGGAACCGTTCAGGTAAAAGCCAAAGGCAGCGCGGGTGCCCGCATCGTTTTGCGGTACGCGGAAGTGCTGGAACCCCGCACCGGAAACCCCTATTTCGACAACCTCCGACACGCCGCCTCCAGCGATACTTTTTACCTGTCGGGCAATGGCACCGAAACATGCGCCGCACGGTTTACCTTCCACGGATTCCGATACGCCACGTACGAACTGACCGGAAATTTTGCCCAAAAACCCGAATTCACAGCCATTGCCTGGTATTCCAATATGCCCCAAACCGGTACTTTTGAATGCGCGCACCCGCTCATTAACCAGTTGCAACACAATATTCAATGGGGGCAACGCGGCAATTTCCTTGATGTGCCCACCGATTGCCCGCAACGCGACGAACGCATGGGCTGGACCGGCGATGCGCAGGTATTTGCCAATACTGCCCTGTACAATTTTGACGCGCACAACTTTTTTGCCAAATGGCTCAAAGACGTGGCCGCCGACCAACGCCCCGACGGTAAAGTGCCGTTTGTGGTGCCCAATGTACTGGATATCAACTCCGGCGGCAGCACCGGTTGGGCCGATGTGGCGACCATTATACCCTGGAATACCTACGTGGCCACGGCCGATAAACGCATCCTCGAAGAACAATACGAAAGTATGAAAGCCTGGGTGGGCTACATGGAAACCAACAGCAAAAACCACCTTTGGAACACCGGTTTCCACTTCGGGGACTGGCTGTTTTACGACGTGGATGACGACCGCGACGGCCGTTCGGCAATTACGGATAAATATTATATCGCCCAATGCTTTTTTGCTTATTCCGTCCAGTTAACCCTAAAAACGGCGCAAATTCTGAATAAAACCGCCGATATTGAACGGTATTCGGGGCTATTGAAAAACGTAAAAGCGGCTTTTCTCAACGAATACATTACGCCCAACGGCCGCCCCATTTCCAGCACCCAAACGGCCTATACCCTCGCCTTGCAGTTCGATATGCTGCCCGAAGCCCAACGCGCCAACGCCGCTAAAGCCTTGGTGGACAATATTCGTTCGTACGGCAACCACCTCACCACGGGTTTTTTGGGCACACCTTATTTGTGCCACGTGTTGAGCCGTTTTGGGTACGAAGAAGTGGCCTACGACCTGTTGTTCCAGGAAACGTACCCCTCGTGGTTGTACCCCGTAAAAATGGGCGCTACCACCATTTGGGAACGCTGGGACGGCATAAAACCCGACAGCAGTTTCCAAAGTATCACCATGAACTCGTTTAACCACTACGCTTACGGAGCCATCGGTGACTGGATGTACCGGAACATTGCCGGTATCCAAAGTGTGGCCGACCGCCCGGGGTACAAACACGTGAATATTGCGCCGCGCCCCTGCGAAAACCTGGCCTACGCCAAAGGCAGTTTGATGAGTCCCCACGGCCTGATTCGCTCCGACTGGCAAATAATGGGCGACACCCTGCTTTTGGAGGTTGAAATTCCGGTAAATACCACAGCAACCGTGGAAATTCCGACCCGCGACGTTCGGTCGGTGCGCGAAAACGGCCAACTGCTCACCGAAGTAAAAGACATTACAGCGCCCATTGATGTATCGCAACCCAACCTGGTTCGGGTGAAATTGGGATCGGGCAAATGGTCGTTTCGGGCACAGGCACCGGTTATTCTCCCGCCCCCGCACCTGCGCGAGTTCACCGGTAAATTCAGCACCGGCGGCTGGTCGGGCCGCAGCGAATTTAAAATTAAAGAAGGCCAATTACATTTAATCAACAACCTCGGAACCACGGTATTGGTGAAAGACCGCGCGCAAAAAGACGGCTTCGCCGGGCCTAATGGTTTAAAAGTGTACTTTACGCGCTTCGAAAATGGTACAATCAACGGGGTGGAATTATCTAAACCGGACGGAGGAAATACGCTGCGCGGCAAAAAAAATTGACCAAATAGTTATTGGCCTGTTTTATATTTGTCACAATATTTGTTCACCAGCATTACACAAACCGTTATCCTGTGTTTGTACTGTGCACTAACTACCTCGTTTTTTGTATGAAATTCTTAATTACAGCCTTTTTTGCCAGTCTTTTGATGGGCAGCCTTTTTGCGCAAAACACCAATGTCACCCTGCGTTCCAAAACCGTGTACAGCGGTCAGGTATTGTCCAATATTTGGGGATATGCCGCCGCCGGTAAAGAATACGCCCTGATCGGCGGACGCAACGGCCTCATTATCACCGACGTTACCAACCCGGCGGCTCCGGTGCAAATCACCCAAATTAGCGGCCCGGCCAGCGATTGGCGGGAAATTAAAACCTATCAGAACTTTGCGTACGTGGCTACCGAAGGCGGCGGCGGCTTGCAAATTGTTAATCTGGCTAACCTGCCCGGTTCCAACCTGACGGTTACCAATTACACCGGCGGCGGCACGACCCCGGCGGTACTCAACACCATTCACGCGTTGCAGGTAGACGAAGCCAAAGGGTATTTGTACCTGTACGGCACCAACTTAGTCAGTGGAAAAGCATTGGTATTCGACCTGAATATTAACCCGGCGGCTCCCGTCTATAAAGGTTATTTTAACGGCGTCGGGTACGCCCACGATGGTTACGTCAACAACGATACCATGTACGTTGGGCATATCAACAACGGTTTGGTATCTATTGTGGATATGACGGTCAAAACCGGTACCAACAACCAAATCGGGGTGCCGCTGTGTACACCGTTCAACACGCCGCTGAATTTTTCGCACAATACCTGGCGGTACGGCAATACGTTGTTTACCACCGATGAAAAACCCAATTCGGTCTTGGCCGCCTACGACATCAGTGATTTGTCGGATATCCGGTTGCTCGACCAAATTCAAAGTAATCCGGGTACTAATTCCATTGTACACAACACGTATATCCGCAACGGTTACGCCATTACCTCGTGGTACGTGGATGGCATGACGATTGTGGACGTAAGTCGCCCCGACAATTTGGTTCAGGTGGGTAATTACGACACGTATACGAATACCCTCACCGGTTTTAATGGCGCGTGGGGCGTGTACCCATTTTTGCCATCGGGCAATATTTTGGTGTCCAATATCAACGGAACCGGCAGCACGAGTGGCGAAATGTTCGTCCTTACGCCCACGTTCCAACGGGGTTGTTACATCGAAGGCAACATTACCGATGCCGTAACGGGCAATCCCGTCCCCGGTGCCAAGGCCGAACTGGTTTCTACCACCACCACCAATAACTCCAATACCCTGGGCGTGTACAAAATGGGACAATTACAAAATGGCACTTACACTTTGCGGGTCACCAAGGCCGGTTACAGTACCCACACCCAAAACATTACCATTTCCAACGGGGTTGTTACCAACGTTAACGTGGCCCTAAACCCGGTGGGATGCACTTACATGACCATCAATAGCCAAAATTTTGACGCGTCGTGGGGAATTTGGACCGATGGCGGCACCGATTGCGCACGCATCAGCAATGCCACTTATGCCAGTTCGGGCACGTACAGCATTCAATTGCGGGACAATACCACGACGTCGCTGATGACCACGAGTTCGATCAATTGCACCGCCTATTCCGAAATCAAAGTGAATTTTTCGTTCGTTTCGGTGAGTTTTGACGGCTCCGCCGAAGATTTATGGTTACAAATGTCCACCAATGGCGGCTCTACGTATACCACCGTTGCCGATTTTGACAATAGCATTGATTTCACCAATAACGTGCGCAAAAACGTTACGGTGACCATTCCGGGACCGTTTACAGCTACTACCCGTTTCCGGCTCCGCGCCGATGCATCCGCCGATGACGATGTGGTGTACATTGACGATGTGGTGATTACCGGTTGTTTTACTGGTTTCACCGGTGGTGGCAACAACGAAAGCCTCGGCAGCAACAACGACACACCCGCCCAACAATTGAACGACGGCGACCTGGAAAACTTCAGAAGTGGCCCCAATCCGGCTTCGGATGCGTATACCATGCAGTTTTTAGCCCCGGCGGATACGCGGGTAACGTACCTCGTCACCGATATTTCGGGTAAATTAATGTTGCAAAATCAACTTATTTGCAGTGAAGGATTAAACGAAATCAACCTGAATGTGCAACATTTACAACCGGGTACGTACATCGTGCACGTGCGCACCGACCGCACGGGTTTGAGTAAAAAATTGATCATTACCCGGTAAAACTGCGCAAAAGCATTTGACCTTTTTTTAATAAAAATGTCATTTAAGCCACTGAACCCGTCGTTCAGTGGCTTTTTTTATTTGTTTACCAAAAAATAAAAGTAATACTATCATTTGAAATACTAAAACTACTTTTTGGCATGATTCTTGAAATTTGTAAAAGACAGTTTATCACATTTCAATGACTAAAACAATGCAAAAAACATTCACGTTAAAAATTGCCGCCTTTGTACTACTCATGCTCAGCCTGGGGCTTATTCAAGGTTGCCGGGAGGTAGAAACACCCGAACCAACGCCCACGGGTACCGATTTTAGCCAATACGATGCCTCATTAGCCAAAGACTGGATGGACGCAGCCTATAACACGGTAAAACGCCAGGGATGGTTTGCCCTGGATGCTTCCCGCCTTTATGCGTACACTGCCATTACCATGCACGAATCTATGGTACATGGTATGCCCAATGGCCGCTCTTTGGTGGGACAGTTGAACGGTTTAGACCAATTACCCACGCCGGAAGCGGGCAAACCCCTCGATTACGGGATTGTTATCTGCCACGCTACGCCCAGGGTGATTAAGTCCATTGTTGGAACAATGGCCGAAGATGCCCGCATTCGGCTCGATGAAGTTGCCAACCGCCAGGAAGCGCAAATGATTAACCAATTTGGCCTTTCGCGCCAGGTGGTAGAGGACTCTAAAGCCTACGCCGACCAACTGGCCGATGCGATTTTGGCTTGGGCGGCTACCGACAACCGCGCGGGTTTGGAAAACCTGCCCTATTACCCCAGCACCAGCCAGCCTTGGTATTACAAGCCTACTAACGCGGGTGCACCTTGGTTTATGCAGCCATTTTGGTGGACGCAGCGTTCGTTTGTTATCGAAAGTGTGCAGGTATGCGAACCAGAGCCTCCATTTGCGTACAGCGAAGACCCCAACAGCCTGTATTACAAAGATGTAGAAGAGGTTTATTTGGCTTCTTTTGACCAACAAAAAGTAGATATTGGTCGTTTTTGGGCCAATAACCCCAGCGTTTCCGGCACCCCGGCGGGTTCTTGGTTGGGTATCGCGTCGCAGTTAGTTGACCAGTTTGACCTTGATTTGGCGACGACTTTGCGGATGTATACCTTGTTAGGTGTTGGTACCCGCGATGTATTTTTGGCCTGCTGGTACAACAAATACAAGTACAACCTTCAACGCCCGGCGACGTATATTCGCGAAGTAATGGGGCACCCCGACTGGAGTTCGCCCGTGCCTACACCGCCTTACCCGGATTACACGTCCGGCACCTCCAGTAACGCGGGTGTGTCTTCGGAGATATTAACCCGTTTGTTCGGCGTGCGTCCGTTTGCGGATGCACAGCACAGCGACAAAGGTTTTGGCAACCGGGCATTTGCGTCATTCAAAGAAGCCGGTATTGAGGCGTATCACTCGCGCATCTTCGGGGGCGTACACATGCGCCGCGCGTGCGAACTGGGTTTTCTCCAGGGCGAGTGCATTGGTAAAGGTATTTTTGAGACCTTACAATTTACCCGGAATTAACCAATTTTCACCGACGTCATGGTTAACGACCCGGCCACGGCTCTGTCGTTAAAAATGGCAAGTTCCTCTTTGTCGTCCTGTAAACCCAAGGCATACATTAATGGATAATAGTGATCGGGGGTAGGAATGGCCAGCAAGGCGTCTTTGTGCAATTTTTGGTAATTAATTAAATCGGTATGGTTGCGATTGGTGATTTTTTGGTGAAAGATTTCTTTCATTTCCAAAGCCCAATCGTAACCATATTCTTTGTTAAAATCGAAGGATTCGCCTTCTTTTTTGGGGCCAAACCCGATCATACCGAGGTTGTGCACCATATTTCCGCTGCCCATAATGAGCACGCCTTTTTTGCGAAGATCCGACAATTGTTTGGCCAAATCGTAGTGGTATTGGGCTGGTTTATTGTAATCAATACTGAGTTGCAAAACGGGAATATCGGCGTTGGGGAACATTTGGCAAATAACGCTCCAGGAGCCGTGATCGAGTCCCCAATCGTGATCGAGGGCGACGTCGGTGGTTTTGATGAGGGTTTTGGTTTCTTTAGCCAATTCGGGATTGCCCGGCGCGGGGTATTTTACGTCAAAAAGCGCTTTGGGAAATCCGCCAAAATCATGAATCGTTTTCGGGTGGTTCATGGCCGTAATTTTGGTACCGTTGGTCAGCCAATGGGCCGAAATACAAATTACCGCTTTGGGCGGGGTCAGCGTTGCCGCGAGGGTTTTCCAGTAGGCCGTAAATTCGTTATTTTCGATGGCATTCATGGGGCTGCCGTGGCCCATAAATAAAACGGGTTGCTTTATATCTTCTTCTTTCAATACTTGTTGTACCCGCTCCAAAGAAGCAATTTTGGCCACTGCCGCCGTACCCAAAATGGAGTAAATGAATTCTTTTCTCTTCATGATGTGCAATTTGATGGACAAATGTAATTCGTTTTTTGCAAACGTTCTGGCAACATCCTTGCTGAAATGGTAAAAAATAAAACTTAAACCAAAAAAATAGCCACCTAACTTTTTAGGTGGCTAAACTAAGGAGACGTGTATAACCTTAGGGCATCTGAACATCTTATGCAATATAATACAATATATTACATTACTATCTGAGTAAGGTTTGCCACATTACTGCGGCAAACCTAAAAAAACAATATTGTTATACTAGTTTAAAAATTTTATCATAATATTCTACCTAATTGGCGGCGTATGACTACCTTATTTTGTCACCTGCTGCATTGTTTTTACAGCACTGGCCGTCGCCGTTTCTACCTTGTAATACAACTGGCTGGATACACCAACCATTTTACGATCTAACGTAAATGCGTTGTACCCTTTAGCAAAATCACCTTTTTGCGTAGCCAAAATGCGTCCCGAAGCGTCAAATACGGTTAATACGGCTTCGCTGGCTTCCGGTAAATAGAAACCAATTTGCGTTTTGTTCACCCAAGGGTTTGGTGCGTTTTGGTACAACTCAAACGCCTGACCGGCGATGGTGCTGTTGCCTCCGTTGTTGAAGCGGAAGGCTACGTTCAATTTGCTCGCGCCATCGAAAGCAAGGGCGCGCGTGATGCGGCTAGATACTGCCAACATTTCACTCAACTGACCTTCAGCAGTAGCGCGGAATGTTACCGCGAACTCACCGTTAGTGTCATCAGCAGATGTTGTGATCGCATCAGCGAATACTGCGAAGTTCTCAGTTGTCATCTTCTCACCTGGGAGGATGTCTACAACTTCGAGGTTAGTCGTGTTCATGGTGAACTGGTAACCTGCTGCTTTGTCAGCCGCTTTGAAGTTTACTGTGAATGTTTCACCAGCGGTTACCGCACGGTCTTGGATGTCGAACAACAAGGTACCAGCAGTACGATCGTCAGAAGCAACCAAGTTGTTTGGTGTAGCAGTACCGTCTACGTCACCGATTTTCGCCGCAACGAAGTCTCCGTTGGACACATGGCTTTGAATATTCGCAATCTGGATATTTTCACGAATCACATCCGCAAATGGGTTATCCGGGTTGGTGAATACCTGTGCTTTATCCACGAAGCGCCAACTGCTGTTGTTGGGCAACTGCTGATAGG
>JAAFJN010000012.1 GCA_013298845.1 Chitinophagales bacterium
TTGGGCCGCAGCACCGAAAACGGCGCTCAACAAGGTAAATAACACTAAAAATGGGCGTTTTTTCATAAAGAAAGTATTGTTTGGTGTGAAAAATGGAGATTAGTTTTGAATAAAATCGGGGCAAATTTATTAAAAAACAAAGTAAAACAAATGCGCATTCTCCATTAAATTTGCCCCGTCATTTTCATTACCGTTATTAATTACCTACCATTTTATTTTTTATGGGTTACATGTATATCCTGCATTGTGCCAACGGCCAATATTATACGGGCAGTACAAAATCATTGTATCGCCGTTTCCGGCAGCACCAAAGGGGCGAAGGTGCCAATTTTACCCGCAAACATCTGCCGGTTCAACTGCTTTATTATGAAGTGTATCACCGCATTGATTGGGCATTTTACCGCGAAAAACAAATTCAGGGCTGGAGCCGAAAAAAGAAAGAAGCCCTCATGCGCGGCGAGTATGGGGCCTTGCAGCAATTCGCTGCGTGCCAGAATGAATCGCATTATTCTCGGCTTCGCCCCAATCACGGTGCCCTTCGACTTCGCCCCAATCACGGTGCCCTTCGACTTCGCTCAGTGCACCGTGGTTGGGGCGAAGCCGAAACTTTTACGTTGAGCGAAGCCGAAACTTCCACGTTGAGCGAAGCCGAAACGAAGTCCAATGCCGCCTCCAATGATGACATCAGGCCGATTCGGGTCCAAAGGGGAATCAGAACGCAGGAAATGGCAGTTGCGGTTATTACTATGGAGGAATTATTGGAGCAACTGTCGCCCAAAGAGTAGATTTCGGCGCGTCCGCAACCACAGTGCACTGAGCGAAGTCGAAGGGCACCGTGGTTGCGGACGCGCCGAAATGGCACATTTCTATCATGTTTTCAACGATGGTATTAGGCTTCGTTTCGGCTTCGCTCAACGTGAAAGTTTCGGCTTCGCTCAACGTAAAAGTTTCGGCTTCGCTCAACGTGAAAGTTTCGGCCTTGCCGACAACCACGGTGCGCTGAGCGAAGTCGAAGCGCACCGTGGTTGTCGGCAAGGCCGAAACTTTTATTTCCCAATGCAAAACTTCCCAAAAATTTCCCCCAGCAAATCCTCCACCCCGATTTCACCGGTAATTTCGCCGAGAAACGTCAGTGCCCGGCGGATGTCCTGCGCGATAAAATCGCCGGTAATGCCCGAATCGAGGCCGTGCAGAACATCGGCCAGGGCGGCATCGGAGCGGCGGAGGGCATCGTGGTGGCGGGCGTTGGACACAATGGTGCCTTCGGTATCCGTTTGGGAACCAATGGCCACTTCAAACAGGCGGTTTTTCAGGTACTCAATATTTTGCTCGTTTTTGGCCGAAATATTAATGATCCGGTCGAGCGTTAAGCCAATCGCGTTGTCGGCGGGCGGGTCGTTTTGTAAATACGGGTGCACCGAGTCATCGGCGGGGTTCACGAGCCACTCCGACTGAAACAGCGGATTGCGGTCCATTTTATTGCACAAAACCAAATAAGGTGTATTCTCGTCGCGCACCAATTGCCGTAGGTCGGCGTGAACATCGGCGAGGGTCATACCGCTGGTAACATCCCAAACGTAGACAAAAATGGCGGCTTGTTCAATCTTTTCCATCGTTTTTTGCACCCCAATGGCCTCAATTTGGTCCTGGGCCTCGCGGATACCCGCCGTGTCAATGAGGCGAAATTGCACCCCGTTGATATTGAGGGTTTCTTCGATGGTATCGCGGGTGGTACCCGCAATATCGCTCACAATAGCACGCTCTTCGTTGAGCAGGGCATTGAGCAACGTAGATTTCCCGGCGTTGGGCCGCCCGGCAATCACGGTCGAAATCCCCGTTTTAATGGCGTTACCCAAGTCAAATGACCGCAATAAACCGCCAATGTGCCCCCGGATAGTTTCAATGAGGCGGCGCAACTGCCCACGGTCGGCAAACTCCACGTCTTCTTCCGAAAAATCAAGTTCCAATTCCACCAGACTGGCAAAATGAATCAATTCCCCGCGCAAACGGGCAATTTCGTCGCGAAAACCACCCCGCAACTGGCGCAAGGCCATATCGGCGGAGGCGGCGCTTTGGCTGGCAATCAAATCGGCCACGGCTTCGGCTTGCGAAAGGTCCATTTTGCCGTTCAAAAACGCCCGCAACGTAAACTCGCCCGGCTGCGCCATCCGGGCACCGGCCGCCAAACAGACCTGAATAATTTCCTGCTGAAGGTAGGTGGAGCCGTGGCAACTGATCTCGATGGTATCGTCGCCGGTGTACGACTTGGGGCCGCGAAACAAGGTGATGAGCACCTCATCCACGGTGGAGCCGTCGGGGCGAATGAGGTACCCAAAATGCGCGGTGTGCGTTTTCCCTTCCGACGGGCGTTTGCCCCGAAAAATAGCGTCGGCAATGGCGAACGTTTGGCTGCCCGAAAGGCGAATAACGGCAATGGCACCCACGCCGGGCGCGGTGGCTAAAGCGACAATAGTATCGGAAAGGTTGGGTAACTGCATCCCGCAAAGGTAGGTGTTTGCCGCCGTTTATGAAAAACAGTCTCCGCTGCGCTATAACCCTTTGGTGCCCATTTGGGCCATTTGTTCCAGCCAGGCCGTACGACGGGCTTCGTTGGAAGACCGAACACTGTCGAATGTGGTGACTTTGACCCGTTTTATCCCGCAAAACTGAAAAGTGGCGGCTTTCATGGCCCGAATATTGGCGTTGCCGTACACCAGCCAATTGTAGAACCAAGGCGTGTCCATGGTGACCACGAGGTGTCCCGTGCGGCCGCTGAGCAAGCGATCCCACCACACGCTGTCTTTTTTGTATTTAAAAGCAAAACCGGGCAAAAAAGTGCGGTCAATAAAACCTTTGAGCAACGCCGGGGTGCTGCCCCACCAACTGGGGAATACCACCACCAAATGATCGGCTTTGAGGATGGAAGTTTGCGCGGCTTGCAGGTCGGGTTCCAGTTCCTGCGCGGCGGCGTATCCCATGCGCAAAATGGGATCGAACTGTAAAGTAGTCAGCGATAACACTTCCACCGAGTGACCAGCCGCGCGGGCGGCTTCGGCGTAACGGTGGGCCAGTGCGTGGTTGAGCGATTCAGGATTGGGGTGTCCGATAATAATCAGTATTTTTTTCATAGCGAATTAGTTAGACGCAAAGTTCGGAATACCCCACGGCTAAACAATATGATTCTGGTCAGTGGTAGAAATGATGTGATGAACGGTAGAAACAAATATCTTTGCCGCTCAGAGACTATTGGACATATGAATAAACTCATTACCGAAGGCATTGGCACCTTTTTTTTACTATTGGCGATATTATTAAGTACCGGCCCGTTGGCGGCATTGGCCATTGGCCTCATGTTAATGGCTTTGATGTACAGCGGCATGCGCTTGTCGGGGTCGCATTACAATCCGGCGGTGTCGCTGGCGCTGTTGTTGCAGGGGCGTTTGCACCGCGACGAGTTTCCGGGTTATATTTTTGCCCAATTGTGCGGCGCAACCCTGGCCGCTATCATGGGTGGTTTTTTACTCACATTTACCACCAATGCCGAAGTGGTGGTGCGCACTAACCACACATTGGGCGTGTTAACGGGGGAATTTTTAGGCACTTTTGCGTTTATTTACGTATATTTGCACGTTATTTTGCCCGAAAAAACGCGGGGCAACGCCTATTACGGTCTGGCGATCGGGTTAACGCTTACGGCGCTGATGAGTATTTTCACCGAAGTTTCGGGCGCAGTGTTTAACCCCGCCGTGGCGTTGGGATTGGCCATTAGTGGTAAATTGGCGTGGAGCGATTTGTGGATGTATTTTATCACCAATTTACTCGGCGCAGCAGTAGCAGGAACGGTATTCTCTTTGGTTAATGATGAGAAATGAGTTAGGAGTGAAGAGTGAAAAGTGAAGAGTGAAAAGTGAAAAGTTTTTTTCTTTAAATCCTTTAAAATGAACACGCTACGCTTAGTGAATCTTAGTGTATTCTTACTTTCTTAGTGGTAAAAATGTGTATGCTACGACGAACAAAGTCTTTTGTCCAATAAAAAAACACCTACACCATGCGTCAATTTTTCTTTTTCTGGCTGTTTATTGGCCATTTTGCCAATGCCCAAACGTCCAATTGGGAACTACGGGGAACGGTAACGGACGAATACGGCACACCGTTGCCCGGTGCGTCCATTCTCACCGACGATATTACCCGCGCCGTTACGGATGCCACCGGCGAATTTGTGGCACCATCGCCCACGCGGCCCAAAGTACTCGCCGTGCGGCGTTTGGGGTTTGTCAATTACCGTCTCAAATTAGACACCTTGCAATGGCGCAATCAAAAAGCCTACCTCAACATTACCCTCAACACCGATAACCCGCAATTGCAGGAAGTGGTGATTTCTTCCAGCCCCATTCAGGCCATTTTCAAAGAAGATTTTTCGCACGAACTGCTCGATTATGCCTTTGCCGGGCCTAATTTGTTGTTGTTGGTCAGAGAAAAAAAGAAATATTTCCTGCGTTACACCACCGATGAAGCCGCCGTATTGTCAGAAATGCGGCTGCCCTCCGACGTAGAACCCAGCCGTATCCATACCAGTTGCACCGGCGCACACCACGTGGTGGGGCGCACGGGCGTATGGGAGGTGGGTGTAGCCAAAGACAACGTGGATACGTTTCCACGCTACGACCCCGTTAAGTTTTATCAATTAGTGGAGCCTTGCCAGGTCGCCATTGACGATCATTATTTTTACCGGCGCATGGGCAACTTTAACCAATCGGCCCACTTTTATTTTTTTGGTCCCGATCGCCGCCGCCGACCTTTATTAACGGTAATGGATACTATGGCCGAGCAAAACGCCTGGGCTACTTTTGGGCGGTTTGTAACTGGCAGTCCCTTTTTTTTAACGCGCCCCGTTGACCTCAGCGGAGGCAGTTTTGCGCGCTCGGGCGGGGGAACGGGACTCGACCCGGAAGAAATTGCCGCCGAGGCCAAGTCGCTGACTATCCCAGAGTTGATTAAAATACTCAACCCCGAAAGCAACGACCAACTGTACACTTTTGGTGCCCTGCAAAACCAAATTCTCGATTCGGTGTACGCCCCGATGTTGCTGATTCAACACCAGTTGTACGTACTGGACCACTCCAACAACTACCTGGTGCACATTAGTGGGCCAGAGATGCAGTTAAACCGCTCGCCCTTGTCGTACCACTTACAAAAAGGCTGGCAAAAAGACGTATTACACGATGTGGCCAACGGAAAAGTCTACGGTGTTTTTTACCATTCGCCCCAAGGTTATTCGTTGGCCGAAATAGACTTCAAAACGGGCAAATCGCGGTCGAGTTTAACGGTAAAAGGAATTCCTTTTTTTTCCGAACGGTTTAAAGTGCGCAACGGGCGGTTGTACGTCATTGGGCAACCCGACATCAACATTCCCAACAAGTTTTTGTACCGTATTATGCTGAGTAAGTTGTGATTTGTTTTATGCCTACAACCGCTGGCGAAGTTTTTTCTTTTATTTTTTTCAAAAAATACGTGTGACTTGTTGAACACCTTAACGTCCCATTAACTAAAACCGAAAAATGTCCGCTATTAACATGCTTTTTATGCAAAAGAATTGGCTATTTTCATAATTTTTCGTCTCTTTGCGGCGGATTTTTAAATTTTAGAGACTTTGGTCAGTTCAGCAAAGAAAATATCGGAACTTTCGGATAGCGAGGTAATTGCACGTTTCCGCCTGGCACAAGAGCAGGCGTACTTCACGATTTTGTATCGGAGATATGCACCCAAGGTATTCGCCAAGTGCTACTCCATGCTTTCCGATGAAGGAATGGCTCGGGATGCTACGCAAGAAATTTTCATCAAAATCCTGATGAATTTGACCAAATTTAACGAGCAATCTTCATTTTCAACCTGGTTGTATTCGATTACGTACAACTTTTGTATTGACATAATCCGTAAAAAGAAAAAATTACAGTTGCTGTTTACCGAGGACGTAAGCCGCATCCGTAACGATGCCGATGAAGATATATCTGACAGTGTTCTTTTGGAAATGAAGCAGGAGCGCCTGTCCACAATTCTTGATTTGCTTCCGCCGGGCGACAAGGCGATTCTTTTGATGAAATACATTGACGATTTACAAATTAAGGACATTGCCGAAAGTTTAAACAAAACCGAAAGCGCCATTAAGATGCAAATCATGCGGGCTAAGATAAAAGCGCAGTCGTTACACGATGATTTATACGGCAAAGATTCAATTGCCGACACCGATTTATAATGTTTTTTTTAATTAATCAAATAATCACGGGATGGAAATGAATAATTTTCAAAAACTGATTCAAGAAAGGGAAGATATGTGCCCGCCGGAATTGGAATTCCAGGTCATGCGCGAAGCGTCAACCCTGGGCCACTTCGGGGATATGGTTAGTCTGTTTGTACTCAATACAATGGCTACCGTTGTACACATTGTCACCGGGGGCGAAGACCCCAAGTGTTTACGCGACAAACGGCAACGTTTGGCCGCCGAAATGGATGAGCGCACCTGGCGGCAACCCCAGGTACACATCGAACCCCTGCCCGAAAATCACGGTACCCGCAACTGGGCGGTACCACAACCATAGTTTTGTTAGTGCTTTTAATCCACATTTACACTCGAGTTATATCTTTATATGCTGCTTTTTTCATTTTGGGCTGATGTAATTGAGCCAATCCTCAAAGGACTTATGAGTCAATTCATCAACGGAATTTCTACTGGTGTGCCCAAACTTATTTCGGCAATCATCATTTTTGCCATTGGCCTCACCATTGCCAAGTTGGCAAGGCGTGGGATCGGCCGCCTTTTGCACGCGGTGGGCATTGACCGCTTCACCGAGCGGATCAACGACATTGATTTTGTAAAAGGAACGGGCGTTGAGGTACAATTTTCGGACTTGATTGCCCGCATTGTGCATTTTTTCATCGTTTTCATGTTCACCATGATGACGGTAGATGTACTCAACATAGCCGCCATTTCGCAACTCATGCGCGATGCCTTTAATTATTTGCCTTCGCTGTTAACGGCGGGTGTCATTTTGATTTTGGGCATTTTTATCGCCGATTTGCTCAAAGGCATTACCGTTGCGGCCTGTCAGTCGCTGGGTATTCCGTCGGCGAAAGTGATTGGTGGCGTGGTGTTTTACTTTTTATTTGTTTCCATTGCGGTAAGCGCTTTGTCGCAGGCCAAAATTGAAACGGGTTTTATTGCCGCCAACCTCACCGCCATTATCGGAGCCGGAGCACTGGCCTTTGCCATTGGTTATGGCTTGGCGGCCAAAGAACTGGCGGCCAATTATTTAGCGTCTTACTACAACAAAAGCAAAATTCGGGTGGGAGATGAAATCATTGTTGACAACCAAAAAGGCAAGGTTGTGCTCATTGATAACACTTCCCTGATTTTACAAACCTCCGACCGCGCCATTATTGTACCCCTGAGCAAATTGACCAATACCACCGTACAGGTCTTTTACCCCGCCGTTCAGGAAGGACAAAAACAAGTGGATTCCGGTGAGCATTCTTCATAAATTTTTCAACTTGTAAAATGTTTCATACCGTTTTACACAAACAAAATAACCGTTTTCATTATGAAGCAAATTAATGTACTCCTCCTTTTGGCTTGTCTGTTCATGAGCACTGCACTCGCGGCGCAAACAGATGAAGAGAAAAAAGTAATGGCCGCCAAAGAAGCCGCTGCAAAAGCAGAACTAGGCTGGAAAAAAGGTGGTGGTTTGGGCTTGGACCTCTCTGGTTTGGGCATTGTTAATCCTCGTTTAGGGGCTGGTACCAACCGTTTGGGTTTTGGTGGTGTCCTCAACCTTTTTGCCGCCCGTAAAGGTGAAAAAACATTTTGGGACAATAGTTTTTCCATGTTATTGTCGGCCCAACGCCTCGGTGGGAAAGACAACCCGTTCCAAAAAAACAACGATATTCTTCGCCTCAACTCGCGTTACGGCTACAATATCATCAAGGACAAATTGTTCTTTGCCGTAGATGCCGCCGCCGAAACGCAAGTATTGCCAACCTACGTGGGTAACCTGCTCGACGGCCCCGAAGAAGACCTGCTCTCCGAGTTTCTCGCTCCGGCGCGTATTTCGGTCGCTCCCGGTATTGATTTCCGCCCCAACCCACACATGAAGTTTTTCTTCGCACCCGTGGGTTTTAACTTTATTTACGTGGGCAACGACGTATTGGCACAATTGCCCGGCCAGCCTTTGGGCAACGAAATTCGGGATAACAAAATCCAGAACAACCGTTTCCAGTTGGGTTATATCGCCAAAGCCGAGTACAACAACAAGTACTTCAACGACCGTATTGCGTTTTTGTCGCGCGTGGGTTGGTTTGCCGATTACCGCAAAAACCTCAACGGTAACGTGTTGTGGCAAAACTCCATGGACATCCAGATTTTTAAAGGTTTGGCGCTCAATGTATTTGGTGAATTGTTCTACGATCACTTCTCCAAAGCCATCGTAAAAGAAGTACCCGCCGGTACCGCCCCCGATGCCCTGGAGCCTTTCCTCGGCCTCAATTCAACGTACACCGGTGGCTTCTTTATCAAATACAACCGTATTTTTTAAGAACATAGCCGCCGTATTTAGTTAGTACAAACAAAGCGCAGCGTGAACGGGTGGTTCGCGCTGCGCTTTTTGTTTGATCCCAAAAAAAGGGCGGCACACCACGAAAGTGTACACGCCCCAATATGTTGACACCCGTTATAAGAAACGGGCGGAATGGCGGCTGTCCCGCTCTTATGTCAGGATTCAACCGCAGGACAAAGGTAGGGCAAACTACGTCTGCCGTGCGTATTATTCCGTCGAAAAGAACACTTTTGCGTTGTATTCTTACCTACCTTGCTATCTCATTTCATCCAACAGGTATATGTACAACGATTCCCCATCCACGCAACTGCCCTCAACTTCCGGTTTTACCATGCCCCACCCCGACTCGGTGGAGTACGAAATTATCCATTACCTCACCCAGTTCAAAACCCTGAGTCTGGAAGAAATGAAGGGTATTTTGGATAGTTTAAACCTGCAAACCTTCAAAAAAGGCACCGTTTTGCTGCGCGAAGGGCAAATCGCCAATTTGTGTTACTTTATCCTGAAAGGCTGTATTCGCCAATATTACCTCGTGGACGGGGTGGAAAAAACCACGCAATTTTTTACCGAAGGTGCGCCCATTACCCCCTACGAAGGCACGCACAAACGCACCGCCTCCCGGTACTACCTCGCCTGCGTCGAAGATTCGGTCGTGTCGGTGGGGAATCCCGAACGCGAAGCCGCGTTTTTTGAACAGTTTCCCCATCTCAAAGACCTGGCCCGCGTGGTGACCGAGGAAGAATTGGGCAAAAGCCAGGAAAATCTTTCGTCCTTTATTATTCATTCGCCGGAAGAACGGTACCGCAACCTGCTCGAAACCCGTCCCGATCTGCTCGACCGCGTGCCGCAGTACCAATTGGCCAGTTACCTCGGCGTTACCCCCGAATCGCTGAGCCGTATCCGCAAACGAATTACCGGGAAATAGTTTTAGTGGTCTTTTTTGGGAAAAAAACGCTGGCGCAACTCGGCAATGCGCACCTGACCGCTGAGTTTGATAAAAGACCCGTTCAGGTGGTGTTGCGTTTCGGGTGGCACCACGCGCCAACCGCCGCCCGCTTTCAGGGTCAGGTAATTGGTCAGATCGTAGGTCACCACCAAACCCATTTCAATGGGGATAATCAAGTGTTGTTGCAACGGCCGAAAACGGGTATTTTCGCGGAGTAAATACCCCAAACCAACGTTAAGATAGGTATTTAAAGCCGTTTTCCGGTAGCGAATCATTTCGGTTTCTTCACCGAGGTACAAAAACGCCATGCGTCCCAACTGTACGCTATCGGCGGGCAGCAACGCCAGGTTAAATTTTTCGGAAGCACTCACGCCCATTTTAAAACGAATGCGGCGGTCGCTAAAACCCACGCCCCCGTACAGCCCATAAATCGAGGCTATTTTGCCGTGTAAATAGGAAAAACGATTGTCCAAACCGTACAACAGGACGCGGTTATCCCGCAACATATCGAACGGATTGTTCAGGGTTTGCCATTGTGCGCGCAACGCAAGACCTTGTGCTAAAAAGAAAAAAAGAAAGGGAAATGACCTGATAAAAAGTTGGTGCCTCATGCGAATGCCGACAACAACGCCGGAAATGGGTGATTTATTTTGGCATTAACCAAACAACGCGTCCATCGTCAGGCTTTTTTGGACAATACTGCCGGCGTATTGGTTATTAGTGATTCCAAAAGTGGTTAACATGGTCATAAATACGGCCTTTCGGGTGTTGGTAGCCTGTTTAAAAACACTTATTTTTCTCCGCAGGGTATCGGCATAGTTTTTATCAATGGCAAATTCATCCATCGAAAATTTAATTTCAAACAGGTTAATCGCCTGATCGCGCCGATCAATAACCAGATCAATTTGCGCTTTGGTATCACCCACTGATCCCTGCCAGGTACTGGTGCTGGTTTGTACCCCGCTAACGCCCAAGGCTTGTTTAATTTGCGGCAAATGCGCCCAACATACTTGTTCGAAAGCGTAACCACTCCAAGCGCGCACTTCCGGGTTATCCATCCGGTCCAGCCAACTATTATGTTCTTCCGAATCGTGTGTTTTGATAAATCGGAGGTAAAAAAGCGAATAAAAGTCAGATACCTGGTATTGCATATCCCGAACAGCGTGACCAAATGTTTTGTAGCGTCGAATAAAACCACTTTGTTCTAACTCCAATAATAACCGTGTAAGACTCCCACCGTCGGGGATACCGGATTTTTTAATAATTTCTTCGCGCGACATTCCCTTGTTTTTACCAGCCAGTATCTCAATAATCGCGATATGTTTATCGGCTTTTTTAAACAAAGAAGTGTATAAATTATCAAATTCGGTGCGCAAAAGGCCATTTTTAGAAAAACACAAACGGTCAATATTCTGGGTTGCGGTTAATCCTTTATCCACTTGGTCAAGGTAAAAAGGTATTCCGCCAGTAACCATATACAACTGAATAATTTGGTAACGGCCAAAAGTCGCCCCGCGTTCTTCAAAAAAGTGTTCACATTCACCGAGGGTAAACGGATCCAACTGAATTCGGTGCGTGACCCGATTGTGCAAACCACCGCGATGGTTAATCAGGTTATTGATCATCCAAGAGGCGGCCGAACCGCAGGTAATGAGCAATATATCGGGCTGGGCACTCCCCCAACTATTCCAAAAATATTCTAATGCCGGAATAAAACCGGATTTAGGCGTATCTAACCACGGAAGTTCATCCAAAAAAACGACTTTTTTACCCGATAAGGTTGCAAGTGCCGCACTCAGTTGCCGAAATGCCTCGAACCAATCTTTGGGAATTGGGTAATGCTCAGCGGCTATAATTTGCCCCGATAACGCCGCGTGAAAATTGGCCAATTGTTGCGCCGTATTGATGTTGGCCGTTCCGGTAAAATAAAAACTGAAGGTATTATTAAAAACCTGCCGGACTAAAAAGGTTTTCCCTACCCGACGACGACCATACACGGCCACAAAAGCGGACATTTCATTGTTATTCAGGTTGTTGAGCAGCGTAATTTCTTCGCGACGGCCAATTAATTTTTTCATTTTTAAAGTATTATTGGCGGCAAAGGTAGTTTTTTTGGCGATATTTCCAACGATTAAAACTATTTTTGGAAATATCTACCCAAAAACAAGCGATATTTCCAAAAATGAAACATTACACCCGCACCACGGCGTAATGCAATTGCACCAGCCCCATGTCAAACGAACGGGAGCCGAGCAGGTGTAGTTTTTGTTGGGCTAAATCGTCGGCAAAAAGGCGGGTACCGGCCCCAAGTAACACGGGCACTACCGAAATGATGCACTCATCCAACAAACCGGCGCGCAAAAGCGCATTGGCCAGTTGTGCGCCGCCGTCACAGTAAATCGTGCCACCCGGTTGCGCGCGGAGCGACAACACCAACTCTGTCAGGTCACCGGTGTAAAACTGCGTTCGACCCATGTCGGGACGGGGCGTTTGGGTAATAATATAGGTATCTTTATCCGGGTGCGGCACGCCGTTGATGGCCTGAAAAACCCAGTCAAAGGTTTTTCGGCCCATAATTACGGTGTCCACGGTGCTGGTAAATGCGGCATAACCATAATCTTCGCCTTCTTTTTGCACCAAATTTAAAAACGATAAATCATCGCCGGGCTGGGCAATAACGCCATCCAGACTGGTAGCGATGTACAAAATAACTTTTCGTGACGTGATCATAACGAGTATCGTTTATTTGGGGGCAGACACCGAATGTTCACCATTCATAATAAACCGCCGGTGTTTCAAGCCCCAATCCGACAACGCATCGAGCATGGGTTTGATGCTCTCGGCGTGGGCCGTGAGTTCATATTCGACCGTTACAGGTTTGGTATTCAGTACGCGCCGGACAATTAACCGGTTCATTTCGAGGTCTTGCAGTTCTTTCGACAACATTTTGGGCGTAATACCCGGTACGCTGCGCTCCAACTCGCGGAACCGTTGTTTGCCTCCCATAAACAAGGCACCCAGGATGGGCATTTTCCATTTGCCCCCCAAAAACTCAAGGGCATCGGCGATGGCCCGCATTGAAACGGGGCAAATTGTTGGCGGCACGGCCAATGGGCGGCGCTGCTCGGGGGCAATATTGGTAGTTCCTGCACGCATAATGAGCGCAAAAGTAAGGCTTTTGGGGCAAATAGTCCCTTTTTAAACCCTACTTTCCTTCAGTATAGCGCTATACTAAAGGAAAGTGATAGCAAATGTATAGCGACCTACCCAGACCTTTGTGCCATTATTTGAACTAGAGTACGCTCTTACAAACACTTCAACATCATGATATTAGTCACCGGCGCCACGGGCGGCCTTGGATCAGCAACCATTGATTTTTTATTGGAAAAAACGGCACCCGCCAACATCGCGGCTTTGGTGCGCAACCCCGAAAAAGCCGCCGATTTGCGGGCAAAAGGCATCGAAATCCGCGTGGGCGACTACAACGATCCGGCCTCTTTGGTGGCGGCATTTACCGGCGTGGATAAACTCTATTTTGTGTCGGGTTCCGACGTGGCCACCCGCGCCGCGCAACACCACAATGTTGTTGAGGCCGCCCGCGAAGCCGGGGTTGGGCACATTGTCTACACCAGTTTCGACCGCAAAACGGAAGATGGCTCCTCCCCCATCGCTTTTGTGGCCGATTCGCACCTCAAAACCGAACAATGGGTGCGGGAATCGGGTATCTCCTACACCATTTTGCAACACGGTTTGTACACCGATTTTTTACCCATGTTTTTGGGAGAAAAAGTTCTGGAAACGGGCGTGGTGTACCAGCCATCGGGCAATGGGAAAGCGGCTTTTACGCTCCGCAGCGACATGGCCAAAGCCGGAGCCGAAGTACTTACGGCCGAAGGACACGCGGGTAAAACATACAAAATTGTGGCCGACGAAGCCGTGTCCTACGCCGATGTGGCTGCGATTCTGTCGGAAATAACGGGCAAATCCATTCAACACGTATCTCCCACGGCCGACGAGTACGTACAAACACTCACGGGCGCGGGCGTTCCCGCCGATTTTGCCGGCTTTTTTGCCGCGTTTGCGTTGGGTATTGCCGCCGGTGAATTTGAAAATACCCAATCCGATTTGGCGCAATTAATTGGTCAAAAACCCACTTCCGTGCGCGATTTTTTGGGCAAAGTATACGCCTAAATGGTTTTGACCGGGTAATTAAATTCCCCGCATAAACACTTCCATCCGGTCGCGCCAATCCATCAAATCAATGCCGCTTATCCCCGCCTGAAACTCCCGTTTAAAACGATTATAGGAGAATTTATCGGGGATAGGCGCATTATCCAGCATGGTAAATAGTTTGGGCATTTCGCCGTTATTGAGCAATTCGAGGGCTTTTTCCAACGAAAAAGGCGTTGGCGTGGGGGTATTCGTTTCCGAAGAGGGCGCAGTGTTTCCTCCGGTATTAACGGTTATATTCACAGACACCTCCGCGTTATAAGGGCTTAACAACCCCTCGAACACCGTTCTTTGGTTAAAAACGTGCTGGCACAAGTCCAGGGCCACGATAATGGCCAAATGTTGTTTTTCCTTTTTGTGGTCTTTTTTGAGGCCATCGGCGTAATCGCAAATGGCTTTTACCAAAATCCAGTCCACGTTTTTATCCTTGCAGGCAGTGTACACCCCCGCTCCTTCCATTTCGCCCCCTTGAGCGGTGGGAAAACGGCGTTGGAGTTCTTTCCGAAATTCCAGGTTATCAACCAATTTAGCACCAGTAAGAATATCACAAAGTTCGCTTTTGGCCATTTCGCTGTTGGGCAGGGTGTATTCCCAGTCGCGCACGTTTTTAAAACGGTTGCGCAACAAATTACTGGCTTCCGGGCGGCTGCCACGATCTGTTGATTCATCAGCACTTACACGTTGACTTTCGTAAGGCAGCAGCATGTTGGAAATCAGCACATCACCGATATTTTGTTTTTGAGGATCAATGCCAAACGCGATGCCAACCATGAGTACTAATTTGGGATTCAAATCAATAATGGCATTAGAGACCGCAAGAACAGCGTTTTCTGGACCCATGACGAGACATTCAACATTGGCAACCAAGTATTTGCCAAATAAACCCACATAATACGTGTAATTTCCTTTCATTATCTTCATAATTCGGCCCTCTCCCACAATTGGTTTCATTTGCCGGTGTAAAGCCGCCGTTTCCGTTGGGGTAGCGGTGACCAGCAATGCCAGCCCATCTTTGGCCAACACCTCCAATTCCCGCATGGTCATTTCGTCGTAGCGCAGTCTGGGCAGCGTGGTTTCCGGCAGGGGCACAAACACCTTTACGTTTTTGGGCGCGGTTTTGGCGTCGTCCGTTGCGCCGCTGTCGGCGGTAGCCGGGGCTTTTCGGCCCTTATCGTCGTATTGGTCCAAATAATACAGCATAGCGTTATTGATACGGTTCCAGGCCACGGAATAATTGGCCGTGCTGATGACACTGCTGCGTTTTTCCTGCTGAATCCGGTGAAAACTCGCCGATTGCGCAACTAATTCGTTGTGCAGGCGTGTTTGCCCGTTATTACCGGTGGCCTCCAAGAGTTCTTTAATCACCAGTTCGAGATCGCCTTTGGCCAATTGCTCTTTTAAATATTCTTTGTGGGTCATATTTTACGGAAAAGTCTAATCCTAATAAAAGGTTTCGTCGGGGCCGTGGCATTTAAGAGCATGTCTAAAGCACCGGTTGGACATAGTGCTGCAAAAATACTTATTTGCTTTATATTTGCGCACTGAAAACTTAAAATTCAAAACAATGAAAAAACTATTATTACTTGCACTGACTACGGTGCTAATGACCGGATGTTTATCTACTACTAAAAAATTACAAAAACAGTACGGATACTCCGTTGAACCCGGAAATGAATTATTGGATGCCGGGATGATTTATACCAAAGAAAAAACCGCCGATGGTCAGTTCCGTTACCGCACTTTTTACAACGAAACCCGGCAGGTTACTCTGGAGCAATATTTTCAGGATAAAAACTTTACAATTGCGCACGGGCCATCCCGTTCTTGGAGCGACGACGGGCAAGTGTGGAAGGAAGGGAATTATAAAGATGGAAAAAAACAGGGGCAATGGACGGAATATTCTTTATTTTCTGACCCTAAAAAAAAGGAAACGAGTACCGGCATGTACAAAAGGGGGTTAAGACATGGACAATGGACAACTACTAATTCCGATGGAAAGATAATTCTGGAAGAATACTATCAAGACGGTACCTCAATAACCAGAAAAGTGTATAATGACGTAGATGCACAAGACAGCAGTCAAGCACAGATATTACCTTCCTACAACTGTCAAACCGTAAAACAATTACAGGATACAATCTGTGGCGAGGCCAGTTTGCTATACTTTTTAATGGCTGAAGTTAATTACCCGGTATTTGCGCGAGACAATAATATTATGGGCACGACTTATAGTTCATTTATGATTAACAAACAAGGAAAAATTGAAGACATTTACGTTATCAATGGCATTTGTAATGACATTAAAAAAGAGGTGATCCGGGTAATTTCTGCCATGAGCACGTGGAATCCCGGCAAAGTAGGTGAAAACCCGGCCAGTGTCCGAGTCACGATCCCGATGACATTCCGAATGGAGTAAGACGAGCCTGTTTGACCAACAAGTTACCTCCCGCCCACAACACACTCCCGGATGTGTCGGGCAAAAGACGAACAAACCAATGACTGGTAGTTGATGCGTTGTAAGCCATTACCTTTGCAGCCCCTTTTCATCAAGTCAACGGGCGTACAATGTCGCAATATTTCAAAATAAGATACGGGCGGTTGGGCCGAATGCTCGCCCTGAGCGTGGGCATACTTTTACTCGCGGCGGGCCTGGTCGCCTACCGGATGTACGCCGTCCGCACGGATTTTTACGGATTATTGGCCATTTGGGCTCCGTTGGTGACCGGAATGCTGCTCGTTTTGCCCTCGGGCATCGGGAGTGGGTACAGCATGGCGCTGGGGATAATACTGCGTTGTTTGCTGCTGGGTGCCCTGCCGCTGCTCTCCGACGACACCTACCGTTTTCTCTGGGATGGCCACCTCTGGAACCACGGGATTCATCCGTTTGCCTACACCCCGCGCACGGTGCTCGATACCATGCAGGTGCCCGGCATTACCAAAGAATGGTTTTTGTTGCTCAACTCCCCCGATTACCACACGGTGTATCCGCCGTTGGGGCAATTTTTGTTCCGAATTGCCGCTTTTGGGGCCAATGGCCACGTGCCAACCGGCGTTTTATACCTGCAATTTTTTATTTTGGCGGGTGAAATAACCACGCTCTGGGTGCTACGCCAATACCTGCGCCAAACCAACCCCGAATGGACTAACCAAGGTGTTTTGTTGTACGCAGTTAACCCCTTGGTCATGGTGGAAACGGTTGGCAACGGCCATTTTGAAGGGATGATGGCGGGTTGTATGCTGGCCACTTTGTTGTTCTTGCACCAACGCCGCGACGGAATGGCGGGTGTTTTTTGGGCCGCCGGGGTAGCCGTTAAATTGTTGCCTTTGCTGTTTTTACCCCTCGTGATCGGGTGGTTGGGCTGGCGGCGCGTCGGGCGTTTTTTGGCGGGATTTATACCGGCAAACCTGGCGTTTTTTTTACCATTGGCCGACTTGGACGTGCTGCGCAATATGCAGTCGAGCGTACACCTGTATTTTCAAAAATTTGAGTTTAACGCCTCGTTGTATTACCTGTTTTCGCACGTTTCGCCGTGGTTTACGGGCTGGTACGAAGGGGCCACTATTGGGCCGGTATTGGGGCAGGTTACCGTTTTTGTGGTGCTGTATTTGGCATTTTGGCTGTTTAAACAAAAAGATCGCCCCGTTCGGGATGTACAAACGGCGTTGCTGATTGCGAGTACCTTGTATTTATTAAACGCCACTACGGTGCACCCGTGGTACGTGATTATCCCGTTGGCGTGCAGCACCGGGATTGCGCCGGTTTTTGCCGTTGCGTGGAGTGTGGTGGTCTTTTTTTCCTACAGCCACTACATTGGCGGCGGCAGACAGGAGCAATTTGGTTGGATTGCTTTGGAATACGCGGTGGTAATTGGCCTGATTATTCGGACCTTTTATTTATCCAAAGGCAAAGTTGCCAACGATTTTTGGCTAAAATAAGCGTAGGCACCGAACATCACCGCCGAGAAAAACAAATCGCCGAGAATGGTATTTTGCAAAAAAGGCAACCCTGCGGTGTAACAAGCCATTAAACCCGCCGGGGTTTTGGGGTACAGGTTGGTACCGTCGAACGTCGCGTAATTGGAAATCAAAAAGAACACCAACGAACCCGTCAACGATGCTGCCGCAACGCGACCCATGTTTATTTTTCCGTTCAGCAACAAGGCACCGGTTGCCACAACGCCCGCCATTGCCACGTAACTCCAAATGGAAGTAAACCAGGTAAATTCGGGAAAATAAACGCGATAAACCACGTTATTCAACACCAAATCGCTCAAAAACAACGCCAAAAAGGGCACTGCCAGCCCCCACGAACGGCGGAGATAAGCCGCGCCAAATAATCCCATTGCGCCCAGTGGCGTAAAATTATCGGGGTGGGGAAAAAGACGGACAAGGGCAGCCGTAAAAACCAGGGAAAGGGCAAAGAGTACGTTACGAGACATTAGTCAGGACATTTTTTAGCCCCAGGCCGGGGCTTTTAACGGCGCAAATATACGCTAACTCCCTAAAACTAACCTACTACTTGGCGCGAATAAAGCACGGGAGAACATAATCGGTCAATTCTCTTCATTGAAGTAAAAACTACGCAGAGAGCGTGATCAAAAAAATATTTTATTTTGTAAACAAAATTTACTAATTTTGCAAAGTTTCTTTACCAAATAGCAATGCCCATAAAAGAGCAGTCCACACAACAAAATGTACCCTTTGAAATTATCCCCATTTCAAAGGCGGAACTTGCACCAATAAGCGACCGTTTTGGTTTTGATTGGATGCAGGAGATAAGGAACGAAGTTTTTGGACTACAAACCAAACCTTATAACCAAATTATTGGTTTAATATCGTTAATAGACTACTCCACAGAATTGCGTATCGAAATTGCCTTATTGGAATGTTCCAAGGAGAACATTGGAAAAACAAAGCAATATGAAGGGGTTGCGGGCTGTTTAATTGCATTTGCCTGCCGCCTTTCTTTTCAAAGGGGTTATTTTGGGTTTGTTTCCCTGGTACCCAAAACGCAACTCATTGCACACTATATTCATGCGTATAGTTTCAGTCAATATGGTCGGCAATTAGCCATTGAGTCAGAGGTTGCAAACCATCTTATAGAAAAATATTTAGACAATGAAGAAGGAATATAAAGTTGCACTACAACACCTGTCCGATGCAGAACTGGCGGAAGCCTATGTTTTTCCGAATCATCTTTCGGAAGAAGAGCGACATGCAGCCAACCTCGAAATAAGGGAGGTTCGCTTGCAAAGGTTACGCGAAATGACCGGACAGCAACGGCTGCATTCCGAACTACTCCGGCTAAAATTTCAGATGGAGGACTATTTTCAACGCGATACCTATGATGAAATACACTCCTTCCCCGTGTATTTGAAAGCCTATATCACGATTCTGAATAAAAAGCAGAAAGACTTTGCGGAAGAAGTAGGCCTGCATCAGACCAAATTGAACCAGTTGCTGACGGGTAAAGCATCGGCCAATTTTGCCTTGTTTTATCGTTTGGAAAAACACTCCGGCGGTATTTTAAAAGCCAACTACTGGTGGAAACTTTGCGCAAAAAAAATCGAATTCGACCTAAAAACCAATAATGCCGATCGGCAAAAAGAAGGCGCAAGAGTAAAAAACGAACTCGTGTTTGCTTAGAAAAACGCACTATCGAGGTAGCAGACACAAGACAATAATACCATGAACCATTTTCTCACCGCCGAATGGCGCAAATTGATCCTGCTCAACTACAAAGTGGAGCCGGAATTGCTGTTACCCTGGTTGCCCCAAGGGGTCGAACTGGATATTTGGAACAATACCTGTTACGTGAGTGTGGTGGGTTTTATGTTCGAACAAGTGCGGGTAAAAGGCATCAAAATCCCTTTTCACGTAAATTTTGAAGAAGTTAACCTGCGTTTTTACGTCCTGCGCCGCGACCCGGAGGCGGGCGACAAACGCGGCGTGGTGTTTGTAAGCGAACTGGTGCCCAAACCCGCCATTGCGTGGGTGGCCCAACTACTCTATAACGAACCCTACAAAGCCGTGCCCATGAGCCACCACATAGAGCAGGATGCGCAACAACTGACGGCCACGTATTCATGGCGGCAGGCGGGCTTAGAGCATACCATCGGGGTACGAGCGCAACCCACGGCCATTCCGTTAAAAGTGGGCAGCGAAGCCGAATTTATCACCGAACACTATTGGGGCTACGGCAAAGCCCGCAACGGCGGCACCATCGAATACCAGGTGGCGCACCCGCGTTGGGAACTGTATCCGGTGGAAGCCTGGCGCTGCGATGTCAATTTTGAGGCCGTTTATGGGCCAAATTTTGCTTTTTTATCCAATTCCGAACCCATTTCCGTATTTTTGGCCGAAGGTTCACCCGTAGAAGTTTTTGACGGAAAAAGAATTTTATGACAAAAAAATACCTCTTGCTTGCCCTGCTCCCCGTCGCCATCGCCTCGTGCGTTTTGTTAAAAAAAAACGGCGGCGATAAAAATAACCCTCTGCGGACCATCCTGCAAGACCCGGCCCTAAAAGCCGTTGTGGCCCGCAAAGATGTTTACGAAGTCCAAATTATCCTAACCCAAATTGACCGCGACGACAAGCAGGTGCCGCATTTTACCACCTGGCATTTTAACGTGGATTCCAACCGCTATTTTTATCCCGCCAGCGTGGTAAAAATGCCGTTGGCCGCCCTCGCCCTCGAAAAAATAAGCAACCTCAAAGCCAGTGGGTACCCGCGTATTCACAGCGAAACCCCGTACCAACTCGATTCCGTGCGGGCATTTCAATACCGCCACACCACCGACCCGGCGGCCCCCGAAGGTCTGCCCACCATTGCCCAGGATGTGCGGGCCATTTTTGCGGTGAGCGACAACGAAGCCTACAACCACCTTTTTGATTTTTTGGGCCGCGAATACATCAACAAAACATTGTTCCAAAAAGGCTACGAACACACCGCTATTATGCACCGCTTTTACAGCGGACAACGCGACCAAAGCATTGCCCAACCGTTCCGTTTTGTGGACAAAGGTGGCAGGGTGTGGTGGCAGGAAAAAGAAAAAGTGGACCGTTTGGAGTACGTGAACCCGTGTACCGGCTTGCTCAAAGGAAAAGGATACCAAAATGCGCAGGATTCCCTCGTCCGGCAACCTTACGATTTTACGGCCAAAAACCGCTTTGCCCTCCCCGATATGGAGCGGATGCTGCGGGCCTTGTTGTTTCCCGCCGCCATGCCCCCGGAAGCCCGGTTCAAAATTTCCGACGCGGATTACACCCTCCTGCACCGTTCGATGGGGCAGTTCCCGCGCGAGTTCAAACACCCCAAGTACAACGAACAAAGTTATTGGGACGGTTACGTCAAATTTTTTGTGATGGGTGACACCAAAAACCGCCAGGACGGCAGCATTCGGATTTTTAACAAAGTGGGAGAAGCCTACGGTACCCTCACCGATGTAGCCTACGTGGTGGACGCAAAAAGCGGCGTTGAATTTGTGTTAGCGGCCACTATCCTGTGCAATTCCGACGGTATTTTTAACGACGATGCCTACGATTACGACACGGTAGGTTTTCCGTTTTTGGCAAAATTAGGCCAAAAAGTCCTCGAATACGAGCAGAAACGCCCCAAAATGGTCGTGCCGGACTTGGATTATTGGGTGCGGGTGGTGCAGTAGTTGTGGGGAAGGGCAAATTTACGTTGTACCATTGGGGCGTGTTTGAAGCAGCACTTGAATCATTTGTTGCTGCGCCCGGTTGGTTTCGAGCATTGCCGCCAGCATTTCTTCCTGGCTTTTTGCGTGAGAAACAAAATTTTGCACCATTTCCTGAAGGAAAGAAAGTGCATTTTGGTCAGCCAACTGTTGCGCCACATACTGGCCACCCTGCTGGATCACATTATTAAAGGTGTGACCATTGTCGCTGAGGAATGCCTCAACGGGTACGCCCAATTCATCGGCTAATTGTTGTAGCAGTGGAGAATCGGGACCAATGGGCTTTTTGCCATTTTCGATGTTGCTCAAAGTACTTTGCGACATGTTGTTAATGCGGTGAATCACAGATTCCTGTGAACGTTCCAGCGTTTTTCTGATTTTGCGAATATTGCTACCAATACTCATAATGCGTAGTTGATGTTTCGGTGGCTGTTAAAATACAGTCCCGTAGGGTGAAGGTTTTGCTTTATTGCCTTAGGGGAGATTTTACCATGGGCATAAAGCGTGAATTTATAACACAGTTACAACTTTTAATAAGGTCTGAAACAAAGGTAAGATAAATCAGATCAAACTTCCAAATGCTGCGCATTTTTTTAACAATTATTACCCTTGCATGTAGTTTGGCAGTCTCCGTTAATGGCTTTTTTAAACAAATGCAAGCGGAAAAGGGTGTAATATTTTATTTGGCTTGAATAATATTTTACCAGATGGAAAATGATTCATGTGTAAAAAGGCTCCTGCATATTTGTGCAATACTTTTCCGGATTAGTAGTGTCATTCATTCAAAAACAATTTTTATGCTCAATTACAATTATCAACTAAGGCGATACGGCCTTATTTTATCCTTTTTTTGGGGGTTACTTATTCCCGCCTTCGGTCAAACCTTTCAATATAACATCAGGTTAGATGAAATGGACATGTTGGCTGAAAACCCGGCTGCTACACCGGCGCAAAAAATTACGTTATTGCGGGATTATAATCCTCATCCGTCAATCACCGGAGTAGCCTGGAAATACCCCGGTACCGAAACTCCTGTTGCATTTGTTAGTGGTTCAGCACCAAAAGTTACAGCAAAGTTTGAACTTGCGGGCTGCACAAAAACAATATGGGCCAAAGCGGATGGTCCAGGAAATTTCGATTTGCCAGCAAAACAGTTAAACCAAGGTACCTATCCGGCGACCTCACTTACCAGTGGATTTCCCGCCAACAAAGTAGATTTTTATGAACCATTTCAAATGGAATGGTACATTTCCAATTCACCTAATGGCCCTTGGCAAAAAGCGGGAAAAAGCAGCCACCCTTTGTACATTACACATTCACCTGCTCTTGCCATTCCAATGCTCGAGCCATACCATAGCGTGGTATATTATGGGTGTAAATCTGGCAAACTATTAACCAATAAAGACCAAATTACAGATGCCATCTATGCTGGTGTATTTACAGGAAAAAAAGTAATCAGAAAAGATTCACCAACCAGACTGAACGGAATGACTTACTGGTCCCCAATTAACGAGAATCCCGCCCCGGAAGCTGGAGATCTTTGTTTTACGACCGAAGGTCTTTTACAGTACGAAGATGGCAGGTGTGGTGCATGGTCTGAATTTCTCTTAGATATGTTAGCTATCCAAGGAATTAGCGCAACGGGAGTAGGTATATTTTGGAAAGCGACCAAAAAGTTGGATGCAGTCGATGATATTCGGAGGAATAACGAATTGTCTGCTTTTTTTGGATCAGATCTGCCAAATTTATTTGAGACTTCTCCTCTCAGCGAATACGCCTTCTTTTTTATCAATAACTACAACATAAGCAATGCAGTAGATTTTAATATTTTCGACGAAGAGTACGATCCAGTTTCACTTAATCCTAATTTTACAACTTCACCTTATACTTTAACTAATGGCAAAGTTTTGAATTTAGGACCGCAAAGTGGCGCAGGAGCCCAAGGCAATTCAAATCCTCAGTCTCCATTTGCGGATCACGCCGTGGTCAAATACACATACAGTAATGGATCTTCAAAATATTTTGACCCTTCGTACGGAACTATGTTCAACACCCAAAATGAATGGGAGAATGCTTCTGTTAAAGGCTTTGGGAGCCAAGGCATGATATTTACTGTTTTGGGATTTCCAACTATAGGTCGAAGAATAATGTGGACGGCTGAGATGAATACAGCGACCCAACAATGCATATTTACAGAATAAACAAAATTTCGCACGACACACCATGAAAAAAGCAATATTTTTTTATATTTTTTTCGCCATAATAGGCACTTTATCCGCTCAAAAGTCCATTGAAACGGATTGCCAACCGGCTGAAGGGCACTTTAGTCAAACAGACAATAAAAGTGGATTTGATTACCTGTTGTTTAGCGATGTCAAAAAATCACATGTTGACACCGTTCTAAATTGGCAAATCCATCGAAAAACCAGCCCTTTTTCTGATTGTATAATCCAAGATTCTATTGCAGTATTCTTATCAATGGAATATGGTTTCTATTATTTGGGCAAAGGGTATGGTTTGCATATTATCAAAAAACCAAACTCATCTTGGCGTAAAGTAGCGTTTATACCGCTTGACTACACAGATTACTCAATTGTTGGTTTGAACTATCCTGACAGGCGTTACATCAAAGACTTTTACGCTTTTGTGGACCACAATACCTTATTACGTACAACCCACAAGTACTCCATGCTGGAACGGCACAGGAAAAAAGAAGATGGCACCCTTGAATACATCCCCTTAGAGGAGCGTTCAAAAGAAACAACGTACCGGCGGTATAAAATAGACTACGAAAAACTGGAATTAATTGAAATTAAAAACTAAACAAAATGAGATCAACAATATTTATTATGCTTTTTTTCTGTCTTGGGGTCTCGTTTTCTAACGCCCAAGATGTCATTGCCACTGTTACGGATGAGTCAAATGGTGGTGCCAACGACGGTGAAATAACACTTGTCATGAACGGAGGGTATGGCCCATTTGTGTTTAACTGGTCTGGCCCCAATGGTTTCACCGCCAACACCAAAAACATATCAGGGCTTTCTCCCGGACAGTACTGCGTCACAATAACCGATGAACTCTGTGGCAAACTCACATTGTGCAGAATTGTGAAAAAATGCGATCCAATAGTAGCGGTATATACCGGCGTTAACTGTCCGTATAATTCTAACGGATACATGGGGGTGATATTAAGCGGAACTGCACCATTCACATTAGAGTGGAGTGACGGGTATTCCACAACAACCAACCTTTTTGGCTCATTACGAACCGGGTTAGATCTTGGTGTTTATTGTGTCACTGTTACCAATGCCGCAGGGTGCTCGGAGGTAATGTGTCGAGCAGTGACATCACCAGTAGAGCCTATGCAAATTTCTGCCAATCTCACGCAGCCTTCGTGTAATAACAAGGGAGCGATTACATTGGGTGTAACTGGTGGTTTTGGCCCTTATACATACAATTGGGCGGATAATGTAAACACCAAAGACCGAAATTTTCTTAGCCCTGGCACTTATTGTGTTACTGTAACGGATAATAAAAACTGCACTAAAACAGCTTGTTACACGCTAAATAGTGCAATAAATAACCTGACCGTAAATCTTGAAGATTTCGTTCCAATCAGCAACTGCTCAAATGCTTCGATCTGTGACGGACGATTGGTGGTATCCGGGAGTGGAGGACAGGCACCTTATACTTATAATTGGTCGGGACCCAACTCTTTTAGTAGTAACCAGGCCAGTATTAGTAACTTGTGCAAAACCGGAATATACAATGTAACGGTTTCTGACGCATCAGGGTGTACTAAATTAGCCACATATTTGCTTTGTTGTTGCAACAGTGGTGAACCAGGTGGGGGACTCAACGTTCTTGCCTGCCCGGATATACCTGCGGGGATCAGTATAGAGGCATCGGTAAATAGTGCAACATCTGCATCAGGTGGCAATATCACCCTATTTATATCGGGTTTACCGGGCGGCCAACCTTATAGTTTGGTGTGGAAAAAAGACGGTCAGTTTTTTTCGTACGAAAAAAATATAAATAACTTATCTCCGGGCACCTATTGCGTCACCGTAAAAAGCGGCTGTAAAACCGCTTCAAGATGTTTCACCATTGTCAACTGTGACAACGCCAATATTTTGATCAACGGAACTGTCAACCCGGCTTGTGTGAGTTATAATGTAGGCTCAGTATCCCTCAATGTTAGCGGAGGAACCGGGACTTACACTTACAGATGGAGCAACGGTGAGCAGAATAAAAATATTTACGATTTATTGCCTGGAACGTACACTGTCACGGTAAAGGATGAAAATTATTGTACCGCGACCAAGGAATTCACCATTGCCGCACAAGAGATAACAGAGCAGGATTTTCAATGTACGCGCCTTACTTTTTGTGGAGAGCAGGTGGTACAAACACAAGAATTTCCGGTGACCCTTGTTTATAACTCTGATGATTGTAGGTTTGCGCGCGCTACCTGTGCAAATGGTTATATTGGCCCACCTATCTTTATGGGATCCCAATTATCTGACGGCCCAGGTGGACCGTTTAGTTGTTTGAAGATAGAACGGTGTATGAATGGGCAGATTTATGATACTCATGTAGGAATACCTGGAACAGGAACAATTGGGGGCATATCAAATAGCAGCGGATGTCCTGCACCGTTTTGTCGTCGAATTTCTTTTTGTTTTTACCCTACTTTGGGAGGTATTGACCCTAATAGTGTATCTATTATTGGTACGGGATCTTTGGTATCTACGCAGGTGACATTCTGCCAAGACGGAGGCTGTACAGCTTGTAATGGCAGACCTGGCGACTTACTCGAAAGCACCTGTGATGGTTCATATATTGGCACAACATGTATTTTTAATCCTTGTGCGTTGACCGGAGAGGGGACTGAATCAAAGTTATCCATGGATTCAATCATTGCACTCGTCAACAACGACGCAATTGAACAATTCAAAAAAACAGCATCCCTGATCACTCAAAAAATCTATCCTTATTCGGAAGATGTTACCGATAGAGAAAATGGTACAGGGGGAATGGTTACGGATAAAGGAAGATTACAGGTGAGTCCCAATCCTTTTATGGATCACTTGACCATTACCGTTTATTCAATGATTGGTTTAGAGAGCAGCAACATTGAGTTAATAGACATGAATGGTAAAGTGGTTTATCAGCAGGAACTAAGCCTGAAAAAAGGGGAAAATGTGTATAATATTGTTTTGCCAGAGGCCATGCCGTCGGGTGTCTATATCCTCAAAGAAACCCAGGCAAACGGCGTTGTAAATATTGAGAAATTAATCAAACAATAATTCTAAAATCATTTTTTCAACAATTTTTAACTAACCAACGCCGGATACTACATACATTTGTGGTATCCGGCTTTATCCATTTATTTATGAAAAAGGTTTTTATTTTTATTTTCGTTTTGCTGTTGGGGGAAATATCGTCTCAAACCCCTAACAATGCCTATATAACCCCGGATTTACACGGGGAAAATTTATCGGGATTGTTTTTAGAATCTCCGCTTACTTTGCAATACCATCAACTGTTAGATAGTCATGGTATTCAACAAATTACAGCGTATAAGAGGGCCTGGAACGAAGCAACTATGGCTTGGGGAGATACCATTGCGGCTTTTAAACAGCAGGTAGAGCAACTGCCTGGTTTTACTTCGGCTACCGAAACTCGATGGTTAAAAAAGCAGGAAGCATTTATTCCAACGCAAAAAACGGTGGTGTTTAATCGCGTCAATTGGCGGTGGAATCTTAAAAACTCCCCGGATTCTACCTTTTTTTACACTTGGGATACAGGCGTAAACGAATGGGTGTTGACTAAAAAAATAGTTTATAAAAAGTTAAACAGCTACGTTTATGAAAGATGTGTCTTTTTGAACAGCAATACAGTTGCCGATAGTATTTGGTATTATCAAATTAATTACCCTGGACAATTGACCAGTTATCGCCAGCACCGGACGAATACTGGCAATACCTACGAAACAACCGACTCATTGGATTATTACTACATAAATTATGACACCTTATGCACCAGTTATACTCATCGAAAAAAAATAGATAACAGCTTCCAGCGCTATCGGCGTTATGACTATACACACTTCTCTGCATATGATTCATACCGCGTAAAAGTTTTTAGGAACTACGATAATGCATCTTTTATATTTTTGTGTCAATATGAAAAAATAGTTGATCTTCAGCACTTTTCGATCGGTACAAGTAAAGATACTTTTATTCTTAATGTTCCTTATTTACCCGCTGTACATGGTTCAAGTTTTCAGTATGATACCCAGTGGATTCCGCTTAATGGCTTCGTGGAATATCGCCACAGTGCATCTCCAAATCCCGATAGTATTTTACGTTATACCTTTAGTCGCAACATTGCCTATAATATCGTTGACAAGATAGACCAAGAGATAAGGTATCAAGTGAACACAGAATATAAAAATCAATCACAATGGCTGTTTGCTTTTGAAGATTTACCGGTTCATACCGAAATCGCGAATAGCCCGTTAAGCAAAACAATATTTAGTATCTTGGGTATTGATTCATCTAATCGCTGCGCCGTACTTGGTAATAACACAAAAAATCAACAATATATTTTAAAAGTATTCAACAGCCAGGGCGGCCAGTTGTTACAAACGCCATTTACAGAGCCGACATTTTGTTTTTCGGTAGATAACTGGCCCCCCGGCGTTTATGTAGCGATGTTAGAATCATCTGGAAAGCAACTTACTGCAAAGCAGTTCTTTGTTTTTTAGAAATTCAATAGTGTTTGTAACTTCGGGTAAAATTGAGAAACAAGAACTCAGAACAAAGTTGATGGAAACCCCAAGAAACGGATACCCTGGTGACGGAGAGAATATACATAGAAGGTGCAGGTTTTGAAACCGGCAGCACCTTTAAGTTGATAAACGGGCTCTGGTACCTGGATTATTATTATACCCGAATGTAACGATTACTCCAAATCCATAAAAAACTTACGAATTTCGCTGGCATCTTTGGGTTTGATCCGTCCGGCCAAAATCAGGCGCATTTCGCGGCGGCGCATGGCACTTTCGTACAGGTTTTCTTCTTCGCTCGACAGCGGCAGCACTTGCGGCACCGGAATCGGGGTTTTCTTTTTATCGTCCAGCGCCACAAACGTAAAATAGGCGTGGTTGCAACGGCGCGGCTGCTGGCCTTTCATATTATTGGCAAATACTTCTACAAAGACCTCCACTGACGTGCTGAAGGCGCGGGTTACGCTGGCTTCGAGGGTGATAACATCGCCCAGGCCAATGGGATTTTGAAACGAGATATGGTCCACCGCCGCCGTTACCACGTGCGCTTCGCAGTGTTTACCCGCGCAAATCGCCGAGACAATGTCCATCCAGCGCATCAGGTAACCGCCCATGAGGTTACCCATTGGATTGGTGTCGTTGGGCATAATTAATTCGGTCATTACCGTTTTACTGTCGGAAACTCTTTTGGCGGGTAATGTTTGTGCTTTTGCCATTAATGTGTTTTTTATTTGTTGAATGCAAAAATATCGGTTAAACGAGCGATTGCCCAATGATCCAGCCCCCCGTCCAGGCGGCCTGAAAGTTAAAGCCACCGGTAATGGCGTCAATATTGAGTACTTCACCGGCGAAATAAAGCCCCGGGAAAAGTTTACTTTCAAACGTTTTAAAGTTCACTTCTTTGAGGTCAATGCCTCCGGCGGTAACAAATTCTTCTTTAAACGTGCTTTTACCGTTGACGGATAACGTGCAGGCGGCCAGTTCCCGGCTAAATGCCTGGGTTTGTTTTTTGTTCAGGTCAGCCCAGCGCAGGGTATCGGGAATTTGGGCGGCGGCGGACAAACTCTGCCAAAGACGGGCGGGCAAGCCAAACTGCGGATTAGCCACCACCTGTTTTTTGGATAAAGTCATTTTCAGGTCGTTGATCTGCGCCAGCACTTCGTCGGGGGGCGTGTCGCCCAACCAATTCACCACCAGCGAAAACGCGTATTGGCAACTTTGTAGTTCGCGGGCGGCCCAGGCCGAAAGGCGCAGGATCGCCGGACCACTCAAACCCCAATGGGTAACGAGCAGGGGACCGGTGGCACTTTGTTTGAGGTGCGGAATGGTCACCTGCGCTTGCGGCACCGACACCCCGGGCAAACCTTGCAGGCGCGTGTCCTTTATATTAAAGGTGAACAACGACGGCACGGGCGGGATAATGGTGTGCCCCAGTTTTTTCAACGTATCCCAAATGGCTTCGCTGCTGCCGGTGGTCACCACCACGCGGTCGGCCTCAAATATTTCGCCGGGCGTAATAATGCGCCATTTGCCATCGTGCATGGGAGCAATTTGCTCCACGCGGCAGCCGGGGCGCAATTCCACCCCGTTTTTTTTAGCGCTGCCCCAGAGGCAGTCAATAATTGTTTGAGAATCGTCGGAAACGGGGAACATTCTCCCGTCGGATTCTGTTTTAAGTTCCACTTGGCGTTGACGGAACCATTCGATGGTTTCGGTGGGGCCAAAGCGGCTAAACGGGCCGGCCAATTCTTTGGCACCTCGGGGATAATTTCGGGTGAGTTCGCGGGCATCAAAACAGGCATGCGTGACGTTACAACGCCCGCCGCCGCTGACTTTTACCTTTTGTAAAAAACTGCTGCCCCGCTCCAAAATAACGACGCGCATGGCGGGATTTTTTTCGGCAATAGCAATGGCTCCGAAGAACCCCGCAGCCCCTCCACCGATCACAACTGTTAACATGGGGCAAAATTAAGCAATCATTTTACAAGGAGGGCTAAAATAAAATAACATAAATCGGAAAAATTTGCGTACCTTTGCGGCGCTTTTCTAAGCAATAGCTATTGTTTCACTAAATTTTTATTGTCTTCAAATAGTCCGACATTACAGGCGCCCCGCGCCACCACTTGTTCAATACTTTTTTTAAATTACTTTATCATCCCTGAGAAGTATAAGTTACTCAAAGCGAATGACTTAAAAAATACTTTTCAGCAGGACAAACAACTGCATGGCATTAAAACTTATTAAGGTAGCAAAAGATTTTAACGTTGGTCTGCACACCATCGTAGAAAAACTTCACGGCAAAGGGTTCCCCAATGTTGAAGAGAAACCTACGGCTGAGATCACCGATGAAATGCTCGATGTACTGAAACAGGTGTTTCAGAAGGACATTGCTATCAAAAAAGAAGCAGAAAAACTGCTTCGGCCTGTAATGAAAAAAGAGCCGGTCGAACTTCCGGGCGCAACTCCACCCGCGCCCCAACAGCCCGCCGCGCTCCCTAAACTTACCCCTCTTCCCGGACGCGAAGAAACCACTCCTAAACCGGATTTGGCCCCTCCCAAAGAGGAAGTTGCCAATATCAAGCGTGAACTTCCCCAATTGCGTGTGTTGGGAAAAATTGACCTGAATCCGCCCAAACCGGAACCTAAACCGGAGCCTAAGCAAGAACCCAAACCAGAGGTAAAGGAAGCCCCCAAAGCGCAACCTAAACCAGAGGGACAGGAGAAGCCCAAGCCCGAAACCAAGGAAAGGCCAAGACCGTCCATGTCACCAACGCCCGTGCACCCATCCATGAAGATGACGCCCGCGCCGCCCCCGCCCGATACCCCCGCCGCCGCCCCAGAGGAAGAAAGCGAGTTCTATCGCGCCGATGCGCCGCAACTGCGTGGTCTTAAAGTATTGGGACGCATTAACCTCGACGTTAAAAAAGAAACGCCACCCGCCGATCGCAATAAAAATAATCGCGACCGTAATAATAAAGGTGGTAATAATCGCGGTGGTAATAACAGCGGCCAACAAGGCGGCGGTGGCAATCGCGACCGCAACGCTCCACGACCAGGGCAACAAGGCGATGCCGCCAATAACCCCCAACGCGCACAGCAAGGAGGAAATAACCCCCAACGTACACCAGGTACCGGGGCCGGCACCAACGACGACCGCCAAAAGCGCAAACGCAAACAGGTTCAACGGCCGGTAACGGCCGAATCGTTGCAGGCTTCTATGTCGGGCAACCAAGGCAGTCAACAAGGCGGTAACCGCGAGCGCACCAATACCAACAGTACGCCCGGTAACAACAATACCAACAACAACCGCGGTTTCCAAGGCCGCCCCGGCGATCGTAACAATACCAATAATCGCGGTGGAGGACAACGCGGTGGTGACCAAAGCACCCAGCCTAAAGAGGTATCTCAAAAGGATATCGAAAACCAAATTCGCCAAACAATGGCGCGTATGGGAGCCGGTGCCAGCCGTAAACGCCAAAAAATGCGCCGCGATAAGCGCGATAATATGCGCGAACGCGCCGAACAGGCCGAACTCGCCGCCAGCCAAACGGGCATCCTGAACGTAACCGAATTCGTTTCCGTTTCCGATCTTGCTTCGTTACTCGGCGTTAAACCCATCGATATTATTAAGTCTTGCATGGCTTTGGGGATCTTTGTATCCATCAACCAACGCCTCGACGCCGAAATTATCGAAGTGGTCGCCAGCGAATTTGGCCACGAAGTACAGTTCATTTCCGCCGAAGAACAAATGGAGGTGGAAGATGAAGTGGATGATCCGGCCGATTTGGGGCCACGCCAACCCATCGTTACCGTAATGGGTCACGTTGACCACGGTAAAACGTCGTTGCTCGACTTTATCCGAAGCGCCAACGTAGCCGCCGGTGAGGCCGGTGGTATCACCCAGCACATCGGGGCTTACGAGGTAAAAGTAAACGTGGAAGGGGAAGAGAAAAAAATCACATTCCTCGATACACCGGGTCACGAAGCCTTTACGGCCATGCGTGCACGCGGTGCCAAAGTAACCGACATTGCCATTATTGTCATTGCGGCGGACGACTCCATCATGCCACAAACCCGTGAGGCCATCAGCCACGCACAGGCGGCAGGGGTACCCATCGTATTTGCCATCAATAAAATTGACAAAGCAGGTGCCGATTCAGAACGTATCAAAAACGAACTGGCGCAAATGAATTTGCTCGTGGAAGAATGGGGCGGTAAATTCCCCAGCCAGGACATTTCGGCGAAAAAGGGCCTGAACATTGATAAACTGCTCGAAAAAGTAGTACTCGAAGCCCAAATCCTCGACATCAAAGCCAACCCCAAACGTCGCGCAATCGGTACCGTTTTGGAGGCTTCGATGGAAAAAGGACGCGGTTACGTTACGAAAGTCCTCATCGAAAATGGTACCCTCGATAAAGGGGATCCCATCATCGCCGGTGAATACTCAGGCCGCGTACGCGCCATGTTCAACGACCGCGGTAAAGAAATCAAATCGGCTGGCCCGGCTATGCCCGTTTTGATCTTGGGTCTCGGCGGTGCACCACAGGCGGGTGAAAAACTCAAAGAAGCGGCTTCCGAGTCAGAAGCAAAAGAAATTGCAACAAAACGCGCTCAAATCCTGCGCGAGCAGGCCACCCGCGCGACCAAGCGTATTTCACTCGACGAAATTGGCCGTCGTTTGGCATTGGGTAACTTTAAAGAACTCAAACTCATCGTTAAAGGTGACGTGGATGGTTCTATCGAGGCCCTGTCCGATTCGTTGATCAAACTGTCCATGGACAAAATCCAGGTGACGGTGATCCACAAAGCGGTAGGTCAAATCGTAGACTCCGACGTTATGTTGGCTTCTGCTTCCGACGCCATTATCGTGGGCTTCCAGGTTCGTCCTTCACTCTCGGCGCGTAAAATTGCCGAAAAAGAGGGCGTGGAAATCAAAATGTACTCCATCATCTACGAAGCGATTGAAGAAATCAAAGCGGCGATGGAGGGTATGTTGGAACCGACCAAAGAAGAGGAAATCGTGGGTCAGGTGGAAGTGCGCGACGTGTTCAAAATCACCAAAGTGGGTACTGTTGCCGGTTGCTTCGTGCAAGAAGGTAAAATCAGCCGTAACCACTACGTGCGTATTATCCGCGATGGTATCGTTACCTATCCGGTTAATCAGGGTCAACACGCCGAACTTTCGTCGCTCAAACGTTTCAAAGAAGACGCAAAAGAGGTTAAAAACGGTCTCGAATGCGGCTTAACGATCAAAAACTTTAACGATCTTAAAGTGGGCGACGTGATTGAGTCATACGTTATCAACGAAGTAAAATCCAAATTGTAATGGTTTGGATTGCACACATACGACAAGAGCCGTCCCGGGTAACCGAGGCGGCTCTTGTTTTTTAATGCGTAAAGAAGTTTGCTACTGGGGCGCTCCGGCGTTCACCCACGCCTTTATTTTATTAACCGTGCATTGATTCAATTTTTGACCATTTTTGGGCATCCAGTTGCTGGTGCGGGTAACGGAAGCGACCAATTTACCACTTTGCGCCACCGATTTAGCCGAGGCGTAGGTGCTTAGGTTAATTCCTCCCGACGGATTGGCTCCGCTGTGGCAACCCTGGCATTTGGCCTGCATCAAAGGTTGTACAAAATTGGTGTACGAGAGTCCCACCGTATCACAGGCACTGCCGCTTTGTTCGTTGCACCCGTTGTTTTTGGCGCCCTGGGTAATCCATTGGCCAATACGATTTATTTGCGCCGGGGTTAGTGGTTCGTTCGGCAGGGGTGGCATTCGCTCGTCCACGTCGTTTTCAAGCAGCGCTTCCATCAACTCGTTTTCATTCCAATCGAGATTGGTGATATCCTCTACCGTGGCCATGATATTGGTGTACGAGTCCAAAATAATGCCATCTTGCCGGTCAATGGCGTTGTGGCAGCCGCTTTCCGTGCAGTTAGAAACGAGCATGGGCAATATTTCGTTTTGAAAATACACCGAGTCGGGCGAACAAGGCGTGTCAATGGTGGTTGTGGTGTCTCCCGGAATCGTGTCCGTTGGATCGGGCATATTGTCGCTGAACGGTTCGTGTTTGCACGAAGGATAGCACAAGGCTCCCAGAACGCACACTATAAGGAACGGGAATATGTTTTTACGGCTGTTCATGTACTGCTAAAGGATGTTTGGTGAAAGCGTGTATCTTTATGATTGGACAAAAATCCAACAACTTTTTTTTAAAAGATAAAAAAGCGGCCACCTTATTACCGAACCGGGAATTATACCGTCCCAAAAGGAAAAATGCCGGACTCTATTTTGCCGGGTGAGTGCCCGTTTGCGCCACTTAAGCCCTGTTTTTTCGGGGTTCGGCGAATTAAAAAACTTTTTCATTATGCCATTATTCTATTTTTGTGCCGATATGAAACGCACTTTACTTCTCGTGGGCATTTGCTGGCTCTCCACCTGGATGCACGCCCAGGATAACGGAAACTATAAATGCCAGGATGGCTCGATTGTGTTCGCGTCTTCGGCGCCGTTGGAAAAAATTTCGGCCAAAAGCACCGAACTCCGGGGCATTATTGATCCCGCCAAAATGACGTTTGCCTGGGTGGTAAAAATCAATTCGTTTGAAGGTTTTAACAGCCCTTTGCAAAAAGAACATTTTCGCGAAAACTACTTAGAAAGCACCAAGTTTCCCACCGCCGTTTTTCAAGGTAAAATCATCGAAGACGTTGATTTTTCAACATCGCAAAAACGCACCATCCGCGCCAAGGGAAAACTCAATATTCACGGCGTTGAAAAAGAGCGCATTATCAAAGTGGACATCGAAATACAGGGCAACACCATCGTGGTAAAAGGCAATTTTACGGTGCCGTTGAGCGATCACGCCATTAATATCCCCAAAATTGTGAACCAAAAAATCGCCGAAGAAGTGGAAGTCACCGTTTCGGCCAAACTCGTAAAAAGTAATTGAACCGAATCCTTCACATATTATGGCTGTTGCTGCCCTGGGGAATCGCCCACGCGCAAGTACCTGCTTTCCGCCGTTTACAAACCGAAGATGGCGAGCAGGTAAAAGCCAAAGTCATGCACCAGGACCACCGGGGATGGCTCTGGCTGGGCACTCAACGCGGCGTGTATCGCTACGACGGCATTGATTATGAGTACTTTTCCATCCCCGATTCCCTGCCCGGTAACCCGACGGTATCCGCCATTTTTGACCGGGGCGATACCCTTTGGATCGGGTTCGATAACGGCCTGATTGCAACGTTGGCGCAGCAACACACGTTTGCCAACCGCAGTTCGGGGAGTAGCCAACTCAAAAGCAAAATGGGCGCGGCAACCATTTGGGCACCCGAAGAAGGGCTACCCGCCCAAAAAATTACCGGTTTCGCCTCCGATAAAAACGGCTACCTCTGGATATCTACCTACGGCGAAGGATTGTACGTGTGGACGGGTGCACGGCTGTTTTTGGTCAATGCCGAAGACGACCACCTGTGCAGCGACGAAATTTATACCATGCTCGCCGATAACGACGGGCAGGTTTGGGCGGCTACCGACAACGGTATTTCCATCGTGACATTTAGCCCCGGCGAACAAAAAAACGTGCGCAACCTCGGTCTCGCCGAGGGGCTGCCCGACGAAATTGTTACGGCCCTGCACAAAGACAAATCGGGGAATATCTGGATTGGCACCAACGACCGGGGCGTGTGTACCTACGACGTACGGAAAAAAAGTATAGTGCCCCTGTTTGAACAATGGACCTACGGCGAAGTGTTGGCCTTGGTGGTGTTTGACCACTACGAAACCTGGATCAGTACGTCGCAGGGCGGGTTGTTGATTTGTAATAAAAAAGGCCAGTGCCGCACCATCGAAACCCCGGCCAAAAGCCGCCAAATCCTCCGCGACCGCGAGGGATTGTTGTGGTTGCTGAGCGAACAGGAGTCACTGTATTCGGCTAATTTGAGCGCCATGAACCTGGCAACTTCCTTCACCGGGGTGCAGGCCGTTTGCAGCGATCAAAATGGCCGAATTTGGGCGGGGAACCAACAAGGACTTTTTACCCAAAATAACAATGTCTGGCAACCCGTGGGCGCTAAAAACAACGTTATTTCGCTACTCACCACCCCCGATAACCACATTTGGGCGGGGACTTTTGGCGAAGGCATTTGTATTTATAACGCGGAGGGATCTTTGCAAAAATGCATTAACACGACCAACGGATTGCCCAATGGCAGTATCCTGAGCATGGCCGTAGCGGGTCAAAAAGTGTGGATTGCCACCCTGAGCGGCGTAGAAGTGCTCGACCTGGCCACCTACGACATCACCGGTTTTGAACAAATTTGCCACAACCCCGACGCCGCCGGGTTTTACGTGTATAAAATTTTTAACGACGCCAAAGGCCGCATTTGGTTTTGCACCGATGGCCACGGGCTTTGCCTCTGGGACGGCACCCAATTGCACCTTTGGCAGGAAGCCAACGGCGTGTCGTTTAAAACCATCTATTCCATCACCGAAGACCACCAGGGCACCATTTGGTTCAGCGGCGAACAAACCAGTTTGTGGTCGTTCGACGGGCAGCAGTTCCGGCAGTTTACCGCGCGCGACCATTTGCACAGTCCCCAAATCAACAGTTTGTCCACCACCGGCAGCGGTCAGGTCGTCATTGCGTACAACGACGGGGTGGACTTGTTAACACCCGATAGCAAACACATCCTTTTTTTGGGCGAAAACGCCGGCATTTCACTCACCAATACCAGCCTCAACGCGGCTTGCACCGATCCGTTCGGGCACGTGTGGCTGGGTACGGCCAAAGGCGTGAGTCGCGTGTCGGGGTTTGCCCAAACCTACCAGATTGACCCCGCCATTCAGATCAAGTCGGTGAGCAACGTATCGCGCATGGTTGATTTTTACCAGGAACATTCGTTTGCCTACGACGAAAACCACCTCGTGTTTGAATACGCCGGCATTTGGTTAACCAACCCAGGTTCGGTGTATTTTCGGTACAAATTGGACGGTTTTGACCCCGATTGGATAGTGTCAAAAGACCGCACGGCCTCTTACCCCAACCTGCCGCCGGGCACCTATTGTTTTCGGATTCAGGCCAGCGAACACGGGCGTTTTGACGAAGTATCAGAGGTGACCTATTCGTTTGTGATTCACAAGCCGTTTTGGGCCGAGTGGTGGTTTATACTGCTGGCTTTGTTGTTGTTGGGCGCGGCCATTCGGTATTATATCAAACAGCGGGAAGCCCGTTTACGGCAGGTGCAGGAAATGGAAAGTGAAAAAATTGTGGCACAATTGGACGTGTTAAAAACCCAAATCAGTCCGCATTTTTTGTTCAATAGTTTTAATACCCTCATCACCATTATCGAAGAAAACCCCACGGTGGCGGTGGAATACGTGCAGCATTTGGCCGATTTTTACCGGAGCATTATGGTGCACCGCGAGAAAAACTTTATCCCCTTGTCGGAGGAATTGGAAATTGTGCGCAATTTTGGTTATTTGCTCAAAAGACGTTTTGAAGAAGCCTTGCAAATTCACGTGGACGTGCCCGAACCAACGGGCCAAATTATGCCGCTCGCGTTGCAATTATTGTTGGAAAATGCCGTAAAACACAACGTTATCTCCAAAAAACACCCTTTGCACATCCATATTTACCGGGAGGGCGACGTGATTGTGATTAAAAACAACAAAAACCTCAAAATAAAACCCGAACCAGGCACCCGTTTTGGTTTGCAAAGCCTCACCAAACGATACGAAGTGCTCACCGGGCGACCCGTGGAAATTGCGCAGGAAAATGGTTCATTCGCCGTAAAAGTGCCCTTAGTGTAAGCAACGGGCAATCATCTAAACATTATGAAATTACTACTCATCGAAGACGAAGATGCGGCCATGCGCCGATTAGAAAAAATTCTGATGGAAGCCAATCCGGCCATTGAGATTGTACAACGGCTCGACAGCGTGGAGGCATCGGTGCAATGGTTGCGCTCGCACCCGCAACCCAACCTGATTTTTATGGATATTCACCTGGCCGACGGGTCCAGTTTTGAAATATTTGAACATGTACCGGTGCGCTGCCCGGTGGTGTTTACCACGGCTTACGACGAGTATGCCCTCAAGGCTTTTAAGGTAAATGCCATTGATTATTTGATGAAACCCATCAAAGCCGCCGAAGTGGAGGCTGCTTTGGTCAAATACAAAAATTTTCACCAAACCCCCGATTACCAGGGGCTTTTGTCCAAAATGCAAACGCCGGAAACGCCGTTGCTGCGGCGTATTTTGGTAAAATTGGGGCAAAGTATCCGTTTGGTCGAAATGGACGACATTGCTTATTTCTATACCCGCGACAAAATTTCGTTTTTGGTCACCAAAAGTACCCACAAACGTTATCCGATTGATTACCCCCTGGATAAATTGGAACACATGCTCGATAATAAGGTGTTTTACCGCATTAACCGGCAGTTTATCATCAATATTTCGGCCATTAAAGAAATGCACCCTTATTCCAAATCGCGCATTAAAATTGACCTCGACCCGGCCGCCGACGCAGAAACTATCGTGAGCACCGAACGCGCTTCGGATTTTAAGCAGTGGTTGGTGGGGGGCGATTTGGGTTAAAACAACCGCCATTCCTCCGCTTCCCGTTCGTGCGCCGCCGGGGCATCGTAGGTGGTGGCGTTGAGTTTGGCCGTTACCCGGTACATCGTTAGGTAGTGATCGGGGGCGGGGTGCAGCAGCGCCTCGTCGGGTTCCGATAGCCACCGTTCCCGTGCTTCGGCGGTAGTAAGCAGCACGGGCATCCGGTTGTGGATATCCGACATTTCGCGGTTGGGCGTAGTGGTAATAATTGAAAAAGTGGTTTTTTCTTCGCCGTTTTGGGTCCAAACGTCCCAAATTCCGGCCATAAACAGCAATTGGCCATCGGTGGCGTGAATCCGGTAAGGGGCTTTTTGGCGACCGGGTAACGTTTTCCATTCGTAAAAAGAATCCGCCGGTACCAAACAACGCCGGGTTTGGAACGCCTCGCGAAACGAAGGTTTTTCCGTCAGGCTTTCGGCGCGGGCGTTAATGAGCGCACCGCTGTTTTTGCCGTCTTTGCTCCAGTGCGGCACCAGTCCCCATTCCATCGTTTGTACAGTGGCCGGTTGCCGGTCGGTAATGACACAGGCCCTTTGCGTGGGTGCAATATTGTACCGCGCCGATACAATGGCCGCCGTCGGCGACACTGGCCGGGGCAATTCGGCTTGTTGTTTGGGGGTGGGAGCAAAAGAATAACGACCGCACATAATGGTGCAAAGGTAAAAATTAGCCCGTCGCCGATTTATTTATTTTTAAAACAAAAAATTTTTTCAAAAACAAAACAAAAAGTCGTTTATTTGCACCCTAATACAATACATACTATGGGAACGGGAAGAACAAAAATGTTTTCGGCCAGCGAATGGCCCGTCATTCTTACCCCAACCGATGAGGAAATCTTAATAATCCACGTTGACGGTGCCGTATGCGCCGGATTCCCTTCTCCCGCCGACGATTACTTAGAAACTCAAATTGACCTACGCCGGGAACTCATTAAAAACCCCGATGCCACTTTTATCATGCGCGTACAAGGCGATTCCATGATGGACGACGGCATTGAGGATGGTGATGTGCTCATTATTGATCGCTCCTTAAAAGCCCGCCACGGTGCGGTAGCCGTCTGTTACCTCAACAACGCTTTTACCGTAAAACGCCTCGATATTCGGGGCAAAACGGTGCGTTTGGTGGCCGCCAACCCGCAATTTGCCCCCATTGAAGTCTCGGAGGGCGATGAACTGGTCATTTGGGGCGTAGTAACGTTTGTCATCAAAAAAACCTGAGTGATGGTGGCTTTGGTGGATGTCAACAATTTTTACGTGTCCTGCGAACGGGTGTTTTGCCCGGCTTTGCGCGGACGGCCCGTTGTGGTACTTTCCAACAACGACGGGTGCGTGGTATCCCGTTCCGATGAAGCAAAAGCCTTGCGCATCGGGATGGGACAACCCGTTTTTGAAATTCGGGAACTGATTCGGCAGCACCGCATTCACGTGTTTTCGAGCAACTACGCCCTCTACGGCGATATGTCGGCGCGGGTCATGAATACGCTCCGGCAATTTGCCCCCGAACTGGAAGTGTACAGCGTGGATGAAGCATTTTTGAACCTGTCGGGTATGCCCGCCGCCGACCTGCCCGCCCGCGCGCGGGAGATCCGGCAAACCGTACACCAATGGGTTGGCGTGCCCGTATGCGTGGGTACGGCCCCCACTAAAGTACTGGCTAAACTGGCGAATCGCCTCGCCAAAAAAGACCACCAAGGCAACGGCACCTGCCTGCTCACCGCGCCCTGGCACGATGCCCTTCGCGCCACCGACATCGCCGATGTGTGGGGAATTGGGCGACAATACGCCGTTTTTTTGAAAAAATACGGCATCCAAACGGCCTACGACTTCACGCAGGCACCCAACGCCTGGGTGCACAAACACCTGACCGTAGTGGGTTTGCGCATCAAAAAGGAATTGGAAGGGGAACCTTGTATCGAATGGGAAACGGATATTCCGAACAAAAAAAACATCGCCACTACCCGCACTTTCCGCACGCCCCTGAACACCCGGGCCGAATTGGGCGAAACACTCGCCGATTTTGCGGCCCGCTGCGGAGAAAAACTGCGCCGACAACACAGCAGCGCCGCCCTGCTGACCGTCTGGATCGAAACCAACCGCCTGGCCAAAGACCAACCGCAGTACAGCCGTTCGTTTACCGTTAGTTTTACGGCCCCCACCGATAGCACGTTGTTGCTGGTAAAAGCCGCGCAATTTGCCTTGGCCAAAATATACCGGTCGGGGTACGCTTACAAACGCGCGGGGGTACAACTCGGCGGCTTATCACAACCCGAAGCCGGAGCGCAATTGAGCCTTTTTGATCCCGTTAACCGACCGGCGCACCAACAATTGATGCCGGTTTTTGACGCCATTAATGCGCGTTTTGGCCGAAATACCGTGCGCACTGCCGCGCAAAGTGCGGGCGGCAGTGCGCAGTTGACCCAACAGCATCGTTTGTCACCGGCTTATACGACGCGCTGGGCGGAGTTGTTGACGATTCGGCTGTAGCGTCGAACGGTTGAACATCGAACATTTGAACATCGAACGGTTGAACATCGAACATCGAACGCCGAAGAGAAAGCGGAACTTATGAATTTGGATAAACAAGATACGTTGGCAAAAGATGATGAAGATGAAACAAATCGCGTGCGCAACTACATCAGAGCCACCAATCGTATCAAACCCGGTCAAACTGGCGTATTAACCCACGACTTCAGTCGTGGACAAGAGGCATCTTCCATTCGTTGGTCAAACGGTTTTAACCGTTTCAAGTACGATTTGGCAATAAAAACCGATAAATCGGTTTCGCCCAATAGAATTACGCCTATGACCCACGACTAAAGTCATGGGTTGATACAGTCAACGGGTTGCGCATGCTTCGGTGTTCGATATTCTTTGTTCGGTGTTCGGTGTTCGGTGTTCGATGTTCGATGTTCGATGTTCGGTGTTCCTCCTTGTTCGATGTTCGGTGTTCAAATGTTCGACGGTTCTTTGTAAACCAACCTCACCCCTTAAAACCGAAACGTAACTCCCGCCTTTATATTCAGCGGTGTACCGGGCGTAAAATGGATTTCATTTACCGGCGCAAGTTCATTGCGCAGTCGGGTTTCAGTTTCAAATTGCGCTTCTTTCCAGCGGGTATTGAGCAGATTTTGGGCCGATAAGGTAATATCCAGGGTCTGGTTGCGCTTTCGGAGGATGGGCGACCAGGTCAATTGCGCATCCAGCAGGGTATAGCCGTCGGCGATGAGGGAATTATCGGCGTTGGCTGGTCGGTCGCCCAACCAACGGGTGCGCAGGCTGCCACTCCACTGTTTGCTTTGTACACTAAAGCCGCCCGTACCCGTGTGAACGGGAGCCAAGGGAATCCGGTTGGCACCTTCGGGGTCGTCGATGGAGCGGGAGAACGTATAGGTGTAATCGCCGTCGAAAAAGAGCCAGGGCAACACCTGGAGCCGGGTGGAAAGATCCACGCCCCGGCGGCGGGTGCGGCCACCCGGTTCTACAACCCCGGCGTCGCCCACGTACACCAGTTCCTGCTCCAGGAACAAATGCCACCAGGTTGCCGACACGAGCCAGCGCGACAGGGGCCGGGCCACAATACCCAGGTCTTGCCCCCAGGCGGCGGGCAAAATATGATTCACCTCGTCGGCCAATACCACGCGGGTATCGTTGGAGTGAAAACCCGAACCCACTTTGGCAAATAATTCGATGCGGCGAGCGGGCACCCAATGCACACTCAGACGTGGGCTGACCTGGCTCCGCGTCGCTGATTTTTCCGTGTACAATTCATCCAAAGCATTGACGTACACGTGTTGAAACTGGTCAAAACGCGCCCCCGCGTGTACGCTGAGGTTGGAGCGCAGGTCAATGGTCACGTCGCTGTACAGTGCGGCATTTATTTCGTCAATTTTACCCAACGCGAGGGTATCCAGCGTGGTGCGGCGGTTCACGGTCCGGCTGAGTTCGTTGTTGCGAATATCGTCGTAGCGGAGTTGCACCCCACCTTCGAGGCGCACCGGAATGCGGCCCCATTTGGTTTGGTGGGTAATGCTGCCGTTATACCCCGAAATGGTGCGGTTTTCGCGTTGGCGAATTTGGTCACCGTTGATGGAATCTTCGAGGAAAAAGGTAAAATTAGAATACAATTCGAAGCGATAATCGGAGCGGTAAAACTGGTTTTTTACCCAGGTCCGGTCATTTACGCTGTAAAAATGGCGCAGGTTGAGGTTGGTGCGGCCGGTGGTACCGCCTTCGGTGGGGTCAATGGCCCCGAACCAGTCAATTTGCCCCGACGCAACGGCACGCTCCGGTATTTGTCCCGAAGCCATCCAGGAACTGGAAAAATCGGACACCGAAATATCGAGTACGTTGCCCTGCCCGAAGGCTTTGCGGAATTTGCCAAAAACATTGCGGCGTTTGAAATTTTGCGGCACGTCGAAATATCCCGCCGATACCATTTGTTCAGCGGCAATGTAGGCACTGGTGCCCTCGGCGCGCAGGTTATCGCCCAGCAGGTTGACCGCCGTAGCGAGGCGATGGGTATTGAATTGGCCACTTTCCAATTTGATAAAACTATTGGACAGCACGTCCGGGGTGTTGAAATGCACCTGACCGGCGGTGGCAAAATTACCCGTGCGGGTATCGTACATACCTTTTTGAAAATCGACGTCCTGCGCCAGTTCGGGAATGATAAAGTGCAAATCGGCGTACCCTTGCCCGTGCGCGTGCGAGACCATATTCACCGGCATACCGTCGGTAAAAAGGGCAATATCGGTGCCGTGGTCAATGTCGAAGCCGCGCAGAAAAATTTGTTCGGCCTTGCCTCCGCCCGCGTGCTGGGCAATAAACAAACCCGGCACAAACCGCAAAATATCCTGCGACGACTGCACGGGGCGGGTGCGGATATCCAATTGGCTAATCCCTTCCAGCGGATTGCGGCGGGTGGCCGTAATTTCGATGTCCGATAAATCGAGGGGTTTTTCGGAGAGTTCAAATTTGACGGTTTTGGTTTCGTGGTCCGATACCTGTACCGTCCAGGAGCGGGCGTTAAACCCGAGGTACGCTATTTCGACGGTGTACAGTCCGTTGGGCAAATCGGTGAACACAAAAAGGCCAATTTCGTTGGTGGAGGTGTACAAATTGGCTTCTTTGAGGTGTACAATGGCGCCAGCCAACACATCCTGGTCGGCGGCCGACAGTACTAAACCTTGTAAGGTGCCGCCGTGGGTGGCAGCGTGGGCGGATACAGCATGGGTGCCCGAAATGAATAAAAAAAGTAGCAGTAAAAATCGCATAGTAACTCGTTTATTTTGTGGTGTCGCAAATATACGAGTGGACAGTGCCGTTTGGTTTTTTTAAAAATGTCACGCACTCAAAGCAAACATTTGTATTAAAAATTTGTAAAAAAAGGAAGTATTTTGGTCAACCAAAAAAACATAATAGCGTTACTATTATTTTAGAAAGTATAACAACTAAAACGAACACTACAATGGGAAAACAACTTTTGGTTTTTGTTTTTGCGGTATGCGCCGCCATTGCGGGATGGTCACAGTCGCCCGCCCAAGTTTCCGCTGATTCGGCCACCATTTACCTGTATCTCCCGAAAGATTCCTTTGAACTCAATTATCGGTTCCGGGTAAATTCCGGCCCCCGTTTTAACATGCGTTCGGCGGAGGCTAAGGAGATAAAAGTACCGGTGGGTCTGGTAGAAGTTTCCGCACGGCGTTTAGGGATGGCCCCCGGCATTTATTCTTTTTTTGTGGAGGCCGGTTCCACGCATTACCTGCGCGTGCACAATCGTTCGGATAATACCGATTTGATGCCGTCTATTGAAATGCTGGAGGTAACTAAACGTATGCTCTTGCACGATCTTGCCCTCCAGGATGCACCACAAGACAATATTGTTGCTTCGGAGCAGAATACTGCAACTGTGTACTTATATCGCCCTAAATACAGCAGGTTAAGGCCGTTTAACGTACAAATAAACGATCAGGCTCCCCTGAAGTTAAAACGCCAACAAGTTGACACGTTGCACCTTCCGCCGGGGCAGTATGTATTTAGATCCAGCGGCTTTTCTTATTTGGATGGATACCATACGCTCCACTTGCGGGCGGGCGAAGTTGTGTATTTGCGCCTGCATGAGGATGAAGAGATTGACCGCCTGCGAAACCGCTTAGCATTCGTGGAAGTAACGGCCGGTATGTTCCGGCGCGATCCGCGATAAAAAGGGAATTTATTCCGCCAAATTATTCACCATAAACACACCACCACTATGAAAAAGTACTTCATCGCCGGTGTCATGGTCCTTTCGGGCCTGGTAACGGGCTATTCTAACGGGAACGCCGACAGCACCGCTACGGTGTACATTTACCGGCCAACGGGAGGTTTCAGGACTTCCGATTTTAAAATAACCGTTAATCAAACGCAGCACCTCTATTTGCGCCGCCAACAGACGGATACCCTGCATCTGCAACCCGGCAATTACACGTTTGATTTGGCCGAACTTCCTTTGATTAAATCCCAATCGCTGAATCTGGACTTAGCCCCTAACGAGGTCGTTTACCTGCGGGTGTACGAAAGTCACGAACCATCGGCAATACGCACCAGCACTAAAATTGTGGAAGTTACACCACGTATGTATCACTGGGACCAAGTGCCCGTTATTCGCTGATTATACCATGAAAATGTCCTTTTTTAATATTGTATTCGCCCTTTTTTCGGGCTTTTCGGCGGTGGCACAAAGCCAGTTGTCCGTATCCGCCGTTCCGGTGGCAGACTCAACCAATAATATGGCCACCGTGTACGTGTACCGCCCCAGCGATGGCATGGCGCGCGCCTATAGCATTATTATCAATGACGGTAAACGTGTGAAACTGAATTCGGGAGAGGTATACAGGGTAAAAATACCGGCGGGATCCGCCATTATTACGGTTGCATTCCCTTTTTGCACCACTTTTGATTATAACTTTAAAGCGCGGGCGGGGGCTAATTATTATTTCCGGCCCAGTAACAGGCCCGTAATGCCCAGTGACGCATCAATCGGTATTAGGACCGATGTCAGCGCGGTGGAGTTACTGGACGTACCGGAACGCACGTTTAAAAAAGAATTTACCACCGGGAAATTAAAAAAGTCATCCAATTAGACTTTGATTTACTCATTTCAAACCATTTTCACGATGCGAAAACAATTCATTATTGCTTGCTTTTTGGCCGTATTGGCCATTTCCGGGGTAAATGCCCGCACCAAGGCGGCTTCTAGCACCGATTCCGTTACTTTGGTTTTGTATAACCCAGGGAACGATACGCGGTGGCCGGGTCCGGTGTACGCAGTGCACGTTAACCGCCAATTTTATTATACGTTGCCAACACAAGAACCCAAAACCATTCGGGTACCGGCGGGTCCGGTTATTTTGGATATTCAAATGCCAAATGCACCGACCGTGCAACCCCGCGAAACGGAAATTTCGGTTTCGGCCGGAGATACCAGTTATGTACGGTTTCAGACGATGTTTTTGTTGGGCATAACTAATCCCCCTATGGTTCGCCCGGATGCCATTCAGGTGCCGCGCCAAACGTATTTGCGCGACATGGACTTACCGGAGGAAGTGGCAAACGCAACCAACCCCACCCCCGATTCGGCGTTGGCCACGGTCGTGATTTACCGGGCGTTTGACTTTGTTAATTTGTACAGCCGGATATTGGTTGACCCTTATCCCGAATTTGCGTTGGGCACCGAAGAAGAACAAACGCGGTGGTTTCGACCGGGTAAAGTCAAATTTATTGCGCGGTTTACCCCTTTTCGCAAGGACAAATACCATTTACAGGTAGAAGCCGGTAAAACGCATTACCTGCGCATTCAGGCCCGCGGTAGTTTTACGGCAAGTGGTGCCATAGAATGCGTGGAGGTAATGCCCGAAGTGTACCAGCGCGACATGGCGGCCGCAGCGGCGCAGCGCGAAAAAGTGGCGCGATAAATACTCGTAGAGACGCGATGCCTCGCGTCTGCACAATCGCGCGTCTGCACAACCTTGTTTTAAGGCATAAAAATAGGCCGTCTCGGAGCATTTCTCCAAGACGGCCTTCGTTATTTTACCGGCGAACCGGCTCGATTAGTTGTGCTGAATAATAGCAGCACCTAAACCATTAGGCTCGGCCAAACCAGGCTTGCCTTTGGCGTAGATGGTGTAAATTTTACCCTCTTCCAACGTTACGTTTGGAACCGACAATACCACTGGACCGGTCGCACTGGTAGTGTGCACATCAAAATCGTAGATGCCCGCATTTACCGGAACAAAAACGTTGAAATTCACCACGTTGGGTGCAGTACCCTGTGAGGTAGCGCGGTAACGACGGTCGTTGAAAATAGCCGTTGTGCTGTCTTTCAAACCAACCCATACCGCCGGAGCACCGGGGGCAAGGTGGTAAAAACGCACGTGGGCCTTACCGGCAGCCGGCGTAGCCAGGTTATCTTCTACCACAAAAAAGCGCAAACCGCCGGGGTCCGTAGCACCAATGGTTGTAGGCTTTGGGCGTTGCAGGGTATCCGTTACGAAAGCCGTGTAATTGCGGCCCGAAGGAGCGGTAAAGTTATTGTTGTTGGTAGCACCGGCGCGGAACAACAAATCGTTGCTGCCCAAAGTACCACCGATGGTACCCGATGCTGCCTTAGCGCGAATTTGAGCGATACCGGCGGGGAAAGAAACGTAAGGCAAATAAGAATAAGCCTCAAGGTTGCTGCCTACCACTTCGTTGTTGAGCAACATATTGAGGTTGGGCGACGCTACACCGGCGTTGCAAAACAACATTTTGAAGCGCAATGAACTGGCCTCATTGGCCGGAGCGGGATCCGGGTATTCCGTATCGCGGGTGCAACTTGACATGCTGGCCAAGGCCAACAAGGCGAAAAATAATATTTTTGCTGTATTTTTCATATTTTTATTGAAATAGAGTAAAAAACTAAATAACCCAATGCGTCGTACTAAAAGAAAATACGAACGCCAAACTGCATCTGGTAGCGAGAGCCGAGGCCCGGGCTATTGATATAAGATGTAGCCAAAGGTTGACCATCAGAACCGGTTGGGAACGTGTACACCGGACGACCGCTGGCCGGAGCCGTAGCCGTGTGCGCGGTTTCGTAACCAACAAAGTTGATGATATTGCTGCGGTTAGCCACCTTTACAACACCCCAATCGGAGTTCATCAGGTTGAGGAAGTTTTGTACTTCCCAAGAGAACTGGATACCGTACTTTTTGTCTTTTACGCTAAATGGAATAACGTCGGCCAACAAACGCATGTTCAACAAGTGTACCCAAGGCTGGTAAGCACCGTTGCGCTCAGCGAATTTGCCACGACGGCCGCTGAGGTATTTATCCTGCTCGATGTAAGCGTTGTACTGCTCCCAAATTTGTTGTGGTGTGCGCGTATCGCGTGCATCCGTAGGCACCAAAATGATTTCGTTTTGGCTTTTGGGCACGTAAATCAAGTCGTTGTTGTTGATACCGTCGCTGTTCACCGAGCCACCCATCACGTAAGAGAAATTGGCACCCACGTTACCGGTGTAAATGAACGACAACGTAGTGGCTACCTGACGCAACCACTCCTGGCGCCAAGATACGAAACCGGTGAAACGGTGTGGGATCAGGTTGTTGGCGAACGAAAGATTCGGCAGGTTCGGGTTACCCACTACGGCATTACCCGTGTAAAGGCTACCCGCCGTAGAACCACTTTGGTTGTTGATATCGCGCGAATCCGTGTAAGTGTACGCAAACATACCCTGAATTGGGCCAGTTGTTTTCTGGATTTGCGCCGTGAAACTGTACGCGTAACCTTCGCTGATATTGTCCAATACCAACGCCTGGATAACGCGGCGGTTGATGCGGCGGTTACCCGTTGTTGCCGTCAGGTTCGATGAAGCACCGTAAAGGGAACGACCGTCGCCGTTCACCGTAGAAACCGGTGCAGCCAGGTTCGCATCGCGGATGTAAATGGCGTTGAGGTCTTGCGTAAACATACCTTCCAAAGTGGCGGTGAAACCACCGGGCAATTTGCGGTCTACACCGAGGCTGGAACGCCAAACCTGTGGGAAACGGAAATTGTTGGCCGTAGAGTTCAGGATAAACTCGTTGGCAAGCGGTTGACCGTTAAAATCGGGCAATGAAGTTGGAAGACCGGGATTTCTGGTGATATCGTTGGTGAAACGAATACCGCTCAAATCAGCACCGGTTGGTTGGTAAGTACCGAAGAATACACCGTTGTTAGATACCTGGTTAGATACCCAAACGAAAGGAATACGGCCGGTGAAGATACCCGTACCACCGCGAACCTGGGTCGTTTTTTTGCCGTTAACATCCCAGTTGAAACCCAAACGAGGTGAGTACAATACCGTAGTTTTGGGCAATTCACCAACGCGAATGGTTTCGGCATTACCGTTAATATCGCGGAATTGCATCGTATCAGATACTGCGTTGCCCAATACATTGTCGTCGTTAAACAACGGAACATCGGCGCGGAGACCCAAAGTGATGCTCAGGTTTTTGATGCCGGTGTACTGGTCCTGGGCGTAAAAGCCCAATTGCGCTGCGCCCCAGTCGGCAGCCGGTGCTGGCTGTCCTTTTACCGCCGAGTACTGAACGGCGTATTGCGTAGGTGCCGTTGGGTTGGTACCCGTTGGTGGTGCTACGTTATTGATAAAGTCGTTGATGCTCGCAAACTGGTAAGAACCGTTAATCAAAGGCGTAAATACGTTGTAGAACGAGTAGAACTCGTTGGCCGTACCCAATGTTAAGCGGTGGTTACCAAGGAAAAAATCAAATTTGTCGTTGATTTGAATGACATCCTGGTCCAGGCGGTTGTTGGGTGTAAATGGCTCAGCACCGAACGAAGTGAGGGTTTGGCCATTTGGTCCGAGGATATCCACCGTTGGGAAATTGGGGCTGTCGGCACCACCAACGGATTGACGGAAATCGCGGAAAGCCGAGTAACCCACCTGGAAATTATTAGAGAAACGACCACTTTTAGCGGTAGTGTTCAATTCGGCAATAACGTTGCTCAGGTTGTTATTGATGCGGTACCAAATGCTGGAGAAAGGCAACGCGTTGTTGGAGTTGCTACGGCCACCGGGAGGCGCAGAAGCGAAACCACCGGAACTGGAAGGCGGAACGTCGCGGAAAGAGTTCAACTGATTGTAACGAACACTAATTTTGTTCTGGTCGTTGATGCTGTAATCCAAACGCGCGAGGTATTTCCAACTGCTGGTTTGAGCGTCAAAGTTTTCAAAAGAACCTGGGTCGTACGTCCAGCCTTTGTCGGGGTTCAACAAGAAATCGCGCAAACGATTCAGTTCCGACGACGTTTGTTGGTACGCGCTACCGGTAGCACTGGAGCCGTCGGCGGGGAACAATACCGCCGGATCATTGCGGGTTTCGCGTTCTACGTTGATGAAGTAGAATAATTTGTTTTTGATGATTGGACCACCAACGCGCACCCCAAAGTTTTGGTTATCGAAACTGGTGATAGGGCTTTCCTGAGCACCTACTTTTTTGTTCACCAACGATTGGTCGCGGTAGAAATAATAAGCCGAACCTTCTACGCGGTTGGTACCCGAACGCGTTACAGCGTTCACACCGGCACCGGTGAAAGAACCCTGGCTCACGTCGTAAGGCGACAGGGATACGTTAATTTCTTCAATGGCATCCACCGAAATAGGTTGAGCATTGGACTGGCCACCGGGCAACGGGCTTAAGCCAAACACGTTGTTGGAGGTAGCACCGTCAATCGAAAAGTTATTATAAAGGTTACTGCGGCCACCGAACGAGAAGTTAGCACCAGCCTGTGGGGTCAATGCGCTAAAGTCGGTGAAACTACGGCCAATAGTAGGCAAGCGCTCGAATTGCTCCCGCTTAATGTTGGAACCCGCACCCGTGCGCTCTGCGCTGATAAGGCTATTGGTTTGGGCCGTAATATCCACGCCGCCGAGGCTTACGCCTTCTTCGGTCATTGTGAAGTTAACAACCGACGTTGTACCCAACGTAGCGAAAATACCCGTTTGCGACTCCGATTTGTAACCAGTGTACACTACTGTAATTTCGTAAGGGCCACCTACCCGAACGGCGGGCAAAGTGTAGCGACCTGCTCCGTTACTGGCGGTTCCGTAACGGGTACCCGAAGGAACGTGTACGGCAATAACGGTAGCGCCAATTAACCCTTCGCTTTTGCTGTCAGTAATAGTACCCGACACAGAAGACGTTGTAACACCCTGGGCAAATACGCTCGCGGGTATCAGGGCAAGTATGACAAACATACTCACGCAAAGTTGAATAAAAATCTTCTTCATTAAATAGAATTTGTTTAGAAAAATGATATTTTGCGCAACGATACAAAATTTAGTTTCCCTCGCGGGATACACCGTAACGCGCCGCAAAATTACGTTGCTTTGTGTTAAATAAGGATTAAGTTTGGCTATTTGTTAAGATATTTTATTTTTTTTTCATCACTCAGAGTATTCACCAAGCCATAAAACCGGTTCATTTTACCCAATAAAAAAGGGCGTACATATCTTTGACGAGATGTACACCCTTCTTACCAGTGCGCGATACGGTATTTTTCGCTCGCGCAACCGTTGTAAAATAATAATTAAGCGGCTTTTCCGCTTTCTGCTTTGGCGATAGAATACACTACCAAACCAAAACCAATTTTGTTAACGGCATCCGCGATGTTGTAGAACAAGTCCACACCGCCTGCCTGCCAGCCCAAACCGGTGTTCAACCAGCCGCCCGGCATACACATATAACCGATGGGGTAAATAGCCCAACCTGCCAATACGAACCACGCCAACGCGCGGATACCGCTTTGAACGGCAGTACTCTTGGAACCTTCGGCCAATTGTTTGGCTTCGCCGAACCACGCAGAATACAATACGTACAGGTAACCAATGGTCGAAATAGCGCCCCACATGAACGAGTGCGTTGATGCGCCCGGACCCGCAGTGCCGTCGGCATTCATAGGTACGTATGCTTCACCGATATAACCGGCTACCAGCATCAATACCGAAGCCAGGATCAGTTTCCACATGAAGCCCGTTTTGGCACCCGCTGGTTTGAGCAACAGGTAAAACTCGACGCACATCAACGGAACGGTAAGCGTCCAGTCAATATAGCGCAATGCCGTAGGGGTAGAGTTAGTTTGTACGTAGTAGTCGCGCATGTAGTAGTAGTGCACAGCGGCAATACCAGTGATCAGGCCCGATACCAACAACGACGTTTTCCACTTGTCATCTACAGTGCCCCGTTCGAAAAAGAAGAACACACTGGCGGCCAACATGGCCATGTAACCCGTGAAAAAAGTAAATGCAATGGGATCATTCTTCGGAATGATAACGATGTTTAAGAATAGATTTTCGTACATGTTGAGTGCTTTAAAGTGAAGTGTAATTCGCAATCAAACGGAGCATTAGGCAATTTGTTCAAAAAAAATTGAAAATTTGTTAACATAATTTTTGTTTTTTAAAAATTTTGCAAAAAAATATTAAAGCCTATTTCTGTTCTGTTAACGATTTAAATTTGTTTTTGGACATTTACCTTTTACACTACAAAATATTCTGAAAAAGTATTTTATTGTAGTTTTTTGTTTTGAATCGACACTTCCTTATTCCGTATTTTTGACCCGATCACCGTCATGAGCCAAGGTTACACTTGCGATAAACACACCCGTTTTGATTTAAAAAAAGCCATTTTAGTGAATTAATTTTCAAAAACCGACCTTTTATACCCTTATTTAAAAATACATCATCTAACTTACGACCTTATTCGCTTTGAAAATACCATTAGACAATAATACCGGATACCACCCCCCTCTTTTATATTGCTTTAAATTTTTTTTAAAAAACAAAAAGCAAAATAAAAATTGGTATTATTTTTCAAAAAAACCATCCGTATTTTATTTAAAAAAAAACCTGTGGAACTTATTTTTTACAAAAGTTAAACAAAAACAAACACCCGGCGGTTAGGCTATTGGTACGGCAGTGGGTACCCCATTTCAGGGGTGCATCCGCCCGGATTTTCAGACCTGATTTACGCACGAACAAACACAATGGTACTTCAACGAATAGCCGCCTCCCCCACCCTCGTCAGCATTGCGCTGGGGGCCGGATTAGTCCTGATGCAGCAGTGGAATGGCGGATTATCGCCGCTCGTTCAAATGACTTTTTTTGGGTTATTGCTGGGCCTCACGGGCATTCCCCACGGTGCCCTCGACCACCTGGTGGAGCAGGAAACCGCCCGGAAGGAGCAGCGGCCCTTTCACTTGTTCCCGTTTTTGGGGCGCTACCTGCTCACCATGGCGTTGTACGGCGCACTTTGGCTGGTGTTCCCCAGCGGCAGTTTGTTGTTTTTCCTGCTGATGTCGGCCTGGCATTTTGGCGAAACCGACCTGGAAAAAGCCCCGCCAACCTGGCCCTGGAACCTGGCCCGGTTCACGCTGGGCGCCCTGGTCCTGTTGGGTATTTTGCTACTCCACCGCGCAGAAACTGCGCCATTGGTGGCCCGCATCAGCGGCGGCAACGCGGCGGTGCAGGCCACTTGGGATTTTTTGGCCGCCCAAGCAACGGCCACATTGGCCACCCTCGCGCTGGCCTTCGCGACGCTATTGGCGGTAGCGTACCGGCAACATCCCATTGCGATAAATGGCGGACGGGCGGCTCGGTGGGCGTGCATTCTCCTCCTGACGGTGTGGCTGCCGCTGTTACCGGCGTTTGCCCTGTATTTCGGCGGTTGGCACGCGCTCAATACGTTCGGGGCCATTGGGCAGTATTTGTCGGACGGCCCGCCCCCCGTGCGCCCTTCGGTGGGTTACGGCTTAAAAATATGGGCCAAAACGGCCCTTTTTACGGGTATTGCCTTGTTGTTTTTGGGCCTCGGGGTGTGGTACTGGTTCCGTTTTTGGCCGCACCTGGACCCGCTGCCGGTGGTGTTCGTTTTTTTGTCGCTGATTACATTACCGCACTTGAATGTGATGCGGAAGATGAATCGGGGGTGAGATGGGCAGTAACCATTCATTGATCTTTACATGATAGTTAATTATTTTGGTAAGGTTTTTGCTGTAAGCATTTTACACAAATCAAAATTTATCCGATAAGATGCAAAATGATGGTAATCAATTTGAGCAAAAAGTAATAGCTGTTGCAAGATACTTGTGGCCTAACTCACAGATAAATGGCTCTTACACTTTTAATGGAAGAGAACGTGATGGTGTATTTATCACCGAAGATGTAATTCATCTCTTAGAAGTAACCACTTCGAAAACTAAAGACAAAGCATACTACGACGTACTAAAATTGACAGAACTAAAGAAGGAGTTCGTCAACAAGTACCCTGAAAAGCATGTTAAATGTTGGTTTATTACGAAATGTGAACCTACCGCAGATCAGAGAGCAGCAATTGAGCCCACAGGTGTAGCTGTAGTCTCTTTTGAACAGTTTCAAAATAGATTATTTAATGCCACTGATTATTTAAACAAACGAGACTTGCATAGTTTTGGGAGTGTGCGAGATCCCAAAACAGATAAAATTAAATTCGAGGACAAATATGTACCTACTAATTTAGTAGAGGCGTCATCAAATTTGAATATTTCCATATCTACACTATCCTCTAAGTTAACCCTAGGTAGTAATATCTATGTTATTTTAGGTCATTTTGGAGTTGGAAAAAGCCTAACATGCAAAGAAATATTTAATCAACTAAAAACAACGTATAGAAAGAACAGAACCAATAAGTTTCCTATTTTTTTGAATTTAAGGGAGCATGATGGTCAAAAAAATCCTGCTGAGGCATTAATCAGACATGCAACACATATTGGATTTGATAATCCTAATTCTTTAGTTTACGCATGGAAATTAGGCTTTGTAACGTTAATTTTAGATGGCTTAGACGAAATGCCACCACTAACATGGATTGATAGACCAACCAAGTCTAAACAGGTTCGATATGGAACTATGACCTTGTTAAGACACTTTATTGAGGAATCCCCATCTGATGTGAGTATTCTTATGTCTGGCCGGATTAATTATTTTGATTCCGATGAAGAATGTGTTAATTCTCTGGGGGGGAATGGTATTAATATATTGCACTTACATGATTTCGATGAACACCAACTAACCCAGTATCTGAAGGAAAATAGTTTACAAAACATCAAACTCCCTGAATGGTTTCCTACACGCCCACTTCTTATCTCTTATTTAGTCAATAAAAACTTTCTCAAAGAAAAAATACTAACAGAAGAATTAGATCCTGCAAGTGGGTGGGACTGGCTTCTTGATAAAATTTGTGAAAGAGAGGCAAAAATTGAGAATGGGATTGACCCTAAAACAATAAGAGATATCATTGAGAAACTAGCTTCATTTTGCCGAACGTTGAAAATAAGCTCTTTAGGACCAATACCCAAAAGTACAATTCACGATATTTTCACTGAAATTGTGGGATATAATCCAGAAAGTGAAAAACGTGCACTAATCATGCTTCAGCGATTACCCGGACTAAGTGCGCCGACGAATGGCAACGATGAATTTCGTTACTTTATTGATGAAAACTTGTTGCAGGCAGCTTGCGCTGGCGAGGTATTTAAATACATACTAAGTCCTTATCTTAAAGACAGAGTAGATAACCCTCACCAATGGGTTTCTGCATTGTCACCTCTTGGAATATCTACTATTGCGTTACACGTCAACAAGAAAAAAATTGACTCAAATACTGTAATGGATGCGATCAGATTATCTAAACAATATGATTCAGATGCATTGACTTGTGATTTATTACTATCACTAAATGAAATAGAAACACCTTGGATAAGGGGGCGAATTACTGTAAGTGATGTAGTTATTCCAACATTAGAACTCAAAACAGGACTATTGTCATCTGTCGAGTTTAGAGAAGTTATTGTCAAGAATTTAATAGTAGATATAGCATCAATTAATGAAGACATACCGCTTTTTGAAAAATCTTTAATCCTATCTGTGCAGGGGGTACATATAGAATCTATGCTACCTAGCGGTAGGTTTAACTCTGTTGATTTTGAAAAATTCGATGATTACATAGAAACTAACGAGGCTATACTAAGTAGAGAAGACCTAAATATTGTTCAGAAAATAAGCATAACCATTTTAAGAAAACTATACCTTCAGAAAGGTGGGGGGCGACAGGAAAAATCATTGCGTCGTGGCTTATCTCCCAAACATCTTGTTTATGTCGATCAGGTTTTAGATATCATAGAGAAAGAAAACCTAGCTTTTAAGAGTAAAGGAAACGGAATAAATAGAGTATGGATTCCGATACGTTCTAAAACAAAAGAAGTAATGGATATTGTTAAGTTGAGAGACAAAAACAATAATTTTTTATCAATGTTAAAAAATTATTAGACTCTTCGCCTCACCGCCGCACCAAAACCTCCCGCACGTCGTCGTAGCGATAGTGCACAATGTCGCCGCTGATGATAAAACGAATGGCTTGTTCAATGACAGGCAAAGGCACTACAAACCATTCCCGTGGGTTGTAACGCTGACCGTTTTCACCAAAAATATCCAATTTTAGGGCCACTGCCCCAAAAAATTGGTGTAATAAATGCTCAAAACGCTGAGGGTTGAGGTTATAACACTGAAATACACTCACGATGGATACATCGGCCATCAGGTAAGTTGCTTCCCGGGCAGCATTCCTGACCCGTTCTTCCACCGGAGTGGTCGAATACCCAATCTTATATAAATGCCTGATTTCCCGAATTTGCGGTTGTGGATTCAGCGACTTTAACACGTAGATAAACCCGGTTACGGTGTCTTCATCGGTAATTTGTTGGAAATTTCTGGCCAGTTCCTCGGCCACACTCGTTTCGTTTTCGGTAATCGCATAACCGTTGTCTAACAAAGATTTATACAACGACCGGTATAACATATTTGATTCTGTGCCATTTTCGAAAATGACGCGGGTACGTCCGTCTTTGCGCGTGCGGCTGCCGCTCTGATACGGCTGCACCTTTTCTTGATAATCTACTTGCTCAAGCAGCAACAAAATGCCGTTGTGAACGTAGTATTGTCCTTCGCGCAAGTTTTCTTCCTTGAATTCGGTGAGTTTTCTTTTACCGGAGGCCAAGTCATTTTGTACCGATTTAAACCCCGTTTCATACTGGTCAAAATTTTTGCAGGGCTTGCGTTTGGCCACAAAATCGGTGGCGGCACGTTCTTGTTGATTAGGAACATGCCGAAGGTTGAAAAGATCCCCTGCAATGGCATCTTCCTCTTCAATACTGCCAAACAACGGGTCATTCCATATATCATCCAGTGAACGGACGGGAGGCGTGTACGTGGCATTATTTTGCTCGGCCGCCATCATCAGTCCTAATACATTGTAAGTATCGAAAGGGCGCAGTTTCGCCGCCCTCACCTCGTCTTTTTGCAGGGATGCCAATCGGGAAAACAATTTGTGCTCCTGCGGATCATTGGCCTCCGCATGGGGTAAGCGCCCGTGTTTTTCGTAAAAATCCGAAATTTCCCTAAAAGAACTAATCAGACGCTCCTCTTCCGTACGCGGCGGGGCAGCCGCCGGTTTTACCTGCAATATTCCCAGCGGATCGTTTGTAAAAATAGCGTCCAAAAATGCCTTTTTTTTATCCTCGCGTTCCATGATATTATCCAGGTTTTTGGGCCATTTGTTTTCTCTTTTCCTCTTTTAGGTAAATGATACATTCGGCCATGCGCCGCTCCAGCGGGTCGCTGGTATTTAAGTTAGGCTCGCGGCTGTTTTCCCGGATAAATGCCTGAATTTTTGGCCAAAGAATGGCGGCTTCTTCAAAGTCCATGCTGATACGCGTGGCTTCAATGGTCTCCTGAATCACTTTTAGCACCTTGGGCGTGACCGATTTGGACAAAATTTCAAATGCTTTCTGGAAAGGGTTAACCTGATCAATCAAGTCAATGTGCAAATCATCAATGTTTACAAATTGACCAGCCATTCGGATAAAACGCTGGTCGCCCTGCTCCATAATTTCACCACTCCGAATGACGGAATCAATAACCACGTACTGCCGCACCTCTTCTACCTCGGCCTCGGTGAGTTCGGGATATTTGGTTTGAATAATTTTTGGAATCAACACCCGGTTAATGACCTCGGCGTCCACATTGCCCGGCATGGCTTTGAGCATATCGTTGTCTTGCAAAATGGTCGCTTTGAGGTCATTTAAATCCGACTCAATGATGTCTTTTACCTTCTGAGTGCTCGGCGCTTTAAACCCCTTGATTTTTATTTCTCCCGCCTCGGCCCGGTCTTCGTCCGAAAGTTTGGTTTTAAACTGAAACGTTGGCGCTAATACCTGCTCCATTAATAAGGAGGCCGTTATAGCCTTGAGCATGTTATTCACCGAAAGTTTCACGGCATCATCGGCGGCATCGGGTTGGGCAATCAGGTTGGTGAATTGCGCGTGGGTTTTATTGGCACTGTCGCGAGTGGCACGGCCAATAATCTGGATAATTTCGGTGAGTGAACCACGGTAACCAACCGTGAGCGCGTGTTCGCAAAATGGCCAGTCAAAACCCTCTTTGGCCATACCCAAGGCAATAATCAGGTCCAAATCGTCGGGTTGAGTGATGGTACGGAGGTAAGCCACCACCCGTTCACGCTCTTTGGGGTTATCGTTTACCAGATCGGCCACTCGAATTATTTTACCGTCACTACGCCGCCTTACGTTCATGATACCCGATACCGGATCCGTTGAAACATCATCACCAATGTGGTCCAAAATAATATCTACTTCCCGGTATTTGTCTTTTAGCGACTCACCCGAATTCACATTGGGAATGTGCAGAATCGTTTTTTTATCGGTATCCAGTATTTCCCCAATGGCTGTGGTGTATTTCCCCTGGTAAAAATGATAGCCTATTCCCAGCGACTTGAGATGCTTGTAACCATTGAGTTGCTCGTAATAATTATAGGTAACTTTGGTGAATTTGGCCTCGTCATCGGGGTGCAATACGGCTACTGTATCGCCACGAAAATAAGAACCCGTCATAGCGATAATGTGCGCCGTGGAATGCGCCATAACGCTGCGCAGCAGTTCGCCCAGCCGGTTTTCGTCGCTGGAACTTACGTGGTGAAATTCATCAATGGCGACCAGCGTCCCGTCAAAGTCGTTATCGGAAAGGGTTTCGTAAGCAAACCGCAACGTAGCGTGGGTGCAAATGAGGATATCACCCGCCAGATCGTGCATAAAGTTCCGAAATGCCTCCACTTTGCTTTTACTGCCGTCGCTGCCCGGTGTACACAGGTTATACCGGTCTTGGGGTGCCCAATCGGCAAAAAAGCCCTGTTCACTAAGCGAAGCGGGCGAAAATGAACCACCAATGGAGCGCTCCGGAACTGCCACAATTACCTTGCGAACACCCTGATACCTCAACTTATCCAACGCTAAAAACATGAGTGCCCGCGATTTGCCGGAGGCCGGAGGGGCTTTGAGTAACAGGTATTGCGCATCGCGTGCCGCGTAGGCCCGCGCTTGCATGTCGCGCATACCCATATGGTTGGTGGCGGCACTTTTGCCCGTTTGGGCGTATTGGACGTTGATTAAATCAGGCATAGATTGTGTACGTTGAACGGCTTTTATCAGGCTGTAAAACCGCTATGATTAGTTCAGATTAGCACGATTTCATTAATCGTTCGTTCGGCGTACGACGGAATGTTGGCATCCTCAATGATTTCTATATTCCCGGCCCGGAGTATATCTTCTATGGCCTGGTCATAAGCACCATATAAGTGTCGGCTGGATGGTTTGGCTACCAATAAATCAAACCGGACATTTTCATTCAAAGCGTAATCTCTCAAAAGAGAGAACTTTCCGAAATACAATTCCCCTTTGCGCTGAATACTATCCTTTTTACGCAAATCGAGGCTAACGGGGGTAACAAGATTTAAGGTGTGGTTTTGCCACGCAAAGTCAAATTTATACTGACGATTATTGTATTCCGCAATAAAGTCTTCCCGAATGGGTCGGGTTTTAAAAAAATCTGCGCTTTTTTCGCGAATGTACTTTTTGTACTGAGCGGCTAACCAAGAGTTATCTTTTTGATTGTACTCATCGGCATCACCATCATAGACCGAAATAAAAAGTTCCTTCAATTGCGCGCACACGGAGTACACATCCCCCCGGTAAAAAACGGCGGTTCTGATGGGCGAAAACTGAAGTGCACTGCTATCAGGTGATAAAAAATAGTTTTCCACCAGCGACTTGGCCGAGTATTCCAGGTGATAATTGGAAAACAATTCGGGTTTTTTAGATAAACTGGTGGCGGTCCAATGAAAACCGGTGAGCCAGCCATTTAAAAGTTTTTCAGGAGCCTGTGGAAAGGCATCCTTTAATCGTTTTAATTTTTGAGGGTATAAAAACTCAATGTGGTGTTGCTCCGGGAACAGCACCAAAACGCCTAATGTCAGTTTCTCATCCCGCCGGAGGTTGTGATACTGAAGAAGTGAATATTGATACTGGGAACTCATGATAGTTGTCGGTTTAAAATATGGAGAAAAATATCAGATTTATTTTTCACCGTGCAAAGATAGTCAATTATTCCTTCTACATCGCCGCACGGATGCCCATTTTCCTGTAAAAACTGAGCCTTTTCGGATAAAATTTCCGGGTCAAATTCTTTTAGCCTTTTCATAAAAAAAGAAAATGGTTCGCTGGACAAAACCTTTTTATTATTTTTCAGATACGGATAAAACAAATGTTGCGTATGCTGATACTTCCATTCTCCTTTTAAAAAATTCGTTATCAGCGCATCATTGGGCTGGTCGGGATCATTGTGAAACGGAAATATCTGCTCGTGATCAATTAATATATAATCGCCTTCACAAACGAGTAGATTGGGTTTGTTGCGGAAACCTCCGCGGTCCAGGTTCCAAACCAGGTTGTCAAAGGCGTACAAAGAGGCTAAATCCAGGCCCTTAATGATAGATTTGGGAATTCTATCGCTAAACAAGGTGGCATTTTCTACGTGTTCCGTTGCAAAACGAAGCCCCCGGTGGCATTCTGCATTTCTATTTCGGGCTTCATCACTCAAGGTTTGAAGAAAATCCGGGTTGAACCGCGCCAATACCGCACGTGGAACGGGCAACCCAAACGCCTGGGCTAATACATTGCCATATACCTCTTTCGCCACTGCATTTTGTTCAGTAATTTGTTTGTGGGTAAACATTTTAACAATGTAATGCCCCTGTACACCGGTATGGGGGTTTTCCAGTTTCATCATCCAGGGATAGGTTGATCCTCCTTTCTCCAGTATTGCTAACAAGTCAGTGGCTAAAAAGATTTCCATCAATTTTTGGTTTTGCTTTTTTTGGCCCCGGCGGCGAACAGGGTCCCCCGCGATTTTTCTTCGGCCAGCATGGTTTCGTACAGTTTAAAGAGGTATTCGAGGCGTTCTTCGTCGCTGCCAAAAGGCTGGGGCCGGTAGCACTGTTCCACGGCCAGGTCCAGTGCCTGGTGCGCCGCCCGCAATTGATCGGGCATTTTTTCGGGGTCGTACAGTTGCGCCAGCGTGCGCTCCGGGTATTCTTCCCGCGCCGCCAACACCGCAAATGTGTGCGCCTGCAACTGCTTTTTTTGCTCGGCACTGAGCGGCGGAAGCGGGAAGGTATTGTAGCAAAGTTGGGTCGAATAGCGATAGTCCATTTTTAACCGGCCGCCAACAGTGCTGACCCAATTCATATGCATTTTTGATGTCAAAATTGCGAATATCCAAGGCTCTGCGTCATATATAGCATTGGCCGCATCTGAAATAAGAGAATCTTTATCTAGGAAGCCAATAGGGATATAACTTCTTCGTTCTGAAGATGTTCTAGGGACTATTATCGAATTTGAGTCATTATGAACAGAATAATAATATTTGTGAGGATTTGAGGCGGATTCAACAGTACTTCGCTCAGAGCTATTAAGTCGGAACTCTTTTACTCGTTCTAACCGTTCCACAATTTCACTAATTGAAAATGCAATTTCTAAATTCTCGTCTTTAATATACAAGCACCATCTTTCTCGTCCTTGAATAAATTCTGCTGAGCCGACAAATTTCCTAAACAATATATCTGCCTCTGGATTCTTAAAAATAAGATTGTTTTTCTCTTCTGTTGTGAATATTAAGTGACCATTATCAACAATTTTACTTCCATAATTCATTTTGGGTATTTGCGACAATGGTTTCATTCTTTTGTCTATGATGAGAGTAGACCCACTAGTAAGATATGGCGATATACTGTTTGTGTATTGGACCTTATCATCGAAAAACAATTTTTTATTGTTATTGATCTTATTTTCTACACCAATAATAGTGCAGTAAACACCAGCATTAAACTTGGCATTGTTTCCCCATTTAAAAGATTGATAAGCAAATGAAATTTCTAAGTTTTGTTTAAAAACATATGGCCAAAGTAAAGTTACTTGCTCTCCTTGACAAATAGAGTTAGTAGTGACAAATGAAAACTTGGCATTAAATCCAGTAATATATCGTGCCGCAAGGATAAACCAGCAACATATGTAGTCTAAATCTTTGTAGGAAGAAAAGCCTTTTGCCGCAAATGCAAGGTCGTCTTTTTGAGCCTTATTTTGAACATAAGATCCCAAATACGGCGGATTTCCCAAAATAAATACTTCGCCGCCATCGGTGGGGTGCGGGCAGACCTGGGTCCAGTCGAGGCGGGTAGCGTTACCGTGTACGATATGGCCGGAGGTATTGAGGGGTAGTGCGGGTTTGGCGCGGCCCAGTTCGGCCACGAACTGTCGGTTCATCTGGTGTTCGGCGAGCCAGAGGGAAAGCAGGGCAATTTCGTGGGCAAAATCGTCGAGTTCAATGCCGTAAAACTGGTCGAGGCTAATGCCGGAGAAAGCGAATTCGCCCAATTCTTTAAATATCTGAATTTCGAGCAGGCGCAGTTCTTTATAGGCAATAATGAGGAAATTGCCCGAACCGCAGGCCGGGTCGAAAACGCGTATTTTGCAAATTCGCCGGTGCAATTCGATCAGTTTTGCTTTGTTGCCTTTGATCGCGATAAAAATATCAATCAATTCATCCAGAAACAGGGGTTTTATTACTTTCATGATATTGGGGACGCTGGTGTAGTGCATACCCAGTCCGCCACGGTGCGCGGGGTCCACCACGGCCTGAATCATGGAGCCAAAAATATCGGGGTTGATGGCGGCCCAGTCGAGGGTACCGCATTCGAGCAGGAGCGAACGGCTGCGCCGGGTGAACGCAGGCACGGCATAATTGCCCCGGAACAAGCCGCCGTTTACGTACGGGAACGCTTCCAGGAACGCGGGCAGGTTGTTGCGTTCGGGGGTATTAAGTACCACAAAGAGGCGTTCGAGGTAAGGAGCCAGATCGGAGCCATCGTCCTGGGTATGGCTTTGGATGGCGTTGGTAAATTGCCCCGACTGAAAGATTGCGGTGTCTTCGGCGAAAAAACAAAAGAGCAGGCGCGAGAGAAATACGTTTAAGGCGTGGGTATCGTCGGGGTGGGCAGCCGGGTTATCTTTGGTAATCTGGTCGTAGAGTTTACTCATTTTCTCCGCCGCTTTTACATCGGCGGGGTTTTCGACCTGGTATTGGGCTTTTTCCATACCGACGAGGGGTAGGAAAAAGTCAAAATAGCGATGGAGTTCGGCGATGGGTGTATCCAGGGTTTCGAGGAGTTTGGTGTCCCATGCGCGCAGGTGTTGGGGGGAGGTAATAAGCAGGAAGCGGGGTTTTTGTTTGGCGGTATCCGGGTTTTGTTTGGCCAGTTCAAGTTCAGCGTTTATCCGGCTGTCGTCGGTGACGTGTTTAAAAAAGGCTTTCCCTTTCCAGAGGATTTCGTCTTTGTGTTTTGCGACATTAAGGGAACCTTTTTGGAGGCGGGCGACGGTAGCATTTGGGGTATCGTAAGCCAATATCAACTGATAGAACAGTTGATCGGGTTGTTGGGGCGGATTTTGGGCGAGTTCAGCGACGCGTTGCTCGATTTGGGTGATGGTCATATTTTTTTAATTGACAGTAACAGGCGTGCAAATGTAGTAAAAAAAATGATGTGGTTTTTGCGTATTGGCATTACATGAGTTCATTTTAGATAATTTAGCGCATTTTATCGCTATTTTTTTTTGCAATTCATTAGAAATCTTTAATATTGCAAGGTAAAAAAAAGTGTTGGACGGGGCGGGCCTGCTTTATTTCAAAACATTTTTTTTATAAAATAACACACAAAAAGTTTTTAGTTTAAACAATGCGCTTTAACTTTGTGCCAGTTCTTTGAGCGAGGCTGGCTAAGTGTTGTAGTGCTACAAAACATGAAGCAGTATGGTTACATTTAATTTTTCGTCGGAGGTTTTTGACATCAAAGACCTTCAAATCAGCGATTTACCCGAAGGAGTGGAAGTAAAAATTGCCCAAGAGGGTTTTGCGGAGGAGGGAGAACGGCCTTCCTACACCGAAATTCTGGCGATTATTACCAGCGCTACGGTAACGGATGCGATTCTGGCAAACATGATCACGGAGTTACTGAAAGCGGGTTTTTCTAAACTTACGGGCATAGCCTTTTCTGAACCGCACATATTGATACGGTTTTCGCACGGAGGGAAGAAAAAAATTATGTACGACAAAAGTGAGTCTGAAATTGCTCAGGAGTTGATTGAAATTGTGATGAAGGGCAGTGTTGTTAAAATTGAGTTTCGGTCATGAGCAAGATATTTTTCATCGCGTCAGAACCCTCCATGCATCCAAAAATTAAATGCTACGAGGAGTATCACAAAATAATAGCCTTGAAGGATACCACACGATTTGGCCGAAAATTCAACATTGAGTACTACCCCCACGTAACTACGGATCTCTTAATTGACATCTTAAAAAGAGACTCGTCTTTTTTGCACTATTGTGGGCATGGTAATATAGATGGAGAATTCATGATTTATGGAGAGGAGGATAAAATTGTACCATTTAGAAGTAATCAGTTAGCCCACTTATTGAAACAGAATAACAGGATGGAATGCATTGTTTTATGCGGTTGTAATTCATCTGTAATTTCAGAAGAGTTAAAACTATATAGCAATTACGTAATTGCATTTGAAGGTAAGGTCAAAACGGTTTCAATGCATTGGTTTGTAGAAAATTTTTATAAAGCATATTTTAATACCAATTCGGTGTACGTGGCTTATTCCGACATTTTTGAAAAGATGAAAGCCAGGGTTATGCACAATGAAAAGATTGTACTCAAGACAAAAAAGAATTATTTTATGGAACAGGTTTTACAAAAAAAGTTATCAGTCGCTCAGGCAAAAGCATTAGCAATTGAACAAGGAATTGAAATTGATCGTATATTACTGGAAGGACTGGGTCTATTGCACAAAAATGCATTAGGGGAATACAATGCTGACTTTCAGAAAATCATACAATCACATCCAACTCCTGGTGAGATGATTTGGTTCTCTAATTCAAGAGATTTACTCGCATTGGAGGTGGCCGAAAAGATCTTTAGTTTTAAAGAAGAAAAAGTAATTGAGCGCTTTGCAAAAGAACTCAAATTACTTTTTCTCGCAGTTGAAACCGGACTTCTAAAATTTCCCGACAAAGACTTGGTTAAAACCAACGCAAAATTGGCGGTAAAAGGGTCCAAGTATAAGGCACAAGAGTTAATTAGTGCGCTCGAAGGTTTAGAGAATGCCAAATTCGGAGTTGAAAAAAGTAAAGATTTTACTTTTATAATGAACGAAGTACTGGGAATTTTCAAAAGTGTTATTAATGCTAATTGTGCATAGACTTTTTTAGCATTTCTATCTTGCTTTTGATGGCATCTATTCTCTTGTATATTTTATTCAACTTGGCTTCTTCTTTTTCTATTTTATCTTCAAGTTTTAGAATTTGACTCTGTATCATTATAACTCTACTGGACGGATCTGTGGGCTTTTTTTTCATGACAAAGGAGTTTGGTTAGCAATAAAATTTAATTTATCTAACCAACAAGTATCATGCCAAGAGTAAGAATTTGAATCGTTTTATTAGATTACTTTTTATCTTTGCACGATGCAACCAGCCATTCCAATCAATAACAACATGATTACGTTGCCGCACTTGAATGTGGTGCGGAAGATGAATCGGGGGTGGTGAGGAGGAGATTGATTTTTTTAAATACGGCCAGCGAAGTATCTTTCCGTATTTCCTTGAAAGATACGCCGAATCGAGGTGCTATCGCTGTTTGGTTGCGCATTGGAGAAAGAGAGACCCAATCTATGTCATTGTCCCGATACGATGAAAGTGGATTCAGAACCGCGATGAAAGCGTTTCGGGAAATTGCAAAAGACCAAGCGGATGATTTTTTGACTCGAACGCAATCCCTGGCGGCAAAATACGGTGTTGCGGTTGTTTTCACGCCTGCTTTCCCCAAGGCCCGGATCAGCGGCGTTGCCCGCTGGGTAGGAGACAAGCCACTCATTCAACTTTCTGATTTGTATAAAACCAACGATCAGTTTTGGTTTTCTTTTTTCCATGAAGCCTGCCACATCTTGGAACACGGAAAAAAGGAGGTATTTCTGGAACATCTGGAAGGCGCTGTACACAACGAGGTAAAAGAAAAAGAAGCCAATACTTTCGCCGCGAATACCCTGATCCCATCCGTTAAATATGAGCGCTGGGTTTCGGGCACAACATTTTTCGATGTCAATATGATTCGGCAGTTTGCACAAGAGGTAGGTACCCATCCCGGTATCGTGGTCGGCCGCTTACAACACGACCATCATTTGAAACCTGCCTTTCACAATGATTTGAAACGGGCTATTCGATTTGATTAAAAAATGAAAGGCCTCGATTACAGTATTCAGCCAACGCCCCATTGGGCGTATCAGGGCCGCACCTTGCTGGATATTTATAACGATACGTTTGACACGGGAAACAACTAAAACACACCACCAATGACAAATTTTCAACTTCAATTCGATCCGGCAGAAATACCAAGTTTAGCCGCCCAGTTTGATTATCCCCAAGACGAAACCTTTTTCCAAGAAATGCGCCCCAACGTTGAACAACGGGGATATTTTACAAAACAAGAGTTTCTGAAAGTGTGTGCCTGGAAAACGGTGCGCAGCAAAAGCCGCGTTGACCAAAACAGCGAATCGGATATTGCGGCAATAACTAAGGTCTGTTTATCTACCGATAATGAACGGTTGCGCATTGGTGCTTTATTGCTGCTCGATGGCGTACAATTTCCAACGGCGTCGGTGGTACTGCACTTTTTTCACCGGGATCCGTACCCCATCCTCGACTTTCGGGCTTTAGAAGCCCTGGGGGTTGATAAAACGCCAACCTATACTTTTGACTTTTGGAATGCCTATGTCACCCACACACGTACTTTAGCGGAGCAACATGACGTGGATATGCGTACTTTGGATAAAGCACTTTGGCAATGGAGTAAGAATAACAACAAATAGTCAATTCCCTCGCTCATCCCGCACGATAAAATAAAGGGAAATATGACGTGGCCGTTAAATGTACTAATCAAATTGACACAACTTTTTGTTTCTTAAAAAGAATTATTAAAGGCCCGGCGAGCGTTTACGCTTGTCGGGCTATTTTCATGTTTAAAACAATCAAAATGACAGGCAAACTTCACCTTTCCATTGCATTTTTGACTTTTTCCCTGCTCCCGCAAAATAAATAGCCTTAAAAAATAAAAACTTTTTGTTTTATTTTTAACAATCCATTACCTTTGCCTAAAAATAAAATAAATTGAAGTCCAATTACAAGATATGGTTGTCTTATCACCCTGCTGACCGGAAAGCGGCAGGGAAGTTAATGCCATTCTTAAAAGCGATATCGGCTTCAGAAGAAATGACCGTTGCGGTAATGGATGAGGATAGTTTAGAACCAGGCTGCAACAAGAAAAAACAAATACAAGCCTACTGCACCAATGCAGATTTGATATTGGTACTTGTTTCGGCGGATTACATGGCAAACTACAAGCAATACTCCGAGGTGACTGAAAAAATACAAACTGGAAAAGTGATACCAGTACCCATCCGTCCGTGTAATTGGGAAGATTTATTCAAAGGTATTGTATCATTGCCTAACCGCCTCCTGAACACCAGGAAATCAATAAAAGTAGATGAATATTTCTATAAGGAAGTCGCGGACGGTGTGAGAAACAAACTACAAAAAGCCTCCAAAATGGGTTATGAACGTTGTCAATCTGTGGACATAATAAAAGTAAGAGCCAATAGCAACATCATTGATGCATCGCAGGAGCGGGAAGACATACCACCGTTTGAAACCAAACTCATGTGGGATGAAGAAGTTTTTGTGGTGGAAGGCGACAGTATGTCACCGCGTTTTACAAATGGCGCAAGGTTAAAAGGAAAAAAAATAGAAGACCTTAAAATGATCACAAAGGAATGGCGGCAAAACAAAAAGGTATTTGCAATCAATACCAAAAGAGAGTATTTGCTAAAATACATAAAGGAGATTAAAAGCGATAGCATTGTCCTGGCTTCCGAAAACCCCGAACACCCGGATTTTGAGTTAGACGGGGATGAGGTCATTTCCATTTATTTAATTACCGAAGAGTTGGGTTGGAAACCGGTGTGAGATACACAAAAAACGGGCTGCCAACCTGAAATCAGCAGCCCGTTGTGATGCCTATCCTTTCGGCGGATACGGGTCATTACCGTAACTCCAGCCTTCACGGATCCGTCCGTTTGGACGATGGATACGCAGTTCGGAGGCTTGGTTACGAGCGTGTTCGCGTGCAATTTGAATGGCCTCGGCTTGGGTATTGACCAAACGTGTTGCCCGCTCATTGCCCGCACCTTGTACCGCCCACCCGTTGCCTCGTGGAACGACATGATAATTTTTTTTACTCATGGCAAAAAAGTTTATCAACGAAAAAAACACCCATTCTTCGGATGGGTTTCCCCGATGTACTGTTTTGCCAAATGCAGGGTTATTGCTACATTTGCAACTGTAAGTTTCCGATCTCACAAAAAAGAAACCACAGGGCCGATGTCAGTACATGACCATCGGCCTTTTTCGTGGGCAAAGATATAGAATTTTTAGTTGACAATACAAATATTTTTTTTAAAAAAAACTACACAGCACATAAAAAAGAGTATATTTGTACCGTCAAACTATATTCACCTAAATTAACTGCTCATGTCTAACCTTGCACTCCGTCTCAAATCAGCCCGTGTGATGAACGGCTTAACCCTTGAATCGCTCGCCGAAAAAATGGAAAACGCGGTGAGCAAACAAGCAATCCAGCAATACGAAAGCGGTTCGCGCAATCCGGGCATGGATGTCTTACGCGCCTTGTCCAAAGCCTTGAATGTTCGACCGGACTATTTTTTGAGGGAGGAATACTTGCCATTAGGGGATTTTAAATTCAGAAAACGCAGTAAATTGGGTCAAAAATGGGAAGATGCATTCACCGAGAAAGTACGGGATGCTTTAGAAAAATACTTCGACTTGGAAGAAATACTGAATGCCCGGCAGCAATTTATCAAACCACCGAAACTTCCTGCAATATCATCCGAGCAGGATGCCGAAGATGCTGCCGATGCTTTTCGGGAGGCTTTTTCACTTGGCTCTGACCCTATTATCAATGTATTGGAAATGCTCGAATCCATTGGCGTAAAAGTAGTGGCATTGGAAGAATTGCCGGATTTTGATGGTGTCTCAACTTGGGTTAGAGAAACAATTCCGGTTGTTGTTGTCAACAAAAACCTGCTTGTCCCGACCCGTGAAGGAGAAAAAGCCAAACACGATCGCCTTCGTTTTACAGCCTTGCATGAACTGGCACATTTGATACTGGACATAAAAGATTGTACTGAAAAAGAGGAAGAAAAATACTGCCATATCTTTGCCGGGGCTGTTTTGTTACCCAAAAGTCGTATTGATGAACATTTTGGCAAAATACATCGCCACCGCATTTATATGCAGGAGTTAATCAATGTGAAGGAGACTTATGGTATCTCCATCCGGGCCATCTTAATGCGGTTGCGGCGACATGACCGCATCAGCGACTATGATCTGAAAACTTTTTTTGCCATGCTCAATCGTACTTATGGTGCAAAAAACGAACCCGGCAATTGTCGTAATGTAGAAAAACCGTTCCGATTCGAACAATTGCTATATCGCGCCCTCGCAGAAGAAATAATCTCAGTTTCCAAAGCCGCTGAATTTTGGGGAGTATCGCTCTCCGATCTCAGAGCACACCTCTCAAAAATCATTCAATGACTATATATGTCACGGATGCGAATATTTTTATTGACCTGATTTACGCGGGCCTGCTCGATATATTCCCCCTGACTGATATGAAACTGGTCACCACACTACTCATCATTGATGAGTTGGACTCTGATCAACAGGAGAAACTTCAGGCGTTGGTCGCACGGGAAATCTTAACAATAATGGATGTTGATCTGCCAGAAATTGTGATTCTAAACTTGCCTAATGGACTGTCGCTACCAGATAAATCTGTACTTTGTCTGGCAATTCGCGAAAACAGCACACTGCTCTCAGGTGATGGCTTGGTCCGTCGGACAGCCGAGCAATTAGGGCTAAATGTATATGGCCTATTATGGCTGTTTGATGAATTGGTCAATGCTGAACTCATGCCTCCAAAAACGGCAATTGAAAAACTAAAATTTTTGATCGAAGAAAAAGGGAGCAGGCAACCCTCATCCGAATGTGAAAAACGGTTTGAAAAATGGAAAAAGCAATAACTAACTTCTAACCCATGAAAGGCTTAGTCTATATCCTCACCAATCCCGCCATGCCGGGTATTGTTAAAATTGGCCTCACGGCACGGGGCGACATGAAACAACGCCTGAACGAACTCTTCACCACGGGCGTGCCGGTGCCGTTTGATTGTGTTTTTGCCTGCGAAGTGGATAATTGCGCCGACGTGGAACGCGCCCTGCACATCGCTTTTGGGCCGTACCGCATCAATCCCAGGCGGGAATTTTTTAAAATTGAAGTAGAGCAACCCCTGGCCATCCTGAAACTATTTGAGAAAAAGGAGGTTACCCAGGAGGTTAATCGGGAATTGGACAGCAGCAGCACCGAAATGGATCGGCAGGCGGGCGAAAAACTCCAACGGCAGCGGCGCCCACCGCTGGATTTCCATTTGATGGGTATTCCCGATGGGTCCGCCTTAACCTACTTGGGCGACGAATCCGGGACAACGGCCACGGTGTGTTCTAACAAAAAAGTCCGTTATAACGACCAGGAAAAGTCGCTTACACAATTGACGAGCGAACTCATGGGCCTCGATTACAGTATTCAGCCAACGCCCCATTGGGCGTATCAGGGCCGCACCTTGCTGGATATTTATAACGAAATATATTCTGATAATCTGTAAATCTGTATGCCCGCCCACGCCTCCGCCCACAACATCGTCACCTTCAAAAAATTATTCACCGACCCGACGTATAAAGATCTCGCCCACGGGATGCGGTGTTGACGCAATGGGTTAGGGATAATCGGGCGGTGTTTTTGGGGTGAATTTGGCCGGGGTTTGGCGCACGGCCGGGTCGCCGCCGCGTAGAGACGCACGGCCGTGCGTCTCTACATGGTAACGGTTATCAATATGGTGGGCAATCAATGCGATCTGTAATTCGGTATTCGGCGTTGTCGGCGTTGTCGGTGTTCGGCGTTCGGTGTTCGGTGTTCGGTGTTCGGTGTTCGACACCTCGGTGTTCGATGTTCGACACCTCGGTGTTCAATGTTCGATACTTACAAAACGCCCTCGTTTTATTTTAGATAACAAGCCCCCCTACTTAACTTTCCACCCTACCTTTACCCCCCATTATGCACATCCTCAACAATTCCCTGCTGCTCATCCATCCCCGGCAACCCATGCTCGACTGGCTGAACGCACTCACCCCCGATGCACCCATCAGCGGCGACCCCGACACCCTCGATATGGGTACCGCGTTCCTCCTCCACGACATCGAAAATGCCCGCGAAGCCGATGAATGGCTCCTCGAACACCTCGATATCGTGATGGAAGAAATTTTGTGCCAATGGTGGACCGATGAAGACGATTGGCCCGACCCAACGCCCGAAGTATTCGAGCAGTTTTTTTCCCGCCGTTTTGTGTCGTACGTCGTGGACAGCGAAATCAAACATTGGGACGAAGACGACGCGCCGGAGGAAACCCCTACGGCGTAATTACCAGGCCCTTGGCGATTATTTTTTTCGCGCGGTCGTTGCTGCGCGTGTATTCCAAATCAACGTTGCTGCGGTTAAACCGCAGTAAAAACAATTCGCTGTGCGGACTTTCGAGGTAACGCAACGTCAGTTCGAGCGTTTGTGGGTCGCGCCAACGGTAAGCGGCGGCGGTTTTGGACGGCGGCAACCCCACAAAATACCCTTTTACCAATTGCGTGAGCGCGGGCGGCGTTTTGGTGGTTTCGCCAAATACCCATTGACCCGCTCCAAAATCAAACGTGTAGATTTTGCCGTTGAATTCGATGGACGCGCGGCATTGGTCGCCCTTAAACGTCAGGCTCATCTGGCGGGTACTGAGTTCATTTTCCGAAAACCGAATGGTTTTGCCCGTTACACTTTTTTCAATGGTCGTGGGCGGGGTTTTGCCGGGTAAAGGCAAAGCAAACGCGGCGCTTTTTTGTTGCAAACGCTGGAGCGCTTTTTTGTTGGCGGGCAGTTTGGCCTCTTTGCGAATGGCCGGGTAAATGTATTTCCAAATGTAGTTGAAGGTTTCCTGCATGTTCGCCGTTTCGCTGGTCACGGCAATCACCGCGTCTTTGTCGGGCAAAACAAGAATGTATTGGCCGTACGCCCCGTCGCCCCGGTACGAGTTGTGCCGGCTGCGCCACATTTGGTAACAGTAGCCCTGCTCCCAGTCGCTGGAATCGCGTTTGGCTTTGGGCATTTCGGGGTGCTGCACAATTTTGAGGGTCGTGGCTTCTTCCACCCAGGCGGCGGGCAGAATTTGCTGGCCGTTCCATTGGCCTTTTTGCAGAAATAATTGCCCAAATTTGGCCATATCTTCCGTTTTGAGGCGCAGGCCCCAGCCGCCCACATTCACGCCCGTGGGGTCTTCTTCCCAGTCCATCCCGCTGATGCCCAGGGGGGTAAACAGGCGGGGCTTGAGGTAATCAATTACTTTTTCGCCGGTTACTTTTTGCACAATGGCCGATAACACGTAGGTCGCCAGCGAATTGTACAAAAACGTGGTACCGGGTTTGTGCACAATGGGCGTGGACAAAAAAGCGCGTACCCAGTTGGAGTCGGTGCGGATATTGCCCGTGGGATCGGGGTCGTGGCCGGTGGACATGGTGAGCAGGTCTTTTACCCGCAGGGCGGCCAAATTCGGGCTGATTTCGGCGGGCAGGTCGTTGGGAAAAAACGAAATCACTTTGTCGTTCACCGTGAGGCGTTTTTCACTTACGGCCAACCCAACGGCGGTAGCGGTAAAACTTTTGCTGCACGAATACATGGTGTGTACCAGATCGGGGCCGTAGGGTTTGGCCCAGGCTTCGGCCACTACTTTGCCGTGGCGCAACACCATGAGGCTGTGAATTTCGAAGTCGCTTTTTTCGGAGGCTTCCAAAAATTGCAAAATACCTTCGGAGGAAATGCCTTCCGCTTCGGGTGTGCTGCGCGGGAGGGAAAGGGGCTGCTGCGCCACCAAAAAGGTGTGCAACAACAAAAACAGGGTACTAAAGAGCGTCCGGTGTTGTAGCATATTTGTGTGTAAACTGGTGCCCCGACAACGCATCGGGCGCGTGCCAAAGGTAAATAGATTGTGGAATTTGAAAAACCTGCTTTCGGCAAAATCCCTCGCCCGCATTCACAACCTTTTTCGTTAAAAACAGTTAAAGTGGGTATCCATTCGATACTGTATGCACACCCAACGAAATATTCTGCTCGGCGCTTATGCCGCCCTTGTTGCCCTAAGTATTTTTTTTGTTTTTCGGCTAAAATTCACGTTTGATTTTGAACAATTTTTCCCGCAGGGCGACCCCGATTGGGAATTTTTTAAAGATTTTATCAAAGATTTTGAAAACGACGATAATTTCCTGCTCGTCGCCGTTGAACGCAAAGAAGGGGTGTTTGACAGTACTTTTTTGGCCAATTTCCACGATTTTACGCTAAAAGCCGGTGATTTGCCGCACGTTACGTCGGCGACTTCGCTCACCAAATTACAATTGCCGCTCAAAACGCCGTTTGGCATCACCGCCGTGCCCGTTATTCACATCGACGCGCCGGAGTTTTACGAAACGGACAAAAAAATGGTGTTGCAAGACAAACGTTTTGTCAACAATCTCATCTCCGAAGATGCGCAATCCATCGTGGTTTTTATCAAAACGGTGAATAAAACCACGCAGGAACAGGCCGAAGAAATTATGGCCCGGCTCAACGAACTAAAAGCCCAATACCCCTTCGATAATGTGTACATGTTGGGGCGCGCTTATTTCCAAAAAGAACTGGTGTGGATGCAGCAGCGCGAGGTAACGGTCTCTACGGTGGTGGCGGCTCTGCTCACGGCACTGATTATCTTTTTTATTTTCCGACGCTGGAAAACGGTGTTTATTTCCATGACGGGAATCGGGTTGGCGCTCTTGTTTTTTGTGGGTTTATTGAGCGCATTGGGCCGCGAACTGAACGTATTGGCGGCCTTGTACCCGGTGTTGATTTGTATTGTGGGCGTGGCCGATACGGTGCATATTTCCTCCAAATACCTCGATGAACTCAAACGGGGCTTGTCGCCCACGGAGGCCATTCGGATCACGATGAAAGAAATTGGGCTGGCCACGTTTATCACCTGCGTCACAACGGCCATTGGTTTTGCGTCGCTGGTCACCAACCGCACGGTGCCCATTCAGGATTTTGGGATCAACGCGGCCATTGGCGTGGTGACGGCATTTTTTGTGATTTACGGTTGGTTGTGGGCCATTTTGCCGCGTTTTCAAACGGATGACTTGATCAAAGAAACGCCCGAATACGCGTTTTGGGATCGTTTTATGACGGCCAATTACCTTTTTACTTTAAAAAGAAAAAACCTGATTATCGGGACGGCCGTGGCGCTGGGCGTGCTCTGCCTGATCGGTATTTCTAAAATTAATACCAATTACCGCCTCAAATCGAATTTGCCCCGGGGCGAAAAAATCACTTCTGACTTTTTGTATTTTGAACGCCTGTTCTCCGGTTTCCGTCCGGTAGAATTCGCGGTTTTTGCCCAAAATGGCCGCGACGCCGACGATTTTGAGGTACTGCAACAAATGGACAAACTGGAAACGCACCTGCGCGAAAATTATCCGCCCATTAAAACGGTGGTGTCGGTGACGGATATTTACCGCAGTTTGCGCGCTATGAACTACGGCAACCGCCCCGAAGAATACCATTTGCCCGATAGTTTGGCCGAATACGAGTCGTATAAACGCCTGGCCGAAAAAGTGCCCGGCGCGGCCTCGGAGGTGCTATTGAGCAAAGACCACAAAAAAGCCCGAATTGCCGTGCGTATGCTCGACGTGGGCCGCGATACGGTGGTGATGTACCAACAACAAATGGAAAAATGGTGGAAAGCCAACACCGATTCGACCATTGCGCAATTTAAAATTACCGGAACAGGACTGGTGCTGGACAAAAACTCCATGTACATCCGCGATAACATGCTGCAAGGCTTGATTCCTTCGGTGCTGATTGTGGCCCTGATTATGGCCTTTTTGTTCATGGATTGGCGTTTAGTGCTCATTTTCACCTTGCCCAACGTGTTCCCGCTGTTGTTTGCGGGGGCGATTATCGGTTTTTTGAACATTCCGCTCGAAGCGGGTATCGCTACGGTATTCAGCATCGTATTTGGTATCGCCACCGACGATACGATTCACTTTCTCAGCGCCTTCCGCATTTATCGGGGCAAGGGGCTAAAAGTGGAAGCGGCCCTGGAACAAACAATGGCCGAAACGGGCAAAGCCATGTGTCTCAGCAGTATTATTTTATTCAGTAGTTTTATGGTGTTGCTGTTTTCCATTCACCCGCCCTCGGTAGTCGTGGGTATTTTGGTGAGCGTTACACTGGTGGGTGCCTTGTTCTGCGACTTGCTGTTGGTCCCGATTATGGTACGCTGGCTGATTAAAGACAAGAGTTAGAGTGATGAGAGATGAGTTAGGAGTGATGAGTTAGGACCAACTTCTAATATCTGCTATCATACATCATCAATCATATATCAAAAACATACGGGCAAAACCCACAAAATTTCAAACACTCATCTCTCATCACTACTCTCTCACCACTAAAAACGCATCGTTCGTCATTAAAAAGACGTCGTTTAATCATTTGGGGTTAGGGTAGAGAACACAAAGTCATAATATTGTAGTCGGTTATTAGTAAACGCAAATTTTCCTTTACATCTTCTTCGTTAGTTTATAGTCACGGTCTTAGTGGCTTTCAATTGTAGAGCCACGTTAGAGCATGTCTAAATTTACATTTCTCGCCGATATGAAAGTCTTTTTTCTCCCGGTGGCGTTCCTTTTTTTCGCCGTAAATAGCCCATTACGACTCAAAAAAGAGCCTTGCCAGTAAAAAAAACCCAATTCATATCGTCAGAGAATGTAATTTTAGACATGCTCTTATTTGTCAAACTCATTTCAAACGTATTTCTATCATGCGTAAACTACTCCTATTTTTAGGTCTGGCCCTTGGCCTGGCCGTTTCCGCTCAAACTGTCACTTTAAGTACCAACCGCGTACACACCGGACTTAGCAACAACGGTTTTCAATTTATTAATGGTTTTTCGCCGTTGGTCAACAACACCCCTTTGCCGCCGCTTACCGCCGAATCGGGTTTGTGGATGGGCGGGTATGCGCCCGACAGCACCTTACACTTGTCCATTGCTTACCAAGGGAAATCGGATTTTACGCCGGGTACACAGGATGGTGCCGGACAGCCGACCAACTTGCTCGCGCAACGGGTTTGGAAAGTCACCAAAGCCGAAATTGACGCACACCAGGCCGATTTTAACGATAATGGCGTGGTAGACAACCCGATTCCGGCCATTTTTGGGTGGCCCGGGCAGGGAAACGCTTTTTTCGCCGATCAAAACGGTGGTAACCAATTGCCCATTTCGCAGCAAGGTCTGGCTCCTTTTGTGGATATTGACGCTGATGCGCAATACGACCCTCAAAGCGGCGACCACCCGGCGGTGGAAATCCAGGGTTGTGCCCCCTTTACGGCCGATATAAAAGAAATGTACTGGTACGTGTACAACGGTGCCCACGGTTCAGTGTCGGCTACCAACGGCGCGGCGCTTAACGTGGAAGTACAGGTCACTCATTTTGTATTCGATTGCGCCGAAAACGCGCCCCTGGGCAATACCATTTTCACGGTGTATAAATTGATTAACCGCGAGGCTTTTCCGCTCGAAAACTTTCGGATTGGGTTGTACAATACGTATTCCATTGGCAGTAATACGGACGATTTTGTGGGGGCCGATTTACCCAATTATCTCTTTTATGCCTACAACGGCGACGGCGTAGATGCCAGTGCTTACGGCAATAATCCACCGGCTTTTGGTTTTGATATTTTACGGAATCCGTTTTTGGTAACGACCAATACGGTGGGTGAAGATTCCATCGCCACGGTGCCCGTCGCGGTTGCTATTCCGTTTACGCCCGGTACAGCATTGGACAATATAGCCGCGTTTAACCTTTTGAATGGCCGCAACGCCGATGGTTCGGCGGCTTTGGACAATGGTTTGCCGTTCACGGGAAATCCGGGCATTGAAGGCGACCCCACCGAAATCACCGCCGGAAACGCGCCCGGTACTCGCGCTACACTCACCGGTTTTGGCGGATTTACGCTGGAACCCGGTGCCGTTAACGAGGTGATTTGCGCGCATTTTTACACCTTAAACCCGGGTCAGGGCAATTTGGGCAACCAACAACTGCTGTATCCATTTGATTATGCTATTCAAGGTATTTTTGACAATTGCCTAACGGTCATTGAACCCAATGACGGCTGCACGCCCATACCAACGATTGTATCGGACCCCGGTGAGATCGTCGAGATCAGTACCTTTCCTAATCCCACGACCGATACCTGGACCGTAACGGCCCGCGAAAACATCCAATCGGTCACCATTTCGGATGTGCAGGGCCAGGTGTTGGTGCAACTGGCTGATATTGGTCAGTTCTCCGCCAGTGTTTCGCTGGGAAAATGGGCCACGGGGCTGTATTTTGCCACCATCACCACCCAATCGGGGGCGGTAGTGGTAAAAAAAGTGGAGGTCGTGCGGTAATTGTCTATTTTTTCAACTCCTCCTCGTACACCCCGACCCAGTCTTCAACGGTCATTTTTTGGAGGAGTTGGGCGACCAATTCGTAAGGAATATCTTCGATTTTTTTGAATCGGATGCAACTTTTGCCCATGTCCAATTTGGTTTTGGCGTGTTTGGGGTATTCGGCAACAAACCAGTCGTACAACGCCGGAACGGCATACACGCCCATGTGGTACAACGCGAAAAAGTTTTTTTGCGCGGCAATACTCACAAAGGGCAGGGGCAATTTGGGATCACAGTGGTACCCCGGCGCGTACAGGCGGTGGGGTACCACGTACCCGATCATCCCGTAACTGATGCACTCCTCAAAACCGTCGGGAATGTTGTCCAAAACCACGGCGCGGAGGCGTTCAAAAGCGGCCCGGCGTTCGGGCGCTTCAATATTGCTGATGTACTCGGATGGTGTCATGCGTTGGAATATTTCTTGGGCGTAAAGTTATTGGTTTTCGAAAACAAAAAAAACCTGTTTTTTGATAAAAAAGATACATGTTCTACACATAGAGAATACCTTTGTTTCAAGAAAGCATTAAAACAAATATGTGGTATAAATTCACAATTCGCCCTTGTCGTTTGTGCTTTGACAACCCAATTTTAATATCAGTACCACATTCATATAAATTCGTTACATCTTCTATTGTACCATCTATTGGATACTGTATAGGTAACGAGGGAATATAACTTAAATACTTGCGCCACAAGTCCAAAAATTTATCACTAGAAACATAGCCAACTAAGTAGTTTTCTTTTAAACCATTTGCATCGTAATCAAATATTTTTTCATAGTGGCTCCTAATTTTCTCACTATCCCAATTTTTTAGATTATATCCTTCGAAAATATTTTCTACTACACCTAACTCTGATTCTATTTTTATGTCTAGTTCACCAGAGTTTTTACCAGTCGCAGATTTTCCCCACCGAGATTGATCCTTTGCTATAACTCCTCTGTTGGTCAATGCATTTGTTATCGAATTGTTCCGAGCATCTTCACTATCCACAACGGATTTTCTTTGTCCTTGCAATTGACTACAAACAATTATTATTTCATGTATCATTTTCTTTTTAGGAGACTTTCGTGTGTATTTCTTGAGCAATTCATTTATTGTTACATCTTCTACACTGATTGGACAAGTGATAAATTCCTTCTTCTTATCAATGTATCTCTTTAGTATGTTATATTTGAAAAAATTCGGACTGGACGAATCAATACAAATGGAGCAATTACAAGGCATCGTCTCTGAATAATCTTCATCACGTCTAAAGTTTAAAATATCATGAATTTGGTCTAAATTACTTCTAATTAAAGCAAGTAAATCACTAGAATCATTGCCGGATATAAATATTGATAACTTTTTTTCAAAAACATCTTGCAATATCAATCCATTTGATCCTTCATACTTAAACTCGATCCAATTCTTCCAAAAATTTTCCTTATTGACAAAAGGGTGCATACGGCATATCAATCTTGTGAGAATACCAGAGGGCATAAAATTGTACACAATATCCAAACGTATATCGGGAGATTTAGAAAAATGATCACTATCAAATATAGCGTCTCCGATTGGAAGCAATTCGGCTAATATATAATCATCTGTACCTATAATATTGAAACAAAGTTCAAACTTCTCCATTAACCTAACTATATTATGATGTATTTCAGAAGGATAAACTTTGCTATCGAGAGTATTTTGTAGTATTTCATATGTAAATTTACCTTTCCCTTTTTGCACATTTTGGTTATCAATTAAGGCATATACCGACTTAGTAACCCACTCTGGTTTCAAGATAACTACATTATTGAGAAACCTATCGGCTTGAAAGTGCAATATAACACCCAAGTCATGTAAATATTCTGAAATAAAATTAGCTTGTTTTTCATTAAGTCCATATTTAGCAGAAATCTTATAAAATTCCGAACAAGAAATAAAGTCCCTTGAATCATATTTGAGTGCATTTTTTAATTCGAACCAAGTTTTTGCCAACCGAATTCCAATGTGTTGCAAATTAGGAATTATAGATATGATAGTATCTTTAACCTTGGATACACCTATATTATCCACACAACTAACTTGTAGAAATTTTACAATATTAGGAAAGAGTTTTTTTAAATTTGATTCGTCAATGCTTTGTATTCTACTCTCTGATTTGTTCATCACGACTATAACAGGACTTCCTGAACTAAGATATTTTATAGTATTAAGCCACTTTTCAAATCCGTGATAATCTGTATCTTTTCTTGCCTCCCAAACAAAAATATAAATTGAGCGTTTTGTTAGAAAAAACTGATGCGTAGAGCGATAAATTTCTTGACCACCAAAATCCCAAACATTTAATTTTATAGGAACATCAATTTTTCTATGTTTGGAAGATTGATTTTCAATAACTTGAGAATGATAATCATTATAAAAATCATCTTCATCATTTCTATAACCTTGGTCATCATAACCATAATCTTCATAATCTTCATAATCAGAATAATTGTAAATTGAATCATCAAAGTAAGAGTCTTCTATATCAACAGGTAATGGGCAATCAATCTCCCATTCTTCAATAAAAATACCATGCGTTGTAGGTTCTTTACCAATTTCTACTTCAAATAGTGGATCAATTAATTTCTTAGCCAAAGTTGTTTTACCGACATCACCATCGCCAATTAGTATTAGTTTAAGTTCGTAGAGTTTTTTAGTGCTATGCGAAATTTCTATAGCATCTAGGTAATTACTTATAGATGTAAATCCAGCTGTCCATATTTCTAGGGGTACTTTATTTTGAACAGGATTATTTTCTAAATACACCTCTTCTAAGTAATCAAGATTAAATAGTTCGTTGGGAAATTTTTGGATATTGTTATTTGATATATCTATTTCTTGAATAGATAGGTTATCGTATGTGTCAAAAGGAAGAGATTCAATTCCATTGAAAAAATTATAAGACAAATCTAAAACCTGTAATCTTTTTAACTTTCTGAACGTATCAGGTAACCTAGACAGGAAATTGTGACTCAAATTAATTTCATAAAGCCATTCTAACTCACCAATTTCTTGTGGCACTTCTGTCAAAGACAAAAAACTTAAATCTATATAGCCTAATTTTTCAGAAATAGCCTTTGATATTATCTCTTGAGCTCTTAAGTACCCTTTATCCATATATTTTGATGGCAATTTTATCCTAAATGAAGATATTGTTATAATTTAGGACACAAATATAGTACGCTTAGTAGAGAACCTTAAGCATCCGGATAAGAATAGTTCAAAATAGTAAAGAAATTGACGTAGTGGAGATTGGTAAAAAACCGAGAAGGAAAATAAATATAAAAAACAATATTTTCACACAGGGAACAAAATTGGCTTTTGACAAAAAGAAAAAAAACCTCCAAGGGCACCACACTACCGCCAAATTACCGCAAATGCTAACGCATAAAAAATCAAAGAGAGGGGTACTCGCCAGTGCCACCGTTAACCCGGAATTTTCCGTTCAAAAAGACAACAATCAGGCTCCCGTTGGTAATGCTGCGGTAAATTGGCCGTATTTTCGAGGTGATGAATGCCCAAAAATTCAAAACCCGCCGAGGTGTAATGCGTAATTAACCGGGTATTATTTCCCAATGTATCCAGCCGCACGAATGCTTTTTGGTGCGCAATTGCGTAGGCATCGGCCCATTGGACAAGGGGATCAATGAGGCGGTGGCCGCGGTACTGCGGGTGGGTACAAATGCGGTGGATGTACACGGCGTCGTTTTGGTCTTTTTCGCCCCAAATATCGGGGTCTTCAAAAGTAGTGGCCCAGTTGCACACCATTTGGCCGTTTTCGAGTAGTTTCCATTGCCGGTTTTCGCGAATTTCGCGTTCCACAAAGGCCGCTTCCAACACGGGCCAAACGACCATTTGGCGCTCGGTTTGGAGGCTCCGTGCGGCGGCGTACAATTCAAGAATCGCCCCGGTATCGGCTAAAGTGCAGTTAACGATATTATTCATACTTGTTCTGTTTGTGCCATTTCCCACCCGATTATGGCTATTATGGCACAAAGGTCAATGGTTTTTTAGGCTTAAAAAAACCAAATTTTGCTTTTTTACAAAAAACACAGATACTATACTAAATACCCAAACAAGGTATCATCGGCGTTAATTTCCATAAAATCAATGTTGTATTGCTGCATTTTGGCGCGCAAAGTCTGGTAATCATTGGGGTGCAGCACTTCAATTCCAATCAGGGCCGGGCCGGTTTCTTTGTTGTTTTTTTGCATGTACTCGAACCGTTTAATATCGTCGGTGGGGCCAAGTACGTGGGTCACAAATTCTTTGAGGGCACCGGGGCGTTGCGCAAAACGAATCAGGAAATAGTGTTTTAAGCCCTCGTATTGCAGGGCGCGTTCTTTAATTTCGGGTAAACGGTCAATGTCATTGTTGCTACCCGACACCACGCACACCACGTTTTTGCCCGCAATTTCATCTTTAAAATCCTCCAATGCCGCAATGCTGAGGGCACCGGCAGGCTCCACCACAATCGCGTCTTTGTTGTACAGGTCAAGGATGGTTTTGCAAATGCGGCCTTCCGGCACGAGGTGCACCGCGTCAATCACTTCGCGGCCAATTTCAAAGGTCAAATCCCCGATGCGTTTTACCGCCGCGCCATCCACAAAACGGTCAATGGAATCGAGCATAACGGGTTTACCGGCCGCCAAAGCCGCCTGCATCGAAGGGGCGCCCAGCGGTTCCACTCCTACAATGCGGGTATTGGGGCTGTTTTCTTTAAAAAAAACGCCCATCCCGGCGCTGAGACCACCGCCGCCCACGGGCACAAACAGGTAATCTACGGTGGGCAATTCTTCCAAAACTTCCACGGCAACCGTTCCCTGTCCTTCAATAATATCGGGGTGATCGAACGGCGGCACAAACGTCATCTGGTGTTCGGCGGTAAAGGTTTTGGCGGCGGCGGCGCAATCGTCGAAGGTATCGCCCACCAATTTTATGTCGATGCTGCCGTTGCCAAACATTTCGGTTTGCAGCACTTTTTGCCTCGGGGTAATAACGGGCATAAACACCACTCCTTTGATACCCAACCGGTTACACGACCACGCAAATCCCTGCGCGTGGTTGCCCGCGCTGGCGCACACGACCCCGTTGGCCAGCGCATGGGGCGGCAGTTGACTCATCATGTTGTACGCCCCCCGAAGTTTGTAAGAGCGCACCACCTGCAAATCCTCGCGTTTGAGCCATACGTGGCACCCGTAACGCTGCGACAGGTGCGCATTACGAATCAAAGGCGTATGCCGGATGACGTTTTTCAACCGCCACGCCGCCGCCAGTATATCAATGGTATCCGTCAATTTTTTTTAGTGAAGAGTGAAGAGTGAAGAGTGAATAACGAAAAGTGAAAAGTGAAGAGTGAAGAGTGAATAACGAAAAGTGAAGAGTGAATAACGAAGAGTGAGGAGTTTGGATATGAAAATAAATTTTATCTTAATTGCAAGAAACTCAACTGCGAATATGAAAAAATTGCTACACGTGTCGAATCAGAGATGCTCACGAGTGCATGTTTTTGAGTTCACACTATTTTTCACAGCGAGAACTGCTGCGGTGTCACTAAAAAATACAGGACACAACCCAAAGAACGCTCTACGACGGGCAACTTTTCACTTTTCGTTATTCACTCTTCACTTTTCACTCTTCACTTTTCACTCTTCACTTTTCACTAAAAAAAACTATTGGTTTTCCGGGCGCAAACTGCGCACGGTTTTACCGGCCTGCCACATTTCGCTTTCGCGGAGTTCGCGGAGTTCTTCTTCCAATTTTACGCGATAGTCGGGTTGGCTGTTGGAAGAAATAGAACGGGCGGCTTCGTTACCGGCGGCCACGCTGTCGTAGAGTTCGGTAAAGACGGGAAGGGTCGCATCGCGGAATTTTTTCCACCAGTCCAACGCACCGCGCTGTGCCGTTGTGGAGCAGTTGGCGTACATCCAGTCCATGCCGTTTTCGGCCACCAATGGCATGAGCGATTGGGTGAGTTCTTCCACGGTTTCGTTAAAGGCTTCGCTGGGCGAGTGGCCACGTTCGCGCAAAACGGCGTATTGGGCCGCAAAAATGCCCTGAATAGCGCCCATCAAAGTGCCGCGTTCACCAGTGAGATCGCTGTACACTTCGCGTTTAAAATCAGTTTCAAACAAGTAGCCGCTACCAATAGCAATACCCAGAGCGATAACCCGCTCGTAGGCCCGGCCCGTAGCATCCTGGTGGATGGCGTAACTGCTGTTGAGGCCACGACCTTGCAGGAACATCCGGCGGAGTGAAGTGCCGGAACCTTTGGGCGCCACGAGAAATACATCCACGTCGGCGGGAGGGATAATACCCGTTTGGTCGTTGTACGTAATACCAAAACCATGCGAAAAATAAAGGGCTTTGCCCGGCGTCAGGTGTTTTTTTACCGTTGGCCAAAGTTGTATTTGAGCAGCATCGCTGAGAAGGTAACAAATAATGGTGCCGCGCTCCAGCGCTTCTTCAATGTCAAACAAAGAAACACCCGGCACAAAACCGTCGGCAACGGCTTTATCCCACGACTTTGAATCGCGGCGCTGGCCAATAATAACATTAATGCCGTTGTCCAATTGATTTAATGCCTGACCGGGGCCTTGTACACCGTAACCAATCACGGCCACGACTTCGTTTTTGAGCACCTGTTGTGCTTTTTCAAGGGGAAATTCTTCGCGGGTGACGACGTTCTCTACGGTGCCACCAAAGTTGAGTTGAGCCATTTTATATTCGTTTTATAAATGTATTTTTTTAGTGAAAAGTGAAGAGTGAAAAGTGAAGAGTGAAAAGTGAATAGTGAATAGTGAAAAACGAAAAGAGAAAATACAATGCGCTTAGTAGATCCTACGGTATGTTATTTTACCAATAAAAGCACACTCTACAACGAGCAAAACTCATCACTTTTCACTCATCACTTTTCACTCATCACTTTTCACTCTTCACTTTTCACTCTTCGTTATTCACTCTTCACTACTAAACTTTGCTAATTGTTCGTGAAACCCGCGGCTGTCTTTGATAATGGCAACGCGGGCACTTCGTACGAACTCGATGAGGCCGTACGGTTCCAGCACTTTAATGAGGTTGTTGGTTTCTTCGCGGTGACCGGTGGTTTCAAACACGGTATAATCTTTCCGGATGACCACGGCGCGGGCACCGTGTTCGCGCAAAAGGCGTTCGACCTTCACTTTTTCGGCAATTTCGTCGGTGGGCACTTTGTACAAGGCCATTTCCTGCCACACAATTTCGTCGCCGGTATTGTAAAAAGCCCGCAAAACGTCCACTTGTTTTTCGATTTGGCGGGCCAGTTTGCGCACCATTTCCTCCGTTTCCTGAATCACAATGGTAAACCGGTGAATACCCTCCACTTCCGACGGAGACGTATTGAGGCTTTCGATATTGATCTTGCGGCGCGACATGATGATCGCGATGCGGTTGAGCAAACCCACCTGATTTTCGGTGTAAGCGGTAAGTGTGTATTCTTGCTTCATGATTTAGGACAGTCTGATTTCGGCTACACCGCAGCCTTGTGGAACCATTGGGAATACGTTGTTTTCTTTGCCCGTCATTACTTCCAGCAGGTAACTGCCATCGTGTTCCAACATGGTTTGTAATGCCGTGCGCAAATGTTCACGTTCCGATACTTTTTGCCCCGGAATGCCGTAGGCTTCGGCCACTTTGGGAAAATCGGGGCTGGTGATATTCACAAAAGAATAGCGGCGCTCGTGGAACAACTGTTGCCATTGGCGCACCATTCCGAGGAATTGGTTATTTAAGATCAGGATTTTGACGTTCATGCCAAATTGCTGGATGGTGCCCAGTTCCTGAATGGTCATCTGGATACCGCCGTCGCCCGCAATGGCAACAACCGTGCGTTCGGGAGCGCCCATTTTGGCCCCAATGGCCGCCGGAAGTGCAAAACCCATCGTACCCAATCCGCCCGAAGTGATATTGCTGCGCGTGTGGTTCATTTTCGCGTAGCGGTTGGCGACCATTTGGTGTTGGCCCACATCGGTGACGATAATGGCATCACCACCGGTGAGTTCGTTGAGAATTTTAATCACTTCGCCCATCGTCAGCACGGGATCGGTGGGGTTTAATTCGTTGTGAATAACCTGTTCGTATTCTTGTTTATCGCCGTCGTGGAAGCGTTGCAGCCACTCCGGGTGCGATTTTTGTTGCACCAATTCGGTGAGCAGCGGCAGGGTTTCTTTACAATCGCCCCACACGGGTACGTCGGCTTTGATGTTTTTGTCAATTTCGGCCGGGTCAATGTCCAAATGAATAATTTTGGCCTGTTTGGCGTACCGGTCGAGGCGGCCCGTCACGCGGTCATCAAAGCGCATACCAACGGCAATGAGCACATCGCATTGGTTGGTGAGGACATTGGGGGCGTAGTTGCCGTGCATGCCCAACATACCCACGTTGAGCGGGTGACCGGTGGGCAAAGCGCCCAATCCCAGAATCGTCCAGGCCGCCGGAATCCCCGATTTTTCGATAAATGTTTTAAATTCAGCCTCGGCATTGCCCAAAATCACCCCTTGCCCAAACAACACAAACGGCCGTTCGGCGGCGTTAATCATGGCCGCGGCTTCTTCGATGTATTCTTGCCGCACAATGGGTTTGGGGCGGTAACTGCGAATGTGTTCGCAGGGCGTGTACCCCTCAAAATCGAACATTTGCAGTTGGGCATTTTTGGTAATATCCACCAAAACCGGGCCGGGGCGACCACTTTTGGCAATGTAAAATGCCTTGGCAATGGCCGCCGGAATCTCGGAGGCATCCGTCACCTGACAATTCCACTTGGTTACCGGGGTGGTAATATTAATCACATCAGTTTCCTGAAAAGCATCCGTTCCGAGCAAGTGCGCAAACACCTGACCCGTAATACAAACCACCGGCGTACTGTCAATGAGCGCATCGGCGAGACCCGTGACCAAATTGGTCGCACCGGGACCACTGGTCGCAAATACCACACCCGGCCGACCCGAACTGCGCGCATACCCCTGCGCCGCGTGAATGCCACCCTGCTCGTGGCGCACCAGAATATGGTTAATTTTGTCGCCATAATCGTACAATGCGTCATAAATAGGCATAATGGCACCACCCGGATAACCAAAAATAGTATCTACGCCCTCCGTCAGAAAAGCCTCCAGAAGTGCCTGTGACCCGGAAACCTGCTTCCGCGCCGTCGCTGTTTGTATTGGTGCTGCTTGTGTCATAATATGTGGTGGAATTTGTTGAGAAGGGTTGAATTTGTTGAATTGGTTTGTCCGTCGTAGCGTACACGTTACCCGTCGTAGTGCGTTCGTTTTTAGTGAAAAGTGAAGAGTGAATAGTGAAAAATTAACCTGCCGTAGAGCGTTTTTTTATGAAAAATTATATTTAGAACAGATAAAGTATTCACTATCAAAACAATAAACCACTTTTCACTCTTCACTATTCACTTTTCACTCTTCACTCATCGGTAACACAGCCTTCGGCGGCGGAACTGACGGTACGAATGTATTTGTACAAAATACCTTTCGTCGCGGCCAGCGGCGGTTGTTGCCACAGCGCACGGCGTTGGGCCAAAATATCGTCCGGTACGTGGAGGGTAATGGTACGGGTAGTGGCATCCAATTCAATGATATCGTCGTCGTGCACAAGCGCGATAAGGCCACCTTCGGAGGCTTCGGGGGTTACGTGGCCCACCACAAAACCGTGGGTGCCGCCGCTGAAACGGCCGTCGGTGATGAGGGCGACACTTTTACCCAATCCCGCCCCGATAATCGCCGAGGTTGGCTTGAGCATTTCGGGCATTCCGGGGGCACCTTTCGGACCCACGTACCGAATCACCACCACATCGCCCGATTGCACCCGACCCGATTGAATACCGGCAATGAGCGCCTGTTCACCGTCGAATACCCGCGCCGGTCCCGTGAATTTTTCGCCTTCTTTTCCACTAATTTTGGCCACGCTGCCCAGTTCCGCCAGGTTACCGTACAAAATTTGCAGGTGTCCCGTGGCTTTCACCGGGTTTTCGACCGGAAGAATAATATTTTGTTCGTCAAAATTCAGGTCCAGGGCATTTTCCAGGTTTTCGGCCAATGTTTTACCCGTTACCGTGAGGCAATGCCCGTGGAGCAAACCCTGTTGCAATAAGTATTTCATCACGGCTGGTACGCCGCCAATGTTGTGCAAATCTTCCATCAGGTAACGACCCGATGGTTTCATGTTGGCCAACACCGGAACTTTATCCCCCAGGGTTTGGAAATCGTCTTGTGTGAGCGAAACACCCACGCTTTTCGCCATCGCAATCATGTGCAACACGGCGTTGGTGGAACCACCCAAAACAGTAATAATGGTAATGGCATTTTCAAAAGCCTCCCGCGTCATAATATCGGAGGGTTTAATGTCCCGTTCGAGCAAAATGCGGATGTATTTGCCCGCGTCGGCGCATTCTTGCTTTTTTTCGTCGCTCAAGGCCGGATTGGAAGAAGAAAACGGCAGCGACATACCCAAGGCTTCAATCGCCGAAGCCATTGTATTGGCCGTGTACATGCCCCCGCAAGCGCCCGGACCCGGGCAGGAATGGCGCACAATGCCCTGAAAATCGGCTTCTTCGAGCGCACCGGCGATTTTTTGCCCCAGGGCTTCAAATGCCGATACAATGTTCAAATCCTGGCCTTTCCACTGTCCCGGCGCAATCGTACCGCCGTACACCATAATGGCCGGGCGGTTGAGGCGCCCCATCGCAATGAGCGAACCCGGCATATTTTTGTCACAACCCGGAACGGCAATTAAACCATCGTAATACTGCGCACCGCACACCGTTTCGATGCTGTCGGCAATCACGTCGCGGCTCACCAGCGAATAACGCATACCGGGCGTGCCGTTGCTCATGCCATCGCTCACGCCAATGGTATGAAAAGTAAGCCCCACCAAATCGTTGTCCCAAACGCTTTTTTTGACCCATTGGGACAACTCGTTCAGGTGCATATTACAGGTATTGCCATCGTAACCCATACTTACAACGCCCACTTGCGCCTTGGCCAAATCGGCTTCGGTCAGCCCGATGCCATAAAACATGGCCTGCGCGGCGGGTTGGGTGGGATCTTGCGTAAGGGTACGAGAATAGCGATTTAACATTGTATATTGAATTTTCTTTTTTTGAATAAATAAATTGGGTGCAAAAAACTACACCGGTTTGGACACAGCGGCGGTGCGCACCAATTGGAGGTAAATAGCCCGAATGCGGCTGCCCAATGAATCGGCCCAGGGCAGGGCAAAAGGTTGATCGTCCACGGCGGCAATACCCACCACTTCGGCGCCGGTTCCGCAGAAAAATGCGCTGTCGGCGTTGTACAAATCTTCGGTGGTGTAACGCCCCACGTGCACGGGAATACCTTCCTGAGCGCAAATTTCCAGCACGGTTTCGCGGGTAATTCCGGGGAGAATATGGCCCAATTCAGGGGTAAACAACGCGCCGTCTTTTTCAAAAAACAGGTTCGCGCCGGGACCTTCGGCCAAATACCCTTCACAATCGAGCAAAAGGGCTTCGTCGTAACCACTTTTGCGCGCATCAGAGGTGGCCAAAATGGAGTTCACGTAATGCCCCACGGCCTTGGCTTCCATGTGCACCGAACGCGGGTGCGGACGGCAATACGGACTTACTTTTAAGCGCAGCAGTTTTTCGCCCAAATACGCGCCCCAATCCCAAACGGCGATCAGTAACCGCGATTTGGTGCCGTTAATCAGGGTCATATTCGGGTCGCAAATCACCAATGGCCGGATATAGGCATCGGCGAGGTTATTCATTTCCAATACTTTATACGAAATATCGGTCATTTGCTCCACCGTATAATCGAACGGAATACCCAACAATTCGCCAGACTTTTGCAAACGCTCGTAATGCTCTTTGGCTTTAAAAATAGCCGCACCGTTCGCCGTGTTGTAACTGCGAATCCCCTCAAAAACACCGTAACCGTAGTGTAGTGTTTGGGTGTAAAGGTTGGTTTGAGCGGCCGAAGCGTTCAGGTATGCTCCATCGTAATAGAGCACGGTATTGTCTTTGTAGTAACCCATAAAAAATTGCGGAGCGCGATTTAAGTCGTTAAAGAAGGATGTCTTGCCAAAGGCTTAAATAATGGTAGAAAGCCGCAGCATCAAATTTTTCAAACCGTCTTTGTCAATCGGTTTGCGCGTAATGTGCCGGCAAATAATATCGCCCACCACCGAGGTCGGATAATGGTTGGTGGCGTTAATGTCTTTGGTGACTTTTCCGTTGGTCATGGTCCATTGCACGGCATCGCGAACGGCCTGCGCTTCGGTGTGCATATCGAGGTGATCGAGCAACATCGCCGCCGACAAAATAGCCCCGATCGGGTTGGCAATGTCCAAACCTTTGGCCTGCGGGTACGAACCGTGAATGGGTTCGAACAAGGCCGCGCCTTTTCCAATCGACGCCGAAGGCAACAAACCCAACGAACCGCTGATGACACTTGCTTCGTCGGAAATAATATCGCCAAACATATTTTCCGTGAGGATCACATCAAATTGGGCGGGATTGAGGATAATTTGCATCGCGGCGTTATCCACAAAAAGGTAGTCGAGGGTAACATCGGGGTATTGCGCGGCCAGTTCCTGCACGATTTTACGCCACAAACGACTAGTTTCCAATACGTTGGCTTTATCTACTAAAGTCAATTTTTTGCGGCGTTGCTGCGCGTGCCGGAAAGCGAGGTGCGCCACCCGTTCAATTTCTTCGCGGGAATACACGCAATTATCGGAGGCCGAATTGCCGTCTTCCGACAAGGTTTTTTCGCCAAAATAAATCCCGCCGGTCAATTCGCGGTAGATGATAAAATCCACCCCTTTGATGCGCTCGGTTTTGAGGGGCGAAAGGTGGTGCAGGGCATCGTACGCGGAAACGGGACGGATATTGGCAAACAATTGCAGCGATTTGCGCAATTGCAGTAAGCCCTGTTCGGGACGTACTTTGGCCGATGGATCGTTGTCGTATTTAGGGTCGCCAATGGCCCCAAACAACACCGCATCGCTGCGCAAACACGCTTCGATGGTGTCATTGGGCAGGGGGTGCCCGGTTTGGTCAATGGCGCAGGCCCCCATTAGGCAATATTCGTACGTAAATTCATGGTTATACTGTTCGGCAACCGCGTCCAGTACCCGTACGGCCTGGGCGGTTACTTCCGGCCCGATGCCGTCTCCTTCGATGACTACAATGTGCTTGTTCATGGTGATTATTATAAATGGGATGATTATACGTGCGCCGCTTCGTAGGCTTCGATATCCGTGCGAATGCTGAGCAAAAAGTCAATATCGTCGTAGCCGTTGATGAGGCAATTTTTTTTGTAAGCGTTAATGTCAAAATGCGCGATTTCGCCCGAAGTGACATTGGTAATGGTTTGTTGTTCAACGTCAATGGCAATTTCAGCGTCGGGGTTTTGGTCAATGGCCGCCCACAATCCTTCCAAAAATTCGTCGGACACCTGCACGGGGAGCAAAAAGTTATTCAGCGCGTTATTTTTAAAAATATCGGCAAAAAAACTGCTCACAACCGCGTCAAAACCGTAGTCTTTTAAGGCCCAGGCGGCGTGTTCGCGGCTACTGCCACAACCAAAATTTTTGGCTGCCACCAATATTTTTCCTTGGTAAGCGGGATTATTCAGCACAAAATCGGTTTTGGGCTGGCCTTCGTCGTCGTTGTGGTAGCGCCAATCGCGGAACAGGTTTTTTCCAAACCCGTCGCGGCTCGTGGCTTTCAGGAAACGCGCCGGAATAATTTGGTCCGTGTCCACGTTTTCGATGTTAAGCGGTATGTATCTGCTGTTAATCTTCATGTTGTTAAAAATCGCGAATGTCGGTAACGACGCCGGTAACGGCGGCGGCAGCGGCGGTGAGTGGACTGGCCAACAAAGTGCGTGCGCCTTGCCCCTGTCGGCCTTCAAAGTTGCGGTTAGAGGTGGAGATGCAGTATTTTCCCGCCGGAATTTTATCTTCGTTCATGCCGAGGCACGCCGAACATCCCGGTTGGCGCAACTGAAAACCCGCCTGTTCAAAAATCGTGCGTAATCCTTCGGCTTTGGCTTGTTCTTCCACCTGTTTGCTGCCCGGAACAATCCAGACTTCCACGTCGTTGGCCTTTTGTTTGCCTTGTACAAAAGCCGCTACCTGCCGCAAATCTTCAATGCGCGAATTGGTGCACGAACCAATAAACACGTAGTCAATTTTTTGTCCTTTAATGGCCGCTCCTTGTTGCAAACCCATGTATTCCAGCGATTTGCGGAACGAAAGGCGTTCTTTTTCCTCCAAACTGCTTTCTTCGGGAATCAGCCCCGTAACGGGAATACCCATGCCCGGATTGGTGCCATAGGTCACCATCGGCTGAATGTCTTCGGCCACGAGGTGGAGTTCCTGGTCGAATTGCGCATCGGTATCGGTAACGAGGGTGCGCCATTCGGCCACTTTTGCGTCCCAATCGGTGCCCTGGGGGGCGAATTTGCGCCCTTTCAGGTAATTGAACGTGGTTTCATCGGGTGCAATGAGGCCACCGCGGGCACCCATTTCAATGCTCATATTACAGATGGTCATGCGCGCTTCCATCGAAAGGTTGCGAATGGCCGATCCGGCGTATTCCACAAAATATCCGGTAGCGCCACTCGCCGAAATTTTGGAAATAATGTACAAAATAATGTCTTTGGAGGTTACACCCGGCTGCAAAACCCCGTCCACGTTGATACGCATTTGTTTGGGTTTGGATTGCAACAGGCACTGGGTGGCTAACACCATCTCCACCTCCGAAGTTCCAATGCCAAACGCAATGGTTCCGAACGCCCCGTGGGTACTGGTGTGGCTGTCGCCGCACACAATGGTCATACCGGGCTGGGTAATGCCCAATTCCGGCCCGATCACGTGCACAATGCCCTGAAACGGGTGGCCCAAACCGTACAATTCAACGCCAAATGCGGCGCAGTTTTCGGTCAATTTTTCCACCTGCATCCGCGATAATGTTTCCCGGATGGGCAAATGTTGGTCCACCGTGGGCACGTTGTGGTCGGCCGTGGCCACCGTTTTGTCGGGGCGCGCCACGGGAATGCCGCGTTTGCGCAAACCGTCAAACGCCTGCGGACTCGTCACTTCGTGGATAAAGTGGCGATCAATATAAAACACCGAGGGGCCGCCTTCAATGGCGTGCACCACGTGTTTATTCCATATTTTATCAAATAATGTCATTTTTTTAGACTTTAGACAAAAGACATCAAGCGTTAGACTATTTTTTTGCAAAGTAGCACCTGATGTTTTTATAATGGTACACAATACCCCGGATACAAAAAGGGGGACAATTCTTCCTCAATACCTGGCAATTATCCTATCGTTCAACGCTCACCACAACCAACGTCGCCAATTTTTGCAAATCCTCGTCGTGTATTTCTTTTTTCTGATCGGCCATTATCAGGAACTCCGCGTAGAGTTGATCTACTTCGTCGCGGTTGAATTCGTGCCCCAATTTGCGGAAACGATAAGCCAGCGCGGAGCGTCCGCTGCGGGCGGTTAGTACAATTTTGGAACTATCGGCACCTACCTGTTCCGGATTGATGATTTCGTACGTTTGAGCATCTTTCAGGAAGCCATCCTGGTGAATACCGGAGGAGTGCGAAAAGGCGTTGCCGCCCACAATGGCTTTGTTGGGCTGCACGGGCATCCGCATGGTATCGGATACGAGGCGGCTCATGGGGTTGAGTTGGCGGGTATCAATATCGGTGTACAGCCCCAGGTGCTGGTGCTGGTTGATAATCATCACCACTTCTTCGAGGGAGGTGTTACCGGCGCGTTCGCCAATACCGTTGATGGTGCATTCAATCTGACGGGCACCGCTCATGATCCCGGCGATGGAATTGGCCGTGGCCAACCCAAGGTCGTTGTGGCAGTGACAGGAAAGAATTGCTTTGTCAATATTGGGGACATTATTCATCAAAAAAGCGATTTTTTCGCCGTATTGGTACGGCAAACAATAACCCGTGGTATCGGGGATATTGACCACGGTGGCACCGGCCGCAATCACGGCTTCTACCACGCGGGCGAGGTATTCGTTATCGGTTCGTCCGGCATCTTCGGCGTAAAATTCCACGTCGTCCACGAAGTTTTTGGCCCATTTCACGCATTGCACGGCGCGTTCCAGAATTTCTTCGCGGGTAGCGTTGAACTTGGCGCGAATGTGCGAATCGGAAGTACCGATACCGGTGTGGATACGCGGGCGGCGGGCGGGGCGCAGGGCTTCGGCGGCGGCTTCAATATCCTTTAATACCGCCCGGCTGAGGCCACAAACGGTGACGTCTTTTACGGTAGCAGCAATTTGCTGTACGCTCTGAAAATCGCCCGGTGATGAAATGGGAAAACCCGCTTCGATAATGTCCACGCCCAATGCCTCCAGGCGCAGGGCAACCTCGATTTTTTCGGTGGTATTCAGTTTGCAACCTGGCACCTGCTCACCATCGCGCAGGGTGGTATCGAATATGTGTATCTTGTTCATTTTGACAAAGATATTCCATTCAATACCACGGCAACAACCCTAAAAAACAAGGAGTGCTACTATTCCCACTGGGTAATTTTATTTTACAAAACGCACATTTTCAACATTTTACAACAATGTTTTTTACGCCGCCCAAATGATTTTTTAAATAGCCGAAGGCACTTATTCGCGCAAAATACCCAACACCAACGCGCTAATGGCCGTTCCGCGGGTCAATGTCATCATGTGCGAACCATCGGCCACTACCCGGTCGGTTATTTCGGCCAATTCACAACTCAACATCCCGCCCAGCGATGTACCCAACAACACAAACGGCGCGGTAGTATCGAGGTGGACCAACAGCGATTGTGCAAAAGTGGCCATGTCTATACCACGTTGCGGGGTGCCGTATTCGATAAATTGCAACCGATACCCGGGGCCAAGTTGCAGGGAATCGAACAGGTGTCGGTCGGCTCCCTGCCCCGGAAGGCAATACACGTTTATTGGTTGGGCGGCGAGGCCCAATGCGTAGGAAAAAAGGATCAGGAAGAGGGGAATTCGCATGGATTATTTCTCCTTCGTATCAAACATTTTTAGTTGACTCAACGACATCATTTCTTTCAGCGTTTTTTGCATACCGTCTACCGAACCATCGAGGAAAATGACGTTGCCTTTACCGTGTTCCGTGAAGTTTTTAAGGGCTTCGGTCCACATCGAGAACAAAATCACCGAGGTATCCATGTTAGCATCGCGCATTTCGCGGGCCGCTTGGCTCATGCCTTTGGCCACTTCTTCGCGGAACAAAGCCACGGCCTGGCCGCGCATTTGAGCGGCTTCGCGTTCGGCTTCGGCGGCAATTCGGATAGCGTTACCTTCGGCTTCGGCACCTTTGGTTTTGGTAATCAACAAAGCCTGGCCTTCGTTTTCGGCGGCGGCTTTGAGGTTGTTGGATGCCACCACTTTACTCATGGAGCGCATCACCTCTTCGTCGAAAGTAATATCGTTGATTTGCAAATCGAGGAGGTGAAAACCCCAGTCTTCGAGCATGTGGTCCACGTTGGCTTTAACGGCTTCGGTGATTTCGCGGCGCAACAACAGGATTTCCGCCTGCTTTTTGGAGGCCACGTAAGCGCGGATACTGCCTTCCACCGTGCGCGACAGGGTGGCCATAAAATCTTTGTCACTCACAAAACGGAACGCCACTTTCTGGATGGTGGGTTCGGCGTTGTCCATGACCGCAAACAACAACAACGACGTAAAATGCACGTTGGCCTGGTCCACCGTCACGGCCTGAAACGACATTTCTACTGCGCGGTTTTGGATGGAAATGCGTTTAAAAATGCGTTCAATAAAAGGAATACGAAGGTTTAAGCCAGGGTATAATGTGCGGCTGTACTTGCCAAAAATAGTGGTAACTGCTACCGTGCCTTGTTGTACCGTAACCAGGCTTAGCCCCAAGGTTACAACCAATAAAAGAATGAGGATTGATGATAATTCCATAATGTAAAACCCCGAACCCGGTTCGGTTGGGCAAAGATAGGCGTAAATTTCAAAAAAAAGCGCGGTGCAACCGGATTCCTCCTGCGTTGCACCGCGCTGTATCTGGGTAAAAACTGTTTATAAATGCCCGTTGGTTATTGTTTCACCACTTTTACGGTTCCCCAACCAGCCGACGACTCCAGGCGGATCACGTAGGTACCAGCCGGAACCGTGCCCAGGTCGAGATCGAAATAGTTGTTGCCTTCAACGGCTTGCACCGTGTATTGGTGCACCATTGCGCCCAAAATATTCACCACACTCACGCGCATATCGGCGGAAACGGGCATTTGAAAACGCACGCGCACGTCGCCGTTAGACGGGTTGGGAGCGGCGGTAAGTTCCATTCCCGCCCCGATATTGTCGTTGGTACCTACGCTGAGGCTGCGGGTTCCGGTGGCGTACCACACGCCGTAACCGTGGTTAACAATCCAGGTTTGAGCGGTGCCCTGCTGGGTAATTTTGCTGCTGGTAACGCCTTGTTTTACGAGGTTGATACCGCCGTTGTTGGTGCTGCGGTTGTGCAATACACTTTTATCTTCCATGTCGTAGTTGGGCCAGCCCCAAAAGCCAATATCGCCCGCTACCACGTCGTAATCGCCGGTTTCAACGTTGGAACCCAATATGTTGTGTTCGTCAATACCCGCGTCGCGGTAGTCAAAAGCCACGATATAAGGGGAATTTTTGGCAAAAGTCGGGTTACCAATGCTCACATCTTCGGGTAGGCCACTGAATAATTTGGCGATGGGCGCGTCGGTGCCGTCGGTGAAACCGCCATTTTCCCAAAACTTCACAAAACCAATGTCCCAATAGGTAAATGACTGTCCCGTGGTGTTCGACAATTCGTTAAACGCATCGTACATAATGTATTCGCCGGAATAGTCAAATTCCATCACGTCGGGGTACAGCACATCGCCGGTAGATTGGCCCTGGGTATACGTTGGATTATACAGTTCAAAAGTTTCGCTGCCGCCCAACAACAGGTCAAAGACGTAAATATTGTTGTCTTCGGCATCGGTGATACCGGCCACAAAACGACCATCTTTGGAGATCGCGGCGTTGCGCCATTCGGGGAAATTACTGATTTGGGTGCTTTGTACGTTAATTTGGCCGTTGGCATAACTAAAGTCCAACAAAATCAGGTGTTTATCGGTATTAACAAACACGGCAGTTACGCCATTGTCCGAAATACTCGGGCGACTTTCAATGTCCACAGTATTATAAACGGCACCCAATACGTTACCATTGCCGTCGGCCAGGTCGAGACGGGAATTATCGTCGCTGGTGCAAATAATCAACGGCGTGCCGGGGTTAGCGGATAACTGCCCAAGGTAATTGCCCGATGGCGTACTGCCCGCAATACCCACCTGGTCAAAAGCGGAAGCGGCGGCATTGGCCACGGCGCTGCCGTACAATTCGTTGGCCGCTTGGAGTACGGCAATGCGGCAATCCACAAATTTGCTCGATTTGGTGAGGTAATCGCGCAGTGCTTTGTAATACACCTGTTCGGCTTTGGCAATGCCCACGGCCGCGTTGGTCGCAAACAGGTAATAAGCGCGATTGGTAATACCCGAATTAATGTGTACACCGCCGTTGTCCTGGTTGCCAAAATACTGCTGGTTAACGTGGTTGGGTTGCCAAAACGGGCTGCTTTGCGCTACACCGTTGTTCGGGTTGGCCATATCGCGCAGGCAGGTGTGGGTATTGGGCTGCATCACATCTTCGCCAATTTGCCAGTCGCCTTCGTCAATCATGGCCCCAAAAATATCGGCAAAAGACTCATTCAGCGCACCACTTTCGTCCTGGTATTCGAGGTTGGCCGTTTTTTCGATCACCCCGTGCGACATTTCATGGCCCCCTACATCGAGGCCGCGGGCCAGTTTACGGAACGTAGAACCGCCGTTGCCATACCACATGGCCGCGCCATTCCAAAACGCATTCTCCATCGAAGAACCGTTGCTTTCGGCCACGTTGATGAACGAGATAATATTGCCGCCGTTGCCGTCAATGGAATTGCGGTTAAACTTGTTTTTAAAATACTGGTAACTTTTGATGCTGTTCCAATGCGCACTCACCGCTGCGGTATTGTTAAAAGTGGTGTTGCCGGATTTTACAAAATCAAAATCAAACGATTGTGACACTTCGGGAGAAGTGTTTTTAGCGTCGAGCGTCACAATGGCGCCCATGGGTTCATCGGGCATTTGCGAAGCCGTATTGAACATGGGTTGGCTGGCGTCTTCCATATAGACGGTAGCGCCTTCCTGCCAGGCCCCAAACGTGCGGCTCACACCCAGCAAATCGGTGCCGGTACCCGTTACCGGGCCGTTCACCACTGTGGCGTCGCCGTGGTCGTGCGTACCCGTGTGGGCGTGCAGGCGACAGGTTTGGTCGTAGTGGTGGACTACGTCGCCCGTTTGGGCATCCACGAAATACACCACGCGTTGCATCAGGTTAGGGTGCGCCTCGATGTGCCAGGCGTACCGTTGTTTATAAACGACCAATTGGGCCTCAAACGGGGTATTTTTACCAATAACGGTCAAATCCATGGCCGACCAATCGGTTTTTACGTTTTCGGTTCCCAGGTGGTTTTTCACCGTTTCGATGGCCTGTTCGGCGGTTTTGGCGGGTGCTGCAACCGGTAATTTAGGCGTTGGGGCGTAGCGGCCGTTCATCATCTCAAAAACGCCATTTTTGCTGTGGGCCACCACTTCGCTGCCGTACACGGGTACGCCGTTCCACTGCTGGGAAAGGCGTACGTGGTAATTGTCCTGTTCGTCGGTTTGCACTGACGAAACCACAAATTCGGTAGCGGGCGATTCAACACGCTCCAACGGAAGGCTGGCAACGTAAGCCAACGCAGCGTTGGCGGGCGTAGCGACGCCGTCTTTGAGTTGGCGCGATACATCGGTAGCGCCCCGGTAACAAATGGGTGCGCCATCGGCATCGCGGTCAACGAGTACGTTGGCCGCGGCGTTCACGCGTTGGAGTGGGCCACTGGTTTTTATATTAAAAGATTCAATACCAAATGTATTTTCGTTGAGGGGGAGGTTGCGTTTTGCTTCCGGGCGGAGGGTAAGCCTTTCGGCGGCCGGACGTTCTCTTTTGGTGGGCACTTTTTTGTCGCCCGACTGCGCTTGCACCCCGACGGTGGCCAGCAAAGCCAGGACAATTAAATGGGTTGTCTTTTTCATGATAAATAAGTTTTTGTTGAAACAAAGGTCGCTAAAATCTGATTTATCTGTTTAAAAAATTCCCTTTAGAAAGATTTATGTCGTTTTTTTGGCAGTCTCGCCCGCATTATCGCACCTTTGGATTCTTTTTTACCAACGACCTCTTCTTGGCATGACAAATACCTTTACCATTCAAATTGACGGCAACAAAGCCCGCACCCTGCGCGCTTTATACCCCCGAATTGCCAAAGCATTGCTCTTTCCTGATCATTTTGGAAAAAACCTCGATGCCCTGTTTGATTGTTTGTGCGATTTGTCCGGCGTTGATGCCCAATTTACCCACGTAACGGTGCATATTGTACACGCCAGTGCTTTTTTGAGCAAAGAAAAACCCGAAAAACGCGCAGCGGCCCTCCAGGTTTTTCAGGATGCTACCCTCCCCGAAAACCGCTACGACGACCGTACCTTTGTGGTACTGCTCGATAAATGATAACCCCAACGCACACTCCCTCAAATAAATATTTCAATACTATGCTCGTGGATAAAAAACGGACTACTTCATTGGTCGGCGGCCTGCTTTTGGTGCTCCTGACTGCCCTTTGCAGCAATGCCCAAGGTGGCATGTGGCTGCCCCTGGACCTGAAAAAAAACAACGAAAAAGAAATGAAATCGCTGGGGCTGAAAATGAAAGCCGACCAGATTTACCACCCCGATAACGCCAGTATCAAAGATGCTATTTGCCAGTTTAACGGCGGCTGTACCGGCGAAATCATTTCGGCTCAGGGCTTGTTGCTCACCAATCACCACTGCGGTTTCGACGAAATTCAGAGCCACTCTACCCTCGAAAACAACTACGTGGACAACGGTTTTTGGGCCGCTACCATGAAAGACGAACTCCCCTGCCCCGATGCCACCGCCATGTTTGTACAACGCATGGAAGATGTTACCATCCCGGTGTTGCGCGGCGTAACCGCCGAAATGGGCGAACGCGACCGCCAATCGGCGATTGACCAAAATATTAAAACCTTACGCGCCAATACCCGGCTCAAAGCGGGCGAAGAAATCCTGATTCGCCCTTTTTACGAAGGCAATAAATACTACATGTTTATTACCATCACCTACAAAGACGTGCGTCTGGTGGGTGCGCCGCCTTCGTCCATTGGTAAATTTGGTGCCGATACCGATAACTGGGTATGGCCCCGCCACACGGGCGACTTTTCCCTGTTCCGGGTCTATATGAGTCCCGATAGCCAGGCTACCACCTATTCTGAGCGGAATATTCCGTTGGCCCCGCGCCATTTTTTGCCCATTTCGATCAAAGGGCTGGAAGAAGGCGATTTTACAATGGTCTATGGTTTTCCGGGTCGCACCACCGAGTACCTGCCTTCGGTGGCGGTGCAGCAAATCAGCGACGTACTCAACCCCGCGCGGGTGGGCATACGCGACAAAGCCCTCAAAATCATGGATGGCTATATGCGCCAGGACCCGGGCATCAAAATTGCTTACGTCGCCAAACAGTCGAGTATTGCCAATGCCTGGAAAAAATGGTTGGGCGAAATGCAGGGTTTAAAAACCTACAAAGCCTACGAAAAGAAAAAAATGTTCGAAACGGAGTTCCAGAACCGCGTTAAAAACAGCGTGGACCTGAACTACAAATATGGCAACCTGCTCGAACGTTTCGAGGTGCAATACAAAAATATTGAGCCATTCTCCCGCGCCCGCGATTACTACTTGGAGGTATTTGTGCGCAACTGCGAAGTGATGGCCACGGCGGCCGGTCTCAGCAGTTGGTTGGATAGTTACGCCAAATCCGGCACTCCGGCTTTTGCCGGAAAAATCGCTACCACCCGCAACCAATTAAAGGGTTTTTACAAAGACTACCGCCCCGAAGTGGACAAAGACGTGTTTGCGGGTTTAATTGAAATTTACGCCAAAAACGTTCCCGCCGATTGGGGGGCCAATACCGTTAACAACACCGTAAATGCCAAGGGCGGCTTTAAATCTTTTGCCGATGACGTTTTTCAAAACAGTTATCTCACCGATGAAAAACGTATGATGGCGTTGTTGGAAAAAAGCCCCGGCGATATTGTTGCCGCCTTGGAAAAAGACCCGGCCGTGGTATTTTGGCGGGCAGTGACCAAAGATTACGAGGCCAATGTGGCCCCCAAAGTCCGTGAAATTCAGCCGGTAATTACCTCCATGCAGCGCCAATACATGGCCGCGCAAATGGAAGTATTTAAAGAAAAGCGCTTCTTCCCCGATGCCAATTCCACCCTCCGCCTCACGTACGGGCAGGTGCGCGGGTTCCGCCCCAAAGATGCCGTCATTTACGATTACCGCACTTACCTCGACGGGGTCATGGAAAAATACATTCCCGGCGATTACGAGTTTGACGTGCCAAAAAAACTCATCGAACTGTACAAAAACAAAGATTACGGCCAATACGCTGCCAAAGACGGTCGTATGCCCGTGGCTTTTTTGGGATCGAACCACACCACCGGCGGTAATTCCGGCAGCCCGGCCCTCGACGCAAAAGGCAACTTAGTGGGGCTTAATTTCGACCGCGTTTGGGAAGGTACCATGAGCGATGTCAACTACGATCCGGCCATTTGCCGCAACATCATGGTGGATATCCGTTACGTGCTTTTTATTATTGACAAATACGCCGGTGCCCAGCGGTTGATTAATGAAATGAAGATTATCCGGTAAATGAAACGGGTGGCCACAAGGGCCACCCGTACCTCCGTCGTAGCGTACACGTTGGCCCATTGTAGCACACACGTTTTTGACAAAAGCCAACAACCCCAAGTGTGCCAAATCTGCCAAATCTATCAGATTTGGTAGATTTATGCCACAATTCATCGCCTGCGCAAAGCCAATGCGCACCTTTTAGGAGTCTAATTCCTTGTGCATTTCGCCCGCAAGGCAAACATATTTGAACGGCTGGTGTTTACCCCACTGACTTTGGATGCACCTGAACGTGTGGTAAACGTGTACCCTACAACGGATAACGTGCATGCCACGCCGAACATTAGTGGAATAAATCTACCAAATCTGATAGATTTGGTAGATTATACACACTTGGGTGTCGTGGATTTTTTGTCAAATCACGTATACCTTACAACGAGCAACGTGTAATCTACAACAAGCAATAGTGTACGGGTGGTCCTTGTGGCCACCCTTCTCGATAAATTCAACAAAAATGTACGGAACAAAAGCACACGCCGACACGGTCATACGGTTAATTGAGCACAATATAAACATTATGCGCTCGCAGGCGGGGACATTCCGGCCTACGCCAGTGTGCATTTGGGGGCTGCATGGCATTGGGAAAACAGAATTGGTGAAAGGATTGGCCCAACGGCTGGAAGCGCCGCTGGTGTACATTGCTCCCGCGCAATTTGAAGAAATGGGCGATTTGGTGGGTATGCCCCGGATTGAAGGTTCCGCTACCTCTTTTGCGCCGCCCGAATGGGTGCCTACCCAGGAAGGGCCGGGTATTTTGCTCCTCGACGACGTGAACCGCGCCGATGACCGAATTCTGCGCGGTATTATGCAATTGATGCAGTATTACGAGTTGGTGTCCTGGAAACTCCCGGAGCGCTGGATGATTGTACTCACCGCCAACCCCGACGGCGGCGATTATTCCGTTACCCCCCTCGACGATGCCATGCTCAACCGAATGCTGCACATCACGATGGAATTTGACGCCAACGTATGGGCGCAATGGGCCGAAACCGCCGGAGTAGATGAACGCGGTATTTATTTTGTGCTGGCCTACCCCGAATTGGTAAATGGCCGCCGTACCACACCGCGCTCTTTGGTGCAGTTTTTTGAGTTATTGGCCCCGTTTGAGCAATTGGACGAACATTTGCCCATGATCAAAATTTTGGGAGAATCTTGTTTGGACCCCGAAACCGTGCAGGCATTTATCAATTTTGTACACCTCAAATTGGACCGAATGCCCGCCCCGGAAGAAATTTTGGATACCCCCGATTTTGAGGCCGTGGCTGGCCGCGTACAGCGGTTGGTCAACGACGGCACGGTGCAACGGCTCGATATTTTGTCGGTGATTATTTCCCGCCTCAATTCGTGGCTCATTTCCCGCCCCGATGCCATGACCGAAAAGCGCATGGATAACCTCACCCGCTTTTTGCTCCTCGAGTTTATTCCCAACGACCTGCGCCTGAGTATGGCCCAGGAACTGGTGCGCCACCCGCACCTCAAAGGCTTGTACGCCAATGGTGCCATTGCGGAGTTTTTGCTGAAAAAGATGTAGTAGGGAATACTTAAAACGCCAAGCCCACCCGAACTTCGCTGTACAATTGGTAGTATGCGCCTTTTGCGTTTCGATCACCCGCTGTTAAATGATATGCTACGCGGCCAGCCCCCAATTTCAACTGCGCAAAACCCCGTTTGAAAAAACGTTGTTGGTATCCCCAAAGCAAATAGGTGCGGTGGTATTCAAGTAGTCTCCTACCAGGTTGAATGGACGAAATACCGGTATTACGACGACGCCATTCGTACTGATAGTGCAGGGCCACAAACGGGCCGGATAAGTTATTGCCCGCTTTCCCGACGGCCGTTTTTTGAATTTTATTATAAAACCAGCGCGTTTCAAGGCTGTAAGCACTTTCATCGTCCTGCTCTTCCATATAATTGGATTTGAATTTTGCCCATGAAATGCGCGTACCCAATTCCGTGGAAATGGGCAAATTACCCCATTTTTGCTCAAATGCCACGTGGGGCGAAACGGCAGTAAAATTTGTAAAATTTCCTTCTTCTATGTTATTGATCCAGCGGCCCCTCAAAATACCCAATAAATCCAGTTTCAACATGCGTTGTTGCTCGTGAAAACGGGGGCGTACATGTTGTTGTCTTATGGTCGGCCTTGTATTTCGGAACAATGCCGTCGCCATTGTGAAATTAGGTGTAAACTCCAATACTGTGAACTCAAAACCGCTTCTGGGGGTTGGAAATTGATAAGAAAGTCCCATGCTGACATCCAACAATGTGTACTGCCGAAATTGATGCTGGATACCATAGCGGAGTTGGATACGTGGATAGTAGAATTTTTCATAGTTACGTAGCGGTGCACGATTAAAAAATGCAACCAACTCGTTTAGTTCGAGGTATTGTCCCGAAAAATTATGGGATCCCCGCCCTTCCCGAACCCGTTTGCGCATGTCAAAATACCAGCGCTGATGCAGTTCGACATCAATGGATGAACTGGGATAACTAATCCAATGCTCTTCATCAATTTTTGATGAGACGGTTAATCCCAGCGCAATAGCCGGTGCTATCTTATAACTGAAACCGGCACTTATTAAATTATTGGGATTAGAAACATCAAATTGTGGTTGTCCGGTACTGGCCTGTACCTTTTGGCCTATGAACCACACCCAACGGGCGGGTACTTTACGCCCCAACAAATAATCCATTTCCGCCTCCATACCAGATGATTGAGCAAGCCGGGTCGCGCCGGGAATCGTGTCGGTTTGAGCAATGGCGGCAGTGGCCACTAAAACCAACGAAAAAAGGATAAAAAGTGTAGTTTTTAATTGCATTGTTGATAGAGGGTTGTTTTAATTTCCGAGAAGAACAAATTGAACGGGAACTTATACATCTGGATAAACAAAATAAGTTGACAAAAGATGACGAACATAGAAACAAAATACATCGCGTGCATAACTACATCAGAGCCACCCATCGCACCAAACCCGGTCAAACTGGCGTATTAACGCTTATTAACCCACGACTTCAGTCGTGGACCGGCGTACCTGCAACTCGTTTGTCAAACGGTTTTAACCGTTTCCAAGTACAATTTGGCAATAAAAACCGATAAATCGGTTTAGCCCAATAGAATATTGCCTATGACCCACGACTGAAGTCATGGGTTGATGCGGTCACTAGTGGGCCAGTATTACTCACTCACACCTCAACATTGCTGTACCGCTAAACTGGATCGTAAAACCCTGGGTTGATGTCATATTACTCACCAATAACGCGTAAAATACTCCTTTTTTTACCACCATTGGGGCCAAAAAAGCATTGTCATCCGGGTCATTACAACCAGAATCGCGGGCAGCGTAGGTTTCGCCAATGCAAAAAGGTGATTAGTGCAAGTTGTTTTCTCATTGTATATTGTTGTGTTGTTTAATGACGGTATTTATCAGTATAAATGTGCACCGTACAGCGGTATATTGGTCATCCAATCTTGTTCTCGGTAACGGCTTGTAGAAAGTCTCAGGGACTTTGGTACATTGTACTTCGTCGCAAAAATACGCAAACTTTTTGATTTTAAATTCTCTTCGGCTTTTACTTCTATTGGAATAATTTCGTTGCGTCGCTGAATCAAAAAGTCAATTTCGGCGGTTGCATTCGGGGCCGACCAATAGTATAAATCGTGGTGATTTTTTAGTTGTTGGGCTACAAATTGTTCCGTTAGGGCACCTTTGAATTCCGTTAATATAGCGTTTTTTTCCAAAAGAATCATTGGATCCAATTGAGCCATTGCGTTGAGTAAGCCAATATCCAGAATAAACAACTTAAAAGTGTCCAAATCGGTATAGGCATTCAAGGGCAGCCCCGGCTTGGTCACACAATGCACTTTCAATACCAAACCCGCGTCGGTTAGCCAGTTAATGGCCAGTTCAAAATCTTTGGCGCGGGTACCTTTTTTTATTTGTCCGTAAATGAATTTGCGATTTTCTTTGGCCAATTGGCTAATTATACCATGCCAAACCAGTCGAATACGCGGCACAATTTCGACGGGTGCGTGTTTGGCAAAATCATGCTCGTAACCCAGCAATATTTTTTCCTGAATATCCCGTACTGCTTGTATGTCTTTTGAGTTCCGGTAATGCTCTACTACCTCCGGCATACCACCCGTGAAATAATATAACCGGAGCAGGTCAATCAGTTTTTCGTGAAAAGTATCCAATACAGCCCAGTTTTGGGCTTCTATCTGTTCTGCCAAAAGTGCGTGATCGGTGTTTTCTAAAAACTCCAAAAAACTCATGGGATACACCCGCAGAAAATCCACTTTACCAACGGGGAAAGAAGTGTTTTTTTGTAAAGAAACACCCAACAGGGAGCCAGCCGCGACAATATAATATTCCGGGGCCTGTTCATAGAAGTATTTTAGGGCGGTTAAGCCCTTTTCAGCCTCCTGAATTTCGTCAAATACAAGTAACGTGTTATGGCTGTTTATTTTTCGGCCAACTTCGATTTCAAGGATAGAAACAATCCGTTTTACGTCAAAATCCGCGAAAAAGACGGATTTTAGGCGTTCACTACTTTCAAAATTAAAATAACACACCTCTTCAAATTCATTTTTCCCAAATTCTTTCATCAACCACGTTTTCCCAACCTGGCGGGCACCTTGCAAAATAAGCGGTTTCCGGTTCGCATTATGCTTCCATTCCAGCAATTTGTCGTAAAGTTTTCTTTTCACAGCGGTATCTATTTTGGGACAAAAATACGCTTTCCTTTGGAAAAGTGTTGCACGTTGCATTTTTTCCTTCGAAAAAGTGTAACGAAATACATTTTTTCCTTTGAAAAAGTGTAACGTTACCGTTTCAGCCCGTGCAAATCTAAAATTCGCTGCTCAATATTGGTGGTAGAATAGCCATCGGCAAATTGCAAACTGCGCACTTCGCCGCCGCGCGCCAACACCACATTGCTGCCCACAATTTGTTCGGGTTTCCAGTCGCCGCCCTTTACCAAAACATCGGGTAACAGCGTGGAAATGAGGTCGAAAGGCGTATCTTCTTCAAAAATCACCACCAAATCTACCGTTTGCAGGGCGGCCAACAGGTGCGCCCGCGTTTTTTCGTCATTAATGGGTCGGTGCGGTCCTTTTAACCTGCTCACCGATTCGGAGGCATTGAGGCCCACCACGAGGCGTTGGCCCAGGTCGCGGGCTTCGGCGAGGTACTGAATATGACCGTAGTGCAGAATATCAAAACAGCCGTTGGTAAATACCACCCGGCTGCCTTCCTGTTTCCAGTGCGCTACCGTGGCGGCGGCCTCGGTGCGCGTTTGTATTTTATGCTGAATAGCGTGTAAGGCTTCCATTAGTTGAGCATATCCCAGAGTTTATCTTTTAACTTCTGGATATTTTTGCCGGTTATGGAAGAAATAAAGAACACCTCGATGCCCGGTGGCAAGGTAGGGCGCAGCATTTTTTCCAGGTCGTCGTCAATTAAATCAGATTTGGTTATGGCCAACAAACGGGGTTTATCCAGCAAATCGGGGTTAAACTGTTCCAATTCGTTGATCAAAATACCAAACTCTTCGGCCAATGTCCGCTCGGTATCGGCGGGAATCATGAACAACAAAAGACTGTTTCGTTCAATGTGCCGCAAAAAGCGATGCCCAATTCCCCGGCCTTCGTGCGCGCCTTCGATGATACCCGGAATATCGGCCATAATAAAGTTTTGGCCGGGCCGCACCGATACAATGCCGAGTTGAGGCACCAGGGTCGTAAATGGGTAATCGCCAATTTTGGGTTTGGCGGCCGAAACCGCACTCAGCAATGTACTTTTACCGGCATTAGGGAAACCCACCAGGCCCACATCGGCCAATACCTTGAGTTCAAGAATAACCCAGGCTTCGGTGCCGCTTTCGCCGGGTTGGGCGTGGGTAGGAGCCTGATTGATGGAGTTTTTAAAAAACGTATTGCCTTTACCACCGCGCCCGCCGGGGTATAGAATCTGGCGTTCGCCGCGTTCGGTAATTTCCATGAGGACTTCGCCCGTTTCGGCATCGCGGGCAATGGTACCCAGCGGTACTTTTACCACAATGTCTTTACCGTCGGAGCCGGTTTTCATGCCACCTCGGCCGCCTTGTCCATCGCTGGCGTAAATGTGTTTGGTGTATTTGAGCGAAAGCAGGGTCCACTCCTGCGGGTCTGCTTCGAGGATAATATGCCCGCCACGACCGCCATCGCCGCCGTCGGGGCCGCCATTGGGCATGGCCGGACCACGGAAGAAGTGTACACTTCCCGCGCCGCCTTTTCCGCTTCGGAAAAGTATCTTTACGTAATCAACAAAATTCTGTTCTGCCATTTCGGGACAAAGGTACGATGAAGAATTGGAGTAGTTTTTAAAAAAGTTCAGGTTCGTATAAGCGGTTATAGTACCATTAACACGAAGTATGGGTCGTTTTTAGGTGGTTTTTAGTTGAAAAATAAAAAAAAACGGGAAAAGGGGAACTTGCCCCTTGCGGTGTACGTTAAAATACCCTTAACTTTGTGGCGAAATACTTCACTAGCTCTGTTTTATTTTGTTGTTCAAACTATTACAGTAACGTGTCTTGTATTGCAAATGTAACCCTTTTCCTGTATCTTTTTTAATCCGCTCCAATTGTCATTTGTAATATTCTTGAATGGTTGTTTTCACAGCATTTCAAATCCACTTACTTGCGAATGGGTAACTTAGACACAGAGTTTTCACTACCATCAGACCCCAATCACGTTTATCACGTGCAACCTTTTATTGACGATGTAGCCCAACGCTACAGACTCTCCGCAGACACACAAGGTAATATGCTCCTTACACTTACAGAGGCAGTTACCAATGCGATGCTTCACGGCAATCGTGGCGACTGCTCAAAAAGGGTTTCGATTTCACTTCATCGGCATAAAGACGCCCTCGAAGTACGCGTATCTGACCAAGGCGATGGTTTTAACCCGGATTGTGTACCCGACCCCACCAGCCCCGAATGTCTGGAAAAATGTGGCGGACGTGGTATCTATCTGATGCGCGAACTCAGTGATGATTGCCGTTTTATGAAAAATGGCTCCACCGTGGCGATGCGCTTTAAACTTTAATTGTTACGATATGGTTGTATAAATTCGCGTCTCGTTACAATATTTTGGCACGACCAACAGTTTTTATAACATAACACACACCAACTGCCGACCGGGATGTCCCCGATCGGCAGTTGGCATTTTATTTTATCCTCTACGATTACTAATGGCTAATTCCTCAGATTCTGGCGGCGTTATTTTTAAAACCGGCCTGTTCGCAATACTCGCGGGCATTGCGTTTTGGATTTTTAACCGGGGTTCCGGCTCCACGGACAGTTCCGATTCATCTCCCAACACCGAACAACGCGCTTCAACGAACGAGGGCACGGCCCCGGAAGACATTAAAGCCGCCGATGTACCCGATTATTTGCCCAAATACAAAGGCGAAGAAGTACAACACACCTGGTTTACCCTGTCGTACCTCGAAGAACACGAGCAGGCCGAGTGGGTGGCTTACGAACTTACCCGCAAACAACTGAATCAAAATTGGGCCGATCGGGCCGGAATGGCTTTCATGCCCGATCCAAATGTACGTACCGAAAGTGCGACACCACGCGACTACACGGGCAGCGGTTACGACCGAGGCCACCTTTGCCCCGCCGCCGATATGAGTTTTGACACCACTGCGCTCCGCGAAACATTTTACATGAGCAATATCAGTCCGCAGGCCAAGGGTTTTAATACCGGTGCCTGGCGGCAAATGGAGGGTTTAACCCGCGATTGGGCGCGCAAATTCAACCGGGTATTTGTGGTCACCGGCCCCATTTTATCTCGACCGGGTATCCAGCAAATCGGGTTTAGCAAAGTGACCGTTCCCGTTGGGTTTTACAAGGTCATTTACGCCCCGGAAAAAGATATGGCCATCGGGTTTGTGGTGCCCAACCAAAAAACGGATCGCCCGGTGATGGAATACGCCTTTCCGGTAGATTACGTGGAAAAAATGACGGGCATTGATTTTTTCCCCGAAATCCTCAACGGAAAACGGGAATCGGTGGAAAAGGAATTGGATAAATCATCATGGCCCCAGTAGGGGCAACCCTTGTGGTTGTCCTACTACATGGGGCCAAAACAAACAGGGGCAACCCTTGTGGTTGTCCTACTATACGGGGCCATAACAAACAGGGGCAACCCTTGTGGTTGTCCTACTATACGGGGCCAAAACAAACAGGGGCAACCCTTGTGGTTGTCCTACTATACGGGGCCATAACGAATAGAGGCTGTCTCATAAGTAAGACAACCAGAGCATCGATATTTTTGAACATCGAACATCGAACAATTGAACACCGAACAGCGAAGTATCCGCTTATGAGACAGCCTCACCACGCGAATTAATTACAAAATATAATATGTAGTTTAGAAAATCGTCGCTTAAACGCGGAATAATGCCACACAATCCGCTGCGGCGCATCTTAACCTTATTCAATTAAACATCATTTCGCTGTTCGACACTTCGCTGTTCGATGTTCGCTGTTCGGTGTTCGATGTTCAACACTTCGCTGTTCAACAGCCCCCTACTGACGTATCACCTCCCGTACCTTCACCGCGAGGTTACCGCCTGCGTCGAGCCATTTGGCAATAACACTAATTTCGTCGGGGGTAAGTTGCGCTTTGCCTTTCGGCGGCATGTGTTCTTCCTCGTGGGCGGGAAGAATCAAGCGTTGGTACAAGGCACTGCTGTCGGCGCTGCCAAAACTAATTTCCAGTCCTTTTTCGCCCCCTTTTAGCAAGTGTTCGTACGAATCCATCATCAGGTTACCTTTGGCTTTGGATGGATTATGACACGACACGCATTTGCTGTCCAAAATGGGTTGTATCAAGGCCGTATAAGCCACATCATCGGGGTTAGCGGCGTTGAGGTCCACGGGTTGGGGGGGTTCGGTAAACACGTAATTGGCACCGTGGGTCAGGTCACCTCCAAAGTGCCCGGCGGTGCCAACCAAGGCCGTCGCGGCCAATACCGCTGCATTAAAATAAGGCTTTCCAAATAACCACCAACAGCCACCGCACAGGGCCGCCGCCGCAATGCCCGACCATTGGTGCCACCACAAAGCCCCTTCTTCGTAGCCGCCTTGCTGGGCCAAAAGCCACCCGCAGATGGCCGTTAGCACCGCCGAAACGGCGGCAATTTTGATTGAAAAAGCAATAAACGGCTCAAATTCGGCCGTTTTTTTCCATTTCGACCAAATCACCAACAACGCCGCCAGCACCATAATCCCAATGGGCAAGTGCAGGGCTAATAAGTGAAACCGACCAGCGACGAACATTTTTTTTAGTGAAAAGTGAATAGTGAATAGTGAAAAACGAAGAGTGAATAGTGAAGAGTGAAGAGTGAAGAGTTAAGAGTGAAAACACAATGCGTTTAGTTGCTCCTACGGTATGTTATTTTACCAATAAAAGCACACTCTACAACGAGCAAAACTATTCACTCTTCACTATTCACTCTTCACTAATTCGGTTTTCTGGCGATACGAATTAAAATCAGGCCCAGGGCCGCGAAGAAAAGGGTGCCCAGTAATTGATAACCACCTTCGCCCATCCATTCGGTCAGGCCGTGTTCCATACTGATGGAGCCTAAGGCTTTGGCGGTACCGTCGGAGGCTTGTAACAACGCCACCACGACCCCAGCCAAGGCACCGCCCGCCACCAAACCCGTGGCAAACAAACTGCCTTTGCCCAAATCCGCGTCTTCGGCGGCTTCACCCTTGCGCTGACCAATCCAGTCCGTCAAACCTTTGAGCACACCACCAATCCAAATGGGCAATGTAGTGGACAAGGGCAGATACAAACCCACGGCAAACGACAGCGATTTCACCGCGCACAACTCCAGGGTAATGGAAATAAACAACCCCACCAGCACAAATTGCCAATCGAGATTTTGTGATAATAAACCTTTAATCAACGTCGCCATCAGGGTAGCCTGCGGCGCGTCGTATTTGTAACCAATGGCGTGTTGTACGCCCTGCGCGCGCAAATCGGCGGTAGGGTTATCGAGGTATAACACCGTCATACCAATGACCAATGAAGAAACAACGACCCCGATAAACAACGCCATTTGTTGGTAGCGCGGGGTAGCGCCCACGATATAACCCGTTTTCAGGTCCTGCGAAGTAGCGCCCGCATTGGCCGCCGCAATACAAATCATACTACCCACCACGAGGGCCATGGGTTCGTAAAATTTACCGGTCCAACCCACCCCGATAAACACCAGGGCCGTACCCATAATGGTCGCAATCGTCATACCCGAAATGGGGTTGTTGGAAGACCCAATAATACCCACAATCCGGCTGGACACCGTTACAAAGAAAAAGCCGAATACAATGACCAATACCCCGATGAGCAATTTGCTCAAAATGCCATCGCCGGGAATGGCGGGCAAAATGGCCATCAGAACAATCAGGGCCAAACTGCCAATGCCCACTACTTTTAGGCTAAGGTCATTGTCGGTACGCGAAATATTTTCGGCGCGTTCCGGGTTGCGGATGGTTTCCAGACTTTCTTTAAACGAACTAACAATAGTGGGTAAGGTTTTTAACAAGGTAATAAAACCCGCTCCGGCCACGGCTCCGGCCCCAATTTGGCGCACGTAAGCCCGGTAAATGGCGCTTGTAAGATCGCTAAAGGTTTGGGTATCGGGGTTCCAGCCAAATTTGTAACCCGTTAAAGCACCCGTTGCGGTGTCAAAAATGCGCAACATATCCAATTTATCCAATTGCGCGGCAATGGTTCCCGCCGGTACCAGCGTGGCCAACAGGGGAATCAGGCCCATCCAGGCGAGTACGCCACCGGCCACGAGTACACCCGCAATCCGTGGCCCGATGATATAACCCACCCCCAGGTATTCGGGGGTAATTTCACCGCTGATTCGCGCCGCCGGGAGGTATTTATTCACCGCCGAAGTCGCCCAGGTCGGCGTTTCGGCAATAACCCGAAATACCTTTTGCAACAAAGCATAAACAAAAGCAACGCCCAAACCCACAAAAGCCGGTTTGGCAAAATCGCCACCTTTTTCACCCGCCACCAACACGTGCGCGCAGGCCGTTCCTTCGGGATAAGGCAGGTTATCGTGTTCTTTTACAATGAGCGATTTGCGCAGGGGAATCATCATCAAAACCCCCAAAATACCCCCAAAAATGGCCAGCATCAGGATGGTCCAGTAGTTGAAATACCCTTTACCCACCCCGTCACTGAGGAATAAAAACGCCGGCAGGGTAAATACGACCCCGGCCGCTACCGATTCTCCGGCGGAACCCGCCGTTTGGATAATGTTATTTTCGAGAATGGTGGTGCCCAAAAACCGGCGACCCAGCGAAATGGCCAATACCGCAATCGGGATGGAGGCCGATACCGTTAAACCGGCTTTGAGGGCCAAATACACCGTGGCCGCGCCAAAAAGGATACCAAAAAGCGCGCCCAGGATAATCGCGCGGACTGTAAATTCTTTCACCGATGTATCGGAGGAAAGTACATAGGGCTTAAATTCGTTTTGTTTGTCAGACATAGTTGTGCGTTAATGTTGTGTCGTTGGTCAAATGATTTATTGCCTGCAAAAAGTCGAGCAATGTACAATCATTTGTAAATTGGCATCAACGTTTTTACCAAATTTATGAAATTTTGGCCAAAAATAAACGTCAATCCAAAAAACCAATTTATCTTTGCATCATCGTACTATTACAGTAATACATTTAATCAAAACAAAAGCACTTACTTTTTTGTTTTTTCAGAAAATATTGAAAAATGAAATTTACGCCCATATTCGATCATAAACGCCCCATTCTCATCGCCGGACCTTGTTCCGCCGAAACCGAAGAACAAGTATTGGCCACGGCGCACGGCCTGAAAGACAGCGGTATTCAGATGTACCGCGCCGGCATTTGGAAACCCCGCACCCGCCCCGGTGCTTTCGAAGGCGTGGGTACGCCTGGCCTGAAATGGCTCAAACGCGTAAAAGAAGAAACGGGTTTGCCGGTCACAACCGAGGTAGCCAACGCCCAACACGTGTACGATTGCCTCAAATACGGCATTGATGCCTTCTGGATTGGGGCGCGGACGACGGTGAACCCCTTTTCGGTGCAGGAAATCGCCGACGCCATGTCGGGCAGCGATATTCCGGTGATTGTTAAAAATCCGGTGAACCCCGACTACAAATTGTGGGTGGGTGCCATCGAACGGTTGTACAAAGCGGGATTAACGCGCATTGCGGCCATTCACCGGGGTTTTTCGAGTTACGGCGATTCCAAGTACCGCAACGTTCCCCGGTGGCAAATGGCCATTGACCTGATGCAGGAATTCCCCGATTTGGAGGTCATTTGTGATATTTCCCACATCTGCGGTCGCCGCGATATTTTGGCGGAAACCGCCCAAAAAGCCTACGATCTCAACATGGATGGCCTGATGGTGGAAGTTCACCCAGCCCCCGATACGGCCTGGAGCGACGCCGCACAGCAAATTACGCCGCCTCAATTTATCGAAATGGTCAACGGCCTCGTGCGCCGCCACACCACTTCTACCGACCCCGATTATTTGATACAAATTGAAAATTACCGCTCCGAACTCGATGATCTGGACGAGGAACTAATCGCCATCATCAGCCGCCGTATGCAATTGGTGCGCGAAGTGGGGGCCATTAAAAAAGAAAAAAACATCGCCGTGTTACAGCCGGAGCGGTTCCGGGCCATGCGCGAAGCACTGAGCCGCCGCGCCGCCAAAAATGAACTCAGCCCGGAATTTATTTCCATGCTGCTCGAAGCCGTCCACCAGGAAAGCATTAATCAACAGGAGCATATTATGAATCCGCAACGGGCCGCCGCCCCCGAACGCCCAGCGGAATTGTGGCTGAATGATTAGGGTTGAATTTGTTGTAAGGGTTTAAGTTGTTGAATTTGTTTTGCCCGTTGTAGCGTACACGTTGTTTGTTTTTTGAACTTTTTTCCTTCGTAGGGCGCTTTTAATCATTGTACGGGCGGCCAAGCCACCCGTACAATGATTAAAAACAAACCTACCGCACCACCGTTACATCACCCGCAATATTTTTTACCGTACCGTTGCGCAGCAAAATTTGCGCGGTAAAAGCAAATACGCCGGGCGCTACGGATTTCCCTTTTTCGGTGCCATTCCAACCCTGTTCCGGGATGCCCGGCTCCAAATTCGATGCCTCAAACACCCGGCTTCCCCAACGATCAAAGACCGATAACTGCCGGATTTCCTGCACGTAATTCGGCACGGCAAAAATAGTAAACCAGCGGTTCACCGGGTCCGCGTCGTTCAGGTTAATCACGTTTGGATAGTATAGCCCTTCAGCCGCCACCCGCAGCGTTACCGTAGCCAAGGCCGTGCAGCCGTTGGGGTCCGTAACGGTGCAATTGTACTCGGTCGTGGCATCGGGCCGCACCAACCATTGATTACCCGTGTATTGTTCTTGCGTTGTATTGTTGGTCCAAACCGGCGGCGGAACGTTGGTTTCGGCGTTGAGCAACACCGTTTCGCCCGGTAGTATTTCCCGGCCATTGGTCACCGTCAACCATACCGAATCGGGCTGGAGCAGGGTCGCGGTAGCCGTATTTTGGCAATCGTTGGCATCGGAAAGCAAGAGGGTATAAGTACCGGCACCGAGATCTGTCCAACCCGAAATATTCGCCGGGGTTCCGCCATTCAGCGCAATCGTCCAGGGTGCAGCGGCCTGAATACCCACCATTTCGACGGCTCCATCCGACCAGCCAAAACACGTTGGGTGCGTTACCCGTACGCTGTCCCATTGAGGCAAAGCGTGGAAAACAACGGGTTGTCCAATGGATACCCGGGTGCAAATGTGGTTGGCATCCACGTTTCCGGCGCTGTTTTTGGGACCTGCTACGTGTGAAACGTAATACACCGTCTCCATTTGCATGGTATTGGCGTTAAATGCAAAAATACCGTCGCTGTTTTGGGCAATTACCTGCCCCAACGTATCACTCGCCGAAGTGTGCAGCACAAATTCGGTGGTGTCGCCCGGCCCCGCTAAACCCGGCGCCAAAAGCATACTCACCGCAAGCGCATCCACGCAGGTGTGCACGGGTGTACCCGACATGGTACCCGCCGAAGAACCGCACATGAGAGCGCAATCGAATACGCCCGTGACTAAGTTTTCGCAACCGTTGCCCGTTTGTTCAATCAAAAAAGTGTAAGTTTCGCCGTTGTTAACGGGTTCCGACAGGTAATAAGACCCGGCAATCTGGGTACCGTTGACTTTGTACGGCGGGGTACCCGTAATGGAAAACCCAACGGCATAACTGGTATTATTGGGCAAACAAGTATGCGTGGGCACCGAATGGGCGGGCGGCACCAGATTGGTATTGACCGAAAAGAAATACACCGCGCACGCGTCGCTGGTTTCGTAATTCCCCGCCTGACAATACTGCTGCCCCTGGTAAGTTACGCAGGTTTCGGTGCAGGTTAAAGTGCCCACTGCCCCCGCCTGAACGCTGTCTTTTACAAAAACAAGGCTAAATTGTTGGATCAAACAACTACTGGTGTCGGCGTAATTGCCTTCAGCGCAATAGGTTTTTCCGTTAAAATCAAAACAAGGATTAACACAACTAATAGTACCTAAAACCCCTAATTGCACCACTTGCGGCGGTTCGACGATGACCGTTACGGACGTTGAACTAAAACACCCCGTGTTGATGTCCAGCACGGTCAGCGTGTACGTGGTCGTGGCTAACGGGGCAACTTCGATGGAAAAACCGCTTTGGCCAGTGTCCCATTGATACACCAAATTAGGCCCGACACTGCTGTCCTCGGCCGATAAAATGGTGCTGGTTCCCGCGCAAATGGTCACGTCGGGACTGGTAGCAGCGATGATTTCCGGCGGTTGCGTGACATTGATGGACGCCGTTTCCGTGCAGCCATTGTTCGGGTCCGTCACCGTAACGCTGTAAAAACCCGGTCCCGGTACCGTTATAATCGTCCCGGAGGCCGGTATACTCCATTCAATCAGGTGAAAAGAATTGGCTATCACCATTAAATCAATGGGCATTCCCGCGCAGGGATTTCCCAACTGCTGAATCATTGCGAAGGGGGGCAGCGTATTGTCTTCGATGATGACCATCAGCGTAGCGCAGTTCGATTGGTCCACGTAACTACCCGGGGCGCTGTACGGTATATTATTCACAACACAAACCGGATTGACGCAGGTCAGCGCGCAAAATTCCGTGGACACCGTGTGCGACACTTCCACCGTAAGCGGCGGCAGGTTGGACGCGCAGGTAACGCCACAATCGCAGAATTGAAGGGTATCCGTTACGCCGCCGTGGATAAAAGTGACGAATATTTGCCCCGAAAAAAGGGTGTCTATACCCAAGAAAAAGGAGTCTACCTGCACGGTAATTTGGTTGACGTTCACGCTGTCGCTCAGGAAGTTAAAACCGGACGGCAGGTGCCAAATAATGCTGTCGCTCACGGGTGTGCCGCCGGGGCAGCAATAGTAACCGTTACCACCCACCGGATCACCGGGCGTTACGGTGCACGACGGCAATACCAATTCGTACACCGCGACATCGGTCGGGCACAGCGATACCGGCCCGCTGATGCTGCCATCGGTGCACGCGCAGGAAGCCGGTTCGGGCGTTGCTGTCCCGATACCACCTACCACATCCACGAGAAATTGGCAAGTGTTGCCCGGTGTGTTGGCGGTATTAGCAAACACCATATAATAGGTAACATCGGGCGAAAGACCATTAAACAAATACTGGCCACTTTGCCCTTCCATAATGGTTAATGGATTGGACAAATTGGCACCGCCGCAACCGCCGCTCATCAGGTAAAATTGCAGGCCACCGCCCAATTGGGTACAATCTCCTACGTTAATGATCAAATGCACCGAATCCGCGCAGGGCGAAAAGCGCAAAAAACCGGCGTTATCCAGCATTTGCCCATCCAATACATCATCGGTGAGGTTACTGTTGTCGGTGCAGTAGTTGTCTAAATAATTCCCGCACAAAAACGGCGCGAAGTGGCAACTATCGGCGGGGGCCGTTGGGAAATTGGAGGTGGTACACAGCGGCAAACAGCCCGGCAACGGCACCAGAGTCAATTGAATAAGACTGTCGCAACCCTGATAACTGCTGAGTACAATACTATACGTCGTATTGAGTTCAGTGTAGGTTTCTCCGTTAAAAGTGTAACTGTCGCCGGGGCAAATAGCGTAGGTAAGAACCGTCAAAAGTGGGGGTAATTGCTGAAAACTGTACCGATTTTCGACGCAATTCACCGCGTCTAACACCGAACAAGTGGCCGTGTTTCCCGTAATCGCAGGCACGCCACCGGGGCATTGTGGCGGCCAATCTTCATAGCATAACGTTTGTATTGCGTGGTTAATAATCGTTGGTGGATTCACCGTTACCGTCGTAGTCGCCGAACTGGTACAACCATTGACAACGTTGGTGATGGTTAATTGGTAAGTCGTGTTTGTGGTGGGACTAACAACGCCGCCCGCACCCGGTGGGGTGTTCCAGGAATAGATAAACTGACCACCCGAACTGCTGCCTGCCGTGCTGATGACCGTCGAGCCACCCGCGCAAATAGCCGTGGAGGGGCTTAACACCACCACGGGGGGTACAAAATCGGCCGTTACTACCACCGAAGCCGTACCCGTACAACCATTTGAATTCCGAATAGCCGTACAAACATATACTCCCGGTTGAAATACCGTAATACTGGTAGCATTGGTGGGCGAAATAATGCCCGGCCCACTCCAGTTGAGCACCGTTCCGCCCGAAACATTGGCGACAAGGGTGGCCGTTGGGTTAACGCAGGTAAGCGGCGGCGGCGGTGTGATGGAAACAAACGGGGGTATTAGGTTTTGGCTAATGTTAATAATCCAGCGAAAACAATTATCACCTTCTACGTACACGCCCGGCGAAGTGTACGATTGCCCCATGAACGTGCAAACGGGGTTATTACAGGTGAGTTGGCAACTGTACTGTTGTTGAATAAACTGAATGGTAATCATTTTGGGTCCCGGCCCCGGCGGGATACAGCCCGGAACACAATAACAGAACGACAACGAATCCAACGGTTCGGACGGGTTGGCCAGTTCATAACTCACCCAAACGGAATCCACGATGGTAATGCTGCCGTTGTTGCCCAGGTTGGGATTTACTACCGCCGTAACGGTATTAACATTAACGCTGTCGCTGATAAAGGATAAATAGGGCGGCAAGTGCCACACGAGGTCCAGGTCGTTGCGCGAATCGCCGCCGTTGGGGCAACAATAGTACCCGTTTCCGCCCGATCCGCCCCCGGCGTTGGGATCAAAAACGATCTCACACGAACCCGGCGCAATACTAAAACTCACCACATCGCCGGGGCACATTTCCGAAGGCCCCGAAATCGTCGCCGGGGTGCAGTTGCAACTAAACGCCCCGCCCGCCGGGTCTCCCGTCCCGATACCACTCACCACCTCAATCGTAAAGCCGCAGATATCGGCGTTTAAACCCGAAATTTGGAGGTAATACACGTCGTAAGGAGTTAAGCCGCCCGCGTTAAAAAGGGCCGTATTATTGCTAATGATCGCCATTGCCGTTACGGTGCTGAGCGACGAATCGAGCAGACTAAACGCCAAACCCTGGTTGTTGATGCAATCATTTAACGCAAAACGCAGCGCAATAGACGCTTCACAAGGCGTTATCCGCAAAAAAACCATGTTGGACGGGCCTTGTCCGGTCGAATTGCTCGAACAATATCCGTCCAAAAAACTACCGCACAACAACGGTGCCGTGGCGATACTTGTCCCCGGCGGCGCGGGCGTATTGTATGGCTGTTCACAATCATTCAGGCAGGCAAAATCTTCCACCAATGTCACCGTCACGGCACTGTCGCAGGTGCAGTAATACGTGTAAGTGCCCGGCTCGGTAAAGGTCGTATCACAAATGGCAAACGCCTGCCCCTCGCACAAGGACTGCTCGCCCAAATTGGTAATGGGGGCCGGAATAAGTTCGTAGGGCTGTACCGTTTGTTCACAGGTGGTTGTGTTGATGCTGACCTGGCAAAAAGCCGTGTTGCCGCCCGTGTAATTCGTAGCGCAGGCGGGTGGAAAATCGGTGCCGCATTGGGCAATGACCGGCAAATACGTCACCGTTCCGCTCGAAATGGTAATGGGCAATTCCAATTCCTCCGCCGGACAACAGAGTTGCCCGCAACTGGGGCATAAATCGGGCGGACAATCGCACTCCATCGGTTTCACTTTGATGGTGTAGTTGCCGGGTGGTACATTGTTAAAATGCACGCGCACCGGGTTGGCGTATGGGTCACCAATAAACACCGTTCCGGGTGGAAACGTCCATTTTAGGCCGTCGCAACTGTCTATTTGGGATTCGTAACACGTCAGTTGAGGCGTTGTAAACGTATCACACGCGGGCCAGTCGGCGGTAAATTCAAATTCTCCCGCCGTGCAAAAATTATTCCCCGGCGGTACCGAAGTGATTTCACCCGTGGCCGTTGGCATGGGCGGTGGCGGCTCGGCAGTATCAATCCCGCTGATAACGTCCATGATATAATCGCAAATATCGTTGTCGTAGCCGTCCACTTGCAGGTAATATTCCTGGCCGGGCACCACCGTGGCGTTCAGCGAAAGCGGTGCAAATGCCCCGTTGTTAACGCCCGGATTGCAGGCAACGGCCGCGCCCGAATTACACGCCGTGTACAAGGCCACTTGTAACCCGTCGCCGTTAAACGTGGATAATGTATAAAAATCAATGCTTAAATTGGGCGAACACGGCACAATTCGGAACCAATTGCTGCTGTGCGACACAAAATTGGGGCCGCAATTGGGGCTAAAAAAGCCAATCGGGCCGTTGTTGTTAAACGTTTGATTTTCCAAACTGTACCCGCAAAACAGCGGTGCGCCAAAACACTGGTAGCCCGGCGTACACGTTTGTGACCACGTGGTTGCGTAGCCAAGCAGCAAGAATAAAGAGGTGTAAAATACTTTCATGAGCTTTATTTTTTAGTTTTTATCAAAATACCCGAAGCCAAACACCGCTGTTGTGCAAAAACGTGCACCAACAGCATTTGCTCCGGTAAAGTGTTTGTCAATAGATTTAAAAAAGATTCGGTCGTGGTTTCTTCCCGCAGTAAACGGCCAAAAACGTCGGTGATGCGGACCGTATAACCGTTGGGGTCAGGCACGGCGGGCCATTGCAGCCGGGTATATTCAAAGCAGGGGTTGGGCGATGCTGTTACCCGCGCCAATGGTGGTTGGGGCGCATCCTTCACCCCCGATGGCAACAAGGCTGCCAACGGGTCGCCAATGGTGTGCCGGGTGGTATTGGTCAAAATTGGGGCGTTAAAATCAAAATAAATGCCCGCCCGGTTGGTGATCTGGGTGCCGTCGGGCAGGTCTTTGCGGGTTTCGACGCGGAATTGGACAAATCCCTGCGAAGCAACCCCATTGGCGGCCGAATCCGGTAAAACGATGGGGTCAAATAGGAAACGCAACACTCCCGCTCCAATAATTTCCCACCGATAAGGGTGACTGGCCGCGCCGGGTTTAAACGTGCTGATGTCCAAAAATGCGCTCAACGTATCCCTTATTTCTACCCGAAAAGCCGTATCCGTGCCCGTATTTTGGAACCGAACCAGATACTCAATGGCCGTCCCCGCCCGTATAATTTGTTGTTCCCCAACGCCGTAGGGCAACGCCGATTTGTCGTTGGGATCATACGAACCAATATTGGCCCGACAATCCACATCAACCGCCGGATCACCGTCGTTGGTGGGAAACTGGTAAGCATAACCGGTCGAAAAAGGCACCGCGCCGCAACCTTCAATCACCAGCATCGGGGTGCTGTTACCGGGGTGCCCCGGCGTTTGGGGGACGATCAGTGTAACGGTCGCGCCGTTGGGATACACCACTTCCGTTATTTGTTCGCCCGCCGCCAGCAAAACGGGTGCTTTTTTAAAAATAATTTGATCTTCCGTAATGACGTACTCCACGGGGTTCTGCATACCGCCCGCGCCCGTATTGGTGAGCGTAAGCACCACCGAATCGCCCACGCAGTAACCTTCCACTTCCAAATGAGCGCCATCCCAGCCGGGGTTGATGGTGCCGCACAACGAATCGGGGCCAATCCGCGCCGATGTGCAGTGCATTTGCCCCAAAACCGTGTTATCGCAATTGAGCAACGCGCTAAAACTCAGTTGCCCGGAAGCCAGCGGCGGCACGTCGCCCAAGTCGAAATACAAGGTGTCGTTCGATTGCGTATAAGGCAAACTGCTGCCATTGACCGTCAAATAAGGATCGGGAACAACCGCAATCCGGGCGTTGACCGCCGCCGCCGTGCCGTAATTATTGTACCGCACCGCGTATGTATTATCAAAACAGCGGCGCAAAAACGGCGTACTGATATTGACCTCCATGACCGGGCATTGGTACCCCGATTGCACCGAAAAATCCAGCGCGAGGCTGTCCGTGGCCGGGGTAATCTGCACTTCCACCGAATCGGCGCAGGGTTGCCACACGTTGGCCAGCGGCAGCACCGATACGTACCACGCGCCGGTGTCCACGTCGAGGTGGTAGTGTCCGTTGGCATCGGTGGTGGTGTAGTAGATGCCGGGTGTGCCCGCCGCCGCGACCAGCCAATGGGCCAATGGCATTTCACCTGCGTCGGCCTGGCAATTTTCTTCGGTGTCGTGGGTAATTTGCCCAAAAACAGAGCGTTGCCAAATATTGCCTTGCGCATCGGTGCGAACGAGCCAGGCCCGCAGGGTACCATCGCCGAAGGAGGCCGTTTGTCCCGCTAAGGCAAAACCGCCGTCGGGCAGAGGGGCCAAATCCCAGAAAATATCACCTTTTAAACCGCCGTAAGTTTTGAACAACAGCAATTGGCCATTGGCATCCAGCAAAGCCAAAAACGCGTCGCGGCTGCCGTTGAACGAAGTGCGGGTTTCGCCCGCCAACGCCACGTAACCATTGGGCAAAATGGCCACGGCGTGGGGGATTTGAAAACCCGCCAGCGGAATGGTTTTGCTCCACAACGAATCGCCGTTGGGGCCAATTTTTGCCAGCCAAATATCATCGTCGCTGTTGCTTGTTACCCCCGTCACCCATACGATATCGGAGGTGTTTTGGGCCAATGCCGTTACGCGTTGTGCGCCGGGCCATTCAAAAATATATTGGGCTGCCAATGCGCCATTGGGCGCGATTTTTTGCAAAAAAAAGTCAATATCCGGGTTGGTAGCGCTGCGGACCAACGTACCGCCGACCCACGCGGAATCGCCGGGAAGGGGCAAAACAGCCTCCGCCGTTGCGCTGATGCCGATACTGTCGGTGCGCGACCACAAGAGGGACCCGTCGGGGTGAACCCCGGCCGTCCATACCCGCGTTGCCGTGCCCGCCGGTGCGCTGCCGCACAGGAGGGCCGTGGTCGTGCCATTGGTACCATCGTACAAAGTTGCCAACCCGATGCCCGTTGCCGATTGTAACAAAGTGCCGTCGGGGCCGGTGCGCCAACCCACCACCTGCCCTTGAGCATCGTTGCCCCACAACCACCACCCTGCGCCGTTGGGCAACAGTACCTGCCCGCTTTCTACCTGGTCATTTTGGCCGTAGGTTTGTTCGGCCAGTACGGTGCCATTTATATCGGCGTGGAGCCACCACGCGTCGGTGGCGGTGCTACCCAACAGGGCGCAGGAACCATCGGGGAGGAGCGATAACCCGAAGGCTCGTTGGCCGTTGTAATAACGCTGCCAGCCCTGCCCGAACAGCGCGGCCGTAATAAAGAGGAGTAGCAGTGTGAGTGGTGTACGCATTTTTTTGTCAGATGTGCATCGAAAGAATACACTCTTGATTCAAATGTACACGTAACTGCTGCTCTTCAAAAACTACAAATTAGGGTAATTCTCGAATTTTTTTACGAAATTTGCCTTTTATAAAAGGTCATTTTAATCATGAAGGCATTACAATTGCTGCAAACATTTTCAAAAAAAGACTGGCATTGGTTCGAAAAATTTTTAAAAAGTCCGGCTTTTAACCAAAATAACCACCTGATTGCGTGGTTTTTGTCCATTAAAAAGCAAAAAAATAAAATAACCGCAAACTCGGATTTTTTTTTCGATAAATCGTTGCCCGATGCGGCTTTGGAACGGTCAAAAGAACACCATCAGGCCAATTATTTTTTAAAAACAACCGAACAATACCTCGCGTGGGACGAATGGCAAAGCGACGAGACGGCCCAATTACTTTTTTTGTTGTCGGCTTGTCGCAAACGCGGGGCCGACCGCCACTTTAAAACCGTGCACCAGCGCTTAGAGCAGCAGTTGGAGCAGCAGCCGCTGCGCAACCCGCAATACCTGCGCTGGCGGTACAGTTCCCTGCACGAAGAATACCAGCGGGGCATGGAGGCCGGTCGCACCGATGCGGCGCAATTGCAGGCCCTGTCCGATTGGCAGGATGCGGCGTTTGCGGCGGAAAAATTGCGCAACGGCTGCATGTTGTTGAGCCGTCGAAAAGTGTTGAAAACGGAATTTGACACGGGGTTACTGGTATCGGTACTGGCGTTTGTGGAGGCACGCCCGGCGATGCTGGAACACCCGGCCATTGCGGCCTATTACCACGGGTATCTGGCGTTGAGTCGCCCGGAAGAAGAGGGGCATTTTTTTGCGCTCAAGGCGTTGTTGGGCCGGGTGGAGCGGCATTTTCCGGTGCACGAGTTGCGGGATATTTATTTGTTGTGCGTCAATTTTTGCATCAATCGCATCAATTTGCGGCAAAACAATTACCTGCGCGAATTGCTGAACCTGTACCAGGCGGGTTTGGAAGCGGGTGTATTTTTGGAAAATGGCCAAATTTCGCGGTTTACGTACACCAATATTGCCCTGCTCGCCCTGCGCATGAAGGAATTTGACTGGGTGCTGCGGTTCATCGAACACCACCGTCCCCTGCTCCCGGAGGCGCAACGGGAGGCGACGTACGGGTTTAATTTGGCCCGTTATTACTGCGAAACGGGCGATTATAACCGGGCCATGCCGCTGCTGCAAACGATTGATTTCGACGATGTACTGCACCAGTTAATGGCCAAAACCATGCTCCTCAGGATGTATTACGAAACCGGAGAACTGAGCGCATTAAGCAGCCTTTTGAGCAGTTTTTCGACTTTTTTACGCCGAAAAGGGCAGGTGGCCGAACAACAAAAAACGGCTTACCTGAACACCATTCGGTTTGTACGTAAACTAACTGCGCTGCGACCCGGCGACCGGCGTTTGCGCACGGCCCTGCGCAACGAAATCCGGGAGACGCCGTTGGTGGCCGAAAAGGATTGGTTATTGGGGGTAATGGAACCTTAGTACCGGTTTAAAAACCCGACAAAAGCATCAGTTTCTGGCCCCTGAAGTAACGCCACCCATGACCATGAGGCGGTCGTAACGTTCGCCAAACGGGCGATAATAAATAAAAATAGAGTACAAATTTTCGGTTTCGTGCCAATTCCCCTCCAAATCTTCGGCGCGATCGATTAATTGATTGGCGCTGTTCACCACCTGAAATTCGTAGTTGTAATAACCCTGTTTGAGCAACGGATTGCAATAATACATCTTACTCGGTTCATCATAAAACATGCGGAATTCGGGTTTTAATTGCCAGTCGGTCATGCTGCCCACCACGTACACATCGTGGTCGTCGTAGGGCAGGTTGCGGGCCAATAAAAACATCACATTGGCGTATTCGCACTGCAAAAAACCTTGCCCCTGGGTTCGGTTTTCGATGCTGTACCGCCCGTTGATATCGCCCGTTAACGCGTAGCCGTTAATCTCATCCCGGTCGCGTTGCGGGTCCAAAAAAACCTGGTAGGTATTGACATTTCGCTCAATTTTTTTGACGTTATTGCCCCGGTAGTCGAAAATGCGCATGTCAAAAAAGCGCCATTCTTTGCCCGCCGGAAACACAATAGAATCCTGAAAATCAAAATTGAGGCTGCTGCGCAAGGCCACAAAAGGGCGGGGTGCCACGGGGCCAATTACGCGGTCGTAGCGCATGTTTTGGTAAATAAACGCCTTTACTTCCCGTTGTGGATTGCCCACAATGGTACCTTCGTGCACCACCTGAAAATCAATTTCCTGGTGCGAAAATATTTTGGAGGCATTGGCAATGGGGGCGATGGTGGCACTCACTTTCCACAGATTTTCGGTCACCATAAAACGCCGCACCAACACCAGTCGGTGGTCATCGTCGTCGTCAAAAACTTTCAGGATATAATTGCCGGAGCGGGTCCAGCGCATATTCTGGTTGGGCAATGTGAGGCGGTAGTGGTTGTATGCCACCAACGTGTTAATGGAGTTAGAAATATCAAGAATGCGGTCTTCGTTAAACCCGTCAATGTATTCGTTATCCTGCAATTCCGAGGGTTGCCAATCGCTGTTGCAATGCACAATGGTGTACATAAAATCTTTAATTTCGTCGGTAACGTAGTCGAAACTAAGGTCAATTCGGCCCCCTTTCAACTGCACAACGGGGTGCGGCGCGGAAGGGTTAATTTGGGCGGATCGGATATTGTCATCAATAATGCGCTCGCTGGTGTCTTCCTGGGCGTGGAGCGGGAGCGAAAGCAGCAGAAAAAGTGCAAAAAAGTAATGTGGTTTCATCATGATAAAACAGATGGTGTAAAATTAATTCGTTGTGGTTGTATCGGCGGGTCAAATATTTGACGTAATTTTGAGAAAAGAATAGTTATATTTAAGTTTTCGCACGAAAAACACCCTTGATACGCGCAATTTTTAAAAATGCTTTGAAAACACTCAGTACAGTGGTTATTCTGCTGACGGGTGTATCTTATTTGTCGCCGTACGTGAATCCCGGCATGTTTAGTTGGATTTCCTTTTTTGGTACTGCGTTCCCGTGGCTGCTGTTGATTAATATCCTGCTGGCGTTGTTTTGGCTGTGGCGCTTGAGTCGTTTTAGCGTTTATCACGTGGTCATGATTGCTTTTGGGTGGAGTTATTGCACCAAATTCGTCGGTATGCAATTGGGCAAACCTTATATCCCCGACAATAGCATTACCGTAGTTACCCATAATCTCGGCCTGATGTTTTACCAGAAAAAAACCAGCGCGGCGCAAGTGGACAGCATTGCCAAGGCGTACGCGGCGTTTTTGGTAAAAAATGGCAAACCCGATATTTTGTGCACCCAGGAAACACGCGGCAGTTTTTACCCGCTGCTGGGCAATTATTTGGGCTACGACCAACGGTTTAATTTGAAAAAAGGCACCGTTATCATGAGTAAATACCCCATTAAAGCCGGTGGCGATATTCCTTTTGGCAAAACGAGCAATTCAACGCTTTGGGCCGACATATTGTTGCCGGGCAACAAAACCGTCCGCGTTTACAACGTGCACCTGCAATCGAACCGGGTTACCAAAGACACCGAAAAAATTATTCAGGACGACCAATCCTGGGACGGTATCAGTAAAGTGATGAGTAAAGTGGGCGGTGCCACCTCGCGCCGGGCCGAACAGGCCGAACAACTGCGCGAACATATTTTAGCGTGCCCACACCCGGTGGTGGTCTGCGGCGACTTTAACGATACGCCCAACTCTTACGTTTACCACCATATTTCCAACGGCCTTACCGATGCTTTTCAGGAACGCGGCCTGGGCTTGGGCACTACGTTTGCCGGTTCCCTGCCCTTGTTGCGCATTGATTATATCCTCACTGATCCCGGTATCCGTACCGATGATTGCCGGGTAGTCCACGACAAAACGTGGTCGGACCACTACGGCGTTTGGGGCGTATTTAGTTGGTAACCGGACGCACCAGCCATTCCACCCATTGCAACGCTTTTACTTTGTCTCCACTGTGGTCTTGCGCCGCGTACAATACTTGTTCGCAGGTGCGCCACACCCACGCCATACGGTCGGTTTCGGTGGCATCGTAGCCTTTTTCCTGCATCCAGCGGAGGGCCTGGTGTTGCTCCACATCGGCGGCGTTGACCAATAATTTTGGCGCAAATTTTTCCTTTATCGTCTGCAACAACAACGTGTAAAAAGGGCGCGAGGGGCCGTCGTCGTGGGCCATCCGTTCCAGTTGATCCCAGGTTGGGTTGGCCCAAAACACGGGTGGCGGCGGGCTAACCGGCGCAACGGGCGGGAGCGGCATTTCAACCGATTCTACGGGCGGGGGCGTTACCGACGCGGTTGGCGGCATAAACCAACTATCGGGTTCCCGGGGTTGTTCTTGGGCCGGGGTAAATGTCGGTTCTTCGACGGCAACGGGCGTTGGTTCGGGTGCCGGAACCGCTTTTTTTCCTTCTTTTTTACGATTTAAAAAGTAGTAGGCCAACAGCAATAATCCGGCGGCCAACAACGCCAAGGCACCAATTCCTTTTGAGGTACGCCAAAAAGCGAAGCCATCGCCGTTACCCGACACAATGGGCGCATTGGGGCCGCTGCCGGGACCCACTTTCAGCACGATATTGTGTTGCCAGGTCACGTATTTGTTGCTGTCGGGATCGAACCAGACGAGCAGGGGCGTACACACGAATTCGCCTTCTTTTTTGGCCGAAAATGTGTATTCAATGGCCTGGGTATGCACCAATTCCTGGCCGTTTTCAAAAGTTTCTTCCGATTTAATGGCCGGGTCAAACGTATCAATGCCGTCCGGGGTTTGTACCACCGGGGGCGCGAGCAGACGCGGGTTGCCATTCCCCCTGATTTCCAAACCAATCACCGAAGCATCGCCCAAACCAATGCTGTCGCCCGTGCGGGGCATTTCGACGCCATAAGAACCCACCAAACCACTAAAACCCGCCGGTTGGGGTTGGGGCAATGGCTTTACGGTCAACGTAACGGGCTGTGACTCCAGCGACAAAACCCGCGTGGGGGCTAAAAATCCGCCCTGGTTAATCATTCCGGTCAGGATACCCGCGCTAAAGGTGATAGTCCCTTCGGCATCGGGGAAATAAGAAGCACCGTACACCGACTGTTTAATGTACCGTTTCCCCCCAATGCGTTCTTCAGACTGCACACTTTCAAATTTTTCGAGTTCTTTCAAGGTACCGCTTGAAGGTTTGGGTGCCCGCACCATGTCCAAACCGGCCAAATTAATTTGCGTGTAAATATTGAGCGTAACAATCACCTGCTGGCCGGGATAGGCCGAAGTGGTGCTCAATTCGGTGGTAATAAAAATACTGGGATCGGCCCCGGCAGGAACCTGAGACGGCGCCTGGCCACCTCGGCTATTACCGGCAGGTACCACTTTGATCCGCAGGGGGTTGGAGGTGTATTTTTTGCCTTTGTACAATACCGTCGCCGCCGGAATGGTATAATCGCCGGGAGCGGGGGCGATCAAATTAAACGTCCAGGTGTGGTGGCCCTGCATATCGCCGTTGATAATTTGCATCCCCGATGTTTCCTGCGTGCCACCACCCGATTGGAATGCACCAAAATCGGGGCGTTCCAACTGTCCGCCGACGCCGCCGATAAATTTGAAACTCACTTGCAGATTCCCCCCGCTGACGACTTCTTTTTTGGAGGTAATGGCCTGAAAAACAATATTTCCCCCTTGTGCCCGGCCCGCCAACGGGGCCAAAACAAAAAGGCTTGTTGCAAACGCCATGAAGCGCATTTGCAACAAGCCTTTAGTCCAAAAAAAACTTAAAGTTCCTTGATTTTTCACGTTTGAAGTTAGAAAAGGTTTGGTAAAAAACCGCGCACTTGCTTTGTTTCAGCCGCAAAAATACAGAAATTCTGGTAGTTTCCGGAAGTTAAGTTTAGGTTTTAATCAATTGGCGCGCCGTTCGGCCATTACCCGACTGCAACACAATCGTGTACGTGCCGGCGGGCAAATGGCGAATATCAGCCGTGGTTACGAGGTTTTTACCCGACAGGGCTTGGCTCAACACGGGTTTGCCGTTGAGATCAAGAACAGACAACTGCACGTCGAGCGTTTGGTCGAGGGTAATTTCCACCCGGTAAAGACCATTGCCGGGGTTGGGCGTTACCACAAACTGCTTCAACGCGGGAATATCGTAAGTGCCCACGGTGAACGTATAAGTCTCCGAGCAAGTGCCCGCTGCCGAAGTCACCACCAAAGAATAAGCACCTTCAACACTCACATTGAGCGTAGGACTGGTAGCGCCGGGAATGGGCGCATTGTCTAATAGCCATTGGAAAGTATAACCCGTTGCTACCGATACCAAATCGCTCAATTGAAGCACATTGTCCTGCCGAACGATACTATTACCAGGAATGGGGTCAAATGTAACCGTCACGGGTTCAAAAGGTGATAAACAGCCGGTGGCGGCATCTTGCCAGCGGGCGTAATAGGTACCGTTGGCCAATACATTGACGGTGTAGGTGGAGCCGGTAGCACCGGTTAGTGAAAATCCGTTGCGGTACCATTGTAATCCGGCCGCGTTGGCAGGTACTCCGGTTGCGCTTAACACCACTGTTGCGGCGGTACACATCACGCTGTCGCCGGACAAAAAGTCAACGGTGAGCAGGCTCAACGGGTCACCCTGCGTCATGACGATGGTATCCAATATCTGGCATTGGTTGTTGTCTTTGATCACTACGGTGTACGTTCCGGCTCCAATGTTGGAAACACTGGCGGTTGAAACACCTCCCGACCAAGCGTACGTGTACGGCCCTACCCCACCCGATACGGTCAGCGAAATACTGCCGGTATTGTCGTGTGGGCAAGACGGTTGCACGGTATTGGTCACTTGTAAACTGGAGCATAGTTCATCCACCCGCATTACCCGGCCAGTGGACAGGGTGGTCAGGAACAATTCGCCGCTGGAATTTTCGCCAAAAGAACTGTATTCGTAGGCGGAAAGGGTGGCCAATACATTAGAGGCAAATGAGCCATCGCCGTTGGGGGTGAGGTACCAAAAACGACCGGAGCAATAATCCGCTACCAGGTATTTGCCGTACAGCAAGGGGAATTTGCTGCCGCGATACACAAAACCACCGGTGATAGAACAGCCGCTGTTGGCACCGCTGTGCCCATACACAAAAGCGGGCGCGGTATAACTGGAAGCCGGTCCGCAGCCGGAGGTATTGTAAGCGGCGTTACCTTCGTAGCAGCGCCAGCCGTAGTTGCGACCACCTTCGCCGGCGGGTTCAAAATCAACTTCTTCCCATTCGTTTTGGCCAACATCGCCCATCCACATATCACCCGTGAGGCGGTCGAAGGAGAAGCGCCAAACGTTGCGCAGGCCCAACGACCAAATTTCGGGCAAATAATCCGCCTGGCCCACAAAAGGGTTATCGGCGGGAACGGCGTAATAAGGCGCGTCGGGAACGTTTACATCAATGCGGAGCATTTTACCCAAAAGGGTGCTCTTTTTTTGGCTGTTGTTTTGCGGGTCACCACCCGAACCACCGTCGCCAAGGGAGATGTAGAGGTAGTTATCGGAGCCAAATTTGATGCAGCCACCGTTGTGGTTCGAGTAAGGCTGGTCAATTTCCAACAGTATTTTTTCGCTGTCTGGATCGGCGGTTAAAGGGATGGCCGTGGGATCAGAAGCCGTAAAACGCGAAACGCGGGTATCGCCGTTATTTTGGGTATAATTGACAAAAAACCACCCATTTTGGTTAAAACTGGGGTGAAATGCCAATCCCAACAAGCCTTGTTCGTTGCCATTGGAATTAACGCGGGCGTTGATATTGAGGAACGGAACGGATTGTTTTCCGCCCACACTGTCCAGAATTTGAATGGCACCGTCTTGTTCAACGATAAACAGGCGTTTGTCGCCGCAATGGGCAATATCAACGGGTTTTACAAAGCCCGACGCAAATTGCTTGAGTTGAATTTTCGGTTGCGATTGCGCGTGTAGCAAAGCCGAGAAGTGCAAAATAAGCGCGCATATCGCCGTTATTTTGCCAAAAAATGTAGTTTGTTGCATGTGTATATTACTGTCCGTGAATGTTGACAAGCGGATTCGGCAAAATGGTACACTACACAATCAATTTTTCTCTTTCAGGCCCTGTAGAAATCATTGTGATGGGTACGCCGAGGTATTCTTCCAAAAAGCGCAGGTATTTTTGCGCTGCCGCCGGAAGAGCATCGTAAGTAGTGGCGTGGTCGAGCGAGGATTGCCATCCTTCAAACTCTTCGTACACGGCTTCCACCTCCGTCGTACAAAGGTCATGCGGAAGTTCCGTATGTTCAAGCCCGTTGTAGCGGTATTTGGTGGCTACGCTGATTTTGGCAAAAGAATTGAGCACGTCAATTTTGGTCATACAAATATCCGTGGTGCCGGTGAGCAGCAGCGTGTATTTCAACTGCGGCAGATCAATCCAGCCGCAGCGGCGCGCCCGACCCGTGGTAGAACCAAATTCAAAACCTTCCTGGCGGAGTTTTTCGCCAATTTCGTTGTCTTGTTCGGAGGGGAAAGGACCACCCCCCACGCGGGTGCAATACGCCTTGGTAATCCCGATGACGCGGCCAATGGTTTGAGGTGCTACCCCCAGCCCGGTGCAAACCCCGGCGGTAATGGTACTGGAGGACGTAACAAACGGATAAGTCCCAAAATCAACATCAAGCATGGCACCCTGCGCCCCTTCGGCCAATACCCGTTTACCGGCCCGCAGTGCATCGTTGATATAATATTCGCTGTTGACAAACTGTAATTCGCGCAGCGCGTTTAACGATTCAAACCAACGTTGTTCTTCGGTTTCGAGGTCAAAGGTTATTTCCGGGTAAATTTTGAGCAATTGCAGGTGTTTGGCCTTCAAACTATTGTATTGCTCGCGAAAATTAGGCGACTCAATATCACCCACCCTCAGGCCATTCCGGCCCGTTTTATCCATGTACGTAGGGCCAATTCCCTTGAGGGTAGAACCAATTTTGGCTTTTCCTTTTTGGGCTTCACTGGCGGCATCCAGCCAACGATGGGTGGGTAAAATAAGGTGGGCTTTGCGCGACACCAACAAACGTTCTTTAAAGGATACGTTGCTGTCTTCCAGCGATTTGAGTTCACGGGCAAATACCACAGGATCCAGCACAACACCATTGCCAATCAGGTTAATGAGGTGAGCGCGAAATATACCCGATGGTACCGTGTGCAGAACGTATTTCTGACCATCAAATTTGAGGGTGTGGCCCGCGTTGGGGCCGCCCTGAAAACGCGCTACAATGTCGTAGCCCGTGGCTAAATAATCTACTATTTTGCCTTTTCCTTCATCACCCCACTGAAGACCGAGAATAACGTCAATTTTGCTGGGTGCGTTTTTATCGTTTGTTGATTGCATGTGATACTTGAATTAAGGGACAAAAGTAGGGTAAGAATAGGGTTGCGTGTACCATAATTCCCGCTTTTCGTTGCACAAATTACGCAATTCATTGGTTATCTTATACATAAAATAAGGATTAAAACACTTAACTTTGCGTCATTAATTTTTAGCCACCATGACATTAGAAGAAGAAATCAAAAATTCCACGCCCATCCCTCCCCCCATCCGGGTGGCGCTCAATATATTATTCACCGCCAGTTGGCTGGATTGCATGATGAACCGCAACCTGCGCGAATATGGCCTGACCCACCCTCAATACAATATCCTGCGCATTTTAAAAGGTTCGCCAAAGGGGCTTTCGGTATTGGATATTAAAAGTCGGATGATTGACCGCAGCAGCAACGTGAGTCGTTTGGTAGAAAAACTGCGCGAACATGGCTACGCCGAACGCATTTCCAGTTGCGAAGACCGCCGCATGGTGGTCGTATCCATCACGGCCAAAGGGTTGGATTTGATCGAAACGGTGGGCACAGACATGGTAAAAACCCCGGACGAAAACCCGGGTGGCACCATGACCGAAGACGAATTAACGCAATTGTCGTTGTTGATTGACAAATTTAGGAGTTGAGTTGGAAGTAGGTAGGTCTATAAAAAATTAATCACTCTGCCACTCGAACAAATTGGGGAAATTTGGAGATTATACAGATTCGGGGATCGAATGGGACACGTCGTTATAGGACACGGATTTACACGGATTAGACACGGATTTTAGATTTTTCAAAACGATAAAAAAATCCGTTTAAATCCGTGTCCCATCAATGTCTAAATCCGCATCCCCCCAAAAAAATTGCCCCCAAAAAACCAACCCACAAAATATATCAGTGCTTTTTGAGTTTTAACATAAAATTAAGACTTGAACAAAAGCCATGATCTGCCTTCGCTACACCTTATTAGGTGCCTTTTTTTTGCTTTTTTACCATAAAAACGCGGTTTTTGCCCAGCAAAACACCGTTAACGGCTTCGTTCTGGACGATGCCCGCCAACCCCTCGAAGCCGCTTCCCTGGCCTTGATATCTTTGCCCGACAGCACCCTGAATTCCGTTATTTTGACCGATTCCTCCGGGGCATTTGGGTGGAAAAATGTACCGCCGGGCCGCTACCTCCTATTGGCCAATTACATCGGTTACGCGCCTTTTGACACCAGTTTTTCGGTGCTAAAAAATCAAAAAATCAGTTTTGACAACCTCACCCTCGTACCCAAAGCATTTGGATTGGGCGAAGTGGAAATAAGAGCCAAAGCCACCCCCATCATTTTCCGAAACGATACCATTTATTTCAACGCCTCGTCGTTTGAAACCGAAAAAAACGCGGCGGTGATTGAATTGCTGCGCGCCCTGCCCGGCCTCGAAATTGACGATGAAGGCAACATAAAAGCGCAGGGAAAAGCCGTTTTGAATATTTTGGTGGATGGAAAACCGTTTTTTAACGGCGACCAAAACACCACCACCCGGGTCTTACCCGCCGATGCCATTCAAACCATTGAAGTGTATAACCAAACCAATCGGGAAGCCGATTTTTCGGGTATGAAAGACGGTGAAAAGGAAAAAACCATCAACCTCGTCCTGAAAGAAGACCGTAAAAAAGGTTGGTTTGGCAGTCTGGGGGCTTCCGCCGGAGGCAGCCGGATCAACGAACAACGCCACGCGTTCCAATTCAATGCCAACCGTTTTGCCCCCAAATACCAATTGGCCCTCACCAGCAATTTGAGCAATTTGGCCCCCGGATTTGGCAGTGCGGGGTTCCAACGTGCCCAAAGTGCCAGTGCCGACCTGGGTTTGCACCGAAAAGACGACAACACCACTTATTATAACTACAGTTTTAACGGCCTGAGCCAGCAACAACGCAACGAAGTATCGCGGCAGGTCATTGCCAACGGCGGCGGCTTCACCAACCGCGAAAACAACGCCAGCGATGGCAACAACTACGGTCATGCCCTTTCGTTTTCGTCCACGCACAACCGCGACACGTCCCGTATTTTGTCGCTGAACATGAACGTCAACACCAACGTTACCCGCCAGGCCGATTGGGATACCACCACTACCCGCAGCAACGCCGGAACCTTAATCAACAGTGGTTTTCGCCAAAAAAATGACGCTGGCGAAAACAATGCTGTTAACCTCAACATGAACTGGGGGCAACGCCTTAAAACCCGAAAAAACATCAATTTTATGGTAAGTCCGTCGTTTAACCGGGGCAATAACACCCAAAATGGCCGTTTGGATGCCGTCAATTCTTTTGTGGAAAGCGACAGCACCCGATTTACCGTGGATACCATTCGCCAGCGCAATTACAACAACGACCTGACCAATGCCCTCGATTTGAGCGCCGAAGTCACGGCGGAATTGACCAAAAAACTGACCGTTCAACTTAATTACGACAATAACGTGCAATGGCAAACCAGTTCCATCGCCATTTTTGACCAACTCGAACGCACCGAATTGCGCAACGATTCCCTCAGCAGCGATTATTCCAGTCGAGTAGGTACCCAACAATGGACCGCCCACGCCCAATGGGAAGCGGAGAAGTGGAGCCTGGGCCTAATTACGGGCCTGCAACGCTCGTCCCTGAGCAGCCGCAACACCAATCCGTTGTTGTTGCCCGTGCAGCAACAATACCTCAACGTTATCGGGGGCGTTACCGCCGATTATCGCCTGTCGGAAAGCAAAAGTACAAGTCTTTATTATTGGACCGATGCCTCGCAGCCCGGCGAAGACCAATTACAACCCGTGCCCGACCGCAGCGATCCGCTCAACGTCCGGTACGGAAACCCTGATTTACGCCCCGAACAATCGCATGTTTTTTCGTGGGGTATCAACCATTACCACCCCAAAAAACTGTACAGTTTTAGTTTGAATACCGAAGTGGGTTTTACGCAGTACAAAATCATGGAAGTCATTTCGATTGATGAACGGTTTGTGCGCCATTATCGCCCCGAAAACACCCCCGGCTCCGTGTCCGGCAGTTTGTCGTTAAACTATGGCAAACCCATTCGGGTCACCAAAGGCAGTTACAGCATCAGCGCGGGGGTACAAACCGGCAAAGGGGAAATTTTCCTCAACGACCGCCTCAACACTTCGGTCGAAAGCAGCGCCAACACCGCGCTTTTTTTACAATACAAACTCCTAAAATGGTTCAATGTGCGCATCTCCGCCCGCTACGCCCTCAACAAGGTCGAATACAGCATTGATAAAAACCTCGAACAGCAATACAGTAGCCAGCAATACGGATTAAGCACTACCTTGCGCCTCCCCAAAAAATGGGTGGTGCAGTCCAATTTTAACCTCAGTGTTAATCGCGGCCTTAGCGCGGGTTTTAACCGAACCATTCCCATTTGGAACCTGGAAGCATCGCGGAATTTTTTGAAAAACGACGCTTTAACGCTCACCGTTTCGGCCAATGATGTACTGAACAAAAACATTGGTTTACAACGCAGCGTATCCCTCAACACCATCGAAGACCGCAAAACCAACGCCCTGAGCCGCTATTTTCTCGTAAGCGCTCAATACATGTTGCGACAGATGTAGTACTATGAACCCAACTGGTAGTTTTTTACAATTAATACAAGCGCTAACGCCCCGTTACGGCGAAGGTGAAGCGCACAGCATCGCCCGGATTGTGCTGGAAGATGCCTTCGGTACGCGCCATTATGCGCAGTTTGAACCCGCCAACGACGCGCAACGCGCCGACTGGACGCGCATTACCACGGCTTTGGTGGCGGGCCAACCGGTGCAATACGTGCTGGGTACCGCCGATTTTTTTGGCCTTAAATTTAAAGTATCGCCCGCCGTTTTAATTCCGCGCCAGGAAACCGAAGAAGTGGTGGACACGGGTGTACAATTTTTGAAAAAACGCGCCCAAGCGACGCCCGTTATCCTCGACATTGGGGTGGGTAGCGGCT
>JAAFJN010000013.1 GCA_013298845.1 Chitinophagales bacterium
TCCTGAGCGTATCAATTTTTGACAAAACACCTGTAAATCAATTAGTTACAACTATTGGCTCACAAAATCAGGCAGATGACAGTCATAACTCATTGACTTTGTTTTAGTTAGAACCGGACACTAGTGAGCGGAAATAAATAACTTCTGGACCGATAAAGCAGCAGAGAGAAAACGAATTGAAGGAATGATTGAAGATGAAATCCGCTACTCAAAAGTGACAGAACTTTCACCGAAAGCAAGTGAACTGGCAACCGAACTAATGCAACTTGCTAAAAACAGAGAAAGCGATTTAAGATGAAGTTAGAGGACATAGATATTACCATTGAGAAAACCAACAGACGAAAAACGGTGAGCATCTTCATTGAACGAAACGGTTCAGTGAAAGTACTTGCTCCTATTACTGCAAGTGACGAGAAAGTAGAAGCGGCGGTAAAATTAAAGGAGTATCAGATTTTTTCAAAAATTGCCAAGTGGAAAGAACTCAATCAGGGCAAGGTAAATCGTGAATTTGTAAATGGACAATCGTTTCTCTATTTAGGTAGGAATTATCGATTAAAGCTGACAGAAAACCAAGATGTGCCCTTGAAAATAAGTGGCGGCTTTTTTCATTTAGATAAAACGTATTTAGTTAAAGCAGATAAAGTTTTCAAAGATTTCTATCGAGACAAAGCCCTGACTAAAATTCAGGAACGTTTGAAAATGATTGAAGAAAAGTTTACCCACAAGCCAACAGCAATTAAGGTTTTGGAGTTACAAAACAGATGGGCATCATGGACACCTAAAAACGGACTAAATTTTCATTGGAAATGTATCATGGCTCCGGTTTCGGTGCTAGACTATATCATTATTCATGAAATGGTTCACTTGAAGTATCCAAATCACTCAACTGAGTTTTGGAATGAGTTAGACAAGAAAATGCCTGAATTTAGAGAGCATGAAAATTGGTTAAAAAGGAACGGGGTGAAAATGTCGTTATGAGTCCGATCTTGTCTATTTTAATCACTCCTTATTAGAACATACAGACGATATTAAACGGACCTGTTTTATTAAATTCGTTGAGCCACAAGTGCTGTCGTCCTCTGAATTGGAAGAGTAAACTTTATACAAAAACAATTAACTAAAAAATGTACCCACTTTTTGAGTCTGCCGGATTCGCCTTCACACCAGCGCAAATCCAATTACTGGACCAGAATGATGGCCCACAGTTACAATCTACAAGGCCCCTGCATGGAGTTTGAATGCGAATTTCTTTCGCACGGTTATACCCGGCAGGATGTACAAGACCCCGTCCTTCGGGCCGAGATGGAAAGTCACCGGGATGAATGGACTTTATTTTTTGAATTGAACAGCGAAAATGCCGCCAATATGTGCTGGGGAGACGTTGGTATGCTTTACTTTTGGATCCGAAAATCTGATTTGGAAAAACATGCCTTTGAAAAATGTAGTATGATTTTGCAATGTACTTAGTGCCGGATGCGGCACTAGATAAAAAACTGGCTCGAAAATAGCACCCAAACTCTGGCGACGTTTTACAAAAAAGGAAAAAATATGCACAAACACTTTATTTTAATCATAGCCTGCCTCATTGGGCAATGCTTATCCGCCCAAACATTTTCCTCCGCCGTCAACGATTCCATTCCCGACGACGGCAACATCATTTCTTTCCCGATGCAGGTATCGGGGCTGCCGGGCAATATAGATACGGTGTTTGGGCTGGAACAAATCTGTTTCAACATCACGCACTCTTACGTGGAGGATATTACGATGCGGTTGGTCGCTCCCAACGGCAAAGTCATTCGGCTTTTTGGGGGTATCGGTGGGGGCGGTGATGACTTTACCAACACCTGCCTGGCTGGTTCGGGCGATCCCCTGAGTGCTGCTTCGCCGCCGTATTCGGGTACGTTTCAGGGCCAGGGTACCATGGGCGATTTTAATAAAGGAGGCACTGACCCCAATGGCACCTGGACTTTGGTGGTGGAGGATACCTATGCTTTTGCCGACGCCGGTTTTTTTATTGACTGGAGCATCACGTTTGGCGATGACCCGGTTTTTCCGTTTTATTTTATTTCGAGTAATTTGCCCATCGTCAAATTGACCACCGTCGCTGATCCCATCGGCGATGACCCCAAAGTGCCGGTAACCATGCACATCATTGACAATGGCCCCGGCCAGCGCAATTATGCAAATCAAACCGACTATGCTTTTTCGGGAACAATCATGGCCGAATGGCAGGGATTTAGCGGAACCGGCATGCCCAAAAAGAGTTACGATTTTGAAGTTGTGGATGCACTGGGCAATGACCTCGACACGACGTTGCTGGGTTTACCCGCCGAAAGTGACTGGATTTTTAAATCCGAATACCTCGACCATACCCTGCTCAAAAATCCCCTGACCTACGAAATGGCGCGCCGTATGGGCCAGTACGCACCCCGCACCAAACCCTGCGAAATGATCCTCGATGGCGAGTACATTGGTCTCTATACGCTGACCGAAAAGGTAAAACGCGCCCAACATCGGGTGGACATTGCCCGACTTCGGCCCGAAGATCTGGAAGGGGCGGAATTGACCGGCGGTTATATTTTTGAAATGAATATCAACAATAACCAACCCGCCGATTGGGTATCGCCCTACCAGCCCATCAACTACGCCACCAACCAATTGAACGTTGAATTCAAATACGTGTACCCCAAACGCGATGTGATGGAGCCGGAACAGGCCAATTATCTTCAAAACTACGTCAACGACTTCGAAAATGCCCTGCTGGCCAATAACTTCGCCGACCCGATGGCCGGATTCAGGGCCGTTGCCGACGAGCAGTCTTTCATTGATTTTCTGATTGTCAATGAGTTTAGCGTCAACTACGATTCCTACGGGCGCAGCACATACCTCGTCAAAGAAAAAGATACCGATGGTGGCAAACTCCGCTGCGGGCCGCCCTGGGATTACGACCGCGCTTATGGTCAGGAGGTTTTTGGGCCGGGCTGGGTATGGGAAACCACCCATCCGGGTTGGCCCTTTCCATTCTGGTGGTCGCGCCTGTGGGAAGACCCGACCTACCGCAAACGCCTCGCCTGCCGCTGGTCCATGCTTCGCCAAAATACCCTTTCGGACGATCAATTCGTTGCCGCCATTGACTCCCTTGAGCAAAATATCCTCGAAGGCCAGGCCCGTAATTTTACCGTCTGGAACGACCTTCGTATGCCCTACGAAGCCAACGTGGATACCCTCCGCGCATTCGTGCTTCGGCGTTTGCACTGGATGGACAACGCCTTGGCTGAGCAGCAGGTTGGTCCGCCCGATGTTTATTTACCCACGGACACTGCCTGGGTCGAAGGTCAAATTTTTGATGCTGCACAACTCATTGGTAATCAGTATACTTACAATTGGCAACCCGGCCCCGACACCTCCACGATTATTTTCCCCGGCGATGGACTTTATCACTTGTTGGTGACTGATACATACGGTTGTTTTACCCGAAAATCCGTGCAGATTTCTCTCGTCGAACCCAATGCTGTTTTTGATGCGAACGGGGATCATTGGGCGGGTATTGCGGTTTCGCCCAATCCGTTTTCGGCGCAGTTGGGCGTTGATTTTAAGCAAGCACCCCAAGCGGATTTTACACTCACGCTCGAAAATGAACGGGGACAACGGGTGTTCCACCGGGCATACCCGGCTGGCACCCAACAACCGACCATGCCAACGGCCAATTTGCCCGCGGGTCAGTACGTGTTGCGCTGTATTTTCGAGGAAAAATCGTGGGTGACGAAGGTGGTGAAACGTTGATACCGAACAGCGGAACATCGAACACCGAACACCGAATATCGAACGCCGAGTATCGAACGCCGAACACCGAATATCGAACACCGAACACCGAAATAATATTTAAATGAATAAGGTTAAAAATACAGCGCGTTTCGGGTCACAGATTACAGACCTTCACGAGCATACGTGGATTAAAAATGAACACTTCGTACTATGAATACATTTTTCACTTCTTTGCTTGTTTGTTTTCTAAGTTTTAGTACCCTTTTCGCCCAAAAGGAGAACAGATTGCCGTGGTCGAAGCGCAACTCGGCGTTTAGTTTGCAAATGACGGCTGGTTACGGGTCTGGAGGCCCGTATATATCTGGATTTGGGCGACTTAGTTTAATGTATGAAAAACATATTTTACCAGTGCTCGGCTTAAATTTGGGTTTTTCGCAAATTGTAGATGGCTACAACTTTGGCCCAGGTATACCCATCAACGCACAAATTAATCTTTTAACTGAGCGGCGGCGCGGAGCCATTATTTGTGCGGGTATTATGCCTCAATTTGGTATTTACCGATTCAAACCTGACATTCTACCCATATTTGAAATCAAATTTCGCGCTGGTTTTGGGAAAAGCCGCTGGTTTTTTGAACCACATTTATTTCTATTCAGGCCGTACGGGTACCACTGCGCTAATGGTACATTTACTTGTGCTGGTAATCTAACCCTGAATGAAAAGAAGTCATCTGCAATTGGCATTGGTTTTGGTATCGGTCGTTACAATCAAAAACTTGTAAAAGTGTACAGGTAAGTAGTTTCAATAATAAAATACAATTTCAAAACAACATCATGCACCAGAAACGACTATTACAAATTCTGGCCATTTTCATGGCATTGGTTGCAGGACTCTCTGGATTCTATATATACATGACCTATGATCGGAGTTACATGTGGGTGAAAGAATACAAGGAAGAACTGGAAATCGCTGCTGAAAAAAGTGGTTTTCAAATGGGAAAAACCGACGAAATAGACGTGGCGAAAATTCAGCGTTCAAAAGAGAAAACGATCAAGATTAAAATTCAGCGGGTTTTGGGTACGTTTAACCTAATGAATTATGGACACGAATTTGGAGAAATAACCACGTTGACGGCCAAAAATAACGAAGGATTAATCCATTGTAAAGGTTGGTGTTTAGACGATTATTTAATCGGACTTGAAATCGAATATAGCAATATAGACGAAACAAAACTGACAAGTTTTAAGGATAATCTTGAGCAACAGTTTGACAATTATAGAATTAAGTGGACTGAATTTACAAAATAAAAATAATTATCCAATATAAAGGCAGATATAAATAACTTGGCCATGCGCCAGCCGGGGAAATTGAAAGGTCATGACTACCTAATCCCTTTGAACAATATTTGGCAAAAGCGAGTTTAAAAGAAGTATATATTACAATCGCCTCAAAACGGCACAGTTCTTATCTGTAAACACAAACGAATCCACTATGCGAACGCTGAACAAAAACCGCATTGCATTTATTCTTTTTATCGCTTTTTTTGCGGGTGGATCAAAAGGATATACTCAAAATTTTTACGGGTACTCAATCCCCAATTCTTTGGTCATCTTTAATCCAACCACCTGCGAAGTGTGCCAACAGTTACAACTCAATGGTATAGCCCCGGCCAATCAAAGTGCCAATGGTGATATATTTGTTACGGGTACGGGGAACGTGATACTGACTTTAGGTAACCAGTTGTTGGTTTATGACCCGCCCAATCCCAATCCCGTTTCTACACTTACAGTGCCAGGTATTACACAATTTGCCGGCACGGCTGCCGGTCCCGGTAACACGATTTATGTAGTGGGTACAGTTAATAATATTGCCCAACTTTATACCTACGACCCAGATACCAACTCCCTTACGTTCATAGGGGCATTCGGTTCCTTCCTGGACACGTTTACGGATTTATGGTACGAGAATGGTGTCCTTTATGGACTTGTAGTCACTGGGGGAATTTTTCAGATTAATGTCAATAATCCGTTGCTCACTACTCAAACACCTTATGGTTTTACTAACTTTCCGGCTATTACCGATGGCGGGTTTTATGTGTCATTTAACCTTTTTGGCCAACTTTCCATTAGTTCAGGGCAGAATCAATTTATATGTAATGAGATTGCCGGTGGACTGATTATCAATGAGTTTTACCAAATACCGGCCAGTGTGATGCCTGCTCCCAATTGTAATAACTGTATCAGTGATGCGGGTACCGTTAACAACAATGCACTCAGGGTATGTACACCCGGTAATGCCAATATTCCTTTTAATAACAATGCGACGCTGGATGCCAATGACATATTGCAGTATGCCGTTGTAAGTAATCCGAATGACCCGGAAGCGAGTTTATTATACACCGGCAATACCAATCCTATCCCTTTTGATCCAAGTATTTTTACCATTGGAGTCACTTATTATGTAGGTACTGTGGTCGGCAATAATGTTGCCGGGAGTGTCAGCCTGAGTGATCCCTGTCTCGATTTTTCTAATCTGATACCTTTGGTGTGGCAAGCGACCCCTTCCGTCAGTCTCAGTGCACCGGCTGCCGCCATATGCGCAAACCAGTGCATTACCCTGACGGTTGATTTGATCGGGGTACCGCCTTTCACCCTGCAAGGGGCAGTATTGCTCAATGGCTTACCCGTTGACAACCTAACCAATACCTTCAACAGCAATACCGGGACGCTTCAGTTGTGCGCTCCTGCGGGTTCTAATGGCGGCAACCTCAGTTTCACGTCGTTACAATTGTCGGATACCAATTGTACTTGCAATTGACTTGGTTAAAATTACCCTCTTTGCACAAAAAACGAGTGGAATAATGAGCCTGGCTCACAATTAAATACTTCGATATTCGGCGTTCGGCGTTCGATATTCGACATAAAAAAAATATCGAACACTGAATATCGAACGCCGAACGCCAAACACCGAAATAATATTTAAATGAATAAGGTTAAAAATACAGCGCGTTTCGGGTCACAGACCTTCACGAGCATACGCTTGCTGGCTGGAGGTATCGGAAATAGTAGGCAGATGGCAGGAGTCATGCGCTAATGGGGAAAAATGAGTGAATACGGCGCACAAAAACCAGGTGGAATAATCTGCAAAATCTGTAAGATTTGGTAGATTTCAGCCGGAAATATGCGCCGTAGGCACCGCAGGCCCGGAGCGCACCAGTCCCCCGTAATTACGAATCAAAGGCCCTGTTTCCGTTCCGTATCAATTGTATTTGGCCATTTCCACGCGTAGCGAATAATCAGGCAAAGCAGAAAAACCTCAACACCGGCCGCAAATACCATGTGCATCCAGGCTTCTCCGGCCAAATTAAACAACGTGTAGGGAATGTACACCGCGCCAAGAATGATATTTGTCGGGCGATTTACTTTGGCCGGCAGGGCAACCGAAAGAAAAATCATCAGTGCCGGAATACTCACCGAGGCGAGTGCCGCCAACAGAAATCCCGGTGAAATATCAAATACAAATACCTTTCCTTTCAGAATACCGTCGACCTTTCCCGGCATGTACAAGGCGAAATAATCCACGTAGATATAGAGGAACGTAAAACTCGCCCACAGCGTAGCCAGTTGTAGTTTTACGCTTACTTTTGGGTCTTGCAGGGTGTTTTGTGGTGATTTTTGTGTGTTCATCAGTTGTCCATTAAAAATTAAATCCAAAGTGAAATCCTGGTTCTCCGAAGATGAATTTTGGCCATTTATCGTCCAATTGTTTAAAGCCATCGGGTAATTTTGTGTGATAAGCCCGGTGGGTAATGGCAACGGAGGGTTGAATAAAAAATCGGTCTTTAAAAAGTTTGATGTGATAACCAACGCGGTAGGTGTTGAATATCTGGAAACCATTATCCACTTTTTTGCCGTTGTCGTTCACAAAATTTTGCCAGGTGGGCATTACATTAAGTTCGGCGTACAAACCTTTCCACCAAAAACGTTGGTAAGACACGGATAAACCAAACTCACGAACATACCCCGGAAATTTTTCTTCCGGCTTTCCGTAGGATTTGTTGAAAAATGGATGAATACCATTCGGCCAGGCATATTTCCAGGTTTTGGGTTCCAATGTAATGACATCTTGTCCCGTCATCCGATAACCAATATTGAGTTGAGCGAAATTGGGGGGATTGGTAGGGGCAAAATTACCCAATAAAAACACCGTGCTACCAACAAACCAGCGTTTGTAGGTATTGTCTTGCTTGCCATATTGGGCTTGAAGGGTCAACGAAAAAGCACTCAAAAGTGCGGTCAAGAGCATAATTTTTGTTTTTTGCATATCAAAACGTTTAGTTGTTCAATGATAGCGCAAAGGTCAGTGGGCTACGGGCTAAAAATCGTTCACTAAAGTTAAAAAGTGACGTTTCAGACCGGCTTTAACTGTCATTTTTTCTTTTTAAAATCAAAATTATACCCAAAATGCAGCCCGGGTTGAATAAAGTAGTTGGGCCAATTTTTTTCGGCCGTTTTAAAAGATTCTGGCACATTGGTTCTTACCGGCCAATAACTGCATCCAATGGCGGGTTCAAAAAAGAACCGGTTTTTAAAAAACCTAAACTGGTAACCCAAGTGGAAGTTGAGGTACAAGGTGTATCCATTTCCGATCTTTTTTTTATTTTGATTCAGGTATTTTTCAAACGAATTTAACGCATGAAGGGAGGTATAAACGCCTTTCCACCAAAAACGCTGGTAGCCTACGGTAGGCGCAAGTATCCGCGCATGGCCGGGAAAATTAAGCCCCGGCGCATCGAAGGAGGGGCCAAATGGGATACCAAGTGGCCAGGCATAAATGGATCTTTTAAACTCAACGGAAACCACATCTTTGGGGGTTATCCGGTACCCGACGTTTAATTGGATGTACTCCGGGGGATTTTCGTCATTGGGAATAAAATTTCCCAACATCAGGAGTGAACTTCCAATGTACCAGCGCCTGTAAGTGCTGTCCTGTTGGGTGTTTTGGGCGTGCAGGTGCAACGAAAAAGCCCCTAAAAGGGCCATAATGAGCATCATTTTTGTCTTTTGCATATCAAAACTATCTATTGTTGATTGATGCTGCAAAGGTCAGTGGGCTGTAGGCTTAAACGCGTTCACTTAAGTTAATAAGCGAAGTCAGGCTTTACTTTTTTCCAAAATTCTTGCGCGTAGTCGGCTTAATGACTGCGGTTTAATACCCAAATAACTGGCTAATTGGTGCTGGGGAACCCGCTGAATCAGGTCTGGTCTTTTTTCTAATAAATTCAGGTATCGTTGTTCCGGGGAAGACGTTTTAAACGCGTCAAAGTCAATTCGTTGTTTCGCTAAAAGTTCCTCTGATAATATTCGGCACATGGTTTCAAACTTTGGAAATTTACGGTTGGCTTCCATTTCCATATCAGAATTGGAAATGGTCAGTATCGAATCTTCAACACAACTTACATAATATTCGGACGGCGTTTTGCTGATGACACAAGGAGGGGTAAACGCATCCATTTCGGTGTAGAATGCCGCCGTTTTTTCTTCACCATCCACCATATAATAGGTCCGAATACAGCCCTTTAAAACAAAAAAACTTTCTTTCGTTTTTTGCCCTTCCCGGAGCAAAATCGTCCCTTTTTTTACCGAGTGAAAGATGTCCAAAGAAACGAGTGCGTTCTTCTCTTCTTCGTTCAGCGTAACGTATTTTGATATGAAATCGAATAGTAAATTTTGCATTTTAGTTTTTGTTATCGTTTGTGCTTAATTCCCCAAAAATTCGGGTGCAAAAGTAGCAATTTTAGGGCTACCGCACCACAATTTCATCCACAAAAACCCACGAACCATATCCCGCCGATGGATGCCAATTGAACAGTTTTTGGGTACCTTTGACTTCAAATTTGACATACCGGCAAGGACCAATATTTTTATCAAAACTAAAATTATGCGTCACTTTTTCCTGGCGTTGGTCGCCTTCAATGGTTTGGGTTTCGACGCTGCGATAGGTGACCCCATCTTCCGAAACCAAACAGGTCACGGATTTGGGATGCAAAATCCAACTTTTAGGGTCATAAAGCGTAGAAATTTGGATGGATTGAGGACGGGTTGTGGTTTGAAGGTCCAGCCGCAGTTCAAAATCCTGTGCTTCCCAACCGAGCCAATGGGCTTTGTAATCGCTGGCGCCTTGCACACCATTGGTCAAAATCGTCAGGTCAGCGTGGCTGTATTTGGGCGATGGCATCGGATGGGCAGTTGTTTTTTGGCGAAAAGCGCGATTGCCTTCTACTTGCACCTGGATAAATCGTTTGGTGGATTGGTAATATTCTTCGGGTGTCAGACCGGCTTCGTTGATGTTTTTAACCCTATTTTGCTGGCAAACGGCGTAGAAATCTTCCATCAATTGCTGCATTTGAGGTTTTAAGATAAACTTTCCTTCTTTTTCGGTGTAAAATCCCCGGGGGCCAAACATATCATTTTTACCAATTTCCAGCGCGGCGTACTGAATGGCCAAACGGCAGGTTTTTATCCGTTGCAGATGATCGCCACCAGGGCTACACACACTTTCGGCGGCATCAAAAAAGCCGTTGTACAGGGCCATGTTTCCGGCCGACAAAAAGGTATTGGCGTGAGCAGTGGGGTGCCCGTAAATATCCAGCCATTCGCCCGTTTTTTTAATTTCGCTGGTCAGTTGGTTGATGTATTTTTGGATAAAAACACCGCCCGCGCCGTAGTAACCATTTAAAAAAGCGGTCATGACCGAGTCCACGTTTACATTTGGGTTCCACAACAAACGGGCAATCAAATAGGCTTTTAACTCCGAAAATTCATGCCCGACGCTGGCATTGGTTTGTTGAAAATGCGCATTTACCCCGTTTTTTGTAAAAAATTGAATGTTGTTTTGCAGGGTATGCAGGTTCGGAAACGGCGTAATGTGGTGCGAAAAATTGACCGTGTAATCCCACAAATAAATATTTTTACTGATTTTTCCCCAATCCGTAATGTCTTTTAAAAACGAAACACTGAGGGGATCATTTTCAATGTTTTTACTCCGATTCAATTCAATCGTACACAGCATAATTTGCACGTTATCCGCTGGTTTGACGTGTTTCGGGGCTTTTCGCGAATATTGATAGGCCAAAGTAGAAATCATTTTATCGGGAAACCGGGCGGCTACCTTATTTACAAAATGAATAATAGGCCCCGCCGCCGATGCTTCCTCGGCGGTGATTTTAGCGCATTGATCGCATTGGCAATACGAAAAATTATCCCCTTGGCTCACCGACCACCATTTTTTTTCGGGTTGTTGGGCCATTTCCTCCGCCAGTTTTTTAACGGTTAAGTCAAAAACATCGGGATTGGTCAGGCACAATTGGTCAATGATCCGTTTGCCGCCCATGAAAGCGAAATATTCGGGGTGCGGCGTAAAATACGTCTCCCAGGGCACCAGGCGGTTGAAGGTATGCACATAGTAACCTTTTGCAAATTCCTCCTGGTGGTCGTTTAGTCGTTGCCAGTTGCGGTAGGCTTCATTTTGTTGGGTTAAAACCCCATTGACGATGCGTACACTATTCACGGGCTTGTCCATTTCACACAAGATGGGCAGTGCAATCGTGCTTTTTGGGGGCATAACTTCTGCTCCGGGCGCGTACATTCGGCAATCCAAATATTTTTCCAATAGATGCACCACTCCGTACATCGCCCCTTTTTTACCCCCACTGACGAGCAAAATATGGTCTTTTTGAATCGAAATCAAAAAAGCATCGTCCATTAAGGCCGCTCGTTTTGCCTGAAAATCAGGGGTAAAATGTTTTTTCAGCCCCTTGGGAATCCCGGCCGGTTGGGATGCACCCAAAAAGTTGTTGGAGGTGATATAAACTGCCTTGTTAAGATTGGTTTGGTCGGTTTTTACAATGGGTAGTTCACAACCCGCTATTTTTTTTACGGCCGATTGCAACAGGAGCGCGGCCTGTTCATCGAAATCAGCCGACTCTGCCGGAACAATAATTGAAAATTGTGGCTGCCCATTTTTGACTAAAACAGCCTTTTTTTGGGCAAAAATACTGACGTGCAGGCTCAAAAAGAGCAAAATAAAGGTGGGTTTTATTGTCATTGTTAGCATGCCTTGGAATGTATTGGTGGACGGTTCATTGCGAACATCGAACGGTTCGAACATGGAACATTCGAACATCGAACGCCGAATATCGACCGCCGAAATAATGTTTAATTGGATAAGGTTAAAATACGCCGTAGCGCATGATGTGGCTTTATCCTGTGTTGAAGCGACCATATATGGCATTTAGGGCTGATGGTGAGGCTGTCTCATAAGCAAATCCTTCGGTGTTCGAATGTTCGATGTTCGGTGTTCGAATGTTCGATGTTCAATTGTTCGATGTTCAATTGTTCGGTGTTCAATTCAGTCTCCTGCCCGGAACGACCATTCCGTGTGTTGGTCAAGGTCTTGGCGCAACAACAGATGTAGTTGGGCCGTATGGTGTTGGGTATGGCGCATATTGTAGAGTAGAATTTCCAAAATAGGGTAGTCCATGTCGCCGGGTTCGTCACCCTCTTTAAATCTTTCTTTTAATGTTTCATCCGTCAGTGCATCAATCAGTTGTTTGCTCCTTTCCCGGCTTTGTTGGAGGTAGGCTACCAGTTCTTGTTTGCTATACGTTTTATCGGGTATCAAATCGTCGATGGCCTCTTTGGGTCGTTCTTCCGGCCCTGTTTGCGTAAAAGCCAGGAGCGGTGAAAAGTTTTGGGGCGGAATGGTCGAGTAGTAGTCCAAAAAAATCGCGCTGTGAAAGGCGATGTAATAAAATCGTTTATTCGTGGTCCAGTAGTCGTCGGGGCAACTGGAGATGGCATTGATCAGCATATCAATACTTGCCCCGAATTGATTCCAGAGTATTTCTTTTGTTGATGTGTCCATGTTTTTAGAATCGTCTAAGGTTAATCGAATCCAGGTTCATAAATTCCCGGCAAATGGTTACAAATGCAGAAGAATCTGGCGAAAATCTAGATACTGTATGGTATTTTGGCATTTTGCAATTGTTATTTTGTTTTAGGGCCTCAAGTGTCCAACTAGAACCATCCAGATAACGATATTCACTTTCAAGATCGATGGGCATCGTCCAGAAACAATTCTCCTCAAAAGCCTTTGAAATCTTTAACCAATCAGATTTTGTTATTGATCGGGTGTAATGGGTAACCAATGAATCGGCTCGGCTTCTGGTAGTGGTACTAACTGCATATTCTTTGATCGTAAGTTTATATTCATTTTGGTCTCTTTCAACGCGGTATATTTTGAAGTAATCATACACTAAAAACTTAATTGAAAGCCGGTAAGACTCCTTGTCGTGATGACTCAGAAATGGTTCGTCAAATCCTTTCCAATAATTTTCGTAGTATTTTTCTGGGTTATTTAGTACTAAATTGTAGATACTGTCATTTTTGACTAACGTTTCGCTACTAATTTCACAAGTACACCGCTCGTTTTGGCAACCTTGAGCAACGCAAAAAAGTACGACGAGCAGTATTGTTATTCCTTTCATTTTTAGTTGTTTATGCCCGGTATGGGTATTGAATCGCGGCGTGCAAATATAGTTTTTTTTGCTCGTTGTAGCGTGGGCAGCGCCGAGATGTGCATCCCGGAGGTACGGAGTGGATGACATCTCAGAGCGGTTCGGAAATCGCGCTTTTCTACAAAATACATCTATCATCCTGTAACCCCCTGATTCATCTGGGGGCTGAAATGTGCCCCACAAAATACATCTATCATCCTGACAAGCCTCTTTCGGGCACACGGCAGGAGCCATGCGCCCGAAAGAGGCGTTTATTTAATTGGGCGAATATTCAAAAGGTTCACCATGCAGTTCTCCATATTGCCAATCGTCAAAACAAAGTCTTGTTTGACTTTTAAACCATTGGAAAACGATGCGGGCTTCCAACCGGACATTTGGGAAAGCGTTGTGACCAGCATGTCATCAATTTTGGTATCTTTTGAGGGCATGGCCACTCGAATATCCGTAATGTTTCCCTGTTCGTTAACGGTAAATTTAATGGCCGTCAGGTCGTAACCCGTAAAACTTCCCGCTTCAATCTTGGCAATGCTGTTTTTTTGCAGATATTGAAGCAGTTGTTCTTCACCTTCGTTGTAAGCCGCATTATTTTCAGGCAGGATGGCAACCTTAAAATCGTATTGCTTCGCGGTGTTGTTTTTCAACGAATTTTCGGGCATATAGGTTACATTTACCTCAAGATTGCTACTCCGATCAGCCAGTTGAATCAGTTCTTTTTGCGCCGCATTCAACACAGTACTACTGCCCAAAGCCTTTGTTAGTGTTCCATTCTGATAGGCTGAAATTTCCACGGAAATATATTCTTTTACCCAGGATTCGGGGTATCGTTTGTCCAAATCCGTCAGTGTGTTTATTTGATCCAGTTGGTTTTCCTGGATCGAAATGGGCGGTACAACGCTGTTTATTTCAAATTTCAGATCGTTTTGGGCAAAACTGTTGAAGGTGCATCCAATAGAAAGAAGCACAATGAGTAAAAATTGATTTTTTTTCATACCTGTGTATTTAAAAAGCGTTAAATGGAAAAAATGTATTCTGGAAAGTCAACGAATCAGGGTATTAGTTGCAAATATAAGGTTTGTTTTTTACAACGACTGCAACTCTACCAACCGCCGATAAACACCGCCTTGCGCCATAAGTGCATCGTGGTTACCGCGTTCCACAATCGTTCCTGAGTCCATGACCAAAATTTCGTCGGCGTGCTGAATGGTCGAAAGCCGGTGCGCAATTACCAGCGCGGTGCGGTTGGTCAGTAACCGATCCAATGCCGATTGTACCAATTGCTCCGATTCGCTGTCGAGCGCCGAAGTGGCTTCGTCGAGGATCAAAATGGGTGGATTTTTGAGCAAAGCGCGGGCAATGGTGAGGCGTTGGCGTTGTCCGCCCGACAATTTGGTGCCCCGGTCGCCAATATTGGTATCGTAACCTTGCGGCAGGGCAATAATAAAATCGTGGGCATTGGCGGCCTTTGCGGCGGCTACAATGGCCTCATCTGTGATGTGCTCGGCGCCGAATGCGATATTGCTGCGCACCGTGTCGTTAAAAAGCACCGCCTCCTGACTCACGATGCCCATGAGTGCGCGCAGGTCGCGCGTGCGCACGTGCCGAATATCCTTGCCATCCACGGTGATACTGCCGCTGCTGACATCGCGGAAACGGGGCAGCAAATCGGCAATGGTGCTTTTGCCTGATCCTGAAGCCCCCACCAACGCCACTAATTTGCCACTTTTCAGGTCGAAACTAACGTGGTGCAGGGCGTGTTTTTCGGCGTTTTCGTAGGTAAAACCAACGTTGTCGAACCGAATGACATTGGTAAATGCGCGGAGTTCCTGCGGCTGTTCGGGGTCGGTAATTGTAATGGGAGCCTCCAATAGGTGTTGCACCCGTTCCAGCGCACCCATGCCTTTTTTAATGCTGTAAAATGCCGCCGACAGCGATTTGGCGGGTTCAATAACGTTGTAAAAAGCGTACAAAAAAGTGATAAAAGTGGCGGCCGATAAATTACCGGCAAATACCTGCCGCGAACCAAACCACAGCAGCACCGATACCACGGCAATGCCCAAAAATTCGGATAGGGGAGAGGCCAGGTCTTTTTGCCGCCAAACGCCGTTCATGGTGCGCATGTAGTGGTCACTTTCGCGGCCAAAACGGTCGTTTTGCCAATGTTCGGCGTTAAATCCTTTAATGATGCGCAGTCCGCCCAAGGTTTCGTCAATCATTGCCCCAATGCCTCCGAGGCGTTTTTGGGCATCGGCGGAGCGACGGCGCAGCGATTGACCAATACCGCCGATAATCAGGCCCGAAAAGAGCATTAAAACCAGCACAAACAACAGCAATTGGGGCGAAACGGCAATCATAAAGGCCAAACTGCCGAGCATGACAATGGGTTCGCGCGCCACCGATTCTACCACGCCCACAATGCTCCATTCAATTTCCTGCACGTCCGAACTCATCCGGCTCATCAGGTCGCCTTTGCGGGTATCGGAGAAAAAAGACAGCGGTAAATCGAGGATTTTTTGCATCATTTGCACGCGCAAATCGCGCACGATGCCGTTGCGTACCCCCGCCAAAAAATACATGGAGAGGTAACGAAACAGGTTTTTACCTAAAAAAGTAAGCACCAAAAAAATACACACGATCAGGAGCGCGTGCTCTTGACCGTGTGTATGTATCAAATCCGAAAAAAAACGATTGAGTTGGCCTTCCAAACCCATCAGCGCAGTGCCGGTGGTGGCGGTTGGCGCATTGTTGTTGCTATTAAACAGTATTTGCAAAAATGGTTGTAACACCGGGATACTCACCACCATAAAAACGGACATAATCACGTTGCAGAGCAGGGCCAGCAACAACGGACGTTTGTAAGGCAGGTAGTAGCGCAGCAGTTTACGCATTTTTGAAATCCCAGGTATTCAGGAACCCGGTATGGAAATTACCCTTCCTGAAATCTTCGTTACGCATCAATTTTTGGTGGAAAGGCACCGTTGTTTTGATTCCTTCTACCACAAACTCGTCCAGTGCACGCTCCATTTTCTGGATAGCCTCCTCGCGGGTGCGGGCGCGGGTGATGAGTTTGGCAATCATGGAGTCGTAGTACGGCGGAATGGTATAACCCGCGTAAACGTGGGTATCTACGCGTACACCGTGGCCTTTGGGCGAGTGGAACGACGTGATTTTGCCGGGGCTGGGGCGGAAATCGTTGAACGGGTCTTCCGCGTTAATCCGGCATTCGATGGCGTGCATTTCGGGCATGTAATTTTTGCCGGAAATGGGTTCGCCCGCCGCAATTTTGATTTGTTCTTTGATCAAATCAAAATCAATAACTTCTTCGGTAACGGTGTGCTCCACCTGAATCCGCGTATTCATTTCCATAAAATAGAAATTGCGGTATTTGTCCACGAGGAACTCGACGGTACCCACGCCTTCGTAATTGATGGCTTCGCAGGCTTTGATGGCGGCTGCTCCCATTTTTTCGCGGAGTTCGGGCGTCATAAAGGGCGACGGCGCTTCTTCCACGAGTTTTTGGTGGCGGCGCTGAATGGAGCAATCGCGTTCGGAGAGGTGACAGGCTTTACCGAATTGGTCACCCGCTACCTGAATTTCGATGTGGCGGGGTTCTTCAATAAATTTCTCCATGTAAATACCGTCGTTGGCAAAAGCGGCTTTGGCTTCGCGGCGGGCAGTATCCCATTGGCTTTCAAATTCACTTTCTTTCCACACCACGCGCATCCCTTTACCACCACCACCGGCGGTGGCTTTGAGGATAATGGGGTAACCAATTTCGGCGGCGAGTTGCATACCAGTTTTTACATCGGTAAGCAAACCCTCGGTGCCGGGTACGCAAGGTACATTGGCGCGGAGCATGGTTTCTTTGGCGGTAATTTTATCGCCCATTGCCCGAATTTGGTCGGGGGTTGGGCCGATAAATTTAATGCCGTAATCCTTACAAATTTCGGCAAAACCCGCGTTTTCGGCCAAAAAACCGTAACCGGGGTGCACGGCGTCGGCGTTGGTAATTTCAACGGCGGCCATAATGCGCGGAATATTCAGGTAACTTTCGGAGGAGGCCGGCGGGCCGATACAAACTGCCTCATCGGCAAATCGGACGTGCAGACTTTCGGCATCGGCGGTAGAATAAATAGCTACCGTTTTGATGCCCATTTCTTTGCACGTTCTTATGATCCGCAGGGCAATTTCCCCGCGATTGGCAATCAATATTTTTTTAAACATACGAGGTTGCTTAAATTTCCACTAAGAACAATGGCTGGTCGTATTCGACCGGAGTAGCGTCTTCAACGAGCACTTTAACGATTTTTCCTTTGATATCGCTTTCGATTTCGTTGAACAGTTTCATCGCCTCGATGATACACACCGTTTGGCCGTTGTCTACTTCATCACCCACTTTTACAAATGATGGTTTGTCGGGACCGGCCGAGCGATAAAATGTACCAACCATCGGAGATTTAATGGTTTTGGTGTTGCCAGCGGGTGCTTCGGCGGCGGGTGCTGCCGGAGCCGGTGCGGCGGGAGCGGGTGCTGCCGGAGCCGGTGCGGCTACCGTCATGGCTGGTTGCGACTGAATCACAACGGGTGCTACCTGAGCGCCACCGTGTTGTTCGCTGCCCTGACGAATAATAAGTTTAAAATCTCCTTGTTTGAAAACAAACTCGGAAATTTTTTGCTTGCTTACCAAGCGGATTAATTCTTGAATCTGATTGAAGTCCATACCCTTTTTAGGTTGAATAAAGCGATTGGATTGAATTTGTGCGGTAAAGGAAAGAAGTTTTTTGAAATTCTTTCCGGTAAAGTTTTGCAACCTGCACTTTGTTGCAAAAAAAATGAGCCACTACGTTAATTCGGAGTGGCTCATTGGATATACAGGAGCGGGTGCTTATTTCTTTACACGCTCCATATAGGCACCGGTTGTGGTGTCAATTTTTACTAAATCGCCTTCTTCGCAGAACAAAGGAACGCGAATTTCGGCACCGCCTTCTACCGTTGCCGGTTTGAGCGTGTTGGTGGCTGTATCGCCGCGCAAACCTGGCTCGGTGTACGTGATGGCCAATACAACGGTTGCGGGAATTTCCACCGATAAAAGGGTTTCTTTCGCCGCGTGGAACAATACGTCCACCGCGTCACCTTCTTTGAGGAATTTACCATTATCAATTAAATCCGTAGGAACCGTAAATTGGTCGAACGTTTCTTGATTCATCAGTACATAACCATCTTCATCCTGGTAAAGAAACTGGAATTTGCGGCGTTCTACGCGCACCTCCGTGATGGCCTGGCCACTTTGGAAAGTATGCTCAATTACCCTACCCGTTGTGGAACTTTTTAATTTTGTCCAAACTTTACCACTGCCGCGACCAACCTGAAACTTCTGGAAATCAATAACTCTGAGAGTATCGTTGTTCAGTTCGATGCAAAGGCCGTTGCGAATATCTGCGGTCGTTGCCATGTTTTAATTGCTAATTGTGTTGATAAATGAATGCATTTTTGCTAAAGCATTTTGCCAAAAGCGGCGCAAAGGTACTGCTATTTCCTTTTGAAAACCAAAGTTTGTTGATCTTTTCCCAAAAGAAATTTTACAAAACCGTCTAAAAATACCCAAAATCAGGATAAAGTTTTCCTTGCGCCCGGTTTTTTGCCGTTTCTTTGCGGGGTAAAATTTTTTTAAAACTGTTTCCAAACAGGCGCTTAAACAGACCTTTATTACAACGTGTTTTCAACTACAAAAAAAATTGGTATTTTAGGGGGCGGTCAATTGGGCAAAATGCTCTGCATCGCCGCGGCTCCCCTGGATTTTAAAACCTATATCCTCGAAAATGCCGCCGATTGCCCCGCCGCGCCCTACGCTTTTGGCACCACCGTGGGCAATTTTAACAACTACGACGACGTGTTGGCTTTTGGGCAGGACAAAGACATTATTACCATCGAAATTGAACACGTAAATACCGATGCCCTGCGCGCATTGGAGCAAATGGGAAAAGTGGTGCACCCCGCTCCGGCGGCCCTCGATATTATTAAAGACAAAGGACTGCAAAAGACTTTTTACGCCGAAAACGGGATTGTCACCATGCCTTTCGAACTTTTTGAAGATGCCGATGCGCTGCGCGCGGCCATTCGCGAAGGGCGCTGGGAATTGCCTTTGGTCCAGAAAACCCGCACCGCCGGTTACGACGGCAAAGGCGTAGCCGTCCTCCGCACCCCCGAAGATCTGACCACCAAAATGCTCGAAGGGCCGTGCGTGGCCGAACAATTGGCCGATATTGACGTAGAAATTGCGGTGATTGCCGCCCAAAACCCCAACGGCGACGTGACGGTATTCCCGGCGGTGGAAATGGCTTTTCACCCCGAAGCCAATTTGGTGGAAATGCTGGTGTGTCCGGCCCGTATTTCGCCGATGGTCGTGGCGCAGGCCGAAGCCCTGGCCGAAGAAGTGATTCGCGCCCTCAACGTTTGTGGTTTGCTGGCGGTGGAAATGTTTTTAACCAAAGACGGCCGCCTCGTGGTGAACGAAGTAGCGCCGCGCCCGCACAACAGCGGCCACCACACCATTGATACGGCGGTGACAAGCCAGTTTCAGCAGCATTTGCGGGCCATCTGCAACCTGCCCCTGGGCGATACGGCCCAGGTACGTCCGGCGGTGATGCTCAATGTATTGGGCGAGCCGGGGCACAAGGGTCCGGTCCTCTACGAAGGTGCCGATGAACTGATGGCTATTTCTGGTGTGTACCTGCACTTGTACGGGAAAGCGACCACATCACCGTTTCGGAAAATGGGCCACCTGACCGTTGCGGCCAATACCGTGGAAGCGGCGGTAGGTTTGGGGCATAAGGTGAAGGGTGTGTTGCGGGTGGTGAGTGCGGAGTAACCTCTGGTCAGCGGAGCAACGTTGTGGCACAAATCGTTTTTAGTGCAAAATCAGCAGCCGTCTTGTGAGTAGACCCTTATTGGTTGTTGCGGACAAAATATAAGTTCCGTTTGGCAGCGCACGAACATCCAGCGTAATCTGCGTATTTTCGTTGCCCGAGCATTCTGCGTGTAGGTATCCCTGGGTATCCATTAGCCGCAGTTGGAGTAAGTGATCGTTTTCGGTTGTGCGCAGATGAACAAACGTACCCGCCGGATTGGGTATTACGGATAATGTTTCGGTATCTTTTGCAAACGTTATGGTGTTGGTTATCAAGTCGTAGCAATCGGGGGTACAAACGGAGGGAATAAAACCGGGAAGATGACTTAATGACCCTGAAGTGATGGTGTTACTCATCATGACGGCAACCCGGTTACTGTCCAGTTGGAGGGCATTGACCAGGCTCAAATTATTTTCTGTTTTATAACAAAGTGGCACTAAGTTTTCATCCAAATGCACCAGCAATTCTTGCTCAAATGTGGCATAGGTTACTAGATAATGATCATTATCGAGCCTTTGGATACCGGATATATTCTTTGCCAACCCACTAATAAAAGTAGCAAAATAATTTCCAACAATAAAATTCGATTGGGTGGAACCTGTACTATCAATAACAGTCAAATAGGCGGTATTTGAGGGGCCATTTCCGGCGTAAATAAATCTTGTCATGACAATGCCTTTGTTTTTGTAAGGGGCAATGCCGTTAATGGCAGCGATGGCGGGCGAAATAATTTGATTTTCCCATTTTCGAGTACCATCTTGCCCAAACTCCGAAAGAACTCGCCAGTTAGAGGTTTGAGGAGTATAATAGGTTAATACTTTGTCACCTGCGGTGTAAATGGTTTGGTAGCCATCTCCGGTACCAGTGCTTAATTGGTAGGTTTTAGCCCAAATTAAATTGCCTGTACTGTCAAGGCGTACCAATAACGCAGAATTGGAAAAAAATGGTGGCTGATTGGGCGGCGGCACAAATCCACACAGATAAATGCTGCCATCTTCTGCGATATCTGCATCATACACCTTTGCGCCCAAGGTTAAACCGGATAAAAAGATGTTTTTTTGCCAAAGAATATTACCTCTTTGATTCATCCGGGTCAACATAAAGTCATTGGGGGCCATTTCGTTAACCAAAAATGATTCTCCTGTGCGTGTGTAAAATGATGCTGACGGTAATTCCCATTCACTGGAATCCAGAAATGTTGCATCGGTGCGGTAACGAATCTGTTTGTAAACTACAGTAGGCCCTTGTACCGGTCCTTGAATGGTTGTGAAGGTTAATGTATCTTCATTGCGTTGAATACCCGTGAATTTTACTTCATTGAATTGGTTTGGTGGTTGGTTTATTGAATGCTCGTATTGAATATTATGGCATTCGGCCTGCCCGTGTAAACACACTGTGCCGATACAAAGAAGGATAGTTACTGTTATTTTTAACATAAATGTCTGGAATAAAAAAGGGTAACCGGGGGTACAAGCCCCATTTTTTCATGTTAATAAACGATAAATGAGCATTGTTCAAAAAACCACTACCGAGGCCATTTGAGCCTCGGCAGTGGTTGTATAACGGTTTCTCCGGCAAGATATTATTGGAAAATGGCCAGTTTACGCCCGTGCAAACAACCGTTGGCCCAATTCCGGGAACCGAACCACACTTGCCACCCAAATCAAAATTTGAATAATGATCAACGCAATCATCGGTTGTCCGCCCACCAAATGCACGGCCATGGCCCCTCCCATGTAGGCAATCATGAGCAACGCGCCCACTATACCCGTGCGGGGGTAAAAAAATATGGCGACAAAAAAAATAGAAAAAATGGAACATCGTTGCGTGATGAAGGAAATTATCGATATCGTGGGGGGAAAATGGGCAATGCCGATCATTTATACGCTGCTCAGTGGCACCAAGCGGTTTTCGGAAATTGAAAAACTGATTCCCGATATCAATACCCGAATGTTGGTGAAAGAACTAAAAAACATGGAGGCCAACGGTATTGTAAAAAGGGAGGTATTTGCCACCGTTCCACCAACGGTCGAATACTCGCTCACCATTAAAGGGCAAAAACTAAAACCCATTATTGACGAGTTACACAAATGGGGCCAGGAGTTTGTGTTATAGGAAGCAGTGGAAAAGAGCACTTCCTGTTACCATACCCGAATTTCCCTCGTTTTTTGCGCCTTGACTGTATCGCCGGTGAACGGGTTCTTGTCCTCCACGCGCACAAGATACTGCTTTTGCCCCCTTTTTTTCGCAATTTCCGAAAAATGAAACTGTCCTCGTTCAAATGCTCCGGGGGTACCATTGACAAAAGGCGTACTCGTAGAATCGTGGCGGGTGGAGTAACAGACCAAAAAAACGTCGGCCCTAAAAGGTTGTCCCGCAATGGCTGGTTGGTCCGGTGCCAGGTTGGGTATAATGGCATCTAATGTTTTGTAAGCCGACAATTGTTGCATAAATTGCTGCGGTTGCCCCGACAAAGATGTGCACAGCGCCGACGCCGTTAAACCCAACAGGGTCGCTTGGGCAGTATTGGTCGTTCCGTTTTGTATTTGGTCCCGCAGTGCCGGGTCAAGATCGGGAATGGACAAGTCCTTGGCCAAGGCGTCGTATTGATACAAGGCCGTTTGCCGGTATTGGTCGTTATCCGTTTGGCGGTGTGCATCGAGCCAGGTAACGAGTACCTTTTGTAAGGAATCGGTGCGGTTGGCTCGTTGAGAGATACCCAGCAAGCGCGGACGGGGGTAGTATATGTACTCTTTTTCTATTTCTACGGTAGAACGGTAGTGCTGCGCGCTCAATTGTTGCACAATGGGCGCCATTACCGCCGCCCGATAAGCCATTCGGCGGTGAAAACTGGTTTCCCGATTGGCCAAAAAGGCCACGAATAACCCAAGGAGAACGAGGTAAAAACCGTGTACTAATTTCTTGTTGTTCATGTGATTTAGCGCACCCGGACCCAAAAATCCTTGGTTGTTGTTTGAAAAATGTTGGAAAAGGGTTTTTTCGAATAAACCATCGTGACGGATAAAGGATACACCCCGGGGGCAGGGTAGACGTGTTCAAACTGGCCCACTTCATTTCCGACATTAGGTAAAGTGTCTCCGTTAACCAGTATATACTTTACCTGGATGTCGTAGTTGTACCCCGCAAGAACAACAGTGTGCCGCAACGTATCGCCCACCGCCGGAAACAACCGGTCACAAATCAGGGTAGGTTGATTGATTCCACACCAGCAACAGAGGCTCCGTGGCATTTTATCAGCGCGGAATTTTAGCGCTGTTATTAGGGCCTGTAAGCATTGCGTTTGGAATAGTTGCCGGATGCGCATTTTTTCAATCCCCGTTTGTTGTTGCAGCAAATTAACCGGACACAAAATGTGGTCTGGGTCGGAAGGGAGCAGTGCGTTGAGTTGCCGTATAACCGTGGGGTCGTCTTCGGCCAGTTGACCTAAACGGTATTTTAAAGTGTCCACCAGCGACAAGTATTCGGATGGCTCCAACGAGGAAATTTTTTCCAAATTTTTTCTGACCAATGTGTCGGCTTCCATGGCCAGGTTCTTGTACAGGGTAGTATGCGTATTTCGGTACGTGTAAGCGGATTGCTCGATCTCCTCCAAAAGCGTCCTGATTTCGCCTTCCAGGGCTTGTACCCCGAGTTCGGGGTTGTACACCTGTTGTTCGAGCCGGGTTTGTTGCTCGTTGCGATACCAACCCACCGCTGCAATGATGGTGAGTAGCAAGATGTAGCACAAATGGGTATTTCGCATAGTTGTTGTTTATCTTTTTGATTCCGGCCCGTTTGAACAAGCGTGTTGAACAATTGAACATCGAACAATTGAACATCGAACAATTGAACATCGAACACCGAACGCCGAATATTGAAGTATTGAACATCGAACCGAAGCGAAGTATCTACTTGAGAAGTAGCCTTACCGTAATCAATTATCAGCACTAAATGCCTATATAATTTAGGCAATCGTCGCTTAAACGCGGGATAATCAGCGTATTTTAACCGTATTCAGTTAAATATTACTTCGCTATTCAATACTTCGGTGTTCGATATTCGGCGTTCGGTGTTCGATGTTCAATTGTTCGATGTTCAAAACCCAAATTATCCTCAATTGACAAAGCCTCTTGTCAACGACCTAAGATTTTAACAATGTTTCCAGTTCGTTCAAGGTCATGGTAAATCCTTCTTGGAACCCCATAGCGATCATTTGTTCCATGCGTTCCAGCGATTCATTGTGGATCGTAATACGCACGGTCGTTATGCCGTCTAATTCGCTGAAATTTAAGTCCCAGGTAGAACCAGTCGGATGTGGGTTCTCGTCTTTATCGGCAAATACACTAAAGTATTTGAAATGGGTTTTGGGGTTGATGGAAATATAGTCTTGAATTTGCCAACCTTCGTGCCCTTCAGGGCTTACCATGGCGTAAAATCGCCGTCCTCCTTCTTTAAAGTCCATCTTTTTGGTTTTGGAAACCCACGGTTTGGGTGCCCACCATTGATCCAGCATTTCTGCCGTAGTAAAAGCATCCCAAACGAGGGACAGTTCGGCGTCAAATTCTTTGGTGATAAAAACCGAGTTAATGGATTTGTCAACGGTGAAATCAAACAGCAAGTTCGTCATTTTTATTGTTTTTAATTGTGGATAATAAGTGGTCAAGTTGGTTGAATCGGATTTCCCAAATCTTTCTGAACTGTTCCAACCAATGGTCAATTTCTTTCATTTTGTCAATTTCAAGGGAGTAGTAAATCTCGCGGCCTTTTTGTTCTTGTTTCAGAAGGTCGCACTCCGTCAAAATGCGCAAATGTTTTGACACCGCTTGTCGTGTCATGTCAAAGTTGTCGGCAATGGCATTAGGTGTCATTGCCTGTACGGCAATTAAGGCAATAATGGCGCGTCTTGTTGGGTCGGCAACGGCTTGAAAAATATCTCTGCGCATTGTTCAATTGTTTTAATGCAACTAATTGGTTGCAAATGTACGCGCAACTATTTGGTTTCGCAATTTTTTTTCAAAAATATTTTCGAAACGGGTGTTTAAAAAAAATGATGGAGGGTATCGCGGCTGCTAAATCTTTGCCTGGAAGATTGAAATGAGCATAGTAAAAATTTTATTTTGCTACTGTAACCCCGACGTGATTAACCCCGATTGCCTTTTTTGGCATTTGAATGCAGAAAAAATAACAGTGCCAGGGTGAGTAGCACTGTTATGAAAAAAAGATTGTTATCTTTACTAAAGTATGGTAATTATTGGATAAGAAATGTCAGTTTCTATTCACCTTATCCCGCATTTTCAAAGGCTAATTTAATCCAATCAATAACTTCCTGATCGATTTCACTCACGTCAGCAAGGTTGATTTTGTGCGAACAAATGCCATTTGGTTTTTCGGCTTCCAGTTTGCCTTTAGGTTCAACACCTTTTAAATTAAACCCGATTTCAAATCTGGTTTTTGAAGCCGGATTTAAGATTATAAATTGTTTTTTCCTTTTTAAACTGACGTACGTTTTTTTAGGGGCAACCTCGAATGCACCCCCGAATTGTTCAATTTCTGCGATAATTTTGTCGTAAAACGCCTTCAAATGCTCTTTTCCTTTGTATTGACTCACCAGAAATGCATCTGTATCAGTGGCCGAATCGGCATCGGAACCTAATGCCTTGAGCGCAATTTCGGAGGCGTAACCATGCGTAATGCCGTGCGTTTCTTTCAAAAATTTTACTATTTCGCCATGCTTGGACAATTGTTGTTCTTCAATTACTTTTTTCCATTCCTCCAGGGTATGGCCAGTTTTTTCTTTTAAAATTTCCAACATGGTACTTACATTCTTTTCCATATGCTTATTTTTTAGTTGTGTTGTTTTTTATTTTCTACTGCGTTTTTAAGTAAATCCAGCCCGGTTTGATTCATTTTTTCCATGCCTGCTTTTGCGTTAAATAGCCACATGAAAAATGCGTCGATTAAAGGCGACTCAACTTTAAAGTCTTGCTTAACTTCAATACCATTGGCGGTTTCGGTGAAAAAGTACTCGAACGTTGGTTTGGCCACAAATGGCTTTTGGATATCACATCTCATACCAACGTAGGAAAAGGTGTCTATCTTCACAATTTCCTGAAATCCTAAATCTTTACCCTTGTTACCGTCCCAGTGGTACTGAGCGCCCACCGCCCCGTCGGTTCCTTTTATTTCATATTTTTGGCTGGGATCTTCGGCCAAAAAAGGAGACCATTTAGGAAAGTTTTTCAGGTATCTCACCATGTCAAAAACCTCTTGCAGGGAGCCTTTGATGGTAACACCTTTTATAATCTGGATGGATGTGAGTGTGCTTGCTTTGTACAAACCAAACCCAATAAAAGCAACGAGTAAAATTCCAATAATTGTCAATGTCATTTTCATATATTTTTATGTTAGTAAAATTAATAAACACGCTCTTTGCCTGAACGGCGACAAAGGTCGTTCTGGAAAAAAAAGAAAATTATCTGAACCGGAATTCGGTTGATTTTTAGGAGAATTCGGTAGGTATCCCGGTTTTTAACCAAGAAATAAATTTAAAAAATCTTGTTTCCGCCGACGGGACACATCAATTTCACTTCCATCGTGCAGCATAACACTTCCCCCTTCTCCTTTCATGTATTGTTTTATTTTGTTCAAATTAACCACGTAGGAGTCGTGAATTCTAAAAAATGGATAACCTTGTAGCAAGTCTTCAAAATGTTTCAAAGGTTTGGTGGAAACAACCCGTTTTTTAACGCCGTCGAGCGTAAAAAAGATTTCCGTCGTGGTGTTGCTTGATTTCAGGTAGTTAATCTCCTGTATTTGTATGAGGTCGAATCCGTGCACGCTGGGGATTCTGAGGAGTTGCGGTTTTTCCGTTTTCTTTTCTTTGTGGATGGTTACTTCGGTAATTACTTTGTTAACAGACTTGATTAAATCCTGAATATTGATTGGTTTAAGTAAATAATCGCTTGCCGATTTTTTGATCGCTTCAATGGCATAATCCTTGTACGCCGTGGTAAAAATGACTTTAAAGTCCGCTGGGTTTTCGAGTAGTTCGAGCAACTGAAATCCATCGAGTTGGGGCATTTCTACGTCCAAAAACAAAAGATCAAACGCCGTGGTTTTTAATTTTTCCAATGCCTCCAACGGGTGATTGTATATCGCCGTAATTTCTACTTGTTTACAATACGATTGGATTAAAAACTCCAGGTTTTCGGACGATTTTACCTCGTCATCTATAATTATTGCGTTAACCCTTTTCATTTATTTGTTCAAATTTAATTAGAACGGTTGTTCCTGTTGGCTCAGAATTGTCATCAAAATTGTCGACTATGTTGATCGAAATATCATTTTTGTATAACAATCGTAGTGAGTTAATTCGGGTCTGCATATTATGAGTGGCCACCGACTTGGGTTTACTCACCCGGTTCATGTTGATGATGGCAGATTTTGCCCGACCAATTCCGTTGTCGGTAATGTCAATCTCGATGCAGTTGTTTTTTTTCTTTAACGTTAAAAGCAGTTTTTTCTCACCGGTTTTGTGGTTTAGCCCGTGCCAAATGGCATTTTCCAGGCAAGGTTGCAACAAAAGATTAAAAATATACTCGGATGACGTTTTTATATTTTCATCAACGTGTAACTCAAAATGAAACGGCATTCTTAGTTGTTCTATTTTTATGTACGTCTCAATTAATGACAGTTCTTTGTCGAGGTTGATATAGTCCTTATTGGAATATTCCAAATAGTTTCGGATAAGGGTACTAAAATCAGTTAAGTATTGATAGGCTTGAATTTTTTCACTTTTTATAATAAAATTTTGGATAGAATTTAAAGCGTTGAATATAAAATGGGGGTTCATTTGTGATTTGGAGGCCATTAACCGGGCCGATTCCAGTTCTCGTTTCAATTCATATTCTTTTACCTTTTTTTGGTATTTCGTTTTAAATAATTGGGATAAGAAAAAATACACCCCCGCCAATGTGCTCAGCAGCGACAATATAATGAATCCGGTTTTTTGGTAAAAAGGTTGTTCAATGACGAAATGAATGGGGGATGCACTGTTCCAGGTGCCATTTTTTAACCGCCCCTGTATCTCTAATGTATACGTTGCACTGGGTAACGATGCCAGTTGTAGTTCGTTGTTACTGGTATAAACCCAAGGATCATTGTTAAGGCGATACCTGTATTCCAGAATTTGATTCTGGGAGTAGGATAATAATTGAAATTTGACCTGTAAATTATTCTCATTGGGCGATAAATTTCCAAGTCTGGCATCGTTCATTTGCACTTTTTGGCCATTGATCAAAAATTCATTTAAAACAACCGGGTAGGAGTCAGTGTTGAATTTAATCCGTTTTTCCGGTATTTTTATCACCTGGTTTCCCGCCAAAATATACACCATTCCGTTCAAAGTTCTTACTTCTTTGATGGATAAGTTATTTGTGTTTAAATCAATAACATCCAATAGTTGGTGCCCTTCTTTAGCGTTTAACTTGAGCAAGTGGATACTTTGTTGGGTGGCTATCCAAATTTTTTTTTCTTCATCAACGTACGCGTGTTGAATAATTAGTTTATCCAGGCCGATTACATTGTCAATAATTTTAAGTTTTTTTGTTTTAGGTTCATATATACCAATTCCATTGGTCTGGGTAGCAATAATCAGCGTATCATCTCCCATTTTGTCGATTGCCGCTACCCGGTTTTTAAAAAATGAATGCTCCCCCAAAAATACCAATGCATGATTGACCAACTGGTACGTTCCGGTTAACGTGCCCAGGTACAGAACTCCCCGGTGACCATACATGCAGGTTAATCTGCCATCGGAAATAATATTGTGTTTTATTTCTTTGCCTTTTTTATCGAAAATACACAGACCTCTGTAAAACCCCTCGTAAATGAAAGAGTCCATGGACACAATAAATTCCGTCTGATAAAATGGGATACTACAGTTCAGTTTTATTTTTTCTTGCGTGGTTCTTATAATCAGGTAGTTAACGCTTCCGATGAATGCTATATGGTCATTTAGCAAATGATCAAATCGTTGCCAATACATCAGGTCTTTTTGGGAGTTGCCATTTGGTAGTTTGTTTGTTTTACCATTGTTGATCAATTTAATCTCTGAGTTTGCATTCAGTAAATACAAACTGTCGTCCGACACCGGCAGCATACTAATCAAAGGCTCTCCGTCGGCAAACACTTCGTAATAAATATTGGGAATATAATAAACCCCGTTCCTCAGCGTAGTCACCCAGCAGGTGTTGTTATAAAAATAGATACTGCTAATGGACGACGGAAATTTATCCACTATTTTGAACGTATTTCGGTGGATATTAAAAATCGCTAATTCGCCCTTAAAACCACCCACAAAAACGGTACTATCGGAAAGTAAAGACATGGATGATGCCTCAAACGGGAGCGCTGTTAAAACAAACTTTTCTGATTGAAGAGAAAAAGTATTGATAAATTCGTTGGTGGAAACAATCAAAAAATGGGGCGTGTAAACATAGCGGAGGAAGAAATTTTCTTTTAAATGGTCTTTTGACAACGTTTTTTTGAGTGTTTTACCTTTTAATGCAATCACCGTTTTTAAATCTTTTTCCAAGGGATCTAAACTCATGGAATACGTCGTAATGTGTTTGGTATCGGATATTTGAAAAAACGTAATGCCCCCTTTGTCGAGTGGCACTGGATTTATTTTTTCGTACGGATATGGAGACTTGTAAACCAGCCCATTCTTTCGGGTGGCCAGGTACAAATTCAAACTATCATCAAATTCAAACTGATAAAGCACCAGCCCGATATTAAGGTTTTTAATTTCCTGGTTGATTTTTACATCGTAAACGCTATCCCGGTCAATTACCGTTAACAAACCAGAGTAACTTCGGCACCAAATTCTGCCGTGTTTATCCTCCCGGACTTCCAACGTCGAATTTTCTGATAGCCCTTCATTTACCGTGTAAATTTTAAATGTTTTGCCATCAAAGCGGCACAAACCTCGGTCCGTAGCGAACCACATAAACCCAACTTTGTCTTTATGCACCGAAAATACCTCATTACTGGGCAAGCCATTGGGGATGGAATAATGTTGCGTAATGATTTTTTGGCCGCACAACTGATGAGCCGCCAACAGGAAAAATAGTATCTGAACTACGTTTTTGATCATTTTTATTAGATTAATTGAAGAATACCAACAAGGCATTACTCACAGTTGCACCAGGCATCGGTGAGTACCGTTGGTTGCACCAGCACGGAGCCGGGCGGCGTACCGTCGGGTACACAAAGCAGAATGGTGCCGGTATTCCCCCCGAAGGTTTCGCTGAATGTACCGATGATATTACCACCCACCACCAGATTACCGGCAACGGTAAAACCTCCGGTGCCGGTTAGTAAAACATTCAGCGTGCGGCAATCACCAGCGCAGAGGTTGGCGTTGGGCGTGGCGAGTTGAATACTCGGCAATGGCTGCCAAATCACTTCCAGTGCATTGGAAAAATCCAGACAAACATCGTTGAAATCCACGGTTCCACCCACGTCATTGCCCACAACGGCGGCCACGTAGTACGGAACACTGGTTTGCATAGGAGGTGCAAAGTTAAATTGCGGCGTATTGGAAACCGCCAGAATGCTGCCCGCCGGATTCGTCGGGTTGGAGTACAAAATGTATTGTAACAAATCATTGGCGTCCAAAACGGTCTGTTCGGCCGGTGGAATGCTAAGGGTGCTGTTGACACACGTGTTGAACGGCCCGCCTTGGGTTAGTTCGCCCGCATCGCTGGTACAAACGGAAATGCAGGAAAAGTCGGGTAAGTTGGCCGGCAGCGTCGTCAGGCTGATGATGGAAAATTCGATGTCAATCTGCTCGCATACGTTAATGGTGAAATCGTCCTGCGCGTTGTAAAAATAGATTTGTTGCGAAGCATCGGCAAAAAACAAGCCCTCTGCACCGCTCCAAGTGCCCCCTACGCCATCGGTATAGCCTCCGTTCCAGGGTGTTATGACCGACTGCGCGGGATCGTTAACATTTATCTCCACCCAAATTCCATTGAACGCCTGATCCACTCCATTGGCGTACAAAACACCGTCAATGTAAAAAAGATCACCCAGGGAAAAAACATCGGGGGGGAAAGGCCCAATAACCGTAATAGCGTTAGTGGCCGGATTGTAGGTCGCCAATTCGGCCGTAGATCCAACGAGATAAACCAGTCCGTTGGGGGCCAATTGTCCCGCCTGGAACCCTTGCGGGTTGGTGGTTTGCCAAAGTATGTTTACCGACGGAGGGACATCTAACCGACTAATCGTTTGGTCACTAATATTAAGGTAGGTTCCGTCGGGTAGCACGACAACATCGCTGGTACCAATATTGGGGGAGACGGGACTAACAAAACAGGCTTCGCAGGAGGTAAGATCAATGCGAAAAAGAGCCGCTTCGCCGTCAGGATTGATGGCACTGGCGTACAAAATTTGGGCTTGCGCACTGGAGAAGCCACCGCCAATCAAGAGTATCATCAGGGCAAAAAAAAATGCTGTCAGGTGCCTGGTCATCGTGTTTGTTTTTGAAAAAGAACGCCCGGCGGTGGTTAAAGTTTTGGCTGAGGTAAAATAAACGTAGATTAAATTTTATGGGGTGGTGGTTACGGTGCATTTTTCCTTTAAAATTCAGATATAAACATCCATCCATCTTCTTGCGAAAAGTACAATTTAGTATTTGGTAAAATTGGGGCAGTGTCTCAAAACCCCATTGCTCCCAGACACCCAATATTTATCATTTTGCTTGAAGTTAGTGCTTTTATAAAGTGATTTTACCGCCGGAACGCCCATTTAAACGGAGTGCCACTTGGCTCTGTGCACCGCAAAAGCAGATACCCCAAGGTTATCATGTGCTAAACCCTTCGAGTAATCTCCCTTCCTCACCTTCCCTTCAACAACAACCGAATCGTATTCGGGAAATTAATGGTTTCTTCGTCAAAAACCGGGGCCATAATCGTTACGTCGCGTTGGAGATCGGCGGCCGGGGTACCTGCCCAGCGGTGTTCGGGCATGGGATTGAGCCAAATGATATGCGCCACCCGTTCGTACAGGTTTTTGATAAATATCCGCGTTTTTTCGGTGTAATCGGCGGAAATTTTGTCGGGTTGTGCCGCTCCGGCGTCGCTGATAATAATGGCTAAGGTGGCGTTTTTGTTGGTTTTTTGCAGGGCCGTACTCAATTTTACGGGGTTCGACAGGTTTTCGTTGCGATAGACAAACCCGGCGGGGTAATTTTGAAAATACCACACGGGTGCCCGGCGGTGGCCACCTTCGGCGCGGGCGGTGGCGATTAGGCGGCGGGTAAACTCGTTAAACGGCGTCATGGTACCCAGACAATCGGCAAAAAAGACCAGGTTATCGCTGCGGTTTTCGACCGCAAATTGCAGCACTGGCTCCAGAAACAACCCTTGCTGACCCACTTGCCGCACCGTCGCCGGAATATCCAGCACGGCAATGGGGCGGCCTTTTTCTTTGCGGCGCAGGTATTGCCACGCCACGCCCATTTGTCGGCGCGTCACGGGAAAATATTCGTCGGTGTGCAGGTAAATATCCTTGGCAACGGTGGCATTGGCCTCATCTTCCGGTTCCGGTTCTCCCAATTGCGGGTGGAAATACATGATTTTATCCGCCGCCGGTTCTTTGGTCGTGGTTTTCCGGTCGGTTTTGGGTTTTTGGTTATCCTTTCCCGATGTAGAGGGTGGGGTAGGGGCCGTACCGGGATCGGCGGGTGCCACCGGCGGTTCGGTTATTTTTTCCTTTTCTTCCTGCACCAGTGCCGTTTGTGCGGCATCCAGCCAGCGTTTTTTTTCTACTTCAATGGCCCAGTCCAGCAAGGCATCAAACCGGGCTTCGTCGCGGTGGTCTTGCAGGTACAATATTTTGCAAAACCGCCGAAAAGCCGTCCATTCCTCCTCTTCATTCCACGGCACAATATCCTCCCGTTCCAACATCGCGCGTTGAAACAGCCGGTATTTGTCAATCCAGCGCTCATAACTGAGTTCTTTTTCTATTTTTTCAAAGAAGTGCCAGAAAAGCATTTTTTTTAGTGAAAAGTGAAGAGTGAAAAGTGAAAAGTGAAAAGTGAAGAGTGAAAAGTGAAAAGTGAAGAGTGAAGAGTGAAAAGTGAAGAGTGAAAAGTGAAGAGTGAAAAGTGAAGAGTGAAAAGTGAAGAGTGAAAAGTGGGATTGGTGGGGCAAATGTATTGTTTTTTAGTTGGGAACCGGCTTCGGTTCACTCAAAAAAGTTATTTATTTCCACAAAGGATCAAGAAACCAATTTTCGGCCTCGGAGGGACGGTTTAATCTTGTAAAATGGGTTAGACCTATTTCGACTTCCGGGAGGCACAAAAAAACTGCAATGCACCCGAAAGCACATTGCAGCCTATGTATTCATCAAAAGTGAAACCAAGTCACTCCCTAATATTCTTCACTCTTCACTCTTCACTTTTCACTATTCACTCTTCACTCTTCACTAAAAAAACTATCGTTTGATCATTTTTTCCTTGTGGCGAATCAACTGCCTTTTCAGGGTTTCCGTGGAGGCATCAATGGCACTTTCAAAGGTGGTATCGCTTTTTTTATCAATCAGCCACCCACCGGGAACTTGAATGTGGACTTCTGCAATTTTTTGTTTTATGGAACTGCCGGTATTTTGTAGTTTTAAATGTACTTCAGCGGTAATGTCTCGATCAAAATATCTGGTCAGGCGCTGCAATTTCTTTTCAATAAACGCGATCAATTTTGAATCTGCACTAAAGTCAATGGCTTTCACACTAATGTTCATCATAATCTAAATGTTTGGTTAAGAAATGAAAGATCGATGATTTATTTGAGGTTTGTTTAGAACGACAATATTCGGCGAAATGCTGTTTCACCGCAAGTGCTACCGCGAACTTTAACATATGCAGAATAAAATAAACTATCTACCGCGCCAAAAACCTTTAATCACAACCAGCACCATCAGCGGAATGGCGGCCAACGGCAGTTCCTGGGGCAACCATTTCATCGCCAACAGCAGCACCGCCGACATGATACCGGCCACCATAAAATAACTTTCCCAAAGGTTTTCGCGTCTTTTTCGCCAAAAAACCAACAAATGGCTGGGCAACATCCAAAAAAGATTGAGGTTGTTTTTGGTCGCCTGGTGCTCGGTGAAAAACCATAAAAAGGCGATAATTAAACCGCCCACGCCCAAAACAAACCAAAAAATACCGTCGAAAATGCGGTTAGCGCGGGTGTTAAACATGCAGGCCAAACCCAACAACGCCACAATACTCATCACCACCACGGGAAACATCGGTACCGTGGGTTCTTGCCGGACGGGCGTGTAATGGGCCGGAATTTTGTATTCGTCTTTGGTGAGTGGTGCCCCTTCCGATTGCCGCGCCGTGGCAAACGCATCGTGCAAATTATCGGGTAAAAAAACGTAGTGTTGCACCCCGGCCACTTTATCGGTGGGTATACCCAACACCAAATCAATGCCAAAACCCGTCCACGGATGTTCGGTCAGGTAAGCCCGCAACAACTGGCGCATGGTGCGTTGCGCGCCCACGTGCGTGGAGTCGTACGTTACTTGCCCGTACAACGCCTTGTCCACTATATCGCGGATGCGGGTGGCGCAGTTATCGTAGAAAAAGTCGTATTTATAGGAGCGGTTTTGGGCCAGGGCATTGTCTTCGAGCAGGTTAAACAGCCGCTCTTTTTGGATCGGCGTGAGGTTGAGTTGCTGCTCCTGCATCCCCCGGCCTTCCATCATATTGCCGCGTTCAAAGGATTTAAAACGCTCCACATCTAAGATGTACAGGAGTTTTCCCCGGCAAAAATTGAGGTAAAAATCGGGTTGGTCAAAGTCGAACGTGCCGTAATTATAGATCCGATCTACGTTTTGCGAGGGGTCAAACACCCGCAGTGCGCTGTGGCCAAACGTGCTATACAGTTCGCTGCCGGGCGCAACGGTCATCAGGCTGACGATGGCATTGGGCGAGAGGGTGCGGGTAAATTGCGCCTGAACACTAAAGGCCCAACTGGCCAATAGCAGCAGCAATGCAGATCTGTATCTCATGCGTATGTATGAATCAAAGTGTTATAAATCCAACAATCCGTCCGGCAAGTCCATCAGGATTGTTTTTTTGGCTTCGCTAATGGTAACAATAATTTGTTCGTCCAATGGAATCAGAATTTCGCGGCCTTTGTACACCACGACGGCCATTTCCTGCTGCGGCATATCAATGACCTCTTCGATGGTGCCTACCTCGCCCGTATTTTTATCCGAAAGTACAAAACCCTCCAAAAAAGTGTATTCGAGGCCGTCGTCGGGGACTTCGATGGACGCGGGCAGTTCGGAAGCGGGCATAAATACCGGTTTCGACTGAATCAACAGGGCCTGGTCTTTGTTGATAACATCTTCAAAAAGAACGATTAAATCGCCTTCTCCGCGAATGTTTTGGATAAAATAAGGCATTTTATTGCCGCGTACTTCAATAAATACGCGATCGGCTTCCAGAAAAATATCTTCAAATACTTCTTCGATGATAATCTTCAGTTCGCCTTTAACACCGTGTGTTTTTTTGGTAAAACCAATTTGTATATACTCCATAATTTGGGGCAAAATTAGTGGAATATGTAAAATAAATCCCCCGGAAATTCAATTTCACAAAATTAATACGACTTTTGCCCACCAAAACAGAAAAAATTTCGTTCTTGTCGGGCTTAGAGCGTGCTCTAATTTTGCCAGATTAACCAATAGATTATAGACCACTTGTCATTATTTGTATGAAACGATTCATTTTATCCATTCCAACGTTGTGCTTGGCCGGTATGCTGCTTGCTCAGCAACCCGATACTAAAACCCCGGCGAGTGCAACACCCGTACAACCGGTTACGCATAGTACCGATAATAATTCAACCATTCAGGGCGCATCGGCGGTAAAAGAAGAGGCGCAAACTGCCGCTACACCACCCGCCAAAAGCGAATACGCCGATAAGTACAAAGGCATCGCCATTGCCGAAATGCAAAGGGTGGGTATCCCGGCCAGTATTAAATTGGCGCAGGGTATTCTGGAAAGCAGTTCCGGCGAAAGTGAATTGGCCAAAGGTGCCAACAACCACTTCGGCGTAAAATGCGGCAGCAACTGGAACGGAAAGTCGTACAAAAAGAAAGACGACGAATTTGACGCCAAAGGCGAGAAGGTAGAATCGTGCTTTCGCAAATATACCAATCCCGAAGAGTCTTTTTACGACCACTCCGAATTCCTGCGCGACCCGCGCAAATACTACCGCTACGGTTTTTTGTTCGGCCTTGATAAACGCGATTACCGCGCCTGGGCCAATGGCCTCGAATCGGCTGGTTACGCCACCGAAAAAGGGTACGGAAAAAAACTCATTGACCTGATCGAGCGGTACAAACTCCACCAATACGACGACCCCGAAATTCAGGCCATGCACAGCGGCAGCATGAACGATGGCGCCGTTACCGGAAAAAAAAACAAACGCAAGAAGTGGAATAACTCCTCCGACGACGAGGATAACTCCATCGGCTCCGAAACGGGTAAACCCAAACCCATTCCGCCCCGCGTGGGCCGCATCAATGATGTAAAAGTGGTATTGGCCAACCAGGGCGAAACCGTTGACGAAATCGCCAGTGTTTTCCGCCTCAGCCCCCAAAAAGTGGCCGATTACAACGAACGCCGCTACACGCCCGGTAAACCATTGGACGCCGGAACCCGCATTTTTATCGCCGAAAAACGCACCAAATGGCGGGGCCGCGCCAAGCACCATTTTGTGCGCGAAAACCAAACGATGTTCGAGATTTCGCAGCAATACGGCATCAAATTGAAAGATTTGTTGAAGAAAAACGGCATGGCGCCCGGCCAGGAACCCGAAGCGGGTGAGCGCGTGCGCGTGCGGGGCCGCCGCAGTTCCGACGAATTGGTGCGCCTGCGGACAACCACGCCCGGTAACGACGGCGGTACAAAACCCACCAAACCGGCCACTAACCGACCCAGTACCACGGTGGGCGACGAGTTGTTTGAAATTGGCGGCGACCAACCCAATTCCGGCAACAATAAACCCTCTACCACGCCTTCAACGGGTGGTGGTAATCCGCCCACCACGACGCCACCGGCCAATACGGGCAATACCGGCAACACGGGTACCAAACCGACCACCGGCACCAAACCATCAACGGGCACCAAACCCAGTACTTCGCCGGGAAGTGGTAATTTCCCCTCCGATCCAACGCCGGTGACGGGCGGACAAACAACGCCGTCCAATCAGCCTTCGGTGACGCCACCGCCGCCCACTACGCCCGTGGCTACCCCGCCGGGTTATCACACGGTGGTCAAAGGCGATACCTTGTTTAGTCTTTCCAGAAAATACAATATCACCGTTTCAAAACTAAAATCTATGAACGGCATGACCAACGACAGCATTCAGATTGGTCAGCAATTGCGCGTGCAGTAAATATGGAGCAACAACAAGAGCAAAAAGTACCCGCTGATTTGCAATGGCTAAATGCATTAGCCAATTTAATGGATAACCAGTTTCGGATTCCCGGCACCAGTTTTCGGTTTGGCCTCGATGCCATTGCGGGGCTTGTTCCCGGGGCCGGTGATATTGCCGGTATGGGCATTTCGCTGCTGCTGTTTGGCGTTATGTTCAAAAAAGGCGCGGGTCCATTGGTGATTATCCGAATGATTGGCAATATCATCCTCGACGCAATGGTGGGGGTAATTCCTTTTGTCGGTGATATATTCGACGTGGGTTTTAAAGCCAACCGCCGCAACGTTAACCTCTTGCAACAGTATTACAGCGAAGACAAAAAACGGCCCCGGACCATTTGGTCTTTGTTATTCATCTTCGCGGTAATTCTGCTCATTTTTATGGTGATGATCTACGCCATTTGGCGTTTTGTGGCCTTTATTTGGGGTTTATTCTAAAATTTTAAAAGTCGTCCGCCGGTTGCGCTGGTGCTCGGGTTCGGTGCATTTGTTACAAGCGCAATCGGCGGACGGGTTTTGTTCGCCGTATCCCAACGCGGTGAGTCTTTCGGGGATAATACCTTTTCGGAGCAAATAATCCACGGCACTTTGGGCGCGTTTTTGCGAAAGTCCCTGGTTGTAGTTGTCGTTGCCCCGGCAGTCGGTGTGGCTGCCCAGTTGAATTTTAATTTTCGGATTTTGTTGCAGTACCTCGGCTAATTTGTTGAGGGTGGGTTCCGCGTCGGGACGGATGTCCCATTTGTCGTAATCGTAATAAATGTTCTCCAGCACAATTTCTTTATTCAGGTAAATTTTGTCCAACACAATTTCCACTTCAAAGGTCTGCACCGGATTTTTGGGATCGGTACCAATGCCTTTGGTGCTAAAAAGGGTGTAATTGCTCAAATAACCGTCTTTGGTGGCGGTAAATTTATAATCGGTTTGGCTTTTGGCCACGATTTTAAAATAGCCATCGGCGTTGACTTTAATGTTCGTTGGTTTATCGCCGTTTTCAATGAGGACATTGGCCGCGCTGACGGGTTTTCGACCAATCATTTTGGTATTGGGATCGTCGGGGGTGGCGAATATTTTTTCCACCACGTACCCTTCAATAATCATTTGGGGTTGGACGGCGACGGAGGTGGTATCCACTTTTTTGGGCGGCTTGGGCGGCGGTACCCGCTGCGAAAACGCGTAAATATCGTCTTGTCCTTTGGCCGATTCATTGGCGCGGTTGGAGGTAAAAAAACCACTTTTGATCAAGTCGCCACTTTTGAGGGTTTTGCCGTTGGTGGCGGGGGCCGGTTGGGTAATCCAGCCAAAATCATCCGCGCCGGAGTTGATGGGGCTTTTTAAATTAACGGGTGGTGCCCAATTGGTTTTATCCAGTTTATAGGTTTTAAAAATGTCCAATCCGCCCATGCCCGGGTGGCCATTGGAGGCAAAAAAAAGGGTGTCGCCTTCAAAAGCCGGAAAAAGTTCGTTGGCCGTGGTATTGATGCTGCGGCTCAGCAGTTTAGGTTCGCTCCAGCCGGTTTCGCTGTTGGGTTTGCGGGTAGTGACGTAAAGGTCATAGCCGCCCCAGCCTTCGGGGTCGTTGCAGGCAAAATAAAGGTAGTTGCCATCTTTCGAGAGGCAGGGGTGGATATAATTTAAACGCGGTTTTTGGAAGCCCAATAGTTCTGCGCCCGACCACTGGTTGCGCTCGTTGAGTTGGGCGACCACCAGTCGGCAATATTGGTCGGCGGTTTCTTCGTCGGCGATGGTTCTTACAAAAAACACCTCCTTCCCCGAAGCCGCAAAACAAGGGGTGGCTTCGTGGGTGGGGCTGTTGAGGCCCGGGTCAAACAACTGCGCGCTGGCCTGGTTGGGTTCCACAATAAACATATCCATGTAGCGGTTGCCCGTCCAGCGGTACGATTCTTTACCGTTGGCGGCGGTGCGGTCGCTGGAAAACACCAAACGGCCGTCGGGGAACCAGATGGGCGCAAAATCATTTTGGGGGCTGTTGAAGGGTACTGGTTCGACGGTAATGCCCGATTCGGGGATTTGTTTGTTCCAGTCGGTTGCGACCTGACAGGCCGTAATTTCTTTGCGGTATTCGTAAGGGCTTCCAATTTCGATGCCCAGTTCTTTAAATACCTCTAAGGCTTCCTTGTACCGTTCGGCCTGTTTGAGGGCGTAGGCATACCCGCGCAGGGCTTCGGAGCCGTAGCCATTGTCGTAGGCCGTTTTGTACCACTGAATAGCGGTATTGTTTTTACCGGTATTGGTGTAGGAATCGGCCAGTTTATAAGCAATTTTGCCTTTTTCGGAGCGCGATTTGGCCTTTGGATACTCTTTTTGCAGAAAAGTAATGGCATCGTGGTACCGTTTAAGTTCGTACGCGGTGGGGCCATTTTTGACTTTAATGGTATAATTGCAGGAAGCGCAAAAGAGCCAGAGCAGGCCCAACAGCGCGGCGTAAAAAGTAACTTTGTTCTTCATAATCATGGTGTAAACGTAGTAATTATTTTTGTATCTTTGTCCCATGCAATCATTAAAGGAAGTTATTTATCTGCTCAGACAGCATAATATCAACCCATTCGAGCATCTTCGGGATGGAGATGGCAGAGGAGGAACATCTAAATTGTTGTCTTTGTTTGAGGGCGTTCGGGACGGACAAATCAATTCAGATTCAGAGGCGGAGCGCAAGTTATACGGAAGTCAAATGGGCGGTAATGCGTATCGAAAACTCAAATCGGACATTAAAGGGCACCTTATTGATGCTATTTTGGACATTAATACCTTTAAATCTGATTTTTCGGATTATCAGCGCGCTTATTATGACTGCCATAAAAAATGGCTTGTGGTTCGGATTTTGGCCGGTATGAACGCCAATATTTCGGCGATGGAATTGGCCGAAAAGTTGCTCAACAAAGCCACTAAATTCGATTTTACATTTTTGAGTATGGACATTGCTTCTTTCCTGCGGATCCAATACGGGCTTCGGGAAAGCAACAGCATCAAATACAAAGAAATGAGCGACTTGTTTTTGCAATTTCGAGCCCTTTACGATGCCGAATGTTTGGCCGAACAGTTGTACACCGAGTTAATTGTCACCTACGTGAATCGCCGGGGTATCAACGACGAAATTCACGCCAAAGCCATTCAGGCGTACGATACCATTAAACCCCAAATGGAAAAATTTCAGTCGTACAAACTACAAATGTACGGCTACCTCGTGGGGCTTATTCAGTACACCAGCATTCGGGATTATAATTCCGCCATCACTTTTTGCGACGAAGCCATTGGTTTTTTTAACAGCCGCCCGTACGAAGCAAGAACGCCTTTGCAGATATTTCATTATCAAAACCTGATGGGAAATATTCAACTGGGGCAGTTTTACGCCGGGCAGGTATCGGCGCACGAGTGTTTGCGCTTTTTGCAGGAAGGTACGTTCAACTGGTTCAAATACCAGGAATTGTTCCTGAGTTTGTGTTTTCACTCGCAGGAGTACGAACAGGCTGATGCCACGTTATACCGCATTATCACCCACACCCGGTTTCAGTTTTTGCCGGATAATGCCAAGGAAATTTGGGCGATTTACGAATCTTACCTCTATTTCTTGCATTCGCTCGGGTTGGTAGAGTCCAAATTGGCCCACCGCTTCAAACTGGATCGGTTTGAGCGCCGCACGCCCATTTTTTCGAGGGATAAAGGCGGTTTTAACGTCGCGATTATTATTATCCGAATTCTTATTTTGCTTTCGGAGCGGAAATACCGCCGGTTCATTGACGAGGTAGATGCCATTAACCAATATTGTTACCGGCATTTGAAGGGCGACCAAACCAAACGCAGTTATTATTTTATCAAAATGCTGCTCGCGATTCCGTTTGCGCAGTTTGAGCCTAAACAAATTGAGGGTAAAGTGAAGTTGCTCCGCCAGAAAATGGAATTACATCCCTTTAATGTGGAAAATCAGAGCAACGAAGTGGAGATTATTCCCTTCGAACGCCTCTGGGATATGTTAATGGAGAAACTTAAAACGTCTTGAATTAGCAGATTTGCACTATACTGAACCATTATTTTTTTAGCAAGTGTAACAGAAATGTCGTTTTTTGATTTTTTAAAACGTTGATTTTCAGTTTTTTATAGCCTTTTTTGTGGGCGAATTCTCCTATTTGGGAGTTTGTAAAGTTAAAATAAGGTTTGGTAAAGTATCGGTTATGGCAGTATTTTTGCTCCTGATAATTGTAGTATCCTAATATCTTTTTTTAATCACAATTTTAAGTCTGAACAACTTATGAAAGGTAACTTAAACTTTCGTGCCACTTTACGTGGGACCGGCGGTGTTAATGGTAATATCATCGTAGACACTACCGGTGTGTAACAACATTTTTTACCATCCGAGCCAAGCCACTCAATTTTTTGAGTGGCTTTTTTTGTGCCCAAAATGTGCCGTATTCTTGTTAGTTTTGCGGATGTATTTTAAGTATTTTTTGTTTTTAGCGCTTTTTGCGGCCTTTTCATGCCATAATCAATCCGAACATCCCACTACCCAACTTTCAGTACCCGCTGCCGTCGAAAAAGAAATAACGGATACGGCCGCCCTGTTGCTGGCCCAACGTTACGATGCTTATTTTTCCCGGGAGTTTACCGCCCAGCAGGGCTTGGGTGCCGCCGTAGCCATTGTTAAAAACGGCAAAATTATTCTACAAAAAGGATACGGCTTTCGCAACGCGCATACCCGCGACTCCGTGGATACCCACACCGTTTTTCGCATTGGTTCCTTGTCCAAAGGTTTTACGGGGGTGCTAACGGGTATTTTGGACGCCAATCACGCGCTCAGTATCCACGATAAAGTGGTTCAATGGTTGCCCGAGTTTCGGTTAAAAGACAAAGAGCAAACCAAACGGGTCGAAATTGCCCATTTATTGTCGCATACCACCGGGCTGCCTTACCACGCTTATACCAATTTGGTGGAAGAAGGTTATTCGTTGGATGAAATTGTTCGGGAGTATTTTTACCAATCGCCCGTTTGTGGAAAAGAGGGGGAGTTTTATGCCTATCAAAATGCCGCTTTTTCGCTCACCGGCACCATCATGGCCAAGGCAACCGGAGTGCCTTTTGCGCAACTTATCCAGCAAAAAATATTTCAACCCTGCAATATGTTGTACGCATCCTGCGACTACGCCACCATTGATGCCACCCCCAATAAAGCCGTGCCGCACCAATGGTCGGGCTGGAACTGGGTGCCCGGCCCCATCGAAAACGCTTATTACAACGTTGCCGAGGCCGGTGGCGTGAACGCCAGCATCAGCGATATGGCCCAATGGTTGCTGTTGCTCACGGGCGAACGCCCGGCCGTGGTCTCCAATGAAGTATTGGATAAAGTATTTGAACCCATCGTAAAAACGGGCAAAGAACGGCGTATTCTGGGGCATTGGATTGACCGGGATTCGGCCTCCTACGCGTTGGGTTGGCGTATTTTGAAGAAAGACGGCGCCACCATCGTCTATCACAGTGGTTATGTAAATGGTTTTAGGGGCGAAATTGCCTTCGATCGCAACTTAAAAACGGGTATTTGTGTGTTGTTTAACGGCCAAATCCCCTTGTCGTCGGCCTGTGTCCCCGATTTTTTTGAAATTGCCCACGACGTATTACAAACGAGCGGCCAATAATGTACGCGTGTAGGGTTGCGCCGGTTGGGCAAACAGCCTATCGGTGGTTTGTTCTTCTTGCAAAATGCCTTGGTACAGCACCATAATACGATCCGAAATTTGCCGTACAATGTCCAAATCGTGGGTAATAAACACAATGCCGCATTGACGCTGGTGTTGCAGGTTTTTTAACAACTGTAACACGGCTTGCTGGGTAACGGAATCAAGTCCCGATACAATTTCGTCACAAATCAAGAGGGTAGGGTTGGCACTTAAAGCCCGCGCAATACAAACGCGTTGCTTTTGCCCGCCGGATAACTGGTGGGGGTAACGGTGGTACATCTCCTCCGGGAGTTCGACCCATTCCAGCAGTTGCACAACGCGTTTCCGGGCTGCTTCCCGGTCGAGCAGGGGCGAAAAATGTTGCACGGTTTCAAACAGGGCATCACCAATGCGCATGGACGGGTTTAGTGCCGACGCCGGATGCTGGTCAATAATGACCGTGCCCCCTTTGGCGTAACCGTTTTGTTCGGCAATGGCTTTACCCAAACTGGTTTTCCCGGAACCGGATTCGCCCACAATGCCGAGGCATTCGCCCGCGTACACGCGCACGGGCACCTGATCCACGGCGTTGAACCATTGTTTGGGTTTACCCCAAAAATTGCGCTTCTTTGGGTAGGTCACTGTTATGCCCGGATGTTCAAAAATAGGCGTCGCGTTGGGGGCAGGCGTATGCGTATGTGTTACCCGATCCGGTGCGGCCACGCGCTGTACCGGAACAATGGTTTGCATGTGACCCTGTTCCATAGTCGCAATGTGGTTGCACATGTACCGGAGTACTTTTGTATCGTGCGATACCAGCAGCATGGTGAGTTGTAGTTCCTGTTGCAGGCTTTTTAACAAATCCAGCACTGATTTTTGCACTGTAACGTCCAGGGCCGTGGTGGGTTCATCGGCAATGAGCACTTCTGGTTGTCCACAGAGGGCCATTGCAATCATAATTCGTTGGAGTTGCCCGCCGGATAATTCATGCGGGAAGGCATTTATGGTGCGCTCTATATCCTGGATTTGAACTTTTTGGAGCCATTGGGCGACCAGGTCGCGGGTATCTTGCGGAGATGTGCCCAAGTGCAGGACGATGGTTTCGGCGATTTGTTGTCCGCAGGTAAGGACGGGATTCAGGCTGCTGTAAGGTTCCTGAAAAACAAAACCAATTTTTTTACCCCGAACGGCGGCCAGTTGGCGTGCGTCGTGGAGCGGAAAAGAATCGGTGCCAATGGTAAGTTGACCCTGAACGGTGGCTTGGCTCGAAAGCAAACCGGGGATTGCGAGCGCCAGTGTCGTTTTTCCCGACCCGGATGCGCCTGCAATCCCCAGTATTTTGCCCTTTTCAATCGAAAAGGAGACGTTATTTACGATATTAAGTTGCCCGTATTGAACGGTCAGATCCGATACGTTCAGCATAATGACCAATTATCAGTGGTGGTGACCACCGTCGCCGTGGATATGGCCGTGATCCAATTCTTCTTGTTCCGCATCGCGAACGAGAGATACGTGTCCGCTGAAATAGAGGTCAACGCCCGCCATGGGGTGGTTAAAGTCAATTTTAACGGTGTCGTCACCAACGCTGGCAACCATACCCTGAAGGTGGTTACCTTCCTGGTCTTGCAAAGGCAATACGTTGCCCACTTCGAGCAAACCTTCTTCAATTTTTCCGTCAATTTCAAAGATGCGTTTAGGAACATCAATCAATGCGCCATCGTCGTATGTGCCATAGGCTTTGTCTGCCGGGATGCCAAAAGCAAATGTATCGCCCGCTTTCAATCCTGAGAGGTTTTTCTCAAAATCCGGGATCATCATGCCAATACCATAGATAAAAGCAAGCGGTTCGCGGTTTTCAGTGGTTTCTACCAATTGGCCCTCTGCGGTGCCATCGGTGAGTGTGTAATGCACAAACACCGCTTTGTTTTTTTCAATAATCATTGTGTAAAAGCGGAATGCCCCGCTGGGATATGTTTAATAAATGAGGCGCAAAGATACTACGGTTTTCCGAAATACGATGAGCCTTACCGGTATGATTTGAGTTTTTTGCCATCACCTTCCACCAAATCCCGAATAACAACGCTGGCCATGTGTAGGCCAAACAACGCGGGAATGTAGGATATGGTGCCGTAAAATGACCGTTTAAAACGGTTGCCGTCGGTGAGCATACAGGTGTTGCGATCCACCAGTTCGGAGGAAAAAACAACGGTTACGCCCTTGCGTACCCCTTTGCGTTTCAACCCTTTACGTATTTGTTGGGCAAAAGGACAATTGAAGGTTTCCGACAAATCGGCCACCTGTACTTTTGACGGATCAATGCGCCCTCCGGCACCCATGCTGCTCACGATCCGAACCCCCAATTGTTTGCAGGTGACGATTAAATATTGTTTGGGCTGCACCGAGTCAATACAATCAAAAACGTAGTCGAAGCGGTCCGTAATTAAATCCTTCGCCGTGTTTGGGGTTAAAAATTCTTCCACCACGGTAAGGTTAATTTCGGGGTTAATGTCCCGGATACGCTGGGCCATAATCGTCACTTTGGGTACCCCGACGGTACTGTGCAGGGCGGGTAACTGGCGGTTGGTATTGGTGAGGTCAACGGTGTCACCATCTACAATGGTCATATTGCCCACCCCGGCCCGGGCAATGAACTCGGCGGCATAACTGCCCACACCGCCCAGGCCAACCACCAGGACGTGCATATTTTTGAGTTTTTCGAGAGATTCGCTGCCCACCAGCAGTTCGGTGCGTTGCAGCCAATGCGGTGCCGGGCCTTGTGGCTCGGCAATTTCGGGTGTTTGCTCTTCCATAAATACAGTTATTCCGTTCCCGGCAATTTCATGTTGAGTTGTTCCAAGTGCTCCACGAGGGTTTTGGCGATAAAATAATCGCGGTACCAACGGTTATCCACCGGACAAATGTGCCAGGGGATCACGCTGTTATTAATGGCGTATTCGTAGGCATCCATGTATTTGTCCCAATGTTTGCGCTCTTCCCAGTCGCCGTCGTTGTGTTTCCAAAACTTTTCCGGGTCTTCTTTGCGCTCCATTAACTGCACTTCCTGTTCTTCTTTCGACAAGTGCATGTAAAATTTGAATACCTGCGTATTGTTGTCCTTCAACAATAACTCTTCAAAAGCATTGATGGCGCGCATGCGCATGTCCACGCGATCCTGGTCAATCCAGCCGTGTACCCGTTGAATCAGAATATCTTCGTAGTGGCTGCGGTTAAAAATGGTCATCATCCCCTTTTGGGGAACCACTTTGTGAACACGCCACAAAAAATCGTGGGCAAATTCCTCTTCGGTGGGTTTTTTAAAAGAAACAAGATTAAGACCCGCTACGGAGCAGGCGTCAAATACGTTGCGCACGGCTCCGTCTTTTCCACTGGCATCCATACCTTGCAAAATGACCATTGCACTGTACTTGCCTTGGGCGTACATGAGGTGTTGCAACGCGCCGAGGCGTTCCACCAATGCCTTTGTTTTTTCTTTATAATCTTTTTTTGACGCGCCTTCCGGTGCGGTTGTGGGGATTTTATTTAATTTTATCATTATCTGCGTCCAAATTGACAATGTAGCACTTAGGGTGTTTTTTAGCGGCGGCTTTTTGGGCCACTTCGGCTTCTTTGCGGGTTTTGTAAGGGCCAATCAGCACTTTACAAGAACCATCGGCCGCGGTTTGCATCAAGGTTTTACCTTTGTACGAAGCCTGCAATTTGGAGGCTTCGGTAAAGGCCGATTCGATGGAAGAAAGGCTGTACAACTGCACGGCAAAACCCGTTGCTTCGGCTTTTGATACGTCAATTTTGTACGTTGCGTTTTCGAGCAGCGATAATTTTGGAGCAACGGTAACGGTTTCTTTGACCGGAGCCTTGGGCGTTTTGGGCGCGGCCAACGGCGAAGTTGCCTTGGCTTTTACCAATTCCGGCAGCACGTTGGGCTGGCTTTGAGCCGTTTGAGCGGCCACGGTATTCTTTTGGGTTTTTACCGTGGGTTCCGTTTTAGGGGCGGTTGTGGGCGCCGTTTTTGGGGCGGGAGTTGGGGCGGGAGTTGGGGCGGCTTCGGCCTCTTTTTCAATCACCTCTACTTTTACTTTTAATGAACCGGCTTTGTCGAGACCAATTTCTTCGGCCGCGGCGCGCGATACGTCAATCACAAAACCTTCGGCGTAAGGACCACGGTCGTTCACGCGCACATCTACCGTGCGGTTATCATCGAGGCGGGTAACGCGGAGCATGGTGCCAAATTTGTACGTTTTGTGCGCACAGGTGTACAATGCCTTGTTGTAAGGCTCTCCACTGGCGGTTTTACGGCCCTCGTATTTATCGTTATAATAAGTTGCTTTACCAAATTCAGGGGTAATTGCAAAGGCCGATATGGTCATCAACAGGCAAATAACACCGGTTGTGAAGGATGCGATAATTTTTTTGCTGTTCATTGTGTATTTAATTTTAGTGAATAGTTTTAGTCAAGTAATCGGCTTGCTTGAGCTATATGTCTTGCGGTATGCGCTGCCATAAATTCCAACAAATTGCCCAAATTAAATTTGAACATCGGAATGACGGCGAAACGTATTTTGGTGCGGTTCAAATCCACTTCTTTGCTGAGTTGGATAATGCGCAATAATTTTTCAATGTTGATAATCAACGACTTCAACGCCGAAGGGGTTAAGGCCCGTCCCAACGGATTGTAGCGTTTGGATGTTTTAAAACGTTTGCCCGACGGCGATTTTACCCATTTCAGGGCTTGCCCGCCGATAAATGTTGTTTTTACCGGCCCGTCTGGTTGTGGCTTGTGTTGGTGTGCTTTGGCCTTGTGAATGGCCAACTCTATTTGCGGCAAATAATCGCTGTAATGCAAATTAAGATGTTCAAAACACTCCAAAATAGTCCATCCTTTGGGGTCTTCGGGGCGCTGTTGAAGCCGTTTCTCATCGAGGTGCGAAAAGTTGCTTCTCAAGATTTCTAAAGATGCACGTAGCGCTTGCTCTGCCTGATTATATAGTTCGTTCTGCGTCATATAAGTGGGGGCAAATGTAAAACAAAGATTGTCAATGCTATACAAAAATATAAAACATTTCAACTTGCTTTGCTTCCGTTCGTTATTTTTGCCCTTCATTATGACAAAAATACAACTTACACGCCTGCTACTATTGTGCCTGATTTTTATTTTTCAAAAAACGGCCGCCCAAACCCTTACCCAATCCGAATTACCCATTGTCCAAATTAATACCAACGGTGAAACCATCCCCAACGAACCCAAAATAACGGCCAATATGGCCATTATTTACAACGGACCGGGGATGATTAACCACATTGCTGATCAACCCTCGGTGTACCAGGGCAAAATTGGCATTGAAATCCGGGGGGCCAGTTCCGCCTGGATGCCGCAGCAACCTTTTGCCCTCGAAACCCGCGATGAACTGGGCAATGAACGTACTATCGCGCCCTTTGGTATGCCCGAAGAATCCGATTGGTGCCTTATTCCCCATTACAACGAAAAAACGTTCGCCCGAAATCCGCTTTCCTACGAACTGTTCCGCGCTATGGGGCAATACGCTCCCCGCACCCAACTCGTGGAAGTCGTACTAAATGGCAACTACGAGGGCATTTACCTCTTTTGCGAACGTATTAAACGGGATAAAAACCGCGTGGATGTGGCCAAATCCGACCCCGACGCAACCAACGGCGACGCCCTCACGGGGGGGTATATTTTTAAAATTGACTACTGGTCAGGTTTTGATAATTTCACTTCGGCGTACACCCCGGCGGGTACCAACGCGAACATCAATTATGTCGTTCATTACCCAAAAGCCGACGATTGGACCACCGCCCAACGCGTTTACCTCCAACAATACGTCTACAATGCGGAAACGGCTTTGTTTGGCCCGGATTTTATGGACCCCCAAACGGGGTATCGCCGCTATTTTGACGCCAAAAGTTTTGTCGCCTATTTTTTGGTGAATGAATTGGCCCGCAACAACGATGGCAGCAAAAAAAGCCGCTATTTTTACAAAAACCAAAACAGCACCGACAGCCTCATTAAAGCCGGACCAGTGTGGGATTTTGACTGGGCCTGGAAAGACATTCCCGAATGTGATATTTTTGGGGCAACCGACGGCTCCGGCTGGTCGTACCGCATCAACGATTGTTTTCCCGATATTTATTCGCCTGATCTGTACCCTCGCATGTTGCAGGATTCGGATTTTGCCCAACAAATATGCAATTCCTACGCCGAATTGCGGCAGTCCGTTTTTTCCAAACAATACCTGTTTCATTACGTAGACAGCATTGCCGCTTTGGTCAACAACGCCAAAACGCGCCATTACCAACGCTGGAATATTTTGGGTTACCAAAACTGGACGGTGGAAGCCGGTGGTTATCCCACCACCTACGCCGGTGAAATTACCAAATTAAAAGGTTGGATCGAGCGCCGCCTGAACTGGCTGGATATCCACATTCCGCAATTGTGCAAACCCGCCGATGCGCCCATTGTGCCCGTGGACGCCCGTTTTACGGTGTTTCCCAATCCCACCAACGGTCTCGTTGCCTGGAATGCCTACGCCAATCCGTCCGGGAAGTTTTGGTGCGCCGATGTCCTGGGCCGTACCCGGGTTTTGTTCGCGACCCGAACGGCGGGGCGTTATACCCTCGATTTGAGCACTTTACACCCCGGTACCTATTTTATTTGGTCCGATGGAACTAAAAAAGATGCCGCGCGGGTTGTGAAATATTAGTAACTACTGACCATTTAGTAGTGATTATTAATACCTTTGCACCGCTTTTATTCATTAAAAATACTTAAATATTTGTATGTCAGAAATATCAACCCGTTACAATCCGGCAGAGACTGAGGAGAAATGGTATCAACACTGGGAAAAATCTGGTTATTTCCGCTCCGTCCCCGACGACCGCGAAGCCTTTACCATTGTGATCCCTCCGCCGAACGTCACGGGTGTGCTGCACATGGGGCACCTTCTGAACAACAGCATCCAGGATATTTTGATTCGCAAAGCCCGGATGGACGGCAAAAATGCGTGTTGGGTACCCGGTACCGACCACGCTTCCATCGCCACCGAGGCGAAAGTAGTGCGTTGGCTGCGCGACGAAAAACAACTGCGCAAGGCCGACCTCACCCGCGAATCGTTCATGGGTTACGCCTACCAATGGAAAGACAAATACGGCGGTATTATCCTGCAACAATTGCGCCGCCTTGGGGCGTCGTGCGATTGGGACCGGACCGCCTTTACCATGGACAAAGGGTATTACCAGGACTGCATTCGCATGTTTGTGGACCTGCATTCCAAAGGTAAATTGTACCGGGGCCTGCGCATGGTCAACTGGGACCCCGAAGCCAAAACGGTATTGTCGAACGAAGAAGTAATTTACGGCGAAGAAAACGCCCAATTGTTTCACCTGCATTATAAACTGGAAGACGGCAGCGACGGGGTAGTGATTGCTACCCAACGCCCCGAAACTATTTTTGCCGACGTAGCGGTGGCGGTGAATCCGAAAGATCCACGCTACACGCATTTAGTGGGCAAAAAAGTGTTGATTCCGCTCATTGACAAAGCCATTCCGGTGATTGCCGATGATTACGTGGACGTTGAATTTGGTACCGGGGCGTTAAAAATTACCCCGGCGCACGATCCCAATGACTACGAAATTGGCCAGCGCCACCAGTTGCCCGTCATTGATATTTTGACCGATGGCGGCCAAATCAGTGACGCGTGCACGTATGCGCCGCTCGTGGGTATGGACCGTTTTGCCGCGCGCAAAGCCGTAAAACCACTGCTCGATCAGGCGGGTGTTTTGGTAAAAATTCAGGATTACCAAACCAAAATTGGCCGTTCGGAACGCACCAATTCCGTAGTAGAACCCAAATTGTCGCTCCAATGGTTTGTAAAAATGGCCGATTTGGGTGCTCCGGCCCTCAAAGCGGTGATGGAGGAAGAAATCAAGTTTTACCCGCCCAGTTTCCAAAACCTGTACCGCAACTGGATGGAAAACCTGCGCGACTGGTGCATTAGCCGCCAGTTGTGGTGGGGACAACAAATTCCGGCCTGGTACCTCAAATCGGAAGGTTTGAGCAAAGAAACCCACGTGTTTGTGGCCGAAAACGTGGACGGTGCCCTGGCGCAAGCCAAAGCCGCTACCGGCAACGACCAACTCACCGCCGATGACCTGCGCCAGGACGAAGACGTATTGGACACCTGGGCTTCTTCGTGGTTGTGGCCCATTTCGGTATTCGACGGATTTAACCAGCCCGACGGCGAAATTAAATACTATTACCCCACCAGCGTATTGGTGACGGGTTGGGATATTATTTTCTTCTGGGTGGCCCGGATGATTATGGCCGGTTACGAATACAAACAGGAGCGGCCTTTCCAAGCGGTGTATTTTACCGGGATGGTACGCGACAAAAACCGCCGCAAAATGTCCAAATCGTTGGGGAATTCCCCCGATTCATTGGCATTGTTGGACAAATACGGGGCCGATGGCGTTCGTTTTGGCCTCATGTCCAGCGCCGCCGCCGGTGGTGACTTGATTTTTGATGCGCCATTTGGACCCGACGGTGCCATTCTCGACGAAAGTGCTTTGTGCGAACAAGGCCGGAATTTCTGCAATAAAATGTGGAATGCCTTGCGTTTGGTAAAAGGTTGGAACACCACGGCCACCCCGGAAAACGAAGACATTGAACGCACCAATGCGTTGGCCGTTGAATGGATTAATGAAAAATTCCAGGCGGTGTTGGCGACCGTTGAAAGTGATTTTAAACAATATCGCCTCAGCGAAGCGTTGAAATCACTGTACGCCTTTATTTGGGATGATTTCTGTTCGTCGTTCCTGGAAATGGTTAAACCCGGTTACGAACAACCGATTGACCAGACCACTTACGACGCGACTTTGGCCATGTTCTCCCAAATGTTGGTGGCATTGCATCCGTTTATGCCGTTTATCACCGAAGAACTTTGGCACCAATTGGAAGAACGCGCCGCCGGTGACGATTGCTGCGTTCAACGATACCCCGCTTTGCGCCCGGCGAACGCCGAATTGATCGAACAAGTGGAGCAAATTCGCGATATTATTACCAAAATTCGGGAATTGCGCAACGCCAACCAACTCAAACAAAAAGAGCCATTGGCCGTTACGGTGCAAAACAGCGCTACCGCCAAAGCCTTGTTTGATGTTCCCGGTGCCCGCGCTATGGTGGTGAAAATGGCCTACCTCGGTAGCCTTTCCTTCTCCGATGCCGAACCTGAAAATGCCAAATCATTCATCAGCGGCACGGATAAGTTTTACGTGGAAATGCCCACCGAAATTGACGTGGAAGCCGAACGCGCCAAACTGACCACCGAACTGGAATACCAACGCGGTTTTGCCCGCTCGGTGGAAGGTAAACTCTCCAACGAGCGTTTTGTAAGTGGTGCACCCGCGCAGGTCGTTGACAACGAGCGTAAAAAACTCGCCGATGCCCAGGCGCGCATTGCTATTTTGGAAGAAAGTTTGCAAAAATTAGGATAAACGAACAATTGTTCGGTGTTCGATGTTCAATTGTTCGATGTTCAATATTTAACGCCGCTTTTGTTTTTTAACACATACCGTTTTACACAATGACAAAGCCATTACTCGTATTGCTTGCGTTGCTCTGGGTGCGCATATTGGCGGCGCAAGACACGTTTTCGATTGTTGCCGTTGACCCCAACACGGGTGAAATAGGCAGTGCCGGGGCCAGTTGCCTCGACAATATCCAGTTCCCCGGCAGCAACGGGGCCATTATTATCAGCAATATTATTCCCGGACGTGGTGCCATTCACACGCAATCGTTTTGGAACGCGACTAACCAGAACAACGCACGCCAGCGCATGTTGGAGGGTTTATCGCCGGAAGAAATTATTGCCTGGCTCAAATCCAATGATGTGGCCGGTATTTTTGGGTCCGTATCCCGCCAATATGGAGTTGTGGATTTTGACGCGCAGGGTATGCCCCGCGCCGCTGCATTTACGGGTACATCCTGCATGGATTGGAAAGGCCACCGCGTTGGGCCGGATTACGCCATTCAGGGAAATATTTTGTTGGGACCCCAAATTTTGGACAGCATGGAGGCTCGTTTTTTGCAAACTGCCGGTCTGCCTTTGGCCGAACGCCTCATGTACAGCCTGCAAGGGGCCAATGTGGTCGGGGCCGATACTCGTTGCGCGGCCAACGGAACGTCGTCGTTGTCGGCTTTTATCCGCATGTCCATTCCTTCGGATACCGTTAGCGGAACCTTGTACCTCGATTTGAACGTGCCTTCGTTACCAGCGGGGCAGGAGCCAATTGATTCGTTGCAGACCTTGTTTAACGCCTGGTCGGTGGTGGCGGTAAAATCGGTGGAGCCGGAGCCGTTGCGTTTGTTTCCGAACCCCACGCGGACGGGCGATTTTTCCTTAAACTGGCCGGGAGCCGAAGGTGCTATCCTGCACTTGAGCACGGCCCAGGGCGGTCGTTTGAATACCTGGACGCTTAAAAAAGGGATGAACCATTTTCAAACGGCCTTACCAGCGGGTATTTACTTTTTGCAGGCGGAGGATTTAGCCCAAAAAACAACGGGGCGTTTGGTAGTTTTGTAAAAAGGCTTAATTTTGTGGGCCGTTTCTTTTTAAAGCGGTTTTCATAAAATTCTTATACCATGTCAATTCTTAAACTACCGCTCCTCTTTGTTGGCTCTAAAGCCGAAAAACGCTTGTACGCGCTGTTTGACAGCGGGGCAAACTTATCGTGTATTCACCCCGAATTTGCTCACGAACTCGAAATACCCGTTAAACTGGGCCGTATCCGGCGGGTTTACACGGCTTCGGAAAATCATTTTATTGAAATTAAAGAAGTGATTCGCCTTGATTTTTATCTGGATGATATTTTACTTTCAGATGAATTTTTGGTGGTGCCTGGATTAAGTGAAGAAGTGATTATCGGGGCGGCAACCATGCAAAAATGGCGGATCAAATTGGATTTTGAACACGATCAGGTGGTTGTTGATCCCAAAGTCGCTAAAATGCAACTGATTTAAAAGTTGCATGAGGACCGAAGCATTTTATATTTTGGAAAAATAATCAAACAATATTTTTACGGAATAAAATTTTGTTTTACCTTTGCGGCGGCTAAACGAGAATGGATTACTGTTTTTTGCCGAACAGTCTCGAAATTCGGTGTTAGTCACATCAGTTCATTATCATTTACATTTAAAAATGGCAGTTTATTATTCTAAAGAGAAGGTTGCTTCAATCGTATCTGAATACGGTGGCGACAAGAACACGGGTAATGTAGAAGCACAGGTTGCTTTGTTGACTTACCGAATTGAAAGCCTCAGTGCTCACTTGCGCATTAACCAAAAAGACCACTCAACGCGCCGTGCGTTGTTGACAATGGTTGGTCAGCGTAAAAGTCTGTTGTCTTACTATGCAAAAAAAGATATTTACAAATACCGCGCTTTGATCGAGAAGTTAGGTCTCCGTAAATAAGATATTGTTAAAAGGTTTAGCAAAGTTCAATCCTGGTGTTTTTAACATTCGGCTTGTTCTTTTCTAAACCTTTTTTATTTTTACGTGTATATTATCAAGGCCGGAAAAGTCCGGTTTTCTATTTTTTAACCTGTATCGGTTCAGACCGCAGGTGAACTGTTCGCAAGCGAGGTTGTATTCAGTCCTCATATGTAACACAATGACCCAAATCCCACATTGTTGCTACCACTGAATCACCCTCCACACAATGTAGCAGCACAGTACAAATCTCCCCAATTATACTTCCACTCGGCAGGTTTTGCGCATAAAACTTTGGGATCCTCCCATAATCGTGGTGCACAAAACCAAACATGCTCAGTATAAAGTTGCCTTCCATACCGCCCTTTTGTACTTATTACTGTTGCCATATTGTGTGTATATAACGGTTTACGAAATGTTCCCCCGCTGCGCTGAAGCCGGTACCTAATACTTTTTATTATGGGTAAACAAATCCCGTTACGCGTCACCTTTAACCTCCCCGATGGTCGGGAAGTTGCATTAGAGACGGGTAAATTAGCCGCACAAGCCGATGGTAGTGCCCTCCTCCGCGTGGGTAATACCATGCTGTTGGCCACGATCGTTAGTGCTACCAAAGCAAAAGAAGGCCAAGCCTTTTTTCCACTTTCTGTAGATTACCAGGAAAAATTTGCGGCCGCCGGTCGTATTCCCGGTAACTTCTTCCGTCGCGAGACCAAACTCTCCGACTACGAAATTCTCATTAGCCGTTTGGTGGACCGCGCCCTGCGCCCCTTGTTCCCCGATGGCTACATGAACGAAACCCAGGTGATTATCAACCTGATTTCGGCCGACAAAGACGTTATGCCCGATGCTTTGGCCGGTTTGGTGGCTTCTACCGCCGTGGCGGTGAGCAATATCCCCGTTGAAGACCTGTTCTCCGAAGTGCGTATTGCACGCATTGACGGCGAATTTGTGATTAATCCGGGACGCGATGCCCTCAAACGCGCCGATATGGACTTTATCGTGGCGGCTACCGAACGCGATATTACGATGGTAGAAGGCGAAGCCGACGAATGTCAGGAAGCCGACCTCATCGAAGCGTTGAAACTGGCGCACGACGTCATTAAAGTGCAAATTGACGCCCAAAAACGCCTCGCCGCTTTGGTGGGTGATGCCGCTTTGGTAAAACGCGAAGTTGTTGGCGTTCCTGAAAATGAGGACCTGAAAAAACGCATCGCGGAAATTGCCAGCGAAGAATTGTATGCCTTGGCCCGTTCGGCCAGCGATAAGCATTCTCGCCGCGAAACCACCGAGGAAATACACAAAAAAGCCATCGAAACCGTTACCACCGAATTTGGTGAAGAGTTTATGGCCGAGTGGGGTAGTGCCGCCGAGCGCTATTTTGACAAACTCAAAAAACACATCATTCGCGACGTAGTACTCACCGATGGCAAACGCCTCGATGGTCGTGTGGTGGATCAAATTCGCCCAATTTGGTGCGAAGTGGATTATCTGCCTTCGGCCCACGGTTCTTCTATCTTTACCCGTGGTGAAACGCAAGCCTTGACCAGCCTCACGCTGGGTACCAAACAAGACCAGATGTTGATTGACAACGCACTGGACTTCCGCGATGAATCCTTTATCCTGCATTATAATTTCCCGCCCTACTCAACGGGTGAGGTAAAACCAATGCGTGGTCCGGGCCGTCGTGAAGTAGGTCACGCCAATTTGGCGGGTCGTTCTATCCGCAAAGTAATGCCCGATTCTTTTGCTTATACTGTGCGCGTGGTTTCCGATATTTTGGAATCCAACGGTTCTTCTTCCATGGCCACGGTTTGCGCCGGTTCTATGGCGTTGATGGATGGCGGTGTGCCCTTGAAAGCACCCGTTGCGGGTATCGCCATGGGTTGTATTGCCGACGACAAAGGCCGCATCGCGGTATTGTCGGACATCCTCGGCGACGAAGATGCTTTGGGCGATATGGACTTTAAAGTAACCGGTACCGAAAAAGGTATTACGGGTACACAAATGGACATCAAAATTGACGGTATGCCGTACTCGCTGCTGGTTCAGGCCCTGGACCAAGCGCGCGCCGGCCGTCTTCATATCCTCGGTGAAATGGCCAAAGCCATTGCGGCACCGGCCCCGGATCTTAAACCACACGCGCCGCGTATGCTTGATCTTCGGATTGATCGCGAGTACATCGGTGCGGTTATCGGACCGGGTGGTAAAATTATCCAGGAAATGCAACGCGCTACGGGTACCACCATCAGCATCGAAGAAGATGAACAGGGTGGTAAAATCTCCGTATTTGGTCCCGATAAAACGGCCCTCGACGCGGCTTATGCCCGTATCATGGACATCGTATTTGTTCCAACGCCCGGCGAAACCTACGAAGGTGTCGTTGAACGCGTGGAAGACTATGGTGTATTCGTGAAATTTAAAGGTAAGAGCGGTTTGTTGCACGTTACCGAAATGAGTTACCAGCGTATCCCGAACGTGGCGGATGTGTACAAAGTAGGTGATCCGGTCATGGTGAAACTGCTCGAAAATGATCCGAAAACGGGTAAACTCCGTCTTTCTGCCAAAGCCTTGATGGAGAAACCAGAAGGTTACGTGGAGCGCGAGCGCCCCGAACGTCGTGAAGGCGGTGGCGGTGATCGTCGTGGCCCCGGTGGCGGTGGTGATCGTCGTGATGACCGTCGCGGCGGTGGCGGCGGTGGATTTGGTGGCGGCAACCGCGGAGGCGGAGGCGGCGGTCGCCGATAGTCGTTTCGAACTATTCTATTTTTTATATATCAGCGGCATATCTCTTGTAAAAGGGGTATGCCGTTTTTTATTTCGGCAGAATCGTGATGTTCCGTTTTTTCGCCAATTCATCAAGGCTTTTTTTGACCTTCATTTGCACTTTTATGTAATGCTCCAGTTTTTCATTGTCGTTATTGACAAAAGACTCTTGTATCAATTTTTTTAGGTCGTTCAACAGCGCGGAAAGTTTGTTTATTTTAAAAAAATCAATGCCGTAGTAGGTTTGGGCGGCAAAATTCGACGCGCGCGGCGGCTGGTTTTGAAGCGGCAATCCGAGTTTATCTACCCAATTTTGCGACATACCATCGTCTTTGGTGAGCAGCGTAATGGCAAAATCCTTGATGTCCTGATCGGGGTGATAAATAAAGTGTTTGGACGTAATTTCCTCCCCGTTGAGCAACAATTGGTAACATTCTTTGGCAATTCGGCTAAACAGGGGGGTTTCAAAAAACTCCAAAGAATCCTCGATGTCGGTGAGGATATACTTGGCCACCGAAACACCTTCGGGCAAAATTTGATCCCCGAATTCAATCAGGATCTCAATGACCTCCCGTTCCTGGTATTCGGTACTTTTAAAATTGCCTTTGGGTTTGTTCGTCGGGCTGTCGGTGGGCGGTGCGTAATACTCCGGGTCACCCGCCGGATAGTCGGGAAAAGGTTCCTGGTAGTTCCACGAATCCGAGGCAGCCCCCCCGGATTTGGCTTCCTTTTCCACCGTTTTTTTGATATTTCCCGTGATAATCCGGTTGGATTCGGTCATCAGGGCGGCTTCGTCCACTTGCAGGAGCGCCGCACATTCGCGCAGGTAAACGCTGCGTTTGATGGGGTCGGGTATTTTGGCAATACTACCAACGATATCTTTGATCAAACCCGCCCTTTTGATGGGGTCGCCCTTGGTTTCTGCCAGTAGCAGCCCGGTTTTAAACAGGATAAAATCTTTGCTGTTATCGGCAATAAACGCCCGGAGTTCATCGGCACCTTTTTCCTGCACGTACGAGTCGGGGTCGTGCCCGTCGGGGAGGAGAGCAATGCGCACGTTCAGGTCTTGTTCCAACGCCAGATCCAAACCCCGCAGCGCCGCTTTTACCCCGGCGGCGTCGCCATCGTACAGGATGGTCAGGTTGGGTGTATTGCGTTTGATGAGTTGCAATTGCCCCTCGGTGAGGGACGTGCCGGAAGAAGCCACCACGTTTTCGATACCCGCCTGCGCGAGGGAAATCACGTCCATGTACCCTTCCACCAAAATACATTCATCCGCTTTTCGAATGGCGTTTTTGGCCTGAAAAGCCCCGTACAAGGTCTTATTTTTGATGTACACCGCCGTTTCCGGGCTGTTAATGTACTTGGGGACCGTTTTTTCGGTGGACATGGTGCGGCCCGCAAAAGCGGCCACTTTGCCCGATAAGTTGTGGATGGTAAACATGACCCGTCCACGGAAAAAATCGCGGGTGGTGTCCTGACTGACCAGACCGGTTTGTTTCAGCAGGTCGAGGGAGTGGCCGTGTAACCGGGCTTTTTGCAACAATAAATCGCGTTGGTTGGGCGCGTAACCCAGCCCAAATTTCCGAATGGTATCTTCGCGCAAGCCCCGTTGGCGGAAATAGGAGAGGGCAACACTTTTGCCTTCGTCGGTATTGAACAATTCGTCGCTAAAATGTTGCGCCGCAAAGTCGTTCACAATAAACAGGGAGTCGGCCAACTGTACCTCGGCCATTTGCTGGGGCGTGCGTTCAACTTCCTGAATTTCGATGCTGTACTTTCGGCCCAACCAACGAATCGCGTCGTCGAACGACATACTTTCGTGTTCCCGCAAAAACGTAATGGCATCACCGGCCTTTCCGCACCCGAAACATTTAAAGATGTTTCGGGTGGGATTAACGTTAAAAGAAGGCGTTTTTTCGCCGTGAAACGGGCATAAACCCAACAAATTAATCCCCCGTCGCCGCAAGGTAACAAATTCACCCACCACATCCTCAATGCGGGTGGCTTCAATAATGTCCTGAACGGTTTTGGCTGGTATCATTGGGCAAAATTACAAAAAAAGTGGGTAGTGAAGAGAGAATAGTGAAAAACGAATAGTGAAAAGTGAATAGTGAAAAACGAAGAGTGAAAAGTGAATAGTGAAAAACGAAGAGTGAAAAGTGAATAGTGAAAAACGAATAGTGAAAAGTGAATAGTGAAAAACGAATAGTGAAGAGTGAAAAGTTGTGTTTTAAATTTATTGAATTTTAATTAATTATATTGTGTTTTTTGCCGTACGACGTTTGTTCGTAAAATCATTTTGGGTTAAAAAATTGTGATTTTTTTAAGAAAAGTCTGAATTATTTGCGACAATTGACAAAAACGTAAGTTTTTTTTATGTTTTTGGTCAAATTATTTCACAATTCAACGCCGACTATATTTTACAACTAAATATCGTACTGCACTTTTCACTTTTCACTTTTCACTTTTCACTTTTCACTCTTCACTTTTCACTAAGATTTCCGTTTTAGGATCAGGCTATCGGCGGGATATTGGTTTTTAATGGTTGCCATGGACTGTTTGGCCCAATCAATGATGGCATTTTGCTGCGCGTCGTTCAAAACAGCGTCGCGGTGAATCCAGGTATAGGAGTTCAAAGGCATTTCCTTTTTTTCGATCATTTCGATAATTTCTTCAAATTTATGGTTCTGAATGGCAATTTTTCGTTGGGTAAACGTTGAAAAATTAAGGTGTTCGTTGCCTTCTTCCACGTGGTGTGCGAGCCACGAGGCCACCGGTTGTATTTCGGCGTACCACGGATACACGGTATAGTTGCTGTGGCAATCGTTACAGGCCACTTTCAAAAGTTGTTGCACTTCGGCGGTTGCCGGGTATTTGGCCAAAATATCGCCGGGGTGAACGTTCGATTGGTTTTTCGCGGGGCGATAGAGTTGCCCAAGAAGGAATACGGCTGCAACGCCGGCTAAGATTTTAGTACGTGTAGTCATAATATAAAAAGTGTTAGATAAATTTTAGGATTCGACAAAGGTATTCATCATCAGTCATATTCCAGTACCTTTGCCCCATGTTTGAGGAATATAAATGCCCGTATCCGGTATTATTTTTGATTTTTAACCGGCCTCAATTAGCCGAAATTTGTTTTGAACGTATCCGGGCCGCCCGTCCGCCGCGCCTGTACCTGCACTGCGATGGTGCCCGATCCGATAGGGAAGGGGAGGCCGAAATCGTTGCACTTTCGCGGCAAATTACCGAAAAAGTGGACTGGCCCTGCACGGTATTTACGTTGTTTCGCCCCGAAAATGTGGGTTTGCGCAAAGCCCTTTCGGGGGCCATTACCTGGTTTTTTGAACACGAAGAAGCCGGTATTATCATGGAAGACGATTGCCTCGTTGATCCGTCTTTTTTTCCGTTTTGCGCCGAAATGCTCGACCGCTACCAACACGACGACCAGGTGATGCACATTGGAGCGTGGAATTTGATTGAACAACGCACCGGTGCGCTACCTGCCGATTATTTTTGGACCAATTTCAGCATTGTGACGGCCTTTGCCACCTGGCGCCGGGCCTGGCAAAAAATGGACCTGGAAATGACACATTTGGCCGAATTTGAACGCCATAACGGTATTCAGCGGTTGATGGATGCGCGGCCCGCGCAGGCTTATATGCTCGATAAATTTCGGGCAGTGCAGGCGCTGAAAATTCGTTCGTGGGCCTACGCCTGGTTTTTTAGTATTTTGCAAGAAGGTGGTATTTGCCTGTTATCGTCCAAAAATTTGGTAAAAAACATTGGTTTTGGCGAAGGCGCGACCAATACCGGGGCCAGCAACGCCGCTTCGGAAATTGACGCTTCGTCCATTACCTTTCCGTTGCGGCACCCGGCGGATAAAACGATTCATCCGGGCCACGAGCGTCAGTTGTTTTACGCTTACCAAAAACGCCCGTTTCGGTTGGTGCTTTGGTACCTGCTTCACTTCTTAAAATTGCGATAAAAATGTTGGGGTTGAAAAAATTAGTGGTTGTTTTTCTGGTGTATTTTCCGGTTGTTGTCGCGGCGCAATCGTCGTTTCCGTTTCAACTGCGTCCCCCACGCGAGACCGCGATTTGGGGAGCAACCGGGGGGATAAATGCGGCGGGGATTATTTTGAATGTAGAAAACAAACCGTTTACCATCAATGGTTTACATGCGCTTATTCGCGACCAGATCGGGTTTGTATTCGATCGAAAAGCCACGTACAATTGGTCGCCGCGCAGCGCCAAAATAAGTGATGTTTTGATGTACGGCGCTTATACGGCCCCTTTTTGGCTGGGGTTGTCGCCCATTTTTCGGCAAAAAAGCAACGCCGGGACCATGACCGCCATGGCGGCGCAAACGTTTTTGCTGACTGCCGGTATTACCAACGTCGTAAAAAATGCGGTTCGTCGCCCCCGGCCGTTTTTGTACAATCCCGATGCGCCTTTGGCCGATAAACTCGAACGCGACGGCCGACAATCCTTTTTTTCGGGGCATACGAGCACAACGGCCGCCATGTGTTTTTTTACGGCCCAAACCTATGCCAAAGTGTATCCGCAATCGCGCTCCAAGTACGTGGTTTGGGGAGCGGCCATTGTGCTTCCGGCACTGACGGGTATTTACCGAATAAAAGCCGGAAAACATTTCCCTTCCGATATCGTGGTGGGATATACCGTTGGTGCTCTGGTGGGGTTGGCGGTGCCGTATTGGCATCGGAGGGGGTGAGTTATTATTGTGGAGGAAGGCGCGTGCGCTCATTCCTTCCGAAGTTTAGTTGTCTCATTGCTCTGGCTTGTTGTTTTTGCCATTTTTGGTTTTGACTTGGGAAAGAGCGGACAAATATTAACTTGTTTTTCTTGCCAATACATACAAATGGCCGTTATTTATTCCCCCAATTTCTTTAATTCCGCATTTTTTCATTACTTCAATGTAAAAACCAGATTGGGTTAGATAATTTTCCAACATGGATTCATCCATAAAATGATGTGGAATTCCGGCGTCTATTCCTTTGTCGGTAATAAAAGTATCCTCTTCTACAAGTTGACCACTTCCGTATGTAACATGTTCTTTTGATATAACGGTTAATAAGAGAAAACCACCAAATTTGAGAACACGATATATTTCGGAAATTGCTTTTAAAACATCGTTTTTCAAACCATGATTAATCACTGATATAGAAACAACTGCCTCAAAACTATTATCTTTAAATAATAATTGGGTCATGCAACACTTTTCAAATGATACGTCATTTGTATTGCACACTTCCAAAACGTATGATTTTGCAGCATCAATAGCCACCTCGCTAATGTCACAAGCGGAAACCGTAAATCCAGTTTCCAAATATGGAATGATATTTCTACCACAGCCACAGCCAAGGTCAAGAATATGTTGAACCTCTTTGTTTTTAAATAATTCTATGCTATCCAATACAAGCGGGGCAGGCTTTAACCAACGATTTTCTTTGTCTTTAAATAACTCATTCCAATTCATGATGTCCTATTTTTTAGTGATTAAAAACTTGTAATTGTTCATTTATCAATCATTTAATTCTTACAGGGCATTGGTGGCATGGACAGCCAGCCGGAGGGATGTCGCGGTGACATTCCGGCAGCAAACATAAGAAAAGTTGTTGTAATGCAAACTTAGAAGATGAAAGTTTTCTCACACTTACATGGTGGCGTGTAGTAAGCCGAAGTGTGTTTGCGTGATGGAGGCGCGGCTCCGGAAGGGCTTACTTACCTTTAGTAGGTGCTGTGAGCCGCCGGATACGAGGCTTTCGGTTGGTTCGGGATTGTGGGAGAGGGCTGGGGCGGTTATGGGTCGCCTCTTTCTACTCGATCACCATCGTTTCGTTCTTCTAAAAAATATGGATGATGTTTTAACCGTCCACTTTTATAATAAACAACTCCTGAAATATTTAAACTCCCAATCCATTCATCGCGCTGTGCATATCCTCCACCAATAATTAATTTTTCACCTAATACAGTCCAAATAATTTTCATGTTGTTATCTTCTAGTTTTTGAACTAAGTCGTTTTTCCTTACAACAAGACACGAATGAGTTGGGTGTGTTGCACAAGGGTCAAAGCAAATCATTTGTCCATCTTTACTTAAGAGTTGTCCTTCAATTTTTGAGTATTGCAAGTCGAGAAGATTGAAAATAATTTCTGTAGGTTTATAAAAATTAATAGTTGATTCTTTCGATGCGTCATATTCTTCTTCCCACAAATAATCAAGGGCTGTCATTGCAACTTTACCGACAAGTTGATGTGTTTTGTTATCTTGAATTTCAGACCAATTTTCATCACTATAATACCGGGATCTAAAAGTTTCATTTGCTGCTGACCAATAATATTCTCTACTAAACATTTGATATCTATTTGCTGATTCAGGCATCCATCTTCCCATAAAGTTTTTTCCCTTTAACCAATTCAAAATTTTTGTGTGTTCTTTTTTCTTAGTGATATAACTTCTGATTTGATACCATAAATCTTTGTGTGGGTTTTCATATATTTCTTCTCCGATGTCTACTGGTTCAGTCCAAGATTTGTGCATTTCAAGCACTAACCATTCTATACCGTTTTTGTCAAATATACTTATCATTTCTAATGGATTTGGTAAGTCATCGGTATTGAAAATCCATTCTTTGTGCGGAAGATTCCAATTATTGTAATTTACAGAGTTCCACCAAAATTTTTCATTCTTGTTTTCTGGATTTCCTTTTATTGTAATTGTCGGGTCAATATCTCTAACATATGGTTTCCAAGGTCCTGAATAAGGAATTGGCTTTGCGCTTTTACTGTATGAATCTTCGTAAAAGGGAAGATTATCAGAAACTCTTGCAAGTAATTCATAGAACGCAATCCATTGATATTTTTTTCCAATTCTTTCTGTTTTATGAGAATGCCTTCCATCTGAACGAACATTTCTGTCAAATTTTCCGTGCTTTTCTACATCATAGCCATATTTTTCAATAATCCATTTAACAGCCAAATTGCTTATAAGTTGTGCATCTACTCTCCAATTTCTTAAAGCACTTTGAAATGTATATCTGCCAAAATCGCCATACATGCCTCCGCCACCTTCTGTTTTCATTGAACTGATAATGGAATTCAAACTCCAATAGTAATCTTTGAAGTCTTTTGCTGTATAGTCATATTCGTATTTTTTAATTTCTTCATTGCTTGGAAATGAAGTTGGCAAATCGCTTTTAAAGGGGGGCTTTGTTTTGTTTAAATCAAAATCAAACTTGTGTCCTTTGAAAACAGCGTAATCGATAATTCCTCTTGCATAATCCCTCAGTAAAATATCAGGAACTACATTATTTGCATTGAAAATAGATTCATAAACGCAAATTCCTAATTCTTTTAATGATTCGACTTTACTTGTTCTTACAGCGCATCCCAATGCAACGGCATATATTCGCTGTAAAACATAAGGGTCATTGACTTTTTCAAATGCTTTAATGAGTTGTATTAAAACTATGATTCGTTCTTCTAAAAGACAAATAATTGCTTTTGTTGTAGAATCTCTTAACGCTCTATTAGTGCTTGTTGTAAACCAAAATAATGTTTGGCACATCAGACGAATTGATTCATCTGAAATGTTTTCCCGTTTATAATCAGTCCATGCCCAATCAATCATTCGTTGAATTGAAGTGATTTCATCAGGATAACTTGGATATTGATGATGAATAAATGTTGTCCACCACGAATCTCTGTCAGCCATACTGAATCTCATTAAATGACTATGCAGAAAATCGCTATTGAAATAGTGTTTTGGCTGTGATGTGATTAAAAGAATTGTGTGGATGAAATAATCGGATAAGCCGGGCTTTTGAATCACAACTTCGTTTATGTAACTTTTTAGTTTCTCATTGATTGTAACTTTCTTTCTCCATATGATACTTTCAACAAATGCCTGTGCGACAACATCAAATTCTTTGGCGTGTGGTGCGGCTTCAAACAATTCTACACCTACCAATTCAGGTAATTGAATTGAAAGGGCTTCAATAATTCCTTTATTGTAATGAGATTTATATCGGTTTTCAAGAAGTGAATACAGTTTATTTCCTGCGACAAAAGTATTGGTTGGATTCTTCTTGTCAAAATGATTATCCAGCAAGTAGGCACAAACTAAATGGTCGCTAAATCTTTCATAGGAAAGATATACTCCATCAAAAGAACTTCCACCTCTTTCCCAATAAATATTTTGTGTAAGAAGGCCTTCTCGAATTAAATCTTCAAAGAATTGAGCAGGTTCGGTAATTGAGTAGTCTTTAGCAAATTTAGTAACTGTAGCATATGCATCGTCAAATTTTATGTAAGTGTTTTCTGTATCAGCAATTTGGCTTGCGATTTTTTTTACAACCTTTTGAGTAAGATTTAAGTTTTCGGGTAGTTTGTGTTTTTCTGAAATCTTGCTGTTGATAGCTTCGAGATAGAAATTAAGAATAGTAGAAATGCCTTCATAGCCATCTGGTATTTCGTGTAGTCCTTTTTTTCGTAACCCATCGCAAAATAACTTCAGAAGTAATGGATTTGAAAATTCAGGGTGAAGCAAAGGAATGCTTGGTTGTTTAATTCCGTAATTTTCAAAAAAATGTTTTGACGCTTCATATTCGTGTTGTGAAAAACCATGATGAATAACTTTTATGACTTCTTTATTTTCGATTAATGATTCAGGAATTAACAGTTTCTCATAAGAAGTTCTAATGCTAAAAACCACACCTATGTTTGGAAACTTCTTTACTGAGGAAATGAATCCTGCTATATAGTTTTTCCACAACTCCTTTCCTTTCCCTTCATTTATTGCATCTATCAGAATTAAAATACGGCTCTCTGTTGTTTCGGCTTTTGCATTTAGCGAAGCAAGAAACGTATCTTTTTCACAATTTAGTTGAAGTTGCTTTTTAATTTGACTCCAAGGTTCTTCTTCCGTGAAATGCTGGCCAAGCAATAAAATTGAGAATTGATTTCGTTCGCTCCTTTTTACAGCAACATCAGCAAGCAAATGTGATTTCCCTTTTCCTGCATCGCCTGTTAAAAGCATAAATGGATTATTTGAAAGAAGAACGGTTGTGCCTTCAAGAAATTCAATAAATTCATAAACTGAACCGTTAAATCTTCTAAAAAGTTCTATATCCCAACCAAATTTATTTGTATCACTATCGTGTTTTCTTTTTTCTTTTTCAAGAGTAGAATCTATTTCATATAATTTTTGGATTAAATCATCAATGATATTCCCAACATCTTTTAATAGAGTACTCAAACCTACATTATCAATATTGCCTATTTCAATATAATCAATTTGTTCACATTGTTGTCTGAATATTGTAATTATTGAAACAATTCTATCAATATGGTCTTTAACTTTAGATTCATTTATATGATTAACTGCTTTTCTGTAATGATGAAGTAAGTCGTCAAGATAAGAGTTAAATTGTTTGTTGAAATATTTATCTCTGCTAATTCCGTCAAATATTTTTGCAATTGGCAATTCAAAATTTAGTTCGGGCGTATAGCGTTTGTCAAGGTTTTTGACATTCTCATCAAGTTTTTGTTTAAACCATGTATCGGAAAATTCTTCCTTACCAAACCAATAGTAAAGTTTTCCTTCGTTTTCTTTTTTATGTAATCGGTCAAAAATTTCTGAATTTCCCCAAAACTCAAATTCGATTTTTCTTCCACTTGAATTTGCAAACACTTCCCATTCGGCTACTTTTGCATTCCATTTATCCATAAAATGGTTCACTCGCTGTCCTTTTTGTTTTCCCTTTGTGATGGTTATTCTTGGGTCTGGTCTATCTAATGGAACGCAGATGTAATACTTTTTTAAATTCGGGTGTTTTACAAAAGCGGTTTTAAACGATTTATCAAGTTGCGTCCATTGTGAATCGCCCATTGTGGGGAAAAATTTTGCCTGCCAACCATACTCTGAATTATCAGAAAGAACACAATACGCTTCAACACCACCGTCAGGTGCCGCAACTCTGATAAATTTAGATTTGTTTGAAATTTGTTCAACTCTTGCTAATTGACAAACAAGTTCTTCAAATCCATTTTTAATATCACCGTCAAATGCGCGCAATTTATTCCATTCAATATTCATTTATGTGTTATAGTTGTTTTGATTTTAGTTTCACTAACTGCCCTCACCCGCAACTCCATCCCCCCCAAAAAACACCGTCCCGCAACCTACCCAAAAGGCAGGCTGCGGGACGGTGCAAAACGGTTATGGCGGAGCAATAAATCATCAGGGCCAATGGTTATTGCGACAAAATTAAGCCCTTTTTTAAAACCACCAAAATTTTATCTGTAAATTTTTTACATTTTCAATTTATCCCCCCAAAAAAAATCAAAACCAGCGAACGATACCTTTGAGCAGTATTTCGGCCAGTTTGCCCCCGTACGGCGGCAGCATGAAGCGGGACGTGGGCATCAACCGGGTTTGGCGCAATACGCTGCGGGCGTTGGAAAACTCCTGAAAACCGTAAATACCGTGGCATTTCCCAATGCCGGAATTGTTGGAGCCGCCAAATGGCAGTTCGCAATTGTAAAAATGCGGGCCGCAGTCGTTGACCGTAACGCCGCCGTTGCGGGTATTGGTTAATACGTGTTCAATGACGCGGTTGCGGTGGCTGAACAAATACATCGCCAGCGGTTTTGGGCGGGCATTAATGTATTCGGTGACCTCGTCGAGTTCCGTCCAGGTGCGAATGGGCAGCAGGGGACCAAATACCTCTTCCTGCCAGATTTCGGCGTTTTCGGGGACGTTCACCAGCAGGGTGGTTTCGATAAACAAATCGGCTTCGTCGCAAAAACCACCGTAGGCAATGGTGGCACCTTTGGCCACGGCATCGTCGAGCAGACTTTTGACGCGGGCGAAATGGCGGGCATTCACCAACCGACAAAGATCCGGCGAAGCCTGTCGGGCGGCCGCGTCTTTACCGTAAAAGGTTTCGAGTTTGGCCGCCATTTTGGCGATAAAGGCATCTTTCACCGATTCGTGCACCATAATATAGTCGGGTGCGATACAAATTTGTCCGGCGTTCATACTTTTCAACCACGCCGTTTGCGCGGCCGCGTGGTCGAGTCCGGCGGAGGGATCAATCACAACGGGGCTTTTACCACCCAGTTCCAAGGTCACCGAGGTGAGGTGTTTGGCGGCGGCGGCCATAACTATTTTGCCAACGGCCGGACTACCCGTAAAAAAGATGTGGTTAAACGGTAGTTCCAGCAGCGCTTGCGAAACGGAAACCCCGCCTTCGGCCACAAAAACTTCTTCGGGGGCGAAGCATTCCTCCAGTATGGATTTGATCACCGCCGAGGAGTTGGGCGTATATTCCGAGGGTTTGACGATAACGCAGTTGCCAGCGGCCAACGCGGATACCAACGGCGCAAAACTGAGGTTGAACGGGAAATTCCAGGGCGAAATAATGAGACAAACGCCTTTGGGTTCCTGCATGATTTCGGACGATGAGCCAAAAAGTGTTAAGGGCGTTCCGACGCTTTGGGTGCGCATCCAGGTTTTGAGGTGTTTGATGGTGTGCCTTATTTCGCCCAGCGATACGCCAACTTCGCTAATATCCGTTTCGGTTTTGCTTTTGCGAAAATCCGCGTAGATGGCGCGCTCTATTTCGGGCCGACGGCGATAAATGGTATCGTGCAGTTGTTGCAGCCGCGCAATCCGTTGTTTGGCCGTGGTGCGCCGCATGGTGTATTGGTGAACGAGTTGTTTTTCAAAAGTATCGTGTATTTGTTCCACCGGTGTATCCGGGGCGGTGGGAATTGAGGGTGTTGCGATCTTAGTCATGGTGCTAGTGTTCAAAAAAACGATGGCGATTTTAAACTTAAAATTGACCACAATGATATTTATTTTTTGGCAAACAACGTTTAGAAAAAGGCGTTTTTTGCGAAAAAACAACCAGTTGAGGCTTGTTTTCGGGGTGGCGGAAAAAAAAATTACATTTTTTTTCAAAAAAGTTTGGCAGTTCGGATTTACTGCACGTATCTTTGCACCGCGTAACGCAACTGCCTCGTTCGTCTAGGGGTTAGGACGCATCCCTTTCACGGATGAAACACGGGTTCGATTCCCGTACGGGGTACAAAAGGTCACCAATTTTGGTGGCCTTTTTTCGTTTCCGGAACCCGCTTTTGGTGGTGTTACCGGGAACATATACGCCGCCAATGGCCACTTATTCCCGTGTCTAACAAATGGACCAGCCCAAAACACTTTTTTATTTTCGGACGCATTTCGACGATGCGGCGAATTTGGGTGTGGTGAACAAATGCCGCGCCATTGCCCAGGCGGCACCCGGTGGCGGCGATGTGGTGTATTTTACCCAATCGGGCATTTGTTTTAACGGTACCGTTGTTTGCGCGTTTCCCCACCGGAAACGCAGTGTACGCCACCTTTGGTTGTACTACGCCGTGGCCGATCGTTTTTTGGCGCGGTTTATTCCATTTGAGCAATACCATACTTTTTATATTCGCCACCTTCCGGCGCATCCCCTGTTTATTTATTTGTTGTCGGTGGCCAAAAAACGGCATCCGAACCTGCGGATTATCGTGGAATTTCCCACCTGGCCCTACGACGCGGAAATGACCGGCTGGAAACAACGCCCGGTGGCCTGGCTCGACCGCTGGTGGCGCAAAAAGATGTCGGCGTACGTGGATATTTATTGCCATTACGGCGTAGAAACGGAGATTTTAGGTCAAAAAGCCATTCCCATGTGCAACGGTATCGAAGTGGCGCGAACGCCGGTGCGGGCGGTGGTGCCCGTAAAAGAAAAGACGCGGCTGCGGTTACTGGCCATTGGTTCGTGGAGCGCGTGGCACGGCCTGGATCGTTTAATCAAAGGTTTGGTGGCTTACCAATCTACAAGGCCGGAATGTCGCGTAGAACTCACCATTGCGGGCGAAGGATCGGCACTGGCCGCCTGGAAACAGGAAGTTGCGGACAGCGGCCTTGGCGATGCGGTGCGGTTTTTGCCGCCGGTATCGGGGGCGGCGTTGGATCAATTATTTGAAGAAGCCGATATGGCAGTTGGTTCGTTGGCCTTGCACCGCATTGGCCTGTACACGGCTTCACCGCTGAAACACCGCGAATACGGCGCGCGCGGCATTCCGTTTTTGTTTGGTGGTCACGACGGCGATTTTCCCGCCCATTTACCCTTTGTATTTGTTTGTCCGCCCGATGAATCCGCGGTGGATGTGGCTGCTTTGGTGGATTTTTTTCAACGGCGCATCGAGCCGGAAACCACGGCGGCGGAAATGCGCATTTACGCCGAAAACCATTTGGATTGGGGGGCAAAAATGGCGGTTTTATATAAAAAAGGGGTGTAATGCCCACTGATGGATACTACACCCCAATATTTGGTTTCAATTTTTTGAAATATAGCCTCGGGACTGCGGTGCGTTTTTGCTATTTTACAAAACGGGTATGAATTACCGAGTTGGCCACCGTAATGCGCAATACAAAATTGCCCGAAGGCAACGCCGTAACTGAAATGTTTTGGGTGGTTTGTTCGGCTGCAAAAACGCCGTTTTGCAATGTGCGGCCCCCAAGATCAAGGATTTCCCACTGACCATCAGTATCAAAAGATTCCGATACGGTAACGTTCATGGATTCGGAAACCGGGTTCGGGTATATACCAACGTTTTTGGTGCTGCCTACGACTGCACTGCGCACCGGGCTGTAGGTGGCTTTTCCGTCGGTATCCACCTGACGCAGGCGATAATAGTTGATGCCTTGTAACGGCGACGCATCTTCAAAGGAATAATATTGCTCGGTACGGACGGTGCCAGCCCCCGTTTTTTCGCCAATTTTTTCAAAAACGAGTCCGTTATTGCTGCGTTCCACCTCAAAACGGGCATTGTTGCTTTCACTGGCGGTACTAAACGTCAATAACACGGCCTGTCCCATCACTTTTGCCGTAAAATCTTTTAATTCAACGGGCAACGCGAGCACATTTTGTGCATTACCACTGGCTTGAAAAGCGGCTAAGGTTATTTGGCCGTTTCCGGGGCTGTTTTTAACCACGGCAAGGCCGGCACCGCCATTTTGGCTAATACTTAAGGTTGTGGTTGTGCCGGGATTGTTAAACTCCCAAGTGGTAACGCCGGGATTCCAAGTGATGTTAAAATTGTTTAGAACTAAACTAATTTGTGCACCATTGGGAATAGAAATTAAAACCCCGGTTAAATTGATATTTGCGGCGAGTGTAACTGTGATACTGCCATTATTACCAACAGATTCAATACAGGATTCTAATTGGGTGGCGGTAACAACTGCGTTACATTGTGCGGATAGACGAATTCCAATAAGGATAAAAACTGAAAATAAAATAATTTTTTTCATAAAAGTAAAATAATTAGTGATTTAATCGCGTGTTGTGTGTACGGAGAGGGATACACCTGTTCAGAAGCGCATTGCTTTATACGAAGAAAAAATAAAACGTAACTGATTAAAATTAAAAAGAGTAAAGTTCAGATAAAAAATGCTCGTTATCGACGACGAAAACTGTATGTTATACGGCGTAAAAATCGTTTATTATGTAGCAAAGGTAGTGATTTTTTTAAATAATCACCCTAAACGTCAAATTAATCCGCTCCGAAATGGCCCTTTGGGTTTTGGGAATTTGGTGTTGCCAATGGTGTTGGGTAGGTCCGGCCATGAGCAAAAAACTACCGTGGCCGAGTACGAGGTGTTGTTTGACCTGCGTCGCGTTGTGGCGAAAGTGAAACATGCGTTCGGCCCCAAAACTCACCGAACCAATCACCGGGTTTGCGCCCAGTTCCGGTTCGTCGTCGGCGTGCCACGACATGCTGTCCGAGCCGCCCCGGTAATAGTTGAGTAAAACGCTGTTATACACCGTTCCCGACAAGGGCTCGATGCGCGCTTTGATGTCCAGCAGCACCGGAAGCCAGGGCATTGGCTGCATGGTAATACCCGAATATTTGTACGATTTGCCCGCGTCGCCGTACCAGGCCGTCAGGCGGGGCTGGGGAATCCATTTACCAAACATCCGAATGTCGTCTTGTCGCCAGGCGATGGTGGTTTTTAGTTCCTCTAACAACGCGTTACTTTCGGCGGCGTTAAACAGCGCCGGAAAATACACGACCCGCGCGTCTGGCATGGGTAATTCGATGGATTCCTGAAAAAGCATATTATTGTAGATCGAACAAATTACGCACTCCCGGGGTGCGCACGGCGATGAAACCTTCGGCGTATTCGGTCTGAATGGCGCGACCAAAGACGCGGGCTTTGGCTTCCATAAACTGCAAAAAATCTTTACCGGAAATGGGGGTGCTGGGCATTTGGTTATCGGTGCTGAAAAACTGGGTTTTAAACGCCATAATGGCCTCCATTTTTCGTTCCCAAAAAGGCGTGATATCTACCACAAAATCAGGGGTAAGTTGTTGATCCTGAATGTAATGGTACACGGCCTTTGGTCGCCATTTCGCCTGCGGCTGCCCGTCGGTGGTCAAGGTTTCAATTTTGGCCAAACCCGCGTAAAAGCAGGCATCCACCACCATTTGGGCCGCCCGCCCGTGATCGGGGTGACGGTCCTGCGGGGTGTTGCACAACACAATTTCCGGTTGGTATTTGCGCAGGTAATACACCACTTTTAACCATTGTTCGGGGGTGTTCGTAAACAGCCCGTCGGGTACGTCGGACATTTCGCGAAATGCGGCCCCCGAAATGGCGGCGGCGTTCATGGCCTCTTCGTAGCGGGTATCGGCCGTTCCCCGGGTGCCCAGTTCACCTTTGCTCAGGTCCAGCAATCCGAAGGTTTTTCCTTCCGCTGCGTGTTTCATTAATGTACCGATGGCGCTTAATTCCACATCGTCGGGGTGGATTCCGATGGCAAGTATATCTATTTTCATAATTAACGCGGCAAAAGTATCATTTTTTAAGCAACACCGATACCTTTGTCCAAATGTCTTGCTGAACTCCGTTCGGCTTATTCTATTTTTATGAACGACGCATTAACACCAGAATTGCAGGAATGGTTGTCTGTCCGGGACGAACACATTAACCAATTACAAGACGAACTCGCGCGGGCGCACGCGGCCCTGCACGAGGCGCACCGGCAGAAACGCGACGTGAACGCAGTACGGGCCGAACATACGGCTTTTGTCAACGCTGCGCAGCAAAAAACGACCCAAATGGAACAGGAATTGCACCAATGGCAGCACGATTACGAGCAGTTGCGCATTCAAAAAGGTGGTTTTGGTTTTAAAATGTTGTTAGCATCCGGCATGTTGGCTACGCTAGTGGGTTTGTTGGCGGGTTGGTTGGTGTTTCGGCAAAAAGACTCCAACGAGGCCTTATTCCGACAATTTGTAAAAGCGGCGGGGTTCAATCTCGAATACAATTTGACCCACGAACAATACGACGATGCGCATAAAATTGTGCAAACCTACCAACAAAACCAAACCTTTGCGCCCGTACGCGCCGAATTGGACTTTATTGCGGCGTTGATTGCGGCGGTGCAACTCCACGGCGATTCTACCTTGCGCGACATTGGTTATTCGGTCACCAACGACGATACCATCAGTACCCGCCAACCCCAACCCACGCGCACGCTCGTGATTACCCACGGTAAGGTACACGTGCGCTCCGAAGCCTTACCCGATGCGCCCGTTTTGGCGGCTTTGGTAAAAAAAGATAAAGTAGGGCAGTGGGACCGTACGGCTGATTTGGCCAAAATGCGCACCACCGACGCCAAGGGCCGCAAAGGCATCGCCGAAGATTATTGGTACGAAGTGGAAACGCCCGACGGGCAAAAAGGCTGGTTGTTCGGCTTTTTTACCAATGCTTCTCTCCAGCGTTTTAAACCAGATTCTTTGGGAGTGAATAGTGAAAAGTGAAGAGTGAAAAGTGAAGAGTGAAAAGTGAAGAGTGGATAGTGAAGAGTGAATAGTTTTTTTATTAAAAATTTAAAAGTGAGTAAGTTGTGATTGGAAAAGTTTAGTGCTTTTTGGATGGGGACATAGTGAAAATAACCCGCGGTGGGCCAAATTTCACTCACTCTTCACTCTTCACTCTTCACTTTTCACTTTTCACTCTTCACTCTTCACTCTTCACTTTTCACTTTTCACTCTTCACTTTTCACTCTTCACTTTTCACTCTTCACTAACTCAAACAGCGTGATAACGTCGCGGGCGGCGGCGACGTCGTGGACGCGGAGGATTTGCGCCCCTTTTTGCAGCGCGAACAAATGTAAGGCGCTGGTGGCGGGTAAGGTTTCTTCCGGGGTGCAGTTTAATAGTTTGTAAATCATGGATTTGCGCGATACCCCGGCCAATAAGGGCAATTGAAGCACTTGTTGTAATTGGTCCATTGTTTTGAGCAGGGTGTAATTGTGGGCAATGGTTTTGCCAAAGCCAAATCCGGGATCAATAACGATGTCTTTGATGCCTTTTTGGCGCAAAATATGCACTTTCGCGATTAAAAAATCGAGCACTTCGGTGGTAATATCCGTGTATTCGGGGGCCGATTGCATGGTTTGCGGCGTGCCTTTGATGTGCATCAACACGTAAGGGACGCCCAATTCGGCCACCGTATCGAGTAGTTTGGGGTCCATATCACCCGCTGAAATATCGTTCACCATAGCGGCTCCGGCCTGTACTGCGGCCTTGGCCACGCCCGCTCGCCAGGTATCTACCGAGATAATTTGCGTCGGATACGCCCGCTTGATGGCCTCAATCACGGGTACAACCCGCTCAATTTCGGTTGCTTCGTCCACAATCGCCGAGCCGGGCCGCGACGAGGCTCCACCGACGTCAATTATCGTTGCGCCTTCCCGAATCATTTGTTCGGCGCGGAGAAAGGCCGCTTCGGTGTCCGTGTACCGCCCGCCGTCGTAAAAAGAATCGGGGGTAGTGTTGAGGATACCCATCACGACCGGTTGACTCAAATCGAGCAATTGGCCCTTGCATTGGAGGGTCATCATACCTATTTTTTGATGCTGCATTTCAGGCCACGGATGCCCATATCCACAATACGTTCGTTGGGCGTATTTCCGGTGCCGTAAAAATCCAATTCGTTGTTGTCGTTTTCATCCACCCATTCGAGGCTTTTGTTCGTTGAAAAACTCAATACCAACACAATATCTTCCAGTTCTTCGCCGGTAATGACCAATGGTTCCACCAATTGACCCGTCACAACGCAGGACCCGGCGGGAATGGGGCTGGATTGAAACAACGGATTGACGACGGTGGTAGCACCGTTGGGGGCCTGACCAAAAAATACTTTGTTAAACGGAGCATATTGCGGGGGTAAATCCGATTCAAATACCCAAAAGCCCTGCAAACGGTTGCCATTTACCGTTAACATTTTGGAACGCGGCTGGATGTTTTTGATATAGGTATTGTACCCCAAAAAAGAGTTGACCACGCCCGTTTGCTGGCTCAAAGCGCCGATGGAAGGCAGGTCGGAAATATTAAATTTGATGTCGTAGGATTGGTACGCGACGCTGGCGCGAATCCATTTATAAGTGCCGGGCGGCAGGTCCGATAGTTTAACTTTTGCAAACTGATCGCCGCTTTTGCTCAACTCAAGTTGTTCAAAATCAATGGCTTTATTGCCTCCGGCGTTGGTTTCGGGCGATTGATAAATCACTTTTCCGGTACCAAAAGGGGTGTTGGATTCGGGTAAAAGTTCGAGGTAATGAATCCCCATTTCCCGGAATACGGGCGTTTGGGCGGCGTGGTTGGCCGGAATCACCGAAGGTTGCCCAAAATTATCCAAACGTTCCTGGGCGGGATCCAGTTTTAATTCAAAAACAAGTTCGTGTTCGTTTACGGGAAGGTCCTTATCCGAGCATGAAAGCGCAAATAGTGTTAAGGTAGATAAAAAAAATAATCTTTTCATGAATTAAGAACTAAGTAATCAGAAATTTGCGGCGACAAAACACCAGATGTACACGCGCCGTACATTGGCGTAAATTTTGGTTGCAAAAGTATGATAAAAATGAAGGGTTGGAACAAGTGCCTCTTATTAATTATTCCGTTTATTGGGGTTTTTGCCACAAAGTTGCACACAAATTGGCCCAAAGCGGGTGTTTCAGTTTATTTTAAAGGCGAAAAACGCGCGTTTAACGCTACCGTTCGCGCCACAAAAAACGGTTTTTCGCAGCGGGGTGGGTTATCGCGCAATTACCTGGACACCATCGCCAGTTGTTTGTACACTTCGTCGGGTTTTGTCGAAATTCTTCGGCAAGACCACCCGTTTGAACCAACCCTGGGCATTGCCTTAGGATTTGAATTTGACGAAAACACGCCGGAATACCCGTATTTTCCGGCAAAAAGTACCATCCAATTGCGCAATTATACTTGGGGTGGGGTGGAGTTTAGTGCCAATGACAGCCTGAATTATACCGGACTAACCAACGCTGTGAGCGACGACGTTTTTTTCGAAATTCAGTCCTTCCGAAACGATACCATCGAAGGACGGTTCTCCGGTTTGTTGTTATCGGGTTCGGGTGATATGGCGCAATTGGACAGCGGCTATTTTAAAGTGCGGCTCTACCGAAAGAATCGGTGACAGTAGTCGGAACACGTCGCTTTTGAGCGCATTTTTTTGATTTAAGAATTAAGATGTACGATTTTTGATTTTTGAATTTGAAAAACACTCATCTCTCCTAACTCATCACTCAAAAAGTCTATCAATCCAACTTTGCCAAAGCCATTTCCCATTCCGACATCACCTGTTCCAATTCGTTTTTGTGCTGGTTGTACTTTTGTAATACCTGATTAGCGTCGGGTTTGCCGTAAAAATCGACATCGGCCATGGTGACCTCGATTTTTTTGATGATGCCTTCCAGTTCTTCGATGCGTTTTTCACTTTTTTGAACGGTCCGCTGGAGGTTTTTGCGTTCTTCCGCCGAAAGCGCCACCCCGGCTTTGCCACTGTCGTCGCCACCCGCGCTGTTACCACCCGTGTTTTTCAGGTTGGTGCGCATTTCGACGTCGCGCATATTGTCCAATTTCCGTTTTTCGAGGAAATAGTTGATGTCGCCGAGGTATTCGATCAGTTTATGGTCGCGGAATTCGATGGTGCGGGTAGTGAGTTCGCTCAAAAATTCGCGGTCGTGGCTCACCACCAACAAAGTGCCTTCAAAGTCCAAAATGGCTTGTTTCAGCACTTCTTTCGATAAAATATCCAAGTGGTTGGTCGGTTCGTCCAATACCAGGAAATTGATGGGGCGCAGCAACATACAGGCGAGTGCCAATCGGGCGCGTTCGCCCCCGGAAAGGGCCGCTACTTTTTTATCCACGTCTTGCCCGCTGAACAAAAATCCGCCGAGAATAGCGCGCAATTTGGTGCGCATTTCGGGTGGGGCCTGCTGTTCCATCGTTTCCAAAACCGTGATTTTGGGATTTAGGGTTTCGGCTTGGTTTTGGGCGTAATACCCCAATTGTACGTTGTAACCCAAGTTAGCGTTGCCGCTGGTGGCGGGTTCCTGGCCAATCATAATTTTGGCCAATGTCGTTTTACCCTGGCCATTTTGCCCCACAAATGCCACGCGTTCGCCGCGCAGAATTTTGATGTCGGCACTTTCAATTACTTTCAGGTTACCGTATTTTTTAGTCACGCGTTCGGCGGTTGCGACTACTTCACCGGCGCGGGGCGGATCGGGAAAACGGAGGTTTATCACCGAAGTATCTTCGTCTTCGATGGCGATACGTTCAATTTTATCCAACTGCTTTTGCATGGACTGCGCCATTTTGGTTTTGGTGGCTTTGGCCATAAACCGGTTAATGGTGCGTTCGCGGTCGGCAATCACCCGTTGTTGGTTTTCGTAGGCCGCCGCCATTTGTTCTTTGCGTTCGGCGCTGAGTTCCAGGTATTTGGAATACGACGTTTTGTAATCGCTGAGGCGGCCCAAAATCACTTCCACGGTGCGGTTGGTTACGTTATCGAGGAAACGTTTATCGTGGCTAATCACCACGGCCATGCCCTGGTACGAAGCCAGCCAGTCTTCGAGCCACAGGATACTTTCGATGTCCAGGTGGTTGGTCGGTTCGTCGAGGAGGAGCAAATCCGGGTTACGGAGCAGCATTTTGGCCAATTCGATGCGCATTTGCCAGCCGCCGGAGAATTCATCGGTGAGGCGGTCCATATCGGTGGGGGCAAAACCCAAGCCACCCAAAATACGGTGCGCGTCAATTTCCATGGTATCACCGCCGAGGCGTGCGAGGCGTTCGGTGGTTTCCGAGAGTTCCACGAGCACGTCGTGGTAACTGTCACTTTCGTAGTCGTCGCGGCGTTCGAGTTCCTGCTGGATTTCGTGCAGGCGTTTGTCCAATTCCAGTAACTCGCTAAACGCCATGAGGGTTTCGTCGAGTACGGTTTTACCCTTAGGCAGGAGCATATCCTGGTGGAGGTAACCGATGGTGAAATTGGAAGGAGTGACCACATTTCCCTCGTGGGGCATCATTTCGTGCGCAATGATTTTGAGTAATGTGGATTTACCGGCGCCGTTGCGGCCCACCAAACCCACGCGTTCGCCGGGTTTGATGACAAGGCTGACACGGTCGAGCAAAACGCGCTCGCCGTATTGGACGTATATATTGGAAAGTGAAAGCATAAATTTCGGGGCGCAAAGGTACATCTTTCCCCGATGTATTTATGCACCTTAACAACAGTTTACACTATTGCGTAGAAACCGGGTAGGCCGTTGGGGCCGGTTCGGGGGCCGGAACGGGTTCGGTTTGGCGGTTTTTTTGCAAAATCCACAATAAAACGGCAATGGCAGCGGCCAATAAAAAAATACGACCCGCCGGAAATGCATTGCGGGTGCGGCGTTGAAACATCATAATGGAATAAACGGTGGTGTATGCCGGGGCAAATTAACGTAAAATTATTGGGTGTAAACTTATTTCCCGGTTTATATGTTCCCTTTTTGACTAAGCCAATCTTATTTATGAAGAAATTATTTTTTGTTTTTGCCTTTTTTTACGGCCAAATACTTTCGGCCCAAACATTTATCAACCAATATTCTACGCCCGGCGGTGGCAGTGTTAAAATTTTGCATCAAATTGGTGCTGCCGGTGGCGGTTATTATATGTGTGGGGCCGAACAAAAGAAAGGTTTTGTTGCAAAATTGGATACCCTTGGGGGCATCCTTTGGAAAAAACAATACGACTCCGGTACCGGTACCTTTGAGGTGCAGGATTTGGTTGAAAGCAAAAACGGTACTTTAATTGGAGTGATGAATACCGTTGAACCACAAAATAGCAATGCCAGCACTACGGTTTTTAAACTTTCGGCGGTTGACGGAGCGGTAGTTTGGGCTACCCGATGGTCGGCTGGTAAAACGGAATTCACGTGTATTGAACCCAGCGTGGATGGTTACATTTTGGCCGGATCCAGTTTTAATAATCCCGCGAATCCATCTTTATCCGAGAATCAGCGGTTGGCAAAAATAGACGAAGATGGGGCTATACTTTGGCAAAAATCTTTTGTCACGCCATTTACAAAAGTGCGCACTTTGTACACCGATGCGGCCGGTAATGCCTATGTTACGGGTATGACCAACGGCAGTTCCCTGTTGGACGAAATATTTGTTTTTTCGCCCGACGGGTCACTAATGGATAATTTTGGGTACAATGCCAATTTGAGCAACGTATTCCTGATCACTGCGGTAAGGCCACTTGCTGGCGGAGATATCATTGTTGCAAGCACGTTTTTATTGCAAGGCGGCGGCAGCGTTATGGTGGTTTTTCGTATTCGCTCGCCGGGTTGGAATGTTGTATGGAGCAAATCGTACCGAATCAATGGCTTTAATGGCGAGATCGTGGACATGGAGCAATCTCCCGATGGACAGTTGGTGGCATTGTGTCGGGATCGTACTGCCGGAAGTACGGCTCCGGTGGTTTTGCTGAAATTCAAAGATAACAGCAGTTTTACGTGGCTGAGAACGATTGATGTTCCCAGTTCGGCCGACATGGGTACTTCTTTATCCATTACCCCCGACGGGTACCTTGAAATTGTAGGCAGTGCCATTTTTGACGCTCAAAATTCAAATGGTTTTTTTATTCGAACCGATACTCTCGGTCGAGTGAAGGGTAATTGCCCAAGCCCCGATTTAAATGTTTTGGTTCAAAATGCGCCTCTGGGTACGAATGTTTCCGGTTACGGAAACGGCGGTAGTTTTAACCGAACGGTGGTTAATGATTTGGCGGAATCGGCGTCTGAATTGACGCGAAAACTCGAAGTTTATGCGCCGGATTTTACTTTTGTGGTGCCCGATTCTACTTGTGCTTTTGATTGTATAAATATTACGGTGAACCCGTTATTGGCCGACTTGACGGGACTGGAATGGGCTTTTCCGGGAGCAACCCCGTCGGTATTTTCAGGTCCCGAACCGCCCCCGATTTGTTATGAAAAAAATGGAGACTACAGCATTGTGCTCATAACGAGCGAATGCGATACGGTTACCCGTCAAATTGTAGTCAATTCCAATTTAGGTGTTCCCAATGCATTTACGCCCAATGATGACGGTGTAAATGATCGTTTTAGACCTTTGCTTGATTGTGAATTAACGTCCTATGTTTTTGAAATTTACAACCGTTGGGGGCAACGAATATTTTTTACCAATGAAAAATCCGATGCTTGGGATGGTACTTATTTGGGCGCCAATGCCCCACCTGATGTCTATTTTTGGAGGTTGCAGTACAATCGAATACAGGAAGACGTGCAGCAGCGTTTTAGTAAAAATGGAGATGTTACTTTAATTCGCTAATGAATGCTTGTTTATCGCCAGGAAAAACTTTAGTGATGACGGATAACCAGTTGAGTTTACCATTTACAGTGGAAGAATTGACAATTCCCGCCCGCCGGGATTTTAGAAAATCCTGATTCATACAATTTGCGTAGAATAGGAAAAGCCGCATGACTTTGCCAAGTTCGTTACTCAAGTCAAATACTACTTTCGTGCGCTGTAAAGTACGCTACGTAAAACTACCCAACACTACCCTTGTTGACGCCTTTAGGTTTGCGTTACAATTAAGGAAACTACCCCCGAAACGATTCATGTAGTGAACAAGGCAGTTTCCAATATTGTTTACCTAAACATATTGAATATGCAAATGAACGAGGCACAACCATTATTTCGGTTGTATCGGGCAGAAGACTATGCCCAATTAAAACAAGTGATGCAAACTGCTTTTTCCGATATTGAAGGAGCGTACGCTACGGAAGAAGAAATGGAATTATTATCGGAATTGTACCCCAGAGGACAGATTGTTTGCACCCTGAACGGGCAACTTATTGGTGCCACTTTATCGAGGGTTGTTCCCTCCGAACGCTTTCAACAGCCACACACCCAGTACGATTGTATTGACCTGTCCACGTATGTGCCGGATACTGCCGTAGGCGACAGTGTTTACGGTTTAGATGTATTTGTTTTGCCGGAATTTCAGAACCTGAAAATTGCCCGAAAAATTGTCACCATGCTAAAAAAGCACGTTTTTGAAGATAATTTTCGCTTTTTTCTCGGCAATTCAAGGGTGTCGGGTTATCATCAGTATCGGGATTTGATGGATTGTTACGCGTATTTTCAACTGGTTAAAAGCCGCGAATTGTACGATCCCGCCCTGAGTTTTCACCTGAGTTGCGGAATGGAATTTGTTTGTATTAACCCTGAATTTAACTACGAAGACGCTGCTTCGGCGGGATTGGGGATTATGATGCAGCAGATCAACAATGACTACAATCCTTCATTATCCATTTACCCCGAACGATGGTCCATCCTGGCCCAAATTGACGCACCGGTTGTTTGTTAAATGAATTTTTTACACTATGATGTACACATATGACGCGTTTCGCGCTATTGCCGAAACCGCTACGCCATTTAGCCAAAAAGTTTTTCACCAACTTACTGCCAGTATTACACACCCCGATTTTCCCTGTTATTTTGCCAAAACCGGTATCGTAAAAGATTCTATTTATCTGGCATTTATCGAAGAATCGGACCCGCAGCAGCGGTGGGAAAAGGCCGCTGCTGTGATGGCAGATTACGCCGAAATAGAAAAGAACCATAATCCATTTCGAGTACTGGTGCTTTCATTCGACCTTCATTCACCCGATTGGTATTCCGATGATGCGCTTTTATGGAGTTTTTTGGCTTTTTTGCGCAAAAAAGACCCCGAACCTTGGCCCTCCAATATTCCCCAAAACCCCGATGAAGCAGGGTGGTTTTATTGTTACGGTGGCTATACCTGGTTTTTTAATGTCAATTCGCCCAACCACGTTCACCGAAAAAGTCGGAATGCTACCGGGGTTTATTCTTTGGTGATACAGCGGAGTGCGGAATTTGACGATCTGGCGCCCGCCGAACAACACGACCACATCCGGCATACCGTGCGCAGCCGCATCGCCGCTTACGATGGTCAGGAGACTTCGTTTGCCTTGGCCGGTGAAGCCGATAACCCAACGATGAAGGAATGGCCTCAGTACCATCTCCCGGAGTCAAATAACGATAAACCTTGGGGCAAATGCCCTTTTTCATCTCATGGAAATTAGACATTACCAGCCCACCGATTACGCGGGGGTTATTGCTTTGTTTGAAGACGCTTACGCCGGAATAGACGATAATTTTGCGTCTTTTGAGGATATGGAAGCCCTGCGTTTGCATTTTCCGGAGGGGCAAATCGTGGCCGAGGAATCAGGTCAGGTGGTGGGGCTTATTTTATCTTTGTACTGCCCTTATGAAATGTTTACCCAACCGCAGCCCATGGCGGACATTTACGATGCCCGCGCTTTTGGGCGTTATAATGCCGATGCCGATAGTCTTTTTGCGCTCGAAATATTGGTGCGCAGCGACCAAAAACGCAAAGGCATTGGTAAACGATTGAATGCCGCTTTACGGCGAACCATGGAACAGCATAACCTGCGGGCTTTTATTGGGGTCTCGCGCATACCGGGTTACAGCGCTGTTCAAGCCGATATGTCGGTTGAAACCTACGTGCAAAAAGTCCTGGAAGGTACGCTAACCGATGCCGCTCTGAGTTATAATTGCGCCAATCGGATGCTGCCACGTTTACCGGTGCCCGATTATTACCCACCCGACGTGGATTCGGCGGGTTACGGCGTGTTGGTGGTGCAGGAAAATCTTCGGTATCAACCCGATGCCGTGTGCTGTAAATAGCGTATGTGCAGCATTTAATACAATTTTTATCAAAAAAACAATGACAAATACTTATATACACGATCAGCAATTTTGCAATCTTTTGAAAGGTGCCTGGCGACTCGTACATTTCGAACCGGAAAGCGTGTTAACCGACGTTGAACGGCAACAGTTATTGGAAATAACCCAAACCCACTCACCTACCTTCGAATACGAGGCGTTACCGGTGTGTTGGGGCCACGCCTTTGAAAATTACCTTTCCATGGCCGAATATCTCGATACCGAACCCAACGAAGTTCTTATGGCAGAGGCGTGTGACCCGGCTTTACAACGCATTGTAGCCCGGTTGCGCCGTCTTGGGTTTGAACCCAAAATCCTACAACACCCGGATGGCCGACCCTACAACGTGAGCAATTTGCGGACACTTGTGGTAGAAGCCGGATCTTCGATTCTGCACGTGGATGATTTGACCATAGATGGCTCCGTTAAACCAGATTTTGCGTTGCCAACGGAATTACAAGGGCAATCTTATGTACAGGTGTCACTGTTGGTGTGCCTCAACGAAACCCATTCGGAGGCAATGCTTCGGGTATATAACCGACGTTATCAACCCAGTGATGACGTTTTTCGGTTGGAAAATGGCTGGCAATTTGCCGACGCAGCCGTACAAGGTGCCGAATACCTGGATTTTAAACCGAATCTTGGAGATACGTTTGTAATGCCCAACCACTATTTTCACGATGTCGTTGGGGGAGATAAAGAGGATACTTGGGTCTTGTACAGTCTGTATTTGTTGCACATTCCCGGAACGGCACAAGTGTATTTGTACATATAGTAACGTACCGCTATTCCCCGGAAAATGCCGCTACAATGGCCATTTGTTGATCGAGTAAGGCAGCGGTAAGGCGCAGGTCTTGGCGAACGCGGTCGGGATTGGCAAAATCCGTGTCAAAAATGGTTGCCCGGGCTTTTAGGGCGATGTGTGTTTGGTCAAAACCAAAATAAATGCCGTGCAATGGACAAAGTTTATCCTCCGAAAAGGCGTACAATTGTTGCATCACGGCCGGGGTTAACAAACGCCTGGCCTCAAATTCATTGGTGGTCATCACGTCGAATTTTTGTTCAAAATCCGGGTTTTCCATTTCAATCCGTTTGGTGTTTTCGATGAAGAAATTCACCAGTTCAAAATGTCGGTGCGGGCGCAAAATAACGGGCGCGGAATGGTTGCCCCATTTGGGTAACGAAATCCAATAACCCTCAAAAACGGTGCTGCGCGAAGTCCTACCTTTGCTGTCTTTGGAAACGCGAATTAATTTGATTTTTTGGAGATAAAACGTTGTATTTCCCGTTTTTCCACCCAAAGAAATCCCCAAATCCACTTCGTCTATGTCGCCGCCAAAAATCTCCAGTTCCCGAAATACCCGCGCCGGTGCACCATCGGGGGTAGTGAAATACAAACCCGGGTATAATTGCTTTAAAAACAGCCGCGTAATATCGTCTTGCAACCCCGTGTACGGGCGCAACAACGCGGCGCGGTGCGGATTTTGAACCACGGTAAATACAACCGACAACAACAACGGAATTGCCCCAACGGCCAGGTGTACCCATTCGCCGGAATGCAAGCCCATGCTAACCATCAGGCCACCCGCGCTGCCCAAAACGATAATGCCCGCGTATAGCCACGCACTGGGTTTTTCAAAATCGGGATAAGGGTACGATTGTACGTAAAAAAACTCCGAAAGCACCAAAACGGCCGCAAAAACGAACCAGGCCGTGGTTATTTCGGCGGTGCTCCACAGGGTTATAACACCAATGATTAGGGCCAAAAGTACCATCCAGACGAATTGCCACGGCTGCTCCCGGGCCTTTTGCAAACGCGCCGGATCAATGGCCGCCGTGTACAAAGGTGCCACGTGGGTCGTATAAAAATTTTCAAACGGCATGCCTTATTGGAAAAGGTTTTTGGCGTTGGGGTTGGTGCGTTCGGCCTCCGGTGTTTCCAGCAGGGTAGCCGGTTGAAAACCCAAAATAGCGTTGATAATATTCACCGGGAACTGCTGCTGAAAGGTGTTAAAACGGGTAACGGCGGCGTTGTAGGTGCGCCGCGCGGCCGCAATATTTTCTTCGGTGCCGCTCCAGGTGTTTTGTAATTGTTGAAAAAGGGCGCTGCTTTGCAAAACGGGGTAGTTTTCCACGGAAACAAACAATTGGCGAGCGGCCTGTTGCAGTTCGTTGTACAATTCAATTTTGGCCTCCGGGTTCAGGGAAGGGGCAGCGGCGCGGGTGCGCAAGGCGGTCAGGTTTTCCATCACGGCGCGTTCGTGCCCCATGTGTTGTTTAACAATTTCGACCAGATTGGGCAACAGGTCAAAACGTTGTTTTAAGTAAACGTCAATGAGCGAAAAGGTCTCTTTTACCTGGTTGGATTTGCGCACCAGGTCGTTGTAAATGATAATGAGCAAAGCGGCAATACCACCGGCGGCGATAAAAAGATACATAATAGTTTCGTTTTATTGGTGAAATAAGGCCGCAAATGTGCCGCTTTTTAGCAATGTTTTTGCATTTTTTTTCGACTATTCGACCTTTTTTCCCGATGCGCGTGCGCCGCGTTGTACCTTTGGCCATTGGTTCGACAACATGCGTCGGCGTAATTTTGTTAAATAAAGTACGATGAAAATGGAAATAGGAATTGACAGTTTTGCGGCCGCGCAACTCAGTTCAGACAAAAAAAAGGTGGTTAACGCCGCCGATTCTATTCATAATTTGGTGGAACGGATTGTGTTGGCCGATCAGGTGGGCCTCGATATTTTTGGCCTTGGCGAACACCACCGCAAGGAATTTCTGGATTCGGCCCCGGCGTTGATTTTGGCCGCCGCTGCCGCACGCACCCAACAGATTCGGCTAACCAGTGCCGTCACCGTATTAAGTGCCGCCGACCCGGTGCGGGTGTTTCAGGAGTACGCCACGCTGGATTTGCTCTCACGCGGACGGGCCGAAATGGTGGTGGGGCGCGGCTCATTCATTGATGCTTTCCCGTTATTTGGCTACGATTTGGACGATTACGACGCGCTTTTTGCCGAAAAACTCGATTTGTTGTTGCAGATTCAACGCAACGAAACGGTCAACTGGTCGGGGCGGTTTCGACCGGCGCTGCGGGAGCAGGCCATTTATCCGCGCCCTTTGCAAGAGCAGTTGCCCATTTGGTTGGGCGTGGGCGGCACCCCGCAATCGTTTGTTCGGGCGGGTGCCCTCGGGCTTCCGCTGATGGTGGCCGTGATTGGGGGCGAAACCCACCGTTTTCGGCCTTTGGTGGATTTGTACCGCGAAGCCGGACGGAAAGCCGGATACACTCCGGAGCAACTCCCCGTGGGTTTGCACTCTTTTGGGTACGTTGCCGAAACCTCCCAAATGGCCGCCGACGAAGCCTATCCCGGCTTGGCCTCGGCTTTTGAAGACATTCGCAAAGAACGCGGTTGGCCACCGCTGACCCGGGCGCAATTTGACCACCAAAATGGCCCGTTGGGGGCGTATTTGATTGGTAGCCCGGAAGATGTGGCCGAAAAAGTCCGGCGGCACAGCGCGGCCCTGGGCGGTATTTCGCGCGTTACTTTTCAAATGGATGGTCTGCAACTGAGCCAGGAAAAGTACCTGGATGCGGTTGAATTATTGGGCAAAAAGGTAAAACCATTATTGAACGATTAACTTTAGAAATATGGAAATACAACACCAAGATGACGGTAAAAACGGCCGTTTTTACGTCGAATTAGATGGGCAAAAAGTAGCCGAAATGACCTACGTCTGGACCGGCCCCGGTATGATTATTATTGACCACACGGAAGTTGGTCCGGCGCTGGCGGGACAGGGAGCGGGCAAACAAATGCTGGCCAAAGCCGTGGAATTTGTACGGGAAAAAAACGTAAAAGTGATTCCGCTTTGCCCGTTTGCCAAATCAGTTTTTGACAAAACACCGGAATATCGGGATGTGCTGGCGGGGTGAACCCTTTAGAGTTTTTTTATTTTTACTTTTAATTTAGCGATAAAATATGTCAATAAAAAATGACGAAGAATTGGCCGGAATGAAAAAGGCAAGTGAAGCCGTGGCTTGTACATTAAAAGAAATGCAAGATTACGCCAAACCCGGTATGTCAACCAAACAATTAGACCTGTATGGCGCAAAAATACTGGCGGATTTTGGGGCAAAATCAGCGCCGTACCTTACCTATGGTTTTCCCGGTTGGACTTGTATCAGTTTAAACCGAGAATTTTGTCACGGTATTCCTTCGGATAAAAAAATATTGAAAGAGGGAGATCTGCTCAATATTGATGTTTCAGCGGAACTGAACGGTTTTTGGGCGGATAATGGCAGTTCTTTTGTCGTTGGGGAAGACATTCACCACCACCAAAAACTCATCAATGCTTCAAAAGAGATTTTGCGTAAAGCCATTTACAGTATTAAGGGCGGGGTTAAGATCTCAGATATTGGGTTTATTATTGAAACCGAAGCCAAAAAACGCGGCTACAAAGTGATTAAAAATTTGACGGGACACGGTATCGGCAGAAGCCTGCACGAAGCCCCCAATGAAATTCCCAATTACCGGGATCGTTTTAATTTGACCAAGTTTAAAAAGAACTCAGTGGTGGCTATTGAAACGTTTATTTCAACTACGTCTATCTACGCCGAAACCCTGAAGGATGGCTGGACGATGGTGGGCAACAACGGTGGTTTTATGGCGCAACACGAACACACGGTGGTGGTTACGGATAATCAGCCTATGATATTGACGGAAATGAACGGAATATGGCATTAGTTTAGGACTAAAAGTACCTCTTTTGGTAGATCGTTTATTGGTACGGTGTATTTTTCAAGTTCAAAATTGAGTTATATTTGTGGTTTCAAAAAATGACCTAAACTGTTAAATTTCTCCTATGAAAAAAGAAGTTACCCATCAGCACAACAACCTGTTTGAACAAATCAGGCAGACGGACGAAAATGGCCATGAATTTTGGAGTGCTCGTGATTTATCTAAAGTGCTGGAGTACGCGGAGTTCAGAAACTTCAAGCCAGTTATTGATAAAGCGAAGGAATCCTGTAAAAATAGTGGGCAATCTATTGAAAACCATTTCGTGGGATTCCACGAAATGGTCAAAATTGGCTCTGGCGCAGAACGTGGCTTTGATGACGGTGTAAAACTATCCCGCTACGCCTGTTACCTGATTGTACAAAATGCCGACCCGAGTAAAGAAGTGGTGGCTTTAGGCCAAACCTATTTTGCCGTGCAAACCCGTTTGCAGGAAATTCGGCAGATGGACGCGTACAACAACCTCAGTACCGAAGATGAAAAGCGGTTGTTTCTGCGCAACGAAATGGCCAAACACAATATCCAGTTGGCCGCTGCTGCCAAAGACGCCGGCGTTATTGAACCGGTAGATTACGCCATTTTTCAAAACCACGGTTACATGGGCTTGTATGGCGGCCTGGATGCCAAAGCCATTCACCAACGAAAAGGTTTGAAAAAAAGCCAGCAAATACTCGACCATATGGGCAGTACGGAATTGGCCGCAAATCTGTTCCGGGCTACCCAAACTGAAGAAAAATTAAAGCGGGAAAATATTCAGGGCAAACAAAACGCCAACAAAACGCATTACGAGGTAGGCAAAAAAGTGAGAAAAACCATTGCCGAATTGGGTGGTACTATGCCTGAAAACCTGCCCGTGGCCGATAGTATTAAAAAATTAGAAAAAAATACGGAACCTAAACCACTGAACCCCGAAAAAGAAGAATAATGTCCTTCTCCAAACCACTGCTTTTTACCCTTCTAAAATCCACGCTACTGTCCATTTTGGTGTTTGGAACGGTTTCTTTTGTTTCGGTATTGCCGGACTTTAATACGCACGTGGATTTTGGTGACTTTTGTGGTGATAAAGGCAAGGCCCAAAAACGCCTGAGACATTTCATTACATCATTCATCACTAATATAATCCGCTTATGACATCGGTACGAAATCTTGCTGTTTTTTTGTTCACCGTACTTGCCACCAGTCTTTTGGCCCAAAATCCCGCTTTGGTAGGGTATTGGCACAACTGGAATACACCTTCCGCGCCGTATATCCCGATTGACCAGGTGGATGACCGCTACAACGTCATTTTGGCGGCTTTTGCCACACCCACGGCCGGTACAACCTACAATATGACCTTTACGCCCACCGGTGTTAGCCAGGCTCAGTTTATTGCCCAGGTACAGGCGTTAAAGGCCCAGGGCAAACGCGTGGGCATCAGCATTGGTGGGGGAGGGACGACGGTAAAAATCAACAGCGCCAGCGAGGAGAACACTTTTGTGAGTTCGATGCTTTCGATCATCAACACGTATGGTTTTGATGCCGTGGATCTCGACCTGGAAAGCGGATCTTTGTCCATCAGCGGCGGCACCATCGCCAATCCGGCGGATGTTCCCATCATTCGGATGATTAACGCCACCAAAACGATCATGAGCAGTTACCGGGCCACCCACAGCAACCAAAAATTATTCCTGACTATGGCTCCCGAAACGGCCCATTCCATCGGCGGGCAATCGGCGTGGAACGGCGTTTGGGGTTCGTACCTGCCCATTATCCACGCCCTGCGCGATTCGCTCGACATAATGATGGTGCAACTCTACAACAGCGGTTCCATGTACGGGGCCGACGGCGGCATTTATAACCAGGGTACCGCCGATTTTATCGTGGCCCTCGGGGAGGCAATGATTGTGGGGTTTAACGTGGACCGGTGGAGCAACCAGGCCGGGCCGTTTGTGGGGTTGCCCGCCAATAAAATCGCCATCGGGTTGCCCGCCTGCACCTCGGCGGCGGGCGGCGGATACACGTCCCCCGCCGTGGTAAAAAGCGCCATTGATTATTTGCGCGGTACGGGGCCAAAACCCGGCACCTACACCCGAATCAGCCCCACGGGTTACCCCAATTTACGCGGCATGATGACCTGGTCCATCAACTGGGATGCGGTGAGTACCTGCGGCCCGGCGTACGAATTTGCGGGTAATTTTGAAACCATATTTTCGGCCCCGCTGCCCGTCGAACTGGCGTATTTTTCGGGAAAATACGCGGAAAAAAGTCAAACCACAACTTTGGAATGGACGATCACCTCGGCGGAAAACAATCGCCATTTTGAGGTGGAGCACAGCGCAGATGGTCGTGTGTTTGCAACCATCGGAACGGTGCTCGCCACCGGCGATGCTAAAATGTACCAATTTGTGCACGAAAAGCCCGCACCGGGGCTGCACCATTATCGGCTCCGTTCGGTGGATCTGGATGGCGCGGCCACCTATTCCAATATCATTACCGTGTTGGTACGCGATGCCAACGCCATGCAGGTGTATCCCAATCCGGTTACGGCAATGCTAACGGTAGAATTGCCCGCCGAGGGTGGCCGAATACACGTGTACGACGCTGTCGGTCAATTGCGCCAAACTTTGGAAGTTTCGGGAAAAACGACCCAAGTTGACCTCTGTGGCTACGCGCCCGGTTTGTATTGTGTGGTGGAGTCGGGTGGGGGGATGAAGTGGGTAATAAAACAGTAGGGTATTCAATACAAACATGTTGCGGTGAATTTTGTTATATCTCCATTTTTTAAACAAACACACCACACCATGAAATTCCGTTTTGTACCGCTGCTTTTGGGGTGTATAGGCCTGTTGTTGGCCTGTACCCACGCGCCCATGCAAGAACTAACGCCGGAACCATCGGACCCGCCTGTAACTGTAAAAGAAACGGTAGATATCCTTTGTTTGGGCGATTCATACACCAAAGGCGAGGGTATTGTAGCCACCGGTAATTTTCCCAATCAATTGAAAGACAGTTTGATACAATCGGGTTATATCATGTTGCCGGGCACTCCGCGCATTATTGCCCAAACGGGTTGGCGCACCGATCAACTCAAAACGGCCATTGCCAACGCCACCGAAATTAAGGATAGCACCTTCAGCATCGTTACGTTGTGCATCGGGGTAAATAACCAATACCAGAACGTGAATTTTGAGCAATACGCCCCCGATTTTGAGGCGTTGTTACAAACGGCCATTGCGCGCGCGGGTGGGCGCACCGAGCGGGTTTTTGTATTGTCCATCCCCGATTGGGCTTTTACGCCATTTGGCCAAAATTCCTCCGATCCGTACGCTATTTCCCAAAAAATTGACGCCTACAACGCCGTTAATCAGGAAATAGCCACCCAATACGGGGTGCATTATATCAACGTTACGCCCGTATCGCGGCAAGGTTTGGTGCGCACCGATTTGGTCGCCACCGATAAATTGCACCCCTCGGCCCGGCAGTACACCGAATGGATCAAACTTTTGGTGCCATTGGCGCGGAATGCGTTGAAATAAGCCCCCTCAAAACGCCTTTCATCACGAACCAATCCTGAAAAATCGAATAAATGTAAGTCTTGGTCGCATAATTTCTCCAAGTCCAAATTATATCCGAATTTTGCGGAAAAATTAATGATATGACCACATCAAAGTCGCTTTTTTCCGCTGATGGTTTAGATGACCGCAGCCTTGAGTTTTTAGTAAGTGCATTAGAGCAAAATAATTTGCCGGGTTTTGACTATTTTGAATACAAAAAGGCCGTTGTTACCCTCTTGGGTATGGGTATTGAAGAGGGAAACGCGTACAAAAGCGCTTTTGCTACCGCCGCCACCATTGGCCTTACAAAAGATAAACTCATCGAAACCGCCGGATATTACCGCAATTTGTTATCGAAAGAAAAAGAAAAATTCGATCAGGCGCTCGAAAACCAAACCAAAGGAAAAGTTACCGATAAACAGGAAGAAATTAAACGCCTGAACGACCAAATTGAACGCCATAAGGCCGAAATTGTGCGTCTTCAGGAAGAAATTGCCCTTTATCGCACCCAAATTGAACAAGCCGAAGTTACCGTAAAAACCGAACAAGACAAAATTGGCAAGGCCCACGGTAATTTTGAACGTACCCACGCGGCATTGTTGCTCCAAATGGACAAAGACATCGAACAAATTCACAAATATTTGTAATGGCAAACAAAAGTTTTTGGCAACGCCCCGAAGGCGTCACCGGTGCCCTGTTTTTGCTGGGGGCCGGCGTAGGGGCGGTGTTGCTGGCCGATAAAATTTTACCCATTCTCAACAGCATCGTTAGTTCTACCGTGAGTTTGGCGGCGGGGCTGGCCGTGTTGGCGGGTTTGGTCTTCGTCGTATTAGACCCCAAAATGCGCAATTTGGTGTGGTACGCGTACAAATCTGTCATGCGCGCCATCACGGGGATATTTGTCGAAATCAACCCGATTGCGATTTTAAAATCGTACATCGAGGATTTGGAGGATAACCTGCGCAAAATGAGCAAACAAATTGGCGCTTTACGCGGCCAAATGCGCACCCTGCAAGGTACTTACGACACCAACGCCAAAGACATCCAGACGCAGATGAAATTGGCGGAACAAGCCCAAAAATCCGGCGACGAACGCAACGTTACCCTCGCTGCCCGTAAAGCGGGTCGTTTGCAGGAGGCCAACGCCAAATACGAAGTGTTGCTGGGCAAAATGGATGTGTTGTACAAAATGCTCACCCGCATGTACGAAAACTCCGAAATTATGCTCGAAGACACCCGCGATCAGGTGCAAATTCGCATTCAGGAATACGAAGCCATTAAAACCTCTAACTCGGCCATTCGGTCGGCCATGAGCATTTTAAAAGGCGACCCCGACCAACGCGCTTTGTTCGACCAGGCCACCGAGGCGTTGGTGGATGACTTGAGTTTAAAAGTGGGCGAAATGGAGCGTTTTATGGATACCAGCCGCAACCTGATGGCCTCCATTGATTTGCAAAACGGCGTATTTGAAGAAGACGGCCTGCGTTTGCTCGAAGAGTGGGAAAGCAAAGGTTCTATCCTCTCGGCCCCGGCTTCGGTGAACAAAAAAGAAAAAAATAACCCCGGCCCGGCGTTGGATTTGAACCAGCCCCGTCCTGAACCGTTAAAGCAGGACGGAACCCCCAACCGGTATTCTGATTTATTTGACTAAGGACAAAAGACATGCAGTGGCGTGGAAAAATATGGACTGGAATTGCCGGTATTTTTATTGGTGATTTGATCGGGCTGCCTTTGGGCGGCCTGACTGGTTTTATTGCGGGGGCATTGTTGGGGCATTATTTTTTGGATGCACCCGACGAAAAAGCCGCCGATGAAGAAGCGTTTCAGGCGTATCGCCAGCGGCAGGGGCGGTTTATTTTTCACGTCATGGCGCTGGGGGCCAAATTGGCCAAAGCCGACGGCCCCATTAACCAGTTGGAGCGCGACCACGTGGACCGCCTGATGCGGCAACAGTTCCGCCTCAACGACCGGGGCCGCTCCGACGCCATTCGGATTTGGAACCAGGTCAAAGATTCATCGGAACCCTTCGAGCAGTACGTAACGGCTTTTAACGATGCTTTTGGCAAAGAGCGTTACCAGGTGAATAATATGATGGATTTGTTGTTTTCCATTGCCGCCGCCGATGGCCGCCTCAATCCCCGCGAAGAAGAATTGTTGTTGCGCGCCGCCCACACGTTCCGCATCAGCCGGATGCAATACGACCGCATTAAACAGCGGTTTTTTCACGCGCCACCGCCCAAATCGGCCACCTACAACCCGTTGGACCCACATTACGCCATTTTGGGCGTGGCCTACAGCGATTCCATTGATACCATTAAACAAAAATACCGGACACTGGCCATGCGTTGGCACCCGGATAAAGTAGCGGCCACCGGCGCTTCGCTCGAAGCCCAGCGACACGCCAAAGAAAAGTTTCAACAAATTAAAGATGCCTACGAACAGGTCATGTTGCACAAGCAAAATCCGTACAAAAAATTATGATCAAGCGCATTGTTAAAATGACCTTTCAACCGGACCAAACCGAGACCTTTCTCCGGGAGGTTTTTGACCAAAGTAAAGATAAAATTCGCGCTTTCGACGGATGCCACAGCATGGAACTGCTGCGCGACACCGCCCAGCCCAACGTCCTGTTTACCTTTAGTGTGTGGACCTCCGAAGCCCATTTAAACGCCTACCGCGCCTCCGAATTATTTCAAAACACCTGGGCCAAAACCAAGGTATTGTTCGCTGATAAACCCGCCGCGTGGTCGGTGGAGGTGGTGGATGTGGGGTAGGTTCCTTTGCCGCCCTGTCAGCAAACCTGACACGTATTCACCATATTCCTGCAAAAATGGCAGTATTACAAGATTGGCACGAAGTCTGATATGCTCTAGTATCCGAATCATGTTCGGATTTGACACTCATTTTCGCATATTAACAAAACAAAATAATTTTAGCACGTATGAAACCTATAGCGGATCGTGTAATCATTAAACCTGCTCCCGCCGAAGAGAAGACGAAAGGCGGTCTTATTATCCCCGATACAGCCAAGGAAAAGCCACAACGTGGCGAAGTTGTAGCCGTTGGCCCCGGTAAAGACGGCAACCTTATGACCGTTGCACCCGGCGATATTGTGCTTTATGGTAAATACTCCGGTCAGGAAATCTCTTACGAAGGTCAGGACTATCTGATCATGCGGGAAGACGAAATTTTGGTGATTATTTAATTCGTGCAACTCTTTAAAAATATCAATTCATAAAAAACTTATGGCTGCCAAGCAAATAACATTTAATACAGAAGCCCGCGAAAAACTCAAACAGGGTATTGACGAGCTCGCAAATGCAGTAAAAGTAACCCTCGGTCCTAAGGGCCGTAACGTGGTTATCCAGAAATCATTCGGCGCACCAACCGTTACCAAAGACGGTGTGAGCGTTGCCAAAGAAGTTGAACTCGAAGATGCAGTGGCCAACATGGGCGCGCAAATGGTGAAAGAAGTAGCCAGCAAAACCGCCGATGCAGCCGGTGACGGTACTACTACCGCTACCATCCTTGCTCAGGCTATCGTTACTGCCGGTTTGAAAAGTGTTGCCGCCGGTGCCAATCCAATGGACCTCAAACGCGGTATTGACAAAGCCGTTAGAAACGTAGTAGAAAACCTGAAGAGCCAAAGTGAGCAAATCGGTGACGATTTCGACAAAATCAAACAGGTTGCCGCTATCTCTGCCAATAACGACGATACCATCGGTACCCTTATCGCCGACGCGATGAAACGCGTTACCAAAGACGGCGTTATCACCGTTGAAGAAGCAAAAGGTACCGATACCTATGTGGAGGAAGTAATCGGTATGCAATTTGACCGCGGTTACCTCAGCCCTTACTTTATCACCGACGCCGAAAAAATGATCGCGGATTACGAAAACCCGTACATCCTGATCACCGATAAAAAAATCAGCAATATGCAGGAATTGATCCCGGTATTGGAGAAATCACTCCAAACTGGTCGTCCACTCCTCATTATCGCCGAAGACGTTGACAGCCAAGCCCTTGGTGTATTGGTTGTTAACCGCCTCCGCGCTGGTTTGAAAGTTGCCGCTGTAAAAGCACCTGGTTTCGGCGATCGCCGCAAAGCCATGTTGGAAGATATCGCCATCCTTACCGGTGGTACTGTCATCAGCGAAGAGCAGGGTTACAAACTCGAAAACGCTGGTTTGGAGCACCTCGGTTCTTGCGAACGCGTAACGGTTGACAAAGACAACACCACTGTTGTAGGTGGTAAAGGTGATGCGGAGACCATTAAAGCCCGCACCGGCCAAATCAAACAACAAATTGAAGCAACCACCAGCGACTACGACCGCGAGAAATTGCAGGAGCGTCTTGCCAAATTGGCAGGTGGCGTGGCAGTACTCTACGTGGGTGCCGCAACGGAAGTGGAAATGAAAGAAAAGAAAGACCGCGTTGATGATGCTTTGCACGCTACCCGTGCTGCCATCGAAGAAGGTATCGTTCCCGGTGGTGGTGTTGCCTTGGTGCGCGCTATCGCTTCTCTGGACAATATGAAAGGTTTGAACGAAGACGAAACCAGTGGTATCGCCATCATTCGCAAATCACTCGAAGCCCCCATCCGTATTATCGCCGATAATGCCGGTATTGATGGTTCCGTAGTGTTCTACAAAGTCCTCGAAGGAACGGGTGCATTCGGTTACAATGCCCGTACCGATGTATACGAAGACATGAAAAAAGCCGGTATCATTGACCCGACTAAAGTGACCCGCGTTGCCCTCGAAAATGCAGCCTCTATCTCTGCGTTGGTACTCACTACCGAGTGTGTAATCAACGAAAAACCCGAGAAGAAAGCAGCGGGCGGCGGTCATGGCCACGATATGGGCATGGGCGGCATGATGTAATCATCAGCGACATTCTACGGGGTTTTTATCACTCCGCAGTGCGTTCTAAATAAATTGGCCCTAAAGCGAAGTTTCGACTTTGCTTTAGGGCCTTTTTTTTGGCCAATTTTTTTAATATTGAACACCGAACACCGAACACCGAACACCGAACACCGAAGTGTTTGCTTTTTAAATGGCCTTGCTGCATTCAATTTTCAGTACTAAATGTCATTATAATTAAACACGGAATAGTGTCACATTATTATTTATAATATGTTTTAGTTTTATTTAATTAAATATCACTTCAATATTCGATGTTCGACACTTCGATATTCAACACTTCGATGTTCGGCGTTCGACATTCGGTGTTCGACATTCAATTTTCGGTGTTCAATATTCGGCGTTCGGTGTTCGACATTCAATATTCGGCGTTCGACACTTCGATATCCAACACTTCGGTGTTCGATGTTCGGTGTTCGATGTTCGATGTTCCTTACTTCTTCATCTCCGTTTGTCCCAGCAATCCCAGCATCCAGGCGTATTCCTGGGCGCGTTCCTTGAGGCGCTCAAAACGACCCGATGCGCCGCCGTGAGAGCCGCTCATATTGGTCACAAACAACAAAAGATTGTCGTCCGTTTTGTTATCGCGGAGGCGCGCTACCCATTTGGCCGGTTCAAAATACTGCACTTGTGAATCGGCAAAGGAGGTTTTTACCAACAAATTGGGATAAGCCTGTTTTTTGATATTGTCGTAGGGAGAGTACGTTTTCATGTACTCGTATTGCTCCTTAATTGCCGGATTTCCCCATTCGGTGTATTCGCCCGTGGTCAGCGGAATAGAAGGATCGCTCATGGTTGTCAGTACATCCACAAACGGAACCGAGGCAATCATACCTTTGTACAGGTCGGGGCGCATATTGGCCACAGCACCCATTAACAAACCACCCGCCGAGCCACCTTGCGCGAACAAACGGTCGGCAGCGGTGTATTTTTCTTTCACCAACATTTCGGAGCAGTCAATAAAATCGGTGAAAGTGTTCATTTTTTTCATCATTCGGCCGTTTTCGTACCACTCAAAACCCATTTCCATGCCGCCGCGAATGTGGGCAATGGCGCACACAAAACCGCGATCCATGAGGCTGATCAGCGATTTGTTAAAACCGGGATCGTACGAACTGCCGTAAGAACCATACCCGATTTGGAAGCAGGGTGCCGAGCCGTTTTTGACCAAACCTTTTTTATACACGATCGAAACGGGCACTTTTACGCCGTCGCGGGCGGTGGCCCACAAAAACTCAGTGACGTAATTATCGGCGCTGTAACCGCCCAGAACCGGTTCGGTTTTTTTCAAGTCTTTCGTTTTAGCGTTGGTGTTATAGTCAAAAACCGAGTTGGGGGTTTTGAGTGAACTAAAATTGTAACGCAATACTTTGGAATCAAAATCGGGTAGGGCAGTGGCGTAGGCGGTGTAAGTAGGTTCGCCAAAATCCACGTAATGGCTGCTGCCATCGGCCCAATTGTACACTTTAATCTTCTGCAAGCCGCCGTTTCGGCTGTTAATGGCCATAAAATCGCGGTAAACATCCAGGCCGTCAATGAGGGTTGCCGGATCGTGGGCAATGAGCGTTTGCCAGTTCTCTTTGCCCGGTTTGTCGGTGGGCGTGGTCATTACACTAAAATTGCGGCCTTCTTTGTTGGTGCGAATGACAAATTTTCCGTTGTGGTGTTCCACGTCGTAATAGAACTCTTTTTCGCGGGGCGCAATCACCTGAAACGCGCCGGTGGGGTTATCCAGTTTCAGGAAATGCGTTTCGATGTTTTGCGTGTAACCGTGGCCGATAAAAGCGTATTCACCGTCTTTGGAATTGTACAAACTGGCGTAGGCCGTTTCGTCTTTTTCCTCGTGCACCAGCACATCTTTTTTTACGCCAATCTGGTGGCGCCAAATTTTGTCGGTGCGCAGGGTAACGGCGTCTTTGGTGTCGTAAAAAACGTATTTGCTGTCTTTTGACCAAACGGATGAACCAAAAGCCGAATCCCATTCGTCGCTGAGTAACTGACCGGTTTGGAGGTCTTTTACGTGGGCGCGGTACAGGTTACGGCCGGTAAAATCGGCGGTGTACACCAGGTAGCGGTTATCGGGGCTAATGTTCAGGCCCGTTACATTGCAGTAGGCTTTACCTTCGGCGAGGGTATTTACGTTGAGCATAATTTCCTCGGCAGCGTCCATATTGCCTTTTTTACGGCAAAAAATGGGGTATTCTTTGCCCGTTTCAAACCGCACATAATACCAGTATTCATTGTCAAAATAAGGCACTGAGTTGTCATCTTCTTTGATGCGGGCCTTCATTTCTTCAAAAAGTTGTTGTTGTAAACCGGCTACGGGGGCCATTACCTTTTCGGCGTAGGCATTTTCGGCGTTGAGGTAAGTGGTTACTTCCGGGTTTTCGCGTTCGTTAAGCCAGTAGTATTCGTCCGTTCGTTTATCCCCGGTAGGAGATACGAGTTCTTTGGGCTTTTTTTCGGGATGCGGCGCGGTGGCCACTCCTCCATTAAAAACAGATGGTTGCATGTTGAAATTATTGGTGCCAGAATTTGTGTTTTTGTTGTCGGGCTGTGCGCAGGCAAATAGCACAGTGACAGTGGTTAATCCAAATAAAATTTTTTTCATATCGAGAAGTGTAGTTAAACCAAAGTGTTTTATTCCGTTTGAGAAGGTGTTTTTTTACCAACAATTCTTCGATATAAAAGACCTAATCCAACAAAAATAACACCAATTAATTTTAGGCCGGCTTTTACCAAAAAGAAAATAATGGTTTTGCCAAATAAATAAAAAATCAGTAAGGCGGCTCCCGCAAAAAGGGCCGCCTGTACCAACAAGCGTTGAGCGAAAATACTGTTTTTCATGATAAATCCATATTGAAACTGTTTATTAAACAGCCCCAATATGGATGGTGTTTTTAGAATATTTTACCAAAAATCGCCTAAATATTTGTATCCGCCGATGAATTAAAGGAGTGTGTGATTTTCTGCACCCTCCTGACCTCGGAGAGGTCAAATATTGGTAGCAACAAGTGGCGCGATTCGTTACCTGACCTCGGCAGAGGTCAAACATTGGTGGCGCTTAGAGCATTAATCAGGAACGAAAAAGTCAAACAATTGTTTCTTCCCGATTTCTATCTCATAATCATGCAGCATTTTCATAAATTCTTCTTCATAAGTTCTTGTGCGATGATGTTCTTTTTGATGTAGAATATATTTACAAACAGCATCGCGATGCGAGCGGCTGTAAGAAAATGCTCCGTATCCACTCTGCCAATTAAAATCAAACGGTGAGAGTTTATTGTCATTGACATAGGTCGTGCTTGACTTCTTTATTTCGCGAACCATATCCGATAAGCATTCAGCGGGTTTCATTCCGATGAAAATGTGAATATGGTCGGCCATTCCTCCAATTGCCAATAGTTTATTTCCTCTGTTTTGTACAATTCCGGTGATGTATTTATGCAAATCATTTTCCCAATTTTGATGGATTAATGCCTGCCTGTTTTTCACCGCAAATACGGTTTGTATGTATATTTGATCAAATGTATCTGCCATTTTTCAAAGTAGTTAAGTTGTCTGACAAGAGCCACCAATGTTCGACCTCTCCGAGGTCGTAAAATGGTGGGTGATTCCAAATTGCTACCAATGTTTGACCTCTGCCGAGGTCATAGACAGGTTTGTGGTTTAAAATGTTAGCCAATGTTTTCTACCAATGTTCGACCTCTGCCGAGGTCGTAAAATGGTGGGTGATTCCAAATTGCTACCAATGTTCGACCTCTGCCGAGGTCGTGTATTGGAGATATGTTTTGAGTGTATGAAAAATCAGGGTAATATTTAGTCGAATCCCGTTCGGTTCCCCTACAACAGGGTTTGATGCTATCTACTGCCCCGATTTTGTCATGCCCTCAATTAATAGCCATTAAAGATTTTTCTTTTTCAATGCATCTACCGCGTAGTGGGCCGAACGGGCGGCGAACGCCATATAGGTCAACGACGGGTTTTGGGTGGAGGTGGAAGTCATACACGCGCCATCGGTGACAAATACGTTGGGGCAGGCGTGTAATTGGTTCCACTCGTTGAGCATGGATGTTTTGGGGTCTTTACCCATGCGCACCCCGCCCATTTCGTGAATATCCAAGCCGGGCGCCTGTTTGGAATCGTAGGATTTGATATTGGTAAAACCGGCTTTGGTAAACATGTCGGTAATTTGTTCAATATAATCCTTGATCATTTTTTCGTCGTTATCGTCGTAATCCATCGAAACTTTCAGTTGCGGAATTCCCCATTCATCTTTCAGCGTCGGGTCGAGGGCCACAAAATTAGAGGCTTTAGGAATGGTTTCGCCCATCATGTGGGAGCCGACTTTCCAATTGGTCCATTTTACGTTGTGGAGGCTTTTTTTCAAATCTTCCCCAATGCCGTCGGAATCGTTGGTTTTGTGGCGATCGGCCCAAAAACCGGCGGCGTAACCGCGCAAAAAGTTCGTTTCCTGCTTAAATACGTTGCGGAAACGCGGGATATAGGGGCTGTTGGGGCGACGACCTTCGGAGGTTTGGTCCATAAATCCGTCGTATTCGCCGGAAACGCGGGCGCGGTAGTTGTGGAACGCCACGTATTTACCCAAAGTGCCGGAGTCGTTCCCGAGGCCATTGGGGAAACGGCTGGAGGTGGAGTTGAGCAAGAGCAAGTTGGTATTTAAGGCGGCCGCGTTTACAAAAATGATTTTGGCGTAAAATTCCATCATTTCTTTGGTTGTCGCGTCAATGACCCGAACGCCGGTGGCGCGGCCTTTTTTCTCGTCGTAAATGATGGAGTGCACCACCGAATGCGGGCGCAGCGTCATTTTGCCCGTTTTCATGGCCCAGGGCAGGGTAGAGGAGTTGCTGCTGAAATAACCGCCGTACGGGCAACCGCGTTCACAAATGGTGCGGTTGACGCATTGGCCGCGGCCCTGTTGGAGGTGAATGTCGCGCGGTTCGGTGATGTGCGCGGCGCGGCCCATGATGATCTGGCGATCTTTGTAGTTTTTGGCAATCTGCTCTTTAAAATACTGTTCCACGCACGTCATTTGGTGCGGAGGCAAAAAGTCGCCGTCGGGTAATTGCGGGATACCGTCTTTGTTACCACTGATACCGGCAAAACGCTCCACGTAGGTGTACCAATCGGCGATATCTTTGTATTGAATGGGCCACGGAACGGCAAAACCATCGCGGGCGGGGCCGTCGAAATCAAATTCGGACCAGCGTTGGGTTTGGCGCGCCCACATGAGCGATTTGCCACCCACCTGATAACCCCGAATCCAATCGAAAGGCTTTTCCTGTACGTAGGGGTGTTCGGCATCTTTTACAAAAAAATGCTCGGTGCCTTCGTAAAAAGCGTAGCATTTGGAAATGATGGGGTTGGCTTTTTTTAGCTCGTTGGAAATTTGACCACGGTGTTCAAATTCCCAAGGCATTTTGGTGGTTGTGGGGTAGTTGACCACGTGTTGTACGTCGCGACCGCGTTCGAGTACGAGGGTTTTGAGGCCACGTCCGGTGAGTTCTTTAGCGGCCCAGCCACCACTGATACCGGAGCCAATGACAATGGCGTCGTATTTTCTTTTTTTACGGGAATCTATGTTAAAATAGGGCATTATTTTACTTTTTTAAACGTATTTTAAGTGTTTTCCGAAGGGCCAAATCATTGACCCTGACGGTAAGAATATCGTGTGTTAAACGGGAACGCAACCGATAAAACGGGCCGGTGCAAATTCGAAGGCCATAATTTTGTCCATGGCGTATTCGGATTTCATGTAGCCGTCAACGGTAAGTCGTTTGAGCATTTTAAAGGCATCGGCGGTGGTTGTTACCGGCGAGGTTTCCATGGCGCGCAGCACCGATAAACGTTGCGGGGCATCGCAGGCCACGAATGTTTTGGAAAACTGGCTCATGGCTTGTTGATCTGCGGCCATAACAGCGGCGTTAAATTTTTCCTGGCCGGGTTTATCGTAGCAATCGGCGGCTACTTTTTGGAGCAATTGGTGAACGCCCAATGTTTTGGCACCCGGGGTGTCGGATTGTGGGATAAAAGTATCCACAATTTCGGCAAGCAGGGCATCAAAATCGGCATCGGTGGCATTATAGTTAATAGTTTGGGAAGTCCAACCGTTGGCCCAGGCGGGCATCACAAAGATGCTACCAGCCCCCGTGGCCAAGAGTTTTAGTGCTTTACGTCGTTGCATATGTTTATAGTTAAATAATTTTTAATTAAAAGTCAATATCGGAACTCCATAACTTCCGTTTTGCCCACCCCAGCGGTAACGGCGATGTAGAAACGGCCGAAGTCGTTGTCGGGAATATTTTTGTACCGGATCGAGGCCGTGAGGTTGTTGAGTATAAGTGGCACGGAGTTTTGGTGTCCTACATATAATATACGTTTGCCGCTGCCATTTTCGAGGTTTTCGAGCAGCCAGTCGTTTTGGGCGGCAAACGGAAAGTTTTCCATCACCGGGTCACCGGCCCACCGGCGCACGGCCTGGGCGGTTTCTAAGGTGCGTTTGGTATTGGTGGAGGAAATTTTGTCCAGCACCGCGTTATCGAGCACCCGACCGAGGCGTTCGGCGCGGGCTTGTCCTTCGGCGGTGAGGGGCGGGTTATCGTCAATGGTTTTGTCTTTTTCGCAGTGCCGCACCAGAAACAGGGTAAGGTAGCCCGGTGTACCGTAATTCGGAATGGGTTTTACGGTGCCATCGGCGAGTTGAATTTTACCATCTTTGGTAATAGCGGCTATTTGCGGGAGGTCAATTTCGGGTATTTGTTGCATGTCAGCGGCGGGTTGTTGCGCCGGAGTGGCGGTTGACGCGGGTTCGTTTTTACAATGGACGGCCAGTAGCAGTCCTGATAATATTAGCCAGACTATATTTTTCATGGGGGCAAATATAAGCGCGTGCTTGGTTTTGCGTTACATTTGCCCAATGAAAAAGCGCATTGAGCAAATTACACCTCGTTTACTCACCATTGGTATCCTTTTGGAGGTCTTAGTTTTGGTGGCGGCCTGGTTAGAAAGTGGTGGTGCGATGACCCCTTTTTTTCAGGCCAGTGCCCGGTTATCGGGACGAGTTTCGGTGCTGTTTTTTTCGGTATTAATGATTTATGCGACGTTGGTACCGGGTTTTGAACGCGGAAGTAAGGAATACCGTACTAAATACATTTTGTTCCGGGATTTTGCCGTTATTCACATTATTCACTGGTTTTTATTGGCGGCGAGTGTTTATCTGACCCAGTTCGAAATATTGCCCATTCGGTTGGCCGGAGGCGTTGTTGCGTATGTTTTGGTGGGCGTTATGCCTTGGCTCATGACCCAGGCGAGTAGCAGTTTTGCATTATTAACATCCGTTCAGGCATCGTATATGTTTTGGGTTTGGTTGGTGTTTACCATGACGTACACCACCCGATTGAGTGGCAGCACCCCGGTGCACACGGGTAGCCCGGCCGCGTGGTGGCCTTTTTTTATTTGGTTGATTGGCCTAATTTTTTGGCGTTCATTTATGTTATTGCGGCAATATTGGGTGACAAAAAAATAAAAATTCGTCTTTAACAAAAATCCGGGCACCGCGAAAAGACGTACATCTACGGCACGGGTTCTCAGGGGTGAAACAAGGTCTAATTATCGGGTAAGATGAAGAATTGAAGCGTATACCCAAAAATTGGTACGGTTTTTGTTTTCAGATAAACAATGAAATAGTGGACGGGTTAGTGGGGCAATGAAGGGATGGATGAGCAGCGTATGTTGGGGGAAATTTCTCTTGAGATGGCTGTTAATTCAAAATATCGTTGTAATCTTGCGCCGTCTTTTTTAATCCGATTTTTATTTAATCCTTTGGACATTAATGTAACTAACTGATATTCAGTTGTTTGCTTTTTTCCAAGACCCTGTGGCGGTTGGTAAAGTGCGGTTTCAAAATGGTTTCCCTCTCAATAAAGTCCCGAATTTCGGGGCGTTTGCTGTGCACTATTCAGTTAGGTGCGGCGGAAATTTCATCATTTTGAAAATCACTGCATTTTGAAAAAATATCTATTTAATTACCAACCCGGTCCGATTTTTATGAAGGAATTTCAACCCTTCTTTACTCTATCCCATTTTTATTTTTCACAAAATTTTTTATCCATGAACGTATTAAGTTACTCACGCCGACTGGCGCAGGGGGTGCTGATGCTGTTGTTTTCTCTGGTCGTTGTGGCCGGGGTGAATGCGCAGTGCGGTGACTTCCTGACAGAACCATTACCGTTAAACGCTCCCGTTAATATTACCGTCAATCTGACGGGTACTACGGCTGAACTTAACAATGGTCTTATTGAGAGTGCAGGCGCTCCCACCTTTTCGAAGGATGTGAGTTGCACCTATCAAATTGCTGATGATTCATTATTTACGATTGGGGCAACCAATGTATCCATTTTGGGTACTACCTATTTTGATTGTTCCGATATAACATTGTTGCAACCGGCGGGATACCTGAAGAGATTTATTCGTGTAGTAAATGGCATAGGTGGAAGTGGTGGACCCAGCACGCTGAATGGTCAGTACCGCGAAATTCGCTTTTTTGTGTATGATCAAATTCCTCCCATAGTACCAGCCATTGCTGCGGTAACGGGTAATACTGGGCTGGCTGCGACGATTTGTTCCGTTCCTGCTTCCTCTTTGGTTGGCATTAATGCGGCTCCAACGGATAACTGCGGTGTTAATGCTTTGCGTTGGTCTTTGACCGGTGCCACTACTTTAAACAGTGCGGTAACGGGTATTAACCAATTGAGTACCAGTGGTATTTCATTTAACGTGGGTGTAACTACCGTGACATATACTGCTTCGGACGCTTCCGGCAATACGGGTACGCGCTCCTTTACAGTGACGATTAATGATAATACGGTACCTACGATTACTTGTCCGGCTAATATCACGGTCACTACCGATACGGGCATTTGTACGGGTGACTCTACGGTGCTGGCTCCAACGACAGGTGATAATTGTGGCACACCAACACTTTTTTATTTTACAACTGGTGTTACCACCTTGGGTACTGCAATGATGCCTATTGCGGGTAACGCGAACGGCGTTGATTTTAATTTGGGTACCAGTGTTATCAACTATATAGCAAGAGATGCGGCCAATAACTCGGCTACTTGTTCGGTGAGTATTACGGTGCAGGACAATCAAAAACCGATTATTACTTGCCCAACCGGCCCAATTACCCGGAATATTACTGCCGCTCCTGGTTGTAATTATACAGTGGTGGGAACCGAATTTAATGCGACGGCTACCGATAATTGTACGGCTAGCCCAACCCTTTCGTGGTCGGCAACCGGCGCTGCATTAACAGCATCTGGTTCGGGTAGTATGAACGGACAGGTATTAATTTCAGGAACAACAACAATCACTTGGACCGCGGTAGATGCAAACATGTTGTCATCAACATGTACTGTTACCGTGAACATCAAAGATAATTTACCTCCAACGGGTATTTCGGCGGTGAATCAGAATTTTAGTGTGCCGGTAGATCCGCTCACTTGCACAAAAGACATCACCTGGACGCGCCCTGCATTTGGCCCGCCCGTTGATTGCAGCGGTCCGGTCGTATTTACAGAAAACTTTGTAAGTGGCCCTAACGTAAATGTTTTGGCCGGATTACCGGCTTTAGGAACTGGTGGCCAGACAGTAAACACCAATTTTCCGGCTGGTACAACCAAGATTTCGTATAAGTGGACCGATACTGCCAATAACGCAGATTCTGTGGTGTACACTTTTGTAGTGACTGAAACTATTTTACCAACGGCCATTTGTCAGCCGAGTGGCTCAGTTTCATTGTCGTTGAATGCGGTTTCTGGTATGGTTACGGTGAATCCTTCCATTATTGACAATGGTTCGTTTGATAACTGCGGTATAGTCAGCCGGGTTGTTAGCCCCGCTACTTTTAATTGTACGGCATTAACAACCTCAACTGCTCCTTCGGGTATTTTGGGGCAGCACGTTGTTACCTTAACGGTTTCGGATGCTATTCCTAATAGCAGAACATGTACCACTGTTATTAATATCATTGACAATATTGCTCCGGTAGTAACTTGCCCGGCCAATTTCACCGTTAATACAACAACGGCTAACCCTTGTACGGCCAATGTCTCGGCGAACATCACAGCAACCGATAACTGCGGCATTGATCAATGGCGTTATCAGGAAAACAACGGAGCGCTTACCTTATTTACGGGGACTGCTACGGCGGCCACTTTGTCCTTTACGGGTAAAGCAGCCGGTACCTACAACTACGTTATCCGCGTAGAAGACGTAAGAGATAACTCTGCCGTATGTAATTTTACGGTTGTTGTGCGGGATAACGTTGGGCCAGTTGCGGATGTATTGTCATTGACTCCTTTTGACAATACCAATAATTGCCCAACCACTATTACGGTAGTTGCCAACTTGGCTCCGGGCTGTAATTACAAGAAGCCCAACTCCCTAGGTTCAATTGCTGATATTTTTAATGCCAACAATAAACTCGATCAGTTTGTTGAATTTTTGGACAACTGCGATCCGACTACGACGCCTTCAACGGTGTCGGCGGTAACTTTCCTGAACCAAACGTATTTCCTTGGCGAAAACCAAGTGACCATCACCAAGACTGACGCTGCGGGTAACGTAGGCACTTGTTCATTTTTGATTAATGTAATTGACAACGTTGATCCGGTGGCTAAATGCCAAGACCTCACCGTTTATTTGGATAATAACGGCGAAGTGGACGTAACGGCCTTGGATATTGATGACAACAGTACCGATAACTGCTACCTTGATCTGGTGTACAACATTGGTAAAGGTGCATCTGGTCCTTTGAGCGGAACAATCACTTTTGATTGCTCAGAGGTAGGTCCAAACACGGTAAGATTACACGTTGCCGAAAATACCGTTAATGGTAACGACGATTCTGAAACTTGTACAGTGACGGTATTGGATACCATCAAACCATTAATTACCTGCCCAATGGTGGCAGTAGAAGTTGATTTGGATGCGGCTGGTCTTTATGTTTTGACCGAAGCAGACTTCAGCGTAACTATATCAGATAACTGTAACGGTACCACCATTAATGGGGTTGCTGAAGTAGTTGCGGGGCCATTTGGTTCAATTACGCTGGATTGCGACGACCTCGATGCGCCTTTGACGGTGTACGTGCAAGTGGAAGATGATAACAACAACACACAAACTTGCGCTGCACAAGTGCTTGTTTATGATGTTATTGATCCAAATTTTGCCATTACCCAAAATTTGATTACGATTAACTGCGGTACTCCGGTACCAACAACCTTAACTCCGAATCAATATACCGCCAATGACGCTTGCGGCATTGCCGGTACACCACAACTGATTGCTACCAATATCGTAACCGGTCCTAACTGCGTTGCGAACAAAGTAGTGCGCACCATTACCCAAACCTGGCAGATATCGGACGAAAGTGGCAATACTGCCGTTGACTTTAGAACCATTATTGAGCAAGATACTACGCGTCCGTCAATTACCGTAGCCAATGCTTCAATTACGTTGGTGAGTGGAGCAACGGGTGTTCAATGTTTCCCCACGGGTTCATATTCCGCAACCGTTACTGATGCCTGCTCTGCGGCAACGACTACCTGGCAAATTTTGTACGCCGATGGTTTAATTGAGCCAGGTGTTGGCACTACGGCAACTTCGGCCCTTGGTTTCTCCACTGGTGTAAATGTCATTACGTTTACCAGTGTGGATGCGTGCGGTAATACGGCTACAAAAACCATGACAGTAACTGTTATTGATAACAACGCCCCGGCGGTGGTCAACTACAACCAACCACCGGCTGCTTACAATAACTTTAGCACGACAACATCTTATTGCGGTTCACAAATTCAGATCAACAACGTTCCTGGCAATTGTGGTGCTACCTTCGAGTGGTTCCGTCCGTACGCCGGTGAAGTGGTTAACCTTGGTTTTGCCACCGTATTCCCGGATTTTACCGATTGCAACCCAATCACTGTAACCGAAACCATTACGGCACCCAACGGTGCACAATTGTTCCCAACGGTTCCATTCAACGGTAATAACCCGATCAACTCTTTGGTGCAAGCCAATCAGTTCTTGCAGGTAGGTACTTACACCTTTAATTATACCGCAACGGCTCCAACGGGTTCTACACCAGCCACCAACACGACTGTTTGCCAATTCCAGGTAAAAATCGTGGATACACAGGCACCGGTATTAACTTGCCCGGCTACGGTAACCCTGAACTCCATTTGCCCAACAGCAGCGGTACCAAGTTTTATTAATTTGGTAAATATTTCGGACAACTGTAGTTCTTCTACTACGGTAACCCAATCCAAACTTGGATTGACTTTGAATAACCCGCTGATTGCTTATTTGCCAACTCCGGGCATCACAGCGCCAGATCCGGCGGATGGTTCTGAGTTTAATATCGTATTCACGGCCAACGACGGTACGTTTATCACTACTTGTACCACAAAAGTTGTTCTGGACGACGTTCAAAGCCCATTGCCCGATTCTGCTTCTTTGGATAATTTGGTATGGGATTGCGGATTTGCCTACGTGGATGCACCAACGGCAAAAACCAACGATTGTGGTATGAATACCGGTGCTACCGTTTATGGCACACCGGGTGGTGTTTCGGCGATTGGTATTGCTACTTTGCCGTCGAACCCCGCCATTACCACAAAATATAAAATTACGTCGCCTCCGGGTAACTATTTTATCACGTGGTCTTATAACGACGGTAACGGCAACGTTTCCACCCAATTGCAACAATTAACCATTAATCCGGATACGATTAAGCCGGTTGCATTGTGCAAAATGACGGAAACTAAACTGTATTTGACCGCGGCCGCAACGGCATCGCTTACTGCCGTTCAAATTGACAACGGAAGTTACGACCAAAGCAATTGTGGCCCATTCCCGGCCCTTGATTCGGTGAAAATTAGTTTGAACCAAACCAATTTCACTTGCGCCGATTTAACCAAAACATCAGTGACATTGTCGGTAATGGATTTTGGCGGCAATATTGCAACTTGTACGGCACCAATTAAGGTGTTAGATACCATTGCGCCAAAAATCAATTTGGCGACCGTTCCAGCGGATACGACCTACAAAGTGTGCGCCATTGGTTTTGTGCCTCCGGCTCCGCCAACGGTTACTGCCACCGATAACTGCTCCGTAACGGTTAGTTTCTCGCAAGTATCTACGCAAGGAACTGCTGGTGCCAGCAAATATAATTACACCATTTCTCGCACCTGGACTGCTACCGATGCTGGTGGTAATACCGCTAAAAAAACGCAGGTCATTACGGTGGTTGACGATGTTAAACCCGTGTTTGCAACCGTACCATCATCGGCCCTGAACTTTACGACGGCATTGGTCACCACTACTTGCTCCGGCCTGGTAACCTTTAAACTCGCCAATTTCGTGAGCGATTGCGCCCCCGATAACGAGTTAAATATTGTTGTCTCTCCGGCTTACTTCAGTCTTGCAGATACCAGCGAAACGCTGCCAGTGGGTTCACACACCGTTAATTTCACGGTAACGGACCCGGCGGGTAACTCCGCAACTGCTGCCTTGACCTTTGTGGTAAAAGACGTGACCAAACCAACGGCTTCTTGTATCAACGGTATTTCAGTTGCCTTAAATGCCAACGGCCAGGCCATTGTTACACCTTCTTTGATCAATAACCAAAGCAGCGATAATTGCGGTAGCATCACTTTGCGGATTCAGGAGTTGGATGCCATCAACGGTGATACCATTGGTGCTCCGGCAACGCAGGTTTCTTTCGATTGCTCCGAAGCCGACAGCGATACGCAGTACCCCATTATTTTGTGGGTAACCGATCAGGCCGGTAATTTCAATTTCTGCGAAACATCGGTAGTAATTCAGGATAACGTGGCTCCGGTAATTACTTGCCCGGCCAACGTTACTGTAGCATGTTCGCCCAACCCAACGACGGCATTTTCGACAACGGCATTGGGTAAAGCCATTGCTTCGGACAATTGTAACAATAACGTTGTCAACAACGTAACGTACCCCATTATTACCAATACCGATACTCCGGTAAATAATGGCTACACTTGCTCCAGTTTCTTACGGACGTTTAAAGCCAGTGACTTGGCGGGTAACATGGCAACATGTACCCAGTCCATCACGGTGATAGATACTATTAAACCCGTATTTACGGTAAAACCACCGAGCGATACCATTGCCTGCAACGATCCTTTGGTGGTAGCACCAACGTTGATTGCAACGGATAACTGCTCGCCAACCGATTCGGTAAAAGTTATTTTGGTAGAAAATTCTACTAAAGCAACAACGGGTTGTGGCAAATACAACTACACAACTACCCGTACCTGGACGGCTACCGATAAATGCGGTAACTCCACCGTACACACGCAAGTAGTTAAAGTAGAAGATACTGCCGGTCCTAAATTTACCGGTATGCCCGATACGATTAATATTCTGACGGCTAATTTCCCACCAACGACCAACTGTACAGCCCCGGTAGCCTTAAACGCTGCCCAGTATTTTAACGAATGCGCGTTGTTAACCGAGTGTACCATTAACTCCATTGTATTCTCGCCGGTATTGGCAGTGCCCATTACCCCAACCTCGTTGAATGTTAGCGGTAATTACCCGGTAGGCACCACTAAAGTCATCTTTACGGTAACTGACCCTTGCGGCAACGTAGGTAAAGACTCCGTAATTATCATTGTAAAAGACAACAGTGCGCCCATCGTAACTTGTAACAATAACGTTGAAGTAGCACTGACCAACAATGGTCTTGCGACGATTACGGTGAACGATATTGATCTCAACAGTAACGATAACTGCGGTATTGCGACCCGTGTATTGAGCCAAACATCTTTCGATTGTGAAGATTTGGGTGTAAACGCGGTAGTATTGACGGTAACGGATATTTATGGCAACAGCAACTCTTGCCAGGCATCGGTGGAAGTAACGGCCAATGCGGCTACGGGCTTCAGCCTCGATTCCATTGTAGTGGCTCCAACATTCTTTGGTGGTGCCAACGGTTCGGCTACGGTGGTAGCAACCGGTGGTTCCAATACCTTCAGTTACGCCTGGAATACCATGGCAACAACGGCTTCTTTGACCAATATCGCTGCCGGTACTTATACCGTAGCGGTAAGTGATCAGTTCAGTGGTTGTCAACAAGTGATCAATGTAGTAGTCCCCGACGGTCCAAAAGTGAAATTCACCGTAGGAAACGCAACGGGTGCTCAAAATACGATTGTTAAAGTACCCGTAACGGTAGATAATTTCTCCCAAATTTCGGGCTTTACCTTTACGTTGAACATCCCGAATACAGTGGTAGGTGCACCAGCCGTTCCGGCTTTGGCTAATATCAACCCGGCTTTGGGTACTGGTCTTAACTTCAGCATCAGCGGTAATACGATTAGTGTATTGTACCTCAATGCGGGAGCCAATAACGTAAGTTTGCCCAACGGTTCGGTATTGTTTAATATCTGCATTCAATTGAGTAACGCGGTGTTGGGTACATCCAGCCCGGTAAATATTGAAAATGCTCCGGTAGCGTTCCAGGTATTGCGCGGCACTACGATTATCCCAACGGATCCGGTGATGAATGGCTCGGTACAAATTACGGCCGGCCTCAATGCCTACGATATTGCGGGTGACATTACACCTTGGCAAAACCCGAATGCGGGTATCCCTAATGTAGATGTAACCGTAACCGGTCCAACGCCTTCGTTGCCAACCGTTAGTACAACAACAACCGGTATTTACCAGTTTGAAAATATCACGGCGAATACCAACACGACGACTTCATTGGAGAAAACGCAATCGGGTAACAATAAAATTGACATCATTGACCAGGGTTTGCTGCTCAAGCACATTTTTGCCAACGCAACCAGCCCGTCGCCGTTAACTTCACCGTACCAGCGCATCGCGGCTGACGTGAACTTTGACGGTCAGATCAATATCATTGACTTTGCGTTGATCCAGCGTTTGTTGTTGGGTACCGTTCAAAATCTGGAAGGTCCAAATGCGAAAGACTGGGTATTTATTCCGAAGTCATTCCCATTCCCGGCAACAGTTGTGCAGCCATTCCCGAACCCGGTTTACTTGCCATTGCCCGTATTCCCGCAGACGATTGGCCATACGCCATTGTTCCAGGACGAAATCAACGACGACTTCATAGGTGTGCGTATGGGTGACCTCAACGGTGACGCGCCATTGAATATTCACGGCGGTGGTTCAAGCGAAGAGCGCAACGGAACTTCGTTGAAATTGCGCGTTCAGGATCGCTCGGTGAGCAACGGGGAAACCGTAAGTGTTGCGTTTAAGGCAAAAGACTTTGTGCAACAAAATGGCTACCAGTTTACGTTTGAGTTTGACCCCAATGCCCTTGAATTGCAGGAAGTTCAGGCCGGTGCAGTACCGGGACTTGATGCCGATGCTAATTTTGGCACAACCCTCCTGAGCGATGGTTTGTTGAGCACAGCATGGGTAAATATTGATCCGGTAACGATTGCCGACGATGAAACCCTGTTTACATTGGTGTTTAAAGCCACGGCACCGGTCAATGCGCTTTCACAGGCGATTCGCATTACCAACGACATTGTATCTCCTTTGTCGGTAAAAGCCGATGGTTCCGTAGAAAACGTAGAATTTGACTTTACCAGCGCCGTTTCCGCCACCGGAAACGTATTGGAACAGGAATTTGTATTGTACCAGAACCAACCGAACCCTTTCACGGTGCAAACCAACATTGGGTTCCGTTTGCCAACTGCCGAACGTTGCACATTCCGCGTTTATAACTCAAATGGCCGTTTGGTAAAAACAGTAATTGGTAATTTTGAAAAAGGTTATAATGCCATTCAATTGCGCAACAGCGACCTTGGCGGTGCGGGAGTTTACTACTATGAACTCTCTACGCCTTCGTTCAGCGATCGCAAAAAGTTGGTATTCATAAACTAATATTTTTTCGATGATTTTGGGATTCGGAGACAATGATTTGTCTTCGGATCCCAAATCTTTGAATTTTCGAATTTTCGAGCACACAATATGAAAAATATAAACATAATCCTTTTACTGGCCACGTTTTTTTTATTGCCCAAACTGCAATTCGCACAAACGGTATTACTTAAAACGGACACAGTAGCAGTCCCATGCACCTCAACAGATACCTTTTTGGTTCCTGTGAAAGTGATTAATTTTAACAACCTGGGAGGTCTCCAATTCACAATGGAATGGGACGTTACCTTGTCAAAATATATCCACATTCAGGACTTTAACCCCCTGCTCCTCAATGGCTTTGTTGGGATGGATACCTTACCCACTAATCTGTCCAATGGCCAATTGACTTTTGCGTGGTTAGACCCTTCCGGTTTAACCATTCCCAATAACGGGAACAATACCCTGTTCAATATCGCTTTTGTACGCCTCAACGGGGCTTATTCACCCGTTGCATTTGATACAACAGCGAGTCCTAACCCTCCTCCAACGGCTATTGCGGTATCTAACGCTAATTTTAGCCCGGTACCTTATACTTTAGCCATTGGTGGTGTTCAAACGATTGACGAAATTTTACCCGTAATCACTTGTCCGGCTTCCGTGACGGTGAGTTCCAACTCCCCCGTGGCGATCAGCAATATTGCGCCCGGTTCGGTATCCGATGATTGCGGGATTGACTTTACCGGCTGGGGTTCGACCGGTGCAACTACGGTTGGTTTTATGCCCGACCCCAACGCCAGCGGTGCCGTATTTAACGTAGGTGTTTCTACCGTGACCTACCGCACCCAGGATTTAGGTGGCAATACCGCCACTTGTTCCTTTACCATTGACGTACAATTTGATCCATCGGCCTCCGATACACTAACTTTTTTAGCCAGTTCGGGAACGGCCAATTGCAATCAGGTATTTTTTACCGATATCACAACGAATAATTTCGACAGCATTTTCGGGGCGCAATTTTCTTTGCAATGGCTGACCTCGGTTTTGAAGTTCGATTCGGTGGGAATGTTTAATGCCGCTTTGAATATTCAGGACGGTAATTTTAACATCTCCTTCACCCAAAATAGCAATACACCCGGCAACGGCAACCTTTCTTTTGGTTGGAATTCTGACAATTTTAGCGCGGGTACTACGGTGCCGGACGGCACAAAACTATTCCGCGTTTATTTTACCGTAACGGGTGCTTTTGGGGCTACCTCCAACATTGATTTTGTCAATTTCCCGGCGGCTTTATTGTCCATTGATCCTTCGTTAAGTCCAATTGCTACCAACTACATCGGTGGTCAATTTGGGGTTACGGATAATATTTTGCCGGTGATTCAGTGTCCGCCCAGCCAAACAATAACGGCAATTGGCCAACAAAGTGCAACGGTTACCGGCCTTGCTCCACTTACGTTAACCGATAATTGCGCGGGCACCGTGGCCTTAACGTACGCACCCGCATCGGTGGGGAGCGGAAACGGGGTTGGCCCGGCCAACGGTACTTACCCCGGAGGAACAACCGTAGTCACCTACACGGCTGCTGACAATGCAGGCAACATTGCCTCTTGTACCTTCACGGTAGTGGTGGATCAGGGCAGCGTTTTTGAGTTGCAAATTGATTCTTTCGCGTACAATTGCGGCGGCTCGACCTCCATTTCAATTCCTTTTCGGGTTGAAAATTTTGAAGATATTGCCGGCATGAACTTCCGCGTGGAATGGGATCCGACAGTAATTAGTTACACGGGTTTTGGTAGTGTATTCCCCGGTATGGGCATTACGGGGGCCAGTTTCCCCAGTGCCAGCACGACGGCTCCCACCGGTTTTCTGAATTTCCTTTCGGTGAGTCCCGCTGGTCAATGGCCCAATATCCCCGACGGTGGTATTGTGTTTGCGTTGAACTTTACGGTGTTGAATCCAAATGCCACCACCGATTTGAGTTTTGCCCAGCCACTCAATGCCATCAACGGCTCCTTTGCGCCCGCTCCTTTTCAGTTTATTGACGGACACTTTGAAAGTGTGGATAATTCGGCACCCGTGTTGACTTGCCCGGCGCCCCAAACAGTACCGGCCACGGCCAACTGTGCGGCTACCGTAGTGCTTCCGGCGGCTACGGCCACCGATGCTTGTGGTACGGTGGCATCGGTAGTGAACAATGCGCCGAGTAATAACCTGTTCCCGGCTGGTCCAACTACGGTGGTATACACTGCTACGGATGATTCGGGTAACTCTTCCACCTGTTCCACAACGGTTACCGTTAACGCAAATACCGCTTTACAAGTGGTCAACTGCCCCACCAATCCGATTGTGATTCAGGCAACGCAGGATTGTTCGGCACCTTTGGCCTACCCGTTGATTTCGGCCATCAACCCTTGCGTGAGCAACGCTAACTTTAACTACAACTACAACAATCCTGTCGGTACCATTCGCCCGGTGGGTACCACTACGGTAGTGGCCACGGCAACCCAATTGGGCAACGGCGGTGGTTTTGTAACTTGTACGTTCCAGGTAGAAATTGTGGATGCGGCAGCGCCCGTACTCACTTGCCCCGAAGATATGACCATTGAAACGGTTGATGAAGCCTGTTTTGTGTTGAATCCAACGGTTCCGTTCCCAACGGTAGCGGATAATTGCGACCAAAACCTAACGGCAACTATTGATCCCGACTTTTTAGATACCTTGGTGGTTGGTCAAAATACGTTGATTTTTTTAGCAACGGATGCTGCCGGTAATGTTGGCGTGTGCAATTTTATTGTAACGGTAAGAGACGGTATTGCGCCTCAAATTAAATGCCCGGATAATGTTGAATTGATGGCATCGGCCAATTGCAGCGCAGTGGCCACCTGGAATCCACCCATTGTGAGCGATAACTGTACAGCCGTTCCTGATTTGTCCATTTCCGGCTCTGCCGCATCGGGCGATCAGTTCATTACGGGGGTAACGACCATTGTTTACGAAGTTACCGATATTTCGGGTAATACAACTACTTGTTCTTTCACGGTAACGGTGTTGGAAAATACACCACCGGTGATTTCCAATTGCCCCAACAACATCTTTTTGTTGTTGCCCGCTAACAAATGCGATACGATTATCAATTGGACGGCTCCACAAGTCACCGATAACTGCGGTATTGATACTTTTTATACCAATATTATGCCGGGTACGGTGTTCCCTGCCGGTGTTGATACGGTTATTTATACGGCCATTGACTACGCCGGAAATATCACCACCTGTTCGTTTATAGTGTCGGCGCTTGACGCGATAGCACCCGTATTTACGTCGTTCCCCAACGATATTACCATTAATAACGCCGATCCTTGCGGAGCACCTCTGAATATTCCGGAGCCAACGGCCAGCGACAACTGCGACCCGGATCCGGTGATTTCCTATTCTGGATTTTTGCAAGGAACATTCCCGATTGGAGTAACCAAAATTGAGTTTTTGGTAAAAGATGCCAGCGGCAACACCACAAAAGACACGCTGGTGGTGACCGTTAATGCTTTGACTGTACCATCGTTCACCAATATTCCGGCGAACCAGACCATTGAAGCCTGTTTTACCATTGCAACCTGGGTAGAACCACTTGCACAAGGCTTTTGTGAACCACCGGTCGTAACGTTTAGTCAGGCATCCGGCAGTACGTTCCAGTTGGGTACCACGGTGGTAACTTATACCGCAACGGAAGCCAGTGGCAACGTGATAACGGCTACCTTCTCTATTACAGTAGTCGATACACAAGCACCGGTGCTGACCTGCCCGCAAAACGTAGTGGTGAATACCGCCGGTGAAATCATCAGCGATCCGTCGGGTGCGATTAACTTTGTTGACCCCATCGACGGTTGCCAGGGTGTGCTGTTAAACATGGATTGGCCAACGGTGACCGATAACTGCGACCTGGATCCCAACTTGCTGAATATTTCCGGTCCGCCTCCCGCGGGCCAGTTAACTCCGGGTACGTATACTTCGGTGTTCCGCGCTACCGATGAGTCGGGGAATACATCTACCTGCTCCCTGATGATCAATGTTCAGTTGTTCGCGATTGGTACGCCTTCGGTGGACCCTAATCCGGGTTGCGAAGGAGAGACGGTGGTATTAACCGTGCCGGATTATCCCGGTGCTACATACACTTGGACGGGGCCACAAACATCTTATCCTAACGCCTCTACCATTACGATTTTGAGTCTTTCGGCGGGTAACGCCGGTATGTATTCGGTTTCGGCGGCGTTGAATGGTTGTACATCAGCGTCGGCACCGGTAACGGTAGTGATGGCGGTGAAACCCGTATCGAACGACGATTTGGATTACACCATGAACATTAGTGATACCCTGACGGCCACCAGTGTGTTGCTCAACGACGTATTTGCCTTGCCTTCGGATGTGGTATTGACGCTGCAAACGGAATTGACCGGATTAACGTTCAACGCTGCGGATGGTACATTTACGTATATCAATTCGGGTGCAGCGGGTTCGTTCTCTTTTGTGTACGAATTGTGTTCGGCGGCTTGCCCCGAACTCTGCGATATGGCAACGGTAACAATTAATGTAGGTGACAATACCTGTGATTTTGTGCCTAATATATTTACGCCCAACGGCGATGGCACGAATGACTTTTTTGTTATTCCGTGTTTGTATTCTGGTTTATTCCGCGAAAATACCCTGGTGATTTATAACCAATGGGGTGACAAAGTTTTTGAAACCAAAGGATATGAAAACACTCCCGGAAAGGCTTGGAACGGTACGTTGAACAACGAAGCCGGCGTGGAACTTCCCGATGGCGTTTATTACTACATTTTCAAGCAAGATGCCGGATCTAAGGCGCTCAAAGGTTTTGTCCACATTTACCGTTAAAATCACAGACAATGAAAAAATTATTATTTCCAATATTTTTATGGATGGCAGTGGTGGCAAACGCGCAACAAGACCATCAGTACACGCAGTTTATGTACAATAAATTGCTCGTCAATCCGGCTTATGCCGGGGCCAGAGGTGTACCCAGCATTACCGCAATGTACCGCAATCAATGGACGGGTTTTGACGGTGCGCCACAGTCGGCTTTTATCAGCCTGAGTGCGCCGTTTTTGTCGCCGAGAGTGGGGGTTGGTGCTGTTTTGTCGCACCAGCAAGCGGGCCTTAACCGCGATTTTTTTGGTAATTTGGCCTATTCTTACGATTTGATTTACAGCGAACAAGCCTCTTTACGCGTAGGTGTTCAGGGGTCGGTGCGTTCGTTAGCCATCAACTTTTCGGAAGCGACTACCGCTGATCCCGGCGGACCAGCCATTGACCCGTCGTTGGTTACCAATCGCGTTAACGACGTGTATGGCAACGTAGGCGCGGGTATCTACGGTACTTTTCTTAAAAAGTACTACGTTGGTTTTTCTTTGCCCCGCATCTATTCCAACGTAATTGGTCTCAATACCAACGCGCAGTTTGCTACGGCCAAAGAATACCGCCACTATTACGGAACGGCGGGCGCAATATTGCCCATTAATAAGGACATTAAACTGTTACCAGCGGTGCTGATAAAGTACGTGTACGGTGCGCCATTGGACGCGGATATCAACCTGAACCTCGACGTACGGGAGAAAATCACGTTTGGTGTTTCCGGTCGTTTGGGTGGTGACAGTGGCCTCGAATCTGCCGATTTGTTGGTGTTTTGGCAAGCCACACCACTCGTTGGCATTGGTGCAGCGTATGATTTCACGTTATCCCGAATTCGCGATTATACCGCCGGTTCATTTGAACTATTGCTCCAGGCCGATTTAAAACAACAACCCAAAAAAGGCAAAAAGGGCAAAAAGAACATGGCGAATCCGCGTTTTTTCCTTTAGTCGGAATCTGGTTTATCGGGCAAATGTTATTGGTGTTTCTTTGGGTAATATTGCCCAAGAAGCACCAATAACGCCAAGCCAATATGAAGGCTCGATTGCCCTTAATCCAATATCCTAAAATATAAAACTTATGAAATTGAATAGATACTTAACTACCATATTCACCTTGTTGCTCGCCATTAACGTATCTTATGCGCAAAAGCAGGAAGTGACAGTTCAGGTGAAAAATGAAAATATGGTCAACACCACGGGTCTGGAATTTAGTCCTACTTTTTACGAAGACGGAATTGTTTTTGTTTCCACCAATAACGCTGGTTTTGACAAATTAGACGACGAAGACCTTAAATTGAAGGCCATGTCTATTTTGCGCGCTCGCCGCGATGCCGACGGCGCGTTGCAAACGCCCGAAATTTTTTCCAAAGAAATTTCGTCGCGTTACCACGAAGGACCGGTTTGTTTTAGTCCTACGGGCGACATGATTTATTTTTCACGCAATATTTTGGTGGATGATAAAGAAAAAATCGCCAGGGACGGCAAACAAAAAATGAGCCTGTACGCGGCACCACGTATGGATTCTTTGTGGGGCACACCCGTTGATTTGGGCTTTAATAACGGTGAATTTAACGATTGCCACCCCGCTTTAAACATTGACGGCGACCGCTTGTACTTTGCGTCTGATCGCCCCGGTGGTTTTGGGGGTATGGATATTTACGTGGCCTTCAAAGTAGGTGATTCCTGGGGTGCTCCCGTGAATTTGGGCGATAAGATAAATACCGCCGGTAACGAAGTTTTTCCCTTTATTCACGCCGACAACACCCTTTATTTTGCTTCCACGGGTCGGGGTGGAAAAGGTGGGATGGATATTTTTCACACCAAAATGAACACCCAGGGCGAATGGAGTAAACCACAGGCTTTACCCGAACCTTTTAATACCCAAGGCGATGATTTTGGTTTAATTGTAGATTTGAACAAAATCAACGGTTATTTTTCTTCTAACGGTGCCGGTGGTGCCGGACAAGATGAAATCTTTAGTTTTAACGTTCAAAATGGCAATCTCGATGAACTGACAAAAGACGATAAAGACGAAACCGCTGAAACCAAAGATTTGATGATTACGGTGGTGGATAATGCCAATGGCAAACCACTCTCCGGCGTAGAGGTACGTTTGTTGGATCTGAACATGGGCGATGTGATTGGCCGCGACGAAGCGGGTAACCTCATTACCGTAGTGAACGTAGATGGTCAGGATATTTTGAAAGCCGTTCCGGCCCACGCCGGTTTGCAGGGCTTGTCGGATAAAAAAGGCCGTTATGGTACTACTTTAGCCCCCGGTTCTTATTCCCTAACGGCCTCTTTGGAAGGGTTTCAGACCAAACAAATGACGGTGAATATCCAGGAAGGTACCAACAAAATTACCGTTCCCATGGATAAAGTTGCCGACAAAGTGTTGTGGAATGCCTCCGTATTCAACTACCTCACCAACTCACCGCTTTCCGGGGCAACCGCCGTAGTAGTGGACTTGGGTAATGGCAAAAAAGATACGCTGATGACCGATGAAAATGGTCGTATTCAGTATTACCTGAACGCCAACAGCAAATACAAAGTGGATTTGTACCAGGGTGGCCGCCTCATTGGTTCCACCGAGGTGGAGTCAGGTGCGGCGGGCAGCGAACCTATTTCGCAAAATATTTCCGTTGCTCCCTTGTTGCCGGGTTCGGTGTTGGAGTTGCCTAACATCTATTACAACTACAATGATGCCTCACTCCGCCCCGATGCGCGCAAAGACCTCGATATTGTAGTGGCTTTGATGAAACAACACGCCAGCATCAGTGTGGAATTGTCCAGCCATACCGATAGCCGGGGCAAAGCCAATTATAACCAGCAATTGAGCCAAAAACGCGCCAATGGCGTAGTGGAATACCTCGTTACCAAAGGGGTCAGCCGCAACCGCCTTTTGCCGGTGGGTTACGGCGAAAGCCACCCGCGCAACAACTGCGTGGACGGTATTACGTGCAACGAAGCCGATCATGCGCGCAACCGCCGCACCGAAATCAAAATGATTACGGGGGCTAATGGCAGTTCATTGATCTATGTTGATGGTGAAATGGTTCCTCCGGTTGGTCCTAACACCGATCCGCAACCCATAACTGGCGGTGGTAAGAAAAAAACCGAGCCGGTTCCGCAGCAGTTTGAAGGCGGTACAGTACAGGTATCCAGCGGAAAAATGCAGTTTTACGTGGTGGCTGGCTCCTTTTTGGCCGAAACCGGCGCACAAACGCGTTTGAAACAATTGCACGATGCCGGGTATAATGACGCAACAATTATTCGATTTGAGGGTTCTAATTTCTATTCGGTTTGCGCCAGTGCTTTTGACGTGCGAAAAGATGCCGAAGCCCTCGAGAAAAAATTGGAGAAGCAAAATAAGATTGATGCCTTTGTTCGGGCATCAGGAAAATAGACACTATGATTTTAATTAAAAACGCCAGGTTAGTTAATCGGGGTTCCATTACGGAAACGGATATCCTGATTGAAAAAGGAAGAATTTCTAAAATTGCAAAACAAATAACAATGCCCAATGCTCGATTGCTCGATGCAAAGGGCAATTTTGTTTTACCGGGAATCATTGATGACCAAGTGCATTTTAGAGAACCGGGTCTTACCCACAAGGCCACCATCGCCACCGAAAGCCGCGCCGCCGTTGCCGGTGGGGTTACTTCTTTTATGGAAATGCCCAACGTAAACCCCACCACCACCACCCAAACGTTATTGACCGAAAAGTACCAGATCGGGGCAAATTCGTCGTTGGCCAACTACTCCTTTTACATGGGGGTAACCAACGATAATTACGACGAGGTCATGCGTACCAACGCCGAAAACGTGTGTGGTCTGAAGATTTTTATGGGCAGCAGTACCGGTAATATGCTCGTGGATAGCCCCTCCACCCTGGAGCGGATTTTTGCCAACACGAACATGCTCATTGCTACCCACTGCGAAGATGAGCACACGGTGGTGTCAAACAACGAAAAATTTCGGAAAAAATACGGCGACGAAAACCTGACCGCTGCTTTTCACCCGCGTATCCGCAACGTAGAGGCGTGTTATTTGTCGTCGTCAATGGCCGTGGCCATGGCCAAAAAACTCGGCACCCGCCTGCACGTTTTGCATATTTCCACCAAAGACGAACTCGATTTGTTCGATAATTCGTTGCCTTTGGCAGAAAAACGCATTACCGCCGAGGTGTGTGTGCACCACCTGTTTTTTCACAGTGGTAATTACGCGCGTTTGGGGAACCAAATCAAATGCAACCCGGCCATCAAAAGTGCGCACCACCGCAACGCTTTGTTACCGGCTCTGCTCGACAATCGCCTCGATGTGGTGGCCACCGACCACGCGCCGCACACGTGGGAGGAGAAATCTCAGCACTACCTGAAAGCACCGGCGGGGTTGCCGCTGATTCAGCATACCCTTAATCTGATGCTGGAGTTTTACCACGAAGGCCGCATCAGTATGGAGCGCATTGTGGAAAAAATGTGCCATGCGCCCGCCATTGCTTACCGGGTAAAAGACCGGGGTTTTGCCGATGAGGGCTGTTGGGCCGATTTGGTCATTCTTGACCCCAACCAACACTGGTCGGTCAGCAAAGAAAATATTATGTACAAATGCGGTTGGTCTCCCCTGGAAGGGCACCGTTTTAAAGGACAAATTTTGACCACCATCGTGAGTGGGCATGTGGCATGGCACGACGGTAAATTAGACGATTCTAAGGGCGGCGAACGGCTGCTTTTTAATATTTGAAGGTGATTCACGTACGCTCTTGCCGTATTTTTGCGTTATAGTCGGGCACAAGTTTGGGAAAGTGAAAACCCCAAACTTGTGTTTTATGCTATTGGAACCCAAAAGTTTTAAAAAATCAGAGAATTTCGACATAATCATACTATGAAAAATGCACGTACACTGTTCTTCGTACTATTGTTCTTGCCTGTTTTTGCCATTAGTCAGTCGGCTGACTGCGTAACGGCCAAGGATATTTGCAAAAAAGAGTCTCTCCACATCCGAAATCCCAAGGGAGAAGGAAAAGACAATCGGGAGGCAGATTTTATGAACTGCTTTATGAACGGCGATAATTTTGGTCAAGCCGAAGAAAATTCAACCTGGATCAAGTTTGAGATTAAAGAAGGGGGCACCTTTACCTTCACCATTACCCCCGACGAGAAAAACGATGACATTGATTTTGTGGTTTTTCGGTTGCCCGAAGACGGTAATTGCGCCCGAAAACAAGTGGTCCGCTGCATGGCAGCCGGTGACCGGGGCGAAGAAGCCCACAGTAGCCGATGCATGGGTAGTACGGGTTTGCGCAGCGGCGAATTAGACAGTTCGGCGGATGCGGGTTGCTCTGATAACAACGACAATACCTGGCTCGCGCCCTTAAAAACCGTAAAAGGTGAAAAATACGTGTTACTGGTGAGTAATGTCTCCGGCCCCCGTGGTTTTTGGATTAGTTTTGGCGGCTCCGCCAAATTGCCCTGCGAGGAAAAAAAGCCCCCCATCGCCGCAAAACCACCTAAAAAAGAAAAAGAACCGGTAACGCTGCCCAAAACGGAACCGAAAAAAGAAATCGCCCAAACACCCCCACCCACCGTGGTAAAACCGGAACAAATTCAAGGCCGGACAGTAGAAGTGGGCGAAACTTTAAAAATCAAAAACCGCAAAATCAAAGTGACCATTTGGGACAGCCAAATTGAAGACGGTGATGTGGTGACCATTTATTTGGGCGACAAAGTTGTATTAGGCAAACATCGCCTTACCACCAAACCCGAAGAATTTGAATTTGAACTCCCCGAAGGTGTGAAAGAGCATTACCTCACGGTATTTGCCGACGACTTTGGGCGATCTGAACCCAATACCGCCGCGATTATTATCAACGACGGTGTAAAAGAACAGCGCATTGACCTCACCGCCGGGCGCAAAAAACAAGAAAGTGTAAAGATTATTACCGAATAAATGGCAGGAAACACCTTTGGTACCTTATTTACCGTAACTACTTTTGGCGAGTCGCACGGCCCGGCTATCGGCTGTATTGTGGACGGATGCCCCGCCGGTATCCCTTTTGATACGGCATTTTTGCAAAACGAACTGGATCGCCGTCGGCCCGGCCAAAGTGCCATTGTTACCCAACGAAAAGAAAGTGATATTCCACAGGTGTTATCGGGGGTGTTTGAAGGACACACCACGGGCATGCCCATTGCCATTGTTATCCCGAACGAAGACCAACGCAGCAAAGACTACGACCATATTGCGCGCGCTTTTCGGCCCAGTCACGCCGACTATACCTGGGAAGCCAAATACGGTATCCGCGACTTTAGGGGTGGGGGCCGCAGCAGTGCCCGCGAAACCGCCGCCCGCGTGGCCGCCGGAGCCATTGCCAAAATGTTTTTAAAAACCGTGGGTATCCACATCCAGGCGTACGTGAGCCAGGTGGGGCCCTTGGCCTTAAAAGCCGCTTACACCGAACTCGACTTGGCGTTAACCGAACAAAATGACGTGCGTTGCCCCGATCCCGTCATGGCCCAAAAGATGATTAACCTCATCAAAAAAGTGCGGAAAGCCGGTGATACCATCGGGGGGGTGGTGAATTGTGTGGTGAAAGGTGCGCCGGTGGGTTTGGGCGAACCGGTTTTTGATCGCCTTCACGCCGAATTGGCCAAAGCCATGATGAGTATTAATGCCGCTAAAGGTTTTGAATACGGTTCCGGTTTTGAAGGGGTAAAAATGACCGGCTCGCAACACAACGATGCCTGGGTCATTGGCCCGGATGGTACGCCGGTAACAACGTCCAATCATTCCGGCGGCATTCAGGGGGGCGTAAGCAATGGCATGGATATTTACTGCCGCGTGGCGTTTAAACCCGTTGCTACCATCGTCCCCGAGCAGGATTCGCTCGACCAACACCTCCAGCCCGTAAAAATAAAAGGAAAAGGCCGCCACGATCCTTGTGTAGTACCACGGGCGGTACCCATTGTAGAATCTATGGCGGCCCTCGTTATAGCCGATTTTTATTTACGGGCGCGTTTGTAAATCATACTTTTGGCCGGTCGTTAAATAAAGTTTACGGCATCAAAGTTTTAATCTTCTTTACTGCCGTCGTCGGCCATACGAACCATTTTTGGGCTGAATTTTGCCACAACGCTCACCAAATCTTCCTGAGCCATCATCACCCGGTGAATGTCCTTGTAGGCCATTGGTGCTTCATCAAGGCCACCCCCGATCAGTGTTACGCCTACATCTTTGAGTATTTGCTTTAAATCGGCGGGTTTAACGTTCGCAATGGCTTTGGTCCGGCTCATTTGGCGACCTGCGCCGTGCGATGCCGAGTTAATACTATCCTTAACGCCTTTACCCCGCACGAGAAATCCCGGAGCGGTCATACTTCCTGGAATAATTCCCATCACATTTTTCCCCGCCGGTGTAGCACCTTTGCGGTGTACCAGTACTTCTTCGCCGTTCAGGGTCTCTTTCCAAGCAAAGTTGTGGTGGTTTTCCACTTTGGCTAATACCGTGCCGCCAATGGCTTTGGTCAGTTTTCGGTGAATGACTTCGTGACAAGCCGAGGCGTAATCACCCGCCAGGTTCATGGCCAACCAGTATTCGGCACCGGCTTCGGAATTCAAGTCCAAATAGGCCAAATTAGCGGCTTCTTTCGGGAGTGGGCACAATTCTTTGGCGATTTTGGTGTAATGCCCGGCAATGGTAGCGCCCAATCCGCGCGAGCCGGAATGGGTCAACAAGGCCAGATAACGCCCTTCGGCTATCCCCAGCGTCACGTCATCTTTATCAAAACTAATGATACCCCATTCCACAAAGTGATTTCCGCCGCCGGATGAACCCAATTGCGAAAAAGCCTTGTCTTTAAGGCTCCGCAACAAACTATTCATTCCAAATTCGGAGCGATCCAATACGTTATGGTACGCGCGGTCACTTCCCCGGAACCCGTTTCCGGCTCCAAATGCGGTGTGCGCAATCAGTTCACGTTTATAAAAGGAACGGTTGTTGAAAAAATGGGTTTCCGGAATATCAAAAACCGTGAGGGCCATTCGGCACCCGATATCTACGCCAACTCCGTACGGAATAATGGCGTTTTTAGTGGCCAAAACGCCACCAATGGGCAAACCATAACCTTGGTGGGCATCGGGCATGAGCGCCCCGGCAACGGTTACGGGCAGGCGCATGGCGACGTTCATTTGGTCCTTTGCGCCGTCTTCAATAAAATCAGTGCCGTACACGGTGTACGGTTCTACCGTGGTTTTTAACGGAATCGTTTTGTCTAATTTGGACGCGGCGGCCTCAAGAATAGCCGTTGCCAAAGGTTCCAGCACGGGATCATCCAGAAACTTTTCCGGTGCTTTGAGGACTTTTTTTAATTTGGTTTTGATTTGAGTGTTATTCAGTCCGGTAAAAGACTGCGCAACAATCTCTAATGCCAGCCCGAGGGCTTTACCTTGTTCAAATCCAATTGCGATAAGTTCTTTACCGTTCATGTTGTGCGTTTGCTATTATTATTTGGCTTTTAAACCAAGGAAACGGCGGATAAGTTCCGAGCCTACCACTCCACGCGCTTTTTAAAAAATTACCCTTCCAGCAAAGGTAGTACCACCACCACCCGCGTTCCTTCGGCGTTGTAGGGGGGGATTTCGCTGCGGTCGGTAATGGTAACGTAGTGGCCCAACGGGTTGCCGTGCAGCAGTCCCAGGCGTTCGCGGGTAATATCCAACCCCCGGGAACGGTGGGTTTGGTGTTCGCTTTTGTGCGCATCCTGTTTGGCTTTACCGGCGTTTACACCCACGCCATCGTCTTCGATGATGCACAACAGCGTTTTTTCGTCGTCCGAAAGTTTAAATTCCACCGTAAGTAACCCCGATTGTTTGGGGCGCAGGCCGTGTTCGATGGAATTTTCAACAAAAGGCTGCACAATCATCGCCGGTATAAGCAAATCACTGGTATCCGAAGGTTGTTTAACGATGTATTCCAATTTATCGCGGAACCGCAGTTTTTTGTTGATTTCGAGGTATTTGTCAATAAAACTAATTTCGTCATCGAGCGGCACCTCTTCCAAATCCGAATATTCGAGGGTTTGGCGCATAAAACGGGCAAACCTTGCCAAATACGTAACGGCTTCGGTATCGCGGCCAGTGGTAATGAACCCCTGAATGGCGTTGAGGGCATTGAACAAAAAGTGCGGATTCATTTGGGCGCGCAGGGCCTTGGATTGCAGGCCACTGACCCGAAGGCGGGCCATTTGGGCTTCTTGCCGGATACGCTCTAATTCGTACCGGATATTCAGTTCCTGCTGGTCGGTTTGGCGCAAGTCCTGGTAGTATTTTTCGGCGTGTTCGTTCGACTGTTTTTGCCAAAAATACGCTTGTTCGTAAAACTGCGCGCCGGCGTACAATTCCGCCAAGGCACTACTAACGCGGCGGAGGTGGTAAAAATCGTCGCCTTTCATGCCGTTTTCGTACGATTTTAGCAAATGGTCTTCGTAACCCGATTCGTCCTTTTGAAATTTGCGCAAATCGGCAAACCACCATTCGGTTTTGGCCAAACTATTAAAATCGGAGGGTTTTACCGGTTGGTCAAACAGAGAGGCACTTTGTTCAAAATAAGAAGCGGCGAGGTCAAAATGATTGTCCATCATGGCCAAAATGCCGAGGTTGGTGTACGAATTAGCCATAAGGTCGTGTTCCTTGCTGGCGGCCGTTTGCAGGGCTTTTTTAAAGTACAGGCGCGCGTCCTGAAGATTGGATAACACCAGCGAAACCCGTCCGGCGTTGAGGTAATGCCAGCCCAGACGCGGCCAAAGTCGGTGTTCTTCAATGATGGGAAACACCCGGATATAGGCTTCAATGCTGAGTTGGGCCTCGCCGGTGAATTCGTGCAGTTCGCCTAATCCGCTCAGTACCAATGTATGAATATGGTGGTCTTTAAGGCTGGCGGCGCCCTGCAATTCGTTAAAACACTTATCGGCTTCGATGAGGTATTCCTGGGCTTCGCGGATGTTTTTGAGGCGCAGGCACAAAATGCCTTCCCGTGCGAGAGCGTGCGCGTGCAAGCCCGAGAAGGGTTTGTTTTTTAAAAACTTTTTGGCCCGGTCAACGGCATTTTGCGCTTCTTTCCAGCGGCGTTGGTTGGTATAAACAGCCGAGGCATCGAGCCAAATATTGATGATTTCGGGTTGCTGGGCCAGGCGTTCGCACATTTTGCGGGCCTGTTCGAGCATGTGCAGCGCCTTATCGTAATCGTACGTTTGGTTGGCCAAAAAAGCAACCGATTGATAAAATGCAATTTTGACCAATTCGGAGGAACGGTCGGTGATTTGCCCTTCGAGGTCGCGGAGCAAATCCCACGCCTTTTTTTCATCGTTAAAAATGGCGGTGGAGAGCAATTGTAAGTCGGTTCGCTGCATAACGGTTGATGTGAATTTTACCGGAGGTGTAAAATATTTCCCTGGTGATAACAAGCCCGGCAACGGGGTTCGTATTGTTCTTTTTCACCGAGCAAAACCACGGCGTCGCCATCGGCCAGACGGTACGAATGGGTGGCCAAATTGCCACAATGCACACAAATGGCGTGTACTTTGGTGACGTATTCGGCCACGGCCAGTAATGAAGGCATCGGTCCGAAGGGAACGCCCCGGTAGTCCATGTCCAATCCGGCCGCGATAACACGCACCCCACGCAAGGCCAGGGTTTGGCAAACATCAGTGAGGCCATTGTCAAAAAATTGCGCCTCGTCAATGCCCACCACGGCGATATCTTCCGAAATATCCAACAAACGGGATGAATCGGCGATGGGAGTGGCCAGCACCATCGAGGTATCGTGCGACACCACCGACGTATCATCGTACCGGGTATCTACTTTGGGTTTAAATACTTCTACGCGCATGTCAGCAATTTTTGCGCGTTTCAGTCGCCGAATTAACTCTTCGGTTTTGCCGGAAAACATACAGCCACAAACGACTTCAATCCAGCCTGATCTTTGTCCTTTAAAATGCGGTTCTAAAAACATAACGCAAAGGTGCAAAAAAGGGTTGAATTTGTGGTGAAGGGCTTTTTTCAAAAATCGCCAACTAAACATAATTTAGGAACGCGAAACTTTGAGACTGTTCAATTAATTTTGCACCACCATTATTTAATTCACCAAAAAACGAACGCTCTACATCGAGCAAAAAACGAACGCTCTACAACGGGCATAAAAAACGAACGCTCTACGACGAGCAAAACAAATTCAACAAATTTAACCCTTCACCACCATGCAACTCTACTGGTTTTCGCCACTGGTCATTCTGATATTGGCGCTGCACCGCCCTGAAGAGGCACCGCCGAAGATGAAATTATCCGATTACGGTTTTTTTACCGGAAAATTGTCGGATTTAGCCCCCGCCGATAACGTGTATGCTTACGCCGTAAATGCGCCGTTATTTACCGATTACGCCGAAAAAGCGCGGTTTATTTACCTGCCATCCGGCCAAAAAATGCAATACGACAGCGTACGGGCCTTTTCGTTTCCCGTGGGAGCGGTCATCATCAAAAACTTCTATTATTACCACAATGCCGCGCAACCCGAGGCCGGAAGGCGCATATTGGAAACCCGGCTGCTGGTGCGCGACGAAAAAGGTTGGAAAGCCCTGGAATACCTTTGGAACCCGGAGCAAACCGACGCTTTGCTGGAAGTTACCGGCGGTACCATACCCGTTGAATGGGTGGATAAATCGCAAAAAAAGCACCGGCTGGATTACGTCGCGCCCAACCAAAACCAATGCAAAGGTTGCCATAGTTACGATGGGCAGTTTACGCCGCTGGGTACCACTGCCCGGCAACTGAACCGCGAGGCCAACGGTACCAATCAGTTGGTGGCCTGGGCCAACGCCGGGGCGCTCGAATTGCCCGCCGGGTTTGATCCTGCCCAAGCACCGCGTTTGCCCAATTATTTCGATCCAGAAACACCGGTACACGCGGCCGCGCGGGCGTACCTCGACGGAAATTGTGCGCATTGCCACAATCCGCACGGACCGGCTTCGACGAGTGGCATGTTCCTCGGCGTGGATGAAACCAATCTGGAGCGCCTTGGCGTGGGTAAACCTCCCGTTGCGGCAGGGCGGGGGAGTGGTGACCGGAAATTCGGGATTGTACCCGGTAAACCCGACCAAAGTATTTTATTGTACCGCATGGAAAGTAGTGACCCCGGCATCCGGATGCCCGAAATTGGCCGCCAAATGCCCCACGCAGAAGGAATTGATCTCCTGAAAAAATGGATAACAAGTATGTAAATGGCGTTTTTATGCCGTTTTTGGGGCTTTTTGTGGTGATCGAAAATATTTTTTCAAAAAAAGTTCAAAAACATTTGGCAGTCTTAACCGGCTGCGTGTATCTTTGCCCCGCTTAAATAAAAAGGCTGGTGCCTTAGCTCAGATGGTAGAGCAATGGACTGAAAATCCATGTGTCCCCAGTTCGATCCTGGGAGGTACCACAAGCGAAAAAGACCCGGTTGCTACTCTGGCAATCGGGTTTTTTAATGCACAAAACGCAACAGAACGTGGATCTGAATCTTATACTCCAGCAATTCATGTACGATCCCAACGCCAAACTCCTGTTTACCAGTGGTTTGTTTGTGTTTTTGTTTTTTGTGTGTATGTTGCTCTATTGGTGGTTGCAAGATCGCCCCGATGCCCGGATTCTCTGGATTACGCTGTTTTCCCTCTATTTTTATTATAAATGCGCCGGTTCCTTCTGGATTTTACACGTCGTTATTGTCGTCGTGGATTTTCACTTGGCGCGTTGGATTGAAGAATCAACCTCTTCAGTGCGAAAAAGGTGGCTCTTAGTCCTCAGTTTGGTGCTGAATTTGGGTATTTTGGTGTATTTCAAGTATACCAATTACCTCGTTTCCACGTATTGCAACGCCATTGGCGAGCCTTTTACACCCTGGGATATTTTGTTACCCGTGGGCGTTTCGTTTTTTACTTTCCAAAGTTTAAGTTATACCATTGACGTGTATCGCGGCGAATTAAAAGCGCTCGATAACATGCTCGATTACGCGTTTTTTGTGACCTTTTTCCCCCAAATGGTCGCCGGTCCCATTGTACGTGCCGCCGATTTTTTGCCCCAAATCCGCAAACCGTTGTTTGTAAGTCAACACGATTTTGGGCGGGCGGTGTTTTTAATTTGCATCGGTTTGTTCAAAAAATCGGTGATTGCCAACTACATCAGCGTCAATTTTGTGGACCGCGTTTTTGAGGCCCCGGAGAAATACACCGGCTTGGAGGCGTTGTTTGGGGTGTACGGCTACGCTTTGCAAATTTATTGCGATTTCAGCGCGTATTCGGACATGGCCATCGGGATTGCCTTGTTGATGGGTTTTACCTTCAACGTCAATTTTAACGCCCCGTATCAATCGCTGAGTGTCACCGAATTTTGGCGGCGTTGGCATATCTCGTTGTCCACGTGGCTGCGCGATTACCTGTACATTCCGTTGGGCGGCAACCGCAGTTCGAGTCTGGGAACCTGGCTGATTCCGGGTATTTTCTTTGCCATTACGTTCGGTATTGGGTTATACAACGGCATTTTTAGCCAAAATTGGTGGGTCTTGTACCTCTGGGGCGCTACCGTTGCCTTTTTTGTATTGCCCGCTTTGGTGCGCCGCGATTGGCAGGATTTGGCCACGGGGCTGAACCTGTTGTCCACTATGTTATTGGGCGGACTTTGGCACGGGGCCGCCGATCAGTTTATTATTTGGGGTTTGCTGCACGGTTTGGCGTTGGCCGCCGAACGCTGGTGGCGCACTTTAGTGCCCCTGCACAACCCCGGTTGGGTGCGCAAGGCCATGGGTTGGTTGTGGACCTTCCATTTTGTGTGTTTCTGCTGGATTTTCTTCCGCACCACCGATATACAGGTGGTTTGGGCCATTTTAAACCAAATTGGCACCGCTTTCCACGGCGAGTTATTGCTCGATTTCTTGAATGGCTACAAATACGTGGTAGCGTTTATGGCCCTGGGTTTTGGGTTGCATTTTATCCCCGTTCGCGCCGAAGATTACGTCATTCGCGGGGTAGTGGCGTTGCCCTTACCCGTCAAAGCCCTGTTGATTGTGCTGTTTGCGATTTTGGTGATGCAGGTAAAATCCTCTGATGTGCAGGAGTTTATTTATTTTGATTTTTAATCCCGCGCCAGCACCACCTCCCCAATCAGCGTAGTAATTCCCTTGTACCGATAATGCAAATAGTACATGCCCGAAGGTAAATCCGTCATGGTGATTCGGGTAAAAGCGTCCGTGATGCGTTGGGTTTTGACCAAGGTTCCGGCGGGGTTAATGACCTCAATTTCTCCCGCAATTAAGGAACTGGTTACGGTGACGCCTTCTACCGTGGGATTGGGGAAATAAGAAAAGGTCAGGTCGCTGACTAGTAGGGCAGGGTTGTTTTCGTCAGAGGTAGGGATTTCGGTGTTGTCAAATAAACGGAAAGGACCACAAGTAGTAGTACAGATAATTTTAGTTGCCGAACGTCCAGTAATAACTACTTCCTGAAGCATTGTACCGGAGTGCAGTTGCACCATGTTGTTCAGGTTTTGGGTTATTTCGTCGGGCATAAGATCCAAGGGGGCGTACCCGGTATAAGATGTTTTAATTATGTCGTGGGGTTCAACATTAACAGTAAATCGCCCGTTGACATCGGTTACGGCACCGGTACCTTTTCCCACAACGTATATAGTAACCCCAACGAGTGGTTCATTATCCGCCTCATCCACCACAACTCCGGAAATAGGGGTTCCGGCGGGTTTATTTTGGGCAAAAAGAAGGGTAGAGAGGCAAAATGCAAAGCAAAGTGTAAAAATTGTTTTTTTCATGTTTTGTGTATTTTGGGTTCAAATATACAAAAACACTTTTAACCATAAATAATAAATGATTAAACGGGTAATTTTACGTGGCGAATAAGGCGGTTTAATTGATTAAGTTGCCCAATATTTGTTGGTCGCTTTGAGATGTCATCTCTCCGTACCTCCGAGATGCACATCTCGTCGCGGGACACCTGTTTACTTCGAGAAACGGGTGGCCCGAATTACAAAATGTGTATAAAAATACTCGTGTGGCTTTGTCATTCAGCAGGAATCTACGGGATCGAAATATTGGATGTAAAGTGAGGAGGAAAAGTGAAATAATATACTCCGGATGTGCTTTGAATGCGCACACTTTGTTAGAGCATGTCTAAAATTGCATTCTCTGACGATATGAATTGGATTTTTTTTACCGGCAAGGCTCTTTTTTGAGTCGTAATGGGCTATTTACGGCGAAAAAAAGAAACGCCGCCGGGAGAAAAAAGACT
>JAAFJN010000014.1:0-111554 GCA_013298845.1 Chitinophagales bacterium
GGTTGATACGAACAACCGTTGGAGCCCAACCTGGAACTGTAGTACCCAATGGAGATACAGTTACACCAGGCAAGTTCGTTGGGTGGTTCGTTGTATTGTTCGGATTTGGATTCGGTACAAACTGACAAGTTGAGTTGTTCGGGTTGTACGTGCACCAGTTAATCACGCGCCAAGTACGCTCGATTTTGTAGCAAGCGTCTGGAACTACTGTAAAGAATTCGTCTGTGTATGAAGTTGCGAGCAATTCGCAGTCTTCGCCGTAGTATTCAGGTGCTCCGTATGCTGTAGTACCGTCGCAAGTAGAAACGAGGCGGTCAGCCGGGAATTTAACCCAGTAGTTCTGGTTGTACGTTACGATGATACGTTGTGTGCACTGGCTAGTTTGACCGTGACAGTCAAAAGCAGTCCAACGACGTGTGATAGTACCTTTGTTACACAACGAGTCGAACTGAGTCAACACAGTAGTGTGAGTCAAACCACACTGACCTTGGTAAACTTTAGTTGTGTCAAGGCAGCAGTTATCAGAAGGTACTGCATTACCGTAAGCCCACAAAGATGGGTCAAATGCTTCGCAAGAAACAGTTACGTTAGCAGGAGCCTGGCATACTGGCTTCAACTTGTCTTGAACTTGTACGTTAACCATTGTAGAAGCTACAACTGGCAAACCGTCAGCACCGATAGCGAAAGAACCATCAGGGTTCAATTGGTACACGCGGAAGATAACTTGTTGAGTTGTACCAACTTCGCAGCAGTAGAACTTGATAGAGTCACCTTCAGTGATAGCACGCTCGAACTCGCTTGGGAAATCAGGGAAGATATCGAAGCAGTTAGCAGCAGCACCGTCAGGGTTTGGACCGTTAACGTCGAAACCGTTAGTACCGTTCAAAGCAAGGATACAATCGCTGTAAGGCTGCATACGCTGGATAGTGAATTTAACAGCACCGCAGTTATCGTATGAACCGTCGTCGAATGTAGTAGCTTTTACCCAACTAACACCACCAGCAGAGCAATCGCCAGGCTGAGCATTAGGGAAGTAGCAATCGAATGGATCGTCCAAACCAATAGAAACAACTGTCAATTCGTCAGAAGCAACTTGTGGTGGAGTGTAGTCACGTACAGTTACGCGGAAAGTAGCAGAAGCAGTATTACCGCAGTCGTCAGTAGCAATGTATGTTACGATGTGTGTACCCAATGGCAAGCAAGGAGAGAATCCGTAGTTAGCCAATGTATCAGGCGTCCACAGGTTGTTACCTGGGAATGAAGTCAATGTACCACTGATTGGGAACGTACCGATTTGTTCACCTGTGTTAGGATCGAAACCAGTGATGAAACCACCAACGTTGTTGATGCGTGAGCAATCGTCAGCAACGATTACGTTTGGCAAATCAACAGTTGCGCAGCAAGTGTAAGGATCTGTAGAAACAGTCAAGTTAGCCGGAACATCGATAGATGGACCTGCGTCGTCAGCAACTTTGATCAATTGAACATAGTCGAAGCCAGTACCTGTGCACCAGTCGATGATTGTCCATGTACGTTTGATTTTGTAAGTACCGTCACAAACAGCGATTACCAAATCATCGTAATCCCAGTTAATGCTGCAACCGTCGGTAGAACCGAATACGCGTGGTGTACCTTCAAGACCCAAAGCATTCAATACAGAAGGAGTTGGGAACTGTGAACCACAAGCGAGGTAAGGCTCGTCAACACCGTCGTAATCAGAAGGCAATACTACGTCGTTCAAAGTAGGACGGATTTTGCCAATTTCTTGCTGACAAGTAGAGCTGTTGCCGCTAGCGTCAACTGCAACCCACGTACGAGTAATAGTGCTAGAAAGACCACTTGCGCAATCTTCTGGAGTAACTACGTCTGTGTAAGACAATGTAGTAGCAGTACAAGCGTCAAGCAAACCGGCTGGAACTGTGTAAACATTAGCAGCAGAACCTTGGAATATGTTGTTGTTCAACACCAAACCATTCGGGAAACGGCTTGCATTCAAGTTGAAGTTCAATGTAACGTTTGTAGCAGTAGAAGCATCAAGACCGAATACGTCTTGTACAGAAATTGTCCAAACACCAGAAACTGCCTGGCCATCAAATACGCTCAATGGATTGAGCGGACGGAATGTACCAGCGATAGCAGGGTTGTTACCGCAAGTAGCGTTAAAGGTAGCGTGTGGAACCGCAGATTCGTCGTCGAAAGTTACGTCCATACCGTCACCAGCGCAAGGAGGCTGGTTGAACAATACTACTGTAGTACCAGCAGGTGAAGTAACGCGCAATACGAGGTCACCAACCCAAGTGTGGTTAGTCACGAAATCAACGTTCAAGTCATTGATGGTAGCACCTACTGGAGCATTCTGAATATTGATAGTACGAGTTGTAGTACCGGGGTCAACTGTAGCAAAGTTACCAGTGCTTACGTTAGACAATACGTTACCTACAGTGTTAGGGCTACCGTTGTCATTGCAGTAGAGGTTGAAATCACCACAATCCAATACGGGTGGCAATTTGTCTTCTACTTTAATTTTACCCCAGCACATGTTGCCAGCAGCGTCACGTACACGAACATCGTATGTTTTGTTGATGTCAGATGGACCCAATACAGCAGGTGTCCATGGACCGTTACCAACTGGTGTGCGGTCAACTTCTACGATGTAGTCATCGTAGCAGCTGTATGGACCACCTTCCAAAATTTGGTCAGCACCTACAACAACTGAACAATCTTCGTCCAAAGAAATTTGTACGAGGTCGTTACAAGTCAAATAAGTAACCGGGTTAGGGAACTCATTAACAGTAACTGAGAAAGAGCAAGTGATTGGTGGCACAGTTTGAGTACCGCCGGGACCAGCAATTACGAATGTATTTACAGTTGTACCAATTGGGAACAAAGAACCGCTTGGCAAACCAGAAGTTTGAGTAACTGAAGCAGGAACCTGCTGAACAGCCTGGCCGTTCACCAACATCAACGCGTGAATACCAGCCAAAGCAGCGTTCAAAGTACCGAATGCAGTTGGAACAGTGATACCTGCGCTTGGGCAAGTTGCGTAGCAAGGAGCCGTTTGGCCACCTGTGTTAGTACCAACTACGAATGGACCACCAGATTCTTTGCGGATTTCCACAACGTATCTAGAGCCACCAGGAATTACTACCGGAGCAGTGAGGTTCACTGTAAACAGTTGGCTACCACCTGGAGCAGCAACGATGTTAGAAGTAGCAATCTGCGTCATAAGAGCAGTGTTCAAGGTGGTAGCACCCACTGTACCCGTGTAAGAGTACAACACCACGCGAACGTTAGCCGGGTTGAAAGAACCAAACGTAACGCTGTTAACGGTGAAGTTACCAGTTGGTGAGTTGAACGCACGCCAGATACTGGTTACCGGAGAAGCAGCACAGTCAACAGCATTAGTGATAGCAGTAGTGTTGTTGTTCTGCGTCTGAGTAAACGGAGCCAAAGCATTAACTACGCAGTTACCAGTAGAGGTAACGTTGTAGAAGTGTGCTGCGTTACACTCGCCACCCTGAAGGTTGTACGTTACGCTTGCTGGGCAAGAGATAGTACATGGGAGGTTTTGAGCGATAGACACGTTGTCGGTATCAACCGAACCCGCTGGCAACAAGAAACCGTCACCGATAGAGTTCAAGGTGATATTCAACGGACCACTTACGTTAGCAGCAACGTTTGCTGTGATAACGAAAGAGATTGTTGCATTGTTTGTGCTGTAAGCACCGCAGCCTGTTGCAGCAAATGCACCAGTAGCAGGAACGGTGTTACGGTGCCAAGCGATGATTTGGCCAGGCGCAACGATGGTTTGAACACCCGCGTTAGAAGCACATGCGCCACTGCCAGAAACTGGAGTAGCAGATGTTACTGTAACACCAGCCGGGAATACAAACTGGAAGCGGTCAACCCATTCCGCACCGGTAAAAGTGTAATTCACGTTCAAAGTGAACGTATTTGAAGCACCAGCGGTGTAAGTGGTAGTTGGGCTGGTCATATTTACCGTAATACCGGCAAATGACTGTGTAGCACCACACAATACCACGAAAGCAACCAACAAGCACTGAAGTGTTGATATAAAAGTTTTTTTCATGAGATGAGAAAAAATTGAAAATGAAATGCCGTAAGAAAAATTGGATTAAAGGTTTGGGTACTTCCTGAAGGGATTAAGGAAGTATGTTTTCCACCGTATTAATATATACGCTGCGCATTTGATTCATTGACAAAGAACCAGAGTTTGGCAACTCAGTTTTTGCCTTCTGAAAATTTTCAATTAAAGAAACTTCAACAGCAATGTCGTACGTCAGATCGTTAAGGATCATTTTGTAGTACAATGCCTGATAGCGCTTAGAAAGCGGTGCAGTATCGAGACCAGGAAGGTTAGCAACCAACCATGTGCTCAACGCCTGTTCAGCTTCCGCCTTGGTCCAAGTACCCAAGTCACGTGCTTCGATACCAAATCCTTGGTCTGCCTTAGCAGCATAAGGATTGCCGATACCATTCGCCGCGCTTTGAGCATTGATTTCAGTTGAACTGAATGCAAAGAAAGCGAACACAAGTGTTGCAGCAGAAAACAGCTGCACCAGTGTATTACGCCCTTTTAAAACGTTTTGAAACATAATTAAAGAATTTAAAATTTGTAAGTTAGAAATTATCTTTGTACTTTCTTCTAAAGCATCAATTCGTCAGTTAATCCTTCTTCATCTGCTCAACGCCTTCTTGCAATCTTGGAAGAGCGGCATCAATCACTTGAATCATCTCCTGAGCACTTGCAACTTGTATTGCCATGGCATCAAGTCTGCGTCTTGCTTCTTCATCAGTGATTGTACCAAGTGCTTTATCGACTTTGATGAGGTTTATCTGCTTCTCATAACTTTTCAAACTATCCGGTAAATTTTGTAAACGACCAAAAGCGCCACTCACGTTCCGTTCGAGGGTAGCGTAAGTTGCGTCCGAATGTTTACTCGCCGGCACCTTGTTTAACTCAAGGGCTAACTGTCTGAAAACTTCAACACTATTTTTAGATTTATTTACAAGCGAATCAAAGGATACTGGATTAGTATCGATTTTATAAGACGGCGTCACTGGGGTAGCGCCCGTAGCATCCACAGAGGAATCACCATTGCCTTTACAGGCAACGAAATTGAGGGACAAGGATATAGAGATTAAACTAAGTAAAAAACGGTTCATTAAATCAGCAACAATTATTATGATGAAAACTACCCTATACCGCTATGCAATTCGCATATTATATATAGGTATCAGCGTTGTGCTAAAATTATACCGAAAAAATCGTGCCATCTTTTTGGACAATGGAAATCGGACAAATCAATTTGTGGGAGAGAGAAGTGCTAATCGGATAGCTAGTTGGTGTATTTGTCCGCTAGAATCACAGTAATACAACTCTCATGAGATTATGAATGGATTAAAATAAGGCGAAAAAACGCCAGAAATGCCTATTATTAGCAAACCTTGATGCAAAAGTAAATAGACCTTCAACAGTCGCCTAATTTTTTAACAATTTTTTTTCAAAAAATTTTTCACCACCTTCGTTATTACTCCTCAAAAAAACCATAAAAAAAATAAAACAACCGCTTAATAATTTAAAAAGCCTTTTTCTAAAAAATATCAACTTGAATGATCGGATACAATATACCACTGACCTTTTATCTTTTTCCACAAAAGCGTATAATGACCCTGCAAATCGCCTCCTTTTCGGGCTAAATGCCATTTCCCAATTACATAAGCCGATTTGCGGGATAATCGCTCTACCGATAACACGGTAAACGTTAACTTTCCCATCGCCTCTGCACTTGGGTAACCCTTCTGATAGTTGGCCAACGTCTGGTTCCAACCATGCGTTAATCCGCGCGAACCAATAAAACACAAACTATCCGATCTCCAATACCCGGCCATAAACGTTTCCAGATTACCCTGGTTCCAGGCCTGCTGTTGGGCATCCATCACTTTTTTAATGGCCTCTGTGGTGCTGCTTTGGGCGGCTATACCCGACACACCTATATATAAGAGCAAATAAATGGTCAATACCCAGAAAACGGTTAATCTCAGCATGGTGTTTAACGTTGTTGTGCGTGAATGCCGCAAAGATAACAAAAAAAAAGCCGCCCCCAACTGTCAAAGGGACGGCACGTAATCATTCTTGTCTGCGTGTAACAACTTTCTTTATCGTGTACTTGAATTGTAAAAGGTTTTCTGGACACAAAATTAGGCGCACTTCACCGTTTAAAACGCCTATTTACAAGGAAAAGAATGCCAAAAACAAAAAAAGTTATCCCTTGATACGTCAATTACGGCTCAAATCCGCGCTTCTTTCGCAAATACTTGCAAAACTCTAAAAAACTTTCCCGATTATTGGGAAAACGCCTTTTCTTTGCCCTCCTTCACACCACTTCATCATGAGCAAACCTGACAGCGCGACCCAAAACCTCTCCCAGTTTATCATCCATGAAATCAAAAAAAAATTACCGCCCAACGAAGATATAACCTCGGTGCTCAGTCAACTGCTACACCTGAGTAAAAGTGCCATCTATCGAAAAATCAACGGCGACGTTTCACTTTCTCTGCCCGAAGCAACCTTACTGGCGCGGCACTACCAAATTTCTCTCGATAATTTTATTCTCGGTGGCAGTACGGCCACCGGCTTTCGGTTCCGCGGGCAACCGGCCCCCGAAGAAACCGACGTTAGTTATTACCTCAAAATTATTGAAGCCCTCCACTTCCTGAAAAAAGATAACCAGGAATACGAAATGGTCATCACCACGCAGGAAATTACCCCATTCCAGTTTTTGTATTTCCCCGAACTCTCCGCCTTTCAAAGTTTGCTCTGGAGCCGGGTGACCATGCGTTACATAAATGTGGAAGACGAAAATTTTATTGTGGAGCAAAAAGCCCAGGACGGGCAATTGCAGCTCATTGCCAAAGAACTGACGACGATGTACGAAAATATTCCCTGCACCGAATTTATTTCGTCGCGGATATTGGACAAAAACCTGGACGCGCTGCTGCATTTTGCCCGGTACCCGGTGTTTAGTGATCCGGCCACACCTATATTAATATGTGAACAACTGGAAGCCTTGATTAAACATTTGTTCAACATTGCAAAAATGGGGCAGAAAACTCCCTTCCTCACCGGAAATGAAGTTTCTGCCCCACCTGTTCCATTTACGTTATTTCACGATAATTTCCCGAACTACGATACCAACCTGCTGTTCAAATCGCCACGCCGTAGTTTTGTGTACTGCTCGTTTGACTATCCTAACTTTATGTCTTCCACCAGTCCCAAAATGGTAGAGTACGTTGAAAAATGGATTATCAACTGCCGAACCCATTCAACGCGCATCAGTGGAGAAGGTGAAATGTACCGCAACCAATTGCAGCAGTTTTTTTTGGCCAAAATTGCGGCGGTCAAAAAACAATTAATCCACTAATAATTTTCCGGTACCAACTTCTCCCGAAGCAACACTGGCGCGGATAATGTACGTTCCGGCGGGCATTTTACCCCGGCCAATGATCCAACGACCATTGCTCGTAGTGCCACTTTGCTGCACCCGACCGGTAATATCCAAAATTTCTACCCGCACTTCGGTGCTTTCGGGTAAACCATTGAACAATACTACGGCTTGTTCCGACATCGGGTTGGGTTGTACCTGCACCGAAACACCGGGCCAAACGGCCTCCCAATTGGACACCACCACAAAATTAGTATCTACCAAATGGAACGTCGTGTTGGTAATTACCGGTTCGTTGAAGTCAAAATAAATGGCTGCGCTGTTGTTAATCACCGTACCAAACGGCACATCGGCCTTTGGGCTTACCCGATAAGAAATATACCCCTGTGAACCCGCCTGCGACGCATTGCTGTCGGGCAACATGATATTGTCAAATACAAATTTCATATTGGCTCCTTCCCCGTAAAAATCAAAACGGTACTGGTGGCTGCTGGCACCGGGACGAACGGTCAACGGATCCAACCAAGCAGACAAAGAGTCGCGAATCACCACCGTAAAGGCCGTATCCGTACCCGTGTTTTGGAAACGAATCAGGTACTCCAGTTCAATACCACGGCCGATTTGGTGCTGCGCGCCGTAACCCGTCGGGAATGCCTGCTTATCGTTGGGGTCATAAGAACCCACGTTGGGCGTGCAATCAATGTCAATCCAATAATCAGCGTCGTTTTGCGGGAACGCATTAACGTAGCCCGTCGAAAACGTGGTACCCGTGGTGCAACCTTCCACGCTCAAAGATGGGAATGAATTACCGGGGTGGTTCGGTTCTTGCTGCGCCGCAACGTACCAGGTGGCACCGTTGGCCGGTACGGTCTCTACATGTTGCGCACCCGCCAAAAGTTCAATGGTGGGAGGTGGCACCGATTTCATCATCACAACATCTTCGATGACGACGTATTCCAATGGATTAGTCATAGGCGCAGTGCCTACGTTGGCCAATGTAAAGCGCAGACTGTCGCCGTCGCAATTGGCCGTAAGGCGCAGGCTGGCACCCGACCAGTTTCCACCGGCATTATCGCCGCAAGGTGCACTGGGGAATACCGTTGCTTCGGTGCAATGGGTTTGCCCCAAAACAGCGTTGCAGGACACCGCAACCGATACGGTAATGGAACCACAATCGCCGGGTGCAACGTCGCCCAACTCAAAACGCCAGGTATTGTTCCCCTGATCGGTAGCGGGTACCGAAGAAGTATTGTAATCCAAAAAAGGATCTAATTTAAGGTCAATATAGGCATCTTCGGCCGTTACTGAACCAGTATTGCAGTAGTTGGCAATGTAGGTTCCCGTAAAACAGCGGCGCAGGAATGGCGTTGTCAGGTCTAACTCCAACCGGGGACACAATTCAAGGGGTTTTAACAAGAAGTCGGCCACCGCTGTGGTGTCAAAATTGGTATTCACCACCACCTGCGTTTGTACACAGGGTTCCCAAACGCCGTTGGGTGGGTACACTGTCACCGAATAATTGCCCGCTTTTAGCCCTTTAGACCAGGTACCATCGGGTTGCGATACCACCAAATAAGATGTTTGATCGCTCAAATCAATAATTTCCAGCGTAACGCCGCCCACTTCGTAATCACCGGCAGAATTGGTGCAACTGTTGTCCATGTCGGCAATCACTTGCCCTTTCAGCACGCCACAACCCGTTCCTTCTTCTAAAAAGTACGACGCTACCGCCGAACATCCCTGCGGAAGGGTAACCGTCACCGCGTAAAAACCGGGGCCAGTGGCGACGATTCCCGGAGCACCGGGGTTACCCGTTGTTGTTGACCACTGATAAGAAGCATTGGGCCATTGATCATTCAGCGTAAGGTATACTTCGTTGGAATCGCAAAACGCCCAGGCCTGAATTTGGGGATTAAACCCGTCGGAGGCTATTACTGCGTGGCAGTCGGTCACCGCACAACCATTTGCAAAGGTTACGGTAACGCAATACGCCGTTCCCATCGCGTTTTCGTTGGGTACTTCAATGGTGGGGGTAGTGGCCCCGTTGCTCCATTCATACGACTGAACCGTACTGCCTGCGGGGATGGAACAACGCAATATTTGCGTGGCCGGGTTTGCAGTACAAAAATCAGGATCGTCCTGAAAAATGAACAAAAAGGGCAAACTGGACTGCACAAACGTTGATGCCGTAGCGACACAACCGTCCTGGGTAGTCACCGTTACGGTGTAAGAACCCGGTTGGTTTACTTCTACGTTTTGAATGATTGTATTAACAATGCCCGGGCCTTCCCAATTAACGGTAAATGGACCCACGTTCCCCGACACCACCGATGAAATAGTCACCAAAGGCGTCGCGCAGGTTAATCCACCGTTGACAAATACCGACACACCGGGTGGCTCCAAAATGGTAAGGGTACCGGCGTATTGCAGGGATAAACACGGATCGCTGTAATTGATGAGTGCAGTCCCCGGAATTCGGCTACCGGCTACCGCCGAAATCGTGTACGTACCCGCTACCGGGAATGGTGCCGAAAACAAGCCCGTAGAACTGGTAGAATACACCGTTCCTACCTGAGTTGCCGTTCCCTGGTGAATGATGTAATTCAATACGTCGTCGTTATCCAGTACCGTACCACTTGCCGTGGCCGCCTGAAAACCCGTAGTGGCATTTTTGCAAATCGTAAAATTTAGCGGGGTAACATCACCCGCATACGTGGTGCACTGGGCTTGTAACCCGGCGGCACACCAACCGCATAACCAGGCGATTAATAATGCTGTGAAAATGTTCTTCTTATTCATGTTGTATTAATGTTGTTGAATTGGTTTGACTAGTCGTGTACTATTTTATGTGTTCACAAAAATTGATAGTACAAAAGTGCGGCGACATTGGGGAGCAAACAAGTACAATTTCTGCCTTTTGTAGTGTTTTTTATTTATTAAAACAGTCTAAAAAATTGATTAACAGCATTTTATTTTTTAAAATGTTGTATTTTTGTTCTAAAATATAGTTTAAAAATGGAGTCAAAAATGGAAAAAACATTGGTATGGCAGGCCATTGAAGCCTTAAATCCTTTAGAACGCAAACATTTGGGTCAATGGATCCGCTCCGAATACCACAACCGGAAACCCGAACTGGTGCACTTGTATCAATGTATCACCGAGGGCATTAAACAGGCTAAACCCCTCGAAAAAGAGGCGGTAACGGTGGTTATTTACCCCAAAAAAGACCCATTTACCCCGCAAAAAGACCCCGATTCGGCCATACGGTTACTGCTTTCCGAACTACTTGGGCAGGTAGAATTGTTCCTCGCCCACCGAAACTACTTGAGCAATGGTGCACACATTGATCTACTGGCCGCCGCCACTTATCGGCAAAAAGGATTGGACAAACATTTCCAACAAAGCCTGAACGCCGCCGAAAAAAAATGGGAACAACAATCGTATCGCCACTCCGAATATTTTGAAGCCAAAGCCGCGATCGCTTACGAAAAATACCAATTTTTGAGTGCCGGCCGCCGAACTACCCCCCTTAACCTCCAGGAAGTTTCGGACAATACCGATTTGGCTTTTATGGCCACCAAACTACGGCAAGCCTGCTTTGCCCTCACCCACCAAACGGTGTATAACGTTAATTACGACTTAGGTTTACTCTCCCCTACCCTATCGTACATCGAATCATGCCCCGAATTACTATCCATTCCGGCCATTGGGTTATACTATTTTTGTTATCAATTTTTGAGAGATCAAACCTCCGAAGAAATATTCCAAATCTTTAAATCACAACTCATTACCCACCGCACCCGTTTTCCCGACGACGAAATGCGCAGCCTGCACTTGCTGGCGCTGAACTATTGCATCAAACGCATCAATCAAACCGATAAACCATTTATGAAAGAAGCCCTGGATATTTATAAATCGGGCTTGGAAGGTGATCTTTTGCTCGAAAATGGCCACTTGTCACCCTTTGCCTTTAACAATATCGTGGCGTTGGCGCTCCGCAACGGCGAAAAGGACTGGACGGTACAGTTTATCGAACAGTATAACATCAAACTTGAACCGCGCCACCGCGAAGCCAATTACCGTCTCAACCTCGCGCGGGTGGCCTACGCCGGTCAACTGTACAACGACGCGTTGATGCACCTGCAACAGGCAGATTACAAAGACTTACACAACAATATGATTGCCAGAATTTTACAGATGAAAATATTTTACGAAACTGATGAATGGGAAACCCTCGACGCGCATTTGCAAAGTATGCAAACGTTTATCCGGCGGCAACGCATTTTTGGTTACCACAAAACCAATTACCTCAACATTGTAAAATACACGAAAAAACTCATCAACCAACGGCCAAACGACCGCGTTGAACAACACAAACTCATCGAAAAAATTCGGAATGAACCCTTTTTTACCGAACGTGAATGGTTTTTGGAGCAACTTCAATAGGAAATGGAACGGTGGCGGACACTGCGGGCAGGAACAACATAGCGGTGCAAAGGCAATTTTTGCGCCCTTTACTTTCTAAAATCGGGTGGTTAACGCAGGTTTGGCATTGACTCCAAAAAGCCTCGTCGTGGGGTAATTCGGAATAGGTAACCGGCTCATAACCCAATTGTGAATTGAGTTTCATCACGGCCAAACCCGTGGTTAAACTAAAAATCCGGGCGGTGGGGTATTTTTGGCGACTCAAAGCAAAAATGTGCTGTTTGATGCGTTTGGCCAGGCCACTTTTGCGAAAATCGGGGGCGACAATCAAACCGGAATTGGACACAAAACGCCCGTTTTCCCACGCGTCGATGTAACAAAAACCGGCCCATTGCCCAGTGTACGCAAAGGCAATAATAGCCTTGCCTTCCAGGATTTTTTCGCTCAGATACGCCTCCGAACGGCGGGCAATTCCCGTACCACGCGCCTTGGCGGAGGACTCCATTTCGGCCAATATCATCGGAACATAATCCAGGTGAGCGGCCGTTGCCACAAAAACGTTAAAAACTGAAAAATCCATAGTCGAGGTACCGTTAGAGCAACAAAAGTAGCCTCCCCCATTGGACCGGACTTTAAGCCAAAATTAAAATACCGTGAATTTCCCTCAACCTTATTTTTGGGGGTTAAAAACAGCCATAACCCGCACCATTTGGGCCAAAATCTGCTCATTTCCCAAATTCCCAATGCTGCCCAAATGCGTGTGTGGCAGCAGTTCGGGGCGCTCAAAACGGCCTTCTTCCACCGCTTTACCCACTTCGCGGTAGGCATCGCGGAAGGGCATACCCGACAGGAATAACCGGTTAATTTCTTCCACCGTAAACAGGTATTTGTATTTCTCCTGCTCCAAAATCCGGTCCTGAATTTCCACCCGTTCCAGCATCATTTGCATCATGCGCAGGCAATCGTTCAGCACCTCAAACGCGGGGAATATTTTTTCCTTAATCAATTGAAAATCACGGTGATAGCCCGATGGCAGGTTGTTGGTCATCAGGATAATTTCGTTGGGCAGGGCTTGCAGGCTGTTGCACCGCGCCCGAACCAGTTCAAACACATCGGGATTTTTTTTGTGGGGCATAATACTCGATCCCGTCGTCAGTTCGTCGGGGAAACGCATAAAGGCCATATCCGACGACATAAACATGCAGCAATCGTAAGCCATTTTGGTCAATGTTGCGGCGATATTGGCTAAGGCTTGCGCCACAAATTTTTCGGTTTTTCCCCGGCTCATTTGGGCGTTGAGGGCGTTCACGTGGGGTTGCTCAAAATCCAGCAAACGGGTCGTGAGCGCACGGTCGAGCGGGAACGAAGAACCGTAGCCCGCCGCCGATCCGAGCGGGTTTTTATTGGCCAGCCGATACGCGGCTTCGAGGCTGTACAAATCTTCGCACAAGGCTTCGGCGTAGGCCCCAAACCACATCCCGAACGACGATACCATTCCCACCTGAAAATGCGTATAACCCGGCATCAGGTGTTGTTTAAACCGTTCGCTTTGAGCAATTAACGCGTGAAAAAAAGTGTCGGTATTTTGGGCCAAAGCAACGATTTCGTGCCGTAAAAACAGTTTAATATCGGTCAACACCTGATCGTTCCGGCTCCGCCCGATGTGGATGTTTTTTCCGGCGTCGCCCACCATGCGCGTCAGCAGTAATTCCACCTGCGAATGCACGTCTTCCACACCGTCTTCGAGCGTAAATTGGCCGTTTTCTACCTGTTCCAACAAGGTATTCAGCGCGTCGTGCAGCAACGTGGCTTCGTCTTCGCGCAACAAACCCACGCTGCGCAGCATTTCAGCGTGCGCCAAAGAGCCGATAATATCGTATTTGGCCAGGTAAAGATCCATTTCCCGGTCGCGGCCAACGGTAAAACGCTCCACATCGGCCAAAGGGCCATTTTCTTTTTGCCAAAGTTTTTTCATGCTTGATTGGACAGGTTAAATGCGGTTTTTTCAATTAATTGCGCGTAAAAATCAACGCCGTTTTGAATTTCTTCCAAAAAAATAAACTCATCGGCGGTGTGGCTGCGGGCGCTGTCGCCGGGGCCAATTTTGAGGGTCGGGCAAGGCAATAGCGCCTTATCCGATAACGTAGGCGAACCGTACACGCTGCTTCCCAAAGCCAGTCCCGCCTGCACCAAAGGATGCGCCGTTTCAATGGCCGTTGCACGCAGGCGCATACTGCGAAACTGCACGGTGCTTTTGGTGTGGGCTTGCACGGTTTCAAAAATTTCTTCCAGCGTATAACATTCATTTACACGAATATCCACGGTAAAACTGCACGTATCCGGCACTACATTGTGTTGGGTTCCGCTTTGAATTATGGTGACCGACATTTTCACCGGCCCCAACAATTCCGACACTTTGGGAAAGCGGTACTGCCGTATCCAGTTAATGTCGTCGAGGGCGAGGTAGAGGGCATTTTCGCCTTCCTCGCGCGCGGCGTGACCCGCCCGCCCGTGCGCTACCCCATCGAGCACCAATAGCCCGCGTTCGGCCACGGCCATTTGTAACAACGTCGGTTCTCCGATGATGGCAAAATCAATCTTTCCCAAAAAAGGCAACAGGTATTCCACACCGTTTTTACCGGAAATTTCTTCTTCGGCCACCGCCGCAAACACGAGGTTAAAGGGCAAATCGGGGCGTTGGGCCACGTTTAAAAAGGCTTCGAGCAGGCAAACCAGTGCGCCGCCCGCGTCATTGCTGCCCAAACCGTACAACTTACCGTCTACTACCTCGGCGGCAAACGGATTCCGGGTGTATCCGGCGTTGGGTTTTACGGTATCGAGGTGGGAACAAAGCAATAAAACGGGCTTTTTTTCGTCAAAAAATTGATTTTTTGCCCAAATATTGTTTTTTTCTCGAAAAAAAGCGCAGCCGCGTTGCAACAACACATCGGCCACAATATCGGCAGCGGCCGACTCTTCGCGGCTCAGCGACGGCGTTTCGATGAGGCGACGGAGGGTATTTACCGCCCGTTCGGCCGCAGGTGTTAACGGCGTTGTTACCATTCGATGGAGGTTCCGGCTTCGCCCCTGATCATTTCGTTGATAGAAACGGCATTGCCAATAATGATTTTATTTACCCCACTTTCGAGAGCCGAAAATGCGTTTTCTAATTTGGGAATCATGCCCCCGTGGATAACGTTTTCGGCTTTTAAGGCCAAAAATTGTTTTTTATTTAACTGCGGAATTACTTTTTCTACGCCATCTTCCTGCATCAAAACACCCGCTTTATCGAAACCAAAAATGAGTTCCACTTTGAACGCTTTGCTAAGCGATTTGGCAATTTCCTGGGCAATGGTATCGGCGTTGGTGTTCAGCAATTGGCCGTTGCCGTCGTGGGTGATGGGTGCCACCACGGGCGCGAGACCTTTGGCCAACCAAGCATCAAACAACTCGACGTTGATTTTTTTCACGTCACCCACCAAACCGTAGTCAATGTCCCGCACGGGGCGTTTTTCGGCCCGAATAGCGTCACCATCAGCCCCGCACAACCCGATTGCGGGGCAATCAAGCGCGTATAATTGGGCCACCATGCTTTTGTTGACCCAACCGGCGTACACCATCACCGCAATACGCAATGTTTCGGCGTCGGTGATTCGGCGGCCATCAATGAGGGTTTGGGGGATATTTAATTGTTCGGCCAATTGGGTAGCCAATACGCCGCCGCCGTGCACCAGAATTTTTGCGCCGGGAATGGCCGCAAATTGTTCCAGAAAAAAGGCCGTTTTATCCGGGTGATCAATGATGTTTCCGCCAATTTTAATGACGCGCAATACATTTCGATTTGCCATTTTTTTACGAAGATTTAAGATTTTTCAACACCGCCTGAGCGGCAAAAATGCGGTTTTTGGCCTGTTGCTGCACCAAACTGCGCGGTCCGTCCAATATTTCATCGCTGAGTTCTACGTTGCGGCGCACGGGCAGGCAGTGCATGATTTTAGCGTTGGGGGCTTGGGCAAAATGCCCTTCAGTGAGTAGCCAGGATGGGTCTTCGGTGAGGACTTTGCCGTATTGTTCGTACGAAGACCAGTTTTTAACGTACACAAAATCAGCGTCTTGCAAGGCTTTTTGCTGATTGTATTCGATGGTGGCGTTTTGGGTATAACGGGAATCTAATTCGTATCCTTCGGGGTGCGTTACCACAAATTCCACGTCGAGGCGGTGCATCCATTCGGCAAACGAATTGGCCACGGCGTGCGGAATGGGTTTAATGTGTGGTGCCCAAGTGAGTACCACTTTGGGGCGGTGTTTCGGGCGGTGTTCCTGAATGGTCATGGCATCGGCGAGGCTTTGCAAGGGGTGCAGGGTGGCCGATTCCAAACTCAGGTACGGCAGCCCCGAATGCTCGATAAACTGCCGCATAATGTGTTCGCTGTAATCATCATCGCGCGATTGCAAGGCCGGAAAACAACGCACGCCCAGCACATCGAAATAGGAGCCAAATACCGCCGCCGCGTCGCGGATATGCTCCACGGTTTGGTGCCGCATCACCGCGCCATCCTGAAATTCCAGCGCCCAATTGTCCTTATCGGCGTTGAGCACAACTACCTGCATGCCAAGGTTATACGCGGCCAACTGCGTACTGACGCGGGTGCGCAAACTGGGGTTCATAAAGACTAAACCGAGGGTTTTTCCCTGGCCCAAATGCTGGTACAACAGCGGATCTCTTTTGAGCGCAAGGGCTTCCTGCACCAAGGCATTTACGTCCGCAACATCTTGTACTGATGTGAATTGTTTCATACGTGTTGTTTTTGTCCGTGAACTATTTTTCCGTTTTATGCCGCAATTTTTCCAAAAAACAATCGGCTTCTTCGCGGGTCAGGTTGAGCGTTGGCAACAAACGCACCGTATTGGGTTTGGCCTCTCCGGTGAACACCGCATCATCGCGGAGGAGCGATTGGCGCAAATGACTCCATTCGGGCGTTGGTTCAAAACCAATCATCAGGCCGCGTCCGCGCACTTCCGTGACAATGGGTGAATCCGCGATTTTTGGGGCCAAATACGCCCCGATTTCGGCCGAATTGTGCATTAAACTATCCCCTTCAATGATTTCCAACACCGCCAAAGCCGCCGCGCAGGCCAGCGGATTCCCCCCAAAAGTAGTGCCCAACATCCCGTGCCAAGCCTCAAATTCGGGTGAAATCAATACCCCGGCGACCGGGAAACCATTGCCCATTCCTTTGGCAACGGTATATACATCGGCTTGCACGCCCGCGTGGTCGTGCGCGAAAAACAGCCCCGTGCGGCCATAACCGCATTGCACGCTGTCGGCCACAAAAACGGCCCCGAACTGATCGCATAACCGGCGAATAGCCCGCAAAAAGTCGTCATCGGCCACGCGAATACCACCCACGCCCTGAATACCTTCCACGATAACAGCCGCCACTTGTTCGCCTTCGGCGGCAAAATACTGTTCCAAAGCCGCCACATCGTTGAAGGGCAAAAAAACCGCGTGACCGTTTTGGTTCACCGGTGCCTGTATTTTGGGGTTATCGGTCACTTCCACCGCCAGCGAAGTGCGACCGTGAAACGCGCCTTTAAACGCCACCACTTTGGAGCGCCCCGTGCGAAAAGAGGCGATTTTTAAGGCGTTTTCGTTGGCTTCGGCCCCGGAATTGCATAAAAACAGGGCATAATCCGGTTTGCCCGATACGCGACCCAGGGTTTCGGCCAGTTCGCGTTGCAGTGGCAAATGCACCGAATTGGAATAAAAACCAATCTGGCCCAATTGCTGCGTGAGCCGTTGCACGTAATGCGGGTGCGTGTGGCCAATGGAAATAACGGCGTGTCCGCCGTACATATCTAAGTACTTACGGCCGTCGGTATCCCAGACCCAGGCCCCGTTTGCCCGTTCGATGTGAATGGGTTGCAGTGGATAAACGTCAAACAATTGCATATCAAAAAGCAATGGGTTTTAAGTGTAGTCCAGCGCTCTCGTCGAGGCCAAACATCAGATTCATATTTTGAACGGCCTGGCCGCTGGCGCCTTTGAGCAAATTATCAATGCAGGCGTGGATGACCAACTGATCGCCCTCTTTTTCCAACTGGATCAGGCATTTGTTGGTGTTGATCGCTTGTTTGAGATCAATGGTATTTTTGCCCGAAAAAACAAAAGGATGCGGTTGGTAAAATATTTGGTAAACATGCAGCAAATCGGCCAACGGAACGGCTGTTTCCACGGTACAACTCACAAAAATACCCCGCGCAAAATCGCCGCGCCAAGGCACAAAATGCACCGCCGGGGCCACGCCCTGTACTTGTTGCAAACTGGCTTTTATTTCGCCCAAATGCTGGTGCGTGAGGGTTTTGTACGCCGAAATATTGTTGACCCGCCACGGGAAATGCGCACTGGCCGACAACGCCTGCCCCGCGCCCGTTGCGCCGGTAATACCCGTAACGTGCACCGCTCCGGGCAGCATTTGTGCGTGCGCCAACGGCAGCAACGCCAACTGAATCGCAGTGGCAAAACACCCCGGATTGGCCACGAAACGAGCCGTTTTGATGGTTTCTTTTTGCAATTCGGGCAAACCATACACAAAACCGGCGGGGGCTTTTTCCGCCGTGGTGTGCCGAAAATCATTGCCCAGGTCCACCACTTTTAAGTGCTCCGGCACGGTGGTATTGGCCCACCATTCCGCCGATTTTCCGTGCGCCATGCACAAAAAAACCACGTCTACCGCGTTCAGGGGCGCCGTTTCGGAAAAAGTAAGGTCGGTTTCGCCCAGCAGGTCGCGGTGCACCTCGGCGATGGCGTTACCCGCGTTGCTGCTGCTTTGGGCAAATACCAGTTCCGCGTGCGGGTGGCGCAACAACAACCGGATGAGTTCGCCGCCCGTGTAACCAGCCGCCCCGATAATACCCGCTTTAATTGCTACATCAGCCATGATTGCCGTTTACTTTGTGGTAAATGGCCGTTTGGTTGCCAAAAATCTTGGCAAAACCCCGCACATCTTCGCCGTTCCAGGTATTGTTCATTTCGCCGTAAGTACCAAAGCGGTTGCTCATCAGATCGTGGTCACTTTCGATGCCGTCGAGGGTAAAGCGGTACGGGTGCAGGGTGCAAAAAACGGTACCCGTAACGGTGGTTTGGGTATCGGTGAGAAAGGCTTCGATATTGCGCATGGTGGGGTCGAGCAAATGCCCTTCGTGGAGCCAGTTGCCGTACCAAACCGCCAATTGTTCTTTCCAGTACAATTGCCACTTGGTGAGGGTGTGTTTTTCGAGCAAATGGTGCGCTTTGATGATGATTAACGGCGCGGCGGCCTCAAAACCCACGCGCCCTTTGATGCCAATAATGGTATCGCCCACGTGCACGTCGCGGCCAATGCCAAAGGGTTGGGACATTTCCTGCAACGCCACAATGGCCTCGGCGGGATGGGGGTAGGTTTTTCCGTTAATACCTTTGAGTTCGCCTTTTTCAAACTGCAACGACACCGATTCCGGTTCGGTTTTGGTCACTTGCGTGGGCCAGGCCGTTTCGGGCAGCGGTTGGCGGCTGTTCAGGGTTTCTCGCCCGCCCACGGAAGTGCCCCACAGCCCTTTGTTGATGCTGTACGCAGATTTGGCGAAATCGAGGTTGATATTTTGCGCCTGGAGGAACTCAATTTCCGCCTCGCGGCTCAGGCGCAGGTCGCGGATGGGCGTGATAATTTCGGCGTCGGGGACCATGCTTTGGAACACCATATCGAAGCGCACCTGGTCGTTTCCGGCCCCCGTACTGCCATGAGCCACGGCCTGCGCACCCAGATGTTGGACGTGTTTGGCCACGGCAATCGCCTGACTGATCCGTTCGGCGCTCACGCTGAGCGGATAGGTGCTGTTTTTGAGAATATTGCCGTACACGAGATAACGAATGCATTGTTCGTAATAGTCGTGGGTAAGGTCGGCCACCGCAAAAGAAGCCACACCGAGGAGTTGCGCCCGGGCTTCGATTTGCGCCAGATCTTCCGGGGTAAAACCGCCCGTTTGAACGGTTAAAGCGTGGACTTCGTAACCTTGCTGGCGCAACCAAACGGCGCAAAAAGTGGTATCAAGACCGCCACTGAAGGCGAGCACTATTTTTTTCATCGAAATAAACCTTTTTGATAAAAAACCGGGTGTTTTTTTAAATACGACTACTGCTCGTATTCGTTGGGATCGTAGAGCATGGCCGTGCAGAGGCAGTTTTTGCGGCCTTTGCTTTGTAAAATATCGTAGTTTACGCAACTGGAGCAGCCTTGCCAAAAGGCTTCGTCGTTGGTGAGTTCGGAGTATGTCACGGGTTCGTAACCCAGTTCCGAGTTAATTTTCATCACGGCCAGCCCCGTTGTGAGACCAAAAATTTTGGCTTCGGGGTATTTGGCCCGGCTGAGTTCAAAAATCCGCCGTTTAATGTATCGGGCGAGGCCACTTTTTCGGAAATCGGGGGCTACAATTAATCCCGAATTGGCCACGTAACTGCCATGCTCCCACGATTCGATGTAACAAAACCCGGCCCATTGGCCCGTTGCGGAGAAAGCAATAACGGCTTTTCCTTCGTGGATTTTTTCGCGCAAATACGTTTCCGAACGTTTGGCGATACCGGTGCCCCGCGCCCGCGCGGAGGCTTCCATTTCGGCGATAATCATGGGCACAAAGTCCAGGTGCGTATCGTCGGCTACCGAAATTTTAAAGAGTGAATGGTCCACTTCGTTGTTTTTTACTGTTTTTTTAAGTGGCAGTTTCGGACGGGTAATTTTTTCTTCCGGTTCTAAAACGAAGGTATCGTTTGAGTGGTACTGGCTATCCGTTGTGCTGTTATTAAAATTATTTACAATCATTTTTTGTTAATAAAAAATTGACGCTCAGACAGTTGCAGCCTTGTCCGTTTGCCCGAAAGACAAACAGCAACAAGAATAAAGTGGCACAAAGTGACCTTTGACGGGGCACCGGCGCGCAACAAAGCCTGAAATGAATAATAAATGAATGAGAGGACAAACAAGCAGCGAACTACTTATTCATCAAAAAAGGTTGGAGGTGGGAGAATGATCTCCTATCGTCGGAAGCCAAGTGAAGCAGCAAAAAGCAACGGAAAAAACGCCCGCGGAAGCAGTACGGAAAAATCACCACGCCAGCGCATAAGAGCGTCTTTGGCCAAAAATGTGTGAGTGGTTGTATTTTTTTTCATTGTTAATCAACCTGTAAAGGCAGTTGACACCTTGAAAAACAAAAAGATAGAGAAAGTAAAAACGATGAATAAGTTTTAATTAGGGCCGCAAATATACAGTTTTGTCAATAGCCGGGACAAAAATTTTATTCCAACAACATTTTTTATACAAAATTAAAATTGCCCATTTTGTTGTTGCTTTTGCAAAAACCAAATAATAATTGACTTTTCGCAAAAGCAATCAACAATATTGACCGCATAACCCGTTGACACAAATAATATTTTATTTGGCCGGAAGCAATGTTTGCAGTCGGGGGTCGAAATAATTTTTGATAAAAAACAGCACGTTGGGAAAATGGGCAAATTCTTCCTCGGTGTGGGTGGTGGTAATCACCACGGCTTCGCAACCGGCGTTGAGGGCCGTTTGTACGCCCACGGGCGAATCTTCAAACACGATACACGCCGAAGCGGGTACACCGAGGGCATCGGCGGCCATGTGAAACACCTGCGGATCGGGTTTGCCTTTGTTCACCATATCGGCGTGGACAACGGCTTTAAAATAGTGGTTGAGGTCGAGGTTATCGAGGACAAAAACCACGTTTTCACCCGGTGCGGCGCTGCCGATGGCCAGTGCGACGTGGTGTTCGCGGCATTGCTCCAAAAACGCGGGCAACCCTTCGATAAGTCGCAGGCTGTCTTTAAAAACCACGCGGTAGGCTTCTTCTTTTTCCCAGGCCAGCCGCAGCCGTTCTTCGTGGGTGTAACGGTCGCCAAAGAGGCGAAGCAAAATTTCTTCGTTTTTGCCGTGAATGGTTTTACGGACTTCTTCGAGGGGTAAATCCAGCCCCAGATCTTTTAATTTTATTTGCCAGGCGCGGTGGTGAACCATCATATTGTCCACCATTGTGCCGTCCATATCAAAAATAAATGCTTTGTTCATGGTGTGCGAAAAAACCGGGAATTTGCCGGTTGGGCGGCAAAGGTAAAACGGATTTTTGGGAAAAGGGGAAAGTGAGGGTTAAGCGTAAAATAGGGGGCAGAGTACACGCACTAAAATGAGAGGTAAGAAGCAATAGCAAAGAAAAAAACAATTTTGTTTCTGAAAATTACTAATTTTCATCCAAAACAGAAATAGAATGAGTTACCCCCTACCCTTTCTTCCTCACTTTCATCAACCAATTGGGCACCACAATCGCGCCCGCCAACAAATACCCGTAAAAGGCCATGCCGCGCCACAGGAGCGCCACCACCAATCCGAGGGACAAGGGAACAAAATCGCTGATAAACCGGGGTAAGGCCATTTCGGCAATACCGGCCCCGCCGGGTGTGGGACTAAATGCCAACAAAATAAACATGGCGATCATGCGGGCGTAAATAAACAACTGCGTACTGCCATCGAGCGGGACTTCGGGCGCAACGGCGATAATCAGGCAGTTAATCATACAAAATTTTAGGGTCCAAGCCCCCAAAGTGCCGCCAATGGACCGTAGGTGAACGTGGAGGGGCGCTTTTTTTAATTCAACCGCCGCCACGGAGAAATCGTCGCCCATGGTGGCTAATTTGTTTTGCCAACGTTTTAACCACGGAATTTTACTAATCCCCTGCATCAAAGGGCGGGCAATATTGGGTTTTAGGAACAATAAAAAGATCAAAAAACACCAATAAGAAGCCATAATGGCGTACGTAATAAAAAACGCACCGCTGGCAACACTTAACTCACTGTACGATTGCGCGCCGGGGTACAACATGGTGGGGCCGTACAAAAAGGTGAGTAAAGGCAGAAAAAAAACGAAAAAGCCGGAATCCAAAACGATGGTGTACAATACGGCCGTCACGGTTTTTACCCCGGAAAGCCCTTCTTTGGGCAAAGCAAACATCATCACCACCGGACCGCCTTTACTGGTGGGCGCAATGGTGGTGCTGAACTCCCAAATCACCATCAATTCGAGGCATTTGCGCCACGAAAAACCCGTGAGGGCTTTCATCCGCATGGCGTAGGAACCGTGCCGCAGCAACAAAAAAACAAACGCCAAAATAATCCAGCCCCAAGCCCGGGCATCCCAGCGGATGGCGCGTACTTTTTCCAGGTCAAATTGCGTGTATAATAAATAACCCACTGCCGCCAATCCAATGGCCACTGGCACAAAAATGCGGGATAAGCGGAGCGATTGTTGTATTTCCTGTTCCTGTGGAGCGTCCATTTATGTTTCTGATGTTTTGTATTCCCGAACTACCCAAACCAAATATCCCCCCAAAAGAAGGGTGTTTATCGCCATATTTACCCCAAAAGAGGGCAAAAACGGCCGTATCACCACACTAACACCGTACAACAAAAGCGCAACCCCAATGAACAACCCAATCCGCAGCAAAGGATAGGGCACCGGGTGAATTTTACGACCCAGGTACCAGGTGGTAGCACTCATGAACAGATAACATACCAACGTAGCCCAGGCCGCGCCCATATAACCCATCACGGGCACCCACCAAATATTGAGCAGGAGCGTAATGCCGGCCCCGGCAATGGCGATCCAAGCCCCGGTGGCGGTGCGGTCTTTGAGCCGATACCAAACGGAAAAATTATAAAAAAGCCCCAAAAACAGGTTGGCTAATAACAAAATGGGCACAATTTGTAAACCCGAATGGTATTGCGCACCCAAAAAGTTTTTTAAAATATCGAGGTAGAACAGAATGCCCAACATGGCCGTGGAACCGGCAATGGTGAACCATTTGGTGGTATTGGCTTGTATTTTAAGCGCGTCGGCGTTTTGGGCCGTTCGGAAAAAAAACGGCTCGGCTGCGTAGCGGTAAGCCTGCGTGAACAAGGTAATCAGCATGGCCAATTTGTAGTTGGCGCTGTAAATACCCAATTGGGCTTTGTTGGCGGCTGCCGTTCCGGTGAGCAAACGGGTCATCATGGCGCGGTCGAGGGTTTCGTTCACAATACCGGCCAAACCCGAAATAATGAGCGGTGCCGAATACAACACCATTTTTTTCCAAAGTTCCCGATCGAACCGAAACTGGATACCGAAGATTTGCGGGGATAAAAACAGCAACATGGCCGCGCTGGAGATTAAATTGGCCAAAAACACGTAACCAACGCCAATACCGGGCGACCACACCTCGTGCACCCAGGTTTGCCCGTGTTGAGCGGCCCAGGGGCAATACAATAACCAAAACAGATTGAGAACAACATTTACCCCGATATTGAGCAACCGGGCCATGACAAACCGCATGGGGCGTTGCGTAAGGCGCAATTGGGCAAAAGGCAATTCGCTGAGGCAATCGAGCGCTAAAATAAAGGCAAAATACTGGATGTATTCGGGGTTACGCTCGTAATCGAGCCAACCCGCTATGGTGCCTGACAAGGCTAAAAACAGCGCCAACAGCCCAAAAGTAGACACCAGCAACGACATTAATCCGGTGGAATATGCGATATTCCGTTGCTCCGGTTCGTTGCCAAAACGAAAAAAGCCCGATTCCATGCGGTACGAAAACAGCACCATCAGGAAACCGGACCACGCGTATAACTCTCCCACTACGCCGTATTCGCCGGGCGTGAATACACGAGTGTGGAGTGGTGTGAGTACGATATAATTGATGAAACGGCCCGCAATACTGCTTAATCCGTAAAGGGCCGTTTCACCCGCAAGTTTTTTTAATAAGGACATGATTACGCCATTTCGCGTAGGGCAGGCACGGGGCCGACCCTACGCTGTGGGGCAGGCACAAGACCGGCCCTACGCTGTGGGGCAGGCACAAGGCCGGCCCTTACGCCATTTCTTGGACCACCTCGGTTACTTCGGGGACCATACGTTTGAGCATCCCTTCGATGCCGGATTTCAGGGTTACCGTGGAAGATGGGCAACCGCTGCAAGAACCTTGCATTTGAACGTACACCACACCTTTTTCGTAGGCTTTAAACTCGATGTTTCCACCGTCGCCTTCTACCGCCGGTTTCACGTAAGTATCAATCAATTCTTTAATTTTGCGGGCAATTTCTCCGTCTTCGCCGGAAAACTGACTGGCCGAGTTGGCTGCTTCCTGAGAAGCCGCAAATTCGGCGTAACCTTCTTTCACCACCACCCCGTCGCGCTCTACAAAGTCCTTTACGAACTCTTTGATTTTCAACATAATATCCTGCCATTCGTAGTTGAATTCTTTCGTAATGGTCACGTAATTATTGTTGAAATATACACTTTTTACGTACGGCAATTCCATCAGGCTATTGGCCATTGGGCTCCATTCGGCCGTAATATCTTTGTCTTTAAAATCAGCAATTCCTTTGTACAGGAGGCGGTTGGTCACGTATTTCAGTGCTTCCGGATTGGGCGTTTGCTCGGTGTAGAGCATTACTGGACTTTTAGTTATAGTCTCCATAATTTCTTAAATGTGTTGTTTCAAAGACAACCTTTAACTGTGTTTGAAATGCTTTTCATTGGGTTGGGTAGACACCCGCGCGCAATGAGACATAAGGGCAAATGAAACATATTTATGCCCAAAATGTTGCCGCAAAGGTACAATAATCAATCCAGAATTTCCTCTTCTCCGAGGGCCGGGATACCAACTTCACGAAAACCTTTTTCGAGCAGAAAATTTTGCCAAGGCACCTGCCGCTCTTCGGTTCCGTGCACCAGCCACACTTTTTTGCAGGTGGGAATCTGGTTTTTGATCACGTCAAACATTTCCGACTGGTCACCGTGGGCCGAAAAACCATCCATAATTTCGACGTTGGCCAATACTTTTTTGTTTTGACCAAAAACGCGAATTTGTTTGGCTCCGTCGCGCAATTCGGCCCCCAAAGTACCGGGCGAGCAATAGCCCACCATAAGGAAAGTATTCCGTTCATTTTCGATATTGTTGGCCAAATGGTGCTTAATCCGGCCCGCGTTCATCATACCCGACGAAGCAACTATGATGCAGGGTTGCTGGCTCGTATTCAATTGTTTGCTACCCTCGGTGTCGCGGATATAAAACAGGCTGTTGAAACCAAACGGATTTTCGTCGGTGAGCATGTATTCGTGCAATTCATCGTCGAAACATTCGGGGTGCTGGATAAATACCTCCGTGGCGTTCACCGACAAAGGACTGTCAATGTACACCGGAATATGCGGTAACTTTCCGGCCTGATGCAATTGGTCGAGCATGTAAGCTATTTCCTGCGTACGGCCCACCGAAAACGCCGGAATAATCAATTTTCCTTTGTTTTGAACGCAGGTATCGTGAATAATGCGCAAAAAATGATCCAATTCGCTCGGTGCGCCTTCGTGCAATCGGTCGCCGTAGGTACTTTCACAAATCAGATAATCCACTTCGGGCAAGGGCTGCGGATCGCGTAAAATGGGCCGCAATGGCCGACCAATATCGCCCGTAAACCCAAAACGAATGGTTTTATCCCCTTCCTGTACTTCCAGCGTAACACTGGCGCTGCCCAAAATATGCCCGGCATCGCGGAAAAGCACTTTTACGTTGGGGTGCACGTGAAACCAGGTATCGTAACCGGCCGCCGAAAAAAACTGCATGGTGCGCTGAGCATCCCGAATGGTGTACATCGGCGCATCTTCCGGTTCATTGTCGCGGCGGTGTTTATTGTGGTATTTGGCGTCGCCTTCCTGAATTTTGGCGCTGTCCAACAACATTAAAGAACACAAATCGCGGGTGGCGTGGGTCGCGTAAATTTTTCCGTTAAATCCGTCGGCAACCAATTTAGGAATACGCCCAGTGTGGTCAATGTGCGCGTGACTGACAATCAGGCAATTAATATCCGCCGGATTAAACATCCATTTGTCATTAAATTCCTTCATGTCCTGGTCATTGCCCTGGTACAAACCGCAATCAAGCAAAATGGTGTACCCGTCATCAAGGGTAATTAAATGGCTGGAACCGGTGACTTCTCTAGCCGCACCGCAAAATTTTATTTTCATGTTAAATTAGTTGAATTTGTTTACCCTACAGCACTTCCAAGGCCCGTTCCAAATCCTCCCAAAGCCATTCGGGATCTTCGAGACCGGCGTAAAAACGCACGAAAGTCCAGGGCATGGGCGGATTGGTTCGGCCCGGCACATTATAAAAACCGATGGTAGGGATCATGAGCGACTCGTGACCGCCCCAGGATACCGCCATCAAAAAACGTTCAATGCGGTGGATAAACTGCTCCATTTTTTCCATCGAATCCGTTTTAAAATCAACGGAAAACAAACCGCCGCAACCGCGCATCTGGCGCATGGCCAATTCTTTTTGCGGAAAACTATCGTGGAATGGATACCATATTTTGGCCACTTTGGGATGGTTTTCTAATTTGGAAATCAAAAATTGCGCACCCGTTTCGCTTTGTTTTACCCGCAGCGGTAAGGTCCGCAAACCACGAATCACCAACGCCGCATCGGAAGGGCTGACTACCCCGCCCAGCGTCATCAATTCCGATTCAAAAATCTTTTTTACCATCGCCTTCGAACCACACAAAACGCCCATCACCACGTCGGAGTGGCCGTTGATGTATTTGGTACCCGAATGCAGCACAATATCAATCCCAAATTCCGCCGGATTCTGGTACAAAGGCGAACAATACGAGTTATCAATCATCGTCACGATGCCGTGTTGTTGGGCCAGTTCGGCGCAAGCGCGCAAATCCTGGCACTCGTAGGTCATCGTGTTGGGGCTTTCGAGGTACAACACTTTGGTTTCGGGGCGAATGGCCGCCGCAATGTGGCGCACATCGGTGCCATCAACAAAAGTATGAGACACCCCAAACCGCGCCAAAAACTTGCGCAACAGCGCCGTTGTCCAGGAGTAAGGGCTTTGTTGGCAAACGATATGATCGCCCGCCGCTACATTCCCAATAACGGCCGCCGCAATGGCCCCCGCGCCGCTGGAAAACACCAGGGCATCTTCGGTTTTTTCCAAAGCCGCCAGTTTTTTGCGTAAAATTTCGACCGTCGGGTTATTGCCCCTCGAATACACGTGGTGCGTCAACTCGTCGCTAAAAGCCGCGCGAAACTGCGCCAAATCGGGGAATGCGAAATTGCTGGTTTGGATAATGGGCGGCGAAATAGCGTTAAAATACGCCGACCGGTCTTCGCCGTGGTGAATTAAGATCTCGCTGAGGTGCATCGTTTACCAGGTAATGCCTTGGGCGGTGGCTTGTGGGTGCAACCGGAAAAAGATGGTACCACCCAGGGTTATTGTTGACATAAAAGTGTATTGACGGCGAGCGACAACGGCTGGTTCCTGCGCCACGCACGAAGCGATGATTTGTGCGCCCTGAATCACCGTAACATTTTGGTAAATGCGACCGTGTGCGGGATTGCTGAGTTCAAAACCTTTTTTGGCCCGGTAATGGTCGCGGTAACGGCGAAAAAGGTCGTTTCCGTCCCAATATTGCGCCCCTTGCAAGGATTGAATAATATCTTCAAAACCCCAAAACTGGCGCATAAACAACCGAATTACCGCCAAAGTAGCCATTCGGCGTTTGCTTTCGTCGCCACCGGCGCTGAAATACTCCGTAAATTTGGGGCTATTGATACCTTTGGTGTAACCACTGTCCACCAACAATTCGTTGAGGCCGTAAACGCGGTTGGCTCTTTGAAAAGCAATACCTTTGGCGCGGGCATAATTGTACATGGTAACGGCAATGGCAAAACATTCGCGTTCCATTTCGCGGCTGGGATTGGCCGGATTAATTTGGCGGGCCAACCCTAAAAAAGAACTTTCTGAATAAATAATTCCTGCGTAACGTTGCAGTTGTGAACCGGTGATAAAGGGCACCTGCTGTCCGGCGTAAATTGCGACATCGGCGGTACCGGGACGTACGTCTTCGAGCATACCCGAAGCATTATAAATAAGACTGGCCATAAGGACTTTACATTTTGTGGCCGAAAAGTAAGCAGGAAATAAATTTCCAAGCGCAATTTTTGCTATTTTTTTGAAAATCAATCATATCCGTACAACGCAATTGTCTTTTTATCGAAAAAAATTTAACCACTAACAACTTTTTGCGGTTTTGTATCACATTTGTCGTCGCAATTGTACTTCGACACAGCAGGTTTTGTGCATGAAAATGCAAGACGATCTCCAAAAGTGGTGCACAAAACCTGGCGACGCTCAGTATAAATTTAGCAACAAACATCATAACAATATTACAATGCGAATAAAAATTTTATTAATTACCTTTCTGTTTGCGCAAATGGTTCAGGCACAATCTGTTCCGGATGCTTTAAAAAACATGAAAATACGCTCCATCGGACCGGCTGCCATGTCGGGCCGAATCACGGCCATTGCCGTTGACCCCGTTAACGACAATGTTATTTACGCCGGTGCCGCTTCGGGTGGGGTTTGGCGCAGCCGCAGCGGTGGCACCAACTGGGAACCCATTTTTGACAAAGCGCCCACGCAATCGGTGGGTTCCATTGCCATTAACCCCAAAAATCCCAACGAAATTTGGGTCGGAACGGGTGAAGGCAACCCGCGCAATTCCCAAAACTTTGGAGCGGGTATTTTTAAATCCATCGACGGCGGTAAAAACTGGACCTGCATGGGCCTGGAAAAAACCCGCACGATTCACCGCGTGATTATCCACCGCGACAACCCCAATATCGTTTGGGCGGCATCGCTGGGTTCGGCTTACGGCCCCAACGAAGAACGCGGCGTATTTAAATCCACCGACGGCGGCGTCACCTGGCGCAAAACCCTGTACGTCAATAACTTAACCGGCTGCGCCGAGATGGTGGTGGACCCGTCGAACCCCAATAAACTCATCGCGGCGATGTGGGAATACCAACGTTGGCCCTGGTTTTTCAAAAGCGGCGGCAAAGGCTCCGGCCTCTATATTTCGCACGACGGCGGCGAAACCTGGGAGCGCCGTACCGATAAAGACGGTTTGCCCGAAGGTGATTTGGGCCGTTTGGGTTTGGCCATTTCCAAAAGCAACCCCAACGTGGTGTATGCTCTGGTGGAAGCCAAAGACAACGCTTTGTACAAAAGCACCGACGGCGGTTTTAAATGGCGCAAAATGGCCGATAAAGGCCAGGGCGACCGCCCGTTCTATTACGCCGAAATTTACGTGGACCCCGCCGATGAAAATACGTTGTACTCCATTTACTCACAAATTTCCAAATCCATTGACGGTGGTAAATCGTTCGATAACTGGGTAAATTATTGGAAAATCCACCCCGATCACCACGCTTTTTGGATTAACCCCAACAACAGCAAACACATTATTAATGGCAACGACGGCGGCTTGAACATCACCCTCGACGGCGGCGAAACCTGGCGTTACGCCGAAAATATTCCCGTTGGGCAGTTTTACCACATTAACCTCGACAACGAAACGCCGTTCAATATTTACGGTGGTTTGCAGGATAACGGCTCTTGGGTAGGCCCGTCGGCAGTGTGGAAAAACAGCGGCATGCGCAACAGCGAATGGCTCGAAATTTATTTTGGCGATGGCTTCGATGTGGTGCCGCAGCGCGACAACCCGCGTTATATGTTTGCCATGTCGCAAGGCGGTGAACTGAGCCGAATTGACCGCCAAACGGGCAAAACGCGGTATATTAAACCCCTTCACCCCAAAAACGAAACCTTGCGCTGGAACTGGAATTCGGGTATTGCGCAAGATCCACACCGCGACCACGGTTTGTATTTCGGGGCGCAGCACCTGTTTTACACTTCTGATTTGGGCAATACCTGGGAAATGATTTCGCCCGATCTCACCACTGCCGATACCTCAAAAATGCACGCGGATGAATCGGGTGGCCTTACCCTCGACGCCACCAGCGCCGAAAACTTCTGCACCATTATTGCCATTGCGCCCAGTCCCGTGGAAAAAGGTACCATTTGGGTTGGCACCGACGACGGCAACCTGCAACTCACCCGCGACGGTGGCAAAACCTGGACTAATGTGGCCGATAAACTCCCCGATTTTCCCAAAAACGGCTGGATTCCACAAATTGAAGTATCCGCCAAAAACGCGGGCGAGGCATTTGTGGTGGTGAACAATTACCGCCAAAACGACTGGACAGCCTACCTCTACCACACCACCGATTACGGCAAAAAATGGCGTCGCCTGGCCAGCCCCAAAAACATCCCCAGTTTTTGTTTATCGGTGATTCAAGACCCCACCGAGCCGCGTTTGTTGTTCCTCGGCACCGACACTGGCTTGTATTTCAGCCTCGATTACGGCGAAAATTGGCAAAAATGGCACAAAGAAGGATTCCCCTCCGTTCCCGTGCAGGACATGAAAATTCACCCCGTTACGGGCGATTTGGTGTTGGGTACTTTTGGGCGCGCCATTTGGATTTTGGACAATTTGGCCCCCATTCGGGCTTTGGCCAAAGAAAATGCGTTGGAAAAAACCTTCAAACTGTTCCAACCGCAGGATGGTATTTTGGCCAATTACGCCTCGTACCAAGGCCCGCGTTTTACGGCCAATGAAACCTACGCCGGTGACAACAAACCCACGTTTGTGCGCATTCCGGTGTGGCGCAAATTTGTAAAAAAAGAAGAGAAAAAGGAGGACAAGAAGGAAGAAGCCAAAGAAGAAAGAAGACCCGGCGGCCCTCGTGGCGGCGGTGGTGGCAATAGCAAAGCCAAAGAAAAAGCCACGGTATTTATCATGGACATGAAAGGCGATACCATTCGCCGGTTCACCTCGGAGGTAGATACGGGCCTGACATTTATCAACTGGTTTATGGATACCCGGGGCGTAGCCTTCCCGAGCAACCGCGAACCGGATAAAGACCAACTGGAACCCGGAAACGGCCCAACGGCTTTGCCCGGAACGTATAAAGTGGTGGTAAAAATGGGCGATCAGCGCGATTCCGTTATGGTCAATGTCATGGATGACCCGCGTGTACCCGAAAACTTAGCCGACCGCCGGGCGCGCTACGACGCGATTAAGTCGTTTCAGAAAACGGTAGAAAAAGCCAATGCCGCCTACAAACGCCTCAAAGACGCGGAAAAAACCATCGCCCTCGTCGAAAGCCAATGGGTGAATGTGCCCGACAGCCTGAAAAAGGACGTGGTAAAATTGGGCACTGCCGTCAAAGACAGTATTGGGGTATTAAAATCGTTGTTTTTTAACCAAAAAGAAAACCAAAAAGGCATTCAGCGTGGCGATAAAAACCTGAATACTGATTTCTGGTCGGCGATGAACTACCTCGAAGAAAGCCCCGGCGCACCCAGCCAAACGGCCCAAATCGCCCTCAAAAAAGTGGATACTAACCTGACCACCATTTTGGCCCGCGTGGATACCTTTTTCGCCGCCCAATGGAAACCGTACCGCGAAAAAGCGGAAGGCGTGAAGTATTCGTTGTTTAAAGAATAGTTTTTTTTAGTGAAAAGTGTAGAGTGAAAAGTGTAGAGTGAAAAGTGAAGAGTGAAAAGTGAAAAGTGAAGAGTGAAAATTGCCCATCGCAGCGCATTTTTAACTAAAAAATGAACACGCTACGACGGGCAATTTTCACTCTTCACTTTTCACTCTTCACTCTTCACTCTTCGTTATTCACTCTTCACTCTTCGTTATTCACTCTTCACTTTTCACTACCCTAATTATTTCTTCTACCGTTGGCATTACCTCCGGCGGGATACGGAGCAGGAGGTTATCTTCCGTTCGCCCGGTCAGGATGCAGGTCGCGTAATACAGCAATTCGTAACGTGCGCGCAATGCCGGACCATGTAGAGGGCTTTCAAAAAGGGACAATACCAACTGTTGTTGCCCATGACGTAGCAATTCGTTGATAAATCCACTTAAATCCTCATCTTGGTTGTTTTTGATGACCCATTCCACTTTTTCCTGCACCTGGTCAAAAATGCCGTTCCAGATTTCAAAGATGACCAGCCACAAGGAACGGGCTGTATCTTGACTTCGTTCGAGGTATTCTTTTAAATATGCTAAGGCTTGTTGTTTTTGGGTATCGTTCTGGTAATAAAGCCACGCTAAGTTATTCATTGCTAACAAATGCCCTTTTTCAGTCGCCATTAAATAATATTTTTCTGAAAAATCTAAGTTGCTTTGAGATTGATACAGAATTGCTAAATTATACATCGCTTCAACAAATCCTTTTTCGGCCGCCATTAAATAATATTTTTCTGAAAAATCTAAGTTGCCTTGATCTTTGTATAAATTTGCTAAATTATACATTGATGTTACGTGATTTTCGTCAACTGCCATTTGATAATAAGTTTCAGCCAACTTGAACTCTTTTAAAAAAACATATAAATTTGCCAAATTATTCATCCCCCTAAGGTTGCCTTTTTCAACCGCCATCAAATAATACTTTTCAGAGGCTTCAAAATTATTTTGCTCTCTATAGAAATTAGCCAAATTAAACTCTGCTTCAGCATACCTTTTTTCAACCGCCATTAAATAATATTTTTCTGACATTTTAAACATGTTTTTACTTTTATATAAACCAGCCAAATTACTTATTGCTGCAACATGTCCATGCCCGATTGCCATTAGATAATACTTTTCCGATTGTTCAAACTTATTTTGATTCTTATACAAGTTGGCCAAATTATACATAGCATCAACATGCCCCTTTTCAACTGCCATTAGATAGTATTTTTCAGAATACTCAAAATTATTTTTAATTTTATAAAACACACCTAAATTGTTTGTCGCACCAACTTCTCCTTTTTCAACCGCCAACAAATAATATTTTTCGGCTTTTTTAGTATCATTCATCTCCTCATAACAATATGCTTGCATTGAAAATTTAATCCCATCGGCTTCATTTTCAATTTCATCAATGACTTCAATGGCTTTTTTAAACGCACCACTTTCCACTAATTTTTTTGCCTCCTCGTATATTTCGCTAAACTTTCGCGGCAACTCCTTGGCGTAGGCGGCTTCCGGTTCTAAGGCGACGGTGAGGTCAATCAATTCGTCGCGTTGTTTGATCGTGAGGTAACGCGACTGTGACAAACCTTTACTAAGCACCATTGCTTTGTCGAAAGACAATTGCTGGTCCTTGAGTTTTAAAAGGTGTTGATCGGCCACATCGCGGAGGTCGTTTTCGTCGTACCAGCCTTCGAGGAAAAGCGTGAGGTACTTGGCGCGGCGTTTTTGGCCGGGGTTTCCCTGCGTGACAATGAGCCACATGTTAAAGAATCGCTCCGACAAACGGTACAAATGGTTCTTTTTGTCGGTGGGCACGATTTCTACGATCCCGAACCGCTCCAATTGTTTGAGATAAGAGGCAATGAGTTTACTTTCCATTCTGCATTTTTCCACCAGCGTTTTGGTGGGTGCGGCCTCCCACACAAAAGCAATTTCCTGCACAATTTTGCGCTGCGGTGCCGTCAGGTTGTTCAGCCGTTCCTGGTACAAAGGCGTGGCATTATCCATCACTTTTTTCAGGTAATCAAAACCGTATAATTCCGAATCGTGCAATAATACCTGGATAAAATACTGCAAAGCGCGGGGCAAACCATCGGTCAATATACGCAAAGCCTCTACCCTGCCCCGGTGGCGCAGCGCGTAGTTGTGCAATTGCGTGATCTCCATTTCGGCGGCCCAATGGTTGAGCAATTGGTGGATTTCGTCAAACGTTAAACCCGCGAGGCGATGACGACGAAAAAAATCGTAAAACGGCAGGTCGTACCGCCAAAAATGCTCGGTCATACGGGTACTTCCCCCGATGATTTGTATATCTTGGTAATTGATTAAGGTTTCACGAAGCAAGTTTCCGTCATCTCCAAAATTTTCGAGAATACGGTCGAGGTTATCCAACAGGAGTACCACGCGGCGGCCATCGGTTTGCAGAAGGCGGTGAATTTCGCCGTAGAGATAACGGGTGTACGCCTGATTATCGTCAAAATGGTCAAAATCGCGCAGTTCCAGCGTTATTCCCAACTGATCCTGTAACGCTTCCAAGACCTCGAACCACAAATCCGAAAGCCGATAAATGGCATTTTGTTCCTCGGCCAAATTAATGGCAATGTACTTCGCCGATAAATCCGGTTGCTCGTCAATTTCGATCTGAATCCGGCGCAGCAGCGTGGATTTTCCGCTACCCCGCCGCCCCAAAATCAGTTCGTGTTGGGCCGGGTCCGTTTTTTGTTTGGCCCGCAAATCGGAAATCATCAGGTCAAACTCCGCCAAACGCACCAAAAAATTGCGTTTAATGGCCTCCGGGCTGCTGTTCGCATTTTGGTATAGGGTAAGTTGGTCAATAAACCAATTTGGGTTATTTTTAAAATCGGGCTGGTTCATAGTTCAAAAAAGGGATTGTCGGCTTTCCAATAAGCGCGCAAAATGGGTGAAACAAAAGCAAAACCTTCGGCCTGTTCGGTAAGATAGCCATCGTGTTCGAGGCCGCGCACCAGTTCCATGTAAGTACTTTGCAGATTATGTTTGACGGCAAAATTATACAATTGGGGTGGCGCAACGCGCCCGGTATGGGCGGTATAAACCAGCACATCGCGCAAATAAGCCTGCTCGACGGCGGAGAAATAATCGCACAAACGATTTTTCCATTCTCCAAAATGGTCACTACTTTTTACAATGCGAACAAAGGCCGCGTCTACATCTTCGGAAGATGGCGTTGGACTATTGGTACTTCGGGCAAAATGGTTGACCTCGTTCAACATTAAGTTAATAAAATAAGGAATAAAATGCCCCACCAAACCCAAAAGGTGTTCGGTTAACGCCGGGCTGTACTGCACCGTTGCGTCTTTGGTGGCCCACGCCACGTATTGTTGGGCGGAGGCATAGTCAAGGGCCTCAAAGGGCACCTGATCAAAATCGTTAAGGTCGTTGATTCGGCCTTCAATTTGTTTAACTACGTGCTGAATCCCCACCGAACCGGCCAAAACCAGGCTCAGGTGCGCCCGCAGGTTGGGATTTTGGCGCAATTCACGCAAATGGTTAAGAATATTGGAAGCCTCTTCGCCGCGCCCCCGCTTGTGCAAGTGGCTAAGCACTTCGGGAAGTTCGTCCAACAACAATACGACCCGTACCTTTTTTTGGGCAATTCCAGCGAGCAAATCCTGGATACCTTGCGCAAAGTCAAAATTCTTTTGGTCCCCAAACTTGACCCCATCCAAGTTAATTTCCTCAATTTTAATACCTTTTACCAGCGAACCAAGCCAGGTTTTCCCTTTTTCAAAACGATTCAGGCACTGCACCAATAAACTGTAAAAACGCTGGTAATACTCGGCTTCCGACTTAATGCCTTGAATATTTTGGAACACACAACGGGTATCCGGCAGGGGTTGATCCAACATGGCTTGCATGACTGAGGTTTTACCCACGCGACGAGGGGCCGCGAGTAAAACATGTCCTCCTTTTTGAATAGACTCCCAAATGGCTTCTACGATGTGAGGACGGGGGAAATAATAATCTCCGGTGGCGACGGGACCAACTACAATTTTGGGGTTACTCCAATGGGCTTTGTTCATTTGACAATAAATTTGTGGTTAAAAATTTTTCGCCACAAATTTATTGTTAAAAATACTTAACAACAAAACTATTGTCAAAAAAAATTTAGTGAAGAGTGAATAACGAAGAGTGAAAAGTGAAGAGTGAATAACGAAGAGTGAAAAGTGAAGAGTGAATAACGAAGAGTGAAAAGTGAAGAGTGAATAACGAAGAGTGAAAAGTGAAGAGTGAATAACGAAGAGTGAAAAGTGAATAACGAAGAGTGAAAAGTGAAGAGTGAAATGAAATTGCCCGTCGCAGCGCATTTTTAACTAAAAAATGAACACGCTACGACGGGCAATTTTCACTCTTCGTTATTCACTCTTCGTTATTCACTATTCACTATTCACTATTCACTATTCACTATTCACTATTCACTATTCACTATTCACTCTGTTAAATCCCCAGCAAATCAGCCCAACCACTGGGGCTTTGGACGGAATTGGTGACTTCTTTGAGCGAAATTTTGTACAAATTGGACTCCTTGCTCACAATACGGTCGTAATCAGCACCGGCAAGGTGGTATAAGCGGCCTTCGTTGTCGGTTACCACGAGTTCCATTTTGCGACCGGGCAACAACACCAGTTTATCCGCTGATTTCATGGTGAGGAACATTTTGGTGGCTTTGTCCAACATCCGCAATTGGGTGGCTTTTACGGCTTTACCGGTTTCGGCGGTGAAGGTAACCGCCGAATACATGGGCTGCCGGATAAATTGGTAAATTTGGTCGCAATTGAATGCCCCAAAACCGGTAAGCGACAATACCGCCCCCAATTGTTTTCCTACGCTAAGGTCGGCGGCAATTTGGTCGGCCCGTTCGAGGCGCAACGTGCGGGCATTGTTCGACCAAGCCAAAATAGCGTCGCGGATGGCCGGGTTATTAGATGTCATACCATTCTGTTCCAATTTGAGGTAGCGGGAGCGCATAGACGGCAGATTTTTTTCAAAAAACCGGAGCCAATCTTTTTCCTCCAAACAAAACTCGGCTTCTTCCCGGAACATTTTGGAAGTTTCGGTAAAACGCCGCAAAACATTTAACTCCTTTAGCAAACCATTCAGCCGCTCTTCGCGCAATTCTTCGTAGCGATCAAACACTTTGCGGGCATCGAGGGCGGCATTGATCCCCGATTCATTGATGCGCACCAAACGGGCATTGAGTTGGATAAAACCATCTTTTTCGGTTCCCAACGTCATGAGGCAATTAGCAGGATCGGGGCCTTCCTGGCGCACCGTGCAACTTTTCCAGGAGTTGGTTCTACTGAATATCGCATTCACTGATTGAGGGCTGTAGGTGATCAAAGAATCGCCGGTGCGGATAAAATAACAGTCTTTAAAGGCATTTAACTCGGTAAATACGCCGTGCAAATCCTGCGGAAAAAAGCGCGTTCCCTCATCGTTGGCATAGACCAATTTCAAATCGCTACGGTCGAATGAAAAGGTATAATACTGGTCAACTGCGGTGGGGTTTTTGAGGTACCAGACGGGCAATTTGCGTTTGCCGGTGGTGAGGTCAATTCCCGTTGCAATGGCTTCTTTCACCCATTCGATGCCCGTTTCGACGTTGGCAAAATTGGGAGACTGGGGAAGGCATTTTTCGGCATTGCCATCGGTATTTTCGCGAATAACGGTGGCCTCGGTGCTCACGGGTGGCTGTCCGCCGAGCATTTCTGGGTTGCGCATATCGAACTGAACGTTGGATACATTCGTTGCAAAAGGCTGATTGGACACGTAATCCCAATTGTTTTCCTTTTCGTTGAGGTAAAACAAACTGGCGTTGCTCAAATTATCGGTAGCCGTAAAATTCACGGTGTAGGCTTGTCCGGGGGCCATAAATAATTCCTGGCCATTTTGGCTGACGCGTACATCGAACATGCCACCGGTGTTGAAAAAGAACGTCCCGCGTTCATCGGTGAAGTGCATAGGAATGTCGGCGGCCAACATATCGGGAATATCACGGTATTCGCGGAAAAACAGATCCACGGCACCGGTCACGGGTTGGCCATTGGCGTACACCAACGAATTGGCGGGAATGGTCACCGCGTTGCCCGACTCGGGGTTTTGGAACAAAATACCGGTGCTGGCATCAAAACTGGCCGTGGCAACGGGTACATCGTTTTGGCGGTACCACTTGGGAAAACGGTTCACTTTTACCGTTCCGGGCACCTGAACCACTACGGGCATTTTACCACCGGTAACGGGAGCCAACGCAGTGGATGCGCTGTCGGATGCAGATGCTTCGGTGAGCAAAGAAGTTTGTTCAGACTGGATGGGGGAAATTGGCGTTAGGGAATTGGCCACCTCCGAATGCTGGGGCAACAGCCGGGTTACGCCCCAGATACTGGCGGCGGCAATGGCAAGTACGGGCAGCGCAATTTTGCCGTAATAGCGCGTTTTTAGCCACATATTTGACCGTTTTTGGCGGGCTGCGATATTTGCCCATAAGTTTTCCTGAGCAGAATCGTCCAAACCTTCCAGATTTTCGCGGACGAACTTTTCAAAATCGCCGTTATTGATATTTTCCATGTTGTTATTGCTTAATTGATGTGAGTTGGATGTGAAAAATGTTTCACAAAGGCATTGTTTTAAAAAAATCAGGCCAATAAGAAGAGGCGGTTCACCATAGAACGCAACTGCAAACAAGCGCGGGAATACTGCGAACGAACGCTGCTTTCGGCAATACCGAGTTCCTGAGCGATTTCGGCGTAAGACCAGGCTTCGACGCAGTGCATGTTAAAAATGGTGCGATAACCCGTAGGCAATTGTTGTACGCATTGCAGGATGGCCTCTTTGTTGAGTTCGGCATCGGGCATTACGAGGTTTTCTTCGGGAGGCAGGTCGTTGTAATCTTCGGCAAAGCGCAACGGATTTCGTTTGCGCAATTGTTGCAGGGCCGCCCGAACGGTAACACGGTGCATCCAACCATCGAAGGAGCCTTGTTCGGAGTACTGATTAATATCGCGGAAAATGGCCAAAAAAGCCTCCTGAAGCATATCCTGGGCTTCGGGTCGGTCGCGGGCATACCGCAAACAGACGGAAAAAAGACGCGCCTGGTAGCGATCGAACAACTGGCGCTGCGCCGCCATTCGGCCTTTCCGGCAATCGGAGATGATTTGTTTGATTTGAGTGTCCATCATGACAAAAGTACACACCGTTTTGTGCGAGGCCCCGTATTTATTTCGGCGTGTACAGTATTGGTGCGCAAATGGTGGCAGTTTGTTGCATTGGTTTTTTATTTTTTTAAAAAACCGAAGCGAGCACGTTTTTATTTTTTTACAAAAGTGAGCAAAATCGAAAATTTCGTGTTTATTTATGAAATATTATTTTCACTTTTGCACTCTTGGAGATCATTGGAATGTGCATGAAACAGGTATACACCAATTATCTTTAAGACACACCTGAAACGAGTTTATTATCATTTATGCGTCATTTATACTTAATCCGGCACGCAAAATCCAGTTGGGATAACCCATTGTTGCGTGATTTTGAGCGAACGTTGAATAGCCGAGGCGTCGAAACGGCCCCAAAAATGGCCCAATTACTTTGGAAAGAAGGAATAAAACCAGATTTGATTGTCACCAGCCCCGCCCGCCGAGCGATGGATACAGCGCGATTTTTCGGGGTGCAATTTGGCCTGATAGATGACCATTTTATTTTGGAAAAAAATATTTATGAAGCATCGCCCACCACCATCTTGAGAATCATCAGCCAATTACCGGAAAGCGCCAAAACCGTACTTTTGTTTGGGCACAACCCCACATTTACGGAGGTCGCGAACCTGTTTGCTGGCCACGATTTAATCGAAAATATACCTACCTGCGGCGTTGTTTGTTTAAAAAGCACCGCGCAACAATGGAATGAACTGCACGAAGGAAATACCGTTATTGAAAAAAAATGGTTCCCTAAGTTGGTTTTATAAAATGCCTTAAACCAAAATGCAACTTTAGAAACTGTTTTAAAACCCCTCACCGGTCTGCAAGCCTCGGCAGGATTTTAAAACAGTTTCTTAGTTTTTAATCCCAACCTTACGTATTTATTCAAACTACTACTACTTGACTATGCGACTAAAATTTACATTTTTGGTCGGGGTAATGGCATTGGCAGCCCTACCCTTCTTTTCAACGGCTCAATCAACCACCACCCAACTTACCATGACCAAAGTGCGACAGCGGATGCCTTTTCAGGCGGCGCCCGGTCGTAACGTTGTGGACATTTCGGGCGTATCCGCCGGGCAAATCCACACTTTTATTGCAATCTCGGCGGATAACAAATACAACCTGCATCTTTTTAACCCGGAAGATGAAGCGGCCGCCCTGCTCATTTCCCCCGCCGAAAGGCCACACCTGCGCCGATTTGCACCACCGGGCAAATCGGTAAAAGTATATTTTGACAATCCCGGTCCGGAGACGGTGGTGGCATTGTCGGTGAGTTGCGATGCCTGCCCCACGGATTGGGATCTTTTGGACAAAGTGGGCTTTACCCCCGACGCAGCCATAACAACCTCCGGCGGCGCATCGGCGAACAACCTCGTTACCAACGTTTTAATTGGCGGCAACTGCTTTGACGTTTCGGCTATAACCTCCACGGGCGATGCTCAATCACGCGGGACATTTGCCAACGGTGCCACCAATATCGGGATTCCCAACGGGGTGGTATTGTGCACCGGCAATGTTGGCATTATCCCCGGTAACAACAACACCGGAAACGCCAACGGTGGGTTTGGAGTAAACTCCCCCAACGACACAGATTTGGCGACCCTGGCCACCGGTGACCAATTTGATGTTACAAAAATTGAATTTAACTTCCGGCCTACTTCCGATATGGTGCAATTTGATTTTGTATTTGCCTCGGAAGAATACTGCGAATTTGTGAGCAGCGGATTCAATGACGCATTTGGGTTTTTCATTAGTGGCCCCGGCATCACTGGCAACCAAAATATCGCCCTGATTCCCGCTACCACCACCCCAGTAACCATTAATAACGTGAACCACGCCTCCAACACGGCCTATTACGTGAACAACAATACATTCGGCGGCTGTAACGGATTACCCGCTTTTGCCCCCACCGAAATTTCGATGGATGGTTTTACCAGCGTGCTCACGGCTACGGCGGAAGTGATTCCCTGCTCTACTTACCACATCAAACTGGCATTGGCCGATATTGGTGATGCCTCCTATGCATCGGCAGTTTTTTTGCGGGCCAACTCCTTTAACGCGGGCGGGCAGGTCAATGCGGCTCCTATTTACCCATCAAGTGGCTCGCAGTTTGTGTACGAAGCCGGTTGTGGCGGCACGGGTTATATCCGTTTCACAAGGGTATCCAACGACCTGAGCGAACCACTGGAAGTGAATTTTACGGTTGCCCCCAGCAGCACCGCAACCCCCGACGAGGACTACACCAGCCTGGTCAGCCCGGTTATTATTCCGGCGGGTCAAACTTTTGTGCAAATTCCCATTAACGTATTGCCCGACCTTATTTTGGAAGGCAACGAAACCATCACGCTGCTACTCGACAATCCGTGTTCCTGCACCCAGCAACCGGTTACGTTCACCATCGTGGATGTACCGCCGCTGTTGGCCGAACTGGAAGACCAGACCTTGTGCGGTACCAGCGTCACCCTTAGTCCAACCATTAGCAGCGGGGTGGCTCCTTACACTTACTTGTGGAGTAACAACGCCACCACGGCTTCTATTACCATTAATACACCGGGCCTAAATACCTACACGGCTACCATCACCGATGCTTGTAACAATACCACAACGGTGACTTCAACGGTAGATCTTACACCTGGCCCCACTGCGGCAATAAGTGGTTCGGGGATTTTGTGTGCAGGTGCCAACGGCTCCTTTAACCTCACCGTTAACCTGACGGGTCTTGGCCCCTGGGACGTTGAATGGTCGGGCGGCACCGAAACCTTTACCAGTTCACCCGCCACTTTAACGGTAACGGATCCCGGAACGTACAATTTGGTATCGGTCAATTCCAATGGTTGTCCCGGTTCGGTTTCCGGCTCGGCGACGATTACCGAAGTTGACGTCAATATATCCCTTAACGGCACCGATCCGGCTTGTAATGGTTCTACCAATGGGTCAGTTACGTCCTCCGTTTCCGGCGGAACCGGGCCTTACACGTACGCGTGGGCACCGGCGGGCGCGGGCGCAAACCCCAATAACTTACCGGCCGGTACGTATTCCGTAACCGTCACCAGTAGTCAGGGCTGCACCGAAACCGAAGAAATTACGCTGGACCAACCCGATCCGCTGGAAGTAACGGCATCGGCAGACCCGATTGATTGTAACAATCCGAGCAGCCAAATTGAAACGAGTGTTAGCGGCGGAACGCCCAATTATACGTACAATTGGAGCAATGGCTCCAGTTCGGCCATGCCCAATATCAACGTTGGAGGTACGTTTGTGCTGACTGTAACCGATAGCAGGGGTTGCACCCGATCCACCAGTTTAACGGTACCGGCCAATACCACGCTGCCCACTGCGGCGGCCACGGTAAACGGGCAAATTAACTGTAACCAAAGCACCATTTCCATTAATGGCAATGGCTCTTCGACGGGATCTAATTTTTCTTACGAATGGAATGGCCCCGGCATTGTATCCGATGAAACCACGTTGACTCCCGTGGTAGACGCGCCGGGCACGTATGTTTTAACGGTGACCAATAACGATAATGGCTGCACAAGAACCGTTTCGGTGTCGGTAACGGCCAATACCACCCCACCCACCGCCGTCATTGCGCCACCGCAAAACATCGGTTGCAATAGCCCTACGGTTAACCTCAACGCCAACGGCACGTCGCAAGGGGCCAATTTTACGTTTGTGTGGAGCACCTTGGACGGGAGTTTTACGGGTGGAACATCAACGCTGAACCCGACCATTAACCAAAATGGTACGTACTCGATTGTCGTCACCAATACGGCCAACGGATGCACCAACGAAGCCTCGGTAACGGTAAATGGCAATACGGTACCGCCCGTGGCCGTCATCGAACCACCCATTACCGTCACCTGTAATGATCCGGCCATTCAAATTGATGCCTCTAATTCCTCTACGGGTAGTTTTACGTACAACTGGTCTGGACCGCCCGGCGGGATCAATTCCGGCGGCAACACCCTCACGCCAACGGTGGATGTGGGTGGTACTTATACCATTACGATTACCGATACGCAAAATAATTGCACCACTACGGCCAGCGTAACGGTTAATCAGAACACGACACTTCCAACTGCCGTTGCTACGCCAACGGGGCCGCTCACCTGCACCACAACGGAAATTAGCATCAATGGAAATGGTTCTTCTACGGGGTCCAATTTTACGTACGAATGGAACGGTCCCGGCCTGGTATCGGGCGAAAACACCCTAAATCCCATTGTGGATGCGCCAGGCACGTACGTTTTAACCGTCACCAATACCGATAATGGTTGTACAAGAACCGTCTCCGCTTCGGTAACGGCGAATGTAGCGCTACCCAATGCCGCCATTGCTAACCCACAAAATATCGGTTGCAACAGCCCCACGATATCACTCAATGGCAATGGTTCTTCGCAAGGCAGCAACTTCACGTTTGTCTGGAGCACCTTGGACGGAAACTTCACCGGCGGCACCAATACCCTCAATCCATCGGCCAACCAGGAAGGAACGTACACCCTGGTCGTCACCAACAACACCAACGGTTGTACCGACGAGGCGACCGTGACGGTCAGCGGCAACACCATTCCGCCCGTGGCCGTGATTGAACCACCACAAACCATCACCTGCGATGATCCCACCATCCAAATTGACGCGTCCAACTCCTCTTCCGGGGGCTTTACGTACAGTTGGTCGGGACCAGTCGGCGGCATTAACTCCGGCGGCAGCACCCTTACGCCGACAGTAGATGTAGGTGGAACATACACCATCACCATCACCGACCAGCAAAACAACTGCACAACCACCGCAACCGTCAATGTGCCACAAAACACGACCCAACCGGTGGCCGTAGCCAATGTCAGCGGGGTTATTTCTTGCCAAACCCCAACGCTGACCATCAACGGCAATGGTTCTTCTACCGGATCTAATTTCACCTACGAATGGAGCACCAACAACGGCAACATCGTTTCCGGCGAAAATACCCTCAACCCCGAAGTGAGCCAGGGCGGAACCTATATTTTAACCGTCACCGATACCAATAACGGCTGCACAAGAACCGTTTCGGTCAATGTGCCTTCCAACAATAGCATTCCGCAGGTAAATGCCGGTCCGCCGCGCACCATCAACTGTTACAACCCAACCATTACCCTCAATGCATCGGGTAGTACGGGGGCCAGTTTCACTTATGCCTGGACCGCCAGCCCGGGTAATATTGTTTCGGGTGGAAATACGTTGAGTCCCGTCATTAATCAGGCCGGTTGTTACACGTTGGTCGTTACCAACACCAGCAACCAATGCACCGCCGAAGATGTGATGTGCGTGGACGAAAACTTTGATACACCGGAAGCCATTATTGCGCCACCGGTGCAATTGGATTGTAATAACCCCACCATTGAATTGGACGCCACGGCATCAACGCAACCGCCCGGTATTACGTACACCTGGACCGGCCCGACGGGGGGCATCAATTCCGGCGGCAACAGCGATTCGCCTACGGTGGATATGCCCGGAACGTATAACCTCACCATTACCAATGGCATAAGTGGTTGCACCGATACCGAACAAGTCTCCGTTACCCAGGATATTACCCAGCCAGTGGCCGAGGCCGGAACGGGTGGCCAATTGGATTGCACCGAACCTACCCTCTACCTCAACGGTATGGGCAGTAGCGTTGGCGGCGTATTTTCGTACGAATGGACAACCATCAACGGAAATATTGTGAGTGGTGAAAATACCCTTCAGCCGTTGATTGACGAAGCCGGAACGTACACCATTATTGTGACCAATAACAGCAATGGTTGCACCAGAACCGATCAGGTGGTGGTAACGGCCAACCAAAACATTCCCAATGCCAACGCTGGCCCGGAAAAACAGATTAATTGCAACAACCTCACGGTAACACTCAACGGAACCGCCACTCCATCGGGGCTGACGTTCCAATGGTCCACCTTTGACGGGAATATCGTTTCGGGTGCAACCACCCTGAACCCCACCGTTAACCAGGAAGGAACCTATTATTTAACCATTACCAACCCGGTGAATGGCTGTACCGATACCGATGAGGTTTTTGTTACCAATAACCTCTCTTACCCGACGGCCTTTATCGCGGATCCGCAAATATTGGATTGCAACAACCCTTCCATTGAATTGGATGCCACGCAATCGGACCCCGGCTTTAACGGATCCAGCATGATTTTCCAATGGACCGGTGCACCATCCAACGGAATTTCGGGCACGAGTTCCCAAACGCCCACGATTACCGCGCCGGGTACTTACACCCTGCTCATTCGCAACCAAACCAGCCAATGCACCGCAACGGCGGTCGTAACGGTTCAGCAAAATATTGCCCCGCCAACGGTAGTTATTAACCAGTCGCCTACACTGACTTGCCAATTCCCGCAGGTGACTTTGAATGCCAATGGTTCATCTGTGAATTATCCGTTTTTTGCCGAATGGAGCACCACCAACGGGAATATTGTATCGGGAGAAAATACGCTCAACCCGATTGTTAACCAAATTGGCACGTATTTACTCACCATTACTAACTCCGAAAATGGTTGCACCAGTACCGGAAACGCCACGGTAACCACCAACCAAACGTTTCCAACGGCTTTGGCCGGGGCGCCGCAAACCATTAATTGCACTAACCCCCAAGTCGCCCTGAATGCCACCGGTAGTAGCACGGGGACCCAATTCAGTTATATTTGGAGCACCCAAAACGGCACCATCGTCAACGGGATAAATACCCTTACGCCCACCGTCAGCGCACCGGGTGCATACCAAATTGCCGTCGTAAACACCACAACGGGTTGTGTATCAACGGCCACCGTCAACGTTAACATTGATGTAGCGGCACCAACGGCAACAACCGCTCCCGGTGGCGTACTCAGTTGCGCGGTCAATACACTCACCCTGAGCGGTTCGGGCAGCAGCACCGGCACCAACTATTCGTACGTTTGGAATACCCCCAATGGCAATATTTTATCGGGGATCAATACACTTTCTCCCGTTATTAATGCCGTTGGCACCTATCAGTTAGTGGTTACCAACGCGCAAAATGGCTGCTCGGCCACGTCCACAACTTCGGTATTGGCCGATGCCAGTTTGCCCATTGCCAGCGCCGGACAACCGGATACCATTACTTGTTTTGCCCCGTCGTTAACCCTTTCGGGCAATGGCAGTTCGCAAGGTGCCGGCATCGTTTATCAATGGTCGGGCGCGGGTTTGGTGCAAGGGATCAACACGTTGCAACCCACCATTAACCAAGCCGGGCAGTACACTCTGCTCGTCACCAATAACAGCAACGGCTGCACCGCCATTTCATCGGTGGAAATAGCCAACAACACGACCGCGCCCACCGCCGAAGCCGGTGCGCCCAGCGTGATTAATTGCACCTTCCCAACGCGGGTATTGGACGGCACCAACAGCAGCACGGGTGCGCAATATTCGTACAATTGGGCCACCACCAACGGCACTTTTGTTAATGGCCAAAACACACTCAACCCCGAAGTCAGCGCGCCCGGATTGTACAGTTTATTGGTCACCAACACCCAAAATGGCTGTACCTCCACCGATGTTGTGAACATTAGCCAAAACACCGTTGTCCCCACCGCCGAAGCGGGACCCGCCGGTTTTATCAATTGTACCAGCCCAACGATTTCCCTCAATGGCTCGTCGAACAACGCGCCGCAACTGGTGTACAACTGGACAACCACCAACGGTAATATCGCGGCCGGGGGCAATACCCTTACCCCCACCATTGATGCACCGGGACAATACACTTTACTCGTCACCGACACCATCAACGGGTGTACGGCCACCGACTTGGCCAATGTCACCAAAGATGCCAATGTCCCCGTTGCGGCCGTGGCTACGCCCGAAGTATTGGATTGTAATACCTTCAGTGTTCAACTCAACGCCAACGCTTCTACGGCGGGTTTGCAATACACCTGGAGTACGGCCAACGGGCAAATTCAATCGGGCGCAAACTCGCTCACGCCCACCATTGGGCTGCCGGGGCAATACACCTTGCAGGTGTTTAACCCCACCAACAATTGCACTGCACAAAGCACAGTTTCTGTCTTGATTGATACCATTTCACCCTTGGCGCAGGCGGGTACCCCGCAGGTTTTGTCTTGCCAAAACCCGGTATTGACCTTAAACGGTACGGGCAGCAGCAGCGGCACCGAATTTACCTATTCGTGGGCGACGCAGGGCGGAAACATCGTTAATGGGGCCACTACCTTATCGCCTCAGGTGGACGAATCCGGTTTTTACACCATTACCGTCACCAACCAAAACACAAGTTGTACCAGCGCAGCCACGGTGCAAATTCTGCTGGACCAAAACACGCCCGAAGCCGATGCCGGACCCGCCCAATTATTAACCTGTACGGTGGATGAATTGCAACTCATCGGTACGGCCAGCAGCCAGGGGCCGCAGTTTTCGTACCAATGGACCGGCCCCGGTATTGTTAGTGGAGCAAATACTTTAAGCCCCCTTATTAACGTACAAGGCACTTATGACCTACTCATTTCCAATACCTCCAACGGTTGTACCTCCAATGCCAGCGTTTTGGTCACTCAGGATATTTTGGCACCGGTAGCCAGCATTGCGCCACCACCCGTGCTCAATTGTCAATTAACCAATACCACACTTACCGCCACCAACGCCAGTGCAGCACCTCATTTTAGTTACGCGTGGAGCAGCCCCAACGGCGGCAGTTTTGTGGGTGGGGCCAATACCAGCACCCCAAAAATTGACAATCCCGGCACGTACCAACTGTTGGTGACCAATACCATCACCGGTTGCACCGCCACCTTAACCGTGGATGTCACGGAAGATATCGCCACCCCAATTTCGGATGCCGGAACCGGGGGACAATTGAACTGTACCACCCCGACGTACCAACTGGGCGGGTCGGCCAGTAATACCGGACCAAATTATTCCATTTTGTGGTCCACTACGAACGGGAATATTGTTTCGGGCGAAAACACATTTAACCCCACCATCAACGAACCCGGAACTTATACCTTATTAATCACCAATAACAACAATTTCTGTACGGCTACCGACAACGTAACGATGCAGCAAAATGTAAACGCGCCCTTGGCCGTTGCGGCACCACCGCAAACGCTGACCTGTGCCGTTCAAAGCATCAACCTCAACGGATTTGGCTCCAGTAGTGGTGGTAATTTTAGTTATTTGTGGACGACCCAAACGGGTTCCATCACCAGCGGCGACTCTACCTTAACGCCCACGGTGTCGGCCCCCGGCGCTTATCAATTACAAGTGACCAATACCAGTAACAACTGTGTGTCGTTGGTGACCGTTCAGGTGCCCCAAAACATTGTACCACCCGTGGCCGTGGGTGGTCCGGCGGTAACCCTGACTTGCTCTTTGGCCGATATTAAATTAAACGGCGCGGGCAGCAGCACTGGGGCAGGTTTCTCGTACGTTTGGTCGGTACCAACGGGTTCCAACGGAAATATTTTATTTGGTGCCAATTCGCTCACCCCGACGGTAAACGCACCCGGTTTGTATCAATTGGTGGTGACAAACACCCAAAACGGGTGTAAATCTACCACCACCGCCGAAGTTTTGCAGGATGTAAACGCTCCCAATGCCGCCATTGGCACACCGACCGAATTAACGTGTTTGGTAACCACTGTACAATTGGACGGAACCGGCACCAGCGCGGGCAGCGATATTAGTTACGCCTGGAGTACTCTGAATGGCAATATTATTTCGGGTCAATATTCGCTTACGCCCGTAGTAGATGCACCCGGCAGTTACGCTTTAGAGGTAACCAATACTTCCAACGGATGTAAAACATTGGCCAATATTGCCGTTACTGAAAATATTTTGGCACCCCAAACCCTTGCCGGACCGGACCAAACCCTCACCTGCGCCATTACTTCGCTCACGATCAACGCGACGGCCACCGGCGGCAGCAACGGCATTAATATTGTTTGGAATGGCCCAGGCATTCTGTCCGGGGGAAACACCATTTCACCCATTATTAACCAGCCGGGCACCTACACCCTCACCGTAAGCGACAACTACAATGGTTGCACCGATTCGGATGCCGTTCTGGTATTCCCCGATACCAATGCGCCGGTTGCGGCGGTAGCCACTCCCGGATTATTGACCTGTGCGGTGCAAAGCGTGCCTTTGGTGGGCAACGGCAGTAGCCAGGGACCGGAGTTTAACTACCTGTGGCAAGGGCCGGGCATTACGGGCAGCACCACTAGCCTATCCACTACGGTTAGTGAGCCGGGCACGTACGCCTTGCTCATCACCAATACCGCCAACGGCTGTACCACCACCACCAGTGTCTCCGTTCCGCAGGATATTCAATTACCACTCGCCGAAGCCGGCAATGGTTTTGAACTCACCTGCACTACCCAGGAAGACGCACTCAGCGCGACTGGTTCATCGGCGGGAGCGAACTTTAAATACTTTTGGTCCACCATCGACGGCAATATTGTCTTGGGCGGTACTACGGCCACGCCCTTGGTGAATGAGGCCGGTCTTTATACATTATTGGTAACGAATACAGCCACGGGCTGCACCAGCACGGACAATGTCTTGGTCATAAGAAACACCAATTATCCGGCTGATTTGCTCACCGAAACCGTTAAACCCGCCTGTAACGACCAACCGGGCACCATCGAAATTACCGAGGTTACCGGCGGCGTCGGACCTTATTTGTACTCGATTGATGGCGGTAACAAGTTTTATTCGGCCAATACATTCCCGCAACTCAACCCCGGCACGTACACCCTCGTGGTGCAGGACGCCAATGGCTGTGAATACGAAGAGTCGCTCACATTCCCGGTTCCGGTAGAGCCAGAAGTGACCACCAACCCACAAATCACCTTGGATTTTGGGCAAAGTACTACCCTCGTGGCCAATATCAACGTGCCGATCAGCGAAATTGACACCATTATCTGGTCGCCCATGACGGGCCTTACGCCCACCGCAAAACCCACCGAAATGCTCGCGCAGCCTTTTTACACTACCACTTATGAAGTATTAATTATCAATAAGGATGGTTGCGAAGATCGCGCTTCGGTGCAAATAAAAGTAGGAGACCCGCGCATTTACGCGCCCAACGTTATTACGCCCGATAACGGCACCGACGATAACGACCGATTTACGATTTTTGCCAAAGAAGGGCACGTCAAAAATATTCGTTATTTGCAGGTTTACGACCGTTGGGGGAACCAGGTGTTTTTCACCAGCAATGTACAGCCCAACGACCGCACCAAAGGTTGGGACGGCGTTTTCCGCGATGCCTCTATGTCACCCGCCGTATTCGTCTGGTGGGCGGAGTTAGAATTGGCCAACGGCGAAATTATTTTGCTGGAAGGTGATGTTACGGTGATTCGGTAATTTATTTGAGTAAAAACATCAAGGGCTGGTCCAAACGTGCGCGCCAGGCACGCTCGGAGTGATCGGCCCCTTCAAAACGCAAGGTTTGCCATTGTGCGGCAGCATACCCTTTCTCCCGCATAATGGCATCCATGCGGACCTGAATACCCGGATACATGGCATCCAGCGTGGCCGTACCGTAATCGAAATAAAACTTGTTTTTCCCGGGTTTGGGCAACTTTATCCGTAAATACTCTTCAAATGCCGCCGGAACCGGGTTGTTTTCCAACGAAAAAATGCCCGGCCAATGGGTGGACAAACACGCCGCGCCCCCAAATACTTTGGGATATTGGGTAATGGCGTACATCGAAATCAATCCGCCCATGCTGGACCCCGCGATAAAGGTATTTTTTCGGTCTTTGCGGGTAGAAAAATTTTTATCCACGTATGGCTTTAGTTCTTTCACCAAAAAACGCAAATAATTATCCGAATTAGGTTGAAAACGGTCTTTTGTACGGCCCTTTCGTTGCAAAGCGGCGGTAACCGTATCGCGGTCGGCGGACGACATTTGCTCAAAGGGTTTTTGGGGGAAATACTCCGCGTGGCGGGAAGCGCCGTTGTTCCAAATACCTACTACGATAAACTTACGGGTGGCACCCCGTTTCATCAATCCGGCGGCAACGACATCCACATCCCAGGCCTGTTTATTCCAGGTAATGGTTGAATCGAACAGCGACTGGCCATCGTGCATGTACAAAACGGCATATTTTTCCCGTTTCGAATACCCATCGGGCAGCCAGATATAAACGTTGTGGGGATCAATAAATTGAGAAGGGAAAGCATCGAGCCGGATAATTTGGCCGGAATTGACTTTGGGCAATTGGGCCGTAGCCGGAAAGTGCCACAATAGCGCGCAAAAAGCGATAAAAATGTATTTCATAGTGCGTATTTTGAGACGTTAGACGGAAGACTTTAGACAAAAAACATTGGATGTGCCCAAAAAGTGTTGACAAAATGACTTTGAAAACCTTTTTGCCACTCACTGAACCAGTCACTATACCATTCATCACACATCACTCATCTCTCATCACTCCAAAACCTGCTCGCGCGAAATTGCATTTCGTATGAAACGATCTATGCGGCTGTGCCGCAAGCGTAGCCGTGTTCAGTATATCTTGATGAAAGAACGCCAACGTTAAGTCTTTTGTCTAAGGTCTTCCGTCTAAAGTCTTTTGTCCAATGTCTTCCGTCTAAGGTCTGAATCCCAAAGGTACAAAAAACTCAAAATATTATTTGGATAATTCACCAAAATGGATGTACCTTTGCACTCGCTTTTGAGAAAGGTGGGGTTACCCTGTCCCTTTTCAATTGATTATCAAACAGTTAGATAAATTCTTATCAAGTTAAGCAAGTATGCCAACTATTAATCAACTGGTACGCAAAAGCCGCGAGAAGGTAGAGCTGAAGAGCAAAAGCCGTGCGTTGAGTTCTTGCCCACAACGTCGTGGTGTATGTACACGTGTATATACAACTACGCCGAAGAAGCCAAACTCAGCCCTCCGTAAAGTGGCGAAAGTGCGTTTGACCAATTCCATCGAGGTGATTGCTTACATCCCGGGTGAAGGCCACAACTTACAAGAACACTCCATCGTATTGGTGCGTGGTGGTCGTGTAAAAGACCTTCCGGGTGTACGTTACACTATCGTTCGCGGTGCGCTCGACACAGCCGGCGTAAACAACCGCAAAAAGAGCCGTTCTAAATACGGTTCTAAGCGTCCGAAGAAATAATATTTCGATCGGAATGCGACAAAAGGGCAGTAGGCCCGTTAACTTTTAATTTTTAAAACAGTAAAAAAATGCGTAAGCACAAACCGAAACCTCGAGTATTGGCGCCCGATGCACGTTATAGCGACACGATGGTAACTCGTTTCGTAAATAACCTGATGTGGGACGGCAAGAAGAGCGTTGCTTTTGGCATTTTCTACGATGCATTAGACATCGTAAAAAGCCGCACCAACGAGGACGAGTTGCAAGTGTGGAAAAAAGCACTCAACAACGTAATGCCTCAAGTGGAAGTGCGTAGCCGCCGTATTGGTGGTGCCACCTTCCAAATCCCCACTGAATTGCCAGCCAACCGTAAAATTGCCATCGGCATGAAATGGTTGATTAAGTACGCCCGCGCCCGTTCCGGCAAAGGCATGGCTGAAAAACTGGCAGCAGAGGTCATCGCCGCTTCTAAAGGCGAGGGCAGCGCTGTTAAGAAACGCGAAGATACCCACAAAATGGCCGAAGCAAACCGCGCGTTTGCCAGCTATCGCGGGTAATATCCTCCTCAGAGTTCGATACCCGATACTCTGATATTTCGCAGCCGTCGAAAATTGTCCGGAAAGTGTGCGCAAGCACCCTTAACGAGGATGATTTTCGACGGTTTTGCCGTTTAAAGTATTGATCTGTGTTAACTGTTTTTTAAGTTTTACCAAATTTTTAAAATTCAAGAACGGTTTTTCCAAAATTTTTACTTTATTGGCCCAAATTTAAAACCTCGTAACGATACTTTATTCCTTTTAACCGTATAAATGATCGTTGCACCCCCAAGAAACTTTACCGCGCCGAAATTTGTTGTTTAATAGTGTTTTCTCACTACCCGCACATTTTTCCAACGGTAACCGAAAATAACATCATTTTATCATTAATTTACTCATCACATTTACACAATGGCAAAGGATCTCAGGTTTACCCGCAATATCGGTATTGCCGCTCACATTGACGCAGGTAAAACGACTACAACAGAACGCGTTCTGTACTACACGGGTGTAAACCACAAAATCGGTGAGGTTCACGAAGGCGCCGCTACCATGGACTGGATGGAGCAGGAGCAAGAGCGTGGTATCACTATCACTTCAGCCGCTACCAAATGCCAATGGAAGGTAGCCGAGCAGAGTTATGACTTCAATATTATCGATACGCCAGGCCACGTTGACTTTACCGTGGAGGTAAACCGCTCTTTGCGCGTTTTGGACGGATTGGTATTCCTTTTCTCCGCTGTTGATGGTGTAGAACCACAGTCAGAAACCAACTGGCGCCTGGCTGATAACTATAAAGTGCCTCGTATCGCGTTCATCAACAAGATGGACCGTGCCGGTTCCGATTTCTTCATGTGCGTATCGGACATGAAAGCGAAATTGGGTGCAAACGCTATTCCATTGCAAGTGCCCATCGGCAACGAGCATAACTTCATGGGTGTTGTTGACCTCGTGAGCAACGAAGCCATCGTTTGGAACGAGCACGATCAGGGCATGACTTATAAAGTTATTGACATCCCGGAAGACATCGCTGAAACGGTGAAAGAATACCGCAAAAAATTGGTGGAACAAGTAGCCGAGTACGACGACGCCCTCCTCGAGAAGTTCTTCGACGACCCGGATAGCATCACCATCGACGAAATGCGCGCCGCTATCCGCTCTGCCGTTTGCGACATGAAAATGACGCCGGTAATGTGTGGTTCTGCGTTCAAAAACAAAGGTGTTCAGGCTTGCCTCGACGCGGTTTGTTATTACCTCCCTTCTCCGCTGGATATCGAAGCCGTTAAAGGTATCAACCCGGACACCGAGCAGGAAGTTAGCCGCAAACCATCCGTTGACGAACCATTTACCGCTTTGGCGTTCAAAATCGCAACGGACCCATTCGTAGGTCGCTTGTGCTTTATCCGCGTTTATTCCGGTAAACTCGATGCTGGTTCTTACGTTTACAACGCTCGTACGGGCGATAAAGAACGGATCAGCCGCTTGTACCAAATGCACGCGAACAAACAAAACCCGATTGACTCCGTAGAAGCAGGTGATATCTGCGCGGCAGTTGGTTTTAAAGATATCCGTACCGGTGATACCCTCTGCGAAGTAGGTAAACCCATCGTACTCGAATCAATGGTATTCCCTGAGCCGGTAATTGGTCTCGCTATCGAACCAAAAACCCAAAAAGACCTTGATAAATTGGGTATGGCCCTCAACAAACTCGCCGAAGAAGATCCAACCTTCCGCGTGCGTTTCGACGAGGATACCAACCAAACCGTTATCAGTGGTATGGGTGAATTGCACCTCGAAATCATCGTTGACCGTTTGCGTCGCGAGTTTAAGGTGGAATGTAACCAGGGTGCTCCTCAGGTAAACTACAAAGAGGCGTTGACGACTACCGTAGAACACCGCGAACGTTTGAAAAAACAATCGGGTGGTTCGGGTCTCTTCGCTGATATGGAATTCACCCTCGGCCCAGCCGACGAAGAGTTCCTCAACAGCGACGACTTCAAGAGCGGCAAGAAAAAATTGCAGTTCGAGTGGGCTATCGTGGGTGGTGCAATTGATAAAAACTACATCAAGCCAATCACCGACGGTTTCACCCAAATGATGAGCAACGGTATCTTGGCAGGTTACAACATTGATTCGATGAAAGTGCGCGTAACCGACGGTGGTATGCACGCAGTTGACTCGAAGCCAATCGCCTTCGAATTGTGCGCTAAAGAAGGTTTCCGCGAAGCCGCTCCTAAGTGCAAACCGAAGTTGATGGAACCCATCATGAAACTCGAAATCGTAACCCCCGAAGAATACGTGGGTTCGGTCATCGGTGACTTGAACCGTCGTCGTGGTCTTCCGAAAGGACAGGAAACCCGTATGGGTGGCGCAGTTGCCGTTCAGGCAGAAGTTCCTTTGGCCGAAATGTTTGGTTATGTAACACAGTTGCGTACCCTTACTTCAGGTCGTGCCGCTTCTACTATGGAGTTCTCACACTACTTTGAAGCACCAGACGGTATCGCAAAGGCAGTTATTGAGAAAGCCAAAGGCGCCGTAAAAGCGTAATCATACTTCGCCTCGCGACAGGTCTTGTCCGCAAAACCTAGTAGCAGCGCTCAGTATAAAGTTAACGAATTTTGTTAACCGGCAAATAATTAGCCGCTTCGGATGCATTTCCGAAGCGGCTTTTTTATTGGTTGAACACAACACGCCGGAACAAAGTTATTTAGCAAGATTGTAAAATATAGATTTTCGGCCTATCAAGATACATGAATTGGTGTTGCCAGAATAAATCCGACAACACCAATTCAAAACAGATTACAAACCCGTTTTAATCACTTTTATACTTTTTACCTCCGTTGATGATACCATTTTCACCATGTAAGCACCATTGGGCAATGCTTGTGTGTCGATGGAAGTATTGGCATCGGTAATTGTTTTTTCGATCCATAACCGGCCGGACAAGTCCATAATTTGTACCTGCACGGGTTCGCCATTTGTGATATCCAATTCTAATTCAGCATTGAATGGATTAGGATATACACTAGTCCGAGGCGTCTTGGCAGCAACTGCTTTGGGCATCCCCATCTTTGGGGGAGTGCACTTGGCGACATAAACCGTGTAACCTGGTTTAACATCACTTGCCTGAAAAACAGCCTCGCCACTAACATTGGAAAACACCTTAAATTTGGCATAACTCATTAATGAATTGTTTTCGCATGAAACCAATTGGACACTGTATCCGCTTTCACCAACATTACAACCTTGGGGACCTCCGTCCGAAAGACTTGCCAGGAACCCTGCATCCTCCTCATCGGTATCAAAGTGCACTTCATTTAGGCTAAGTTGACCGCTAGGGAAAGAAATTTGGAACTCCGTGAACTGGTCTGTATTATCCTTAACTACTTTGCAGTGACTATTGCATTGGGTTAAAATTACTTCATAGTTCGAAGGAACATACGGTTTGTTAGTAGGTTGGAAAGTATTAATCACAATTTCTATCACAAAATCAGTTCTTTGAACAATCGTAGAAGATTCATTTCCACTGTAGTCACCGCCAGTATCAGCAGGTGTCACTTCAATACGGTAATCTGTGTTCCCCTCCAGGTTATCGTTAGTGATATTTAGGTTATTGGTGTATTTGGTTTGAACCAACGTATTGGCTGGCAACTCATATGCTCGTACCCGATAAGATACTGCACCCGACACCGCATCCCACTGGGTAGAGATGGTCGTAGAGTTAAAATTGGTTACAATAAGATTTTGAGGGGCTGGCAGAGAAACTAAAATTTCACTTTTGCTATCTACAACCCCATGATTACTTCCAGTAGCGTTGACACCGAAGGCACTAATGAGAAGCAGGATAAAAATGAAAACATACTTGTGCTTTTTTTCCATAATACAGTTGATAAGTTTTAAAAAAAATTGCGTAGGCTGCATCATCAACCTACCTTTGCTCACCTTTTTAGTCGTTAGTACGTTTTATTGGTTGAAATACGTTCCATACATTACGAATTCTTAGTGATATTTATAGGGTAAAGGTAGGCCACTCTTCGACCCTGAAAAATTACATTTTTAGTGACTTTTACTCAACTCCAGAATGTCTAATACCCAACTTATTGACTTACTAAAGTCCATCCCGCATGAATGGTTAAACGAAGCAGATATGTACCTGCAATCCAGATTTCACAATCGTGGGCAACGCTACCACGACATCTGCGCGTTGTTTAAACTATTAAAACCGTATCACCCGGATTTTGAACACCCGACACTGGAACGGTCAATGGTGTACGCACATCTTTTCCCTGGACAAAAGATCATCAAAGGAAAATTAGAAAAGGTAATTTCCGACACGTTGGGGTTGGTGCGTTCATTTTTATTACATCAGCACTACAACCGTCCCGAAAATAATTTTCAACACACTATAGATTGGGCGCAGGTATTAAAAACATTGGGCAAAACGGATAAATACGAACATTTTATGGAGAAATCCAAACAAGATCTTTTTAAGGAAGATAATCTTTCCAACAAATACTTTTTACAAAAACTCCAATTTGAATACGAAATTTTGAGTTGGCGTAATGTTAATAACACAACCAAAGGAGACATCAATCTGATGAATACCTTTTCGGCTTTGTTAAACTACTACGAAGTAACAAGGCTGGAGTTATCAAATTTACTACTGATTCAGCAAAAGTTGACCACTGTTGATCTCACAGATAATGTCTTGATGGTCCTTCAACAACCACTATTAATTCCTAAAGAGGATAATATTATTGTTGAAGTGTCCGCCCAAATCAACCAATTGCTTCAAAATGAACAACCATCGTTGGATGATTTTCACGCTTTAATGCACCTCCTACTCATACATGAAAATACAATATCCCCCCCCACCCTCCGCGACTATTACACTTATTTAAGGAACATATGCTCACTATTAATTAACAAAGGTAATGCATCAATGATTCCGGTTTTGCACCAACTACACCGCGATAACCTCAGCAGGGGCTATTTGACCATTAATGACAAAATACACGTTTCGACCTTTTCCAACATTAACCGCGTTGCTTTATTCGTGGGCAACGTTGATTGGGCCAGTGAATTTGTGGAAGAATACAAAGATCGTTTGTTTGGCGATCAAAACCTAAACGATTATTATATGTTAAACAAAGCGCTTTGTCTTTTTGCGCGGAAAGAATTTGAAGAAGCACTATCGCTGCTACCCCATACTTTGAACAATTTTGTGAATCACCTGCTGGCACGCCGGATCGAAATCATGTGTTATTACGAAATCCGTTCCGAAATTCTGTTGAGCAAGTTAGATGCCTTTAAAGTGTACGTGTGGCGCGCTTCCAACAAATCGCTGTCGCCCGCCATGCAAGACGCCAATAAGTCTTTTGTTAACTTGTTGTATCAACTCATCACCACCCAGCCGGGTGATAATTCCAAGTTAAAAAGGTTACTCAGCAAACTGGAAAACCCCAAAGACATTGCCGAATACAGTTGGCTTTCGGCCAAAATTACGGCCTTAATGAAAAAATAAAAGACGCGTGCATGATGATGACCACGCACACGTCCCATTTCATTTAACAAGAAAACGATTAGTCGCAATCGTTAAAAGAGTACGTGCAGTTGGTCGGGTCGGCAGTAAACCATCCTTTGGTTCCGGGCTGCATCACAACAGAATAAGTAGAAGTAAATCCGGGTATTCCGATGGTTACTGTAATTGCAAAATTGTTGTTATTGATTACAGTGTACGTTTGCGCCGGGTTACCACCTACCCAACTGAAAGAGGTTTGGGTATTGGCAGTGCCGCTGGTGGCATAACAGCCTTTACAAAACGGAAACGCGGTGCCCCAGTTGCCACACAACGTTACGGCAGCACCACCCGCCGACAGGTTAACCACGCAAGGACCACGCTCGGTTACCTCGTTGTTACTGGTTTGCGCGTCAGTTGGTTCAACAACTTTTTCGCAGTTCATGAAGAAGAGTGTGCTGAGCACCAGAACAGAACAAAAATAAAGTACTTGTTTCATCGAAAGAAAAAATTAAGAAGTGAATTAATAACGACGCAAAAGTCAGGCGATATACCATCCCCAACAATAACAAATTTCCCCAAACTTACTACTCTAAAACACCCAATAAATACGCTCTTGGGGGCCTTTAATTAATAAAATAGCCTTCTTTTTGAGCATTGAGCCAAATTTCTGAACACCATTCGTTACAATTATTCCTTCGTTTACCGTTTTCTTTCGTGGATCATTTTTTATTTCATTACCCCTCTACCAAATTTACCGGCCGATTAATACTCTCTTCCAGCGCAATAAAGGTTTCCGTTCGTTGGATACCGTTAATTTTCTGAATTTTATCGTGCAGAATATCGCGCAGATGGTTGGTATCTTTGCAGCGGATTTTGATAAAAACGCTGTACAAGCCGGTCGTATAATGCGCTTCCACAATTTCGGGAATGCTTTGTAATTGTCGGGCAACTTCGTCGTACAACGAACTTTTGTCGAGATAAATGCCCAAAAACGCAGTAATATCGTACCCCAACTTGTGGTAATCAAGTATTAAAGTGGCACCCTTTACCAAGCCCATCTTTTCTAACTTACTCATCCGCACGTGAATGGTACCACTCGACACGTACAGTTGCTTCGCTAACTCCGTGTAAGGGATATTGCTGTTTTCGACTAATTTTGCGAGAATTTGGCGATCTAATTGGTCAATCATATGTTTACTTTGTTAGCCTTTAAAAAAGCAAAATTAGAAGAACATTATCAAATTCGTAAGAACACATCAAAAAAATTAAAAAAACGGCAAAATATATGTCCGAACAACCGTCTAACTCCAAAAACAACATCAGGCTTCCTCTCCTATTAGCACTTACGCTGGCCGTGGGTATGTTCATCGGGCAACAGTTGCCCCGTAGCAGTCGGCATTTCAAATCTAATTTGGAACAAACCAATTCCGGCTCCGTCATGGACGAAATCATGCAGTTTGTAAAAGCCCGTTACGTGGATACCGTTGATATCAACAGTATTAAAGACAAGGCCATCCGCAACTTGCTCGACCAACTTGATCCGCACTCCATTTATATTACGCCCGAAGAAGCCGCCTCGGTGGACGAAGACATGAAAGGTGGTTTTGATGGCATTGGTATTGAGTTTATTATGCTTGACGATACCATTCAGGTCGTTACGCCCCTGCCCGGTGGCCCCTGCGAAAGCGCCGGTGTACTGGCGGGTGATAAAATTGTCAGTATCAACGACACTGTGGTGGCCAATGTCAAAATTGAAAACGGCAAAATTTACAAAATGCTCCGGGGGCAAAAAGGTACCGAGGTAAAATTGGGCATCGTGCGGGGAAATGACAAAACCGTTCGCGATTTTAAAGTTTTCCGCGACCGGATTCCCGTCAACAGCGTCGAATCGGCTTATATGATGACCGAAAACACCGCTTACGTGAAAGTCAACCGTTTTACGGCCAAAACTTACACCGAATTTATGGAAGCCATTCGGCCATTAGCCGAAGAAAAAGGGATGCGCAACCTCGTGATTGACCTGCGCGGCAACCCCGGCGGCTACCTCGAAGAAGCCACTCAAATGCTCAGCCAGTTTTTCCCCGAAGACAAACTATTGGTCTACACCGAAGGCCGCACCGACAGCCGCCAGGAGTACAAAAGCAGCGGTCGCGCTCGTTTCAATATCCAGCAAGTGGCCATTTTAATTGATGAGGGTTCGGCCTCCGCCAGCGAAATTGTAGCCGGGGCCATTCAGGACCACGACCGGGGCTGGGTGATCGGGCGGCGTTCCTTTGGCAAAGGATTGGTGCAGGAAGAATACCCGTTGTCCAATCAGGGCCGTTTGCGCCTGACCATTGCCCGTTATTTTACCCCCAGCGGTCGCTGCATCCAAAGGGTGTATAAAGGCAACAAAAACTACGACCACGAAGAAAGTTCCCGCCTGCAATCGGGGGAACTCACCGACGCCTCTAAAATTAAAATTGAAGATACCACCAAATACTACACCGGTATGGGCCGCATTGTGTACAGCGGCGGTGGCATCACGCCCGATGTGTTTATACCGCTGGATACCACGTATTTTAATGGGTTGTTTAACGAAATGAACAAACATTTGCCCCAATTCATTTCCCGCTGGTTAGAGCAGAACAAAAGCACGGTTCCCGCCGATGAACAGCAGTTTATTCAAAACTACCAACCCTCCGACGACGTGGTGGAAGCCTTGGTACAATACGTGGAAAAACACGGTGCCAAACGCGATGCGCGTCAGTTACTGGCCGGGAAAGCCGAAATAAAACTGCGCATGAAGGCCCGCATCGCCCGGATTATGTTTGGTGACAATGCCCAGTTTAAGGTCATCAACGCCAGTGACCCGGCCATTGATAAGGCATTGCAATTGATAAATAGCGGGGCGGCTTTGAAATAAGGTTAAAAGGTTTAATAAAAATGGGCATTTGTCATCGTAATGATGACAAATGCCCATTTTTATTAAACCCGAAAGTAATACTTAACGGTACTATTTAAAATACGGACCTGCTACCTGGCCACCACCTTTTACCTTATCAATCCGCGTTTTGAACTCTTTTACCAATTCCAACTCGTCTTTGCGAGAGAAAATCTCAGACAAGGCGATGAGGGTGTTCAAATCGTTGGGATCGAGGCTTTCGGCTTTTTTGAAGTGTGGCAATGCCTGGTCAAACAAAACCGTAATTTTATCTTTCAACGTGTTGTATTTTTTCATACCGGCGCTGGAAAAATCTTCCGGCATGGCATTCAGTTCCTGCGTCAACAAGGCTGCTTTGTTATAAAACAGTGCACCCATTGAATACGGAGCGGTTGCGTTTTTAGGATCCAACTTGGCCGCATCGGTGTAATACTTCACCGCCTGATCGAAGTATTCGGTGGCTTTTGTTTCATTTTTAGCGGTCAATTCGCGTTGGTACAAGTTATCGTACACATTACCCAATGTTACGTAAAGGCTTACGTTGGTGGGTTCTTTTTCAATGGCCGATTTCAGACTGCCGGTCAATTCGTCCAATTTACCTTTTGCGAGGTAGGTATTAATTTCATCGAACAACAAAGAAGCGTCGTTCGGATGGGCTTTACGGCCTTCTTTCAGGAAAACTTCGGCGGCAGCCGTGTCTTTCATGGCCAATTTGGCGCGGTACAAACCACTGTAAATTTCGGGTTTAGCGTCACCGGCTTTGTAAATTTTTTCGTAGAACTGAAGCGCAATGTCATTTTTACCCGCTGCGGCTGCGGCCAAAGCCGTGATGTACAACTGGTTATCGTATTGTGCTTTATCGTCCAATGCACTTTTTTTGTCGTTGGCCTTTAAAATATCGTGGGCCAACAGCGCAGCATTAAAAGCGTTGTAGGCTTTTTCGTACTGTTCTTTTTCAAACTTGCCGACACCAATATTAATGACACTGGCCTGCACGGCATTAATTCCTTTCACCGCATCCGCCTTTTGGTATTTTTTTACGTCGGGCAGTTCGTACGCCATTTTGTAGGCCGTAAATGCTTCGAGGGCATCATTATCGCCGCTGTAAATTGGCGCTTTGCCAGTAACGGCCGATTGCGCTTCTTCCTTTTGCAAAATAGTGGCATAAATATCGCCGCGTGTAATGAGGGCCGTAGCCGAAGATTTCACATCGTCAAATTTAAACGCCTCGTCAATTTTTTGTTTGGCTTCGGTCAATTTATCGCCGTTATTAGCCGCATCAATATTATAACTGGTTAATGCTTTACCGGCGCTTTTGGCCAGTTTAGCACCTTCTTCCTGCGCCTGAGCAACAGAAATGGAGAACAAGAGGGCTGCAAGAGCAACAAGTGTTTTTTTCATGTGTAAAGAAAAAAGAATGATTTGTGTTAAATGCCCGAAAAACGATGGCTTCCCGGGGATAGTATATGAATAAGACGAAGGTTAAACCGAAATATTATTAATGGGTCGTTAATGCCCCAAAATACAATTGCGCATTTAAATCGTCTTTTGCCGCAAAGTTCTGCTTTATCTTGGTAAAGATTCACCGCCAATGCGATAAATTTGCGCCACTATTGATATTTTTTATGGAACAAGTGCTTCAGAATACAAAATTGGGCCTTAAACTGCCCTCCGACCCCCGATGGGTCAATATGGCGGAAATGGATTTGGGCGAAATCCTGACCGATCACGCGTATTGCGAACAAAAAGCCGCGACGGCGTGCATTACTTTAATTCAGGCTTATCCCGAACGGATTGAACTGGTGGAAGAGTTGGCCCCCGTTGTGACCGAAGAATGGGGCCATTTCAGAATGGTGCTGATGGAATTAAAAAAAAGAAACCTCCAATTGGGCCGCCAACGCAAAGATGAATACGTCAACGAACTCCTGAAATTTCAGAAAAAAGGACTTTCCCGCGAAGAAGCCCTGCTCGAACGCCTACTCACCTGCGCGCTCATCGAGGCCCGCAGTTGCGAACGGTTCCGGCTACTATCGCTCCATTGCTCCGATGGTGACCTCCGCGAATGGTACCACAAATTTATGGTCGCCGAAGCCAGTCATTATAAAATGTTCATCGGACTCGCCGAAGCGTACTTTGGCAAAGAAAAAACCTGGGCGCGTTGGCAAGAATACCTCCTCTACGAAGCCTCCATCATGGACACCCTCGAACTTCGTGGCGACCGAATGCATTAGGAAGGGTTTTTAAGGGTTTTTAAGGGTTGAATTTGTTGAATTTGTTTTGCTCGTTGTAGTGTACACGTTTGCCCGTTGTCGCGTACACGTTTTTGTTGCCCGTCGTTGTGTATTCGATCTTCATCACTAAGGAGCACAAAAAAATGTAAAAGACACTAAGCGTAGTGTGTTTTTTTTAACCCTTTAAAATGAACACTCTACGCTTAGTGTTTCTTTGTATATTCCTTACCTACTCTAGTGGTAAAATATGCTACGTCGGGCAAATTCACGGCATAAATCTGCCAAATCTGATAGATTTTGCAGATTAGCACACCCGAACAACGTGTATGCCACAACAAGCAACAAAAAACGTGTACGCGACAACGGGCAAACGTGTACACTACAACGAGCAAAACAAATTCAACAAATTCAACAAATTCAACAAATTCAACAAATTCAACAAATTCAACAAATTCAACAAATTCAACAAAAACATGCGCATACTCCTTTTATTTATTCTTGCTTTAACCAGTTGCGTGGCGTCCAAAACCGGGCGTTACCAAAAACAAGCCCGGGATATCCTCAAAACGACCCCGGTGATTGACACCCACATTGATTTCCCCTGGAGTTTGGTGGAACACAAAGAGTGGTACACACCCGGATACACCGACCTTGCGCTGCGGCATCCGGTAGGGGAATTTGACCGTGAACGGGCCATAAAAGGTGGTTTATACGGCGCATTTATGTCCATTTATATCCCGGCGCATTTTCAAAAGGAACAAGGACGCTCCCGGCAAGTGGCCGATTCGTTGATTGTTTTGGTGGAACAAATTACCGCCGCGCACCCCGATAAATTCGCCATGGCCCACCACGCCAGCGACATTATGGATAATTTTAAAAAAGGAATTATTTCGTTGCCAATGGGCATGGAAAATGGTTCGCCCATTGACAAAATTGAAGACGTAGCGTATTTCCACAAAAAAGGAATTCGGTACGTGACACTCACGCACAGCCGCGACAACCAAATTTGTGATTCCTCGTACGATACCCTGAATACCAATAATGGCCTCAGCCCATTTGGCAAACAAGTCGTAAAAGAGATGAACCGCGTGGGAATCATGGTGGATGTGAGCCATTTATCGGACAAAACCATCACCGATGTGCTCAAAATCGCCCAAAAACCGCTGGTCGCCTCGCACAGTGGCTGCCGCCATTTTACGCCCGGTTTTATCCGCAACCTCCCCGATTCGCTCATCGTGGCCATTGCCAAAGGAAACGGTGTGGTACAGGTGCCTTTCAGCCATTATTTTCTCACGGCCGACTCCCGCAAAGAGTTCAACGCCGCCGAAGCAAAACTGGGAAAAACGGGCTTAAAAGACCAGGAGGCGAAGTATTTTATGCGCAAAGAACTCCTTCAAATGACCACTTCGGTAAAAACAGTGGCCGACCAAATTGACTATATTCGCAATCTGGTGGGCATCAACCACATCGGGTTAGGCTCCGACTTCGACGGCGTGGGTATGGCACTGCCGCCCGATCTGGCCGACGTATCCATGTACCCCAACCTCATCGCCGAACTCCTTCGTCGCGGTTATTCCGAAGCCGATATTCGCAAAATTTGCGCCGAAAACCTCCTCCGGGTATGGAAGGCGAATGAATAAAAGGGTTGAACGGGTTGATAAGGGTTGAATTAGTTGAATTGGTGTTACCAGCCGTAGCGTACACGTTTTTGTTGTCCGTTGTAGCGTACACTTTTCACTCTACACTTTTCACTCTTCACTTTTCACTTTTCACTCTACACTTTTCACTTTTCACTCTACACTTTTCACTTTTCACTCTACACTTTTCACTATCAAAGGTGCTGGTATTCGTAATCTTCCTCCTGAAAGGCTTTTTCCATTTTTGATCGGTCAAAGTCTTGTTCGTGGTTAGCGATAAAAATGGTGGCCACCGTATTACCGATAATATTGGTAATAGCGCGGGCTTCGGACATAAAACGGTCCACCCCGATGAGAAGGGCCAAACCTTCGACGGGCACTACCGGAACCGCGCTAATGGTGGAGGCCAAAATCACAAAACCACTGCCCGTTACCCCGGCCGCTCCCTTGGAGGTCACCATCAACACCCCGATAATGGTTAACATTTGGCCCGAATCCAGGTGAATACCGTAGACTTGGGCCAAAAAAATGACCGCCATGGACAAGTAAATGGTGGTACCATCGAGGTTGAAGGAATATCCCGCCGGGATGACTAAACCGACCACGGGTTTGGAGCAACCCATTTTTTCGAGTTTTTCCATGATACCCGGTAGCGCCGCTTCACTCGACGACGTACCCAGCACAATCAATAATTCTTCTTTGATGTAGTTGAGCAACCCCGAAAGTGACACGTTATAATAGCGCAGCAGCGACCACAAAACCCCAAAAATAAAGAAACCCATAGTGGCGTACACGGTGCCCATGAGTTTGGCCAAAGGCACCAAAGCGTGTAAACCGTATTTTCCAATGGTAAATGCCATACCGCCAAAAGCCCCCAGCGGAGCCAACAACATAACGGCGTGTAATGCTTTAAAAACAAAAAAAGAAGCGCGGTTTAATGGCTCCAAAATCCAGTCTTTTCGTTCAATTCGACCCAAAAAAGTGCCAAAAAAAATGGAAAAAGCCAACATTTGAAGGGTCTTATTATTTTTGAGAAACGACCACCAGTTAAACTCCGAAGCACCCTGGGTTATACGGGTAAGATCAACCGCCCCCTGTTCGGCCACGACCCCGGCGCCCGGCTGAATCACCCAGGCCACGGCAATCCCGATCAACAGCGCAAACGTAGTCACCACTTCAAAATAAATCAGGGCTTTGGCCCCTACCCGGCCTACTTTTTTCAGGTCACCCACTCCCGATATGCCCAACGTGATGGTGAGGAAGATGAGTGGTAAAATAAACAATTTGACCGCCTGAATAAAATAATTGCCCAAGAACCCCATAGCAATGCCTTTTTCGGGGTAAAAATGTCCCAAAACGGCCCCCGAGATGATCGCCAATAAAACCCAGGTCGTTAAATTTGTAAGTATTTTTTTCAAAAAGTAGCGTATTGTGCAAAAAACGATCATCAAGCGCCGCCGAAATAATAGTCATATTCGGGGCGTAACAACCGTTTTTCAGATGATGGGTAAATGCTCTAAAAAACACGAGCCGTTTCGTTTTTTTAAGTCGAAACGGCTCCGTGTGTATCATAATGCCGGCGTAATCGGATGGGAACTATCTGCGAGAGAGGTTTCCCATGGCATCAAAAATGGTGGGCAGAAAACGCACCAAAATGATGGCTGCGGCTGCAATGGTAACGATGAGCATTTAGAATGGTGTTAAATTGTTAAACATGCTGCGGATTAAAATATAAGGTAAGGAAGTTCAGATTGGTATATTAAATCAGTCTGAAGGTTGGTTCGATATATTTTCACGGAACGCTGTAACGACGAAATACAAAACTTGTTATTTTATCGTTACTAAGGGCGAAAATGCAACGAAAATTCGGTGCGCGCAAAATTTTTTTCCTTAATTTTTTAATAAATTTCGATTTTCCCCAAACGTACCAAGTTTCACTACTTTCTTGCTACCTTTGCAGCGCATTTTCTCATAAAAGTTCAATAGTATGGTCTTTAACAGTATTTTAGAAACGATTGGAAAAACGCCTCTTGTAAGGCTCAACAAAATAGTAGAGCATATCCCGGCCACCGTTTACGCTAAAATTGAAGGCTTCAATCCCGGCCTCAGCGCAAAAGACCGTATTGCCCTTCACATGATTGAACACGCCGAACGTACCGGCCAATTGCAACCCGGCGGCACTGTTGTAGATGCCACCAGTGGCAATACCGGTTTTAGCCTCGCCATGGTTTGCGCCATCAAAGGTTACAAATGCGTGCTCACAGTGACCAGCAAAATATCGGAAGATAAACTGAATAACCTTCGCGCAATGGGGGCCGAAGTGGTCCTTTGTCCAAAAGACGCCAAACCCAACGACCCCGAATCCTATTACCGCAAAGCCGAAAGCCTGGCCAAAGAAATTCCGGGGGCTTATTACATCAACCAGAATTACAACATGGACAACAGTGCTGCGCATTACCTCAGCACCGGTCCCGAAATCTGGGAACAAACCCAGGGCAAAATTTCGTATCTGATTGGTTCGGCCAGCACCGGCGGTACACTTTGCGGCACGGGGCGCTACATCAAGGAGCAAAAACCCCACGTCAACATCATCGCCACCGATGCTTACGGTTCCGTATTAAAAAAATACCACGAAACGGGCGTGTACGACCCCAATGAAATCTATTCTTACCAAATGGAAGGCGTGGGTAAAAACATTATCCCCGGTAACTTTAACTTCGACCTCATCAACGAGTTTGTAAAAGTAACCGACAAAGACAGCGCCCTCAAATCGCGCGAATTGGCACTCTCCGACGGTATTCTCGCCGGTTATTCCAGCGGTGCAACCCTTCAGTGCCTCGAACAAATAAAAGATCGCCTCACCCCCGAAGACGTGGTGGTGCTCATTTTTGCCAGCCACGGCACCAAATACGTCACTAAAATCTTTAGTGACAAATGGATGCAACAACAAGGTTTTATCCAGGAACCGGAAATGGCCCTGAGCGGCGAATAAACTATCTCTTTATTCAAATCAACAAATAATGGATTTATTTGATCGTATATTAAAACAGGCAGGCCCGCTGGGCAAATACGCCGAAGTAGCCGAGGGCTATTATATGTTCCCTCAATTGGAAGGGGAATTGGGCAACCGCATGACATTCCAGGGAAAAAATATTATCTGCTGGAGTATCAATAACTACCTGGGGCTGGCCAACCACCCCGAAGTGCGCCAGACCGACGAAGAAAGCGCCGCTCGCTGGGGATTTTCGTACCCCATGGGTGCCCGCATGATGAGCGGTGAAACCAAACAACACAAACACCTCGAAACGGCATTGGCCAATTACGTGGGCAAAGAAGACGGATACCTCCTCAACTTTGGCTACCAGGGCATTTTGTCCGTCATTGATTCGTTGCTCACCCGCCACGACGTGGTGGTGTACGACGCCGAAAGCCACGCCTGCATTGTGGATGCCTTGCGCATGCACCTCGGCAAACGTTTTGCTTTTGTGCACAACGATATTGACAGTCTGGTGAAAAACCTCGACCGCGCCAAAAAAATGACCGAAGAAACCGGTGGTGGTATCCTTGTGATCACCGAAGGCGTATTTGGGATGCGCGGTGACCAAGGTAAATTGCGCGAAATCGCCGCCCTGAAAGAAACCTACGGATTCCGTTTGCTCATTGACGATGCCCACGGATTTGGTATGTTGGGCGCTACCGGTGCCGGTACCGCCGAAGAACAGGGCGTTACCGACGACGTGGATATTTATTTCAGCACTTTCGCTAAAAGTATGGCGCTGATTGGCGGTTTTGTGGCCGGACAAAAAGAAATTATCCGCTACCTCCGCTACAATATGCGTTCGCAGATTTTTGCTAAATCACTGCCCATGCCATTGGTGGAGGGTTTGATCAAACGTTTTGAACTGCTGCGCACCAAACCCGAACTCCGCGAAAAATTGTGGGACAACGTGCGCAAATTGCAAAGCGGCCTCCAGGAACGTGGATTTGACATTGGCGATACCAATACCTGCGTTACGCCCGTGTACATGCACGGCGAAGTGGAAGAAGCCATGGCCCTGGTAAAAGACATGCGCGAGAACTACGGTATTTTCTGCTCGATTGTGGTGTATCCGGTCATTCCAAAAGGTATGATTATCCTGCGCCTTATCCCCACCGCTTCGCACACCGACGAAGATATTCAGGAAACCTTAGAAGCCTTTACGGCCGTGGGTGCTAAACTCAAGGAAGGGGCGTATAAAGCCTTTGAGCCGGAGGTAATTGCTTAGTCTTCTTTGAGACATTAGACGGAAGACTTCAGACATTAGACTTTAGACGAAAGACATTGGACTTTGGATTTCCGACGGAAGGCATTGGATGTAGTCAGATAATTAATGTTTTACAAATACAACATCCCCTTCGCGACGTTACTGCGGAGGGGATGTTTTTTGGTAAAAATCATTGTTGAACAACTTTTTCCAAATAGTTTTCAATGGTCACTTCACTTTCTTCCGAATATCCATACTGGGCAAATACAACTTTTCTGGTTTGGGAATCAATCACCACCGTAACCGGGTGTGCCGTAATTTTCAACGATTTTAAAACGTTTCTCGCCCCAAAAGCAATGGGAAATGTATAGTTAAAGCCCCGATAAAAGGTTTCTGTTTTTTGGTGCTCTTTGTCAATGCAATTGAGCGCGAAAATGCTCACATCCCGGTTTTGGAATTTATGGTATAATTTATCCAAACCGGGCATTGCCATATTACACGGGCCGCAACCACGGTACCAAAACTTCAATAAAATATACCGTTTTGAAGAATGATCAAACAACCCAACGCTATCTCCGTTGGACATAGAGATCATAAAATTGGGAATACTGTCCCCAACGACGATCCTTTCTTCTTGAAGGGGCTTGGCAATAACCGCCGTTGTATCTAACACGTACCCCTTCTTTTGCAGTTGCTCAATGGAACAATAATCTTCAAAAACGGCCTTTTCGGGCAACGCCTGAATCGGGGAATAACAAATCTCGATAAACTGCGGATAACCATTGTTTCGATCGGCCCAAGAGCGAAAACGCCGTAAATCATAGGTCTGCGCATCCACGATCAATTCCAGGGTAAACAGAGTAGAATCCCCGTCTTTGGGTGAAAGGCGCATGGTGGTAAGATAAGACTTGACTGAAGTAATACGATAAGCCGGCTTTCCTTCATATTCACTTATTGTTGCTTGAGCATTGGGCCAATCTTTGGCGGGAATAGGGGTAAAAGGCGGATTGGTCAGGATCGGAATAGACAGCAAACGTGACCGCCAGGCATTTCCTCTTTGCATAAAATCGGCAATACCTTTGTCTTTGCGCATATCTTCGGTTTTGATTTTATTTTTGCCCGCCCAGATATAATTTCTGCCGTCGTAAGCATTAAAAATAGTATCCATGATGATAAAAACAAACTTGGCAATGGAATCCTGGTCGGATAGTTCGGTGGGTTTGAAGAAGGTAACATCCCCGTGACCACGGAAGGTATCCGTTTCCAACATACTTACTTTTTGAAAAGCCGCATGGTACGATCCTTTGGAAGTCGCCAATAAATGCTGGTTGATCTTTGCCAACACCTGGTTAAAATCAAGTTGGGCATTTAGTTGAACGGATAAGAGAAAAAAAATAATCAAAAGAGCGTTTTTCATAATGTAATTAGTTTAAAGTTCTTCAAATGTCTTGGATGACCCGCTGACGATTACGCCAGCCGATTTTTTTATATTTAGGAATGCCAAAAAACAAGGAAAAAAATTAAAGAATACAAAATTAAGGCCACACATCTATATCCCCAAAAGAAAAATGTTAAATTTTTTCAGGAAGGAAGTCAACATATTTTAGGGAGAAGAGAATGGACTGTTCAACTAAGTATATCTTTGTACGTATTTTACACAGCACAACATCAAACAAAACATGAAATACGTAACACTCACTTTAACCTTTTTATTCGGGGCTTTTATGATTTTTGGCGGGGTTAACCACTTTCGCACGCCCGCAATGTACGAGCCTTTTTTTGCCGATAGTTTGCCCAAAACCGCGCTGATTTACGCCAGCGGGGTGTTGGAAATTGTTATTGGCCTGCTGGTATTTATTCCCGGGTTCCGCCATTGGGGTACCCTGGGCATTCTCGCCCTGATGCTCGCGTTTTTCCCCCTGCACCTACTCGATGTTTTTAGCGATACGCCCGCCGTGGGCAGCCACCAGGCCGCCATTTACCGGTTGGTCATGCAATTTGTACTGATAGGCTGGGCGTGGTATATTTATCGGGCAAATCGGCCCCAAACGGCGTAAGAGCATGTCTAAATTATTGCTCTTGCAAAAAACGCAAATGATGCTCCATGTGGGCCACGTAATCGGCTAAAATATACGATAACGGGTGCGGGGCATTGGTGCGGCAAACCCGGCTCCAATGTTCGGCCGGGATCAGGCGAAACAATTGCACCAAATGCACATTATAAGCCCGCCAAAACCCAATGACCTGCGCTTTGGGCATTTGTTGGTAATAACTGTGGGCATTCCAGTTGTTTTGGTCGTACACAATGTGCGGTTCGGTTTCAAACTGCGCTCGCACAAACCGCTGGTGGTTATTGGTCGCGCTGTCAATCAGGTGCCCGATGATTTCTTTGGGACTCCATTTATCGGGAGCGGGTTTGTGCGCAAATGCAGCCTCGTCCATGGCTTCCAATTGCGTAGGAATGGTTTGGCACAAGTATTCGAGGCGTTGTATTGTTGTTGTTGGATCAAACATAGTGGCTATTTTTAAAAAACGATGTAAATGTACAACATCCTTTCCCTTTTTGGCACGACCTTTGCTTTGTAAATAAATACCGCTTCTTTTAATCTTTATTTAATCGCGCCCTTGATCGGGACAATACACACACAACACTTTTTTTTTAATCCCTTACTTAGCGCAAATGAGTGTAGGAAATATCCTTTTCCTGCACCTACATTTGCACTCAAAACTGATTGAAGTAGATGGATTTTGGTTACCTCCTCCAAATTCTGAATCGGCGGAAATGGCTGATTTTGACCGCCATGATCGCCTCCGCGGCACTGGTCTTTTATCTTATTGGTAAACGACCCGAACAATACAAAGCCAACGTAATTTTGGCCACCGGAATTGTTAATTACAAAGGCTTCAACTCCAACGGAGATGATGCCTTTGTCCAACAATTTCAAATCGAAAACGCTTTTTCCAACCTCATTGATTACGCCCAATCCCGTTCCAGTTTTAAAATTCTTACTTTGTACATGCTTCAGCACGACCTGAACGCTGAAAAAAGTGCAAATACCAACTGGCCCTTCCGCAAACCCAATGTCGCTTTGTACGGCGAAAGTATCCGCGAAGAAGGCGAAAAACTCCGCCAGGAATTAGCTAAAATTAAGTTAGACAGCATCATTGATCCGGCTTTTAGCCAGGAAATGGATTATTTGATTGACCGCGTTTCGCGTACCTATGGCTACGACCACGACGCTATCGGGCGGTGCATTACCGTCAAACGAAAAGGCACCACCGATTACCTCACCATTGACGTGGTGACCGAAAACGCCCAGTTGTCGCAGTACATGGCCAATGCCTACGTGTACTTGTTTATGAACTATTACCAAAACCTGTCGGTGCGGGAAAAGCGCAAAAACGTACAATTTTATAAACAATTGGCCCAGGAAAAAAAGGCCGTGATGGATACCATCAAAAACCGCCGCTACGCTTATCTTTTTCAAAAAGGCCTGCCCGCTCTGGGTAAACAAAGCGAAGAATTGGTCTCCCAAATCACTGCTCTCGAACTCCAAAAACAAAAAGCCGACGCCAAACTGCTGTCCGCCACCGAAGCCATGGTCAAAATCCAGCAATACATGGATAACCGCACCTTGCTGGATGCCAACGAAACCAAAACCCGCGTGGTGGATAAATACAACGTGGCCGACCTGAGCGCCAAAGTACGGCACCTCACCGAAAAAAGTGCTTCGAAAGGAGGTAGTGACGCACGGCTGGAGGCCGAATTGGCCGGTGCCCGCCACGCCCTCGACCTGGCCCTGCAAAGCAACTCCGGGACCGTGAGCAAAGCCGGTCGCCCCGAAGAGGCCCGCCGCACTAAAGAAGACCTCTACAAAGAAAAAGTACAGTCGGATATCGAACGAATTGACGCAGAAAAATCGCTCGAAATTCTGAACAACGAAATTCGGCTGCGCACGGGTAAACTCAGTGCATTTGTGACCAACGACGCCGTTGCTTCCAGCCTCACCGAAGACCAGGAAAACGCCGAAGAGGAGTTTAAAAAGGTAAACGAGGAATTGATGAACGCCAATTTGGCCCTCGCCAACGCCGAAAACCCGCTGCACATCATCGAAAATGCCCAGTTGCCCGAATGGCCCGAACCCAATCGCCAAGCGCTGATTAGTGTATTTGTGGCTATTGTAATCGGGACTCTTACGGTAATTGGTTTGTTTGGATTGGCATTCCTGGACAAAAGTATCCAAAACCCGGAAATGTTTGGTGCGTATTCGGGTCATCTGCGCGTTTTGGGTTTTACGCCCTTTATCAAAGTAAAAGGCCTCGATTTTCAACGTATTTTTACCAGCAAAGACCCTTTGCCGCAGTACACCGAGTTTCGGGAAAACCTGCGAAAAATGCGCAACCAAATCATGGGCATGAACGCCAAATATTTTCTGTTTACCAGCACGCGACCGCAACAGGGCAAAACCATGACCAGTTACGCATTGGCCAATGCCTTGGCGGCCAACCACAAAAAAGTGCTGATTCTGGATACCAACTTCAAAACACCCCTACCCACCGAATTGGCAACGGCCAATGCCCAATCCGGGCCGGTAGCGCGTATCCTGCGCAACCACGATCTCGCCGATACTTTTTTTCCGGGCAGTATTACGGGGATTGGACAAGGTTTGGTCATGGTAGTGGCCCACCACGGTGCCCACCTCTCCCCCGCCGAATTGCTGCCTCCCGATCAATTTAAAGCGTTTTTGACGGAGTTAGGCGCGCATTTTGACTATATCTTCATGGAAGCCGCGCCGCTTAACCAATACTCCGACGCGCTGGAACTCGCGCCGTTTGCCGACAAGGTCGTGGCCGTATTCAACGCCGCATCGGTCATTAATGCCCGCGATAAGGTGTCGTTGGAATACCTGCGGGGCTTGGGCGACCAGTTTGGCGGTGCCATTATTGCGGCAGTAGATACGAAGAATTTACCCAATTAGTTTTTTGTTTTTTGCCATCCTCTGAAAAGACTACACCCTTTCCATCGGAAAAATACGGATACCGGTCGCATTTTGCTCAAACCAAGTAATGGGCGCCAGCGTTTTATCACCTGTGAGGGTATCGCATTTAAAAAACATGTAGTACAATTGGATGCAATAATCCATGCGCATCAGGAGGGATTGCAGGGTTTTGTGTTTGAGGTTTTCCACACTTTTGCGCTCGTGCAGCCACGCGTAATACGCATCATCGTGGGTGGTAATAATATCAAGTACGACCTGATCGGAGGTGTAATCTTTCATAAAATCGCTGGCAATGGCGCCGTGGTGGCGCGCCCAGTTGCGCGGGCTGCTGCGGTCTTCCATGTATTTGAAGGTATCGTGCGCGTAGGTGATGAGGCGCAGGCGGCGGCGCTCCGAATCGGTAATACCTTTTAAGCGATCAACGTTATCAAGTACTTCGCGCACGTGCCAGGCCACCTTCCCCTCGGGGTGCCCAAATCGCGGTTCTCCCCAGTCCAAACCAATTTGAAATTCGGGCACGTGCAACAATGCCAATTCCAGGTCCGTTTCAGGGCGGAGCAGGTTCACCAACAATTTAGTATTTAGCGAGCGGCGTCTCATTCTTGCGCATTAGTCGTTAATTTGGCAAATTTGGTCGGAGCATTGAACAGGGCAGCCAACATTTCGGGCTAAAAGTACGTTTATAGTCGCAAATACTGGTAATTAATGCAAGAAACCAATATTCGTTAATAAACCGTTAAACACATATTCTTATCCATCCATTTTGCCGATTTTATCGTTCTTTATGCAGAACCGAAAATTTAACGCAAAAATAAAAACGTATTCTAAAACGCTATGAATAAGTTTCTCCCAATGATTTTCGCCGGGGCTATTGGTGGCCTCACGGTTTTCGGAGTACAAAAATTGACACAAGAGCCTACTCCAACTTCCAATGAAACCGCTGTACCGTCCACCAAACAAGTAAACACAGTAAACTACGGTGGAGGCCCTGCGGCTTTCGATTTTACCAAAGCCGCCGAACGTTCGATGAACTCGGTAGTACACATCAAAGCCAGTGAAAGCAAACAATCTGCCATTAATCGCCAGCGCCAAAACCCGTTTTTACAATTTTTTGGCGGTGCTGATTTTGGCCAAAGACAAGGAACTGGTTCAGGGGTAATTTTTACGGCCGATGGCTATATTATTACCAATAACCACGTCGTTGATTTTGCCGATGAGTTCGAAGTAACGCTCCACGATAACCGCGAATTTAAAGCACGCCTCGTGGGCAAAGACGAAAACACGGATATGGCCGTTATTAAAATTGACGCCACCGATCTTCAACCCATCGAAATCGGCAATTCTGATGATGTTAAAGTAGGCGAATGGGCACTCGCAGTGGGTAACCCTTTCGACCTGACCTCAACAGTAACCGCCGGTATTATCAGCGCCAAAGGGCGTGATATCAATATTATTAAAGGATACTCTCCCATTGAGTCGTTTATTCAAACCGACGCCGCGGTGAATCCCGGCAACTCAGGAGGGGCGTTGGTGGACTTACAAGGGCGATTAATCGGAATTAACTCCGCGATCGCAACCCCAACCGGTACCTTTGCGGGGTATTCTTTCGCGATCCCGGTCAACCTCGCCAAACGCATTGCCGATGACTTGGTGAAATACGGCGAATACCGCCGCGCTTACCTCGGCGTTGATATTGCAACAATGGATGGCGGATTGGCCGAGCGTTTGAACATTCCGTTCGTACAAGGTGTTTATATAGCCGAAGTATTGGAAGGAGGATCAGCAAAAGCCGCCGGTTTACAAAACGAGGATGTCATTATCAAAATTAATGGCAAAAATGTGACAAGCGTGCCGGAACTAAGAGAGATGATTGGACGTTCTAAAGCAGGAGATACACTTTCGGTAATTGTAAACCGCAAAGGAAAGGAATTGGAAATTCCCGTAAAACTCCGCGTAAAAGATAATAAGTATTAAGCACCTCGGGTGCTTAACCAAAGATAAAGTTGGTTTTTCGTTTTGTTTTGATGTGTCTGCCCGTCGTAATGCCGGGCAGACTTTTTTTTTCCCGTTTCTTATCGTTCCTTTGCACTCGGAAACAGAAACAATTCCTCTTCTATGAAACGTAACACACTCATATTACTCGCAGCATTTGTTGCACTGGGCATCGGCACATGGTATGCCCTCGACTACGGCAAAAGAACCAAACAAGGTTCTACTGTTAACCCGGATATGGATTTTGCGGTTAATCCCGAAGAAATCTATAAAATTTTTATTGCCGACCGCTCCGGGCGCTCTGCGACCCTCGAACGGAATGGCAGTAAATGGACCTACAACAAAGACCATGTCGCTCGCCAAACCGCCGTTGAACTTTTGCTGGAAACCATGAAAAAAATTCGGGTGAATTATATCCCACCCGCCGCCAGCGAAGACCACATGATAAGATCCATTGCCTCGGAAGGTATCAAAGTGGAAATTTACAATAAGGAAGGTAAACCCATCAAAGTGTATTACGTGGGCGGCGTTACCAACGACGAAACCGGTACTTACGTCATGATGGACGGCGCCGAGCACCCCTACGTCGCACACATCCCGACCATGATCGGTAGTTTCCGGATTCACTATCGCCTTGAACCCGATGAATGGTACGACCGTACTGTTTTTGAGGAAAAACCGGAAGAGATCCAGTTTGTCAGCGTCGAATACCCGCAAAACAAATCGGAATCGTTCAAACTGGAGAAAAAAGATGAACTGGAATACGAAATCAAACCGTATTACAGCACCACTCCGGTAAGTCGCAAACCGCAGCGCAAAGGAACGGCCGAGGCGTATCTCGTCGGATTTGAGCGCATTGGGGCCGAAGCATACGAAACCATGAACCCGCTAAAAGATTCGATTATGAATCTGGTGCCGTTTGCGATTGTTACCGTAAAAAAGACGGATGGAAAACAAAAGGTAGTGAAGTTTTGGCCCGTTGAACAAATTGACGATCCCAACACAAAACGCACCCTCACCATTCGCTACCTGACAGCCTGCGATTGGGGGCCATTTGTGCTTACCCAACACCGTGTGTTTGGACCGGTGTTCCGGGGGTATTCGTACTTTTTTTAGCCGCTGATGGATAATAAAAAAAGGGTTGGTAAACGACATGTTCACCAACCCTTTTTTATTTTATTCGATCGAACAATGCCACTACGCTGAAATCCTCGGAAAAATGACGTTCAACGGGCGTTAGAGCATCGTTAAACATGAAATATTCGGAATCGTCTTCGGCGGCCATATCGTTGAAAAAAAACTCCCGCACACTGTTGTTTTCGAGCGTTTTCACCACCAAACCATAGTCGTATCCTTTTATTTCCTGCCAAATATCGGCTAACCACGTCAATACAATCCGGCGATGCAGCGCATAACTTTCATCTACCCAAACGTACTCCTCTTCCTCCGTGGCAGGTTCGTAGTCGCCCCCAATTTCCGGGTGCGGCACGATGACCCCGATTTCCTCGTCATCATCGGTAATGCTACCATCATAATCCAGGCAAATGCGGTACTCATGGATACCCGAACCCGTAAACAGGGTCAGGTGTGGATACTCCGGTGATTTTTCAATATCCCGGTACTTCAACAGTGCTTTTTGGAAACGTTGGGTGCTGGCAATGCGATTTTCTTCGTAAAAATGCAGCAGGTTACCGGCATACGAGCGCAAATGTTGTTGGAGTGGATTCCCCTCCAGTTCGGCCTCAATGTGGGCCAATAGTGCGGATGTCATATTTTTTTTGGATATTAAAGGTGTGTCACTGGGGCAAATGTAACAATTATCGGTTCTTCAGCACAATTTTACCAAATTGCGCACCCGCTTCCATATGCGCGAGCGCGGCATTGCCGTCCACCAGGTCAAAAACCCGATCTACCACCGGTACAATGCGGTGCTGCGCCACAAAACGCAACATTTGGGCAAAATCGCGGTTACTGCCCATCGTAGAGCCGTGAATGCTGATTTGTTTCCAAAACACAATTTGGGGACTCAGGCCGTTGATTTTTCCCGTGGTACCGCCGTAAATACCCAAACGCCCACCGGGATTACACAGACCCGCCAGCAGCGCGAACTGTTCGCCCGCTGCCGAGTCAATTACCACGTCAAATCCGCCGGATGTTTTCAGGAGTTCTTTGTGCCACCCGTCCTGACGGTAATTGGCACCACCTTTCGCCCCCATTGATCGGGCGCGTTCCATTTTTTCGTCCGAACCCGACGTTACCCACACTTCACAACCGGCCGCCAGCGCAAACTGCAACACCAACAGCGCTACCCCACCGCCAATGCCACTAACCAATACCCGTTCGCCTTTTTTCAAGCGACAACGGCTAAACAACACCCGCCAGGCTGTAATACCAGCCAGGGGTAAAGCAGCGGCCTGCTCCAGCGTCAGGTGTTCGGGTTTGGGATGCACATTGACAGCGGGCACCAGCACCTGTTCGGCAAAAGTGCCGTTGGCGGGCAAGCCCAATATGCCATAATCCGGTCCTTGAAACCGCTCGTCGCGCCCCCAATTTAACGAGGGGTTAATGATTACTTCACGGTCGTTTAAAATACCGGCACCGTCGCTGCCCAAAATAGTGGGAAACTTGATACCGGCGTATTGGCCTTTGGTAATCCACAAATCGCGGTGATTAAGGGCCGAAAAATGCAGGTCCACCCAAATATTTTTTTTAACGCTATTTGATTTTTCAACCTCTTGATAATCAAGTGGTTGATTAATGCTATTTAGTACGAGGGCTTTCATAAAGAAAAAAAAAGTGAAAAAAGTGAAAAACTTTAAACAAAAATAGCGTCGCTGACGTTTATAATAGTATTACTATCAAAAACACAGAACCGGACAAAACAAAAACAAACACAAGTAACATTTGTTAAAGAAACATAACCAAAGAAAAATCATCCTGCATAGGTGAAAGAAAACAGCAAGAAGGTTTTAGAAGGATGTCTTCAATTCGCCCGTTGTAAAATTGGGCGAATTTTTTATTTTTGAGTAAACGTTAACAACAAGACACCACTTTCGGGGCTGATGATTCGGTCCACTTTTACAAAAATACCCGGTTCCATTTCGCGGTTTTCGCCCAGTTTCATTTCCGCCCGGCGTTGTTCAATTAAATCACCCCATGACTTAAGGGCGCTTTGCTTGGCCGAAAACGAACTGAGAAACACCAATTGCCGACTCGCTTCGCGGAGCCACATTGAATCGGGGAAGGTAGCAAAATCACCTTTTACCGTGAACTTGTACTCCTGCAAACTCTCATCGCAGATATTTTGGTAAACTTCCAGCAATACACCCGTGTCCAAAAGCAGGCTTTCCATGGATTCGGGACCTTGAACTTCAAAATTATATTGCTGAATATGGGGCAATTCCTTTTCAAAAATTGCCGTTGGTTTGTATTTACACTTTTTTTCACCGCAAGCGGCCAAAAAAACGAAGGTAAATACGCTCAAAATGATACAAAAGTGCTTCATCGAAAATTCTTTTAGCCGCAAAAATCCGATTTATTTAGGAATTCAATACCTTGCGGCATTAATCAATTTTACCCATATGCACAATAGACGTACTTTTTTGAAAAATGCAGCGCTCGCAGCCGCTGCCGCACCTTTTATTCAACCCGAAGAAATCCTTAACCCTGTTCCGCGTCATATTGGTGTTCAACTTTGGAGTGTCCGCGAAGACATGAATAAAGACCCAAAAGGAACCATTGAAGCCATTGCCAAAATGGGATACCGCGAAGTTGAACCTTTCGGTTTCGACGGTGGCAAATTATTTGGCATGAGTTACGATGACTTTTCCAAATTACTCAAGGACAATGGCATGAGTATGCCCAGCACCCACAGCATGATGACTTCCAAAGCGTACGATGAATCTAAAAAAGACATCACCGACGACACGAAGAAAATCATTGATAATGCCGCTAAATACGGCGTTAACTACCTCATCGCACCATATATGGCAGATGACGACCGCAAAAAAATTGGCACGATGGTGGACATGTTCAACGCGGCGGGCAAATACGCTAAAAAAGCCGGTGTCCGCCTCGGTTACCACAACCACGACTTCGAATACACCCAAAAAGCCAGCGATGGCCGTAAAATCATCGAATGGCTCCTACACGAAACCAACCCGGGCGATTTGGCCATGCAAATGGATATTTATTGGGTGGCTTTTGCGCAGTACAATGCCCTCGATTGGTTTAAACTGTACCCGGGTCGTTGGGAACTTTGCCACGCGAAAGACCTGGCCAACAGCGAAAAACGCGAAAGCATCGAAGTGGGTGATGGTGTGATTGATTTCAAATCCATTTTCCAAAAATCGGCTCAGGCTGGTTTAAAACACTTCGTAGTAGAACTCGAACACTACAAAACCACGCCGTTGGAGGGCATTAAAAAAGCCCGCACCAACCTCCTGAAAGTGGTTTAAGGAATACGGGTGGATTGCCACCGATACAAAGACCATTGGCCTTTTCGTTTGCGATAAACGGCCAAATAACGCAAATTCACGTCAAAAGGGTTGCCATTGAGCAGCCCTTTTGCATTTACTTCACCATTGACAATGGCGACTTTGCCGCTTTGCTCTACCTGCATTTTGGTGCGGTTGAAAGACTGATACACAATTTTTCCGGTGTGTACCGAATGAATAAAATCGCGTTTGGTCTCTAACAGCGCGTTGGAATGCACATAAATCAAATCATCGTGCAGCAAATGCAACAATTGCACCGTATCCTGCCGCACAATGGCCGCAAAACGCTGGTCTTCCGAAGCCTGTACGGTGCGCTGGCCGCTCAGGATAGCGGGTAAAAAAAGAAGTATAAAAAGTAGTCTCATGCGTGATATCATTTTTTATTTTGTTAGAATATAAAGGCAACCCTCTTATTTATCCTGCGAGGCGAACGTCAACGTCATTTCATCGGCGTTCATAGTGGCTGTAACGCCGTAAGGCAACACGCATTGGTCGGAAATATGCCCAAACGGCGCGCCATAATACACCGGAATACCCAGCGGTGCCAACCGATCTTGCAGGCATTCCCGCAGGGTTAGCGTGGGCGTGTCGCCTTTTTGAATACAATCGGAAAATACCCCCAACACAATACCACTGGCTTCGCGCAAATCGGAACCGTGAATCAACTGCGTCAGCAAACGATCTACCCGGTAAGGAGCCTCCCCTATTTCTTCCATAAAAACGAGGTGATCTTTGTATTGGGGGGCAAAATCAGTGCCGATCATACTGGCCAACAACGTCAGGTTGCCGCCAATCAGGGGACCTTGCGCCACGCCGGGATGAATCACGTAAGGTTCATAATCCGGGGTGAGGCGCATATTTTGGTAAAAAGGCGGCATGGTAACCGGTCCCGGTATCCCCTCCAACAAACTGCGTTGAATGTACCGCAACGTAAATTCGGTCATATCGCCGCCGCCGACCTGTCCGTGAAACGAAACCAGGCGCGCCCGTTGGTACAAAGCAATGTGCAACGCCGTAATATCGCTGTACCCAATGAGCGGTTTGGGGTGGTTGCGAATCAGGTCCATATCCAGCAAGTGCAGGATGCGGGTGCACCCGTATCCGCCGCGCACGCACCAGATAGCATCAATCGTGGGGTCCAGAAAAGCGTTGTGGATATCGGCAACGCGATCGGCATCGCTGCCCGCCAGGTACCCTTTTTGGTCGCGCAGGTGTTGGCCGGGCAGTACCTTAAAGCCCATCGCTTTAAGGTTATTCAATGCTTTGTCAATTTTAGCGCTGGTGGGCGGGCTGGAAGGGGCAATTAGCGCCACGGTGGCTCCTTCCCGAATTTTGGCCGGTAAAATCAATTTTTTTTTCTTGTTTTTGTGGTTTTCGCCAACGGATGGCACATTGGCCAAAGCCGCAGCGACCGTTGCCATAGAATTATGTATAAAAGCACGTCGAAACATGGCGCAATATCTTACTTTTGCGGCGATTTTGACCAAGTGATGGTGAAATAATCACTTTACTTCATTGTCACTAAATTTTACCTAACCATGCAACACATTTCAGTAATTGGTGCCGGTACAATGGGCAATGGCATTGCTCACGTATTTGCCCAGCACGGCTTTCAAGTAAATTTGATCGACGTTTCTCCCGCCGCTTTGGAAAAAGCCCTGGCGACGATTAGTAAAAACCTGGACCGCCAGGTGGCCAAAGGAAGTTTGACCGAAGCCGATAAAGCCGCAACATTGGGTCGTATCACCACGGTGACCGAATTAGACAAAGGTGTTGTTTCGGCGGATTTAGTGGTGGAAGCGGCCACCGAAAATATTGACCTCAAACTGAGTATCTTTGGCAATATTGATGCCGTAGCCCCGGCAAAAGCCATTTTGGCGTCCAATACCTCCAGCATTAGCATTACCCGGATTGCGGCGGCCACCACCCGCCCCGACAAAGTAATTGGTATGCACTTTATGAATCCGGTGCCGGTGATGAAATTGGTAGAGGTCATTCGCGGATACGCGACCTCCGACGAGGTTACGGCACAAATTATGGACTTGTCGCGCCAGTTGAACAAAGTACCGGTGGAAGTCAATGATTATCCCGGGTTTGTGGCCAACCGCATCCTGATGCCGATGATTAACGAAGCCATTTACACCTTGTACGAAGGCGTGAGTGGCGTTGAAGAAATTGATACGGTGATGAAATTGGGCATGGCGCACCCGATGGGTCCTTTACAATTGGCCGATTTTATTGGCCTGGACGTTTGTTTAGCCATTCTGCGGGTTTTGCAAGATGGTTTTGGCAACCCCAAATACGCACCGTGTCCTTTGTTGGTGAATATGGTGACCGCCGGAAAATTAGGGGCCAAAAAAGGAGAAGGATTTTACACCTACACCGCAGGTTCGAAAGATTTGATAGTGGCACCGCAGTTTAAAAAATAACATCTAAAAAAACGGGGAAAGGATACTTATTGGTTCTTTCCCCACCATTTTCCAATACCCGCTACCATTTCTTTGTAAGAATCAAAATCTTTGGAAAAGGTAGCCCCTACCCCAAAAGTACTCCTGATACCCTCAAACCGGCCATCTGTGTTGGGTTCGGTGCGCTGGTAGGCGCGTAATTTCCACTGTTTGGCCCGGTTAGGCTGGTATTCTACGACCACGTCTTCGCCCTGGAAACTACTGTTGTTGTAACCCGACGGACTGGAATTGGCCCCATTTTCGCCCAATCCGAACATGGTACCGACCCGAATTGTAATGCGGTTATCGGCAAAAGAACTACTCATCCGTAAAATCAGGTTGCGCTCGGCTTCCGCCTGACCGCCCAAACCCAAAATTGTACTGTTTTGGTAATCAATATCAATGTCAAAATTGGATACCGAATTACCAAATAACTCGGAAAAGAAATCGGAAGCATACCGCGACAACTGGCTGCTCATGAACTGCGTTAAAGTGCTGATTTGGGCATCCAGCGACGAAGGGATAAAGTTCCCCTGCGGTAAAAAAGTACCAAAAACAATGAGACCAAACACCTGACGGTTCAACTCATTGGGATCTTGTTGTAATAGCCGCAATCGGTTGTCCACGTAGGTGCGCAACTGCGGTGTAATGGTCGGAAACTCCAGATTAAACGTAATGGTTGGTTTAAATAAATCCCCCGTGAGGTACATGATCAAATCTACCGGCGCGGAGGTATTGGCCAACGCCTGCAATTCCGTACCACCGGCAACCGCCAATTCTTCCTGTAACAGGTTCGACATGGGGGTATTTTCGCGATAACGGGTTGTAATATTGATCGTCGCCTGGTAAGGATCTCCGTACCACGAAATAGTACCGCCCCGGTCCATTTTAAAGGGTTTATTGACCAAATTAACCAGGGTAAACAGGTATTCGCCCCGATCAAAGGTATAATTACCAAACATATTAAAATCACCTTCGCGGTTAATAATCACCGAAATATCGCCATTACCCCAACCCGAAATAATATCGCCCGCGGCTTCGTCAAAAATCATCCTGACTTCGGCTTGTTGGGTGAGGGTGAGGTTCATTTCTACACTTAAACCTTTCAAATCATTGGCCGAAAACCGCTTGGTAGCGCTCGTGGGATTGGTGGGCACGGGTGTATCCAGCGTTTTGCCATCGGGTAGTTTAAAAATGATAAATTTGGCTTCTTTTACTTCGGTTTCGGTCGTAATGGGGATATTGAGCACCGTTCCGGGGCCGGTAACCGCATCCACTTTGATATCCGTTTTGGAAAAAGTGCCCCCAAATTTGGCGGTAAACGCCCCCACTCCTTTGCCATAATACACCGGATTTTCGTTTTTGGTGGTATTCATGAGCACAAAGTTGCGGTTGGGAGACGAGACCTCGCAGTCAATCCGCCAGCGGCGAAATAAATTGTGCCGAACGCCTCCTTTTACAAACGCCATGTTGCCCTGGGTACTGTCGTACACCGTATCTTTTTCGGCCCAAATCCGGTCATCGGTGAGGATTACCTTTTGGTTTTTAACGTAAAAAGGGGTATTTAGATAATCAATTTTAAAACTGCCATCTCGAATGAGGCCGAACCCATCAAGTCCAATTTCGGTGTTTTTTCCCTGAATTTTGCCGTATAATTTGGTATCCAGATCAAATTGGCCTTTCATATTGGATACACCGGGCACCAATTGTTGAATAATATCCATTGGGAAATTGGTGGCCACAATATCGCTGTACAGGCCATCGGGGTTCAATTCTTTATCAATGTACACCGAGTGTTGGCGGGTTTTGCCACCCATAAGCCAGCCACCGGTGGTTGTCATCACAAAATCCCGGTCGTGCGACGAAATTTTCCAATCCAGCGGATGTTGTAAATCGGCCATGGAAAGGTTACCGTCAATACGTCCGTACGGTTTTTTATTCACAAAAATGGTATCGGTAGCGACGCCCATTTCGATGCCGCGCATTTCAAAAACATCCTGAATTTGGACGCCAAAATCCGATAATTTACCGCTGTACGTGAGTCCACGCACGGGGACAATTTCGTTAACAAAATTGAGGTCAAAATTGGTTAATTCCAATTTAATCCCTTTCCCGTTGTTAATACCGGCTAATTCCATACGGCGCAGCGGGCCGTTTTCGAGCATTAGCCCGTTAATATCAATGTATTTAGGGCCAAAACGGATGTAGTTTTGTTGATTAATGGCCCATTTAAACCCAAAAAGGTCAAACTTGGAGTCTTTAATCCGCATTTCCCACAAAGAGTCCACGACCTTTAGTTCACCTTTCAAATCAACCCCTTTTACCCCGGCCCCGGGATCATCGCTGACGATTTTGATTTGGGCTACGTCATCTTTAAGTGCGGCGGTTAAGTTGATACTGGAAAGGCTGTACCGATTGGAGAGTTTTACCTTGGGCAGATTTAATTTCAGGACCGCTTTATTGCGTTCACTGCGCCAGTTAAACAAAATATTATCAAACACTTTGCCCGCGTATTTAATACTGGGCAGGTGCATATACATTTCGGAAATACCATTGCGCCCGTCAATTTGTCCCCCAATGGACACGTCGCGGATGGTGTCTAATTTAGGATCAATCAAACGCGTAAGCCCTTTGGTATTGTTGATGTACAAACCAAAGCGGTAGAGATCGGTAATTTCGGTAGAGTCGTACCGCGGTAGGTTTAGTTGCGCCGCAAGCGTGGGATAAAACTTGCTAATTAACTGCAAAAACCGCGAAGGGGCTTTGCTGAGCACAAAATTCCCGTCAATACTGGCCGCCAAAAAGTCGGAGCGAAAAGCAAAATGCCTAAAGTCCTGCGCCTGAAAATTAGATTCAAACCGAATGGAATCAATGTGGTGCACGATGCTATCGTTTTGGACGATTTTGAGGTCATACACCGAGGCAATTCCGGCTAAATCGGCCACATTTTCACCCGTTAAACGCACATTATCAATAAATGCCGACACCACGAGATTTTCTTTGGTTAAATTTAACCGACCAAGATCGAGGCGATTAATCCGGGCGTCAAAAACGTAGATGGGCGTGGTATCTTGTAAATTCACTTCTCCCCGGAAGGTGAAATCAATGTTAGGGTCCTGAATTCCCATGTCTCCTTTAAACAACGATTCGCTCACCACCCCATCAATACGCAAGGCCTTGTAGGTGTACCCTCTAAATTGCAGGGTATCCACGGTGCCTTTGATATTGGCCTTCATACTTTCTTTGGTCAAACCTTTAGAGCCGGGCAAAATACTTACGTGAAACGAGGTTTTCCCGAGGTCTTTATTCCCGGTGATAGCCCCTAAATCCAGCGATTCCATGTTTAATTTACCCGAATAGGTGGCTTTTTTGTTGCCCCCGGTCATATCGAGTTTCATGTCGAGGTCACCATTACCGAGGTTAGTGGTCAACTTGCCCAGTACAACGTGGTTCGTGCCAAATAACATGTTGTACGTTCCGGCAAACCGAACAGTACCCAAACGTTCGAGGTTGGCGGGTATTTTCAGGGAAGGCACCAATTGGCGCAGGGCCGGAATGTCTAATTGTAACCGATTGACATCAAACTCCATCCGCATCACGTCTTTACCCCTGGCAAGGTCGTCGCCGTCAAAATCAAAACTCACGTCCAGCGCCTTTCCTACTTTAATTTGCAATTTGCGGGCATCCAGGCGATTAATTTTACCTTTAATAACGCCCGACAATTCGATATCGGTGCCTTGGTTTTTTTTGAGGATATCGTTATTGGCCAAGGACGCGTCAAAAAAGGCCGCATCGTAAGGGTGAATTTTTGATCCCGGTTTAAGACGGGCCTCCAGGTAAACTTTTTCCTTAAAATCTTTTAAATCAGCGCGCTCCTTAAACCGAACCAGCATTGTATCGCCCAACGAGGTTCGGGGGGTGTTTAACTGCATTCCGTACAAAGCGATGGTACCGGAATCGGCGAGCATTTTTTGGGCGACGAACTGTTGCAAAACAAAACCCGACTGCTCTTTTAAGGAAAATTGCCGCAAAGCGCCTTCAAGGTTCAAATCGGAGTCAAATCTCAGACTATCGGCCCCAAAATTAATATCAAAAAAACGCAGGTGGTTAAAATCCATTACACCATCTGGCGTGGTTTTGGCCGGGGAGATATGCGTCCGGTCCATCATAACAGATGACTCGCTAATTTGAAACCGGTTAATCGAAAAGCGGAATGGTTTTGCGGGAGCCTTTACCTGCCCCACCGAATCCACCGCACTTGTTTTTACGGGTTTGGGTGGCATTGGCTTTTTGTCCCGTTCCTGATAATCAAACCTCAAACCAGTCACCTCCACTTGCTCAAAATCGGCGATTTTAGAAGGCACATCAAGGTTATTGATCTGGAGATAGGCTTTGGGTAAAATAATTTTTACGGTATTGCCATTCACATCGTTATCCTGGAGAATCACGACATCAGTGAGGCGCAAATTGCGCACTTTTATCTGAAACGGCTTCTTGTCTTTTTTAGGTTTATTGGTATTGGAACTCGAAAAATAATCGAGGAAAAAGTCGTAATTATAATCGTATTCCCCTTCGTACCGGCGGGTGTACACCCGGGCGCGACTGAGGGTGACATCGGCAAATTCGAGTTTATTGCTGAGCGCACTAAAAAAGTTGCCTTGTACCCCGGCGCTTAACTGACCGGCGTAGAGCAAAGTATCCCCGTGTAAATCAGCGATAAAGACTTGTTCGAGTACAAGGTTATCAAAAAATGCGATATCGACGTGTCCAATGGTGACCGTCGTCTTCAGTTCTTCGGAAAGGTAGTTGGAAATACGGGTAATGAGCCAGTTTTGTACTGTTGAAGATTGTAACGTAAAATAGAGCGCCAGAATAAGAAGCAGAAAAACAAACGCAATATTTTCAATTTTACGCCAAATACGCAAAAGAATGCCCAGAAACAGCATCGTCTTGCCGGGCTTCGGCAACTCCGGCTGTGGATATTGTTCCTGTGGGTGAATCAAACTCATGCTTATTTGTTCAGTTATGTGCTTAATGCGGGCAAAATGGGCACAAAGATAGGTGAAAACTATCAGGGCCGTTTCGATTCAATGTTATTATTATCCAAAGAAATCCCTTTCTGTATTAACGAAAATGGTGCCAAAATCGTGCCCGGGTTACGTCAGGAGCCGGTCAAAAAACACTTGTATACTACGCCTTGCGTATATTTGCGAAATTATCCGCTCATTTGACTTAAAAGCACCATGAAAAAGCAAATTTTAGGGGCATTGGTTCTACTCTTATTTTCCCATTGCAGTCTTAAAAAATACAACCCGGAGTACCGTTTTGACCCAACGCGGACCCCGGCTGCCCCAGACTATAGCCGGCCCGATAACTGGGCGGCGCTGCCCCAAAAATCGGACCCGGCAGACCGCGTACCCAAAGGACTCCCAGCCGCCCAAACGGATACTACCGTGGATATCTTTTTTTTACACCCAACTACCCTGTTGCCCAACCATAAAAACGGTGACGTTTGGAATGCGTCGTTACAAGATCAAAAACTCAACGAAACAACCGATAAAAGCCCCATTTTGTACCAGGCATCGGCCTTTAATGGCGCGGGCAAAGTGTATGCTCCCCGTTATCGGCAAGCCCATTACTGGAGTTTTTTCTCCGGCGACAAGGCATCGGCCAAACAGGCATTGGATATTGCCTACGCTGATGTTGCGGCAGCATTTGACTATTATCTGAAAGAATACAACCACGGGCGGCCTTTTATCATAGCCAGTCATAGCCAAGGCGCACGGCACGCCATTCAACTCATCAAAGAGAAGATCGAAAATACCCCGCTCCAACAACAATTGGTCGTTGCTTACATTGCGGGATGGCCCGTTATCCAAGGGGAGTTTAAACAACTGCCGCCCTGTACAACGCCCACCGAGACCGGCTGCTTTTGTTCGTGGCGGACCTTTGAACGCAACTACGGCCTGAAACACGCCGCCGAAGACAACGTGGTAGTTACCAATCCGGTGAATTGGCACCTCGGCGAAGGGAAAGGCGCGCCCAAAACGGAAAATAAAGGAGCAGTACTGAAGGACTTTGACAAAGTTTTTCCGGGAATCTGCGATGCGGAAGGCCACCGGGGCGTTCTGTTGTGCACAAAACCAAAATTTCCCGGCAGCATCCTGCTGCGCCGGAAAAATTACCACATTGGGGACATCAATCTGTATTATATGGACATTCGGGAGAATGCCATTTTACGCGCCAATGCGTTTCAAAGCAAAAAATAAAAACGAAGTGGTTATATTTTCACCTTACCCGTGATGGAATCGCGGGGCACAAGGCGAATTTTACAACCTACAGTTTTGGTGGTAGAAGGCATTGGATCTTCGGCAACCATCAATTTGTGAACGGCATCTTCCACGTAGCGTTTTTTTACGCGGCTGGGAATTTCGGCATTGTCATCCACGGTGCCCGAATAACGCACAATCCGATCGGCATCCAACACAAAAACGTGCGGGGTTCGGCTCGCCCCGAAGCGGGGAAATACGTGCTGAAGGGAATCGGAAAGGTAAGGGAAAGGGAATTTTTTTTCTTTTGCTTTGGCCATATTGGCCTGAGCATTATCGCCCGGATTGGCTTCCGGAGCGTTAGGGTTGATGGCAATCAGCGGGAAACCTTTATCCGCAAATTTTCGGTGTAAACTAATCAAGCGGTCTTCGTAAGCCTCCGCGTATGGGCAGTGGTTGCTGGTAAATACAACAATAAACCCTCGGGCATCCTTATAATCGGAAAGGGAAACGTAAGTACCATCGTAATTTTTTAATCGAAAATCAGCCGCTTGTTCACCAATAATATAACCGGTGTTTTTTTCGGATGAATGAGAAGCGGGGGAAATCGCGCCAAAACCAATAAGTCCGGCCGCGAAGAGTGTAACCAACGGGAATAAACCTTTCATAAAAATCTGAAAGTTAAAAAAGAAGGTGAACAATTGGATTAAAAAGAAAAAAAGTCTCGGTTATTCTACTTGGGTAGAACCTTCTTAACACGGAAAGATGGGGGTATTTGGCAGATCACCTGCGGCGTTTGGCAACCACCACAGGTTTAGGGCCTAAAAAAGGTTTTACAAACTTTTCGAGGTCTTCAAAATTTTCAAATTCTGCGCGATGGGTGTCTTTTATGTTGCCTTTCTGAAGAACCATCGTAAACGGTAGGCCACCGTCCCAATCGGCCACTACGCGGGGAACCCAGGCATCAGCATCCTGATCGGCCAGAACAACTATTTCCAAATTGAGGGAGTGATCATCCAAAAACTTGTCGAGCCGTACTTTCAACTGACTTTTAAAATCCAGATTCACCATCACCACTTTAAGGTTTTGGGACTGGTATTTTTCTTGTAGTTCGTTGAAATAGGGAACCTCTTTTACGCAAGGCGGGCAATAAGTTGCCCAAAAGTTGACGACAAGGGTTTGTCCTGCATATTTACCCAGATGAGCATCCAGCTCATCATAGGTGTCGAACACTTTGTAGCGCTCGGCAGTTTTTGCCTTTTCCTGAGCCGCTAATGGTGCAGACCACAGCGCAAAGACAAGTATGAGTAAAGACGGGAAAAGCGATTGCATGATTATTAAAAAAATTATACTTCGTTTTAATGAAATACAATGCAAGAAACAGCTATTTGTACATTGGTAGGGTGTACTTTAACAATTTTTTGCAAAAAAAATTGTGCCTGTTCGGAACATAGTCCCGAACAGGCACAAAATCAACTGTTTACACATAATCTTATGCTTCAACTGTAGATGGATTCACGATGCTGTTATCCACCAAAATGCGGCCGCAGTGCTCGCATGCAATGATTTTCTTATGCAAACAAACTTCCAATTTTACCTGGGGCGGGATGCGGTTAAAGCAACCACCGCAAGAATCGCGGTCAACGGTTACCACGGCCAATCCGTTGCGGTAAGTGGTACGGGTACGGTCGTACGCTTTTAGCAGACGCTCTTCGATACCGTGACGCGCCTGGTCGCTTTGGGCTTTCAGTGCGGCTTCTTCTTTATCGGTTTTTTCGATGATACCGTTCAGTTCGACCTTTTTGGTTTCGAGGTCTTTCAAGCGGGTACTGTAGCGGGCTTCGGCGATGGTGAGGGCCTCTTTCTTCTGATCCAGAACACCTTTGGCTTCCTTCACTTTTTTGCCAGCGAGTTCGATATCCAATTTGGCGTTATCAATTTCGCGCTGGAGTGCTTCGTACTCGCGGTTATTCTTTACCTCCTCAATTTGTTTTTGGTAACGTTTGAGGTTGGCATCTGTATCTTTACTAAACGTCTGGATGCGTACCACCTCCTGGTCCGCTTCCTTCACGGCTGCTTTGAGGCGTTTGATACGGGTATCGAGGCCGGCCAATTCGTCTTCCAGGTCGGCTACCTCCATTGGCAACTCGCCTTTTAAGATTTTAATTTCATCCAACTGAGAGTCAACCTGTTGGAGTTTCCACATTTTGTGCAGCTTTTCGGAAATGGATAATTCAGACATAATTTTTTTTCAAAAAAAGAAAAAAGTATCAAAAATATTGATCAAAACACCCATAAAGGGTTATCTTCTAACGGATAAAACAACAAATCAGGCAGAATTGTTCGTACCTAACTTATTGATTGTCAAAGATAATGAACAGGGTTAGTGTTCTGCTCCGTCAAATGGAGCGCAAAATTAGGATATTTTTCTGAAATTATCTCCAACAAAAGTTCAATAGTGTATTGTTCACTTTCGTAATGGCCAATATCGGCAATAATTATTTTGCCTTCCGCATCAAAAAACTCGTGGTATTTGAAGTCGGCCGTGATGTATACATCGGCCCCGGAACCAATAGCAGCGGGCAACAAAAAACTACCGGCGCCACCACACACGGCCACGCGCTGCACGGGGCGTTCGATGAGGTGGGTATGACGTACACAATCGGTTTTCATGGTTTGTTTTACCCTTTGTAAAAAGTCCAAAGCCGCTTCCGGGTGCGGTAAATCGCCCACTACCCCGGCCCCAATGCCTTCGGTGCCGGGTTTGGGTTGCAAAATGCGCACATTTTCGAGGCCCAACGTCGTGGCAATGCGGGTACTTACGCCCTTGTGCAACACATTATCGAGGTTGGTGTGGATGGCATACAGGGCAACACCCTGCCGGATGGCACTGATAATGGTGCGTTCGACGTAGTTTTTGCCGTTGAACTGTTTGAGGCCCCGAAACACAATGGGGTGATGCGACACCACCATGTTACAGCCTTTGCGCACGGCCTCGTCCACCACCGATTCGAGGCAGTCGAGGCTAAAGAGAATGCCGGACACCTCCGTGTTGGGGTCACCAACGATGAGTCCGGCATTATCGTAAGATTCCTGTAAGTGCAGGGGGGCTACCGTTTCGAGAACGGCGGAAATATCACTTACTTTCATACGTGTATATTGGGTAAATTAAGATGCAGCGGAGGCTTTGGCGGCCCCGGCGGTTTCGCCAATTTTGCAGGAACCGTTGTAGCGGGCACCTTCGTCAACGATCATGGTCCGGGCGCTAATATTGCCTTCGATAATGGCCGAATCCATGAGGTGGAGGGCTTCTTTTACGTTCAGGTCGCCCTTAATACGGCCTTTGATGGAGGCATCTTTGGCAAAAATATTGCCATTGACGGCGCTGCCTTCGCCCATAACGATGCGTTTATCAACGCGCACTTCGCCGTTTACGGTACCATCGAGGCGGACGTTTTCGGAGCAGATAAATTTGCCTTCGATAATGGTTCCTTTGGCGATGACGGTTGTTTGTGCGTCTTTGTCATTGCCGGGCAGGCCGTTGGCCGGGCTGCTCGGCTTTTTGTCAGTAGATTTAGAAAACATAAAGATGTGCGGGTAAAGTTTAGTGGTAAACCTGTGGATTAATGAATAACCATATCAGGGTACATTTAGTACTCGAATAATCGTGCCAAAGTTCTAAAAAAGGAATGATGTGGCGTTATTTTTTCTTTTTTTTTCGATTTTTTTCTTTTTTTAGGGGTAAAAAACGGTGCGTTTTTTGTCCAAAAATTTTAAATATTTTTTATTCCTAAAAAAAAGATTATCAAACAGTTAAATGGCTTGAAAGAAGGCAAAAAGGGCAAAACACCTCAATTTGCCCTGTCCAAAATGTGTAAAAGTGTCCTTGCAGGTGCGGCGGCGGTACCTGCATCTTTGTTCCATGAAACAGAGCAAGTAAGTACAATAATAAGTTTAGTGAAAAATCATTCTTCGTAAAGTTAATTATCAGGGTAGCGCTCCCGAAAGAGGGAGCAGGGACAGGGGGCAAAAGATGGAGAAACAGCCCCCTGTTACCCTGGTATTACACCGAAAGGCTGGCTGGTGGTTGAGCGTTAAAGCGGCATTAAGATACTCATAAATTACGGTAGTGAAGACGCGGTGTGCGTTTTGGGGTTCAATACCGGTCAGCCTTTTTACTGTTTCAAACAACGACAGATTCGGCTTTTTTGACAAGAGCCGTGAAGATATACAACAATTCAGGCGAATTAAAACTCGACTTGTGGGGCAACCCACGGGGCAGGGAATCATTTGCCCGGGCCAAAAGTTGGAACACCCGCAAAACAGTACAACCGCGAATGCCGAAAAGCGCAGAGAGTAGGCGATTAAAACTTAATTTTTATTACACATGTCTTTTTACCGTTACACTCAACACATGTTACACCTTATCCTTTTGTGTACTTTGTCCGTATGGACGATTGGCGTTCAAGCCCAAAATGATGCACCGGTAATTCCGGGTACGATCACTGATACGACGCAATACATCAGTGGTTTTAACCCGAAATCAGTACCACCGGTGTGCAATTACCCCGAAATCACCTTGGTTACTACGGTACAATACCAAACGAAAGCCATTGCCCAGGTAACCATCAAATCAAACGGATTACGCACCGACAATCTGGTGTTTAGCACAAAAGGCGATAGTCGCCCTAATCCAATTCGCAGCACAGGCGACGGAAAAACCGCTTTATTAGACAATCTGCAAAAAAATCAGGTGTATCAAATTAAAGGGTACAATACCTGCGGCCAGCAAGTTGTATTGGCCGAATTTAACACTTATCCGTTCCGTTCGGGCCAGGACGCCATTCGGGTATCGGATGCATTGTTTGGACATTTGAGCCGGTACACTGCGTTAAAAGATGGCGCTCAACCGTTGCACACGTTTATCACCAGCCTACCCAATGTTACCGTGGAAGAAAAAAGCGCCTTTTTACAAAACTTCATTTTAAAAGGCAATCCACTTCCCGACATAATTATTGGGCAATTACCCACCCGATACGTAACGGGTGTGTTAGATGGCACCATTGACGACACCGGAGGTAACGACCCATCACCCTGTATGTGCGAGTTTGTGGTAAACCAAGGCTCATACGCTATCCCTGATGCAGTGGCGGCGACCAATTTCATTGAGCGGGTAAATGACTATTCCAACGGTGCATGGAGTACCTCGCGCTGGTGGTGGGAATCCAGAGAAGGTGGTAACGCAAAATACCAACAAATCGCAACCGACGGCTGGAAAGAAAACAAGGGAGAACCAAAGGGTAAAATTTTTGAACGCGGCGCATCGGGGCAAAACTCCAATATGTCACCCAACTATGCGAAACTTAGTTATACGTTCTTGTGCGTTAACTTCCCCGCTGCTACCCCAACGGAATGCGGTTGTGATAAAAAAGTTCGGGTTTCCGCTGAATATGTTTCCAAGGTGGATGTTCGGGCAACAATAAGAAGTGGTTGGCATGGAGAAAAGGAATCCTATGCTCGGGTTTCTGACTTTGCTACGTTTATGGTAGTAAAACACAATGAACCCACCGTTGCCCAAGCGGTAGAAATTGTTAGTACAGGAAGTAATGTCTTTACCGCAGAATGTTCAGGAGGTCAAGCCGTTTCTGATGTACTTAATTCAGCATCTAGTGTTATTGGAAGTATAACCAGTGTCATTGCAGCCATTAACACCGGTCAAATTCAAGACATTGGTCAAAGTGTACAAAGTTTGACGTCTAGTGTTGGAGGTGTGTTTAAAGTTTTTGAACAAATAAAACCGTGTACACCTTCTACCAACGCCCAGAACACTTTGGTTCAAAACAGTAAGGAAATTGTGTTAAAACCTAACCAGCCCATCTCTATCGCATTGCTGAGCGGCTCTCGTTTGGAGGCCGGTGGCATGAGATCATGGGATAGCCATGCTCGTGTGAACAGTGATTTTTACATGACGGGCATCTTGTTGGGCAGTAATTCAGCGACTGGTGAAGAACACTGCTGCACGGATTACTCCGCGCAATGGGTGTATGGAACCGAAAATCGCCCCAGCACGGCATTAACGATCCCGGTGAACAACTTCATTTTCTCTAACATGAACGGCGCAGGCAATATCACAATCAATGGTGTGCCTTCCTTCGGTTCCAATTTTGCTAGCGGCTCAGAAATCGGCCACGCTACTGCCGATTTCCCCGGTTGCACCAAAAAAGTTCCGATTTACAACTTCAAATAATACCATACACACAAGGAAGATGGCGGCAAACTAACGCTGCCATCTTCTTCAACCGCTGTTTGAATTTGCCTTTACCGGGCAAATTCAAATAGTCTATTAACCATCATTTTTCACTAACAACTTTTAATATTTTATGCAACGTTTCTTCAACTTTTGCCTTATTACGCTCAGCGTATGCCTTTTTATCAACCTGATTTCGTGCACAGACGAATGCCCAACACCCTCTGATCCTTATGCTTGCAACAGCAATGGCACCTGTAATCGGGGTTATGAGTGTGTCAACGACTCTTGTTTATGCCCTCAACCCAGCATGATTTTTAACAATCATTGTGTTCAATTTGGCGGACCCGGTCCAACCTGGATTGGATACTCCAGCGGTTGTTATTGTTTTGACACTTTGGCGGTGAGTGTGGGTGGTACTGGCGAAGACCGCACACTTTTTATGCCCATTGCCAGCGGACAACTTGTGGGTAGTGCCAATACCACCATTAAATACTTCGAACGCCCCGATGGCGACAGTATTTATGCCGTTCAAATGCCCCTGGCCTGCGACAAACAAGGCCCTGATTATGTAAAAGTAATCGCCCGTATGTACGGCAAAGTACAAACCGACGGCGACTTATTTATCCGCTTGGAGTTCCGCCATCCTTCCACTTTTGAAGTAATAGATGAGTGTGTTTCTACGCTTAAAAAACTAAAATAACACAACATTTACCATGAAAAATTTCTACTCGCTTACCGTATTTTTTTCCCTGTTCTTTTTTGCCGCAATTGCCCAAGACGGCAACCCACAAATTGTGCCCGGCGAATACATCGTCACCCTGAAAGAAGCGTTTATAACACCGCTTCTACTGGACTTCCCCGATGTTTCGGACGACCGGCAGGCACGGTTTCAACAAACAGACCGCCTGCGCCAACAAAAACTGACGCAACTCCGGCAGTTCCGAAAAAGCCTGGGCATTACGGATGAAAACACCCTTTTTGAAAGTGTGGATGCCGTGGTGGCTTTTGCGGCAAAATTGAACGATCAACAGGTCAAAAACCTCCAAATGGCCAATAACGTGGAGCAAATTGACAATAATTTCACCTTCCAACTGGAAGCCCCCATCGAAGAACCGAACGAAACCGAAAACGCCCTGGCTCAAATTACCCCCTGCGCTATTACCAACGCGGGCGGCTCGCAGGATGGCTCAACAAAACTGACCTACATCTGGATTATGGACACCGGAATTGACCTCGATCACCCGGATTTGAACGTGGTGACCGATCAAGCCTACGCCAAATCCTTTATCACCGGCGAAACCGTAGAAGATGGCAACGGACACGGCACCCACGTAGCAGGTATTGCGGCCGCCAAAAACAACGGAATCGGGATAGTAGGCGTGTCGGCCGGAGCCAAAGTGGTGCCCATTAAAGTAATGAGCAATGCCGGAGGTGGCAGTAGCATCGGTGTCGTGAGCGCGCTGAACCATATTGCCCAGATGTACAACTATAACGATGTGGTCAATATGAGTTTTGCGGCTCCCGGTGGCAATAACTGCCAAAATGTAAACGTCGCTTACCGAAATGCCGTGCGAAACCTGGGAATTAAAGGCGTTTGGGTATGCGCTGCCGCCGGAAATGACCGTTGCGATGCCTCCAAAGTCCGTCCCGCTTGTATCAACGGTACCCGGATTTTTACCGTTGGTTCCATGACCTGCGCCAAAAAATGCGCTTCCACTTCCAATTGGAGCAGCGCCGTGGTGGACTGGGTGGCCACGGGCGAAAAAGTGTATTCGACCCACAAAAATGGCACGTTCAAAACCCTGAGCGGCACCTCAATGGCAGCACCCATTGTTGCCGGTATTTGCCATTCGGTGGCCGGACCTCCCGTTAGCGCGGGAACCATCAAATGCGGTAATAACTGCGTTCCGGCGGCCGATTATAACATCGCAAAACGCTAAAACATTCACATATTTATTCACAAGGCCCTTACCGGCCACAACTTTTTTCAACATGAAAAATAAAGTACTACACCTTACAAGCCCCGCAATTCGGCTAATGGTTTTGTTGTGCTTCTTGATGGGCGCAACGAGGGGCCTTGTTGCCAAATCTCCCGAACCACTTACCACCACCGATGCGCGCGATTCCATTGCCGTTTGGGTACAGGCATTTAATTTCCACACCGAAACGGAAATGCGGCAATTACAAAAAATATTCCTCAACGAAACCGAACCACTGCGCGTTCGCCTCAACGAAGTGTGCAGTTCGCTCAACGACCCGCGCAACCGCGTGGCCGAAAAGGGTTTTGAATTGCTGTGGGAACGCGAACAACTGCGCGAAACCCTCTTGCAACTCGAAGAAGAGCACGACCTCAAAATGCTCAAGTTGCGCTACCGCAAAAGCATCGAAATTGTAAAAATGTTGTACGAAAAAGTACTGAGCATGGACCACCATTTCACCAGCCTGAAAGCGCAACAATCGGTATCAAACCTGTCAAATCCGCACAATTACCCGGAATTTAAGGAAGCAAAAACCCTGATTGATGACAAAATGCGCAAAAAGTTCAATTTCCAGATGCCCGCCTTGTTTCAGGCCAACCCTTACCTCTCGGCGGCCTTTACGGTGGTGGGCATGGTGACCAGCCTCGGCGAAGGAAACAACAACGAAAAAAAGGAAAACATGCAAAAACTGTCCTGTATTATGGACTTTACCGTGCGCATGCACCACGATCTGAACGTGATTTATTACGAAACAGGTTACCTCCGCGATGCCAACCTCACCCTGAAAAAAGAGTGTGAAATGTTGTTTGCCGAATGCAGCCGTCAGGTGGGTTATACTATTCCGCTCGTTAGTTGCCGCGACAGCGACGACTGGGAACGCCTGTACACCATGCTGGACAATTACGTGGCCAAAGCATTGGGCGAAAACCAAAACCAGGGCAACGCTAACAATGGTATGGGCGGCAATCAGGGCGGTTACGGTATGCCCAACAACGGCATGAATGGCTCCGGGGCCACTACCAATACCAAATTGATTGGCAAAGCCACCGTTAACCTGCAATTTTCGATTGATCGCGTGACGCAGTTTATTGAAAAATACGGCGCATTTGTGAGCCAGGGTGCCGAATATTACAAGAAATTTTCAAAAATTGCCGATAGTTACGAAAACGAAAAAGCCTGTAACGATGCTTTACCGGCGCAGTTTAAACAACTCAAAACGGACATTGACCAAACTTTAGAAAAATTCAACAGCGCCTATCGCATGCCGGAGGTACAAGGCTCCAAATTAAAAGACATGTTGTACGGCTCATTGGATATTGAATAACCCATCAACACAGTAAGATTATGAAATCGCTCATTTTTACCGGTTTTCTGTTGTTTTGGGGCACCCTCAACGTCGTTTGGGGGCAAAACAACCAGCAACAAATTTCCTCTTTTGACCCCACCCTGCACCCCGTTGCGCTGGAAGTGGACAGCGGTATTGTCTTGAATACCGTCAGTGATTTTATCCTGATAAAATCACTGCGTGCGCAGTTACCTTTTGTGGGGAAAGTCTCTTCGGTGCGCCGGATTGACTATCCCCAACACTCGTTATTGCAATTTCAAACGGGCAATACCGGCCCCAACGGCAATCCAATTTATATCCATATTCCATTGGTAAAAACCGCCGCTGGCGGCTATTTTGTGTCTTCAGCGGGTGGAATAAGTTGCTTCGGATGTAACAACAACTGTTTTGGAAATCAACAACCAACTGATCAAAAACCCTGTGGATGTTGTAACGAGGTCAGTTCTAATACGAGTAAAATAACTTTGAAAAAAGTAAGTACTGCACTGAATTTATCTAACGAATAAACGTTCAACAATTATGAAACAAGTGTGCTTTTTAATATTAGGGCTTTTGGGCTTTTTAACGGTCAATGCCCAAACAACTACAAGTCAGGAGGATGGCTATTTTGATCCGGTGCGCGACCCCATCTTGTCCACCATCAATGGTAAAGTTCGTTTTGTCCAAAGTGAGGAGGTTATTGCGCGAGCAGCCGACCTCAGATTGGGCAAACTAAGCACCGTAGAAACTTTTGATAAAGTCTTTCTAAATGGCCACTGGTATTTTACCTGCGAATGCCGCTTTGCACCCGAACCTGATCAAGCGGCAAAGGTGTATCTCCGTTTAAAAGGCGACGAAAACGGTAATTATTACGCTGATTCTCGTTGGGTAGCCTGCATTGGCGCACCCTGCGGCAGTTGTGACTGGGATATTAATACCAACGATTGTTTTTGCAAAACCGACCGACCCGGTGAACCCGGCGAACCCGGTGCCTGTAATCAAATTTGGAGTACGGATCCTCTTTTGAAAAAAATAAAAATAAAACCCAACTAACAAAGTACACAAATTTACTTTGGAATGGCATTCATTTAATTAACGTACAACTCACTTTTAGTCAAAACAGATTCAGAACGATGAAAAAAACATTACCAGTAAACGTTATTTTGGGAAACCCGCGCGTGGATTGCGCCCGATTGGGTATTTGTAGCCTCGACGGTACCGACGAACATACCCCCGGACCGCCCAATGGGTTTCCCGCCGCTAAAAACCACCGTTTTGTAAAAGCGTGGTTAAGCGTCTCCCCGGAAGGGCATTTGGAACTACTTTTCCCAACGGAGCACATGATGCCCCTCACCCAAAAAATGTTTTTTAGCAAACAGGTATTTACGGTGGAGGTGGACAAAACCATTCCCGAACACCTTTGCCTGGCCTTGGGCGTGGAGCCGGGTACGGCATTTATGGCGGGCAAATGGCCTCTAACGCGTTTGGAAGAAGGCTACCACACAATAATTGAGGCCGGCTCGGAAGTGGAATACGGTTTTTCGGGGCGACTTGACGCAACATTAGTGTAATTGAAATACCAAAAAAGCCGGGATGGAATGCCCGGGGGCAACTAAGTGAAGAAAGTTGTCCGCCAATTGGGAGGGAGTTCGGTTGTAAAATAGAATAACCTTCCCGATGGCCAATTTTTATGCGCCCTAAACATTGGGGCATTTTGTTTGTTCGTAAAAGGCATCGTTGCGGGTTGTGCATCTGAATATCGGGGTGTTCCCGGATTTTCACGCACAAAACCGGTCGAGCCGACGTATAAATCCGTAACTTTGCGGCGTTTTTATAAAAATTCACACAAAAAGCATACAAAATGTATCCGATAGCACTTACAACACCCATGTCCAAAGATCTCACCGATTTTGGATTTGAATCATTGAGTACCCCCGCCGAGGTGGAGGCAGCATTGAGCACCCAGGAAGGAACAGCCCTGCTGGTGGTAAACAGCGTTTGTGGTTGCGCCGCCGCAATGGCCCGTCCTGGTGCCAAAATGGCCCTGAATGGTGCCCAAAAACCCGCCAAATTGTACACCGTTTTTGCCGGTGTTGATGCCGAAGCCACCGCTAAAGCGCGCGAGTTCCTCCTCCCCTATCCGCCATCGTCGCCCAGTATTGCCCTGTTCAAAGACGGCAAATTAGTGCATTTCCTCGAGCGTCGCCACATCGAAGGTCGTTCGGCCGATGTTATTGCCGATAACCTCACGCAGGCATTTGAGACTTATTGTGGTTAATTTTTTTTGAAAAATTTGTTTCAAATAGTTAGAAAATTATCTCGGGCCTGTACTAACTTCGCCCCGGCTTCTTGCCCCTAATTATTTTTTAACTTAACCACATCTCAAATCATGAGTAAACTCGACGAACTGATCTCCACGTATCAGAGCGACAACGAAAGTCTCGGACTTGGCCTCGACAGCGAATTGGTAGCAGCAGTTGCCAAAGGTCTCGGCCCATCTATCTACAACGATGATTCTTCACGCGTTTCTTGTTCCGATCAAACGGAAATGGATCGCGTAAAAACCAATTTCCTCATTGGTAAACTTGGCCTCACCGATGGCCCTGAACTCGACGCCGCTTTGAAAGAAGTATGCGAAGCAATGGGTAGCAGCAACCGCAATAAATACCGCACGTTGTTCTACGCCTCTTTGGTAAAGAAATTTGGTAAAGAATCTGTTTACATGTAATTTATTTGCATTGAACGATATAGAAAGGTCAGCCCTGGCAACGGGGTTGGCCTTTTTTGTTTAATATTAGCCAAAAAACCATTTATTTGCGGTCGCAACAAAGGGCGTCCCTACATTTGCCCGGTAGTACAACAACAACTTCCGCACGACTGCGCTCCTTCCCTCCCTCCTTAACGAGGGCTTTGAAACCCCTCGTTAAGGAGGGAGGGAAGGGAGGGGTTGTGCAGTGTAACCACTGACGACGCTCAGTACAAACCTGCTTTTTTATGAAAAAAATCGCTACAATCATTGTTTTTTTCCACCTTGCATTGCTGGCTTTTGGCCAATCGCTCCAAAAAGAAACGTACCTCGGCGGTTTTCGCCTCACCGATGCGCACTTTACCCCGCAAAACGGCTATCTGGTGGCTGGTTTTGTAAAAGACGATTCCGTCCAACTCCGGCTCTACAACGCGGCCCAAGCGTTGGAACGGGTCATTACCTTAAACCTCCGCGACTCCCTCTTCTTTGTGCAAGAACTGAGCCTTGTAGAAGCCCTTCAAATGCCCGATGGGACGTTTATCATTTCCACCTCCATTTTTGAATGCGATGTCGTGGTGAGTTCCATGCTTACTAAAGTGGATACGCTGGGACAAATTCTTTGGCACCAACGCCTGAACTTAGTGGCCCACAACCTGGAATACCACACCGACGCTACCTTTTTAATCATTAATCCCAACGATAGCCGCATTTTTCACACCAATGGTACCGATATCACCCCGGTGGATATGCCCGTTTGGTCACCCCAGACCATTCCTTTGCCCGATGGGCGTTTTTTGCAACCAAAAGTTCAGGAAGTGCGGTTTACCAACCAATGGAACCAGCCAGTAGGCTTGCCCTGGTTTGCACCGGAACCCATTGTGGCGATAGATACGTTGGGCGGAAACGCGGGTTTTGTGGCTTTTTCGAAGACCGTGGCTTACATTTTAAACGACCAGTTGCAACTGACCGGACTGACCGATATCCCCGTCGAATTACAAGATCGCTACATACGCACTTGTCCAGAAGGTTTTATGGTCTTGAGCGATGAATCTGAAAAACTGTATTTGCGCACTTTTGACCCCAACTTTACGCTATTATCAACGGTAGATTTGGGAAAAGACTTAAAACTCGGCTGGTTAAATGGTTTTATTATTCCTGACGCCTTTATCAAAAACAGTTTTGTGGTGCGCAACGGCCAATTTACCCTCATGTTGGCCCACGAAGCCCCGGCCGATTGGATCAAATTTTGGCTGGTGAGCGATTCCACCGGCGTTAACCGCAATTGGCTCAGCCACACCAACCTGTCAGTTACGGATATTACGCTCAGCGCAACACCTACCGGTAATTCGTACCAAGTCAATTCTCCCTTCGGCGTTACGAGTACTTTATACAATGCCGATTTTAAAAATGTATTCGTCCGGGTAAAAAACCAAGGTACCACCACCATTAACCACTGCAAAGTATTGTATTTCGCCCCCAATTATTGCTTCGATATACCGGGATGCGGCGGCGTTTTGCCCAATACTTACGCCATTTCGTTCGATCAACTGCAACTGGCTCCCGGACAGGATACGGTATTGCCCCTTGGCCCCATGAGTGCGCAATGCGTCCCGTACAATCCGGCTAATTTCTGCCTGCACGTGACGGAGATCAACCACGTGCGCGACAGTTTCGAGAACAACAATGTTTTTTGTAAATCACTGCCCATTAATTACGTTTCTACGCACGAACAGGTTGTTTCTTCTTTTGAAATGAGTCCCAATCCGGCCCACGATTGGGTTGAAATCTGGTCAAAAAACAACCAAAACGACCTCAAAATAGCGCAAATCACCTTACTAAGTCCCACCGGAGCCACTCTTCGCCAGGTATCGGTTGCTCCCGGCGACCGGATTCAAATCCCGGTGCACGACCTTCCGGCGGGTTTATACTTTTTGCAAATGTGGACCACTGACCAAAAAACGGGTACAAAACCACTGGTCATCCACCGATAATGCACTCTCCATGCGGTATGCACCACAATATTCGCGCATACCGCATGGGTAAAAAATGTTCATTTTCGTACACCAATATCCGAAAACGATCAAATTGACCAAGAGGCTTTTGGCAACAATCTATTGATAATCAAACCTTTACAAGAATGGTATAAATATTGGCGCATGGTCTGTTAGTGACTAAAAAGTATAGCTATGATTTCCATGATTTCTAATTATTTCAAAATAGCCCTGCGCAACTTATCCCGCCAAAAAGGGTTTGCGCTCCTGAACATCGCCGGGCTGGCGGTAGGTATTGCCGCCGTATTGCTGATATTTCGCATGATTAGTTACGAATTGAGTTTTAATACTAATTTCGCTAACTACGACCGGATTGGGCGCATTGTAACCCAGGTAAAGGGCGAAGATGGCGAAATGAACTACTCCCGCGGCTTGCCATTACCCGCAATGCCCGTTATTCAAACTCAAATTCCGCAGATTGTAGCCACCTCGCGGGTGAAAGAAAACTGGCCAAACATCATCGTTCCCGACGAAAATGGCCTTCCCACAACCATCAAACTCAATACCACGGAAGGTGATATTTCCTTTTTTGCCGAAACCGCGCTGTTTCAAATTTTTGATTTTCAATGGCTTTCCGGCGATAAAAACACGGCGTTAAATGCCCCCAACACGGTCGTAATTACCCGCGAAACCGCCGAAAAATGCTTTAGGCAATGGCAAAATGCGTTGGGAAAAACCCTTTTGATTGATAACGATCCCATGATGGTCCAAGGCGTTTTGGAAAATCCGCCCTCCAATTGCGAATTACAAATTAACGTGTTGGTATCCTACGAAACCATTTTGAGTGACCCCAAAAAATTCGATTATCGCGCCGATGACTGGGGCAGCATTAGTACCAACGACCAAATGTATGTGCTCCTCTCCGACGCAGCGCAGCAGCCCGCCGTCGAAACCTTGATTCAACAAGTGGGCCAAACCGAGTACATCCGGCAAAACGACGGAAAAGTCAGCGATAAACAGCACCATCTACAACCTTTGTCCGATATTCACTACGACGACCGCTATGGTTCGTCGGGCATTAATATCGTTCCCAAAGAGCGCCTCTGGATTTTAGCGTTTATCGGGTGTTTGGTCCTCCTGATGGCGTGTTTCAATTTTATCAACCTGTCCACGGCACAGGCGCTTCGTCGCTCCAATGAAGTGGGCGTTCGCAAAACATTAGGCGGCAGTAAAAGCGTGTTATTTGGCCAATTTATGAGTGAAACGGCCATTGTTACCACCAGTTCGGCACTCTTGGGGGTTGCTTTAGCGGGATTAACGTCACCGCTGCTGGTCCACATTTCCGACATACCACCCGAACACCCATTTTTATCCCAACCGATAGTGTGGGCATTTACGGGCGGGTTAACGCTCGTAATTACCCTGTTATCCGGGTCTTATCCGGCCTTGGTGTTGTCGGGTTTTAACCCCATTCAGGCGCTCAAAAACAACGTTTCGCCCCGGTCGGTGGGCGGCAATTCGGTGCGGAAAGGATTGGTGGTGTTTCAGTTTGCCATTGCGCAGGTTTTGATCGTGGGCACCTTAATTACGTTGGGACAATTGGATTTTATTCGCAACCGCGACTTGGGTTTCAAAAAAGACCTGGTGTACATTTTCCACATGAATCCCGACAGCCTGACCCACGCCAAACTCAACGGTTTTAAGCAACGTTTGGCCCAAATTCCGGGCGTGCGTTCGGTGGCTTTTGGCAGCGATTTCCCATCGTCGGGCAGCACCTGGGAAACCAATTTTTCGTTTGGGCGCGGCACCGCCGATCAAAAATACAGCACGACCATCAAATTTGGCGACGGCGATTATTTAAAAACGTTCGATCTGCACCTGGTGGCAGGACGTTGGTTAGAACCCAGCGACACCGTAAAAGAGTACGTGGTGAACGAAACTTTGCTCAAAAAAGCGGGCGTTTCCAACCCCGAAGCGGCGTTGGACCAGGAACTTCGGCTGGGTGGCGGCAAATATTACAAGGTAGTGGGCGTGGTAAAAGATTTTAACGCGCATTCGCTGCACCGGGAGGTATTGCCCCTGGTAATGGGCACCAACCGTAAACGAATTGACAGCGGCGGGCTTCAAATTGAACCCAGCAACATGAGCGCTACCGTGGCGGCCATTCAGCGCGAATACGACCAAACGTTTCCCGAACAAGTCTTCTTCGGTCGTTACTACGATGAAATGATCGCCGAGTTTTACACCGACGAAGCGCGGTTTTCGGCCACCTGCAAGGGTTTTGGTTTTTTGGCCATTTTTATCTCTTGTTTGGGGTTATTTGGTTTGGCCGCGCACGCTGCCCAACGCCGCACTAAAGAAATTGGGGTGCGCAAAGTTTTGGGTGCTTCGGTGGGGAGTATTACCGGGTTATTGGCCAAAGACTTTTTGTCGCTGGTGCTGGTGGCCATTGTGTGCGCAACACCATTGGCCTGGTACCTGATGAACCAATGGCTGGCCGATTTTGCGTACCGCATTGACATCCAATGGTGGCTCTTTGCACTGGCGGGCGCGGGCGCGTTGGCCATTGCATTCCTCACCGTCAGTTTCCAAAGTATCAAAGCCGCTTTGGCAAATCCCGTTAAAAGTCTCCGTTCAGAATGATTATACTCAGAAATCTTTGGCGCAATCGCCTGTATTCCGGCCTCAATATCACCGGATTGGCCATTAGTATGTCGGCCGTTGTTCTTATTGCCCTTTGGGTGCAAAATGAACTGCGTTTTGACCAATACCACCGCAATGTTGACCTGATTTACCGCATTCACACCGATTTAAAAATCAGCGATACCGAAACGTGGTATTGGGGAAATACCCCTTTGCCCATTGCCAAACTGCTCGATCAAACGCCCGGTGTAGCGTTTAAAACGCAAATATTCAACGCCGGTGAACGCGTCGTGCACCGGGGCAACGAATCATTTCGGCTCAAAGACATTGCCTACGCCGGAGAAGGCTGGTTTGACCTGTTTACCTACGAGGTAGCCGAGGGCAGCATTAAAAACTTTGGCCAAAACCCCAACGAGGCCATCATTACCGAAAAAACGGCCGAAAAAATCTTTGGCCGCCACAGCGCATTGGGCAACCAAATCACCATTGATTCAACGGATTTTGTAGTGCAGGCCGTTATTCGCAACCCGCGCCCTGAGTCCAGTTTCCGCGACGACGTGATTTTGCCCGTTAGTGCCTGGTTAAAACAGCGCAACAACCGCGAAAACGACGAAAGTTGGAACAATTTCAATTACAGCACATTTGTCGAATTGCGCCCCGAAGCCGTTCCCGCCGACATTTCCCAACAATTAACTCAACTGTTGGCGGTGGCCAAAGAGGATTCCAGTATCGTGCTGCATTTGGAACCGCTCACCGCCATGCACTTTGACCAAAGCCTGAAAGACGACGTGTACGAACGGGGCAATATCAAATCGGTGTGGGCATTTGGGTTAATTGGCGCGTTAATTTTGCTCATGGCCGCCATGAACTACATCAGCCTCACAACGGCCCGGGCGCAGGTGCGCGCCCGCGAGATTGGGATTCGGAAACTGGTGGGCGCTGACAAATCAAGTCTTTTTGGGCAATTTTTAAAAGAATCGGGGGTATTGGCTTTGATAGCGGGCGCCATTGCACTGCTCATCGTTTACCTCACCCTGCCGTGGTTCAACGACCTGGCCGACCGCAATTTTACCCTGAACTGGACCACTCCCCTACCCTGGCTGTTGTTCGGGGGTACCATTGGCGTTTCGGTGCTGTTGTCGGGTATTTATCCGGCGTTGTTGTTGGCGGGTTTCCAACCCATGAAAGCACTGCGCGGTCAATTGGGCCGCGACGGCCGCCAACGCTCGGTGTTTCGGCAGGGTTTGGTGGTTGTTCAATTTACGGTATCCATCGCTTTGCTCATTTGCACCATTGTAATCGAGCAGCAAAGGGCATTTATCCAACAAAAAAACATGGGTTACGACCGCGCGCAAACGCTCAATTTCGGGGTGGATTGGGAGCAGGAACGTACCCTGGGCCACAAAAAATTTCTGCAAGTCCGCGATGCCTTGTTGCACGACCTGAGCCAACAAAGTACGGTTGTTGGGGTGAGTTTGGCCAATCAATCGCCCGTACACATCAAGAGTACGCACAGTGGATCGGTGAAATTTGATGGTTTACCCGAAGATGCTCACCCCACCGTGTCCCAATTATCCGCCGATGCCCGATTTAAAGATGTTTTGGGGCTTCAAATGAAAGAAGGACGCTGGTTTGAAGAAAACAATATTTCCGACCTGAACAACGTCGTTCTCAACGAAACCGCCGCCCGCCAACTCGGTTTACCCCAACCTTGGCTGGGTCAACGGTTTGGTTTTCAGGACCGCGAAGGACAAGTGGTGGGTATCGTGCAGGATTTCCATTTCAAACCGTTGCACACCGAAATAGTACCGCTGGTGGTGTTTAATAACCCGGAATGGCGGCGCGAGTTTTTTGTCAAAATTCAGCCCGGCCAAACGGCCAATGCCATTGCGGCGGTGGAGCGAATTTGGAAAAATTACTTCCCGGGACAACCCATTAACTACACGTTTCTCGACGAGCAGTTTGAAAAAATGTACCGCACCGAACAACGGGCCGGGGCGTTATTCCGCCTTTTTGCCGGAATTGCGATCTTTATTGCCTGTTTAGGGCTGTTTGGCCTGGCGACTTTTGTGGCCACGCAACGCACCAAAGAGATCGGTATTCGCAAGGTTCTGGGCGCGTCGGTAGCGGGAATTACGGGGCTTTTGGCCAAAGATTTCCTGTGGCTGGTGGTCATCGCCACCATGCTGGCGTCGCCGCTGGCGTGGTTGGTCATGCAGGAATGGTTATCGTCGTTTGCGTACCGCATTGGTTTACAATGGTGGATGTTTGCGGGTGCCGGTGCCTTGGCGGTGTTGATCGCGGGTTGCACCATTGGTATTCAAAGCATCCGGGCGGCGCGGGCAAATCCCGTGAATAGTCTGCGTTCGGAATAATTGTAGCCGAAAGGTCTTCCACGGGGTCAAAAACATGCACTATCTTTACCCCATGAAAGTGATCATTATCGAAGATGAAGAACTGGCCGTGGACACCCTGCAACGGCAGTTGAACAAACTGGAAACGCCCATCGAAGTGGTTGCCACTTTTGACAGCGTAAAAACAACGGTGGAATGGTTAACGCACCATCCGCCGCCAGATCTGGCATTTTTTGACATTCAACTGGCCGACGGGCTGAGTTTTGGCATTTTTGAACAGGTAAAAGTGACCTTTCCAGTCATTTTTGTTACGGCGTACGATGCTTACGCGCTGCGGGCTTTTAAGGTAAACTCCATTGATTACCTGCTAAAACCCGTGGAAGCCGATGCGTTAAAAAACGCGCTGGACAAATTAAAGTTATTGCAAAAAAGCCCCGAAGCCACCCAAAGCAGCGTGGATTTACGGGTGATTCAGCAAATGTTGGCGCGCACCACACCGCGTTATAAAACGCGTTTTATGGTCAAAATTGGGGATAAACTCGCCGGTTTTACCACCGAAGAAGTGGAATATTTTTACGGAGAAAATAAAATTGTGTGGATGCGCCTGAAAAATGGCCGCAAATACGTGGTGGATTACACCCTCGACGATTTGGAAGATTTGCTGGACCCCAACCAGTTTTTTCGCCTCAACCGCAAATACATCGCCACCTTCGAGTCCATTGACGAAACCATTGCCTACACCAACAGCCGCCTGAAGGTAAAACTCCTGCACCCGCCCGATACCGAGGACATTCTGATTAGTCGGGAAAAAGCGGAGGAATTCCGGGTTTGGTTGGGGAAGTAGAATTTTTGTTGAATTTGTTGAATTGGTTGGCTCGTTGTAGGGTGTTCGTTTTTTGTTGCTCGTCGTAGAGTGTTCGTTTTTGTTGGGATCACTCTCTTTACAATTTGTTAACAGTTCAATTACATTTCGTCAACAACCAAACGGTTAACTTTACGTCTCATTTCGGAATTAACCGCCGACAACCGGCAAAACAATATACAATGGAAAATTTACTGAACAAATTCGTTGATGGCGCTAAAGAAGCAGCCGCTGAAGCAGGTGAAAAATTGGGCGCTATCAAAGATGCCGCTTCTGAAAAATTCGCCGAAGTAAGCGCACAAGCCGAAGAAATGGCCGCTAAAGCCAAAGCCGAACTCGCCGAAGAAGCCGCCGAAAAAGCCGCTATGATTGCGGAAACAAAGGAAAAAATTGCCGCCCATGAAGGTGGTGCGTTGGGTTTCCTGACCGATAAAGCCAAAGAACTCGCTGGCGAAGCAAAAGAAGAATTCAACGAAGCCGTGGAAGAAGGCAAAAGTTTTTGGGATAAAGCCAAAGACTACGTGAGCGGCGACGACGATAAAAAGTAATTCCGCTTCTGGTTAAAAATGAGGCTGTCTTTTAAGTGAAATTTTGAATATCGAACACCGAACACCGAATGTCGAAGTATTCGCTTACAGGACAGCCCATTACATTCTACCCTTTTTCAATTAAACATTATTTCGGCGTTCGATATTCGGTGTTCGGTGTTCGATGTTCAACAGTTCACCATCCGGGACCGGCCAAAAACGAACTATCGCCGTAACTCAAAAAACGATAATCGTTATCCATGGCCGCCTGATACACCGTTTTCCAATGTTCCGGCCCAATAAACGCCGCTACCAACAACAATAATGTGCTGCCCGGCTGGTGAAAATTGGTAATGAGTCCCTTCGCCACTTTTACCTCGTAACCGGGCATAATGTACAACTGCGTGGTACCGTGCAATACGTTGGTTTGGGTGGCTTCCATGCGTTGGAGAATGGCGCGCATGGCCATTTCTACCGACGGCAACGGCCCTTCGTTGGCAAAGACATAAGGATCCGTTTTTTCCACCACAAACTCCGCCTGAGGTTGCCGGGTGAGTTTCACCCCGTACCAATACAAACTTTCCAAGGTGCGCAGGGCAGTTGTGCCCACACACACAACTTTTTTGCCCGATAAAAGGGCTTCTACATTGCTTTTTTCCACCACCACCTGCTCGAAGTGCATATCGTGCTCGATGGCGTTCTCCACTTTTACCGGCTTAAATGTTCCGGCGGAAACGTGCAGGGTCACTTCCTGCATTTCTACACCTTTATTTTGAATGTCCGCCAATACCTCCGGCGTAAAGTGCAAACCAGCG